>NZ_AP018150.1:1397502-2795004 GCF_003966915.1 Mycoavidus cysteinexigens
TGGCTAGCACTAAGGTTTGTTCAATCTCAACTAACATCCAATCATCTCGACTTTGGGTGAATTTCTGCGAAAGGCTCTCCAATGCTTGCTGCCGCGCTTGGGTTTCATCCAATTTACCGGTTAACTGCGCCAACTGCATTTGCAGCTGTCGAAGCGCATCAAGCGCTTGCTGACTTTTTAACCCAGCCTCAATGAGTGCGCGCTCATTCGCCTGTTGACGCTCAACGAGCTGCATATTTTCAGATTTAAATTTTTGATGCAATAAATAGCCGCCAGCCAGCCCGCCAGCTGTTGTCAATAACCATATCAACCAAAGCCAAAACGCGCTACGCGCGCGCCGTAGCAGCGGCGCCGCAGATGCGGATAGGAATGGCTGTGCGCCACGGGTGGGTTCCGTCGAAGCTTTCGATGAAGCTGCTTGCGTTACATTTTTATGATCAGTCATGCTTATACGCCTAGAGCGCTAACCTGTAGAAGAAAGTAAAGCACGCGCGACGGAAGTGTCGCACGCGTGACATTGTGTAATCGTAACAAAACCTGCCGCGTAAGCAAATTCAGCAATCCGAGCATGTGGCGCAACCATAGGTGAACGCTTCAGTGCGTTGTGCTCTGTTTCGCTCAAATGAGTCTGAGCGAGCTGATCTAAGTGGCGCACCCCCTGCGAACTGGTTAACAGCCAGGCATGGGACCCTCCCGCCAGCAAAGCGCGCACGCGTGCCCATTGGGTTGACGTAGGCGCTGGCAGCACGCGACGGTATGCGCTCACAATTTCAACCTGAGCGCCATACGCCCGTAATGTCTCCGCGAGCCATTCACGGCCGCTGTCGCCACGCACGATCAGCACTGCTCGGCCACTGAATGAAGCCAGCCCAAGCGTTTGATCTAAAGCTGCGGCCAGTGCTTCAGAATCATACCGCGCTGCTTGGCCCGCAGCCTGACTGCCTGGCGTAATCACACATTGCAGCGGAGCCGTAATACCATGCTGTTTAAGCGCCTGAACACTACCTGGCCCAACCACGCCGATGGGCACGCTCCCCGGCCAGGGTCTAGGCCACAGCGCAGAGGCGAAATCAATCGCCGCCGGCGACACAAAAATCACCAGCGCAAAGCGCTTAAGCGCAGCAAACGCTTGAATCAGCAGTGTATTGTCAGGCGCTGCAGCGATCCCGATTAAAGGAAACTCAAAAGTTTCCATGCCTGCTGTAGTCAAAATCTGCAACAAGCTAATAGATTGCCCGCGCGAGCGGGTCAGCACGGCAGTTCGCGTCATCGCCTAAACCCATTGATCAGTGCAGGACGCAAAATTAACCTCTTCTACTACGTCCACGCGCGCAAACTCTCAATTCGCATCATATACCTCAACAGGGGTACGTGAACTGAGTGCTTGCATAATTTCATGCGCGCCCTGCTTGACTAGCTCAGCGGCGACACTGCGGCCAAGCGCGCTGGCCTGCGCCATTGTAGCTGGGCTTGCCTGCCCTTGAGCAGACACTCTCTGGCTTCCGTCCGGCATGGCGAGATGCGCTGCTAAAGACAAGATCTCGCCATCCCATTGAGCAAAAGCCGCTAAGGGCACCTCACAACTCCCGCCAAGCGTACCCGACACCGCTCGTTCGGCCTCGACAGCAAATGCTGTGCGGCTATGGTGCAGTGGCGCAAGCCAGGCTTCAACTTGCGCTTGATCAGCGCAAATTTCAAGCCCTAACGCGCCCTGCCCAGCCGCTGGCAAACTCTCAGTCGGCTCCAGTACCGCGCGTATGCGCTCAGTCAAATCAAGTCGGATTAAACCCGCAGCAGCGACAATAATCGCTGCATATTCACCAGCGTCTAGTTTCTGCAGGCGCGTATCCAAATTGCCGCGCAAGGGCTGCACCTTAAGGTGTGGATAGCGCGCGCGCACCATCGCCTCACGCCGCAAACTCGAAGTCCCGACTACACTACCCGCTGGCAATGCCGCCAGCGATTCATAATACGGAGACACGAAAGCATCGCGCGGATCCGCGCGCTCAAGAATAGCCGCCAGCTTAAAACCCGCTGGCAACGCCATTGGCACATCCTTTAACGAATGCACCGCAAGATGCGCTCGGCCATCGGCCAATGCGTATTCAAGTTCTTTAACAAATAGACCCTTGCCGCCGACTTTCGAGAGCGTGCGATCAAGAATCTGATCCCCGCGGGTTGTCATGCCCAAAATTTCAATCTGCGCTTCTGGATATAATTTTTGCAACGCATCGCTAACATGTTGAGCTTGCCATAACGCCAGCCGACTTTGCCGTGAAGCAATCACCAGAGTTTTAGGGGTGTCGCATGAAGTTGATTTAGAATGCATTGCAGCACAGGTAGGTTAAAAATGAATGTTAGCACGGGCGCGTTCCCCTTTCACAAAAGTTGCACGCTGGTTTTGCCTAGGTCGCCCTCCTCAGCGAGGCCAAAGCTTATTTAACCCAAGCATTGATAAATAGCGCAAAACTAACCGTGGGAAGCGGCACAGGTCCGGTGCATCATTTTTATCAGTGGTGGTAGACGTCGATAGCTCATTTTTTCGATTATGTGGAACATGCATCCTCAGAAAAATTAGCCATTTAGGCTAGTATTCATTCTTGAGGCATCGCGGCAGAATGTTGAGCATTCTTAACTTCTTGCCGCGATACGTCGATAAACACAATGAATGCTTTATCCATGCCGCATGATGCCTTATTCAAGTTATTTTTGATGGATGTAGAATTTGCTAGAGAATTTCTACAAATCCATTTATCAAATTCTTTGCAACAAGAATTTGATTTCAACACCCTATCTCTCGCTCCAGGCGCATTTGTTGAAGACAATTTAAGCCAACATTACAGCGATATTGTCTATTCAATCCAAGTGATCAACGGTCAAGGCCTAGCCTATATTCTGTTAGAACATGAAAGCACAGTGGGTCAATTAACGCCTTTTAAGCTATGGCGCTATCAAAGCGCCATTATGAAACAACACCTTAATCAAGGTCATGCATTACTACCGGTGGTGTTGCCATTGATTTTTTATCGGGGTACAGGCCCATATAAAGGCCCACTCTGTCTTTTAGAATGCTTCAGACACAAATCAATAGCACAAAAAATATTTGCGTTAACAAACTCAATTCAATTGATTGCTTTATCAGCGATACCCGACGAGGTGTTGATAACCCATAAGCGTTGCGCAGTGATGAGTTTGGCGCAAAAGTACATCCATCGTTGGGACCTGAAACAGCTTGCGCCTAAAATATTTGAGCTCTTTGAGCGTTATCCTATCTCAGTTGAAAAAAGAAATGGCATACTATATTATCTAGCAAAAGAAGGTCGAGGAATCGACAAGCAATTTGTCCAATCTATGATCAACATCGCACCACATTATCGGGAGAATATTATGTCTGCTGCACAATATTTAATTGAAGAGGGTCGGCAAGAAGCAGCGCTTGAAATTGCTAAAAAGCTGCTAGCCTGTAACATAAAGCCAGACCTTATTAAACAAGCCACGCAACTTTCTGACGATAAAATCAAGGAACTCAGTTGCCAATGAATGGTGTGCTGAAATGGCGTCTCTTACGCCAAACGTCAATGAACTCGCCTTTATTATATGGTCTCTGCCTTTTCTAAGCGAGTCAATAATATAATAGACCGACCAATTTTTAAAAATCGATTAGTAGTTTTAGACATTAATTCCAAAGAAATTTAATTGCCATAAATTAACAGATTTAAATTATAAGTTAAATTGCGCCAGTTTGACCCACAGGGCGCGCGCATCCCCCTGAGAGCCCCAAACTGGCCTATTTGTTTCTTTCAGCCAAGCTCTTGCTATAATTCAGCAAATTTTTAAGTTTGTTGGGCTAGCTAGCCCTCCCTCTCTATTTGCGATCTCAATGACCTCTCAACTTGATAAAAAAGTCGAAGCGTGGTCGGCTCGTTTTTCTGAACCGTTACCCGAACTTGTCCAGCGCTATACTGCATCCGTTTTTTTTGATAAAAGGCTGGCCCTCGTCGATATTGAAGCTTCGCTTGCGCATGCCACCATGCTGGCGGAATGCGCAATCATTTGCCTGGACGATTTTAACGACATCAAACGCGGGATGACGCAAATCCGCGGCGAAATAGAACGCGGTGAATTCAACTGGCAAATTGCTTTAGAAGATGTTCACTTAAATATTGAAGCGCGTCTTACGACACTGATTGGCGATGCGGGCAAACGTTTGCATACTGGCCGCTCGCGCAATGATCAAATTGCGACCGATATGCGGCTCTGGCTACGCGCTGAAATAGATCAAATCCACAAATTGCTGATCGAAATGCGGCGGGTTCTCATCGAGCTTGCCGAACCGCACGTAGCTACGATTTTGCCTGGCTTTACCCATTTACAAGTGGCTCAGCCCGTCACTTTCGGCCACCATTTACTGGCTTATGTTGAAATGTTGACGCGCGATAGCGAACGTTTACTGGATTGCCGCAAACGCGTTAACGCCCTGCCCTTAGGCTCGGCTGCTCTAGCCGGCACCAGCTATCCGATTAACCGACAGCGGGTTGCTGAATTACTCGGCTTTAATCAATTGTGCGCAAATTCTCTCGATGCCGTCTCTGATCGAGATTTTATTATTGAGTTCGTGTCAGTGGCCTCTCTGATTATGACGCATCTCTCGCGTTTATCTGAAGAGCTGGTATTTTGGATGAACCCGCGCGTGGCTTTTATTGATTTGCCGGACCGTTTTTGTACCGGCTCTTCCATCATGCCGCAAAAGAAAAACCCCGATATTCCCGAGCTCGTGCGCGGCAAGACCGGCCGCGTCAATGGCAACTTGATTGCATTATTAACCATCGTCAAAGGGCAACCTCTAGCCTATAACAAAGACAATCAAGAAGACAAAGAACCTCTTTTCGATACCGTTGACACTTTAGTGGATACCTTACGCATCTTTGCAGACATGGTCGCCGGCATTCAAGTCAAGCCAGAAGCCATGCGCGCAGCAGCGCTACAAGGGTATGCCACTGCCACCGATTTAGCCGATTATTTAGTCAAGCGCGGCGTGCCGTTTCGTGATGCGCATGAAGCCGTTGCGCATACTGTACGGATTTGTGTCGAGCGCAGTTGTAACCTGACCGATCTTACGCTGGATGAATTACGCAATATCTTGCCAGCCCATGTCGCATTAATCGAGCCAGACGTATTTAGCTACCTAACGCTTGAAGGCTCAGTAGCGAGCCGCCAACATCCGGGCGGTACTGCGCCAGAACAAGTGCAACAGGCGCTCAATGTGGCGCGCAAGGCGCTCTATACAACTTAATCTAGCCCGCCCGCTATCCGCTGCACAGCGAGCGGATAGCGCATTATGAGCTGCGCACGCAATCGACAAAATAAACTGCGCGCCCATCCACAACCTCAGTCACCAGGCCATGAATATCCGTATAAAAACCTGGGAAACGCTGATTAAACTCACGCGCAAATTGTAAATAACGGACAATCGCGCGGTTAAAACGCTCGCCTGGGATGAGTAGCGGAATGCCCGGCGGGTAAGGCGTTAATAATACACTCGTGACCCGGCCTTCCAGCTCATCAATCGGAACCCGATCAATCTCGCGGTGCGCCAATTTGGCAAACGCATCCGCCGGCCTCATCGCCGGCTCCATATTGGATAGATACATCTCGGTGGTCATGCGCGCCACATCGTTCGACTTGTAGACCGTGTGAATCCGCTGGCACAAATCACGCAGGCCGACTTTTTCATACGCCGGATATTGCGCGACAAACTCCGGCAAGATACGCCATAGGGGCTGATTACTATCGTAATCATCCTTAAATTGCTGGAGCTCGGTCACCATGCTATTCCAGCGGCCTTTGGTAATGCCAATCGTAAACATGATGAAAAAAGAATAGAGCCCGGTTTTTTCAACAATAATGCCGTGCTCGGCCAGATAACGGGTCACGATCGCCGCGGGAATGCCGCTTGCGCCAAACTCTCCATCTACATTCAACCCAGGCGTGATAATTGTCGCCTTGATCGGGTCTAGCATATTAAACCCTTCGGCAAGCTCGCCAAAGCCATGCCAGCGATCATGCGGCGCTAGCATCCAATCTTCACGGTCGCCAATTCCTTCTTCAGCTAAGGCGTCTGGCCCCCACACCTCAAACCACCAATCCGCCTCATGATCAGCGCCCACTTTGCGCATAGCACGCCGAAAATCCAGCGCCTCAGCAATCGATTCCTCAACCAGCGCCGTGCCGCCAGGCGGCTCCATCATGGCGGCGGCCACATCGCATGATGCAATGATGGCGTATTGCGGGCTGGTCGAAGTGTGCATCAGGTAGGCTTCGTTAAAACGATGTCGATCGAAAGAACAATGCTCGGAATCTTGCACGACAATCTGCGATGCTTGCGAAATTCCGGCCAATAATTTATGCGTTGAATGCGTCGCAAACACTAGTGCGCCGGTGCGAGCGCGGCCTGCCCCGATGGCATGCATATCCCGATAAAAAGGGTGAAACTCTGCATGTGGCAACCAAGCTTCGTCAAAATGCAACGTGTCCAGCAGATCTCCCAACAGCTCTTTAATCATTTCAACGTTGTACACCACCCCATCATAAGTGCTTTGCGTGATGGTCAAGATCCGTGGCCGCACCAGAGGATTTTGCTTGAGCACCTCACGCGCAAACGGGTTGGCTTCAATTTTGCGACGAATGTTTTCTGGCTTAAATTCATCCCGTGGAATGGGTCCGATAATCCCGTAGTGATTTCGCGTAGGCGTCAAAAATACGGGGATGGCTCCGGTCATCGTAATCGCGTGTAAAATCGACTTATGGCAATTACGGTCCACCAAAACAATATCATTGGGCGCAACGGTTGCATGCCAGACAATTTTATTAGAAGTCGAAGTGCCATTCGTGACAAAGAACACATGATCGGCACTAAAAATGCGCGCTGCGTTATGCTCTGAAGCAGCAACTGGACCCGTATGATCGAGTAGCTGGCCTAATTCATCGACTGCATTGCACACATCAGCACGCAACATGTTCTCACCAAAAAACTGATGGAACATCTGACCAATTGGGCTTTTTAAAAAGGCCACACCCCCTGAGTGTCCTGGGCAATGCCATGAATATGAACTGTCCGCCGCATAATGAGTCAAGGCGCGAAAAAACGGCGGCGCCAGTGAATTAAGATAGCTTTTCGCCTCACGCACAATATGGCGCGCGACAAACTCCGGCGTGTCTTCAAACATATGAATAAAACCGTGCAGCTCACGCAATATATCGTTTGGAATATGTCGTGAGGTCCGCGTCTCGCCATATAGAAAAATCGGCAAATCCGCATTACGTCGACGCACTTCGGCAATAAACGCGCGTAAGGCAATCAAGGCATGCACAATCTCGCCATTTTCATCCACGCCGCTGGCGCTGATTTCATCATCATCAATCGAAAGAATGAAACACGAGGCACGGCTTGACTGCTGCGCAAAGGATGTCAGATCACCATAACTGGTTAAGCCAAGCACCTCCATACCCTCGCCTTCAATCGCCTCAGCCAGTGCACGAATACCAGAGCCCGAAATGTTTTCGGAGCGAAAATCTTCATCGATAATAACGACGGGAAAACGGAATTTCATTAAAGGGGTTTCTCAAAGACGAGGATAGAGAGTGTCAAGGCATGCATACATGATAGATCTGCCCAGCATAGCCAGCACACAGCGTTTGGTGCAAACTTCAGCGGCCCAAGCCGCACCTTAAACGATTAAGCTTTAGGCAAAGTCACGCCGCTTTGCCCTTGATATTTTCCGTCACGATCACGATATGAGACTTCACATACCTCGTCGCTCTCAAAAAATAATACCTGCGCCACGCCTTCATTCGCATAAATCTTGGCGGGCAGCGGTGTCGTATTAGAAAATTCCAGCGTTACGTAACCTTCCCATTCTGGCTCAAACGGCGTCACATTAACAATAATGCCACAGCGTGCATAGGTCGATTTGCCTAAGCAAACCGTCAACACACTGCGCGGAATCCGAAAATATTCAACCGTACGCGCCAGCGCAAACGAATTGGGCGGAATAATACACACGTCTCCCTTAAAATCAACAAACGACTTCTCATCGAAATTTTTCGGATCGACGATGGTTGAGTTGATATTCGTGAAGATTTTAAATTCATCTGCACACCGAATATCGTAGCCGTAGCTTGACGTACCATAACTGACAATTTTTTTGCCGTGTTCATCGGTACGAATCTGGTGCGCTGAAAATGGCTCGATCATCTTATGCGTTTCGGCCATGCGCCGAATCCATTGGTCGGATTTAATTGTCATTCGATGTGCTGAGAAGAGGAATAAAAGCGACCATTTTACTTGATTGATGGAGCTTAGTGAAATCCGTGATACGTGCGTCGGCCTGGCGCTTAATGAATCCCATAAACGCGTTTACGGAAGCTTGCGAATAATTAGCTCATGTCTCAAAACCATAAAGCAATCCGCAACCTTGCTCTGGGTCTAGAGCACCCAGTACCCCGGCTTCCCGAATAAGCTTAGAGATGCTCAACTACCGCGCCGCGTTGCTTTAACAACTCCATGCTGGTTCGGTCCAGCCCACGCACCCCTTTGATGAGTGTCCCCTTGACTGTCAAAAAACTATGCGTTGAACTCCAGCAGAAAACCGGCTGATACCCTTCCTCTACTTTTGTCACCTCCCATTGCCGCACAGAATTATCCAAACTGCCCACTCCAACATAGTGGCTGCCGGAAACCTCTCTCCAGGCAAGACTTTTGACCGGCCCGCAATCTTGAATCATCATTTGACACTGCCCCGATTGCGCCTCCCACAGACGCACTGTATGGTCTAAGCTCCCCGAGGCGATCTGCTCGCCGCTCGGTGAATATATTACGCTATAAACCACTTCGGCATGTCCTTCTAAGGTGTGTCCGGGCATGCCGCTTTGCGCGTCCCACAGCCGTACAGTGGTGTCAAGACTGCCCGAGGCGATCTGCTTGCCGTTCGGCGAATACGCCACGCTCCAAACAGCAGCGGCATGTCCTTCTAAGGTGCGCCCGGGCGTGCCGCTTTGCACATTCCACAGCCGCACCGTCTGGTCCTCACTACCTGAGGCAAGCTGCTCCCCGTTCGGCGCGTACGCCACGCTCCAAACAGCGGCGGTATGTCCTTCTAAGGTGTGCAGAAGGACTCCACTCTGCGCGTCCCACAGCCGCACCGTCTGGTCCCAGCTACCCGAAGCGATCTGCTCGCCGCTTGATAAATAAGTTACGCTCAAAACCGCGGATGTATGCCCATTTAAGACATGCCTATAGGCACCGCTTTGTGCGTCCCACAGTCGCACCGTACTGTCATCACTGCCAGAGGCGAGTTGCTCACCACTTGGCGCATACACTACGCTTAGAACAGGAGCGGTATGTCCTTCTAAGACATATCCATGGTTGCCGCTTTGCGCGTCCCACAATTGCACTGTATTGTCTCTACTGGCCGAAGCGAGCTGCGACCCGCTCGGTGAATATGCCACGCCCCAAACAGCGGCGATATGTCCTGCTAAAGTGTGCCTAGGAGTTCGACCTTGCGCGTCCCACAGCCGCACTGCGTTGTCCTCCCCCCCCGAGACGATCTGTTCGCCGCTCGGCGAGTACGCTATGCTCCACACCGCGGCGGCATGTCCCTCTAAGGCGCGCCGAAGTCTTCCGCTTTGCGCATCCCACAGCCGTACCGTCTTGTCCCAACTGCTCGAGGCGATTTGCTTGCCGCTGGGTGAATATACTACGCTCAAAACAGACGACGAATGTCCTTCTAAAGTGTGCCCATGGACGCCACTTTGGGCATCCCACAGCCGCACCGTAAAGTCATCGCTGCACGATGCGATCTGCTCACCGTTTGGCGCATACGCCACGCGCAAAACAACGGCGGTATGTCCTTCCAAGATGTTCCCAGGGATGCCGCTTTGCGCGTCCCACAGCCGCACCGTCTTGTCTCGGCTGCCTGAAGCGATCTGTGCGCCACTTGGCGCATACACCACACTCAAAACGCCGCCGGTATGTCCCTCTAAGACGTGCGTCAGGGCGCCGCTTTGCGTGTCCCACAGCCGCACCGTCTTGTCCTCACTACCCGATGCAATCTGCCTACCACTTGGCGAATACACCACACTACTAACAGCAGCGGCATGTCCTTCTAAGGTACGCTTGAGAGCGCCACTTTGCGCATCCCATAGACGCACCGTCTTGTCCCAACTCCCCGAGACGATCTGTTCGCCGCTTGGCGCATACGCCACGCCTGAAACAATTTCAGCATGTCCCTCTAAAGTGTAGACTTTTTCCCAATCTGAAGTCGAATACACGTTGATCTTGCCGCTATTAAGACCTACGATACACCGTTTACCATCCGGCGAATACGCACAGGAATTTACCCTGCTATCTTCTTGGAGAAAAGGTAATTCTCCGAACCGTATGCCAGCCATCTGTGCTCCGCTTAAATTCGCGGCGCGCAACCAAATCGCGCGAAGATTGGCCTTTCTTAAATCCGCGCCTTGCAACTGCGCTGAATCAAATACTCCAAAACTCAGATCCGCCCCGGGTACCTGGATCCCTTTTAAATCAGCCTTAGTAAACGGTACACCCGCTTTGACCAAAATCGTAATCGCGTTAGCTGCTGCTTTCTTGATCGCTAAGGTCGCCATTTTTTGATTTAAAGCAATCGCTTTCTTCCAAGCATCTGAGTCAATTTTTGAATGATCAATTAATGCATGCAGTTGCTTTCGCAATGCGGGTTCTTTCTGCGCGCGTTCAGCTAAAAACTGTAGGATCGCGGGTTCCTTGACCAGATTCTTTCGCGCTAACAAGGAGTCGGACAAAGGCGTTATGTCGCTTACAGCTTCGCTCACGTCAATTTCGGTATCAACGCTTAGCATAGAATTCACGCTGCCCCGGCGAGACAAAGTCTGTTGCGGCGCCGCCCCGGTCTCTACATTGCCCACGGTACTTTTTGGTTCAAACACCGCGCGCGCCACAAAATATTCCAGCAATGATTTATGGATAAATTGATATTGATCTCCATTACGGTTTAATGGCCAAGCCCCTCGCAATACTCGCTGTTCAGCTCCTGAACCAAAAAACTCCTCTTTCCACGTCCCTTTATCTTCAAAACGCACATATCTTACGATTGGGCTACCACCTTGTCTTTCATAGAGTTGAATCGCTAGTGCCTTGACAAACGCTATCCCATTTCGCGTAAAACCCTCATCAATCAACTCTTCAAAGGCTTGCTTTTCATGACTGCCTAGCGTTTTTTCTGTTAAAAAGCGTTGTTTCGCACGCTCAAACCAGTGCTCAACGAACTGGTCATAAAGGGCGGTCCGCGTTAAACCCCTCGTAGACAAAACTTGCCCTTGGTTCACTAAATTAGGTAACACTTCTAGTGTTATCCGCAATAGAAAAGGATTACGAACTAATTCTTTTAAATTAGAAATTGTTTGCAATGCCTCTTGATAACGTGCAACTGACCAACCCAGCGGGTTGACTTTCACATAGGCCGCTAAATACGCATCAATCTCTTCGCTTGAAAAGGGGGCAATCACAATTTCCTGTAACTGCTTTGGGTCATCCGGCTCAAAGCGCCCTCGATCATCGACTCCAAAATATTCGGTACGACAGCCAATAATGACCTTGCCTCGCCATTGCCCTTTCTGATTGAAGCGATTGCTCTGATATAGATTTTGGGTTTGCTGGCTTTCATCATAGCCATCTAAAATAAAAACAAATGAGTGATTCGCTCTTAATTCTTGAATTTGCAGCTCACTGAACAATTCATTGCGCAAATGTTGTTCCACCAGCTGATGCACTGGGTTATCGATATCGGGCAATGTAATCAGTAAAGGAATGCGTGCCCCTTTTTTATATTCTTTCCATAATTGGGCTTCGAGAGCACGGTTAAAGGTCGATTTACCCGCACCTGAATCCCCTAACTGTAATAACACTTGTTGCTTACTTTGCAGAAATGTACGCACCGCCGGCTCTAATTTGAAGGTTTCAGCCGCGTGAAGATCTTTTTTGCCTCGAGGCGAGATATACAATGCTTCATCCGTTTGCCAGCCCGCGTTTCGCCTTTTTTGCAACTTGCGTAAACTCGCTTCAACTTCAGGCTTATGCTGAGCTCGGTCAAGCAGGCTGGGTGAAGCAGGCAATGGGGGCTCCGTAAAAAGAGGATAAGGACTCGCTGGGTTTTCTTGGCATGCTTGAAATAGAGCTTGCTTTTTAACATCCCCTACCTGCGATAGCTCGCCTAAAAGCTGTTTCGCGGCCTCAGCTAATGGAGAAGCCGTCCCCTCCAACTCTTTAATGATTTGAATAATCCGTTGCTTTAGGTTGACTTGCTGGCCCCATTGCGCATCGTTCGTATAAAGATCCCCCAAAAAACGTAAGGCACCTTGACGAATTTCATCTTCCAAATGCGGATTGGCCGCCAATTGACCTAAGCGTTCGCTTAAACCCCATTGAAAAGCTTGATGCTGACGGCAAAAGGCTTTTTGACGCATCACCAGTTTCTCAAGGCCAGTTAAACACTGCTGCTGTAGTAGTTCATCTATGCCACGGAGTACTTCATACCAAGCACCTTTTAGATTAAAATCCAAAGCCTCCTTAAGGCAGTCGCCAAAGGATTGCCCACTGTCTACTAAAGACGTAACCTGGTCATAAGCATCACTAACCGTTTCAAATAGCCCGCCAAGACCTTCAAAGCCAGCTTGAATATCCATAAAACTATCTAAGAATTTATTCAAATCAAAACCTTTCGCCGCACTTATTAGGCCTGACGCCCCTTTGATGAGGGCTTGTGCCCGGCGCATGCCACCCTGCCAACGTGTTTCATCATCTGGAACGTGCTTTAGCGCTTCACACGCGTAAGCCGCTTGATACACCAGATACGGATTTGAGTGGCCCTGCAGGCTTTTTAGATAATTTAATAAGGGCGCGTGCAGCGTTTCTCGATTTAAGCCTGCAATTTTGCTATCGGCCATCGCATCTAACACGCGCGATACGGCGCACGTTAAGTGATAGATGTTAGCGGTACTGTCCCTAAATGTGTCTTGTAGGCGTTGGTTTAAAATATCTAAGATTTTGACTAAATCGTCTTCTCGTAAATAGTTAGGAGCTGCGCCGCGGATGATTTCGGGTAAGCCATCTAATAAATTGAATTCTAAAAGAGTCGCGTTACGGATCCCATCAATAAAATGACCAAGCAATCTTCTAAAAGAATTTTCTTTCAGGACCGGGGCTAAAGCTACAATTTCGGCTACAGTCGATGCACTTTTAAGTTTGTCTTCCAGAAAAGAGGCGATGGTGTCATCGGCAAGTCTGTACAAACGCTCCCTTTCCTCTGCTTGCTCCTCGGCTTCTTTTGAGAACTTCGGGCCTGAAGTTTCTTGTGGATTCGGTAGTAAGGAGTTGAGGCAATAGGCTAAGTGCTGAGTGCTAAGAAGGCGCTCACCCACTGCCGAAATAGGATCTTTCACGACCGAGGCAGGGGGATCTTTGGGAAAAAATTGTAAGGAGGGTAGATTCGCCGCTCCTGAGTTGTCAGACGCCTTCGCGTGAACTGAGAGAGCGCTCAAATTAGACGACGCAGAGAAAGTCATTGATAACGACTTAAAATGCCCACGCCCTACACTACTGGAGAGAGAGCTATGATTCGATACGAGCAAAGCTTCTTTATGCTTGACTTTAGGGTGACCAAATTTTTCAGCTTTAAGATAGCTCGCGCGGGCCTTGTCAATTAAATTTAAACGAGCCAAGGTTTCCCCGCGCTCGAAATAGGCATCCGCCAGCATCCCTCGCAATGCCTCATCTGTTAATGACTTTGGATCTTGCGCTTGTCTCAACGCCTCTTTTACGTTCATAAGCGACATCAGAGTTTCTTTTGCTTGATCGTATAGAGGCAACGCTACAGTAAAATTTTCTAGTTCTTTCTGAACGCGAGCTTGCACTAAATAAATTTCACCTAGGTTTCGCGTGGTGGCTACTGGTAACGCCGAGTTAAATATTTTCATCTTTATTCCTTTAATTTTTGATGCAAATACATATAATGCGCTCGAATTATGTAGCGGCTGAAACCGGTCTTTTCGATCGCCTTGGAGTGACCTCTAAGCTTGCGTCAATTTTTTATTGTTTAGCAAAGGCTTATCACCTGATGCTGTTCACGCATAGGGGACCCAACCTGTTTATGCCAAAGGCTCGCATAGATGCCATTTTGCGCCAACAAACTATCATGCGTGCCTTGCTCAGCAATCACGCCATCTTTTAAGACTAAGATCAAATCCGCATGTTGGATGGCTGACAGCCGATGCGCGATGACAAGTCGGGTGGTTTGGCGATACCGTTCATGCAAATGCTTGAAAATCGTTGCTTCAGTTTGTCCATCGAGGGCCGCTGTGGGTTCGTCTAACAGGAGCAAGTGACTTTGCCTCAGCAGTGCGCGGGCCAGCGTGACACGCTGCCGCTCCCCTCCTGAAAGTTTATTGCCGCGCTCACCGATTTGAGTCTCGAGCCCAGCCTTTGCCGCCGCAATCACTGGCGTGAGCGCGGCCGTGCTGATGGCCCGCGCAAGTTCTGCGTCGGATGCTTGCGGACAAGCAAAACAGATGTTGTCGCGTAGCGACCGGTCTAGCAAATGCGCGTCCTGCGTGGCGTAACTGACCGATTGGCGCAGCCTTCCCTCAGAAAAAGATTCAATTGGTCGGCCATCAATCAAAATCTCTCCGCTCTCAAGGGAATATAAACGCAACAGTAGTTTCATCAAGGTCGACTTGCCAGCGCCGGTCGGGCCGACAATCGCACAAAAAGCGCCGGCTGGAACGGAAAAGCTTGCCTCTCGCAAAACGTATTTACCCGGAGCATGGCTAAAACTCGCGCGCTTAAATTGAATCGATGGCGCGCGCTCAAATAGCGCAGGGCTAGTAGATTTGAAATCCCAACGGGTAGTCAATTTATCCAGCAGCTCTTCGAGATTGAACAAACCAAGCCGTGCTTCGCGGATTGCATAGCCAAAAGAACTCAATGGCAGGGTGAATTGCAAAAGGTAACCATTTAAAAGCGCGAAATCGCCCACGGTAAGCCGCTGCGCAAAAATATCCCGGCACGCTAGACTCGTTAGCGTCGTGAGTCCAATGCCAACAATCAGTAATTGCAGCACGCCAAAGATTTCCATTTTACGAGCCAGTTGGACGCTCGCCTGTTCTCTAGCCTGGTAAGCGCGGTCAAGCTGCACCAGTTCGCCCGCTTCACTTGAAAACGCTTTGGCCGTATCAGCATGCGTGAGGGTATCAATCAAAAAAGTTGAAGCCTGGTCTGAGGCCAGATTTTTCTTACGCTGTAAGCCCGTATAATATGAAGTCGTCAAAGTCGTGGAATACAGATAAGCTGATAAAAAGCCGAGCAGGACAAGCGCATAAACCGCGCCAAACATCGAAAATACGACAATGCAGGCTAAGCAAATTTCAATGCAAAGTGGCGCAATATGCCAAAAAATCCCAATCAGGGCGCGCATCACACTGTCTTGAGCCCGGCTCACCTCGCTCGCTGAAGCGCCGCTTTGGTGATCACTTAGCGCAGCAGCGGGACGGTTGAGCACCTGGCTTACATAATTGACGGTGATCGTCCGTTTAACGCGCTCATTAATTGCCGTCACCAGATACTGCTCGCTACGCCGTAATGCCTGCGAGAAAAACCATGCACAACCATAAGCGATGCACAGCAGATAAGCGGTAATTGATGAAGTCGATAAATTAGAAAAATCGTCAATCAGTAATTTCAGCAGCACCGGCGTAACCACGGCCAGACCAATTGAAAATCCGGTACACCCAGTGGCTGCAATCACCTGCCACCGCGCATACCGCTCATGCGTCCATAAGCAACGCAACAAAAAACGAAGCGCCTTGAAGACTTTAGGAGCTTTGGGTAATTTCATGGGCTATTGCCATCCTTGAATAAAAAGTTCCGCTGCATAAAGATGCAGAATATCCATAAAATACTCGCTGCGGCCTTTGCAACTTTCCTGGATTGCAGTACGAGTTTTAATTGGGTCAATATACCCTTGCTTCACCAGAAAACCGTCAAGACAGTGCGCCATCACATGCTCCTTATGTTGACGTATGCCGAGCAAATCGATGCCAGAGGTTTCCCCTTTGTTGCGCCGCCAAAGATGCGTATAGCCGGTTGCCTCAGAAACAGATTGCCGCACGATAATCCGATTATGAGGGCCGTCAAAATGACGATAGCTGGGTATCGACAGCGCAAATTCAACCATTGGCTGACACAGAAAAGGGTAATGCGTCCCCTTTTTGAATGGATACGCCGGTGTTCTTACATCATCTAGCGACAAATAGGCCAGGAATAATTGATATAGCTTGCCCGGCAGACGGAGCTTAGTTTTTTGCATAAACGGGTGCAAATGAGAGCGACCATCCAGTGGTTTGAGTTCAGCCTCCCGAGACATCAACCCGAAAGCGCCGCTCACGCCCTCAGAAGGGTCAGCAGAAAAGGCCGCCTTGAAAGCCTGCCACGCAATATGGGTCAGCGATGTTCTGCGGATTAACGCCAAATCCAGCGCAATCCGAAACAGATGCCGCCAACGCAATGTGAGCATTGCATCCGCCAGCACGCCAAAAGGCGGAGGCGCTAGAAACAACGAATCCCCGCCATGTCCGCTAATCAGAACACTGTTTTCACGTTCCTCGAGCCGACTCGCAAAATGCTGATTAAAGGCCAGCAAGCAATATCGGATATGCGGCTTGGCAACCCGCGGGAGATGTTTGACGGGCGCGAACGACAAAACATCAGTGTCAATTTCACCAAGCTGAGCCCCTGCGCTTTGGGCGACGCGGCGGGCATGCTCAAGCTCGTTAGATGAGCCAACCGCTGAATTGTAATAATGCGCACAAGCAATCCGCTGCTGAGCCGGCGCTACCGCGCGCAACGCCAGTAAAACCGAGCTCGACTCCAAGCCGCCTGAAAGCTCTAATACCGGCCTCTCATGGCTTGTCATCTGCAAGCTCAAATAGTTTTTCAAAATTTCATACGGATTTTGCGAGGCTAACTCCTTCGTAGCGCTCGCCAACGGATTCCAAACCGGCAACATTTCTGGCTGATGCCCATGCGTATAGAAAATCGCGCATCCTGGCGGCAGCTCTGAGATACGCTCAAACGGCATCTCGCCACTTTGGATGGAACCCGTGCGCAGCCAGGTAGTAAAAAACGAGGCATTCCATGTTGGGCTCTCGCCCAGATCCTTGAGCGCCTGATGCAGGCAAGTAATAGAGTCTGAAAACAACAACCCGTGGCGCTCAGACCACGACCAATAGATTGCCCACTGATTACTCGGATCACAACAGCAAATAAATTTCTTGGCTACCTTATCAAAGCAGACAAATAAATACCGCCCCCAAAATTTAGCGGTTAATAAAGACGGGCCTTTTAAAGTAATTTCACGCAAATCATTTTGATTAATTTCAGTATTGTCTCGCTTTGAAAACGCCTGTCCATAAAAGCCATAGAAATACGCTTCATCTTCCCGATACAGTGTAGACAGACTATGGCGCTCATCTGCCTCCTGCCATAACGCGCCGGCTAGCCGGCCGCTGTTATCATGCGTTAAAACCCAATCCCGGTTTGGCGTTAAAAGCTCCTGTGTGGTGGGATACACGATGCCGAGAACAGTCATAGGGGAGTTCCAAGTGCGGAGTTGGAAATTCAAGAATGACGGACAGCTCTTCTCTTCTCAAAGCACTGTCGCCAATGATTGCATGGTTAGTTTCTGACCACGCATGCGCATAAAATGGGAAAGATTGGACGCCGATAAGCAGCTTTGACGCCAAACCCGCACGCGCACACACAAGCGTTAGCGCGGCAGACCACTCCAGACATTTAGTGGGTTTCGGATAAAATAAACACGCCCAATTGAGCGCATTTACAAAAGGCGTATATTCTTCTGTTTCACCAAAACGCAACTCATTTTGCCGAATAGCTTGAGTGCAGAGTTGCAAAATTCCAGTGAGTCCCCGCTTTGTAGCGTGCTTGTGTGCCGCCCTCAGATCAAGCAGCGCTCTTGTGATCCAGCTCCAAGCGGGCCGATTCTCAAAAGCATTGTCCGCCAACTTCCACCCGTTTGCGGACATCCCACCCGTTTGCGGAGATGGGCTGACTGCATTTAATTTGGGATCGACTGCTGCAAACGTTTGCGCGGTTACCAAATGAGCATCAATTAATTTCTGCAGAATCCCTCTATTGGGGGCACCATTCGCTTCAAAAGAGGCCGAATCAAGGCCAAGATAAGGCGCAACTGCGGCTGACTGCCCATGCGACAAAACGACATACCGGTCCCGGATCACGTCGAGCACAATAATTTGCCCTGAAAAACAAGCCCCCAAAATATTGGGCATCAAATGATGAGGCATCTATTCTTTTTTTATCTGGTTGTCTTCCCAAAACGCCAGACACAAGCTCTTGATCTATTTTTAAGTGCCTGGTCTGGCGTCACCCTAAGTTATAAGCCGATGATTCTTATAGGAATCGGCCAACACCCGCTTCTTTATATTTTCCTGAGCCACCCATGGTTGCTTCAGAAGCACAAAATTGCGTCAGCACTTCATCATCTAACTGGATATCTTGATTGAGCTCTTGATTCTTAATCATGGTTTTCTCCTTATTTTCTTCGTTGAAAAAATACCCGGCAAGCCATTTATTTATTTCTAAAATCCTCGCCTGGCATTCGTTAGACGATCAGTCCATCTTTATAGGAATCGGCCAACACCCGCTTCTCTATATTGTCCTGAGCCACCCATGGTTGCTTCAGAAGCACAAATTTGCGTCAGCACTTCATCATCTAACTGGATATCTTGATTGAGCTCTTGATTCTTAATCATGGTTTTCTCCTTATTTTCTTCGTTGAAAAAATACCCGGCAAGCCATTTATTTATTTCTAAAATCCTCGCCTGGCATTCGTTAGACGATCAGTCCATCTTTATAGGAATCGGCCAACACCCGCTTCTCTATATTGTCCTGAACCACCCATGGTTGCTTCAGAAGCACAAAACTCGCTCAGAGTTTCGTCTTGTAATTGGATCTCTTGTATTTTGTTTTCTTTGCTATTGGTCATGTTTTCTTCCTCATTCTCATAAGTAAAATAAACCGCCCCCACCGCAGACGGATGACAATGACTACACACGGCTGGAACCCTAAAAACGAAGATACCTTCTAAACGAAGGTTCCCTCTAAATTCCATCACGTGTTTCCAACTATAGAAGGCGAGAAAAATTATGCAAGAAATTTTTTGAGTTTTTTTAGTCAAGCCGGCGAACTCCAGCCTAAATTCTCAAGTAAGGAAGACATTTTTATTATAAATTTCAGCCAGTTAGCTCTACCCTGCCCGCAACCTCCTATAGCTAGATCAAGCAACACTCCCATGCCTCACGCAGTTCGCTGATAACAAAAAATGGTTTATCTCCGAATCACGCCGCACGCAAGCCGTGTTTTTTCTAACGAGGCATCCTCATTACGCAACACCACCACCGAGCGTCCAACCACTGAACGAATCCCATCTAAGGTAAGCTCAGTGACCACCACAAAACCCGTCGCGCCACCATTTGCATCGGCTCTAATATTGGGCATATTGCCTGCTGGGCGCGCGCTACCTCCACTCCAACGACTCGGGTCAAATACCTGGCCGGAATCGCGGGCGCTAAACGCATTGCAGTGGCCCCGCTCATAAATTAGAAAGGAATAATCACTGTTTGGCGGCAGCCCCACAAGATTATAGGTGACTTGCATACCGTCGACCCGCTCAATAAAATTCACCGTGCCACGCGCATTACTTCCCAGCGTCGGCAGCAACACCGCATGCGCGCGTTTTTCGTGCGGCCTGAATAAGGTCGAACACCCAGCATTGAGCATACTGAAAGCACTTACAATCAGAAACACGCAAAAAACCGGGGAAATCATTTTGCCCAGTGGTTTTCTCATACAGTCCTCTGATACTTAATTTCGATAAAATACCGTCTAGATTAAAAAATCTCAGCGCCTTGCACTAAAACACTATCATAACGCGCAAAGCCAAAGATGCGGACATCGTAGGCCACAAAACATTATGTGTTTTGCACCACAATATCTGGGAACTTTGAACTCATATCGCGTGCTTTGCGGGCCACGGCAAACGCAACTTTGCGCGCGATATCGTGGTAAATCTGCGCATTACGCCCGTGCGGCTGCGCCACGACAGTGGGACACCCGGCATCAGTCCGCTCACGAATGCTCATATCAAGCGGCAAGCTGCCAATTAACTCAACCCCAAACTGTTTGCACATTTGTTCTGCACCGCCCGCGCCAAAGATAGATTCTGCATGTCCGCAATTAGAACAAATATGCGTACTCATATTCTCCACAATGCCAAGAATTGGGACCTGCACTTTCTCGAACATTTTAAGCCCCCGCTTAGCGTCGAGTAATGCAATATCTTGCGGCGTAGTCACGATCACCGCCCCCGTCACAGGCACCCGCTGCGCTAACGTCAACTGGATATCGCCTGTGCCAGGGGGCATATCAACAATTAAATAATCTAGCTCCCGCCAGTTGGTTTGCCTGAGCAACTGATCAAAGGCAGACGTGACCATCGGGCCACGCCAAACCATTGGGGTATCCGTTTCCACCAAAAACCCGATCGAATTAACTTGGATACCGTATCGCTCAAGCGGCTCCATCGATTTTCCGTCTTTTGATTCAGGTTTACCCTCAAGGCCAAGCATCATGGGCTGAGATGGGCCATAAATATCCGCATCTAGCAAACCAACACTCGCCCCTTCCGCCGCCAATGCAAGCGCCAGATTAACCGCGGTTGTGCTTTTGCCTACGCCACCTTTGCCAGATGCAACCGCAATGATATTTTTTATATGAGGCAGTAACTTAATGCCCGGCTGCACTGCGCGCGCCACAATCTGCTGCGAAATCGTAACATCAACGCTCTTCACCCCAGGCACTGCGGCAAGTGCATTTGTAATGCGAGTATGCAGCGCTTCAAACTGACTTTGCGCCGGATAATCCAGCACCACCTCAACGGTTACGCAATCGTTCTCGACCACGCTACGGCGTACGCTTTTTGTCGAGATCAAGTCCTCCCCCCGCTGCGGGTCGATGATCTGGGCTAATACAGCTTGAATTTGAGCGTTATCAATACTCATAAAATTTCCATTCATTATTCGTTCATTGTAACGGCAGCGCACTGAGTAACCCGCATCAAACGAGCCAATCGAAATACACAATCGCGCCATCCCTTCAGCTTGCTAAAAACGAGTAGAAACTACTGATCATAACGCGAGATCTAAGAAAATTGGATAATTCAATCCTATACAAGGTATTCAGTTGATGCGCAATTCAGACAGTCACAACAGATAACCTCAAAATATATTGCGTAAACACCTCTTTATAGAACAATCTAGAACAATCTTAAATATATTCAAATCCAAGAGAAAATACGATCGCTTCTGGTACAAAGCTTATTTTTTGTAGTTAGCGTTACGCCAATGATTGCAACAAACCTTAGTCCCAAACTTAACCTTCGGAGTCTATGATGAAAATGAGCTCGAAAACACTTACCCTACCCCTTGCTTCCTGTATCTTGGCGAGCGCCCTTTTTGCGGGGTGCGCAGCGCCTCCTGGACAACAAAACAATGCCGCGTTAGGCACCGGCGTTGGCGCGGCCACCGGCGCTGGCTTGGGCGCACTCATTGGCAACTCAGAAGGCGCGATGATCGGTGGCGCAATTGGCGCCGTAGCGGGTGGTCTGACAGGTTACAACTGGAGCGCAATTAAGCAACGCTTAGCTGGCGCCACCCAAGGCACGGGCACGCAAATCACTGAGCAACAGGATGGTTCGCTCAAAGTCAATATACCCAGCTCAGTTTCTTTCGCCACTAATAGCTATCAAATCCGTCCAACATTTACGCCAGCTCTTGACGAGGTGGCGCGGACCTTGGTGCAAAATCCAGAGCTGGTGTCCCGCATCATTGGCCACACTGATAATACCGGCGCCGTACCTTACAACATGACGCTCTCGCAAAGCCGCGCGCTAGCCGTGGTTAACTATCTCGTAAGTCGCGGCGTCGCCTCTGGGCGGCTTTCATCTGAAGGGCGTGGGCAAGCACAACCGATTGCCGACAATCTTACGCCAACGGGCCGCTCACAAAACCGGCGCGTGGAAATTTTTCTCTACCCGTTGCAAGCTAATCCCGCATAAACAAATTGCCAAAGCGCAAAAAAATAGCGAACTTACCTTATATTACTTTGTCTGATCTTGCGACGACACTCAGAGAGACCTCTTCTCTGGGCGTCGCCTTCTTCTCTTGTTTTTTACAGCGGGGCTTTAGGCCCTGCTTTTTTTTCGTGCGCCCAGTATGGCCCCAATCTTGGGGGCAAGTGCTCCCGTAAGTTAGCCACAACCGCTGCAAGCGTTCAAGCACCGCATTCGTGCACTGACTCGCCGTTCCGGCGGGCGCGCAGCACGAAGGACGTTGTGAAACGGTTACGGCCTTATATATTGAGATGGAAAGCGTTCAACTTCTCGAACCGCCCAGTGCGAACCCACATGCCGGGTCGTGTGGCAGGAGCACATCCTTAGGGCTGCCTCTCCTATGCTGATTGTGTTTAGTATTTTCTGGCATAAAATACCAGCTTCAAGCATCATTTTTTCATGGCATTTTGAATGATATTATTTTTATCCCTAAGCGGAAGTAAGTCCAAATAGGTTAAGCGTTTAGTTAATTTAGCATCCACTGATTAAAGCGTTCCATGATCTCTTCTTGATGCTTAAGCCAATATAGATCATTGCTACGTATTCCCTTTTGGAGATTTTTTGGATAGGTTAAAAGATCTGTTTTTTGCTTTGAATCAATATATTGAAAAGCATCTGGCGTAGGAGGCCCATATCCGCCATAAGCTGCCAGTGATGCCTGACGCTCTGGGTTTGAGGCAAATTGGATGAACTGGCGGCATGCTTGAATATTTGATGATCCCTTCAAAATTGCCCATTCTCCGCAGTCATAAATATGCTGCTTCCATGAAAATCCTACAGGTGCGCCCGCTTTCATCGCCATATACGCACGGACAATCCAAACCGGAAGCAAATCTACTTCGCCAGACTGCAACAATTGTTCAGTCTGAGCTGCGCTGGTCCACCAGACGCTAATATGAGGCTTGATCCTATCTAAACTACGAAACGCCCTATCAAGGTCAAGAGGATAAATGTTTTCAGCAGCTACCCCATCTGCCATCAGCGCCATTTCAATAGTGGCGCAAGGATGGCGGCGCAGAGCGCGGCGGCCTGGAAAATCTTTCACATTCCAAAAATCTTTCCAAGTTTCCGGTAACGGGCGACCTTTGAAGGCATCTTTTCTGTATGCAAGTACGGTAGTGTATACATTCACTCCCACGCTGTAGGGTGATCTAAACTGCGATGGCATCAACGAGACAAAACGATCATTTTCAAGTTCATGCTTTTCTAAATAAACCTTATCTCTTGCAGTCAAAGATAAGACGGCTCGACTACTAATAGCAGCTATATCCCAAAACAATTTATTATTTTCAACCATTGCTCGAATCTGCGCAGAAGGCTCGTGCTCTGAGGTTACACTAGCTACTTCTATACCAGTTGCTTTCTGAAAGGGTTTATAAAATATATCTTTAAATATCTCAGCCTCTGTACCGCCCGCATCACGCACGATAATACGTTGCGCTGAACTTGCCTTAGAGGGTTTAGAAGAAAGCGCGGTAGCAAGGGCGGCAATACCTAATGCTATTTTCTTTATCGCACAGCGCCGCCCAAAGGTTTTTCGGCTTTTGTCCATTTGGTCCTCTGCATAGCTCAAGTTCTCACAGCTGGATAGTGTGAACAGTCTTGGTTAAAAAACGATAATTGTTTAGTAATCAATCTAAGCAATTGATTAATAGATGGCGAAAGTAGCCTGCCCCGTCGGACGATTAAATGTGTTTGCGCTGACATAAAAATAGGGTGGTCAATATCAAGTGCTATAAGCTGACCCGAATCAATTTCTTGACATGCAGCAAAAGCTGAAAGCAGCGTGCCACCTGATAATACGGCAAATCTTTTAAGAGCAGAAGAAGCGCTACTTGTGAATGTTGGCGTTATCTGGATTCTTTCCTCTCGTTCTACTTCTTGAACTAAATCGCGCAAACTAAAGGTAAGTGGTGATAATGCCAATGGATAGCGCGCCATTTCTGCTACCGTGATTTTATGTCGAACATGCGCTAGCGGATGGCCTTTACCTACTAAAAGGTTCACGGGTAATGATGCCCGTGCGAGGCAATTTATCATTGGTTCATCAATTAAAGGACTGCGAGTCAGCCCGATATGCGCCTTATCTTCACGAATTTGAGCGACCACTTGAGGGCAATTAATTTCTTCAACAATGACATTTATATCTGGGTATGCACGATAAAAATCGTTTAGCACCTCATCCATTAATGCAGCAATATAAACATTAGGCGAAGCAATAGTAATATTTCCCCGCTTCATAGCCCGTAATTCATATAAATTAGCTTCAAGTTTATCCTGGTTGGCGCGCGTTTCTCGATAATATTCTAGGACGATATTAGCGGCTTCGGTGGGCTTCATCCCAAGCCGGTGACGCCGCTCAAACAGTAGTGTCCCTAATTCATTTTCCAAGATTTGAATTTGGCGTGTAACAACGGATGGAGCGGTATTGAGGCTATTTGCCGCAGCGCTAATCGATCCAGCAGAATAGACTGCATAAAAGTAACCTATCCGCCGCTGATTGATTTCGCTTGATAAAATATGCCTCATATTCCCCCCATTCTATTTCTATCTTTTTTCTACCAATAGCAAAATAAAAAAATACATCACATATCATTTCATTCTAAAACGAGTTTAGAAATTTTCGTGATCTTTTTTGAGTATATTTATTTCATTTTTGGTATGGAAAAGATGGGCATTGGACAGTGTAGCTTCGAGTTTCTAAAAAGTTTAGATTTTGAATACCTACATTGGTAATGCAAATCGAGTATATGAACTTAGGGAAGTTCTGCATAACTTAAAAAAAATTTGCATTTAAAAAAATTACGTCTAGTAATGATAAGGGTTACAGCCATGTCGCGGAAGATGAGATGGAGGTTATGCAGACCCTCCTTAGCTTGCATATGATCCGCCGCTTGCATTATGGGCTGTGTATTCCCGCCGGAGTATTGATCGGGAAACTCTGTTGATACCAGAGATATTTTGTTAAGCGAAAATACTTAACTGTCTAGTCAATTTAGCATCCACTGATTAAAGCGTTCGATGGCTATGCTCTGATTTTTAAGCCAGTACGAAGCATCGATAAATAGACCTTTCCTAAGGTTATCTGGATAAGTTTGGAGAAGTTTAGCCTGCTTTGGATCAATATAATTGAAAGCGTTAGGCTGTGTCGGTCCAATCGCATATCGCGCAAGCAGTGCCTGCCGCTCAGGATTCGAGGCGAATTTAATGAACTCGCGGCATGCATTAGCGTTTGGGCTTCCCTTAAAAATTGCCCAATTATCGTACCCGTAAATATGCTGGTCCCATGAAAACTTGAATGGTGCGCCGGCGCTAGTAGCTGCCTGTAATTTAGAAATCAAGGCTGGCATTAAATCTATTTCGCCAGTGTTCAGTACTTGTTCAATCTGAGGCCCACTTGTCCACCAAAAAGAAATATGCGGCTTAATTTTATCAAGTTTACGAAACGCCTGGTCGAGATTACAAGGATAAACTCCGTCAGGTGATACGTCATCGGCCATCAGTGCTTCTTCGATAGTGTCGAAGGGGAGTTTACGCAGGCTGCGGCGACCTGGAAAATCTTTTACATTCCAAAAATCTTTCCATGTCTGAGGAGGATTTTTTTTGAAGACATCGGTTCGATATGCGAGCACAGTGGTGTATACATTCGTCCCGACGCCATAAGGCGATATGAACCTCGATGGAATCGCAGATATAACTGGGTCGTTCTCAAGTCCATGCTTTTCCAGGTAAACATCCCTGCCCGTTGTCAAAAACAGAATAGCCCTATGGCTGAGACTTGCCATATCCCATGAACGGCTTTCTGTTTCAATCATCGTCCGAATATATGCGGTGGGTTCCGCGTCCGAAAAAACACCGATAACTTTAATGCCGGTCTTCCGCGAGAAAGGTTCATAAAACACCTCTTTATATAAGCGTGAGAGAACTCCGCCTGGATCACGAATGACAATTTGTTGCTTCGGTGCTGCCCGAGATCGAGTCAAAACAAAAGGCGCATAGACAGTAGCGCCTAGGGCTGACAACGTCTTGATTGCGTTACGTCGACCTGAGCTTAGAAGCTGCTTTTCGTTATCCATATTGGTAATACCCTCACTGTGCTAAGAAAAAAAACAGAATGTTTTAAGCTACGCCCCGCGAGAAAATGGATGATTTCGCTACAATCAATCGTAACAATTGATTGACTGCTGGCGGAAGTGGCCTGCCTTGCCTGACGATTAAACAGGACTCTACAGAGTTAAAAGCCGGATGATCAATTTCAAGTGCAATCAGTTGACCCGCCTTGATTTCATGGCGCGCGGCAAAAGAAGAAAGAAGCGTTCCACCTTGGCAGGTACTAACGAATTTTTTACGGGCAGAAACGGAATTACTAATAAAAGATGGAGACAACTGTATTTTCTCTGAGCGCTCGGCCTCTCGGATCATCTGCCATGTATTGAATGAAGTGGGTGGAAGTGCAAGCGGGTAGCGTGCTATTTCTGAGAGAGTTACTTTCTGCTTATTAGCGAGTGGATGATCCTTACTCACCAACATGCATACACCGATTGGCGCACGGGCATAACATCGAATATTCGGATGTGTTGGAGAATAATTATTAACTATTCCTAAATATGAAATGTCTTCCAAAATATTTGTCATAATTTGAGGAGACGGATTAATTTCTTCAATATGAAGCTTCAAATGAGGATACGTTAAACAAAATTCGCCCAATACGTCTTCCATTAAGATATCAACGTATACAGTAGGTATCACAATAGAAATACTGCCGCATTTCATGCCATGCCGCTCTTCTAAACGGGTGTCCATATGATCTAGCTGTGCACAAACTCCCCGATAACAGTCAAGTACGATATCAGCGACCTCAGTTGGTTTCATACCATTACGTCCGCAACGCTCGAATAATACGGCTCCAAGCTCTTGCTCTAAAAGTTTGATTTGGCGTGTCACTACTGACGGTGCAGTATCCATATTGTCAGCCGCAACAGTGATTGATTTATTTCTCATCACCTCATAAAAATAGCGCAGCCGCTTTTGATTAAACTCCTTCCACCGATTACCTGCTTTCATGAACACCCGCTCGTTTGTGGATATATAAGCCACTAATCTTTACAAAATTAGTAATGATAAAAAGGTATTGTTGCTATTGTTATGCATATTCTACGCCGGCCATACTAGCACCGGAATCAGTTCATTAGAGGTAGGCATGCCTTTAATACAACAAAATTCCATGTGTATCCCTCCCTTTAAGCAACGGTATGTAAATGCCGTTGCTTTTTTTAGGCGTGCCCTGATTGATAGAGCTTTTAAAAACGCTTAGAGGGCATTTTTGATAGCGAGGGCTAAATAAATATTTACTTCAAGGAGATATAGGCGAATGGATACAACTCCTGCTGATAGCAGCGTTTTGACGCATAAAAAGTGGCGATATTTTCTAGAGCGGAATCAAATGGGGAAATTCAGCCTTTTATTTAGTCACGCTCACTGGCAAAAGCTCATGAACATGAGAGTCGGCATTATCCCGTTGCCCATATTTTTCATTATGCTTGTTTGCCTAGTAATTCTTCTAGCTTTAAAAAAGGTTTCCGGCGATATTTCAATCATGGTCGCACTACTTGCCACATGCGGCTTTACTTGTGCCGAAATAGGCGAGCGTATCCCAGGGTTAAAGCAAATAGGCGGGTCCGTCATCGTGAGCATCTTTCTTCCAGCTTATCTAGTTCATTACAAGCTTTTACCGGTTGAATTAGTCGGGTCAATTAGCGATTTCTGGCACTCAACTAAGTTTGTCTATTTATTTACTGCTTGTGTGATCGTTGGCAGCATCCTTAGCATGGACCGCCAAGCCCTTATTACTGGCATCGTCAAGATCTTTATCCCCCTTGGTGTGGGTTCTGTTATTGCAGCGATAGTTGGCACACTAACCGGTATGGCCTTTGGGTTAAGCGCGCACCACACATTCTTTTATATCGTTATCCCCATTATGGCAGGCGGCATTGGTGAGGGCGCTATTCCTCTCACGCTTGCTTATGGCGAGATTTTGAATACTCCACAAGACCAGATATTTGCCCAAGTCGTACCGGCGATCGTGCTGGGGAATTTGGTGGCGATTATCTGTGCAAGCGTGCTTAATCAATTAGGCAAGCGCTATAGTCGCTATAGTGGACAAGGCCGTTTATACGACATTGAAGATGACGTACTCGCAAGACCCATCCATACTTCATCGGCCATGGTTGAGCATATTGCCGTTGCGGGCCTGATTGCGATTTCTTTTTATATCGTAGGCATCATCGTACATAAACTGATTGGCTTGCCTGCTCCCGTCGCTATGCTATTTCTTGTCGTGCTTGTCAAACTCACTTATACGATTCCACCCAAATTAGAAAATGGTGCTCGTACGGTTTATAGCTTCTTCTCTAAAGCTGTGACTTATCCCTTACTCTTTGCGATTGGGATAACGACCACTTCTTGGGCTGATTTGATGGCAGCTTTCAATTTAGCTAACATCGTTACTATTGTCGTCACAGTCTTTACGCTGACTACAGTTGGGTTTTTTGTGGGGAAATGGATCGGTTTATATCCAATTGAAAGCGCTCTGATTAATACGTGTCACAGTGGCATGGGCGGTGTTGGCGATATTGCGATTCTGACTTCCGCTCACCGCTTGCAACTCATGCCATTCGCGCAGATAGCCACTCGCCTAGGGGGAGCACTCACTATCACCTTTGCTATTGTCTTACTAGGGAGGCTTTCATAGGTACCAAAAACTTGCTTATCTGTGAGAGTGCTAGCTCCAATGCTTGTAATTAAAAATGCGCCGAACTCTAATCCATCGCCGCAAATCCATATTATTTTCAACTCATCCGTTTCATCCGATTGCTTAGAAAATATCAACACAGACTCTCCCCCTCTGTCCGAATTCAGCGGGGACGGCGACTTATCGATTCCTATTGCAATGCCCCTGCTTTTTTTATCTATGGAGTTGACCTTGCCCCCATTTAGCTAAGGATAGGCTAAACGGAGACAAGACCATGCCACTAAATCACCTGCTCGTATTCACAATGGATTAGTCAATCACCTCGATATTGGGCACTCATGACAAAAACGAAACTCACTTGAGTCTGGTTAATGCAATTGCATGATGGCTCCTTTTTGGCGGAGTAAATTAGCATTATCTGTGCTTAAACCTCGCGCGCCTTGAACCGACAGGCCATCTACAGATAATTTATTTTGATATGAAGTCCACCATAAATAAGATTTCCAACTCTCTTCTTTCTTTTCTAGTTGGAAAATACGAATCGCTGTATCTTCTCCTGCCAGTGCAATTTTCATAGAGTCCTGGTGAGCCTCGAGCCAAACGATTGAATTGAGATAGCCCCCAATGTCAGCTTGAATCTCCATTTCACAATGGCCTGTTTCGGCAGACCATAGCTTGACTATATTACCCATTCCTCCAGAAACTACCCACTTGTTATCTGGCGATATAGATACACTGTATACCTCTTCACCATGCCCTTTAAGCGTATAGCCCTCTATTTTTTTGCCTTTAGCCTTCCATAGCATCACCTTTCCATCACTCCCCCCAGATGCTAAAAAATCACAGTTTGGTGCAATCGACACACTATGCACTGCTTTATCATGTCCCTCAAGCTCATAGAGTTCCGATAATTTTCCGCCTTCTAAGCTCCATAGTTTTACTGTTTGATCAAAGCTAGCTGACACTAGCAGTTCGCCATCCTCTGAGCTCGATAAGCTTGAAATCACATCGCTATGCCCACTAGGCATTCGGAGCAAAGGTTGACCTTTTCCTGCTAATGTTCGTAGCTCTATCTTTTCTCCCGATGAGGTCAACCACTTATCATTTGACAAAATAGTTGCTGTCGCTCCATTAATATATTCGTACTGCAACACCATTCCTAAGCTTCCATCTCGCTTCCAGACTTTCAGCATACCATTTGAATCCCCTGAGACTAGGGATTGACCATCTGGCGAAATAGACACGGTGGATACACTTTCCTCATGTCCTTTAAGCGTTTGTCCCAGACTCGCCTTTTTATCCCTTAATTTCCATAGCTTCACTGTCTTATCACCACTCGCGGATGCAAGCCATCCACCTTGAGGAGAAAATGACAGTTGCGTCACCCTTGCACTATGGCCCTTAAGTTTCTGATACGGAAAATTTCTTATATTTTTCAATGGCCATAATTTTACTACTCCATCCAAAGCCCCAGACACCATGGTCCCATCTGGCAAGAAACAGACGCTCGACACAGGTTTACTATGTCCATCTAGCCTCTGATAAGGTATAGCACTTGAATTTTCTATATTCCATAGTGTCAAACCTCCACTGAGTCCGCCAGCTACGACTCGTTTACCATCTAAAGAAAAAGCCACGGATGACACCATATCTGCGCGCCCCTCAAGAGTCTTAGATAACGACACTCCCGACTCCGCCCAACTCCATAACTTCACCGTCTTATCACGACCTCCAGACGCTATCTTCGCTCCATCTGGCGAAAAACATACACTTAACACAGCGCCACGATGCCCATCATTAGTTTCCCCAAGAGTCTGCAGCAACGGTACTTGCCCTCTTTCTAAATTCCAGAGCTTTATGGTTTGATCCTTACTCCCTGACGCTAGCCATTTTCCATCTGGTGAAATAGACACACTAAGCACAGCGTCACTATGCCCTTCAAGGGTATGACGTAGGGTAAAAGTACCGTTTTTTTGCACAGCCCATAATTTAATTGTTTTGTCAAAACTGCCTGAGGCTAACCACTGGTTATTCGATGAAAATACAACGCTATTAACTCCCCCCCGGTGCGCTACGACTTCTTTCAGCAACTTGCCTGACGCAACTTCCCATAGACTGAGACGCTTGCGGTTGTCTCCTGACACCAGCCATTCGCCATTTGGCGAGAAAGCGACGCTGTTGTACCTATGAGCCTCAGGATTTTTAAGAATATGCTTACACTCTCGCGTTTTTGTCTCATATACTTTGATATGGTAGTCATTTTCTTGTTGACTCTCATTAAAGCTAACAGCTAACCACCGACCATCCGATGAATAACTACAAGCAAGAATGGCCGTTCCTAAATCTAACGCTGGTGTTTCTCCAAACTCAGCCCCAGATAACGTTGCATTACGCATATCGGCTTTAAATAACCATGCGCCATGTAACATTATGTTGTTCAAATTCGCTCCTTTAAATTGAACGTTATCAAATACTCCATAGCTTAAATCAGCTCCTGGCACTTTGATCCCATTAAAATCCGAGCGATTAAATTGTATGCCCGCCTTGACTAAAATAGTCAACGCATTCGCTGCACCAATTCTATAATTTTCATCTATTTTCGAACGTTCAACCCAATTTAACAGCCACTTTTCCAAGCGAGATTCTTGCTTGAAGCATTTAACCAAGAACTTCAGCACAGTAGGCTCTTTCACCAAATTGAATCTATTCAATAATGCGCTTTGACTCACTTTCCCCTCAGCTCTGCTCAGCTCCCCCCACACTGCACTCGCAACTGAAGAAACTTGCTCTGACTCAAGAAATTCATCAATTTTTTCATCTAAATCGGAGGATTTCGACGTATTGGTCCGAGTTGTGCCTTGCAGTTTTACATCTAGCTCCCGAGCCTCTCGAATTTCATCTGTAGCCTCTAATTTTTTTAGTTGCCGATTATTTTTGCCCAACTTTGCAAACGGAACTATTTCAAATTGCCACAATGCATCCTGTTCTTGCTTTCGCACCGCTTCCTTTAATAACTTAGTACCCGGAGGAGTTTGCCAAATGGTAGACCAGGTAGGTAAAATAATTTCATATTCGCTTTCGGCTACCAAACGATTGGTAGCATCTTGAGCAATGATTTGAACCTCCTGCTCTTCATGGGTTGCCAAACTCTTCAAAAATCTAATTGCACCGTCCCGGACCCCCTCTGTTTGAGAGCGCGCAATCCGCTCTAACCGCTGACATACACCTAGCAAAAAATTCTTATTTTGATGATCTGAATTATTAAGAACAAAATCTTCAAATTTTGCCCATTGCTTAGCTTCCAGCAGCAAGTCAGCATACTGTAGCGCGAAATACCAGGTGTTTCTGCGCCCCCTCAATTTCTGGCTGAGGTCATCCCATGCTGCTTTGAAAGATTGAAATGCATCAACAAATTTACCTGGTTCAAAATCTAGCTTAATAGCTTTTATCACTCCGCCACTCAAATAAGCGAGACCGCTTCCTATTTTAAAGGTATTCCTTAACGTCGCTTGCAAGGTATCCTCAGTATTCGAAATATGCGCCAACGCCTGACGTGCATAACAAATCTGATATGTTAACCTCAGGGCGGTTGGGCCCTGTTTGTTACATTGACTGGCTAAATCATCCAATGTAGTATTGAGTGGCTCCAAATAACTGTCATGATTAAGCCTTTCAAGACCTGTTTGCACCATCGCATCTAAAAGCTGCGTAAAAGCTTCTAGCAAAGACTGAAGCTGCACATAATTATTATCTCGATGAATTAAATTTAGGCGCTTTTGAAAAATATTCAATACAGCCACCAAATCCCCAGCGCTGAATCCTTTACTATTCAATAATTTTTCTGGGCAGTTCCGGATCATCACCGCTAGCCCTTGCGTTACACCCAAATTTAATATAGGGTCCTTTTCAAGTGCTTTAACCATTTGGTTGATTAAATGGCGATAAAACTCTGCATCGGGAATAGTTGCTAACGGTACCATCTCGAGCACGTGCTCGAACATTTTATTTTTTATCTTCGCAAAGATCTCTAGAATATCTTTGGCTAACGGCATTAACAAATCTTTATGTTTATTTGGAAAATTCGTCTGTTGCAAACAACCAGCCAAATATTGAGTATCGATAATATCTGTTAGTTGCACTATCTGCGCAGGTGGCTTACTTAAAGCCTGCATTGGCGAGTCATCAAAGAAAAATAGATTACTACGTAATGCAGAAGAACTAGTAACGGCTGGCTCTAACGACATTAGAGCCAAACTATTCATCAATTTATATTGCTCTTTTTCTTCAGATTTAAGACGAGGTGAAAAATAGGGGGGAGTTGCTAAATTAGCCAGTTTTTCTTCTGCCAATGCTGGCAAATAATTTTTTGCTTTTTCATAGCTATCAAGAGCTTTTTTCTTTGAATTAAGCTGGAGTAAAACATCGCCTCGTTCTAAGTATGCTGTCCCTAAAAGCTCCCGAATTAATTCGTTATGTGGTTTGGCCTCCTTAAATGCCTCCTTAGCCTTACTAAATAAATCAGTCGCCTTATTCAGTTCGCCCTTGATTCTACACTCACGAGCGCGCTCCAAAAAACGCTCGCCGCGCTCAAAATTGTCGTTGGTTGATTTCTGATGAGTATAGTTTACATCGAGCTTACTACTTTCGACCTTTGGCGGCATAATATATCCCCGTTAATTTTAAAAAGTTCAAAAAATTTATTAAATTGCTTAATTGTTTTAACTTACCAATAAATTTTACATTTATACTTGGAAAGCGGATTTATTTTATAATAATCTTATGCAATAATTAAACATTTGCAATACTCATTAATAGCGATCTATAATTTTATAAAAAACACTTAATAATTCACACCTCTCAATAAATTGAGCGTGACAACCAATCGTTTTTATAGTTTAAATAAAAAAATATATGTGAATTAAACCAATAATTTCGGCTATTAAGTTATATTATATTTAATAACACCATTTTTTCATAAAAATTCATGTTATCGACTGCCAATAGATTTCTCTCTCTAAATCGTTGGATATAATTTGTGTAAGAGAACGGCCAAATCCTTACTGGCAAATTCAGCCCTTCGCTTATCTATACATCGCTTCTTTAAACTTAAGACTCATCATTTAATATCCTGTTAAATTTTCTTAAAGAAGAGCCAACAGCAAATAATTTGCTGTAACAGATATATCGGAGTTATCACTATGTTAAAACGTACTAGTCAATCAGCCCCACCCCCCATTGCGGCTGGAAGCCCTGCTTCTACTAGTTCAGGCCAATTAAGAAGAAATTCGACAAGTCGTTCTCCTTCAATAACAGGACCGCTTGCAGGTTTGCCTAGTAACCCAAACCCCATAGAAAGCTCGTCCCTTAACAATAACGCTCAGTCATCAGAAGATAGCTTCTTCGAAAATGCTGCTGTAAACTTGGGATTGCATTTAGATTCGAGTAGCGAAACTGCGTCATTTGTCTCAGCCAATCCAGATTCGAGAAGCAAAACTGCATCATTTGTCTCGGCCAATTCAGCTTCGAGAAGTAAAACTGCGTCATTTGTTTCGGCCAATTCAGATTCGAGAAGCGAAACTACGTCATTTGTCTCAGCAAATGAAAACTCCGCGCAACATAATGCCACCGATGCCGAAACTGCATCACTAACAGACGATGAAACAAGAAGTGAACTGCACTATGAGAATACTTCACTGCCAGTTTCCGGTCAATCCGAACCACGTCGCCGGCGATTGATTGTAGAAGAAACGGAAAGTGAAGGATCTGAGTCAAGCTCTTATGAGATAGAGGAAAGTGAAAGATCTAGGTCAAGCTGGCAACCGAATGAAATGATAGATAGATGGTTAGACACTCTTCCGTCAATACCCCTTGAATACACAAACCCTAATGCCAGTCAAAACCGTCGCAGTGAAGGTGCCACTACTGCTTCCCAAACTCTTGAAAAAGAGCGTAATTCAATCATCTATGAAATAGGGAAAAATATTCAAGAAAACCCAGAAATCTTTAAAAAAAATTCCCACGTATTGTCGCTTGAGAAGTTACAAACTTATAATATTGACACGCTCAAGTCTATACTTTCGCAAGTAAAGTCCCCTAGCCAAGCTATTGGCCCACGGCCTACGGCAAACCACCATCAGCAGCAAGCCCAAAGTTATGCAACACACCATCAACATCCGCCGGCCCATGGTTATGCCCCACCCTATCAATTCTATCCACCATATACGCACCATTACATCCAACCCCAACCTTATATTCAGCACATACACTACCCAGTAGCCCAGCAAGGAAGTTTTCTTGAGAATTTAATGAATTTCTTTAATCCTTACGCGGGGATACATAGTGCGTTGCAGACTCAACATGCGATGCAAATGAATCATTATCTAAATTACCAATACCCAGCACATTCTTGGCAACAGCCTTATGCCCAGAATTTTACTCACCAACCCTATGTAACGTATCAACCTACAGGTAATTTTCATGCTGGGCGTGCTTATTAAAGCCAATATAGCTGGATTAATCCATTAATCACCCAACGTAGTCGATTACCCAAAATAGAATGGTAAGGTGCAATCAGGGCTATGGCAGCTCGCTGCCATAGCTGTAGCAAACAATTTAAATAAATATAATAATAATTTCAGCTACCATAGCATATTTGGTTGCATCTAAACTTCGATTTTCTATACGCAATTTACCAAAAATTAAGTATTTTATTTGGCATCTCATTAAATTATATTAAATTTAGTGTTATGCAACTTATTGCACGATTGCTTTTAAACGTGCCAATAATAAAAAATCTGTTGCGCGATTATTCTGGAGCTACCCATGGTATCTTTTATCAGAGACATAGGATTTATTAGTACCTCTTTTAATAGATCTGGAAATCGCCCATCAGGAACAACGCAAACCTCAAATACCAGAATATCTAGTGCTGGAAATAGTGGACTCTAATCACTAAATTCTATCCAAAATCTGAAGGCCCTCCAAATAATTTAGGCACGAATACTCGTTTGCCTAAAAAACACGAAAATGAAACTGATCCTTTTAAATACAGTTTCGGCCTAACTTCGTTATTTAGTATGATTTCGGCTCAAATGAGCCAAATGATGTCTCAGTTGAATCAGTTTAGCTATCAATATCAAGCCAGCTTTGCGCAACCGGCTTATCAGCAACCTCCTACTTCTCAGCCTGGGATGATGCCATGTGCTGGAGTCCCTCATGCTGCGCGCGCAGCTTAGCCCCCCGATCAATATTCCTCATATGCGCTTCCCTTTCATATTAATTCAGGGCACTCAATGCGAATTCTTTAACGGAGCGCCCTAAATAACGCTCGGTACACCCAGGCTTTGCTAAAATCCGTGCTTTAGCCTGATTAAACGCCACTATGCCCACTCGCCGTATTCTTGTCACTTCCGCGCTCCCCTATGCCAACGGCCAAATTCATATTGGGCATTTGGTTGAATATATGCAAACCGATATTTGGGCTCGAAACTTGCGTATGCACGGCCATCAGGTGTATTACGTCGGGGCGGATGATACGCACGGCACCCCCATTATGTTGCGTGCAGAAAAAGAAGAGATCACGCCGCAGGCCTTGATTAAACGAGTCTGGGCCGAACACAAACGGGACTTCGACGATTTTGGCATTTCTTTTGACCACTATGATTCGACCGATTCTGCTGACAACCAGCAGCTTTGTGAACAGGTTTATCTGGCGCTGGCAAAAAAGGGGTTAATCGATACGCGCGAGATTGAGCAAGCGTATGATCCAGTGCGCGCGATGTTTTTGCCTGACCGTTTTATTAAAGGCGCATGCCCTAAATGTCAGGCGCCAGATCAATATGGCGATGCCTGTGAAATATGCGGCTCAACCTATCAGCCAACTGAGCTGGTTAACCCTTATTCAGTAGTTTCTGGTGCGACGCCGATCAAAAAAATTTCAACACACTATTTTTTCCGTCTTTCTGATCCGCGTTGCGAAAATTTTTTGCGCCAATGGGTGGCGCAGCTGGCGCAGCCAGAAGCGCGCAATAAGATGAGCGAATGGTTAGGCGTTGAGGATAAAGATAGCCAAACGACGCAACTCGCTGATTGGGATATTTCACGGGATGCCCCCTACTTCGGCTTTGAGATTCCCAATGCGCCAGGTAAATATTTTTATGTCTGGCTGGATGCGCCGCTTGGCTATTATGCGAGCTTTAAACAGCTATGCGCTAAAGAAGGCCTAGATTTTGCAGATTGGGTTAAGCCTGATAGCACAGCAGAACAGTATCATTTTATTGGCAAAGATATATTGTATTTTCATACGTTGTTTTGGCCCGCGATGCTCAGGTTTTCTGGTTACCGGACGCCAACCAATGTCTTTGCGCATGGTTTCTTGACGGTTGATGGGCAGAAAATGTCGAAGTCGCGCGGCACTTTTATCACTGCTCATAGTTATATTCAAGCAGGGTTAGATCCAGAGTGGTTGCGCTATTATTTCGCGGCTAAGCTGAATGGCTCGCTCGAAGATATTGATTTAAATCTGGACGATTTTATCTCTCGGGTAAATAGTGATTTAATTGGTAAATATGTCAATATCGCCAGCCGCACGGCGGGCTTTCTAGCGAAGCACTTTAATAGTTGTGTGCTCGAGAGCGCAATGCATCATCCATTATTGGCGCAGCTCCGCGCGGCGCTGCCAGAAATTGCAACGCACTATGAAAACCGCGATAGCGCGCGCGCGCTGCGCCGCATCATGGAAGAAGCCAATGCCATTAATCTGTTTATCGATACAATGAAACCTTGGAACCAGGCCAAAGATCCGACTCAAACCAGTGCTTTACATGAAACCTGCAGCGTGAGTTTAGAGGCATTCCGCTTGCTCACGCTCGCGCTGAAGCCGGTTCTGCCGCAATTAGCCGCTAAAGTTGAGACTTTTCTGAGCGTCGCGCCGTTGGCCTGGTCGCACCAGGCCACTCCGTTGAACGCGCAGCAGCCACTTAAACCTTACCAGCATTTAATGACACGGGTTGAGGCCAAGCAAATTGATGCGCTCTTAGCGGCGAATCGTTGATTTAATCAAAGCGTCGGTTAAACAGCAAATCAACACCATTGAGCGTGCCGGTATGAGCGGTAATCGACCAACTGCGAGAAAATTGCCAAGTGGCTTTGAAAATGCTGGCGGCGGTCGTGAGGCCTTGCTCATAGCCTAAGATAAAGCGCTCGCTCAATGCTTTAGCCAAGTTCACAACCTGCGGATCAGTCAGTCCGGCATCGCTTTGGCCGACTGAAAATTCATCTAGACCAATCGTTTGAGCGATCCGCTTGCCGCCTACGCCGCCTAATAAAGCAAAGGCAGCTGCGGCGGTATTGGTTTGCCCTAAATTCATGCCACCGCTGCTGCCATGCCCAAATAGCAGCCACGAAATTTTTTCATTGTCGGGTAAATTGGGTTCTGAAACTAAACGCGCATTGGGCATGCGTAAGGTACCGCTGACCTGAACGCCGACTTCAACTTCTTGATTGCGCCGCATCGCCAGGACATTAATGCTTGGATTATTAATTGGCCCATTAAAACCAAAATAACCATTTTCAATGGCTAGCTTGCGGCCAAAGGTTTCATAGGTTGAGCCTTGATCTACGCGTATATCGCCAACAGCATGGAGAGGCTTGTTAAATTCGCTCAGCACGCTTAATTTGCCACGCAGTTTTAAATCAGCGCCAGCGCCATGAAAACGGAAATTACGACCTAGGTCGATGTTGATTTTGGCAGCGGGCAAGAAACCGCCAGGAGAGCGTGGCCGGTCTGACGCGAGCACATCCAACGCGGCTTGCGCTGGCGCATCATTCGCGCGTATGACGATCACGTCATCGCCAAGCTTGGGCGCAGGCGTGGCCGGTAAATCAAAGAGCGCATGATCGATTTTAAAATCGCCGTCGATCGCTAGTCCGCCTGAGGCATCTCGATTGGCTAGCGTAGCCTGACCAGAGATTGAGAGTTGCTTGTCTGGGGTGGCGAAGAGCTCAAATTTATCCGCCACCAGCTTGGCCGATAAAATCGGGTTCGCATGATCCAAAGCAATGCCGCCCAGCACGCGCACCGTGCCTTCCACTCCATGAAATTCAACCTGCCGAAAATCCACCTGGTTTTCAGATAAGGCGATGCGGATAATCCCGCGCGAGAGCGAGACACCCTCATCGAGTAAATTCACGGCTAAGTCGTCGCCGTTTAAGTGGCCTGAGAATTTCGGCTTGGCGAATTGTCCGGCGAGCGTCAGATCCATGGCTAAACGCCCTTCAAATAGATATTGCGGGCCAAGTAAAGCGCTGATTGTTTTAAGCGCAGGCGCAGCCAGCACAATCCGCCCTGATAACGGCGCCTCAGGCGCAATTGACCATTGTCCATGGTTTAAACTCAGGGCTGAGGCTAATTCAGCGTTTAATGTGCCAAGCCGCGCGGCTTGGGCGCGCAAGTTAAGATGAACCTGACGCTGGCCGGATAAATCAACCCGCGCTGCGAGAGTATTGATGCCAAGCGCAGTAAATCGTTGACTCGTATTCAAGCGTATATCGCCGGTGCGCCGCGTGAGTTGTAGATAGCCTGTGGCGCTGTCTCCCAAAGAGAAATCCCAATCTCCGTCCAGCACCAGGTCGGTTTTGAAGGTAGGCAGGTGACCGGTCAATGCCTGCCGCAGACGCAATAATCCGTCGAGTTCCACGCCTTTGAGGGTTCCTGCGGAACGTATCACGCCTGGCGCATAAATCAGGCTGCGTAACGCAAGCGTGGCTTGTTCGATGTCTAATTGCGCTGCGCCCAGGGTGACGCGGTTGGGCTCGAGGCTGAGGGCGACTGGCGCGAGCAGGCGTAAAGCAGGCAACCCTACGGCTTTCGTGAGTTGTGAGCTGCGGTTTTCAAGTTGGGTTAGCGTACCTTGCCAGCGCATCTGCGCCGCAGTCTGTTGCAATGCTCCACGCGCGGCGAGGTTCAGATCAAACGGATTTTTACCGACTTGACCGACTGCCGCCGCGGTGAATTGATGGTGCGCGCGCGTGCCGATTACCCGCGCTTTTAGGGTGTGCAGCGCTATGCTCGGCGTAATAATATTACGCCCATCGAGCTCCAGGGCCAGGGCGCTATGCGCCGCGGCGCGCCACTCGATTTGTCCTGTGGCTTGGGCTACGCTGGTTTCGCCGAAAACCAGCTCAGCCGCTTGATAATGCGCCACGATATTGGGCGCTGCAAGCTGCCCGCTTAAATGTCCGGCAGCCTTAAGTGAGCCGCTTAAGCCCGCGTAAAATGAGTCGAGCCGCTTTAGATGAGGCGCATCGAGCGTGAATTCAAGCTGATCGTCTGCTTCGCCTAAGCGACCTTGCAGCCGAATCTTATTGCCTGCTATCAATAGCTGCGTGGCGTTTAGAATGACTCGTTTTGCGCCTAATTGAAGATGACCTGAACCCGTGAGTGGCAGGCCCGCATACACGCTATCCTGGATTTTAAATTTGATCTGCGTTACTGGGGCGGCCGCTTGCGGTGCAAACGGCGGCATGATTTCCATCTGAGCATGGCCGGCGAGCTGAGCGCCTAACGCATCTAGCTCCACTTCGATTTGCTCTAGCGAACCGGATAACCGTAGCTGCAAGCGCTGAATCGGTAGTGCCGGCTTGGCGCGCGGCGAGCTCAAAAAATCGACTGCGCCACTGAGCGCGAACGGTTTTTGAGCGCCCAGCTGAAGTGCCCCTTTAAGCTTGCCGAATGGCGTAGTCAGCTGTTCAACTGTGAGTTGATGCGTCTGGCTATCGCTGCGCGCGCGCAAGGTCAAGTCGCTCAGTTCAGTCACTGAAGCGTTTACTGCGCCTTTTTTATGCACTATGTTTGGCGTACTTTGCTGAGCGGGGTGCAGACGCAAACGGTGAATTCGCAGCTCTAGAATTTCAAATGGTAATGGCAATGCTAAAGTTTTGGGCAAGGTTGGCAGAGGTGGCGTTTCATATGTCTCTGCAGTAGGCGCTAAGTGAGCGTCCACCGACCCGAGGTGCAACCAATCTACTTTCAAGCGCCACGGTTTGCGCGCCAAACCCCACTGGCCGTTGATCTGATCAATCTGGATTTGATTACCGGAAGCATTCCATACTACCTGTTGCAAACGCAAGCCAGTCGCCAAAGTGCCACCCTCCAAGACACCGCTTAAGCGCCCGCCCGAGAGCTGCAGCGCTACTTGCCAGAGCGCACGCGTTCCAGGTTCAGTATGGCTCGCATATAAGAATACGCCAACCAGTAAAGCAGCGATTGCCAGTAGACTTTGCGTTAACCAGCCAAGCACGCGCCACAATTTCATCAAAATGCGATTCCAAGGGTTAAATAGGGGCGGATTCTACGCTCTCGCAATCCATACCCCACATCTAAGTTGATTGGACCCACCCGACTACGCCAGCGCACCCCGATACCGACCCCTTGATAAAGGACTTTCTCTTGCCAGCGGTCGGTTGCGGTACCCAGGTCATAAAATAGGGCGCCCCCCCAATCCCGATTAAACCAATGCTGATATTCGCTGCTGCCCGTCGCCAAATATTTAGCGGGTAGAACCGAGCCCTCTACTTCGTAGCCAATACTTTGATAGCTATAGCCGCGCACCGAATTCACTCCCCCCGCGCGAAATAATAACGAAGCTGGAATGCCATCTGAGCCGCCCGCCGTTAAAACGCTGCCCAATTCCGCGCGCAACAAAATCAGATCATTTTTTCCAAGTGGGAAGTACTGACGCCCATGCATATAGAATCGGCCAAAGGTCTGCTCAGTCATAATGTCTTTGACGGCAAACCCCGCTGCAAGCGAAATAATATTACCTTGACGCGCGAACATTGGATCATCGACATTACGCCGCGTCCACGACCAACCCGGCACCAGCGCTCGACTCACATCTGGCGCTTGCGCATTTTGCATAAGCTGATCTTCGTAATAGAGTAAAGTCCACGCGTAGTCAAAATTTTGCAACGCGCGCGCGCGTTGCGCACCGAGCCGCAGGCTACGGATATCCGTATCTTCGATATTGGTACGGGTATGGGACCCTAAAAGACTATTGGTATAGGCTTTATTATCGGGAGGCATGGATAAGCGCAATGAAGTGTTTTGCTGGCGTTGTTCGAACTGCCCTTGCGCACTCAAGATCCAACTACGGCCAAACACATTATTATAGACATAGTGACCTTGCACCCGAGCGCCTGTATCCGATGAATAGCCAATCCCCGAACGAATCGCATGAAAGGGATATTCGCTGACTTTGACCTTGACCGGAACTTGGTTGGGCTGCGTTGCATCATTTGCCACATCGACCGTAACACTGGCGAAGTATGTGGTGTTTTGCACCTGCCTTTGCAATTCAAGCAGCCGTTCTACGCTATAACGTTCACCCGGTTGTAATGGATTTACATGATGAATGATTTTTTCAGGATAGCGTTTTAGTCCGCTAATTTCGATCGGCCCGATCGTAAAAGTCGGGCCGCTCTCGAAAGTGGCCTCAAGTCGCGCCTGCTGCGTATGGGGATCAATCCGCGCTTGCGCGCGAGTCATTTTAGCCGCGGCATAGCGTTTTGCTTGCAACGCCTTGAGTGAAGCCTCTTTAGCGCTTTCCCAAGCGGCTTGGCTAAAGGGCTCGCCGCGCCGTAAAGTCCAACTGCGCCGCGCCGCTTGCTCACGCCCTGGAGCTTCGGTTTGAATCGGACCCGTAAAATTTAGGGCAACGGATGAAATCGTCGTGTGCGGGCCTGGGTCAATGCTAATCGTCACCACATTTTTATCGGCAAATTCGATTACATCTGTAGTCACCGCCGCACTAAAATACCCTTCTGTTTCAGCGAGCTCACGCGCTTGCTGCGGCACCGCTGCAACTAAAAACTCAAATTGTTCATCGCTAATATCCGTGCGTTTTGCGAAACGCGCCAAATCCAAATGGGTTTTCAGCAATGCTTTAAGCTTGCGCGGCGCGTTAATTTCAACCGTATATTCCGCTTGCGCAGAATCCGGCGCAAAAATAAATACGCTGGCGAGTCCAATGCAACAAAACCAACGCCAAGCGCGCATGGATTTGCTTAACGAGTGTTCGATTTCGCTCAAACTGAGTTCCAATAAAATTTTTTAGGCGTTTAAGTAGATCTAGAAAGCGCAGCGAGCATCATATTTGAACATATTTATTAGGTGCCTTTCCACCCCCAAAAGCCTTAAACTTAACCTAAATCCAACCTTCAAGGACAATTTCAGATAAGATTGAGCTCTTAATTCAGTCCATCCTCCGTTAAACAGACGGCTGTGTAGACTAAACGATGAAATCTATCCGATATTTTGCTTATGACGCGTCACTACCAATCTGATATTACTCAATTTATCAACCAACTCAAACAGCAAAAGCCTATGCTCGAAGAAGCGCAGCGCCGCGGGCGCTTGTTGTTGTGGGATAAACCGCAGATTAATCTGGATGAACGAGCGCGGCAACAAACTTCGCGCATCAAACAAACGCCCTACGTCTATTATTAGAGTGGGCTAAACCTTGAAGCAGCCTGCTTTAAGCGCGCTAGCGGATAAGGCGTTGCTTGCGCCTGCTGCTGATTCAACGCCGGATACCATAGATGGCGTAGCTTATGCGCGTTTATATGGCGAGCCGCTGTTTAAGCTGCCACGTGACCTCTATATTCCGCCAGATGCGCTGGAAGTGTTTCTTGAAGCTTTTGAAGGTCCTCTTGATCTCTTGCTATATTTAATTCGCAAGCAGAATTTTAATGTGCTTGATATACCGATGACGGCCGTCACTCGCCAATACCTTGAGTATGTTGAGCAGATCCGCAGCCACAATCTTGAGTTGGCGGCCGAATATTTGCTGATGGCTGCGATGCTGATTGAAATTAAAGCGCGCATGCTGCTGCCAGTCAAACCGGCCGACCCCGAGCAAGAGGCGGAAGACCCGCGCGCAGAACTCGTACGACGCTTGCTTGAATACGAGCAAATCAAGCTCGCTGCGCTCAAACTGGATCAATTGCCCCAACTCGGGCGCGACTTTCTACGCGCGCATATTTATGTTGCGCCAAGCCTGGTTGCGCCGCGCTGGCCCGAGCTCAGTCTGGACGATCTGCGCCTGGCATGGGTGGAGCTGGCTAAACGTGCCAAGCTTGTGGCGCATCACCGCATTCCCCGCGCTGCGCTCTCCGTGCGCGAGCATATGAGCGGTATTTTGCGCAAATTACAACATACTCGTTTTATTGAATTTAGCGAACTATTCGCACCAAGCGCGCCCGCGTCGATCATTGTGGTTAACTTTATCGCCCTGCTTGAACTGGCGCGTGAAAGCTTGATTGAAATCACGCAGGCAGAGGCATTTGCGCCAATTTATCTGCGTCTTTCTTATATCCCTGACGCCCTCATGACACCCGCTGAATCGGCCTCAAGCGAGGCTCTCTTAACCACATAAAAAAACAACCCATAAGGTGTAATTTTAACCATGAAAATTATTCGTTCGATTCAAGAATTGCGCGATCAATTACGCGGACAAAATCGCGCGGCTTTTGTACCCACTATGGGCAATTTGCATGAAGGGCATCTCTCGCTGCTGCGATTGGCTCATCAGCATGGTGACCCAGTCATCGCCAGCATTTTTGTCAATCGCTTGCAATTTGGGCCGAAAGAAGATTTTGACCAGTATCCACGTACTTTTGAGGCAGACCTAGAAAAGCTCCGACAGGAAAATGTCTATGTGTTATTCGCCCCCCGCGAATCTGATTTATATCCAGAGCCGCAGCATTATCGCATCCAACCGCCGAATGGCATCAGCTCAATCCTTGAGGGTGAATTCCGACCTGACTACTTTCAAGGGATGTGCACCGTAGTCATGAAGCTATTTGGCTGCGTGCAGCCACGGACTGCAGTGTTCGGTAAAAAAGACTATCAACAACTCATGATTGTACGGGCGATGAGCCAGCAATTTGCATTACCTACTGAAATTATCGCGGCCGAAACGGTGCGCGCCGAGGATGGTCTAGCGCTGTCCTCACGCAATATTTATCTGAGCTCAGCAGAACGCGCTGAAGCGCCACGTTTATTTAAAACGTTATCAGATCTGCGCCACAAAATTCTCGCAGAAAAGCGTAGCGACTTCGCTACGCTTGAACAAGAAGCCGTAGCCCAGCTTAGTGCGCATGGTTGGGAACCGCAATATATCGCCATTCGCAAACAAGTGGATCTACAAGCACCTGCTACGCATGAGACAAATGAGCCATTAGTCGCGGTCGCAGCGGCCAAACTTGGCGCTACGCGGTTGATCGACAATCTTGAAATTTAAAGCGAGATTAATTCAACATAAAGAGAAAAATTTAAACCAATCTGCTTTGCTCTCTTGCCGAATTCGCTCTATTATTTTTCTAACCTTTACTCTTTATTGAATACCGCTTATGCAACGCATTATGCTGAAATCAAAAATCCATCGCGCCACCGTGACTCACTGCGAGTTGCACTACGAAGGCTCATGCGCGATTGATGAAAATTTACTCGAAGCCGCCAACATTATAGAAAACGAGAAAATTGAAGTTTGGAACATTAATAACGGCGAGCGTTTTTCAACTTATGCAATACGCGCTGAACGCGGCAGCGGCATCATTTCATTAAATGGCTCAGCCGCGCGGCGCGCGCAATTAGGCGATCTAGTCATCATCGCAACCTTTGGCTTGTTTGATGATACCGATGTGCGTACCGGCAATGTAAAGCCTAGCCTAATTTTTGTCGATCAAAATAACCGCATTAAAGAGAGCCGCGAGCATATCCCACTGCAAACCGCATCACCACAATAGCGTTATCTCATCTGGGATGAAATACGTCTTAGCCTATCTGCTATTTGGATTCCTGACGCTAGCATCCTGCCGGGTCTATGCAACCATCCAAGTCAAAGACGATAGTGGCGCAGTGGTAACGCTCTCCACACCGGCAAAACGCGTGATTAGCCTAGCGCCCCATATCACCGAATTGATTTACGCTGCAGGGGGCGGAGCCGCATTGCGCGGGGCTGTCATGTATAGCGATTATCCAGAAGCAGCAAAACAGTTGCCACGCGTAGGCGATTACCAAGCGCTTGATTTGGAGCGCATCATCGCTTTAAAACCTGATTTGGTCATAGCTTGGCGGTATGGCAATGTAGAGCGCCAATTGGAAGCCTTGCGCCAATTGAATATCCCGATTTTTTATAGCGCACCGCACCAACTCGACGATATTGCGCTGACGCTTGAAAACTTCGGTGCTTTACTTGGCGCCCGCGCTACCGCCGCGCAAGCGGCAACTTTATTGCGCGCAGAGATTAAAGCGCTGCGGCAGCGCTATGCGCAGAGCACGCCAATCCGGGTGTTTTATCAAATATCTGAGCGCCCTCTGATTACGCTGAATGGCAAACAGGTTGTTAGCGAGGTAATTGCATTATGCGGTGGACGCAATGTGTTTGCGCATTTAGCGCCAGTGGCCCCGGTTATTTCTGCGGAAGCCGTATTGGCAGCTGACCCGCAGGCAATCATCGTTACGCTCCCTAGCGGTAGCACAACCGAGCAGCCGTTATCGAGCCTTGAACGCTGGCGTAGATGGCCGCAACTGGCCGCCACCCAACATAATGCTCTTTTTTCGATTCATGCAGATTTAATCGACCGCCCTACCCCACGCATTGCACAGGGCGCAGCGCAGCTCTGTGAAGCGCTGGCTACAGCGCGCAATCGGTTAGAGCTTAGATAATGACTGGCTAAGGCGTGAAGGTGCCTCATCTCAGTCTGACCTTCCCTCGCGCACCAGCTTACTCTATTTTAAGTAAATGACTTGTCTGGTAATTTAAGGGGTCAATCCAAGTCAGATGTCCAGATGTCCGCGCTTGATATGGGCAACGGTAACCTACTCCAGCACGTCTTTTAGCAGATTTCCAAATACGCCATATTGGTGATCGCTGCACTTTAGGCGTAGCGTAAGAAAACAATAAAGGGATCGTAAGCAAGCTTTGAACCAACTTATCATCCACAGATTAAACCGTTCGATAACCGCATTCTGATGACTCTTCCAGTATAAACCGTTACTGGGCATGCCTTTTTTGATGTTGTCTGGATAGCTTGGAGTAAGCTTGGCATGCTTTAAATCAATATGGCCTGATTTTAAGACTTCGGGCTGGGTCAGTCCAATTCCGTAAGGCGCAAGCAGCGCTTGTCGCTTTGGGTTACTTGCAAATTGAATAAATTGACAGCACGCGTCAGCAGCCCAAACATATCCACAGATACTGTGCATAACTACGTTGAAAAGTGTTTCATATCTTTTCCAAAGCCAGGCGGGGCAAGGCTATTCTTTAGATTGATTAAATTTTAGCAACGATGCCTACTTTCCGGCGTGAGAATTCGCTGCGCAAGCGTGGTTCGCGCCCTAGTGGTAGCGCAACCGAGCAGCCGCTATCAAGCCACCTTGAACGCTAGCGTAGATGGCCTCAACTGACCACCACCCAACATAATGCTCTTTTTTCGATTCATGCTGATTTAATCGACCACCCTACCTCACACATTGCACAGGGTGCGGCACAGTTGGCTACAGCCGCAATCGACTAGAGCTTAGATAACAGCTGAAAAAAGCTTGACGGCGACCCCTATATGCCTGATCTCGCACTCGTGCCCGCTTAGCGTAAGAAAGCAGCGAAAGGGATCTTAAGCAAGCATCTAATCAACTTATCATCCATTGGTTAAAGCGTTCGATAATGGAACTATGCTTATCGGCCCAGTACAACCCATCACTAGGTATCCCTTTTTTTAGATTGTCTGGATAGGTTGACAGCAACTTTACATATTTTGGATCAATTCGGTTTCTTTCTAAAACGCCTTTTTCCAACGCGCTTGGCTGTGTAGGGCTAATGCCATAGGGTATAAGGCGTGCCTGCCGCTCTGGATCGGTGGCAAAGCGGATAAATTGACGGCAAGCATCCGCATTAGGAGTTCCCTTCAAAATTGTCCAATTATCATATCCATAGATATGTTGATCCCATGAAAATGCAACGGGCGCACCTGCATCAATAGCGGATAGAGTAGAAATTATAAAAGCCGGGAGTAAATCGACTTCGCCAGTTTTTAATAGTTGCTCGGCTTGCGGCGTATTCTGCCACCAGACAGAGATATGCGGTTTGATTCTATCCAGGCTGCGAAACGCACGGTTAAGATCGCAAGGGTAGATTTCGGTTGGAAGCGCACCATCCGCTAGCAAAGCTTCTTCAATCGTATCAAAGGGGATTTGACGTAGACTACGGCGGCCGGGGAAATTCTTCGCATCCCAAAAATCTTTCCAAGTTTTGGGGGGTGGGCGCCCTTTAAAAGCATCCGTGCGATACGCAAGCACGATAGAGTAGACATTCATACCAACGCTATAGTCTGACAAAAGGTGCGGCAAAATGGTTTTGACAGCATCATCGTTCCCAAGTCCATGCTCTTCTAAATAACCCTGCTGCCCGAGTACGGGAATCGCCCTATTACCAAGGCAAGCCATATTCCACTTGTACTCTCCTGTATCAACCATGGTCTTAATTTCTGCAACAGGCTCCACATTTGAAGGAATGCCGACGACCTTAATACCGGTTGCTTCCATAAAAGGTTCAAAGAGTATTTTTGTATAAGCAAAATGACTCTTGCCGCCCGAAGTGCGGATCACAATCTGCTGCACTTGTTCGGTGGGAATGTTTCTGGAAGGCGTGGTTTTACGGGAGGTGATGATATAGGGTAGGCAAACCGCTGCGCCTGCCGCAAAGATTACTTTGAGTGCATTACGGCGCTTATTGCGAGATGGGGGTTTACTCCGCATTTGATACTCCGAGTTGAATGGCCGATGCATAACGATCCATTTTTGGCGGGGAAATAAAAATGGATAATTCTGCTCTGAGTAATTTAAGTAATTGATCTGTGGCGGGTAAAAGAGGCTTGCCGCGCCTAGTAATTAAAGCCATCTTGCTAGACTGAAAAATGGGGTGATCCACTTCCAGCGCAATCAGCTCACCGGCCTTAATTTCTTCGCGTGCGGAAATAGCTGACATGCCAGGGCTAGTCGCAGCAAATATTTTTCGTGCCGTGGTTGAATTACTTACAAATGCCGAAAAGCAGAGTTAGATTTTTTCTTCCACGCTGGCTGCGCTCAAATAATTTGTGTCCTATGTATCCTTCCAATAGTTTTATCTGCCGAGTAATGACGGATGCATCAGTATTCAAATAATCTGCTGCTTTACAAATTTTTCCATGGGTATAAACAGCATGGAAATAACCTAGCCTCTGTTGATTAATAAACACTGTCTCCGCTCCGAAAGTGCAGTCACTCAGTTTTATAAAATTATAAAGCTGGCTCTAAAAAGCTAAGGTAGTTAGTTTGTTTTTTAATGATGCTTTACAAGCCTAGTCAGTGTACTTTTTAGATAGAATAAATGGCAACTGATTAAATATACAGTGTCTCAAAGGCAACATTTAAGATGATCTATTTTTGCTTAGACTAGAGAGCATTTTTAGGGATCTACGGCTGATGAATCCTCTCCTATCATTAATGTTTTCATCACAAGCTAGCGTTGAATTTAGCGCATGAGAGGATCAAGAGGTTCCTGATAGAACTTGATTTAATCATATGCCAACAAGATGATCCGATGATCTGACTCGACCCTTGGGGACGTAAGATTTGCCCTAATAGAAGGCAAAGTAGCCCAGACATATCCACAGATACTGTGCATAACTACGTTGAAAAGTGTTTCATATCTTTCTTAAAGCCAGGCGGGACAAGGCCATTCTTTAGATTGACTAAATTTTAGCAACAGCGCCTACTTTCTGACGCGTTTTAGGTTTTTTATTTTTTCTAGATACGTGTGTGCCTGAGCTTGAAAAGGATCTAGCGTCTGCCAGTCTAGGTATCCGCCAAAACAGCGCTTGGAAAGCCAGTTGATGCCATAGATTTATTCGGCACTTCGTGCCGAAGCCCTGCTAATCCAGATATTTAAGGTTTAGCTAACCATTCAGTAAACTCCCTGATGGCTCTATCCTGATTATTAAGCCAATAAATAGAATCCGTATGTAGCCCTTTTTTAAGGTTCTCTGGATAGCTTGTAAGCTGTTTAGCCCGCTCAGGCTTGATATAGTTGAAAGCCTCAGGCAAGGTTGGGCCAACTCCGTATTCAGCAAGCTGTGCTTGCCGCTCTGGGTCTGAGGCAAATTTGATAAATTCGCGGCATGCATTTGCGTTACGCGTACCTTTTAAAATGGCCCAGCTATTGCACTCATAAATATGTTGCTCCCAAGAAAAGGCGATTGGCACGCCTGCATTAATTGCTGCTTGGACGCGGGAAATCCAAGCTGGGACCAAATCTATTTCTTTAGACTTCAGCAGCTGTTCAACTTGTGTCCCGCTTGTCCACCAAATACGAATATGCTGCTTTATTTTATCGAGGCTACGAAACATTCGCTCAAGATCGCAAGGGTAAACCTTCTCCGCAGATACGCCATCAGCCATCAAGGCTACTTCAGCCGTGTCTAGTGGGTGCCTATATAAGCCTCGACGACACGGAAAACGCTTGGTATTCCAGAGGTCTTGCCAAGTTTGCGGCACTTCCCCCGCCTTTTTGAATACGTCAGTGCGATAAGCAAGAACAGTAGAATATACGTTTGTCCCGACTCCATAAGGGAAAATAAACTGTGGCGCTATTCTTGAAATAGTAGGGTCACCTTCAAGCTGGTGTTTTTCCAAAAAACATTTATCGCCAATACCGTTGGTTAGGATTAGGATTGCCATCTCACTAAGAGCTGCCATATCCCATAAGAGGTTCTCCGATTGAACCATCGCTTGAATCTGCGCGGTAGGGTTTGCGATTGCTTGAACACCGACCACCAGAATTCCAGTTTTCTCAGCAAAAGGTTTGTAGAGCACCTTTTTATAGCCCTCGTGGATCTCGCCGCCTAAGTCTCGAATGACTATTTGCCGCTTCGGGGCCGCTTTGGAAGGCGTCAGAATGAATGGTGCGCAGAGGGTTGCCACAGTGCAAAGAGCCAGATTTTTAATTATTTTACGGCGACTGGCTTGGGGTTTAGTTTTATCTTTCATAGGCGGTAGCAGAAGAAACAAAAGTTTTTCAGTATGCGTAAAAATTGATCACTTTGTTTTGAGTAATCAAGCCATGAGTTCAGCGCTGACGATAACCAGTTGCGCGGCTTTAGTGGGTTGCCTCCCGCACTTATGACAGTGCTCAAATATTACGAACTATTTTTTTCAACCGCTTAATCTAGCGAATCATTACAGATAAATATGAATTCAAATAATCTGCAGCTTTGCGAATTTTTCCCGTAGAAGTAGCATAAGCGCTACAGGTTGATAATCAGCATTTACGCCGCACCTTAAAGTCTTTTTACTGAATTATGAAAAAATTATAGGGCCAGTTTTAAAAAATAAAGGTGCTTATTTATTTTTTAATGCTGCTTGATAAGCAATAATTTGATTCTAGTGGTTTGCTTAGACTTCAGTAAACATAAATTTAAGTTATTGATATATAAAAAATATATTAGTAGGCGATGAATAAATATTTCTTTAATTATAGAATTTGGTGTATATGATTAAGATGAATTCGATAATTCTCTTTGAAAGGAGAGCGCCATGCACATACTTTCTACCCCTGTTCCAACACAATACTCAGCTAACTTTTCACAGACACCGTTGCTTGCGCAAAGAGTAAACCAACAGCAAAACGTAACTGCTGAGCGGCGAGATACCATTGAAATTCCTATAGAAAATTATGAAGCACTTATTGCGATTGATAGCCATCTAAAAAATATGGAGAAAATGTTTTCAAAAATGGAAGCAACTTTAAAAGAAAGCCTTCAAATTAAAGAAAAAGAATATGAAAAACTAAAACAAAATTTTGAGGATCATAAGAAAATATGTAAGAAAGAATTTCAAGTTGAAGAAAAACAAGATAACTCATCTAAGCCTGGATTTAAAGAAGAAATTATTCAGCAACTGAAAAATCCAGCATGGGAAATTCGGCAAAAAGCAATTGATGCCCTTAGAAATCTGCTTGGTTCTTCAGAAGAAACTAAGAAGTACATTACCCCTTTATTAAAAGATAAAGATTGTACAGTTCGGGAAACTGTGCTTAGCGCAGTAGGTTATTATTTTTCAGCAGAACAGACACAACAAGAACTTATCCCATTATTAAAAGACCCAGAGTGGAAGATTAGGCAAATGACGATGAATTTATTATGTGATCGCCTTTCAAGGTCGGAAATAGAGCAAAAGATTATTCCCTTATTAGAAGATTCAGCGTGGCAAGTGCGGCAAACAGCAATCGACGTATTACGCAAGCGCCTTTTATACCCTCTATTAAAGGAAACAGTTGGTCCTTTATCACAGGATCCAGCGTGGCAAGTACGGCAAATAGCAAATCAGGTATTAAGGGAGGTTTGAGACCTACGTCGGTGTTCTTGCGGGGAGCCTCTTGGTTATATTCCCACGATATGCTCCCCAGATTGATTCGGCATGTCTTGAAGCAACACTTCTTCATCCTGATGCCATGTGCCCTGCCGGGAATCTGGGATAGCTGCTGTGACTCCATAGGCGGTGGAGCCGGTTGTACTATCTGATTATCGCTCTTTCCAGGCTGCTCAGTATCGTTTGGTCGTTCTTTATACCCATTCTCCGCGGGCGTTACCGTTACCATTGGTGGTGGGGCAGATTGTATTAGCAGGGTGTCTTGCTTTTCAAATTATCTTGCCATTTTCCCAATGCTGGCTGCTAAGGATTTTTCTACAGGCTATTTGTTCTTTAGCTTTACGTAATAATCCTCAACAGACGCAATAAATTCAGGCAAATCTACTATGTAAGTCCAATGATAATCCTCACTCGAATACGATATTTCATAACCTTTGGTAGATTTACCAATATAAACGCTATTTATATCAACTCCGCGCAAAGCAAACCTTAGTCCGTGGCGAGTCTTATATTCAAACACTGAGTCTAAGTCTGAATCTTTTACACTATCCAGATCAACCATTTCATGGAAATATCTGATTCCATATGCAATGGAAAAATCGCTTTTAATTAAATCTAATGGAGACTCAAAAAGAATGGCCTGCTTTTTTTCAAGAGTCCATTTCAATAAGCATATTACATCCCATCTAATTTTGAATATATTAAAAGTTTTTCCATCACTTAGTAAAACATCGAGTGATATATCTGCATACACTTCGTCTTCAGATGGGATGTCAATATATTGGCTAGGGTCTAGCTTTGTAATCTTTAAGTCGAGCCTGTGCATCATTTTAAGATAAACTACACAAAAATTTCTATATCATCTAAAGCATCCTGAACTTTTCCAGATATAGCGCTATTTTCTATTTTATTACGCAGAATATTTATAACTCTTTCTTTATCTAGCTTACGGTGAATTCTTGCGATATGTCCCAAGCAAGTTGCTGATATTCCACTGATTTTAGGATTATCATCATCTAATAAATCCAGGAATTTTTCTTGAGCCCATTTCCAATCAGATTCATAAAAAGCTATAGACACTAAAGCATTACATATTTCTTCTACATTCCCAGATGAAAGTTTTTCCTCAATCAGAGTTTTATTCATTGGTTTGGGGTTATTAAAATGTTTCATTTCCCACCTCCTAAAATACTTCCATTCTTAGTTACCATGTTAGCCTTTTGTAAGGCCCTTTTCATATCTTGGTGTAAATTATCCCAGGAGCGAACATGTCCGTGATAGACGTTATTTTCTGTATTGTCGAATATAATAAAATCACCAGTTTTGTAATCAATCCCAATCCTTCGAGGCGACGTGGGTTTAACTTGCACTGAGACATTTAGAGCGTCTTGACCATTGACAGGACCTCTGCTTTTTACCGAATTATCATACTTTCCGTGATAATTAACAGGCTCAAACTTAAAATGTTGTGCGCTATTCGTATCGCTCTCAGCCTTTTCTGTCCGTTCGCTAAAAATTATATTCCCTAGTTTCCCTATTGCTTCAGCAATCGGTGTTATCAGAGGAGTTACTGTATATTCTACAGATTGATTGGGCGTCACCAAAGGTTGAACGATATGTTCTCCAGATTGATTCGGTATGCCTTCAAGCAACACTTCTTCATCCTGATGCCATGCCCTGCCGGGAATCTGGGAGGGCCGCTGTGGCTCCATAGGCGTGACCATTGGCGGCGGGGGAGGTTGTATTAGCTCATTCTCTTCAACTTGCCCTTCATCCTGTCCTAGTTTTTTATCCAATTCATAAAGAACCACCGCCCCAGTTGTTGCCGCTGCCGCACCTATAGCCATTTCCTTTACTTCATTCCGGGTACCTAGCATCGCCAATCGCGCTGCTAGCGCCACAAATCCATAAATTGCTGGAGCCAGCATATTATTATCTGTCTCAATCTGAGCCGCATTTTGCGCGGAGCTCGCATCAGCCCCTCCTAGATCCGCAAGCCCCGCCACCAGGCTGGTGACTAAATTCTTGCGCGCTTCTTTCTCTTCTTTAGAAAAATCGTCTATAGGGCCTAATAGATTATTCACCAATACACTTGCACTCGCACCCAAGGCGGCTGCGCCACCCGATTGCCCCCGTGCGACTGCTCCGCCATAAGCCAATGCCCCATGCAAGGCAGCACGCGCCGTTTCATCCTTCAGGCTATCTGCAATATGCTTGATTTTTTCTGCACCTAAACTTTGCAGATAATTCAGCGCCGCTGCCTGGGCGAACTCTGCGGTCGTCCCCGTCACATTGCCCGATGCTGCTGCCGTCAGCGCAGTGACGATTCGACGGTAGGTCCCACCTGGCCCCCATTGCTTATTCACAGTCTGTGCCTGCGCACGCAACTCAGCCGCTGTCTCCAGCAATTCCTGCCGCTCTGCTACAGGCATGAGCTCATTACCGGCCAGTCTCTCTATACGCTTAGCGCGCTCGATCTGATGATCTGCTTCTCTGGCTCTATTGACGAGAAACGTGCCCGTTTCCCGACCTAAGGCATTGACAATATCAAAGCCCGCTTCAATCTCCGGCCGGTTAAAATTCGGCGCTAACGCCTGATGGCTTTGTGCCGGATGACGGTTTAGGCTAGCAATTTACTGAAATTTATAAAAATATTAATCAAATTTTAGGCTTTATTTTATTAAAAATTTTCGACCAAAAATGATGGAGATTCTTTTTCAACGTTTCATCAGTCTTTTCTTTTTTAGCTACTAGATCATTCGCTACTGGTTCTACTCGTTCAGGGTGAGTAGAAGGGCCATTGGGCCGAAGTAAATCGCCTGGGTAATTGGGATGGCCTAAGCATAAAGAATCATCTAAACCAAAAGCTTTGACGACAGCTACAGCTTCGATGCACCAGAAACCGAAATAGCCCCCTTCCAGCGTATGATATTTATACCAATAAGGCCGAGCATACATAGCGGTCATCTCTGACATCCCGTTTTTAGGAGGACGGTTTAACTCGGGGTACCATTTGGTGATAAAGCTTTTTAATTTTTCAGCTTGCTTGTCTTTTGGTGCATTAATTGCATCTAGCAAGCGCTGATAAGGCTTTGGATGACATAACTTGCTTCCTATTTTTCGTGATGGTTCTCGGCTTGCAATAATACGATCTAGCAACTCATCCTCACCTTCATTGCCAATCAGTATTAACAACCGCTGCCATTGATCATCTGGAATTTCAAGGGAAAGTGCCATACCTATGAGCCAGAAGCAAATTATGTAATGGTCGAGATTGACTGCCCAAGCATGACGTCTATATTGCTGTTGTTCAGTCCATATATCCTTACCTAACCGTTCAGCTTCTTCCCATGTAGCTAATAACGGTGGAAAATATTGAGCAAGCTTACTAATTACTTCACCCCTAGAATAATCCATTAATAGTAGGTGGCGATAATCATGCACAACTTCATAGACATACTGCGGTCTATAGGAGCGATTTTTTGATGGCTGCTGTATTTGCTCAAGGCTATCATTAATTGATTGTCGCTCAAATTTAAGCCATTTATCAAAATAATCTTTATCTTTAAGCTGATCTCGAATCATTTTATATTTCCTAAAATTTGGAAAACAGGCCGCAGTATCAACTTACCATTTTTGTCCAAAATGCCAAAAGTCGCTCTTCCGTACGGGTCTGTATGCACTAGCCATTTTTCAATTCTTCCATTATCCATAGCATTCCGAGCTGCCTTAGCTATTACCGGGTTACCTATAGCTTCAAGAATTCGATTTGTACCAGTATTAGTCCCAATGAGCCAACTATCACTCATCTGTAATCCATCCGCCGTTTTCTTAAGTACAGATGAGCCACATTTATATTCCACTATGGCATAGTCTATGCCAGGTTTATTTATTTTATATATGTCATCAATACCTGTTTGACCAATGCTTGGCACACGTCCAATCCTTTTTGCCTCAGGCAGCAGCTGTTGAACCTTATTACTACCTAACATCTCGCCAACCACACCTTTTTGCGCATTTGTCAGCCGACTAAAATCCATCAATGGCCTACCATCAGCCGCAAAAAGTCCGCCCGCTTTAGCCAAGTGATCAAATTTCGCAAGCCCAGAAAGTTTTTCTAGAGATTCCTTACTTAGACGAACTCCAATTTTACCCAGCGATGCAGTTAACTTAGCTGCACCTGCAGCTACTATTACGATTGAGCCTATATGCCAGAATAAATCGCCTAACTCACGGCCAAGCTGTAATGCATTCTGGTCGCCGCCTTCTCTTGCTGCGGCCCGTATCCGGTTGATTTTGGCATTGAATTCAGCAACTATCTGTTCTCCTAATTGATCGCGCACTTCCTGGTTAATTAGGGAGGCCAATCCTTTTAGGTTATTGCGGAAATCCTTAAAAAATTCGACTACCCCTTCCGCATCGTGCCAACCCGCCTCAGCCAAACCGCTGATTAGACCCGACATTGTCAATGCATCTTGCTTCGCCGAAACGCCAGTCCATTTAATCATTGTCCCTGCTTTGCAGACGAAATCGTCTTCACAGGCATCTAATTCTTTTTAGACCCATACTAGTTGCTCTGTCGCCAGTATCGATAGCCGCTGCTGCACTATGCGTACCCACGGTCGCATCTGCCCCGGTGAGTGCAGCTATGCCAGCAACCAGTGTGCCCTACGGCCTAGTTCATTCTTTATAGTTATAGTGCGCTGGCACTTTATAATCCTCCGGGAAAGAGGGCCAAAAACGTTTATCTGACCTAGCATTTTTTAATGCTACTCTAATCGCACCCAAGAATTTATAGAACTGAAAATTTATTAACCTAATTCTCTGAAGGATTGCTCGAACTGCTCGCCAGTCTTCTTGTATAGATGCTTTTTCATATGCATCAAAGGCAATCTGCAAAGATAACAGCTTTTCATAAAATAATTTATTGAAGTCACTGTTTAAGTTGATACCCCATATTAAGCGTCCTGTTCTTTTATCCACACGCTCTAATTCTTCATTTGTCACACCCTGAGATTTGACTATATCCATCAAGATTTTTTGAATTCTATTTAAATCTCCCCATTCTTTTTGATCGATTTGATTTTTTTCTTTATAAAAATATTCACTTGGAATAGTGTAACTCTTTCCCAAAGAAGGCCAATTGAAACGCTTATTATTCAGTATCTTTGTTAAATCATGTGAAATTGCATAGAATGGACTACTTTCCAATAGTCCTATTTTCAAAGAGGCATCGAGAAGAGCTGCCTTAGTTGCCAACACATCTCTTTTTAGTGAGGCTTTATCGTATAGCTCGATTGAATCTTTTAGTGACTCTAAATCCTCTTTAAAGGTGTTATTATAATCATCGTTCCAGTCTATATGCCATAGTAGAAAGGCAGATTTATTAGTCGACTCATCAAAATCAGCATATGTCAAACCATGAAACTGAAGAAATTTCATTAAACGTACTTTAAACTTGTTAAAATCTAACATTACTTTCACTCTATTTCCCCAGCCGTCTACCTTCCGCGGCGTCCGTTTTTTCTCGATTAATAGTTCCATCAAAATTCAGAACATGCTTTGAAATTCTAATTCGAGTATACACTTCTAAGTGATTTTTATGACCAGCATCCAAATAAATAAGATCTCCTTTTCCTATTGTACCTTTAATTTTATCGATTGCTTTATACAACCTCTCCCCATGATAAAACTCGTTAGTAGGAATAGTCACGCGCTTTACTTCCGCCCCAAACTCTGTTTGATTAAAAAAATCATCCATTTTCTTCACAGAGCCTTCATTCGGCACATATTCCTTGCCTCTATTGGCCTTCTTCGCCCCCTTACTAAAAATGACCGTGTCAAATATATCTAACCCTTCGCCAATCGGCCTCACCATCACATTACCTGCTGATTGAACCTCTCCTGGCGTCACCAAAGGTTGAACGATATGCTCCCCCGATTGATTCGGCATGCCTTCAAGCCGCACCTCTTCATCCTGATGCCACGCTCTGCCCGGAATTGGGTCCAGCTGCGGTGGCTCCATAGGCGTAGTCATTGGCGGCGGGGCCGGTTGTATTAGCTCATTCTCTTCAACTTGCCCTTCATCTTTCCCTAGTTTTTTATCCAATTCATAAAGAACCACCGCCCCAGTTGTTGCCGCTGCAGCACCTATAGCCAATTCCTTTACTTCATTCCGGGTACCTAGCATCGCCAATCGCGCTGCTAGCGCCACAAATCCATAAATTGCTGGAGCCAGCATATTATTATCTGTCTCAATCTGAGCCGCATTCTGCGCGGAGCTCGCATCAGCCCCTCCCAGATCCGCAAGCCCCGCCACCAGGCTGGTGACTAAATTCTTGCGCGCTTCTTTCTCTTCTTTAGAAAAATCGTCTACAGGGCCTAACAGATTATTCACCAATACACTTGCACTCGCACCCAAGGCGGCTGCGCCACCCGATTGCCCCCGTGCGACTGCTCCTCCATAAGCCAATGCCCCATGCAAGGCAGCACGCATTGTTTCATCCTTCAGGCGATCCGCAATATGCTTGATTTTTTCCGCACCTAAACTTTGCAGATAATTCAGCGCCGCTGCCTGGGCGAACTCTGCGGTCGTCCCCGTCACATTGCCCGATGCTGCTGCCGTCAGCGCAGTGACGATTCGACGGTAGGTCCCACCTGGCCCCCATTGCTTATTCACAGTCTGTGCCTGCGCACGCAACTCAGCCGCTGTCTCCAGCAATTCCTGCCGCTCTGCTACAGGCATGAGCTCATTACCGGCCAGTCTCTCTATACGCTTAGCGCGCTCGATCTGATGATCTGCTTCTCTGGCTCTATTGACGAGAAACGTACCCGTTTCCCGACCTAAGGCATTGACGATATCAAAGCCCGCTTCAATCTCCGGCCGGTTAAAATTCGGCGCTAATGCCTGATGGCTTTGTGCCGGATGACGGTTTAGGCTGGCCATGGTCTCTGCCGCACTGTACCCCGTCAGTTCGATTTGCCGGGCCTCATCCGTAATCACAATCTCTGCACCGCTGATGGCACTGCGAGTGGTGGACTGCGCATGACCCGAAGCACTCATCACAATCGGTATCGCAGCGCTCATTCCACCTCGGCTCGCCAGCTGATTGCCGCTATGAGCCGGTGTTGTCGCTTCTCCCGATTGTTCCGAGCCCACCCCTTTGCCACTTTTACTGTACCCACCGCCTAAACTGATACTGCTTGCATCGTAGCTCGCCTGATTCTTCAGACTCGTCTGTTGCAGGGTCCCTGTCATCAGCGTGTTCTTCTTTTCCTGCACCGCCTGCTCAGCACTTGCAATCACGCTACCTACAAGCTTCGTGTCCCCTTTGACCGTGATCTGAAAGCCCTCCTCTCCGGCCTGAATTCCCGCCTGTTCCGCCACGCTCAGATAACGACTGTCCATCCTGCGTTGCGAGAAGTGCACGCTGGCTGCTGAGACCGAGCCGGCTGTCGCACTGCCACTGATACTTTGAGAGTGGCTATAATAAGTCGCCGTGTTTTGCACACTCTCAATTTCAAGTTCCCCCTCAATCTGGGCCTGCACCTGCTTTCCAGCCATCTGCGCACCTTTTAGGCGCACATCGCTTTGGGCGTTGAGCGTCAGCTTGCCCCCCGCCTGGATCAAGGTCGGCGTATAGTTGATTTGCTCTCCCTCTGCATGACCCTGCCCAATACTTACCGCTAGCGAAGCCCCCATTGAGCTCTGGCTGCCCAGCGTCGCCACGGCGCCCACCGCAGAGCTTTGGCTCTGCTGCTGACTCTGCTCAATCAAGCTATTCGGCGCAGCTTCTACAGTCAGTCGGCCTTCTACGTCCAGCGTAATATCCTGTTTGGCTTCTATACGAGCGCCACTCAGATCCAGCGTGGACTCTTTCCCTAAGCCACTGATCTGGATCGATATATTGCCACCAGCCGCCAGCGTGCTGTTCAACGCTGTCTTGCTCAGCTGCATCTGCTCGGTTTCACACTGGTCTTCACCAATCATCACGCTCACTGTCGCACCACCCGCGGCCTTTGGATCCATCTTGATTGCATCGTAGGCATTTTTTGTCGCCAGTGCCCCCGCACCCGCTGCTAAAGCCTGCATCCGTGGATCGCTGACTTGGGTACTGGCTTGCAGCATTTGATGATTCGTTTGCGCCGCCGCAATCACCGGCGCACTCAACGAGACCGTCAAACCCGATTGATGGTATTCACTGCGCTGCCAGACTCGTCCCTCTTCATAGCTTGCATCAATCTTGGCTTTACCTGCCCGAATCTCAATATCGCCTGTGGGCACCACCCACTGGCTGCCGCTTTGTTCGTATTCACGGCCTGCCACTGCTCTGACATGGCCGGATACGCTGCCGATGACCGAGCCAATGTGGGGCGTGTGCTCATTTTCCTGGGTGTCTTTTTGGGTCCGCGTGCCTATCGTGACGCCAAATGTCCCGCTATCCAGTAAGCCCGAGCGTTCTGTTACAGAGTGGTAGCGGGCTTTCTCACTCTGTTCGACGGCCTTTTGCTTGATATTGTTGGCGGCAGACAGATCGACATCGCGCATCCCAACCACGTTTGAGCCGAGGATATTGAGGTCATGTCCGGCTTCGATCTGTACCGTACCCCCGGATAAGGTGCTGCTTAACGCTTGTTTTCTGTACAGCGTGTTGTGCATCAGTTCGCTTGAGGAACCCAAGAAATGACTCGATTCATGATAGTGAGATTCCTCAAACTCCGTTTCTTCATACGCGGCTTCCAGATGAATATCTCGGCCGGCCTGCACCGTTAACTTTTCTTCAGCTGTTACGTAAGCGCCGGTTGCGGTCACATCGCGCCCAGCCTTCAGCTCAAGCGCGCCCGCCTGAATCTGGGTGCCGATTTCGGTGTGCTGACTCAAGCTTAGGGCATTACGTTCATCCCATACGATCTTTAGTTGCTCGCCGGTGGTGGCCGTACCTAATATGAGATCCTGCCGCGCTTCTAATCTCGCATCATGCTCCACTTCAATCTGGGTGGCGGCCAGGTTAATATCGGATCCTGCCGTCGCTTCCAGTTCCCCGGCCTTGATCTGGGTGAGGCCAACTAGATTTGTCCGGCTGCCGCTGGCGGCATGGGTGGTCTGTGTCTGGCTTTGCAGCTGGAGATCCTGGCCGGCCTGTAAGGTGAGTTTTTTTACTGCAAACAGCTTGCCAGCGCGGCTATCGAGGTCATCGCGGGCCTGGAGGGAGAGGGCGCCCAGGCTGGCGAGCGTGCCGTGCTGGTTATCGATCTGGCGCGCACGAATCTGCGTCTTGCCGCGGCTGAGCACGGTTCCGGTGTTTTTAAAGGGGAGATCGCTGTCTAACTCAATCGTATCGGCTGAAATCAAGGCATTGCCCAGCGGGACAGCCTGTGCATCGCTTGGGGCCAGATACACTTTAGGCACCAGTACCGTCTGTTCTGAGCCATCGGGTAATTGAACACGTTGATTTACTAGCCAGACGGGACTGGTGGTTAAAGCATTGACTTGTTCAGGTGTAGGTTCAGTGCCGAGCATCAAATCAAAACGTTTAGCCCAGTCTGCTCCTGCGTGCATCAAGGCCCTAATATCAGCGATAGGGTTCCGATGGTTGGAGAGGTAATAATGGCCGGTCAGACCGATAATCTGATCCCGAATCAGTTGCTGTTCATAGAATCCATCGCCCAGACGCTTGGGAACGCGTTGAGGATCCAGATTCAGTAATCTCAGCAATAAATCGCTGGAAACCCTGTCGCTATTGCGCGTAAAGCGGGGATCGATCTGAATTAGATAGGATTGATAGGAATCGGTGTTCAGGCGCAATAAGCCGCTATTTAGTCGTCGCTGAATAAATCGTTTTGTGAACTAATTAGAACCAAAACCTGAAACCAACAGCAAACGTAGGGCGGAAGAAATCGGATAAAAGTAAAACGTAAAAAAGCCGAAGCTTTCTGAGGATCATCCGTAAGTTATGCCCAGCGCCACAGAGCACAGCGTGTATGGCATCGCCTAATGCCCCTTTGAGCCAATTCCGACCAAGTTTCCCATCCGTCTTCATATGACCGATGATAGGTTCAATGGCACTGCGTCGTTTGATGATAGCACTTAGCGTACGTGTGATACCCCGGCGCATACCTGAGTGATAGATTTTTACGCCATCGACCTCAACCCCTTTGTAACCGCGATCTACGATCGCAACTTCGGGCGTCACATCACTCAGAATTGCGGCTTGTTCTAGTGCTTCAGCCAGCGTGTGACCGTCGTAAGGGTTTCCCGGCATCGAGCGCGCACCCAACACAAGTCCTTCCTGGTGAGTTGTCGTAATCGATACTTTGACACCGAACTCGTAGGGCTTACGTGCCTTGCCCTTGGCTATACACTCCACTTCCGGTGCATGCAGGGCATAAAGTTTGTTTTTATCCTTGGGGCTTTGCGAAATGATTCTTTTCGTACGGGCTATCAACTCTCGCAAGGCATCATGGCTTTTCTCCGCCACCGACTCGATTTGTCTCTCAACATCGCGCATCACTCGTCCCACTCGAGAACGCAGTGTGCCTAACGCTTTGTTCATCCGTTTGTATTGCTTCGCATGCGCATAACGGCTGACTTGGAGTGACAAACGGGGCGCCACTCGGTTGTAATTTTGTCGCAACTGCAAACCATGTTGGGCTGCCGCTTTCACCAAATGCTCTCGACAACGCTCGAGCAATCTGGAATCGGTCGGATGGGCTATCGCCTTCTCCATCACGGTGGTGTCTACGATCACTCGTTTCACGCTCGATGCTTTGATCACATCACTCCGTTTCGCCGCTTCGATCGTCTCGGCTAATAACTCTTCGACTCCCGCCTCGCCAAGACGTTTCCGCCAACGCGTTAGGCTTGATGCATCTATGGGCGCTTCTGTTTGTAAATACTCCTCTCCCGTGAATACTTGCCAATATGGGTTTTCTAGCCACGACCCAACGACTTCTTCATCAGACAAGTTGAACGCATATTGCAAATACAATAACCCCGCTATCAGGCGAGGGGACTTGGCTGGGCGACCTCTCGATGAGGTAAAACTCTCACTCATCGATTCGCTTAATTTCTCCCAATTGATCAAATCTCCTAAACCTACCAACTCATGTTTCAGATTGATCTGCTCTCTTAACGGTTGTCTGAACATATCTGCTTCAATCACTTGCGCCTTCGGTCTCATTCTTTTCTCATCAAAATTTGCAGGCTTTATTTTCTCAATATGCCATTTTCTTGCAATTTATGCCACTACATTTCGCTTAAAAAGTCTTAGCACATAAGGGCTTACGAATTATTCAGGGGCGACTATTTAAGAAAGTGTTGCGGCTTAAAGCCGAAGAACTCGGCACTAAGGCGGTGGAGGGCGCTGAATGCTCGACTGCCGTATGCTGTTGATAGACGGAGACATTCAGAGTGTGATGCTCGACCATTGGAGCAGGATGGTAGGGGGCCTGGCCATGCCAATCGCGCTGAAAATACCGCTTGAACCCGCCTCGCCATTATCTATCTGAGTATTCCGATGTTCCCTGATCGATCGTGACACGTTGACCGACGACATCTCGGTTTTCAATCTGGGCCGGTCTGCCTTCGAGATCACTGAGTGCGCCCCCGGCAATGATCCGGCTTTTATCGTTAATCACCCTATCTGAAAGACGGATCGCGCCACCGGCCTGAATCCTGCCGGACTCGCTATGCGTAACCACCGTTGTGGTCACCCAACGGGTAAATACGTAATTGGTAAACCGGTACACCCTGTGCCCTGAGTTATGCACAAGATAAGAGCCTCCGCTTCCACCATCCCATCCAATTTGAGTTCCGTCAAAGCGTTGTCCAGTATGATGATCATGACATTCGTGTATACCTCGCTCTTCAATTAACCTTTGTTCGATCTTGAATTTTGCATTTTGATTAACCAGCTTGTTGGTATGGATGGTCAGATCGCCTGATGCATCGATCAGCGAGCCATGATTGAGGACCTGCTCACTGAGACCCTCTATCTTGAGTTGAGCATCCAATGCGCCGCCAATGGTCAGGCGACCGCCGCTATATAACGTGCCGTTGTCAAGACTTGTAATTTCCTTGATCCCTATCTCAAGCGTGTTTTGCGCGAAAATCACACTGCCTTGGTTGACCAAAAACCCGTTAAGTCGGTCATGCCCACCAATTGAAACCGTTTTGCCCCAAATTAAACCTTGGCATTCGTTTCTAAGGTTGAGTTCTCTTTCGCTTTTGATCCATACCTGGACTTTGCCGTACACAGTGCCTGAATTGCCAAAATTAGTCGCTGAAATATGCAGGTCTTTATCACTTTGCAAAAATCCTTTATTTGAATTTATAACGGACGGGGCTGCTAAAGACAGCTTGTCACTCGCAGATACCGTGCCGCCCGCGTTGATCAAGTTTATTTTTGCACTCAGATTCAGATCTTTCGCCAGGATTCGACCTTGATTTGAATTGTAAAAACTCTCAGATTCGATTGTGAGCCTGCCTGGTACATGGCGCTGGCCTTCCTGTGCTGTGAGATTTTGTGCATCTATAGCCGTAGTGCCAGCTTGAATGACTCCACCATTTTTAAACCAGCCTTCTTCAACTCTGATCTTAAGGTGAGTTCCGTCTATTGAGGACTCAGATTGATTTTCCAGATCTTTCACCTCAAGCAGAATATCTCCGTTGCTTTGTAAATGCCCTTCATCAAAATTTTTGAAACGCTCAGCCGTGAGCGTGCATGCATCATTTGCAAAAATCGTACTATCTGAGTTAAAGAAAAGCTTTTCTGCGCTTAGATTGAGGTGCTGCCCTAAAATCTGAGTTTTATGCGCACTATAGATATTCTGTGCTTGTATTGTGATCTTGCCTTGTACGCGGATCAGGGTATTTTGTACTTTTTCACCTTTATACGAAGTGCTGACCATTTCCCCGGCACGCACTTCAAGCACGCCTACCTGAGTAGTATAACGGGATAGGTCTTTTACACCATGCGAGGTCGCCGTCTTGAGTTTCTCGTCGTCACCAACAGCTATTAGTCCTCCGACATTCGTTAATTCATCCGTGTCAATCTCAATTCTCTGGCCCGCCGATAAAGTACTCAGTCTATGAGCCAAGTTAGGGGCTTTTATTTTGAGTATTTGATCCGAAATAATGGCTCCGCCTGCGTCATTTACTAGATTAGGCGACTGAATAGTCACCGGACCTCTACCAAAGATTATCCCCGCTCCTTCTATTGCCTCAGTATTAAAATTGGCTATCATTTGATCAGCAATAATGTGGGACTTTCCTGTACCCTCATTAAGCAACCAGCCAGAGCTATTATCAATCGCCTCGGCTCGAACATCCAATACGCTTTGATCTCCCTTTGCTTCTATACGTCCCTGCCGATTGACAAAGGCCTGACTTCTCAAAATAAGCTCCGAGCCTGACTTAATTTGCCCATTTTTATTATCCAAATGACCCGCTTGAATCGATAATTTTTCTCTTGACTCTATCGTAGAGGAATTCGAATTCACAAGCTGCTGCATTAAAAACCCTTTACTTTGTGAGATGCATCGAGAGTATCTCCTATAGTCAGGTCACCGTCGCTATGCAGTAAGCCATGTTCCTGGTTACGCAAAGTCTGCGCTCCAATCGTCAAATGGCGCCGCGCTATGATCGCTCCAGCTCGCTGCTCGTTTGTGTCATTTGCCCCATCATTAATCAGGTTCTGTACGCAGATAGTGATCGTGCTGCCTTGAATGACACCGCTGTTTTTGAGTTGATTCTGTAGAATGAGCGTCAAGAACCTGCCATCAATCAAAGCGCCCGCTTGATTTTCCAATTCTTTCACCTTAAACAGAATATCTCCTTGACTTTGTACCCCCCCTCCATGAGCATTTATAAAACGCTCAGCCGTAAGCATGAGTGCATCGCTGACAGAGATGTTGCTGTCTGAGTTGGAGAAAAGCTTTTCTGCGTTTAGGTCGACGTGCTGCCCTAAAATCTGGGTTTTATTCGTGTTGTAGATATTCTGTGCTTTTATTATGATTTTGCCTTGTACACGGATCAGGGTATTTTGTACTTTTTCACCTTTATACGAAGTGCTGACCATTTCCCCGGCACGCACTTCAAGCACGCCTACCTGAGTAGTATAACGGGATAGGTCTTTTACACCATGCGAGGTCGCCATCTTGAGTTTCTCGTCGTCACCAACAGCTATTAGTCCTCCGACATTCGTTAATTTATCCGTGTCAATCTCAATTCTCTGGCCCGCCGATAAGGTGCTCAATTGACTGCCCAAATAGGGGCTTTTTATTTTGAGCACTTGATCCGAAATAATGGCTCCACCTTCATAATTGACTACTTTAGGGGAGTGAATTGTCACCGGACCTTTACCAAAGATTAACCCAGCGCCTTTTATCGCCTCAGTATTAAAATTGTTTATCGTTTCATGAGCAATAATGTGGGTCTTTCCTGTACCTGCATTAATCAGCCATCCGGAAGTATTATCAATTGCAGTGGCGCAAACCTCCAACACGCTTTGATCCCCCTTGGCTTCTATACGCCCCTCCCGGTTTAGAATGACGTGACTGTTTAGGATAAAATCAGAATTTGCAGTGATTTGTCCTTTTTGATTGTCTAATTGACCCACTTGGATCGAGAGTCTTTCCTTTGACTCAATCGTAGAAGAACCGGAATTCACAAACTTTTGCGTTGAATCAGTCACCTTGCATTGGGTACCGACGAGGGCATCTCCTATAGTCAGTTCGCCATCGCTACGTATTAATCCGTGTTCTTGATTGTGCAAAGACTGTGCTTTAATTGTGAGATGATGACGTGCCAATATTGCACCAGCTTGATGCTCTTCGGCATTATTCGTACCATCATTGACCAAGCTTTTTGCATCGATGGCTATACTGTCACCTTGAATCACTCCGTGGTTTCTAAGCGAATCTTCTGCTTTGAGCGTAAGGCATACTCCATCTATTAAGGACCCGGCTTTATTTTCTAGCTCTTTCGCTTTAAGCAGGATATCCCCTTGACTTTGTACCCCCCCTCCATGAGCATTTATAAAACGCTCAGCCGTAAGCATGAGTGCATCGCTGACAGAGATGTTGCTGTCTGAGTTGGAGAAAAGCTTTTCTGCGTTTAGGTCGACGTGCTGCCCTAAAATCTGGGTTTTATTCGCGTTGTAGATATTCTGTGCTTTTATTATGATTTTGCCGTGTACACGGATCAGGGTATTTTGTACTTTTTCACCTTTATACGAAGTGCTGACCATTTCCCCGGCACGCACTTCAAGCACGCCTACCTGAGTAGTATAACGGGATAGGTCTTTTACGCCATGCGAGGTCGCCGTCTTGAGTTTCTCGTCGTCACCAACAGCTATTAGTCCTCCGACATTCGTTAATTGATCCGTGTCAATCTCAATTCTCTGGCCCGCCGATAAGGTGCTCAATTGACTGCCCAAATAGGGGCTTTTTATTTTGAGCACTTGATCCGAAATAATGGCTCCACCTTCATAATTGACTACTTTAGGAGAGTGAATTGTCACCGGACCTTTACCAAAGATTAACCCAGCGCCTTTTATCGCTTTAGTATTAAAATTGTTTATCGTTTCATGAGCAATAATGAGGGTCTTTCCTGTACCTGCATTAATCAGCCATCCGGAAGTATTATCAATTGCAGTGGCGCAAACCTCCAACACGCTTTGATCCCCCTTGGCTTCTATACGCCCCTCCCGGTTTAGAATGACGCGACTGTTTAGGATCAAATCAGAATTTGCAGTGATTTGTCCTTTTTGATTGTCTAATTGACCCACTTGGATCGAGAGTCTTTCCTTTGACTCAATCGTAGAAGAACCGGAATTCACAAACTTTTGCGTTGAATCAATCACCTTGCATTGGGTACCGACGAGGGCATCTCCTATAGTCAGTTCGCCATCGCTACGTATTAATCCGTGTTCTTGGTTGTGCAAAGACTGTGCTTTAATTGTGAGATGATGACGTGCCAATATTGCACCAGCTTGATGCTCTTCGGCATTATTCGTACCATCATTGACCAAGCTTTTTGCATCGATGGCTATACTGTCACCTTGAATCACTCCGTGGTTTCTAAGCGAATCTTCTGCTTTGAGCGTAAGGCATACTCCATCTATTAAGGACCCGGCTTTATTTTCTAGCTCTTTCGCTTTAAGCAGGATATCCCCTTGACTTTGTACCCCCCCTCCATGAGCATTTATAAAACGCTCAGCCGTAAGCGTGAATGCATCGCTGACAGAGATGTTGCTGTCTGAGTTGGAGAAAAGCTTTTCTGCGTTTAGGTCGACGTGCTGCCCTAAAATCTGGGTTTTATTCGCGTTGTAGATATTCTGTGCTTTTATTATGATTTTGCCGTGTACACGGATCAGGGTATTTTGTACTTTTTCACCTTTATACGAAGTGCTGACCATTTCCCCGGCACGCACTTCAAGCACGCCTACTTGAGTAGTACAACGGGATAGGCCCTGTACGCTATGCGAAGCCTCCACCTTGAATTTCTCATCTTCGCCGACAGCGATCAAGCTTCCTACATTGTATAATTTATCGGCGTCAATCTCTATTTTCTGGCCAGCCGATAAGGTGCTCAATTGACTGCCCAAGTAGGGGGTTTTTATTTTGAGCACTTGATCCGAAATAATGGCTCCACCTTCATAATTGACTACTTTAGGGGAGTGAATCGTCACCGGACCTTTACCAAAGATTATCCCAGCTCCTTTTATCGCTTTAGTATTAAAATTGTTTATCGTTTCATGAACAATAATGTGGGTCTTTCCTGTACCTGCATTAATCAGCCATCCGGAAGTATTATCAATTGCAGTGGCGCAAACCTCCAACACGCTTTGATCCCCCTTAGCGTCTATGCGCCCCTCCTGGTTTAGAATGACGTGACTGTTTAGGATAAAATCAGAATTTGCGGTAATTTGTCCTTTTTGATTGTCTAATTGACCCACTTGGATCGAGAGCCTTTCCTTTGATTCAATCGTAGAAGAACCGGAATTCACAAACTCTTGCGTTGAATCAGTCACCTTGCATTGGGTACCGACGAGGGCATCTCCTATAGTCAGTTCGCCATCGCTACGCACTAATCCGTGTGCTTGGTTGTGCAAAGACTGTGCTTTTATTGTCATATGGCGGCGCGCCAATATCGCGCCAGCTTGATGCTCCTCGGTATTATTCGTACCGTCATTAATAAGGCGCTGCGTATTAATAACCACAGCGCTGCCTTGAATGACTCCGTCGTTTTTAAGTAAATCTTTTGTTTTAAACGTAAGGTAAACGCCATCTATCAAAGACTTTGATGGGTTCTCAAGCACTTTTGCCTCAAGTGTAATTTCACCTTGAGCCTGTATAGTGCCTTGATTGATTAAGTGCTTAGTCGTCGAAATCGATAGATGACGGCCTGCATTCAATTGATTTTTATGTGTATAGTCTTCTTCGAACTTTGCGGAAAGATCAAGCGCCGCGCTAAGCGTTCCCGTACCCGTGAAACTGACTGCTTTAACGGTTAAATTACCATTTGATTGAATTCGAAGACTGGCATTATCTAGCGTATCCGCTTGAATACTCAGGTGCTCTTTCGCCTGTACTTTAGCTGTTCCGATGAATTGCAAGCGACTCGCATGGCGCAAACCTTGATCGGTCTCGCTGCTTGCGATGGATAGCTCCTGTTGCAGCATAATCAGAGGAAGACCCGTATCCGCATAATTGATTTCGTGCGTCCCCGTGCTAATGTTGATCTTATTAGCGGACAATTCTCCCTCTACTTTTATGGAATACGCAATCAGGTCAATTTGCTCAAACTGTTTAAGTGTTGTGTTGCTTTTGATCGTAATTTGACCTGCGTTCACGCGAAAAGCCTGAAACTCGCCGTCACTATTTAAAACCGGTTCGCCTGTTGTGAGCACAATGCGGCTAGTATGGAGAAAATGATAGCCGCAGCAATCCATGCCATTGGCATTAGAAAAAATAAGCTCGGCAGGTTCTCCGGCGATTTTGATAACGTTATTCAGGCTTCGTGGGATAAAGTTAAAATTGGGGTGTGCGTGATAAGTAATGCCTGTTGCGTTGGGCTGAGCATTGTTCGCCGTTGGTGCATCAGTTTCAGGATTAGGAGAGGGTGTTGTCTGCTCTGGCCTATTAGGGGCAATCGAATTTGTTCGAATGTATTGAATGGAGATCCCGTTAATTGGCCTTAACATCATGCACCCCGTTTAATAATATGTAATGCGCAAAGTTTAAATGATGATTTTTAAAATACCAAATAAACTTGTATTATTTTCTTTGTTTAAATAATCTTTTTAAGAAATTTTTATTGATTTGAATCATTTCTGGCAGAAACGCAGTGCACAAAATGCTAGGCAGACTCGACCACAACCGCAGGGCTATTGCGCTATGTCAGTTGCTTCATAAAAAGCAACTACTCGCGATATGGATATATCGATAAACGCAATCTTTTTATAGCGCAATCGCCTAAGGATTCAATGCCTTGATCTTGTTTTTCTGGCACTGTCCGTTACTCATTCACGAAGTGATCCTGGGAAAGCTTTAACAACTCTAAGCAGAAATACGCGGCGTGGCCACCTGTACATCGCCGCACTGCGCCCGATGGCGTAGCACATGGTCAATCAACACCAGCGCTAGCAGGGCTTCAGCTATCGGCGTGGCGCGAATGCCTACGCATGGATCATGCCGGCCAAATGTTTCAACCATCGTCGGCGTCCCGGTTTTATCGATCGACCGGCGTGGCGTACGAATGCTGGCAGTCGGTTTAATCGCGATCGAGACAGTAATATTCTGGCCGCTCGAAATGCCGCCCAGAATGCCCCCGGCATGATTACTAAGAAAGCCTGTTGGGGTCAGTTCATCGCCGTGCTGCGAGCCGCGCTGAGCGATGCTCGCAAAGCCAGCGCCAATTTCAACCCCTTTAACGGCGTTAATGCCCATCATTGCATGTGCAATAGCAGCATCTAGTTTATCGAACACTGGCTCGCCAAGACCTACCGGCACGCCACTTGCTACGATTGAAATGCGCGCGCCAATTGAATCGCCTTCTTTGCGCAGTTGATCCATATAGGCTTCTAACTGCGGCACAATCTCTACATTCGGAGCAAAAAATGGGTTTTCTGATACATGGGCCCAATCTATGAATGGAATCTGGATTTCGCCAAGCGCCGCCATATAAGCTTGTATCTTGATTTTTAGCTGTTCATGCAGCCATTTTTTGGCAACTGCGCCGGCAGCTACTAACGGCGCGGTTAAGCGCGCAGATGAACGACCTCCGCCGCGATAATCGCGCACGCCATATTTATGCCAGTAGGTGTAGTCGGCATGACCCGGACGGAAGGTTTCAGAAAGGTTGCCGTAATCTTTGCTGCGTTGGTCCGTATTGCGAATCAAAAGCCCAAGCGGCGCACCCGTGGTGACCCCGTCAAATACACCAGAGAGAATTTCAACAATGTCATCTTCTTTGCGTTGCGTCACATGACGCGAAGTGCCGGGCTTGCGACGATCTAATTCAAGTTGAATATCCGCCTGCGTCAGCGCCAGCCCTGGTGGGCAGCCATCAATCACGCAACCGATGGCAGGGCCATGGGATTCGCCAAAGGTTGTGACTGTGAAAAGCGTGCCAAGCGTGTTACCAGACATATCCGTTGTCCTAAAAAATCAAACGGAGAATTAAGAGAAAGCCGGCATTGCCGGCTCAGTATGTGTTGTTAAAAACAACCGCTTTACAGGCTTTCTGCCTCAGGCCAATCCCGAATATAGGCTTTGAGCATCCGGTTTTCGAAGCCGTGCTCTTCAACTACGGCTTTCGCCACATCGTAAAAAGAAATTACGCCCATTAACGTGCGCTCGTTTAATACTGGCAAATAGCGTGCGTGCCGCTCTAACATCATGCGCCGGACTTCACTAATGTCCGTGTCAGGCGTGCAAACCAACGGGCTGCTATTCATAATGTCACGGATCACCATCACGCCAAGCATGCCCTGATTAGCCCGTAGCGTTAGGATAATTTCGCGGAAGGTGAGTATCCCCACCAAATTCCCCTCTTCCATCACAACGAGCGAGCCAATATCGTGCGTAGCCATGGTCTCTACCGCCTCAAACAACGGCGTTTCAGGTCTTACCGTAAAAAGCGTATTGCCTTTAACTTTCAAGATGTCGCGGACTTGCATAAATCTTTTCCTTGGGTTGCGTCAACACTTTGATGCTAATGGAAAGCCAGCCAAAGATAAAGTAGGCGATTCGGCTAACGCTATTTCTTTCGTGACGGAGGTAAATCCGTACAGACCCCTTCAAACAGTTCGGCCGCCATGCCAATCGATTCGCCTAGGGTTGGATGAGGATGGATGGTTTTGCCAATATCCACCGCATCTGCGCCCATTTCAATGGCTAAGCAAAGCTCGCTAATCAGATCCCCCGCGCTGGTCCCCACGATGCCCCCCCCAATCACGCGTTGCGTAGCTTGGTCAAAAATCAGCTTGGTGAAACCTTCATCCCGGCCATTCGCAATCGCACGGCCAGAAGCCGCCCATGGGAAAACCGCTTTGCCATACTGCACGCCTTCTGCTTGGCACTCGGCTTCGGTCTTGCCCGTCCAGGCTACTTCTGGATCAGTATAAGCGACGGAAGGGATTTGCTGTGCATCAAAGTAGGCTTTCTTGCCGGCCGCTACTTCGGCTGCAATATGTCCTTCGTGCACGGCTTTATGCGCCAACATCGGCTGCCCGACAATATCGCCAATCGCAAAAATATGCGGAACGCTAGTGCGCTGTTGTGAGTCAACCGAGATAAACCCGCGTTGATTAACTTGCACGCCGGCTTTGTCTGCGCCGATTCGATGGCCATTTGGCTGACGGCCTACCGCCACCAGCACCAGGTCATAGCACTGCGCTTCACGCGGCGCTGCGGCGCCTTCAAAGCCCACATGAATCCCATCTTCTTTGGCTTCAGCTCGGACGGTTTTTGTTTGGAGCATGATTTGCCCCAGGCGCGGCGTGTTAAATTTTTGCCATACTTTGACTAAATCACGGTCAGCTCCTGCCATCAGGTGATCCGCCATTTCAACAATATCGACCTGTGCGCCAAGCGCTGAGTAGACCGTCGCCATTTCCAGCCCAATGATGCCGCCGCCAATCACCAACATGCGCTGCGGGATTTGGCGCAATTCAAGCGCCCCGGTTGAATCAACGATGCGGGGGTCATCCGGCATAAAAGGCAACGCGATAGATTGCGAGCCGGCGGCAATAATCGCCTGCTTGAACTTAAGCTGCTGCGTCTGACCTGCTGCCGTTTGAATAACCAGTTGGTGGGCGTCGGTAAATTCGCCACGCCCTTCTATGACGCGTACTTTACGTGCTTTAGCCATCTGCGCTAAGCCACCGGTCAGTTTTGAGATGACGCCAGATTTAAACGCGCGTAGTTTATTTAAATCGATTTGGGGTGCGCCAAACGTAATTCCATGGGCCGCTAACGCTTTCGCTTCCTGACTAATTTGCGCCGTATGGAGCAATGCTTTGGATGGAATGCAGCCCACATTTAAACAAACGCCGCCAAGCGTTGGGTAACGTTCAACCAGCACCGTGTCCAAGCCAAGGTCAGCCGCTCGAAAGGCTGCGGCATAACCACCAGGTCCAGCGCCTAGCACGAGTAAATCGCACGCCACCGTCTCTGCTACGGGCGGCGCTTTAGTCTCAATTGAACTCATTGATTAAACCTTTGCTACAGGGTTACACGACGGAAATCCGCTAATATGCTAGCCAGATAAGCATTAAAACGAGCTGCTTCAGCGCCATCGATAACACGGTGGTCATACGATAAAGACAGAGGCAGCATCAAACGCGGCATAAACTGCTGACCATCCCATACCGGTTTGAGGGCGCTACGACAGACGCCTAAAATAGCCACTTCTGGCGCGTTAATGATGGGCGTAAAGTAGGTGCCGCCAATTCCGCCTAGCGAAGAAATTGAAAAGCATCCCCCTTGCATCTGTTCCGATTTAAGTTTGCCTTCGCGCGCCAGTTGGGCCAGCTCCGTGGTTTCTTGCGCAATTTCCAACACGCCTTTTTGATCGGCGTTTTTAATCACCGGCACCACTAGGCCATTTGGAGTATCTGCCGCAAAGCCAATGTGGTAATACTTTTTGTAAATCAGGTTATCACCATCCAAGCTGGTATTAAAGCTCGGATATTGCTTCAGCGCCGCCACACTCGCTTTAATCAAAAAAGCCAGCAACGTAACTTTGAGAGCGGTTTTGCTATTTTCTTGGTTGAGCTTGACGCGCAAAGCTTCAAGCTCGGTAATATCGGCCTCTTCATGACTCGTCACATGCGGAATCATGACCCAGTTGCGATGCAAGTTAGCGCCTGCAATTTTCTTGATACGCGATAAAGGCTTGGTTTCAAGCGGGCCAAATTTTGTGAACGCAACCTGCGGCCAGGGCAGTAAATTCAATGCGCCGCCGGCTCCGCTCGCGGCGCCTGAAGCCTTGACGCCACTTTGCAATGTCGCTTTTACGTAGGCGCGCACATCATCTTGCGTGATGCGCCCTTTCGGTCCGGTGCCGTTAACTTGCCGCACCTCCACGCCCAGCTCGCGCGCAAACTGACGCACGGAAGGACTCGCATGGCTTGCCGTATGATTTTCAGCGTTTGGCTCATGCGCTTGAGTCGGAGACGGCTCTGCATGAGTTGCAGTTAATGCTGGGCTTGACTTAGCGCTGGGCTGGGGCGCGTTGGCCGCGACTGGCGGCTGAGTTGGCTCTTGCACAGTACTTTGTGCCGGCGGCTGTTGCGCGTTACTCGCGGCTGAAGCTGCAGCAGATGACGCACTCTCAGTGGGCGGCGCTTTTGCCTCGCTCTCAAGCAATACAATCACCGTGCCCTCAGAAATTCGCTCGCCAGGCTTTACTCTAATCTCTTTAACCGTGCCAGCGCTGGGGCTAGGAATATCCATCGTCGCTTTGTCTGACTCTAAAGTCAGCAACGACTGCTCTTCTTCAACCCGATCCCCTGGACTCACCAGCACTTCAATTACCGGCACATCAGCATAATCGCCAATGTCAGGCACTTTAATTTCAATGATTTGGCTCATTCTACGTTCTCTAAGAGGATGACATGCAACCCTATATAAAGGGTTGCACTATATCCTATTCATCAATCAAGCGATTAAACAGTCATCGGATTAGGCTTAGCCGGATCAAGCTGATATTTAGCTAATGCATCAGCAACGATTTGTGGCTTAATCACGCCCTCATCCGCGAGCGCTTTGAGCGCCGCAACGGTGACCCAATAGCGGTCAACCTCAAAGAAGTGGCGTAGCTTCGCGCGCGTATCCGAGCGGCCAAAACCGTCGGTGCCCAGCACCCAGTAGCGGCCTGGCACAAAAGCGCGGATTTGCTCGGCAAAGGCGCGGACATAATCGGTTGCAGCAATCACCGGACCCGAGGCGTCTTTTAATAATTTTTCAACGTGTGACTGCCGTGGCGTTGCAGTAGGATGCAAGAGATTATGGCGTACCGTTGCCTGTCCATCTCGAGCCAGTTCAGTAAAGCTCGGGCAGCTCCATATATCAGCCGCCACGCCCCAATCTTTTTCGAGTAAATTGGCGGCTGCAATGACTTCATTCAAAATTGTGCCGGAGCCGAGCAATTGCACACGCTGCTTCGCGTCCTGCTGAGTTGCGGATTTTTTAAGGCAGTACATGCCTTTGATAATATCCTGCTCAACCCCAGTGGGAAGCGCCGGCTGTTCATAGTTTTCATTCATTACCGTTATATAGTAATAAATGTCCTCTTGCTCCTGCACCATGCGGCGCAAGCCATCTTGCATAATGACCGCGACTTCATAAGCAAACGTCGGATCGTAACTGACACAGTTTGGAATGCCAGCGGCAAACAGATGTGAATGCCCATCCTCATGTTGCAACCCTTCGCCATTTAGCGTGGTACGGCCAGCGGTCGCGCCCAGCAAAAATCCGCGCGAGCGCATATCCGCCGCCGCCCAAGCCAGATCACCAATGCGTTGAAAGCCAAACATTGAATAAAAGATATAAAACGGGATCATTGGCTCGCCATGCGTTGAATACGCTGTCGCCGCAGCGATCCAGTCGCACATGCCGCCGGCTTCGTTAATCCCTTCTTGCAAGATTTGGCCGGTTTCTGATTCTTTATAGAACATCAACTGATCAGAATCTTCCGGCACATATTTCTGGCCGTCTTGATTCCAAATGCCAATCTGCCGGAATAAACCTTCCATGCCAAATGTGCGCGACTCATCCGGCACAATTGGCACAATCCGTTTACCTAGCACTTTATCTTTCAGCAGGATATTTAAAATCCGCACAAAAGCCATGGTGGTTGAGATTTCGCGGCCGGCACCGGTGCCTTTTAAAACCGGCTCGAAACTAGACAGCGCAGGTACTGGCAGCGATTCCGCTTTAGCACGGCGAGCCGGCAGATAACCGCCCAACGCCATGCGCTGCTCGCGCATATAAGTGAGTTCTTTTGAACCTTCTTCAAATTTCAGATAAGGCACTTCTTCCAGCGCTTCATCTGTAATCGGCAGGCGGAATTGGTCACGGAATTTTTTCAGCGCCTCAATCGGCATTTTCTTTTGCTGATGCGTGATATTCATCGCTTGGCCGGCTTCACCCATGCCATAGCCTTTAATGGTTTTGGCTAAAATCACTGTGGGTTGGCCCTGCGCTTGCGACGCTGCGGCAAACGCCGCATAGATTTTATGGGGATCGTGTCCGCCACGATTTAAATTCCAAATATCATCGTCCGACCAATCCGAAACTAATGCTTTAAGCGCTGGCGTATTGAAAAAATGCTCGCGCACATAAGCGCCACCTTCAGATTTATAGGTTTGGTATTCGCCATCCACGACTTCTTTCATGCGGCGCATCAGTACACCGGTTTTATCACGCGCAAACAAAGCGTCCCAACGACTGCCCCAAATAACTTTAATGACATTCCAGCCGGCGCCACGGAAGGAAGACTCCAACTCTTGTATGACCGAGCCATTGCCACGCACCGGGCCATCTAGTCGTTGTAGATTGCAGTTCACCACAAACACTAAATTATCGAGTCGCTCGCGGCCTGCCATGCCAATTGCACCGAGCGATTCCGGCTCATCCGTCTCGCCATCGCCTAAAAAGGCCCAAACTTTGCGCCCTGCAGTTTGAGTGATCCCACGCGCCGCTAGATATTTCATAAAGCGCGCCTGATAAATCGCCATAATTGGCCCCAATCCCATCGATACGGTTGGGAATTGCCAAAAGTCAGGCATTAACCAGGGGTGTGGATAAGACGATACGCCTTCTCCGCCGACCTCTTGGCGGAAATTATCCAATTGCTCTTGGGTTAAGCGGCCCAGCAAAAAAGCGCGCGAATAAATACCTGGCGACGAATGGCCTTGCATGAAGACTAAATCGCCACCATGTTCTTTTGAAGCCGCATGCCAAAAATGGTTAAATCCTACGTCATAAAGCGTAGCGGCCGAAGCAAATGAAGCAATGTGCCCGCCTACGTTAGTTTCTTTACCGGCACGTAACACCATAGCGACGGCATTCCAGCGCGTATAAGAACGAATTCGATGTTCAATGTCCGAATCTCCAGGATATTGCGCTTGCTGCTCAACCGGGATCGTATTGATGTAAGGTGTAGTGGCCGAAAATGGCAAATGCGCGCCGCGCAAGCGGGCCAGTTCGATTTGTTTTTCAATCAAATAGTGAGCGCGTTGCGGACCAACGTTAGCGAGCACGCCTTCTAGTGCTTCCAGCCATTCCCCAGTTTCTGCGGGATCCTCATCATGCTCAACAGCAATATATTTCAATACTTCCTTGGGTATAGCAGACATTCCGTCTCCTGGTAAAAGGCTCATTCCCGGCTTAGCCTATTTCGCTTTAGAAGGCGCTTTAAGCGCAAGCTGGTCGTAACGGCCAAATTGTAAAGAGCACGCATTCAGCAATGCAAGCAGAATTTTCGAATTACGGAACATATTTTCATAATATGAAAAATTATTGCATCGCAGCATTAAATTTGCGTATTGATCACTGACGTCAGTCTCTCTAGCAAAGAGCGTCAATATGGGTTAAAACCATAAAGCATGATGGCTCTACAGCCTATCAGTATAATATTGTTGTTTTTTTGAACAACAAGATGCTGTGTTATAGCCTATCTGGCGATTTTAGTTAGGCAAAAAAATTCACTCTCTCACTATGACTGCAACTCTAATTAACGGTAATGCCCTTTCCAAAATCATCCGCGCTGACGTCGCGGCGCGTGCTGCGGCTCTTGCGCAGCAAGGATGCCGCCCCGGGCTGGCGGTGCTCTTGGTCGGCGACGATCCAGCCAGCGCCGTCTATGTGCGCAATAAGATAAAGGCGTGCGAGGAACACGGCTTGCACTCTTCCTGCGACCGCTACCCAGCCGATCTTAGCGAGGCTGAGCTACTGGCTCGGATTGATGCGCTCAATCGTGATCCGGCGATTCACGGCATCTTAGTGCAATTGCCCCTTCCAGCTCACATTAACAGCCACAAAGTGATTGAGGCGATTGCCGCGGCGAAGGACGTGGATGGCTTTCATATTGCAAATGCTGGCGCATTGTTGACGGGGCGACCGAGCTTCCGGCCTTGCACGCCCTATGGCGTTATGATGATGCTGCAAGCAGCAAAGATTCCGCTGAGCGGCGCATCAGCGGTGGTGATTGGTCGCTCAAATATTGTAGGCAAACCGATGGCGCTCTTGTTACTGGAAGCCGGAGCAACCGTTACCATCTGTCATAGCAAAACGCGCGATCTTGCCAGCTATACGCGCGCCGCGGATATTGTAGTTGCGGCTGCCGGTCAGCGCAATGTGCTGCGCGCGGACATGGTGAAACCAGGCGCGACCGTGATTGATGTTGGCATGAACCGTGATGAGACCGGCAAACTCTGCGGCGACGTTGATTTCGAGTCAGTTAAAGAAGTGGCTGGCCACATCACGCCGGTACCTGGTGGCGTAGGCCCGATGACCATCACGATGCTACTGGTGAATACACTTACAGCGGCCGAACAAGCCTACGCGCAGCGCCTCCCTTCACATATCGCTTAAATATTTTATGCAAGCTCATAATCCACTGCTCGATTTTTCCGATTTACCCCGCTTTACGCAAATCCGTGCCGAACATGTGACCCCCGCACTCGATGAGCTGCTAGCCAGCGCAATGGTCGCGATTGAGCGCGCGAGCGCGGCTGACACGCCGGTTGACTGGCACCATGTAGTCGATGCAGTTGAATACGCCACTGAGCCGCTCTCACGTGCTTGGGGCGTAATTAGCCATCTCAACGCCGTAGCCGATACCCCAGAGCTGCGCGCCGCACACAGCGCCAACCTCTCGCGCATTACGGAATTTTGGACCAACGTGGGCCAAAATTTAGCGCTTTACGAAAAATATAAAGCGCTTGCAGCAAGCACTGACTATGCTGATTTATCTGCGGCGCGCAAAAAAATCCTGGCTAACGCGCTGCGCGAGTTTAAACTTGCCGGAGCTGAGTTAGATGCCGCCAGCAAACCACGTTTTGCGGTGCTGCAAGAACGGCTCGCCAGTTTATCAAAAGCCTTTTCCGATCATGTATTGGATGCCACCAATGCCTACTCATATGTCGTGACCAATGAGGCTGAACTGGCAGGCTTGCCAGCTGATGTGCGCGCTAGCGCGCAGCAGATCGCCAGTCAAAATGGTCAGTCAGGCTGGGCCTTTAATCTGCACTTCCCATCGTATTTTCCGATCATGCAGTATGCGCAATCGCGAGCGCTACGCGAAGCGCTGTATCGCGCTTACCATAGTCGCGCCTCAGCCGCGGGCGTTCAATACAGCCAGGGCAAGCTTGAATGGGAAAATAACGAGAATATGCTCGAGCAGCTTAGCTTGCGCGCCGAGGAAGCCAAAATGCTGGGCTATGCCAATTTTGCTGAAGTTTCACTGGCCACTAAAATGGCCGAATCCCCGGCGCAGGTCAAACAATTTCTTGAGGATCTTGCGCAGCGCGCCCGCCCCTATGCAGAAAAAGACTGGCAGCAATTACAGGCTTTCGCCGCCCAAGAGCTCAACTTACCTGAGCTAGCGCCGTGGGATATTACCTTCGCCTCTGAAAAACTGCGTGAACAACGTTATGCGTTTTCCGAACATGAAGTGAAACAATATTTCCCTGAAAACGCCGTTCTTGCGGGCTTGTTCAAAGTTGCCGAAACGCTTTTCAATCTGACCTTGCGCGCCGATCACGCGCCAACCTGGCACCCTGATGTACGGTTTTTCCGCATCGAAAACGCCAGTGGCCAGCTATTGGCCCATTTTTACCTTGATCTTTACGCCCGCGAAGGCAAACGAGGTGGGGCTTGGATGGATGACGCGCGGTCGCGCTGCCGTCAAAGAGACGGGGCAATCCAAACTCCGGCGGCTTACCTAGTGTGCAATTTCTCAGCCCCGGTTGGCGCCAAACCGGCGTGCTTCACCCATGATGAAGTCATGACCCTGTTTCATGAATTTGGCCATGGACTACACCATATGCTCACGCGCATCGACGAGCGCGCAGTTTCCGGCATTAATGGAGTTGAATGGGATGCGGTGGAATTGCCCTCTCAGTTTATGGAAAATTTCTGCTGGGAATGGGAAGTCTTGCATGCAATGAGCGCGCATATCGATACGGGCGAACCGCTGCCGCGCGCGCTATTTGACAAAATGCTGGCCGCCAAAAATTTTCAAAGTGGTTTAGGTACGCTCAGACAGATCGTTTTATCGATGTTTGATTTACATTTACATACTGAGTTCGACCCTAGCGGCGCCGTCCGTATCGACGAACTGGCCCGCACGCTGAATGATAAATACCATCTGATACCGCAAGCCGCATTCTCGCGCTGGCCCAATACCTTCACCCATATTTTTGCAGGCGGCTATGCGGCTGGCTATTACAGCTATAAATGGGCTGAAGTATTATCCGCCGATGCTTACGCGGCATTTGAGGAAGCCGCGCAAGCACAAAATGGCAACGTGCTCGATCCGATTATCGGCGCTCGCTACCGCACAGAAATACTGGAAGCTGGCGGCAGCCGACCGGCAATGGCGTCATTCAAAGCATTTCGCGGTCGTGAACCGACCATTGATGCGCTGTTGCGTCACCATGGGATGAACGCTTAAGGATAGCCGAGACAGCCTCTGAAATGACCGGCTGCGCAGCGGGGTTATCCTGGCGCGGTATACCCGCTTGCGCGCGCTGCTTAAGAAAAGCACTAACCAACTCCCGCAGTCGAGTTAAATCGAACAAGTAGCGCTCTTGATAACGCGCAGCGCCGAATAAGTGAACGTTGCGCCGATCAAAACGGTGAAAATCCATCAGATAAGGCAGGTAATAACGCAGGCCCAGTTCAACCAGCGATGGTTGTTGCGCTTGCTGCGGCGCGCTGTACGAAAACTGCATATCCAATAACGATTCAAGTGCAAAGCAAAGATCCGCGACTGAGAATGGACGTTCATTTGTAATATGAAAACAACGGTAAGCGCTCATCATGCCCTGCTCCATCAAATCCAAAATTTCGAGCGCGGCTAAATCGACTGGAACCAAATTCAGCGTTGCGGCGCGCTTAAAAGACGGAGCCATTAATTTTTGCGGCGTGTTTTGCACTGCGCCCGCTAGCTTATGGCGTTGCTTGGTACGCAGCAATTTGTCGATAAAAGCATAAAAACCCGTCATAGCGAAAGCGCGGTGCGTAACTGAATGCCCGACTAAAATACTCGGCCGGAAAATCCGGTAAGGCAGCCGCTGCGCGCTACATACTTGCTTCACAATTTGTTCGGCCTGCCATTTGCTTTCTTCATGGCCGTTATAAAAATCTGGCGGACGCTCTGTTGCATCTTCAAGAATATGCCCTTCTCGCGTTCCGGTCACATAGGCAGTGCTAATGTAATTAAAGGATTCAATTCCGGGCTGCTCAAGCAAAACGGATAATAAAACCCGCGTCCCCTCCACATTGTGACGCCATACCAAGCGGCGATCTTCGTCGCGTAGCGATTGGTTTGCTGCATTATGAAACACTCTTACTCGGCCACTTGCCGCAAACCATTTTTTGAAAGCAGCCTGTTCATGCCAGCCATATTCCGCAATATCGCCGTACAGTACTGTGATCCGCGGCTCAAGCTGAGCCCACTCAAGGTCCAAATTCTGGTCATGCAGAGCCTGCTTTAACACACCCCTAAGCTTGTCGCGCGCAGCCGCTTCAGTGGGCGCCCGCACTAAACCAGCGACTTTTCCATTAGGCTGCTGGCTTAGCCATTGAATAATTGTATGCGCGCCAAGAAAACCGCTCGCGCCGGTAACAAACAAATTCATCTACTCCCCTTTAGTGAACTTTGAACCTTGGCGAGAACGCCATAACGAAGATCATACACAAAAATCGTGTCAATTAGCTTGCCATCCCAAACAAAACCAAATAGAATAAATATTAATATTTTGGTTTAATTAAGTGGAGGCTAAAAAATGCAAGTAGTCGATATTTATGAAGCACAGATAAAGTTATGCAGTCTGATTGAAGCAGCGCTAGCAGGAGAGCAAATTGTGATTGCCGATGCTGACCGTTTTTTAGTCAAGCTCGTTCCATGGGAACAAGGCGTTAACATAACCCCTCCTACTTTGAGGCCGCGGAGATTCCCCAACATCCGTCGCGCATTGCCCAAACCAATTAACACGCCGGTTGAACAGCTAGAATTTGCATAGGATTTGTGGCCCCATTGGTTGGTATTAGACAATGGGCCAAATACAACTTGGCTTTGAATCGCTAGCCCATCTCAGCGACGCCAACGTGCTTGACGTCGTTTCTGCTGCATCAGCGCTTACTGGATCAACATGCTGGAAGAACAGTCCGCAGGCCCGCGCTGCCATTCAATCAATCATTGCGCTAGCAAGAACCCGGTAAAGCTGACACAGAAGAATGGTCTGCCACCAAGTGCCGCCGCGCGCATTACAAAAGTCAATCGACGATTTAAGGGGGGTTAACCCTTGTCAACAGCGATTTAAAGTTGATACCATTTTCCAGTTATATATCAGTTACATCCGGTGCTGACAGCTTCTCTTAACTCTCTAATAATCTTGCTCCCCGCTGAGTTAACAGCCTCTCATTGCTCTTGCTTAATCCTCTAGCCCCTTCGAATAACGCACCCTTCACGGTAAGAGTTTCATGCCCAGAACTCCAGCATAAAATCGCTTTAGTCTCTTCTCCTGCTTTTTTTACCTCCCACCAGCGCACTGATTTATCGGCGCCCCCAGTCACCAGATAGCTGCCGTCGCGGGTCGTTTTCCAGACAATGCTCCAAAGGCCTCCGTCAAAACCTTCAATCACCGCTCGACACTGACCCGAGGCAACGTCCCATAGCCGCATCGTATTGTCGGAACTGCCCGAGGCGATCTGCTCGCCACTCGGTGAATAGACTACACTCCTAATATCGTCGGTATGTCCTTCTAAGGTGTGTCCAAGGGTTCCGCTTTGCGCGTCCCATAGACGCACCGTATAGTCATCACTGCTCGAGGCGATCTGCGACCCGCGCGGTGAGTAGACCACGCTCCTAACATTGTCGGTATGTCCTTCTAAGATGTATCCAAGGGTTCCGCTTTGCGCGTTCCATAGACGTATTGTGTTATCTAAACTGCCCGAGGCGACCTGCTCCCCGCTCGGTGAATACGCCACGCTATTAACAGATTTTGTATGTCCTTCTAAGATGTGCCCAAGGGCTCCGCTGCGCGCGTCCCACAGACGTATTGTATTGTCTAAACTGCCCGAGGCGATCTGTTCTCCGCTCGGCGAGTAGACTACGCTCCTAACATCGTCGGTATGTCCTTCTAAGGTGTGTCTGAGGACTCCGCTTTGCGCGCTCCACAGGCGTATTTTGTCTAGACGGCCCAAGGCGATCTGCGACCCGCACGGCGAATACGCTATGTTATTAAGAGATTTTGTATATCCTTCCAAGATGTGCTTAAGGACTCCGCTGTGCGCATCCCACAGACGTACCGTATCCCAACTGGCCGAGGCGATTTGCTCACCGCTTGGCGCATAAACCACGCTAGAAATCCACGAGGTATGTCCGCGTAAAGTGTGCCTAAGGGTTCCACTTCGCGCATCCCACAAACGTACCGTCTTATCACCACTACCTGAGGCGATCTGCGACCCGCTCGACGAACACGCCACGCTCCAAACTCCGTCGGTATGACTTTCTAAGGTGTGTCGAAGGGTGCCGCTTGGCACATCCCACAAACGAACCGTATTGTCACCACTGCCCGAAGCGATCTGTTCGCCACTCGGCGCATACGCCACGCTCCTAACAGTAATTGTATGTCCTTCTAAGATGTGCTTAAGGGTTCCGCTTTGTGCGTCCCACAGGCGTACCGTATTGTCCCTACTGCCCGAGGCGATCTGCTCGCCACTTGGCGAATACACTACGCTCAAAACAGCTGAGGTATGTCCTTTTAAGGTGTGTACGTGGGCTCCACTTTGCGCGCCCCACAGCCGCACCGTATTGTCTACACTGCTCGAGGCGATCTGCGACCCGCTCGGCGAATAAGCCACGCTCCAAACTCCGCCGGTATGTCCTTCTAAGGTGTATCCAAGAGCTCCGCTTTGTGCGTTCCACAGTCGCACCGTACAATCCGAACTGCCCGAGGCGATCTGCGACCCGCTCGGCGCATAAGCCACGCTCCAAATTCCGTCGGTATGCCCCTCTAAGGTGCGCACATGGGCTCCGCTGTGCGCATCCCACAGTCGCACCGTACAATCCGAACTGCCCGAGGCGATCTGCGACCCGCTCGGCGCATAAGCCACGCTCCAAACTCCGTCGGTATGCCCTTCTAAGGTGCGCATATGGGCTCCGCTGCGCGCATCCCACAGTCGCACCGTACAATCCAAACTGCCCGAAGCGACCTGCGACCCGCTCGGCGAATAGACTACACTCCTAACAGAGTCTGTGTGTCCTTCTAAGGTGTGAATCCTCTCCCAAGTCGAAGTCGAGTACACACTGATCTGACTGTTTCTAAGACCTACTGCGCAGCTTTTCCCATCCGGTGAATACGTGCAGGAATACACCGGACTCTCTTCTTGGAGATAAGACCATTCACCAAATTGCACTCCGGCCATCTGCGCGCCGCTTAAAGTCGCCTGGCGCAGCCAGCTCATGCGAAGATTAGTTTTTCTTAAATCCGCCCCTTGCAACTGCGCTGAATCGAATACCCCATTACTCAGATCCGCTCCAGGTATCCGGATTCCCCTTAAATCCGCTCCATTAAACTGGACACCACTTTTTACCAATAGGGTCAGCGCATTGGCTGCCATGGGCTGCACTTCTTCTGCTTTTGAGCGTTCGACCCAGCTCAGTAACTTTGCCTTTAACTCTGGCACTTGTTGGATTTTTCCCCTTAAATAGCCAAATACCTCTGGATCATTAACAACACGCACCAACTCAAAAAAAGCTGGCTTTTCTACCACTTGATCGAGTTGACCTGATTCCCATAACCTTTGCAACTGATTCAACGCAAAGGCTCTCAAGCTCCCATCCGAACTCGCCAAACTCTGATGATATTTTGCTGCTATCCTGTCCCGCAGTAAATGTAATTTCAGTGCAGGTGAGTCCACAGACGCGCCATCTCGGGTCACCGTTGTCAGAGCTTTAAAAAAATTCTGCCGCTCCCACACTTGCAGATGATTTTCTACTTCTTCTCGAACCTCGATGGGAAGTGAGAATAAAGAAGCCGCTGTAATTTTTGGTGCTACCGGACAAGACGAAATAGTAGAAGGTGAAATAGGATTTAGCATGGGTATTTTTGGATCGAGTCGTGGCGACACTGCCAAGCAAAATTTAAACGGCTTGAATTTAGAGGATCACGGTCTGCAAATATAAGGAGCTCAGGTATCGAATTATATAGCGTAGATTTTTGTCAACGATGGATATTCGCGAGAGTGCTTCATTCTTTCTAATTTGGGCTTTGAGGAAGTTTGAATGACGTTAGATGCTAATGGTTTACCTTTGTCTTGTTTCTCTAACCGCACGCCGTCTTTACGCCACAATTTATCCACCATTGCCTTGTACAGCATCGACATTGTGATGGTTTCTGGGTCTTTAGGCAGGTATCCAGACTAAATCCCACCGTTTCTAATTCCAGATCTAACTGACCGAGTAGCGAAGTCTCGACCCCAGCTGGCCGCGACGTGATCACCACATGCGCTTGAGTCAGCAAATTTTGTACCAAATCTCTCAAAGGGCTGCGCTCATCTAATTCGCCAATCACCTCATCTAAACCATCCAGAATAAACAGCGTTTTGTCCTGATGTGCGTAGAAAACTTTCGATAACGCCTGTGCTTGGCGACGTTCATGACCTACAAAATACTGATTGCAGAGCAGATCTTCCAAGCGTTTGGGGGAATGCGTCTTGAGTTGCCGTAAAGGCACCCACAACACGCTCTCAAACCGATCTTGCCAAAGTTGCTGCTCACCGTTAGGCAAGGGTTCGAAAGACACAGCTTGCTTTTTCAACTCTTCTTTGTCTTTTTCACGTTGCACCTGACTTTCTACAATCGCCAGATTGATATAACAGTCTTTCAGTGAGACGGTCTCACCCGATACGCGTTGAATCAACAGATTAGATAATTTGTAATGCTGATATAGCGCCTCACACAGGTTGTCTGATAAGACAGCATGAGGCCACACTTGCGAGCTGTTTTTCTTTTTGCCAAGCGCTTGAATGCATTTTGTATCGCTCCAGGCGGCAAGTCTTGATTAAGAGCGGTTAAACAGCTTCTTTAGCCACCCCTCAACGCTCTTCGGCGCGAGCGTATAAGCTAATAAGAGTGGGGTCGATGGCGTTGAGGCGTTGTGCTTCCAGAATAACGAGTTGGCGAGGACAGAGCTTTTCGAGTTTGGTATGATAGAAAATTGTTTTGCGCTGAATTTATCCCTGTTTTTTTATCTTATCCTGATTAAACATGCCTGATTTAGCTTGGTCATTGCCTGTTGCCCGTTGGTCTGCATGGAATGCAGAAACATCGGCTGCGCTCGAGGTGAGTTTTATTGAGCCGATGTTGCGGCGGCGTTTGAGCACGCTCTCGAAGATGGGGCTCAAAGTAGCACATGATTGCGCGCCAGTAGATCAACCGGTGCGAGTGATCTTCGCTTCTCGTCATGGGGAATCACGCCGCACCACGGAGTTGCTCAAAGCACAAGCGCGGGATCCTATGCAGCCTTTATCGCCGAATGCGTTCAGTCTTTCGGTTTTGAATGCGGCCGCTGGTGTTTTTAGTATGATGCGGGGTGACCATTCAAATGCCACCGCCTTAGCGGCTGGCTCTGAGACACTGGGTTACGCATTGCTCGAAGCGTTTGCACAGTACGCCTCTGATCCTCAGGCGCCGGTGTTGGTGATCTATGCGGACGAACCGCCTGACCCAATTTATGCTTCGGTCGACGATACCGATGCGCCGTCTGGCGCACTGGCGCTTTGGATCGCCGACGATGCGCCAGGCGTGCTTGAATGCCGGGTGCGTAGCAGTGAGCAGGCGCCAGATCGCCCGCGCTACCCACGTCAATTGAGTGCCGCTTTGCATTGCCTTGAAACACATCAACCCACTTGCTGGGAAGACGCCCGATCGAACTGGTCCTGGCATTGGCGTGATAGAAAAGCATAATTGCTATTGACTGATATGCAACGGGACTCTCTTTCAACGCATGAAATTTAGCGTGATTTTGATAGAGAATTAATCTAAACAACACTGGAGAGACCATGACTGCTTTAAAACTTGAGATCAAACAGCTTTTGATTGACGCACTTAATCTTGAGGATTTGACCTTAGCGGATATCGGCGACGATACGCCTCTTTTTGACACCGATGGTATTGGGCTCGATTCGATTGATGCACTGGAGATTGGGATTGCGCTGCGCAAGAAATATCAGTTGCAAATCGAAACCACGGATAGTCGTATGCGCGAACATTTCCGTTCGGTAAGTACATTGGCTGATTGGGTTACAAGTCAGCTTAATGCGTCGCCTGAGTCATAAAGCGTTTTTTGAGAGATGACCAAACCTTGGTTTGGCATTGAGTTGCTTAAGGCAGTGCTGATCAGCTTTTGCTAGATGCACTGACTGGTGTGTCACAACGGCCCACTTTATTTCGCATGACCACACCTTTACATTTGCTATTCAGTCACGATTGCGTTGCTACCCGCCCAGTATGTATTGACGGTGATCATATGCTTGACTGGCGTTTCTTTACCGAACGTACCTGTGCTGCGGTGCGCGCTCTAGGCAGCGAGCGCCATCGGCACAGCACGCGTTGGGCATTGTGTTTGAGCGATCCATTTGAGTTTGCCTGTGGATTATTTGCGTTGCTGGCAGCAGGCAAACAGATCGTACTGCCGTCCAATCATAAGCCAGCAGCGCTCTTGCCGCTCGCGGGCTTATACGATAGCGTGCTGGATGATCTAGACGGTTTGCTTGCCAACGGGGCCGGTGGTCCGTGTGCCAAGTTAAGGATTGATCCGCGTGCGCCACTGAGTCTTGTCACTTCGGGCAGTAGTGGCGTACCGAAGGTTATCCAGAAAACACTGGCACAGTTTGAGGCGGAAATTCATACGTTGGCTACTCTGTGGGGTACGGTGATGCGGGGTGTCACCGTGGTCGCTAGCGTACCGCATCACCATATTTATGGTTTGCTGTTTCGTTTGTTATGGCCGCTTGCTGCAGGTCAACCGTTTGATCGCATGACCTGTGTTGAACCCGCGGATGTGCGGGCCCGGCTGGCTGCGTTGCAGAATACGGTTTTGGTGTCGAGCCCAGCGCAGTTGACGCGTTGGCCCTCACTGATTAACCTAACCCAGCTTACGCCGCCACCAGGACTGATTTTTTCATCGGGTGGCCCGCTGCCAGCTGAGACCGCCGCTATCTATACGCAAGCGTTTGGTGCTGCGCCAATCGAAGTGTATGGTAGTACTGAAACCGGTGGTATTGCTTGGCGTTGTCAGCCTCAAGCAACGCATCAAAATGAGGTGAGCGACGCCTGGACGCCCATGCCAGCGATTGATGTGCGGTGTGATACCGAGGGCGCATTGCAGTTGCGTTCGCCACATCTGCCTGACGATCAATGGTGGCGCATGGAGGATGCAGTGCAGATCGAGGCTGATGGACGCTTTCGTTTACGGGGCCGGCTGGATCGAATTATTAAGCTCGAAGAAAAACGTGTCTCCTTACCTGAGCTAGAGCACGTGCTGATGCGTCACCCGTGGGTTAAGCAAGCCGCAGTTGCGCCGCTTAATGGCGCGCGGATGACGCTTGGCGCGCTGCTAACTTTAACTGAAGAAGGGATACAGGCATGGCGTAGCGCTGCTAGCCGTCGGTTCATCACGCAGGCTTTACGCCGTTATTTAGCTGAGTATTTTGATGGGGTCGTATTGCCGCGTCATTGGCGCTTTTGCATGCAGTTGCCTTTTGATGAGCGAGGAAAATTGTCAGTGACTCAACTTGCCACGCGCTTCGCAACCCATCCACTGCAACCTGAGGTGCTAGCTGAGTGGTGCGATGACAATACGGCGCTGCTTGAGCTACATGTGCCAGCAACATTAATTCATTTTAGCGGCCATTTTCCGGGGTTGCCGATCTTGCCGGGCGTGGTCCAGATCGATTGGGTTGTCCGCTATGCCGCACATTATTTTGCAAGGTGTAATGGCTTCCAGACACTTGAGCAGATTAAATTCCTCTCTATGGTGCGTCCAGGCACCACGCTGCGACTCGCGCTCGCGCATGATCCCGAGCGCGCGCGGATTACCTTTCGCTACTATGTGGGTGAACGTGATTATGCAACGGGCCGGATTGTTTATAGTAAGAGCGCTGTGGTATAGATTTGCTAGTTCTTAGCAAAGTGAATGAAATATATAACGTATATCGAACGAACCAGTGAATGAAATGTATAACGTAGATCAAACAACCCATGAAAAAGTAGGTAAAACCCTTGAGCATATCGTCGTCGGTGCACGCCGGGTCACGCTTGAGGAGGTGCTGGCAGTTGCTGAACGCGGCGCAGAAGTGCGGCTTGCCGATCAGGCGGCATTTCGTGAACGGATTGAGCGTGGCGCCCACTATTTGCGCACCTGCCTGGCTAGTGGCGCGACAGTTTACGGCGTGAATACGGGCTATGGAGACGCGTGCGAGGTCAGCGTGCCGCCTGCATTGGTGGCATCATTACCGTTGCAACTAACCCGTTATCACGGCTGTGGTATGGGCGAATATTTAGAGACAGATGCAACGCTGGCGGTCATGGTGGCGCGTCTCAACTCGCTGGCGCATGGCTATTCTGGCGTGCGCTGGGAACTGCTTGACACGCTCATGCAGCTGATTAACCAGCGGGTGTTACCGCGTATTCCAGCTGAGGGTTCAGTGGGCGCAAGTGGCGATTTAACACCCCTTTCTTATGTCGCTGCAGCGCTTATTGGTGAGCGTGAAGTCTCGCATCGTGGCCAGCTGCGTGCGGCGAGCGATGTGCTCGCTGAGCTTGGCATTGCGCCGCTTGTGCTGGCGCCGAAAGAAGGACTTGCACTAATGAATGGGACTGCGGTCATGACGGGCTTAGCCTGCCTTGCCTGGCGTCGGGCTGACTATCTGACGCGTTTGGCGTGCCGGCTGACGGCACTCACTACCGTTGCCTTGAATGGACGCGCAGCTCATTTTGATGCTCGACTGTTTGAGGCTAAACCCCATATAGGGCAAGGCGAGGCGGCAGCGTGGATTCGCGCGGATCTAAGCGGCCGCACGGACAGCAGTGCGCAGCGTGTGCAAGATCGATATTCGGTGCGCTGCGCACCGCATGTGATTGGTGTTGCGCGTGATGCGCTGAGCTGGATCCGGCGTGATATTGAAAATGAATTGAATAGTGCCAATGACAATCCATTGATTGATCCAGACGATGAATGCGTGTTGCACGGTGGCAATTTCTATGGCGGCCATATTGCATTTGCAATGGATGCGCTGAAGGTTGCAGTGGCGAATTTAGCGGATTTAATGGATCGCCAGCTTGCATTGCTGGTTGATGACAAATTCAATCATGGTTTGCCGCGTAACCTATCTGGCAGTACGGGTGAGCGCGCGGCGATCAATCATGGCTTTAAGGCCGTGCAAATCAGTGCATCTGCTTGGACCGCCGAAGCCCTCAAATTGACAATGCCGGCGAGTGTGTTTTCACGCTCAACGGAATCCCATAATCAAGATAAAGTAAGCATGGGTACGATCGCCGCCCGCGACTGTTTACGGGTGCTGACGTTGACGGAACAAGTTGCGGCTGCGCATACGCTAGCCACGGTGCAAGCCGCCACCTTGCGTTTGCGTGACTCAGCGCTACCGATGCCGCCTGCTGTATTAACGGAGTTCATGAAAATGTCTGCAACCCACTCGGCTTTCGTCGATGAAGATCGGGCGCTTGAGTTTGATTTGCGTGCGACTGCAGATTGGATCCGCGCAGGGGCGGCCCCTCTCTATACAGATTTGGCGAGCGCTCAAGGTCAGACAGGTAAATATGATGGCTAAGCAGATCACTCAAACTGTGCTAACTGCTACGGTCGGCATTGAAGTGCCATTTCATGATATTGATTCGATGAATATCTGTTGGCACGGCCATTACGTCAAGTATTTTGAAATCGCGCGTAGCGCATTGCTGCGTAGTTTCGAGTATGACGCGATGCGCTTATCAAACTATCTGTGGCCGGTGGTTGAATGTCGGCTGAAATATTTGCGACCTGCTCGCTATGGCCAGTTGCTGGACGTAAGCGCTAAGCTCGTCGAATATGAAAGCCGGCTTAAAATCGGTTATTTAATTACGGACCGGGAAAGTGGCGCGCAGCTGACAAAAGGTTATACGATTCAAGTGGCAGTGGATGCACAGACTCAAGCATTGCAGTTTGTATTACCACGCGAGCTATTGGATAAATTAGAGCCGATGCTCTCTGCCGTTTGCTGAGTGTGTTCACCCCTATCCCTAGAATGCTTGATGAATAAACCCCGCTACTATTTAAGTGCCCTTGGCATGATCAATGCGCTGGGTAATAATCTAGCCGTGATTGCCCGTCGCTTAGCTGAGGGCGATACTTCGAGTATGGTCACTGCACCGGTGAGTGATGCGTTTGGCAGCTTGCCTGTAGGTCGAGTGAGCCAAGCGTTGCCAGCACCGCCGGCGGCGTTGGTGCGCGATGACTGTCGTAGCAACCGCCTATTACTAGCTGCCTTGGCAACCATAGAAATCGAGCTTGAACAGGTATTGTCTCGCTATGGCCGCTCCCGGATTGGCGTGGTGTTGGGTACGACAACTTCGGGCATTGTCGCAGGCGAAACCATGCTCGCTGAATGGGCCGCCGGTCGGGCAGCACCTGCCGGCTATGACTACCAGCAAGTTGAAATCGGTGCAGCTGCGCCATTCTTGGCTAAAGTACTTGATGTGACAGGCCCTGCGTATACTATTTCGACGGCTTGCACCTCAAGCGCAAAAGTCTTCGCGGTGGCCCGCCGGTGGTTACAGGCTGATTTATGTGATGCCGTTGTATTGGGTGGGGTAGATACGCTGAGTAGTTTGACCTTGGGTGGTTTTAGTGCTTTAGAGTCGATCAGTCCGCAGCGCGCTAATCCAATGAGTCGCAATCGCCGTGGGATTAACCTTGGTGAAGGGGCGGCCCTTTTTATTATGAGCCGTGATGAAGCGCCGATTGCACTTTTGGGTGTAGGCGAAGCAAGTGATGCGTATCATATTTCTGCGCCTGATCCACAAGGGGGCGGCGCTGAAATGGCCTTGCGCGCGGCACTTGCCGATGCGGCGCTCACTCCATCTCAAATTGGCTACGTCAATCTGCATGCGACCGCTACTCCAAAAAATGACGAAATGGAAAGCCGCGTAATGCAGCGTGTGTTTCCGGCTGGTGTGCCGACCAGTGGCACTAAGCCATTGGTCGGGCATTTGCTGGGAGCAGCAGGTGCAACTGAGCTGGGTTTTTGCTGGCTGCTACTCAATGGTATGACGCCCTCTTTGCCGCCGCATATCTGGGATGGGGAAGCTGATCCGCAACTGCCACAGCTTGATTTGGTACAGCTTGGGCAAGGTTTGCGGCAGCGGACCTGCATGAGTAATTCGTTTGCCTTTGGTGGCAGCAATGTCAGTCTTATCATTGGCGGCTGATTTTTTTATGGGATTTTGAGGTGAGTGGTAGATGGAGCGATTAAGGTGAGCGATAAAATGTTGGCCATGAACTCCCCTCATGGGTTTCCTGAGATTGAAACTTTACTGCCGCATCGCGGCACAATGTTATTGCTTGACCGGGTCACGGCTTTTGCCAACGAAACGCTCAGTGCTGAGTATCAAGTGCGTGGCGACGCTTGGTATGCTGATCCTGACGCACGCATGCCAGCATGGATTGGTCTCGAATTAATGGCGCAGGCCATGGCCGCCCATGCGAGCTTATCTGCTAAAGCCAATGGTGGACCGCCACAACCTGGTGTGCTATTAGGTTCACGCCAGTATCAGGCCTTTTGTGAAGCGTTCGAGGCGAATACATTACTGAAAGTAGATGTTCAACAAATATTAGCGTTAGCTGATGGTAACCGGGCGTATGACTGCGCGTTGTGGCAGGATGCTGAGCTCGCGGCCAAGGCTGTACTAAAAGTGTTCCAGCCGCCGGATTTTTCGGCTTTTATGCATCAGCATAGTAGTTCTAGTTGAATCAGCGCTCCCCTGCTTTTTTCCCATCGCCTGATTGAGGTTAACAGGAGCGTGGGATAGCGCCTCGCAGCTGACGCTGATTAAAAGTGCTGTACGGATGTAAAAATATTGCACGAATGATTAAAATTGCAGCGATTTAGAATTCCTGAGGAGTCAATTAAATGAGACGCCGCGTATTAGTGACAGGGGCAAGCCGAGGTATTGGCCGCGCTATTGCCGAGCAGCTCGCCTCTGATGGTTTTGCGCTAACGATCCACGCTCATAGTGGCTGGACTGAAGCGCAAGCAGTGGTGGCAGGCATTGTGGCGCAGGGCGGGCAAGCCCAGGCACTGCGCTTTGATGTGCGTGAGCGCGCGCTATGCTCGAAGATACTGACAGAGGATGTGGCGGCCCACGGAGCTTATTATGGCATTGTGTGTAATGCAGGCGTGGTACGCGATGCGGTTTTCCCTGCGCTAAGCGGTGAGGACTGGGATACGGTAATTGATACGAGCCTTGATGGTTTTTACAATGTTGTACATCCGCTCACGATGCCTATGGTGCGCGCGAAAGCCGGCGGGCGCATTATTACGATCTCGTCAGTGTCTGGCATGATTGGCAACCGTGGACAGGTGAACTACAGCGCTGCCAAAGCAGGCTTAATCGGAGCAAGCAAAGCGTTGGCACTAGAGCTCGCAAGCCGTGCGATCACAGTCAATTGCGTTGCTCCCGGCATTATTGCAACTGAGATGATCAATACGGAATTGCGCGAGCAAGCCTCAAAAGAAGTGCCGATGAAGCGGGTAGGAACTCCTTCTGAAGTTGCCGCATTAGTCAGTTTTTTAATGTCTGATGCAGCAGCTTATATTACACGTCAGGTCATTGGTGTGAATGGTGGGATTGTTTAAGCTGCGGGAGACTTAGGCCCTTGGCGGGTTGAACTCCGGTAGCGTATCAATCCGATCACTGATTTTGAGCCTGTCAGAAACTTTAAAATCGATCCGACAAATGTCAGGCTTCCCGAATTTAACCGAAAAGCCAGCAAAGTTTTGCTTGCCGAGATTGCCGAAGTCAACACCTTCAACATCGGTGCCTGCCTGGGCACTTGAAACGGAAACGCGTTACCGCCAAGTTACAGGATTCTCAGAAAGAACTATCATCTTCCCTTCCTTTCTTTCTATTTATCCCTAAAGAAATTGAACTTATAGAATGGGCTCTTTTTTTCGAAGGAAATTCAGCATCAGGTATTTCCTCCTCAACAAGTTCTCCCTCAGGCCAGATTCCATCAGGCTCTGCCGATGAGAGCAATAATTCATTCCCAGTTAAGCTACTAAAAAAGCCTGATTGTTTTCCCTGCTCTAAATCAGCCCAAAACTCACTCTGAATGCAATTAATATCCTCTACATTTAAATCCAAGCTTTCTTGAATCGACATGCTAGCTAAATTCGAGGCATTTTGAGACAGTTTTTCTGAATAGCAATTTGTATCTGATTCTACAAGACCCTCTTTCTCTGAAGATATTTCATAAAGCTTATCCGATTTAGATAATAAACCGTCCGAATCCCCTTCCAAAAATATTTCACTCACTCCACCTGATTCAAAGGAAAACTCATCATCCCCTTCTAAGTCCCAATACCCTGGCTTCCCCCTTTGCTCTAACAGCCTCTTATTCTTTTCGCTTAGCCCTTTTACTCCGTCCACTAATATACCTCTCACGTTCAGTTCTTTATGCCATGATGTCCAATCCAGCTGCACTTTATACCCTTCTACTTCTTTTTTAATCGACCACTGGCGCACTACACCATCATCACTGCCTGTCAACAGATAAGATTCCTCGTGCTTCCCTTTCCAGCCTACGCTATTGAAACCCCAATTAAATCCGTCTATAATTCTTAAACACTCTCCAGATGCGGCCTCCCACAGCCGCACCGTCTTATCATAACTCCCCGACGCTAGCTGCAAACCGCTCGGCGAATACACCACGCTCTTCACACTGCTTGTATGACCGTCTAAGGTGCGAACCTCGGCTCCGCTTTGCAGGTCCCATATCCTCACCGCCCTACCATCCAACTTTCTCCCCCACAACGCTAGGTGTGAGCCGCTCGGCGAATATGTTATGCGATTACCATAGCCTTCTAGGGTATAAACCAAAGCTCCGCTTTGCAGATCCCATATACGCACAGTCTCACTATCACTCCCCGACGCTAGTTGCAAACCGCTCGGCGAATACGCCACACTAGTCACACCTCCTGTGTGGTTTTCTAAGGTGTGAACCAACTCTCCGCTATACGCGTCCCACAGCCGGATCGTATTGTCATAACTGCCCGAGGCGATCTGCTCCCCGCTCGGCGAATATGCCACACTAGTCACTGCGTATCTGTGGCCTTCTAAGGTGTGAACCAACGCTCCGCTTTGCAGGTCGCATACCTGCACCTCGTAACCATTCACCGACGCTAGCTGCAAACCGCTCGGCGAATACACCACACCACTCACATTGATGTAGCCTTCTAAGGCGTGGACCAGCGCTCCGCTATGCGCGTCCCACAGCTGGACCGTATTATCCCAACTGCCCGAGGCGATCTGCTCCCCGCTTGGCGAATACGCCACACTATTCACACTGCTTGTGTGGCCTTCTAAAGCGTAAGCCAGAACTCTACTTTGCACCTCCCACAGCCGCACCATATTATCAGCCTGCGACATTAAATTCTCACCCCTCGATGCTAGCTGCAAACCGCTTGGCGAATATGCCACACTACTCACACTGCTTGTGTGGCCTTTTAAGGTGTGGACCAGCGCTCCGCTTTGAGAGTCCCAAAGACGGATGGCGTTATCATCGCCCCCCGACGCTAGCTGCAAACCATTCGGCGAATACGTCACACTATTCACACTGCTTGTATGGCCTTTTAAGGTGTGGACCAGCGCTCCGCTTTGAGAGTCCCAAAGACGGATGGCGTTATCATCGCCCCCCAACGCTAGCTGCAAACCACTCGGCGAATACGCCATGCTACTAACGTTCGTCGAATAGAGTAGCTTAACACTTCCTGTATAGCCTTCTAAGGTGTGAACCAAGGCTCCGCTTTGCGGGTCCCATAACAACACCGTATGACCTTTACACTCTGACGCTAGCTGCAAACCGCTCGGCGAATACAGCACGCTCTTAATCTCCCTTGTATGGCCTTCTAAGGTGCGAAACAGGGCTCCGTTTTGTGTGTCCCACAGCCGTACCGTCTTATCATCACTCCCCGACGCTAGTTGCAAACCGCTCAGCGAATACACCACGCTATTCACTCTGCTTGTATGACCGTCTAAGGTGCGAAACAGCGCTCCGATTTGTGTGTCCCACAGCCGCACCGTCTTATCATCACTCCCCGACGCTAGTTGCAAACCGCTCGGCGAATACACCATGCTAGTAACCCAGCCCGTATGGCCTTCTAAGGTGTGAAGCAGCGCTCCGCTTCGCGGGTCCCACAGCCGCACTGTCTTATCATCACTCCCCGACGCTAGCTGCAAACCGCTCGGCGAATACATCACGCTCCCAATAACGTTTGTATGGCCTTTTAAGGTATGCATCTTTTCCCAATTCGAAGTCCAATACACTCTGATCTTTCCGTTCGCAAGACCTACCACGTAGTTTTCCCCATCCGGTGAATAAGCACATGATTCCACATTGCTGTCTTCTTCCAGATAAGGCCATTCTCCAAACTGCACATCCGCCATCTGCGCCCCACTCAAATTCGCCTCTCGCAGCCAGCTCGTGCGAAGATTCACCCCCCTCAAATCCGATCCTTGCAGCTGAGCTGAGTCGAATACACCATAACTCAAATCCGCCCCAGGTATCCGGACTCCATTTAAATCCGCTCCGTTAAACTGTATCCCTGCTCTCACCAAGATCGTGATCGCATTCGCAGCACCCACTGTCACAGGAGTGTTAGGGTTTTTAGAGGATTCTATCCATGCATGCAAATGTGCTTTAAAGCTAGGATATTGCTTAACCCGTTCTGCTAAAAAATCGAGAATCAGCGGTTCATCCACTACCAAGAATCGATTCAACACTGCATTAATGGCCGGCTGAGCACTGTTAAATTGCGGCCCACAAATCGCTCGTGCCACACAATAATCCTGGATCGATTTATGGATAAACCAGTACTGATCTCCTTGACGGATTAACGGCGCATTAAAACGCAGCAGTCGCGCTTTTTCAGAGTTCCCTAAAAATTCCTTACGCCAATCATCTTCACGCTTACCATCAACTGCCTCTGAATACATCACTACCACAGCTTGCGCTCGATGCAGCCCTATCGCCAAATCTTGGCTAAACTTGATTCCATGTGCTAAAAAATTCTCTTCATTTAAGCGCTTGAATACTTCTCGTTCTTTATCCGTCAATTCAATATGATGCAAACGCTCTTCTGAGCGACTCCACCAACGTGATATAAATTCGTCATACAATGCAATGCGGGTAATCGGTGCTGTCGATTTGCTTTCAGTTAGACTAGGTAAAAGTTCGAGCGTCATCTTAAGCAAAAAAGGACGGCGAATCGATTCTTTTAAAGCGGGCCAGCTATCTAGCGCGGCTTGGTACCGTTCAAAACTCCACTCTGCGCGCTCGGCATGCTGAATATAATTTTTAATATAAGCCGCCATCCAATCGCCTGAAATTGGAGAAATCCAATACTCTTGTAAAGCAGAGGTTTGGCCCCGTTTCTGAAATTGGCTGCGATAACCATGTCCAAGATACTCGGGGCGCGAACTAATAATGACTTGAGCATTATTCCAGTGATCGAGCTTATTCTGCGTATAAAATGCTTGCATACGATCTTTTATTTCATCGAAGCCATCTAAAATAAAAACCAACCGTTTTTCTTTTCGAAGCACAGCAATCTCTTCTGGCGAAAACTTTTGTTCCAGCAAATAGCTCTCTATTAAATCTTTACAAGACGGCGTATGCTCGGCAAGCGCGATAAAGATTGGGATAGGCGCAGCAGGGGATTGTTGATATTCAACCCAGAGCGTGCGTGTCAAATCTCGATTGAAGGTCGATTTACCCGAACCCGCCTCGCCAAGTAGTAAAAGCACTTTTTTCTTAGACGATAAAAACTCCCGTACTTTATCAATAAGCGTAAATGTAATTTTGCTATCCGCTGTTTCCTGCCCTTCAGAAGGGATATATAATGTGAGGCCGTCTCTTATTTCATCGACTTCTTCGAGCACATTGAGGTAGGCAGCCCTTAGATCTTCAATATGTGTGCCTAATTGGGCCAAAGGTTTGTAACGCGAGGCCTCTGCATGGCCATTCAACTTTTCAAATATCAACTTGGTATTTGAATCGGAAGCCGTTAAGAAAAAGTTCGTTGTGACTGTATGGCTCTCTCCATAGAGTTGATTGCTCACCACACAGTTTTCGCTGGCTTGCACAATGCTCTGTCCCTCTCCGTTCGCTTGCTCATGAGGTGCATCAATCTGTGTCAACAGATTAGAGCGAGTTGAAGTGTTAGAAGTTTGTGGAATTTTAAAACTTGAAATGGGCAACATGCTAGCTACTCCTCTTATAGTTCGTGTTTACTTGCCTTTGAATACACCATTCAACAGTATTGCTTTCACCGAATAAAACTCAATGTCTCGAGCTAGTACATAGACAACTCCAAAACTTCCGAAATTATTCGACTTTTATTCAAAGTTTTACTAGCGCAATTTTACGTTAAATTTGCTTCGGAAAATTCATGCTTAATTCGCCTTAATAAGACCTAAAAACCCATAATTTGGCTATTGCTCCGAAGCAGAAAATGTATCTTCTCGATAACCCGGGGCGAACGTCAGCAAACTTCTTAAGCGGAGGCAGCAATACGTTGTTCGGCGAGATGAGGAAGAAGCGGGATTTGATCGCTGCATGAAATGCGGTCGGTGAGGTAATCCCAGAACGAGATACTCAGCTTGCGGCAGGTCTTCTTTAGGCTGGAGAAAGTATCGCGACATTGCTGCCCGAGCTCGCTTCGCGTGCCGCCACTGATCTTTTGCTTTTTCACGTGATCGCGAATGGCGCGTTCACTGTCGTTAGTATGGCGTGGCGTTGACTACCTTTTGAATTGACCCAAAAAAGTTTTTTGCATAAATGTCAATCAAATCGAGCAACGGCAAACCTCACAATCTCCCAAAATACGACGATACCTCATATACGGAAAGAAGCCAGCGCCGCTTTTAGAAGTCACGCATCATTTATGCTACATTCAGCATATGATGGGGGGTCAATATATAAAATGACGTCAGCTAAACTACGCTTGGTTATCTCAATCTGAGACAGTTGTAAGTAAACTTGGCAAAGAATGAGACGTTACGTGCCAAACGCTTAAAAACTCTGCATTCGCTAGCACTGTAGTACGATTAAGCCATAAAACCATCAGGAGAATGGAGGAGCAATGGAACGGTTTTTTAAACACATAAACCCCATCCTGCTAGCAGGATGGATGCTGGGCATCAGTTGCAGCGCCGCGGCGCAAAATGCGCAGAATATCGCCGAAATCAAGATTGGATGCGCAGTGCCTATCACTGGCGGACAAGCTCATTACGGCCGAGATTTTCTAAATGGCGTGATTCTTGCAGTTGAAGATTTCAATGCAACTGCACCTGTAATTGAAGGCAAGCCCGTTCGGATCGTACTGCGCATGCAAGATGACCGCGCCGATCCTCAGATGGCTATTAGAGCAGCTAAAAATCTGGTGGATCAAAATATTAAGGGCGTTCTGGGTCATTTTAATTCGGGCACTACCATTCCTGCTTCTCATATTTACGCTCAAGCTGGCATTCCCCAAATCGCCATGGCTTCAGCTCCTCAGTATACCCAACAAGGCTTTAAAACCACCTTTCGCATGCTCGCGTCGGATCTCCAGCAAAGTGCGTCGGTCAGTGCTTATGCCGCCAAAAAACTTAAATTGGAACGCGTCGCGATTGTCGATGACCGCACAACCTATGGTCGGGGTTTAGCCGATCAATTTAAAACCGCCGCCCAAGCCGAGGGCCTCAAAATCGTTGGCCGTGAATATAGTAACGACAAAACGATTGATTTTAAGGCTCTCTTAACTCGCCTCAAGCGGAGTCATCCACAAGCGATTTTTTATGGAGGGGTTGATGCGCAAGCGGCGGCCATGGCGAAACAAATGCGGGCACTGCGTATAAACGCTGTTTTAATGGGTAGCGAAGGGATTAAATCCAAGGCTTTTTTAAAAGTGGCTGGGCCAGCCGCGGAAGGTGTAATAGCCTCATCGATCTGTCTGCCGCTCGATAAAATGCCACGCGGCAAAGAATATGTAGAGAAATATGAAAAACGCTTTCACCAAAAAGTACGGATTTACTCACCTTATGCCTACGATGGCGCGATGGCCATGTTTACTGCAATGAAAACCGCAGATTCAACTGAACCCGAAAAATACTTACCTTACCTGGCTAAAACTGAAATGCCTGCGGTCACAGTAGAAACGCTGGCTTATGATGAGCATGGCGATTTAAAGCAAAGCGAGGCCATCGTCTATAAGGTCGTGCATGGGCAATGGGAGGCTCAGCCTATCATGCATAAAAAATAATCTCGTGTTATCGTTCTTGCTGCAACAACTTCGCTCGAGCATACTGGCTTTAGCCCAAAAAGTAGGATGCTAGAATCCAAATTCGCTTCAAAAAGGAAAAGAATATGAGTGGCACTCAGCGGCAATCTCCTGCCCCAGTGACCGTCAACGAACCGCCCAATCGCAAACGCCAACGCATGTTGCTCACGCTGTGCGCATTCATTGCCAGCGCCGCTATCGGGTATGGCTTATATTATTTTCTGCACTCGCGTTTTTACGAAACCACAGACGATGCCTATGTCAATGGCAGTATCGTCCAAATTACGCCGCAAGTGACTGGCACCGTAGTTGCGGTTTATGCTGACGATACACAACTGATACAGGTCGGCGCGCCCCTGGTGCGGCTCGATTCAGCCGACGCCAAACTCGCGCTAGAAGAAGCCAAAGCAGGACTTGCGCAAGCGGTACGCCAGGTCCGTACACTCTATGCCAGTAATACGACTAACCAAGCTTATCTAGCGCAACGCCAAACTGAGCTCGAGCGGGCGCAAGGTAATTTGCGCCGCCGGCAAGTATTGGCGGAATCGGGGGCGCTATCGGTTGAAGAAATCGAGCATGCCCAAAATACGGTTGCGTCCGCCCGCTCAGCCCTGCGTGTAGCCCAAGAGCAACTCGTCTCAAGCCGCGCGCTTACAGGCCGCACTCAGCTTGCCTCGCATCCGAATGTGCTGACCGCTGCGGCGAAAGTACGCAGCGCTTGGCTGAACGATGCACGTAATACGTTGCCCGCTCCAATTACAGGCTATGTCGCTAAGCGCTCGGTTCAAGTCGGACAACGTGTGGCCCCCGGGACCCCTTTGATGGCGGTGGTGCCGCTCAATCATGTATGGGTTGACGCAAATTTTAAAGAAGTTCAACTTAAACAAATTCGGCTTGGTCAGCCCGTTACGCTAAGCGCAGATATGTACGGCAAATCAGTCGTCTATCACGGCCATGTGGCTGGGTTTTCAGCCGGCACGGGCAGCGCGTTTTCGCTTTTGCCGGCACAAAATGCGACGGGTAATTGGATTAAAGTCGTGCAGCGGCTGCCGGTTAGAATCGCGCTTGATCCTAGCGAGCTAGAACAGCACCCGCTCCGCCTTGGTCTATCGATGCACGCGACGATCGATCTCCATCCGTTGCCTGATGCTAAAGCCGATCCGCTGCAAATACCTTTCTCATATCAAACCAACGTATTCGATCAATCTGGGGCGCAGGCAGAAGAAGAAATTCAACGCATTATTGCGGAGCACTCGAATATATAGTTGATAATATTAGGTTTATATTTATCTTATTTAAACTAAAATATCGATACCTGTTATTTATGATTTACTCAGGTATCGATAAAAATATAAAGTAATAATCTTAGCTGGCTTTATGATGACGATAAGGATCGTTTCTTAACCAATTTGCTAATCTTGGATTTTCCCAGACTTGCGCCCGCGTTAAACCCACGTCTTTTAAGGCTTCATCATCCAACAGCCCTAATGCTGAGCGCGTCCGAGCTAGATCCCATTTATCCCGTAAAGTTTTTAGAATTTTCCCCAGAAAATGCATGACAGACATAACAAACCCCGTTTAGTTAATCGTTTTATAATCAAATCGAAATCAATCGATGGTCTTCTAAGATAATCTATTGTAAATCTTTGTCAAGTTTAGACCGACAACGAAATAAAAAATATCAGCGATTTAAAGTCTAACCCGTAAGGCGTAGTATTTTTGACGCGAGATTCCGCGTCTTAAGTGTCAAACTGGATTAGACTAACGCCTAACAAAAAGCCAGCACGCAAGCCTTTCTTAGACCGAAATATGCATTCTCAGCCACTCAACGAAGACTCTTTTATCTCTAACAACCCGCCCCACTCGCGCGATTTCAGCGGCCATACGCCAATGATGCAGCAATATCTGCGGATTAAGGCTGAGCACCCGCACACCCTAGTTCTGTATCGGATGGGGGATTTTTATGAACTTTTTTTCGAGGATGCGGAAAAAGCCTCGCGCCTACTCGATGTGACGCTCACACAACGCGGCGCATCGTCTGGACAGCCGATCAAAATGGCGGGCGTCCCCTACCATGCGCTTGAGCAATATCTGGCAAAATTGGTCAAACTTGGGGAATCTGTCGCTATTTGCGAGCAAATTGGCGATCCCAATACTTCAAAAGGGCCGGTTGAGCGCAAAGTCATGCGCATTGTCACACCTGGCACCTTGACCGATGCCGCCCTACTCTCGGATAAGCAAGATGCCTGCTTACTGGCTTTTTCGGCAGTGCAAAACCGCCGTAACCGCACCCAGACGCTGGGCCTAGCCTGGCTTAATTTAGCCAGTGGCGCTTTGCGACTGGCCGAGACCAATCCAACTGATTTGCCAGCGCTGCTTGAGAGGATTCGCCCGGCTGAAATTCTTGTCGCTGACAATAGCGCGGCAGCGCCGCCTCATTGGTCTGGCGCATTAACCCGCGTTCCAAGCTGGCATTTCGATCTGGATGCAGGGCATACGCGTTTATGCGAGCAACTGGCTGTCGCCAACCTGGATAGCTTTGGGGTTCATGCGCCCTCTGCCGCCTGTGGCGCAGCGGGCGCGCTATTACTCTATGCCGCCGCCACTCAAGGTCAACAACTGCGCCATGTACGCAGCATACAAGTTGAACAAGAAACGCAATATATTAGTCTTGATCCGGCCACCCGCCGTAATCTTGAACTCACTGAAACCCTGCGTGGCACCGATGCGCCAACCTTGCTCTCAGTGCTAGATACCTGCTGTACCTCAATGGGCAGCAGATTACTGCGCCATTGGCTGCATCACCCCCCCCGCGACGCGCAGATTGCCCAGACCCGGCAACAAGCCGTCACCGCCTGGCTGCAAGTCACGCCGCCTGGCGCGGGCGATGGCTTACTTGAATTACGCCAGAGCCTGCGGCAGATTGCCGATATTGAACGAATTACAGGCCGTATTGCCCTCTTAAACGCCCGCCCGCGCGATTTAGCCAGCCTACGCGATTCATTACAGCAATTGCCAAGCATCAGCGCTCACTTAGCCCCTCTCACTCAATCCGCTGCTTTGCTCACAACGTTAAGCGCAGCGCTGGAGCCTCCGGCTGAGTGCCTGGCTTTACTGCAACAAGCGATTGCCGTTGAGCCGGCGGCACTGATTCGTGATGGCGGCGTGATTGCTAACGGCCACGACGCAGAACTCGATGAGTTACGCTCGATTTCCAAAAATTGCGGTCAGTTTTTACTGGAATTAGAAACTCGTGAGCGCACCCGCACCGGAATTGCGAATTTACGGGTTGAATACAATAAAGTGCATGGCTTTTTTATTGAGGTAACCCGCGGCCAAACGGATAAAGTCCCGGCTGATTATCGGCGCCGACAAACCCTAAAAAACGCGGAGCGTTACATCACTCCAGAGCTCAAGACGTTTGAAGATAAAGCCTTGTCCGCCCAAGAACGCGCCCTCATGCGCGAAAAAACCCTATACGATGAATTGCTGCAAACGCTACTGACTTATATAGCGCAATGCCAACGCATCGCATCCGCTTTGGCTGAACTCGATGTACTGGCGACCTTTGCCGAACGCGCGCGCCTGCATCATTGGACTGCGCCGGAATTAACGCATGAAAGCGGGATTGAAATTGAGCAAGGACGCCACCCCGTAGTAGCGGCGCAAATTGAGCGCTTTATCCCGAACGATTGCCGGCTTTCCGCGCAGCGCAAACTGCTGTTTATCACCGGCCCGAATATGGGCGGCAAATCTACTTTTATGCGGCAAACCGCATTGCTGGTGCTGATGGCTTATATCGGCTCTTATGTACCAGCGCAACGCGCGCGCTTGGGGCCGGTTGACCGGATTTTTACGCGCATTGGCGCAGCCGACGATCTGGCGGGAGGACGTTCAACCTTTATGGTTGAGATGACGGAAGCCGCGACTATTTTGCATCATGCCACTCCGGAGAGCTTAGTGCTGATGGATGAAATTGGCCGCGGCACTTCGACTTTTGATGGCTTAGCGCTGGCCTGGGCGATTGCGCGACATTTACTTAACGTAAACGGTTGTTATACGCTATTTGCCACCCATTACTTTGAGCTGACACAACTCCCTGATGAATTTTCGCAAGCCGCTAATGTACATTTATCTGCGGCCGAGCATCAACAAGGGATTGTGTTTTTACACACCGTCAACGAAGGTCCCGCCAACCAAAGTTATGGTTTACAAGTCGCTCAACTGGCAGGCGTGCCGCCCGGCGTGATTCGCACTGCCCGCAAACACCTGCAACAATTGGAACAGCAGGCATTAAATCGCCCTTCGCCACAATTGGATCTTTTCAATAGCGTTACGCCCACTGTTAGCGAGCCAGACGAGAGAGAATGTGCTGCGCAAATGGAGCACGCCACCCTTAAAAAGTTGCGCGCCCTTAATCCAGAGGAAATGCGGCCGCGTGAAGCGCTGGATCTATTATTTGAATTACATGCGCTAGCGACAGAAACCGAATAAAACAGATACACCCCCAAGGATGCTTAGACATCCAGTGGGGGGAACTCGTATTGAGATTTTAAATTTTTTAGATTTTTAAAGTTTAGTGCAGCAGGGGCGAAGCATCGTCATCCGTTGAATCGGAAGGCAGCAGCTCGAGGCCATCCTCCCCATGCACATGACCATGATCAATTTCTTCAGCCGTTGCAGCGCGCACGTTGATCACTTTTAGCTCAAATCTGAGCGCCATGCCAGCAAGCGGATGGTTGCCATCTAGGACGACATGATCGTCGGCAATATCAGTGACGATGTAGATCGGCAAATCATCTTCGTCATCGTAATCGTCGTCTTTATCTTCCTCTTCATCTTCTTCGCCGTCTTCATCCTCGTCCAGCATGCCCTCAAACTGCATCCCTACTTCCAGCACTTCAGGAAAGCGGCTACGTGGTTCAACGCGTATCAGTTCAGCATCATAATCGCCAAACGCCTCGCTGGGTTCGAGTTGAATTTTAGTTTCAAATCCAAGCTCTTGCCCTTCTAACGCTTTCTCAACCTTTGGAAACACGCCATCATATTCGCCATGCAGATAAACCATCGGCTCACTGCTTTTTTCGATCACAATATCTTGCGCATCAGACAGGGTATAAGAAAGGGACACTACAGTATTTTTTGCAATCTTCATCATTAACTCTCCACAACACAGACGATATTATACGCTGCGAATTTTCATCTGATGCTAAGAAAATATGCGCTATTTGGGTTGTAGCCACGCCGAAAGATTTTGTAACATTGCTAACCGTTCTGCAATAGCGAAGCGGTTAAGGAGCTGATATTGTAGAGCCTGGTGCGATTGGCTAAGTTGCTTTAACGCCTCTCAGCCAGTATTGGATTAAAAAGTAGCACACTCTATTGCCCACTTTAACTGTAAAAGGACGTAATGATGAAAAAAAGCCTACTCCTCGCCTCTTTGATGGCCGCTCTGGTTTTAGCTGCATGTAATAAAGCCAGCGAGCCTGCGGCTAGCGCCTCTAGCGAAACGCCGGCCGTTACAGCGCCTGCTGCGGCAGATGCGGTCGCCACACCGGATACGACTACCCCGCCAACTGAAACCAGCAGCGCCCCGAGTGCCGCTTCTTCAGATACGCCTGCCGCAACTGGCACAACGACACCTGCGGGTCAATAAGCATCAAATCACTATCTCGTTAGTATAGGGGGCCAAGCGCCCCCTACTATCGCTAGCGCTTACTTTACGCTCTGTCGGCGCGCATTAAGGTTAAGCTGCTCCGCCTGCGCAGCAGTCAACCCAAATTGCTCCATCAAGCGCTTCAATAACGCGGTTTCAAGCTCTGGACTACGCGCCCGATCTTGCCAACGCGAGCTTTCTTGGAAGCGGCCAATTAATACTTCTTCCATCCCGCGGTGGGTAATTGAAATGGCCGTTGTGCCGTTGGCATTTTGCTCTACTAACATGCGGAAGCGGTCGCGCATACCGGATGAATATAATTTATCTGCCACTTGGCCAAGCACGCGGCGCAACCAATCATTAGAAATTTGCGCGCGGTTTTCGGTCCAATCGGTCTCCATTAAGCCCATTTCGGGTCGATCTAAAGTCAATGTAAAACCATTGCTTGTCCAAAATGCCCGTAATAATGGCCATAATTGCGTAGGGGTGTAACCTGCCACCACCAGCCAACGTTGATGGTCGTCTGCTTCAACCTGGAGCCTTAAAGAAACCGGCTGGGCGGTACGCCCTAAGAGTTGATTAGGCTTGGCCTGCGCGCGTTGCTCGGTTGTCCCCAACGCCTCGATTTTGGTCTGGGTTAGCGCAGAAAAATATTCGCTATGTTGGAGCGGCGTTAAATCAGCCGGCACCGTAAGCGCAGGCGCTGCTTTCGCGTTTTTATAATCGACGCGATCTGGAGAAAACCATTCGTTGGCTGTGCTACAGCCAGTCAGCGCAGAACTCATTAACAGCGTCACGGTCGCGCACTGGACAAAAAAATAAGGCTTAATATATTTCATCGGATGTGATTTAAAGCGGGCTCGCAGCCGGCAGGTAAACAAGTTTAAGAGGAGCGATGGCTAGACTAAACATGCTTCGCGTAACGCACTCTGTAAAGCTGCGTGATGAGATGCATCGAGTGGCGTAAGTGGCAAGCGGATACCGCTTTTGATTTTGCCTAACTGCGTCAGCGCCCATTTTACGGGAATCGGATTCGATTCAATAAATAGATCGCGGTGCAATGCTAAAAGCTGCATATGGATGGCGCGCGCACGCGCCACTTCGCCAGCCAGCGCCGCCACGCACAAATCACTCATGGCCCGCGGCGCCAAGTTTGCGGTGACTGAAATATTGCCATGGCCGCCCATTAACATGAATGCCACAGCCGTCGGATCATCACCGCTATAAATGGAAAAATGCGCCGGCGCGGATTTCATCAATTCAATCCCGCGTTCCAGTTTGCCAGTTGCATCTTTAACTCCCACAATGCCAGGTACTTGAGCCAGTTTTAGAATCGTTTGATTGCTCATATCAGCCACGGTGCGACCGGGCACATTATATAAAATCAACGGCAAATCGACCTGCTCGGCAATCTTTGCAAAGTGTTGGAAGATCCCGGCCTGGGTTGGCTTGTTGTAATAAGGCACGACTTGCAAAGTCGCATCTGCGCCGACTTGTTTTGCATATTCAGTCAGCGCCACCGCCTCAGCCGTTGAGTTGCCGCCTGCGCCAGCAATCACTGGAATGCGCGCTGCCGCATGTTCTACGGCAGTTTTAATTAATAACTGATGTTCATCGATTGAGACCGTCGGCGATTCTCCGCTCGTACCCACAATCACAATCGCCTTGGTGCCTTGTTCTACATGCCAATCAATTAATGCGCGTAAGGTAGGCAAATCCAAACTGCCGTCTTCGAACATCGGTGTGACCAACGCGACAATACTGCCACGCACAGAAAAAATAGAAGGGTCTTTTATCAAACCAGTCATCGCATTAAGAATAAATTAAGCCATTAAGTTTAATGGGTGATTAGGAGTAAGAAAGGCCCATCGCCTCCCGCACTTCACGCATCGTCTCTTGGGCGACTTTGCGCGCTTTATCGCAACCGTCCGCGACAATCGCGCGCAGCAACGAAGGATCATCAACATACTTTTGAGCCCGCTCAAGCATCGGCTGCTGTTCATGCAAAATAGCATCAATCACGGGTTGTTTGCACTCTAGGCAGCCAATCCCCGCACTCCGGCAGCCTTTTTGCACCCAGGCTTGCGTGGTTTCATCTGAATAGGACAAATGAAACTGCCAGACCGGACATTTTTCTGGCTCGCCAGGATCAGTGCGCCGCACGCGAGCCGGATCCGTTGGCATGATGCGCACTTTCTTTTCAATCGAGCGTGCATCTTCGCGCAAGCCAATCGTATTGCCATACGATTTTGACATTTTTTGTCCATCTAGGCCAGGCATGCGTGAAGCTTCAGTCAATTGCGCTTGCGGTTCTACCAAGATGAGCTTGCGCGCACCCTCAAGATAGCCGAAGAGCCGCTCGCGATCGTTCATGGATAAGCTCTGCGATTCTTGCAAAAGCGCGCGCGCTTTTTCGAGCGCCTCGCTATCCCCCTCTTGTTGGTAAGCATTGCGCAGCTCATGGTAAAGCTTACTGCGCCGCCCGCCCAGCTTTTTAGCGGCGGAGAGGGCTTTTTCTTCAAAATTGGCCTCACCACCATAGAGATAGTTAAAGCGCCGCGCAATTTCACGCGTCATTTCAACATGGGGTATTTGATCTGCGCCAACCGGCACATGCGAGGCGCGGTAGAGCAATATATCCGCCGCCATCAACACTGGGTAGCCTAGAAAACCGTACGTCGAGAGATCTTTCTCTTTGAGTTTTTCAATTTGCTCACGGTAAGTCGGTACCCGTTCGAGCCAGCCGAGTGGCGTGCCCATACCAAGCAGCAACGCCAATTCCGCGTGCTCAGGCACGCGGCTTTGAATAAACAGCGTGGCTTGGGCTGGATCAATGCCAGCCGCCAACCAATCAATCAAGACTTCCCACACATGGCGCTCGATCACTTCTGGCGTTTCATAGTGCGTGGTTAATGCGTGCCAATCCACCACACAAAAAAGGCATGGGTACTCAGATTGCAGCCGCCCCCAGTTTTTCAAGACACCATGATAGTGCCCAAGATGCAGCGCCCCAGTTGGACGCATACCGGAAAAAATACGATCTGGAAACAGCATAAATATCAGCGCATCAGCGCAGTAAAAGGAGTTAACAATAAAGCGATCATATCGTAGCCCAGTTCGATTAATGGGCGCAGCCATAGTGCGCCTAACACGCCGGTCATCACGAGTGCTAACACGATAAAAAAGCCATACGGCTCAAGCCGAGCTAGCGTCAAAGCCGCACGCGGCGGCAATAGCGAAACTAAGATCCGCCCGCCGTCTAACGGCGGCATCGGCAGCAGATTAAATACACACATCGCTAAATTAACCAGTACCCCGGCCATCGCCATGCGCAAAAAGAAAGGCTCATCGACGCCTAGCGCGCCTAGCAGAATACTCGCAAAGGCCCAGACAAACGCCTGCGCAAAATTGCAACCCGGCCCGGCCAACGAGACCCAAAGGCTATGCCAACGCGGATTGCGTAAATTGCCAAACGCCACCGGCACCGGTTTAGCATAACCGAAGACAAATGCCCCGTTCGTCGCAAAATAAAGCATCAGCGGCATTGCAATCGTCCCAAACGGGTCAATATGCTTAATTGGATTAAGACTAACCCGTCCTAATATATAAGCTGTGCTATCGCCGAATCGACGTGCAGCATAAGCATGCGCGGCTTCATGCAGGGTAATCGAGAATAAAACCGGTAATGCGTATACCGCAATAGTTTGTACTAAATGATCCATAGCCCGCTATTGTAACTAAGCGCGGGCGCTAAGTTTAAAAAATCAAAATCCATGATGAGCGTCGTTCCTGTTCATTGCTGAGCGCGTCTATAGCCAAGCGTGCCAAACCGGCGTTAAATCGGCCGGCAGCGCTGGCAAACTGCCCAAAGCAGTCCGACTTTCTTTTGGCGCATGGAAATCCGAACCGCGCGAAGCCCAAAATCCGTAGTGGCGCGCAATTTGCGCATACTCTTGATACTGTTGCTTAGTGTGGCTGCCAGTGATGACCTCAATCGCCTTGCCGCCTAATTCTTTAAAAGTGGTCAACAGTATCTCAAATTCACGCGGCGTAAAGCGATAACGGCCTGGATGCGCAAGCACCGCCACCCCACCCGCAGCGTTAATCCAGCTGATTGCATCGGTCAGTTGCGCCCAGCAATGCGGCACAAAACCCGGATGCCCCTCAATTAAATATCGTTTAAACACAGCCGGCAGCGATGGCGCAAAACCGGCTTCAACCAAATAACGTGCAAAATGCGTGCGCGCAATCAAATCGGGATTAGATGCGTAACGGAGGGCCCCGGCATAAGCATCCTTGATGCCCACCTTGGCCAACTCTGTCGCCATTGCCTGCGCCCGCGCCACGCGCCCACGGCGGGCCTCAGCCAAGCCATTGACGAGCGCGGCGCAGTCTGGATTAAAATTCAAGCCAACTACATGCACGGTGCGCTCAGCCCAAGTGACCGAGATTTCAACCCCACACACATATTGCATTCCCAACGCAGTTGCCGCCTGATGCGCGGCGTGCTGCCCGCTTAATTCATCATGATCCGTCAGCGACCACAGTTTCACCCCGCCAGCATACGCATAGCGTGCGACTTCCGCCGGCGTAAGCACGCCGTCTGAACAATTGGAATGGCAATGAAGGTCAGCGTTAAGCATTATGAAATTTCGCGAATAGAGGTATTTTACTTGCTTTGCTGTGTTATTTTTGAATTTTTACAGGATATATCGTTAAGCACCTTAGTTCATCTCATTTATGCGACAAAAATTTCTTGCATTAAAGCGCCTCTCGGTTGCCCGTGTACTCACGGTTTTCTCTCTCGCGTTAGCGGGTTGCGCCCAGCCCGGATCGGCTGAGTACACGACAGTGCTAAGCCAGCTTCCCGCTGCTTCAGCGGGGGCGCCGCTCAGCCCTCAGCAGCGTCTATTTTATGATGCCGTCGGCGCACAAATGCTAGTGGAAAACAACTGGGCGGCAGCCTTCGAACAGACCGCTGGCATGTACTATTACCCGCGACCCACCTATAATATTTACAGTTGGCCTGCTGGTTATTGGTCTTATAATTTTTATAACTACAACTACTGGAGAGGCCATTACAGCCGGTATGGATGGTAGAGATAGTCAGGCCATGCGTCAATCCGCTTTTTTTATACAACATTCTAAACTCAGGGGCTCGCTATGAAGTTAATCCAAGATTTCAAAAAATTCGCGATTAAAGGTAATGTGATGGACTTAGCGATTGGCGTCATTATCGGGGGCGCTTTCTCAACGATTGTGAATTCCGTTGTGAAAGATTTAATTATGCCAGTTGCGAGTCTATTTACAGACGGTTTAGACTTTTCGAATCGGTTCATCCGGCTCGGCGCAATACCCGCTAATTTTCAGGGCAACCCTCACTCTTATAAAGATTTACAGGGAGCTGGCGTCGCCCTTTTCGGCTATGGCAGTTTTATTACCGTGGTGTTCAATTTCATCATCCTCGCCTTTGTCGTCTTTTTAATGATGAAATTTATTAATACTTTGCGCGACGCTCAAACCAACGCCCCAGCTGCCGCCCCACCAGAAGATGTTTTGCTGTTGCGAGAAATCCGTGACGTGCTCAAACAACCCAAATAAGAGCTTACTTTTTAACTATCGGCGGCAGCGTCAGCCCGACTGATATGCTGCACGCCGCCATTGCCCACCCAACTGCGGATGCGTTTAGCGTCGCCCAGGCGCGAGTATTTGCCCGTCGAGTCAAGCAATACGATAATCAGTGGGCGATTTTGAATCGTGGCTTGCATCACCAAACACTCACCCGCTTCGCGGATAAAACCGGTTTTTTGTAGACCAATTTCCCAGCTTGGGTTGCGCACCAGCGCATTGGTGCTGCGATACTGCAGCGCCTTCCTGCTGGTAAAGACGTTATGATTCGCATCAGTTGAGAACTCGCGGATCAATGGATACTGATAAGCGGCTTTGACCATTTTAGCCAAATCGCGCGCGCTAGAAACATTATGGCTAGAAAGCCCGGTTGGATCCAAAAAGCGCGTATCTCTCATCCCCAAGCTTTGGGCTTTTTGGTTCATCGCTGTAATAAACCCCAAGCGGCCACCTGGATAGTAGCGCGACAAAGCTGCCGCGGCACGGTTTTCAGACGACATTAATGCAATATGCAGCATATCCGAGCGCGATAAGCGCGACCCTACGGATAAGCGTGAGCCCGTGCCTTTTTCAAGATCTCGATCTGCGACGCTTACCTCAAGTATATCCGTCAGCGGTAAATTAGCATCCAGCGTTACCATCGCAGTCATCAGCTTACTAATTGAAGCAATCGGCAATACGGCTTGCGCATTTTTTTCAAACAGCGCTTCATTCGTATTTTGATCAATCACGTAGGCAACGCTTGAACGCAACGCAAGCGCATCTGGCGTTTGATGTAAGCCAAAGGAGCGCCCTAGCGATGGCGCGGATGGCTTAAATGCGACGCGGCGCACATTTTTCGTGCGCCGCACCTGCGCGCGCTGCGCGTAGACCGGGCTCCGATATGCCGCAGTCTGACTTTTTACATTGATTGTAGCCACCAATCTGGACGGGGCGGCGCTCGACTTACGCTGCGCATAAGGCGAATCTGGCGCTGCCGGGACCCCAAGCGCTAACCGAGGGATGAGAGTTAACGCCATCAGTACGCTTAAATAAGCAACCGGCGGTAGCGCAGAGCGAATAAAGTTATTTCGCATGACCCAAAGCCAAGAAAAGTTGTGATAGCTGATTCGCGCTAAGCAATTCTAATAGCCCGAAGATGTTTATCAGTGTAGCCAAGGCTTTTATAAATAACCATTACAAACTGTATCAAAGTGAGCGCAAACGAAGGGGCGGTTATAAGGTTTGCATCTTGCGTTTGCGCTCTGAGACTTGCATCATATGGGTTGCTATCACGACACCAATTGTTACAACTGTAATAAAAATCGTAGCCAGCGCATTCATTTCTGGATTCAACCCCAGCCGCACACGCGAAAATACGACTAACGGCAAGGTTGTCGAGCCAGGTCCCGACAAAAAGGACGACAGCACGAGGTCATCAATGGATAACGTAAATGATAGCAGCCAACCCGCAATCAAAGCCTGTGAAATTAAAGGGAGCGTCACCGTAAAAAATACCTTAATGGGCGTTGCGCCAAGGTCGAGCGCAGCCTCTTCTAACGCTGGATTCAAGTCGCGCACGCGTGACTGGACAATAATCGCCACATAAGAAATCCCCAACATCACATGCCCCGCCCAGATTGTGAGGATTCCGCGTTCAGTCGGCCAACCTAAAAAATTACTCAGTTCGACAAAGAGCAATAACAACGAGATCCCTTGAATCACTTCAGGAATCACCAACGGCGCGTTAATCATCGCGCTATACAACGTAAAGCCGCGAAAACGTCCCATCCGCGCCAACACAAAACCCGCCCAGGTGCCAATTGCCACCGAGGCGAAAGCTGTGAGCGCCGCAATCCGGAGCGAGAGCCAGGCAGCCGCGAGCAGTTCTTCGTCATGCAGCAGCGCTTCATACCATTTTAAAGAAAAACCCGTCCATACCGTGACTAAAGCCGACTCGTTAAACGAATAGACAATCAGGCTGATAATCGGCGCGTATAGAAAAAAGAAGCCCGTGCCCAGCATAGCGAGGCGTAACGATCGATGTGGTTTGATCATGACTTGCTAGAAAGCTCTTTCACTTGAGAATGCTGAAACAGCGCCATTGGCACCAGTAACAGTAACACCATGGCACAAGTGACGGCTGACGCCATAGGCCAATCAGCATTGTTAAAAAATTCATTCCACATGACGCGGCCAATCATTAAAGTATCGGCTCCGCCAAGCAACTCTGGAATCACATATTCCCCTACCGCCGGAATAAAGACCAGTAGACAACCGGCCATAATGCCATTTCTGGAAAGCGGCAACGTAATTTGCACAAAGACTTTCCAAGGCCGCGCCCCTAAATCATGGGCAGCCTCTAGCAAACGCAAATCCATTTTGACTAAATGCGCATAGAGCGGCATCACTAAAAAAGGCAGATATGAATACACCATCCCGATATATACCGCAATATTCGTGTGATAAAGCTCGATTGGCGTTTCGATCAAACCGGCCCAGATTAAAAAATTATTCAATAAGCCGTTATTCTTCAAAATCCCAATCCACGCATACACACGAATCAAAAACGAAGTCCAAAAAGGCAGCATGACTGCCATCAGCAAGATATTACGGGTGACTGGGTTTGAGCGCGCAATGTAATACGCCATCGGATAACCGATGAGTAAGCACAGCACCGTCGAAATCGCCGCCACTTTCAGTGAATTTACATAAGTGGCGAAGTACAAGTTATCCGTTAATAAAAACGCATAATTGGACAGTTGCAGGGTGATCTTAAGCACCCCGTCTTTGAGCACTGCCAGCTCGCTATACGGGGGAATCCCGAGCCGCAAATCTGCAAAGCTGATTTTGACGACTAACAGAAAAGGGACAAAGAAAAACAGCAAGAGCCAAATATAAGGGCCGGCAATGACGGCGGCGCGGCCTTGAGGGGCTAAGCGTTGCAACCAGGCCTTCATTTTGTCAGCACCACGCCCGACTCTGGGCTCCAACTAATAAAGACTTCATCGTCGTAAGTCGGCGCTTGCATTTCCGTAAGCGCTAAACTGGAAACATTCGCCACCACCATTTTGCCGGAATCAAGCATTACGTGGTAAAGCGTGTACCCCCCGCGGTATGCAATATTGTCGACTTTACCGTGCGCCCAATTGTAATTTTGCGCCGGCGCTTGGCGCGTCACAGCAACCCGCTCTGGACGCACAGAAATCGTCACTTCCATGCCAAGCTGTCCCATCACACCATGGCTCACATATAGAGGTTTAGGCAAATCTGGACTTTGCACAAAGATATGATCCGCTTCATCCTCTACGATCGTGCCCGCAAAAAAATTCGTCGAGCCGATAAATTCAGCGCAAAAGCGGCTATTCGGATATTCATAGACTTCTAGCGGCGTGCCAATTTGCACAATGCGCCCATCCGTCATCACCGCCACTCGGTCCGCCATGACCATGGCCTCTTCTTGGTCATGCGTGACCATAATGCAAGTCACGCCGACTTTATCCAGAATATCCATCAATTCAATCTGCGTGCGCTGCCGAATTTGTTTATCCAGCGCCGACATGGGTTCATCCAGTAGCAGCAATTTAGGTCGTTTAACCAGACTGCGCGCGAGCGCCACGCGCTGCTGCTGACCGCCTGACAGTTGATGCGGCTTGCGCTTAGCCAAGTGGCTCATTTGCACTAGCTCAAGCGCACTGGCCACACGCTCTTGAATTTCCGCTTTGGGCCGGCCTTCTTGTTTGAGGCCAAAAGCCACATTAGCGTGCGCCGTCATATGCGGAAAAAGCGCATAAGACTGGAACATCATATTGACCGGACGCCGGTATGGTGGCATTTGAGCCAGATCTTCGCCATCAATCAAAATACGGCCTGACGTCAAAGTTTCAAAACCCGCTAACATCCTCAGCAAGGTCGATTTGCCACAGCCCGAACTGCCAAGCAAAGCAAAAATTTCCCCTCGTTTAACCGACAGACTGACATTTTGCACAGCCGTAGTCGCGCCAAATTTCTTTACGGCATCAATAATTTGGACAAAATCGCTTTCCTGACTGTGCAGACTCAGTGGCTTAGCAGGCGTAACAGTAGGGCCATGGGATGAATCTCTGCTCATTAAAACTTAATACCTTTACAATAGAAAAACAAACACTAAAAACCGGTTTTAAATTCAGTCCATAAGCGCGTCATTAACCGCGCCGTCTCAGGCGGCAACGGTTTAAGCAAAAATAGCTTTTTAATCATCTCAGGGCTGGGATAAATTGCCGGGTCATTCGCCACCAGGGGATCAAGGTACTGCTTAGCGAGCATATTTGCGCTCGGATAATAAACTTGATTCGTAATCGCCGCGTGGACTTGCGGTGTTTCGATATAGTTTATCCATTTCAGCGCGGCCTCTTTATGCGGCGCATCTTTGGGGATCGCCATCACATCAAACCAAATCGGCGCCCCACTCTGTGGAATAAAGTATTGAATTTGATAGTCTTTCTTTGCCTCACGCGCACGCCGCCCGGCAATCACAACATCGCCAGACCAGCCAAAAGCAAAACAAATATCCCCGCCGACTAAATCATTGATATACCCCGATGAGTTAAATTGCGTGATATAAGGCCTAATCCGCTTAAGCAATTGTAACGCCTGTCGGTAGTCATCTGGATTGGTGCTATCAGGCGCTTTGCCAAGGTAATGCAGCGCCGCGGCAAACAATTGATCGGGCGCATCTAGCATCGACACGCCACAGCTTTTTAACTTTGAAACATACTCTGGTTTAAAGAGAATGTCCCAGCTATCCAACGCCACATCGGCGCCCAGCACCTGGCGCACTTTGGTGACGTTATAACCTAGACCTGTCGTACCATAAGCCCACGGTACAAAATAACGATTACCTGGATCGGCGCCAGCGACAATCGCCATAAGCTGCGGATCAAGATGCTTAAGATTAGGCAGTTTTGACTTATCGAGCGGCTCAAAAATGTCTGCTGCGCGCAACCGGCCAGCATAGTTGCTCGTGGGCGTCACCACATCGTAACCGGAGCGCCCGGTCAAAAGCTTCGCTTGCAAGGTGTCAGCGCTATCATAAACGTCATAACGCACTTTAATGCCGGCTTGCTTTTCAAAGCCTGCAATCGTATCCTTTGCGATATAGTCAGACCAGTTATAAATATTCAGCCGCGCCTCATTAGGGCCAGCCCACGCAAAGGGGGCAACACAGATTAGACCGAGCAAAAACTGTGGCCTGCGGAAAAAACTTTGAAATAGATTGAGCAAAAGCGATATGGCTCGACAGCGGTTCATTTTAATCTTCATTTTGCGCACCCTGATTTTAACGCGAGGCGAAACTTGCTCTTGAAAAACGCAAAAATATCACCAAAATCCCCTGAAAGCGACCATCGTTATAAAAAATATACGATACCGTCGTAATAAACTTACAGCTCTGTTGTTGCAAACCCTACCTATCTTACTTTAAAGGCCTATATGAACGCCCCTCGCATCCTCGTCTTCGCTGGTTCGCTGCGCACCGGTTCCTATAATCTTGCCCTAGCCAAAGCGGCCGCGCAGCAACTCGAGGCGCTTAATGCACAGGTGACGCTATTAGATTTAGCCGATTATCCGCTGCCAATTTATGACGGCAACCTAGAGCAAGCCAGCGGCGTGCCAGCCGCAGCGCGCACCTTGCACACCACCATCGCTGCGCATCAGGGCGTGTTTATTGCCAGCCCCGAATACAATGCCAGCGTTACACCGTTGCTGCTGAATACGATTGCTTGGATCTCCCGCGTCAATGAAAATGGCGGCAAACTCGCTGTTTTTGGCCAGCCGGTCTTCGCGCTTGGCAGCGCTTCACCAGGCTATTATGGAGGATATCGCGGACTTTTAGCGTTGCGTCATTTATTGACACTAACGCTGCATAGTCAGGTTTTGCCGCAGATGGTCACCCTAAGCCAAGCACATCTCGCCTTCAATGAACAAGGCCAACTTAAAGATGAAGCCGCCCAAAATATGCTGCAAGAAATGGCAAAGCAACTTGTCAAAGCTGCGCACACTGTAAAATAACCCCACTTGATTGCTTTACTCAGCGCTAACCTCATACATACAGCTCAATGTCCTCCGAACTTCATGATCTGCCCGATAGCCCTTGTATTGGCGTTTGCTCGACCCTTTTTGACGAGGTCTGCATGGGCTGCGGGCGGACCGCATTTGAAGTATCGAACTGGGTCTTTTTCAGTGATGAGGAAAAGCGCTTAGTATGGCAGCGCATTATCAAAGAAAATAAAGCCATGCGTTTTACACGCGCGCCAACTTAGATAGCAAGAAACATACCGGATGGCAAACGTTTCGAGTTAAGCTAGCGCAGGTTGCATTCAGCAACCTGCCTTTTAACCCATTCACCTAAGAGGTTATCGTGCTGACTCTCTATTTTGCTCCTCATACCTGCGCACTCTCTGTATTAATTGCATTAAAGTGGCTTGATGTGCCGCATAAAGTTGAAAAAGTAAAGTTAGGCGACCCTGAATATCGCAAGCTCGCGCCGCTGGGCATGGTGCCGGCGATGACAGATGAGCACGGGAAGTTAATGACGCAAGCCGCAGCGCTCTTAAAATATCTCGTCAATAAATATCCAGCAGCAAAACTAGGCGGTGATGGTACCCTCGATGGCAACTATGTGTTGGATGAAAAGCTAGCCTTTCTGACTGGCGATTTTCATCCTGCTTTCTGGCCGTTTTTTTCACCCAAGCGCTTCACGGTAAAAGAAGATGAAGCAAGTATCGCAGCGATCAAAAGCGCCAGCCATATTCGGATTGATCGAGTCATGCTGGAATTGGATCGTCAGTTGGGGAACAACGCATATTTGCTTGGTCAGCAGCGTAGTATTGCTGATGCCTATGCATTTGCGATGGCGCGCTGGGCGGATTATCTGCCTAAAACCATCAGCCATTACCCTAACGCCCAGCGATTTATGCAGGCGATGCAAGAGGACGAAGGTGTACAAGCGGCGTTAAAACACGAGGCTTAAAAAAAAGCCCGCACTCTGTACCGCACCCTAAAAGTTGACACCGCGCCAAATTTTTAGGGTGCAGTTCAAACTAGTTTTGTTATATATCCCCTTTCTTATTACATCTATTATCATATGATTCCCCCTTTCGCACAAAAATCCTAACACGCTCACTCAATTTCTTCGGTAACCCAGGTTATGAGGCAACGTTAGTCTCCTTCGATAACTCTTGTTAATGAGGCAGCGCCGGGTTCGGCCTGGCATGCAGGGTTGTTCGGATGCGTGGTCCAGTTCGCGTAGCCGCCAGCGTCAACGCGCTCCATCGTGATGCATTGATCGACTGGGCACACATGCATGCATAAATTGCACCCGATGCATTTTTCGTCGACCACCTCGAAATAACGCTTACCATCGCGACTCGCTGTAATTGCTTGGTGTGAAGTGTCTTCACATGCAATATGGCACAGGCCGCATTGAATGCATCGCGACTGATCGATACGCGCCTTGACGTCGTATTGCAGGTTCAAGTACTTCCAGTCGGTGACATTAGGCACCGCGCGGCCACACAAATCGTCGAGTGTTGCGAAGCCTTTATCGTCCATCCAGTTCGACAAACCGTCGAGCATGTCGTTGACGATTCGGAAGCCGTAGTGCATCGCCGCCGTGCACACCTGCACACTGCCAGCGCCGAGTACGATGAACTCAGCCGCGTCGCGCCAGTTCGAGATGCCGCCGATGCCGGAGATCGGCAGCCCAGGCGTCTTTGCATCACGCGCGATTTCAGCCACCATATGCAATGCGATTGGCTTAACTGCCGGTCCGCAATAGCCACCGTGCGTGCCTTTGCCGTCAACGGTTGGCTCTGGCGCCATCTGGTCTAGGTCAACTGCAATAATCGAATTGATTGTATTAATCAGCGATACGCCGTCGGCACCCCCTGCGTATGCGGCACGCGCGCCGAGCCGGATGTCGGTAATGTTTGGCGTCAGCTTGACGAGGCACGGCAACTTGCTCGCTTGCTTGACCCAGCGCGTGACCATCTCGACGTATTCGGGCACTTGGCCAACCGCTGCGCCCATGTTGCGCTCACTCATTCCGTGCGGACAGCCAAAATTGAGCTCGACCGCATCGGCGCCGGTATCCTCAACCTGAGATAAGATCGATTTCCATGCGTACTCGTCGCATGGCACCATTAGCGAGACGATCACAATGCACGCTCCGGCCAGTCGCGCTTGACCTGGGCAATTTCACGCAGGTTCACGTCGAGTGGTCGGTCGGTGATCAACTCGATATTGTTAAGTCCCGCGATGCGCTGGCCGTTGTAAGTCGTCGCGCCATATCGCGAGCTTACGTTGACCACATGTGGGTCGAGGCCGAGTGTCTTCCAAACCACACCGCCCCAGCCAGCCTCGAATGCGCGATTGACATTGTAGGCCTTATCGGTGGGTGGCGCGGATGCGAGCCAAAACGGGTTTGGCGACGTGATACCAGCTATTGTGCAGCGAAGGTCAGGCATGATCGGTCCTCCAGTTTTCTGATGTCAATGTGGAATTGCAATTGGATATGCGACGATATGCTCTGTTACCCGGCTTTGGCCACGGTGCGGGCGAACTGCCGGATGATCGCGTGTGCGGCCAGCTTACCGTCCTGCACGGCCTGCACGGTTAAATCGAGCGCCGGATGGTTAGTGCAGTCGCCGCCCGCCCAAACGCCAGGCAGTGACGTGGCGCCATCAGCGTCCACCGCGATCCGTGCGCCGTCGAGCGTCAGCAGTTGTGCGTCAAGGCCATCGGATACAAGCGTCTGGCCTATTGCCTTTAGCACAACGTCCGCTTTGATGCAAAATGTCTCGCCGGTTCCCTCGAGCTGGCCGTCGGCATCCAGCCGTGTAGTCTCAAACTGCACGGCGCTCGCATGCGCGTCGCTACTGCCGGCCTGCAGCATGCCAATGATGCGCAGCGGCCTGGCCCATTCGAGCAGCACCACGCCTTGTTTTCGTGCGAAGTCACGTTCCGCCCATGTAGCGCTCATCTGCGCCGCGCCGCGCCGGTAGGCCATCGTGACCTGCCTCGCACCAAGTTTGACGCTTTGTACGGCAGCATCGATTGCGGTGTTGCCACCGCCGATTACAACCACTTGGTGTCCGACCGGCAACGTACTGAGGTCGTCGCTTTGACGTAGCTGGGCGATGAAGTCGACTGCGTTCAGCACACCGGCCAACGTTTCGCCGTCGGCATGCAGCGCATTGATGCCACCCAGCCCGATGCCGAGGAACACGGCGTCAAACTGTTCACGCAACTGCGTCAGCGCGAAGTCGCGACCAAGCTGGCGTCGGGCGTGCAGCTCGATGCCGCCGATCGACAGCAGCCATTGCACTTCACGCTGCGCGAAATCATCGACAGTTTTATACGCGGCGATGCCGTACTCATTGAGCCCGCCCGGCTTGTCATGCGCATCGAAGATCGTTACCCGGTGTCCACTCAGTGCGAGCGTATAAGCGCATGCGAGGCCGGCTGGCCCGGCACCGACAACGGCGACGTGCCGCCCAGTATCGGCCGCCCGTGCGAAGAGCGGTTTACCCGATACCACTTCACGCTCCATCTGGTGATCGGTTGCATGCCGTTGCAACGCACCAATCGCAACGGGCATGCTGTCCTGGTGGTTGAGTACACAAGCGCCTTCGCACAGAATCTCGGTCGGACACGCGCGCGCGCACATGCCGCCAAGAGGGTTGGCTGACAGGATGTCGCGTGCGGCGCCTACCAGGTTGCCGTTGCCAATCTTGCGGATAAAGCCTGGAATGTCGATACTCGTTGGGCATGCGTTTACACACGGCGCGTCATAACAGTAGCAGCAGCGGTGCGCCTCGACAACTGCCGCGTGAGCGCTGAGCGGGGACGCCACATCGGCGAAGTTTGCCGCGAGTTGTTCTGCAGGCAAACAGCCTGCAGCGATATCGCCGTTCTTGTGTAATGTCATCGAAGTGCTCCTTTGAACAAGAAACATGGCCCTGCCAAACATATGCCACTAGCAGGTGTGATGTGAAACAAATAACGCAATATAAAACGGCGACATGCTGGATCAGATAATTCAAACCACTGCCGCATAAAGTGAATCATCAACAGCATCCTACTGCATACCTAAGACGCACCCCTGAGTTTCCCTAATGTAAAGCCCACCAAAAGAAAAAGGTTATTAACCCCCGTTAAGGATACGTAAAATAATTATTCAGATAATCTTTTTATTTATTATAAAAATAGATGATATGGAGCCTTTTTGTTAAAGAAACAATCTTATCATTCAGTATGAGTATCATATGTGGTTGATTTAATACACGGATAGGACTGCCATCATCGTACTACTTAGCGCCAGTGTGCTTATGCTTCCTTTAACAGCTCATGCGGGCCCATGGCCAGCAGAAAAAAAGGGGGCAGGTCACTAGCGCTTGAGGCCTTTGCTGAGGGTCCATGGGGGCTGAAATATCTGCCGATTGCCTCAATTTGGCAGCGCCACTGGCAAGAAGTCATTCCTTTTTTTGCTTATCCGCAAGAGGTCCGTAAAGTTATTTATACAACCAATGCCATCGAGAGCCTACATGTGCAGGTGCTTAAGGTGATTAAAAATCGAGGTCATTTCCCCAATGACCAAGCTGCCATTAAGCTTATTTATTTGGCTTTGCGAAATATCACTAAAGATTGGAAAATGCCACCTATCACGTGGCGCACTGCAAAAATTCAATTTGCCATCTTATTTGGCGAGCGTTTTACAGCTTCATTATAAGAAGCTGTAAAATTTAACCGGGACTTCGGACACACAAATCTATGGTCCCCCCGTTTTTTGCAAGACTGATTTTTGATGCTGTGGTGGCTTGCCTAAATCTATTCGGAGTCATTGTAGGGAGAAATCTCCCTGCTCCACGATGAGAGCCGCGCCCAGTGATCCTAAAAAAATCCTCAGTCTTAATGACTTATTGTGTGAACAGGTTCTTCACCAGGCCTCTGTGCCGTTTACGTCATCAAATTTCAGCGTTCGCAAAACCAGTGGGTGGGTGTTAATAAATTGTTAAGAAAACCATGCTTAAGCAGGCATGACAAGAACCTTTTCTTCAAACACTTTATGGCGAGCAACAACTGCCCATGCGATTCTCGCCAGTTTATTGGCGAGTGCACAAGCAACGACATTCGAGTGTCGTCGTGTCAGCATCATCTGTATCCAGTGGCTAAGCTGATCGACACGTTTATCAGCGTTTTTCATAATGGAACGGGCACATTGCACAAGAAGCCGACGGATATTTTTATCACCACGTTTACTAATCCCCAGCAAGTTGGCTCTACCGCCCGTACTATATTGGCGCGGCACGAGCCCGATAGATGCGGCAAAATCTCGGCTACAACCATATTGTTTCCCATCACCCATATCTGCCGCAAGCACGCTCGCTGTAATCGGGCCAATACCTGGAATGGTCATGAGCCGCTGGGCAATCTCGTCATCGGCCAATTGCATGTGCAATTCCTTCTCGATATCGCTTACTTGTTCAGCGAGATACTTATAGTGCGCGTGCAACCGTTCTAGCATGGCCACTAACTGATGTTGACCACTTTTCACGGACACCCTTAAACTATCAAAAAGGAGTCTGTAATGCGTAAAAGCAAAGCGCCATATCCATCGGCCTTTCGTCAACAAATCGTAGGCTTGTGCAAGCAGGTAAGAGCGCTAAAGAGCTATCTAAAGAGTTCGGATGCTGCACTAAAACAATCTTGAGTTGGGTCGCCCAAGCCTCAATAGCTCAAGCCCCTAAATCATCGATCAAGGTGGGCCTAACTACGGCAGAGGGAGAAGAGCTCAGTCGCTTACGGCGTCAAGTACGACAGCTTCAAATGGAGCGCGATATCTTGGCAAAGGCTACGGCCTGGTTTGCCGCAAAAGGCGAGAAGATATCTACCCCCTCTTCGAGCTCATGATGGCGAATCAGGCCGAATTCCCCGTGCAGGTGCTGTGCCGAGTGTTAAAAGTTTCGCGTAGTGCGTATTACGCTTGGAGTCAGCGTAAACCGAGTGCTCGTCAACAAGAAAATACGCAGCTGATAGAAGAGATTCGCATCATTCATGCTGAGTCAGATGCGACGTATGGAATGCCCCGTATTCGAGCTGAGCTGATGGAGCAAGGCTGGGCCGTTAGCCGTCGCCGAGTAGCAAGGCTGATGCGCCTTCAGGGCCTACGTGGCGTGTGCCGTCGTCGCTATCAAGTGACCACTCGGCGTGACTTACGGCAGCCGCCCGCACCTGATCTGGTGAAGCGTCAATTTGTTGCTGATGAGCCGAATCAGCTATGGGTGGCGGATGCTACGTTTGTGCCGACTGGAGCTGGCTTTATCTATCTGGCCATTGTCTTGGATGTGTGGAGTCGACGTGTCGTGGGCTGCTCAGGATTACCCACAAATTTTAGTCACACTGGTGCATGATTTGAAACATTTTGGTGGCCTCATGCAAAGCCATGAACCCACGCCACAATACAGTAGGGCCGGGCGGGAGATCATGCTTGCGCGCTAGGTATCCGCCGAGTTTAGCGATCCACAGAATGGCCTGATTCAAAGTAGGAGGATCGCTAGGAGGATGCTTGGTATTGTGAGCACGGCAATATAAAGCTTGCCATTCAATGGGCTGAAGTAAAACTTCACAAGAGATTTCAGGATTACTTCGACCTAGTAAGGTGGCATACAAAATACGCCAAGCGATGACCGTAAATAATGCAGTAGAGCGGACAAAGCGATCTAAGCTACCCAACTGACGATGTTCAATTTGGCAGCCGCTTTTGAGGATACGATGCCAAGTTTCGATAGTCCAACGGCGCGCATACCACGTGAGTCTTTCCAATGCTTGTTCTTGGGTATGCGTTGGCACTGAACTTAATAGCATCCACTCGATTGGATGAGTCCCTTCAGGTGGATGGCTTTCCAATGCCCAAATCGCAAACACCTCGACATTAGGCAGATTAGGATTAGGATGATTGCACGGCCGGCGAAGCGTAACGGGCGCGCATTTTATAGCCAGCTGAGCGATGCGCTGTGCACAGTTGCTACGAGCAGGCACGTTAAGTTCTATACAGCCTAATTCGGAAGCAGATGCCATAGCTTCCCACAAGTATTGATCAGGATGATCCACTTTGCGATTCCAAGAGGCACGAATTAACCAATCGACTCCATCTGGACGCGGTGCAACAAATAAGTCGTAAATATCTGCCTCGCGATCACACACGCTAATCATGTGCGTTTTAGGGCATCCAGCTTTGAGAGCCGTCAATTGCTTTACGCCCTCGAGCCACTTTACGCTTTCTTTTTCATCAATCGACCTCTTAGCGCGCTGTTTCTTTTTGCCCAGCTCACTCAGATCGCGTGCCCACGCTTTCATCCCCAGTACGCCTAGCGGCAATCCTTCCGGGGTCACTGCCAACATACTGTGCATCATGAATCCACGTACATGTTTGCTGCTGCAATAACCCAGACCTTCCGTGGCCGGTAGATGCGTTAAATTAAATTCTGTCGTGTCTTGCACCGCCAACACAACTGGCACTTGATTCATTCGGTTTTGTGTCTGAGCTATATGCGAGCCCAACACCCCATCTGTATCGACCTGCTTGTTGTCGAAGAATCGATACGCTGATTTTAACTGCGCCTTCGTCAGTGTGTGAGGAAATGAACCATGCGGCATCTTCGATAACTGTTCCGCCAATAATATCAGCCGTTTCGTCAGCCGCGCATCTCCTAAGTGGGCTTCGCTAAATTCAGTATTCGCCCAACTCTCCAAATCACTTTCAGCCACCATTGCTTTGCCTTTTTAGCAGGTAAAACTGCAATGTTTGTACAGGATACAATTATTTACAACTTCTCTAGCGATTCTTCCGACAAATTTGTGGGTAATCCTGAGGTGGGCTGGGCCATTGGCGAGTCTCTCGTTACAGAGCTGATGCTCGACGCTTTGAATATGGCACTTGAACAACGTCAGCCTGAGAATGTGATTCATCATAGCGACCAGGGCTGTCAATACACCAGTTTTGCCTTTAGCAATCGCTGCAAGGCAGCGGGCGTGAAACTGTCTATGGGCAGCGTTGGTGATGCCTACGACAATGCGATGGCAGAGAGCTTCTTTGCCAGTCTTGAGTGCGAATTGCTGGATCGGCGTAGCTTTAAAAGTAAGTCTGACGCTCGCTTAGCTGTATTTACGTGGATTGAGGCTTGGTATAACCCTAAACGTAGGCATTCCTCTCTTGATTACGTTTCACCGATTCATTTTGAAAGGAAACATTTGCAAAAAAACGACATTCAGCCTGATGACTCTCTATACGAGTCAGAGGGTCTGATACTGGGCACAATGGATTCTGTTTTACCTAGTATTCATGCCGACTTACAAAACAATTTCATCTCTGTTTCCAATTGATTTATGGAAACCCTTTACTGTCCGTGAGAAGGGGGCAACATCAAACCGGGGTGGCAGTGGGTGTTCAGCTAATAGGGCAGGCAAACGCTTAATAACCGCGTGTCCAACTGGCAAACTCACACCAAATTCGAGCAAAAAACCATGAATCTGATTAATCGTGCTAGTTCTGTCCTTAATCAACGCTTCGCGTACTCGATGCAGAGCAGATAACGTGAGCTGCGATTTCTTGCGAAACATCATCCTTCCTGCTTTGTCTTGTCCATGAAGATGAAAGGATGTCTTACCTAAATCGATTCCTATTAGCGCTACCTTATCCATTGATGGCCTCCGTAAAATTCCCCACTAACTTAAACAGTTTAGACTGTGGGGGGACCATCTCATTAAATCCTGAAACCCTCGCTCTCAAAGCTGGATGCCCTAAAACGCACATGATTAGCGTGTGTGATCGCGAGGCAGATATTTACGACTTATTTGTTGCACCGCGTCCAGATGGAGTCGATTGGTTAATTCGTGCCTCTTGGAATCGCAAAGTGGATTATCCTGATCAATACTTATGGGAAGCTATGGCATCTGCTTCCGAATTAGGCTGTATAGAACTTAACGTGCCTGCTCGTAGCAACTGTGCACAGCGCATCGCTCAGCTGGCTATAAAATGCGCGCCCGTTACGCTTCGCCGGCCGTGCAATCATCCTAATCCTAATCTGCCTAATATCGAGGTGTTTGCGATTTGGGCATTGGAAAGCCATCCACCTGAAGGGACTCATCCAATCGAGTGGATGCTATTAAGTTCAGTGCCAACGCATACCCAAGAACAAGCATTGGAAAGACTCACATGGTATGCGCGCCGTTGGACTATCGAAACTTGGCATCGTATCCTCAAAAGCGGCTGCCAAATTGAACATCGTCAGTTGGGTAGCTTAGATCGCTTTGTCCGCTCTACTGCATTATTTACGGTCATCGCTTGGCGTATTTTGTATGCCACCTTACTAGGTCGAAGTAATCCTGAAATCTCTTGTGAAGTTTTACTTCAGCCCATTGAATGGCAAGCTTTATATTGCCGTGCTCACAATACCAAGCATCCTCCTAGCGATCCTCCTACTTTGAATCAGGCCATTCTGTGGATCGCTAAACTCGGCGGATACCTAACGCGCAAGCATGATCTCCCGCCCGGCCCTACTATATTGTGGCGTGGGTTCATGGCTTTGCATGAGGCCACCAAAATGTTTCAAATCATGCACCAGTGTGACTAAAATTTGTGGGTAATCCTGAGCTTTAAACGGCATCATGATGTGCCAAAATGGGAGTTCAATCTCACCCATTGATAGACAGGAGCATTCGCCATGGAGATCACAACAGTAGGCATCGATTTAGCAAAGACATGGTTCCAATTGCACGCCGTAGGCAAATCTGGCAAAACAGTACTTAAGAAGAAGCTAAGCCGTGGTCAGATGATTGAATTCTTCGCCAACCTACCCACTTGTCTGATTGGCATGGAGGCCTGTGCTAGCGCACACCAGTGGGCACGGAAGCTACAGAGTTTGGGCCACACGGTAAAGCTCATGGCACCTCAGTTCGTCAAGCCCTATGTCAAGACCAACAAGAATGATATGGCTGACGCCGAGGCAATCTGCGAAGCCGTGAGTCGACCCAACATGCGCTTTGTACCAATAAAAAATCTGGAGCAGCAAGCAGTACTTTCGCTGCATCGAGTGCGCCAGGGCTTTGTGAAGGCACGTACCGCTCAGGCGAACCAAATTCGGGGCCTGCTTGGTGAATTCGGAATGATTCTCCCGCAAAGCATTGGCTACATCAAGACTCGCGTACCTGAGCTGATTGAAGATGCCAGTAATGAGTTGCCAGGCGCATTTCGTCTGCTCGTGCAACGATTGCTGGATCATTTTAAGGAACTTGATCGCCAGGTCAGTGAACTTGAGGGGCAGATTCAAAGCTGGCATCGCAACAATACCGTCAGCTGTAAACTTGCACAGATTCCGGGGATTGGGCCGATTACTGCCAGCGCTTTGGCTGCCTCAATTGGGGATGCTAAAAACTTTAAGAGTGGGCGGCAAGTTGCGGCGTGGCTAGGACTCGTACCCAAACAGCATTCCAGCGGCGGTAAGCAGAACCTGCTGGGGATCAGCAAGCGAGGCGACTCGTACCTCAGGTCGCTACTTATACATGGCGCGCGTTCTGTGATTTACTACGCGTCAAAAAAACCTCAGTTGCACCCTTGGATTAACGGCGTCGTTAATCGACGAAGCAACAATGTAGCCGCCGTGGTTGGCAAAACCCGTGGATTTCGAAGCACACAAAGTGCATGGACTCGATTGAGGTGCCGACCAGCAATTCCCATTAAGGACAGTGATTCTATTTCACGCTAACAGTCCGGATGTACGGGTGCAATCTTTTCCTTCATGCCTTCATGAATTGAAACCTTGACAAACTGGGAGCGTCCATGTACGAAATCCGGTATACTGGTCCCCAGTATCGAGGGTTCAAATCCCTCCCTTTCTGCCAATTCCCTGTGTTTATAAGGCTTTCCCTTTTCAACCCTCCGCTTCTGCGCCGGTTTTTTGCTTCGGAATGCGGTATTTCGTCTGTTTTGCAGGCGGGCTTATTGCAACGATCAATAAGGGAGAAAAACGTTTAAGTTGAGTCGGGGATGGAGATGATTTTCTGCACAGCCTGCGCCCCGCCCAATTCAACGATGGGGTCAATTCAGCAAAAAAGTCTGGAGCGTTTCGGATAGAGAAAAGCGAACCAAAACAGAGGACTCAACGAAACACATAGCCCTTAGCGCATCACTCTTATTTCTTCGTGACGCGCGAAAAGCAAGAAGAACCCGATGAGAAAATCTTAAAAAATAAACAACCCTCTCATTCTAAATTTTGGCTCAGTGATTACATATCTTTAAAAATTTGACAATTCGTAGAAATTGACTAAAAATTCAAATCAGCAAAAATAATTGCTCTAGATAAGTATTCTGTTCCTTTTTGCAAAAACATATTTTACTTCTTCAAATTGTATAGCTTGATTACCATTCTCTCTCAAAAGATTCAGGCACAGTTTATTATTTTTCTACTTTGATTCAGATAAATTTTTTAAACTCGTGCTACTGAATCCAGACAGTGATAATAGCTATAAAATTCCTTTTTGAATGTGTTGTTTTTTTATTTTATGAAGAACTTTACTGGAGCTTATAATGGAAATTACGTCTTCGCAGTCAACATCTTCATCACCTTCAATATCCAGAACACCCTCTCCTTCTCCTACGCTTCCCACTTCTCAAGAAACAGAAAACAATTCGGGAAAAAATCAATTATCAAATCAACACATAAAAGGTTTCGTAGTTGACGCGGGCCAGCCTTCTAATCAATCCGATATTGGCTCGGCTACAAGAGTAGGCCGCGATTCACAAGTTGATACAGTCTCTCAACAGTTAGAGAAAACCAAAGACCGTATTCCTAGCGCTCTAGACTCAATAACAACAAACTTGAATCGAATATCTGGAAGGCTCGGTCAATTAGAACCAAAATTTCTAACTATAGCGCTTCCCGTATGCGTAGCTTCTCTATCCTTCTGGCTTTATGCAACGAATACTTTCCAGACTTTTCAGGGCAAGCCTAATCATCAATCTGAACCTTTGTTAGATAATCTCTTAAAGCAGGTCAATCAATTCGAGCAAGCAAATGATAATATGCCTAACCGTCTAGATTTGCTGGAAGCTGAGCTTAGCCGCCTTTCTGCATTGCTGAATCAATCGAATCCGCAATCTTCACATCCCGCCCTTTCTGCCTGTGTCTTTTCTATATTCCTTTGCTTCTGCGTAATTAGTACTTTGTGGAAAAAATTGAATAGCCAGTCCATACAAAATAAAAAACTAGAAGAACAGCTTATCCAGCTCAAAAACGAAAAAACTGATCTAGCCATTGAATTTAATAACCAATCTGCGCTAAACAAAGACCAACTCTCAAAACTCCAAGGATTGGAACAACAGCTCAGCCAACTTACAAATGAAAAGACTAATCTAGTCATTGAAGTTAGTAACCAATCGGAACACATTCAGACTTTACGAAATGAGTTTGATGCTCTGCATAATCGCTTTCATTTGAAAAACGAAAACTTGCCTTGGGCTAAATTGACTGGAGTACCGACAACTTTAAGGGCATTTGGTATTACTGATGCTATAACAACTGAAAAATTTCAAGCAGTGTTTAACAGTTTTCACCCCAAAAACGGTGAATTGGATTGGCAAAAAATTTCCAATACGCCATCTACTATCAGTGGATATGGCATCATTGACGCCGCTCCTCTTGGCAGTCCATTTGTCGGCACGCCCAACGAGGCCGGAAATTACGGTACCCAAGTTGCCAGCACTGCTTTCACTCAGAACGCTATTATGTCTGCCTTTACTGGACCTGACCGGCAATCTTTAGAGACTCGAGGAGGTTATCAAGCATTACCTGGCGGACTTATTTTCCAATGGGGACTCACTTATAGCAACAGTGATGGAATGTCCAATGTGACTTTCCCTATCAAATTTCCAACGAAATTTATAGGCATTCATGGCACTCACATAGGCGGTGGAAATGCAACCGTTATTGAATATGTTGGGACTCGAACTAATCTAGGTGTCACATTGCGCACCATTAATGAAAATGGTCACACCTCCGAAGGATGGGGCGTTCAATGGTTTGCTCTTGGAGATTAGCCGTGCGATTATTGATATAGTTTATGCGAATACCGGGGACCCCTCCGGTCGGGCTTTGCTTTCTCTCGGGAACACCCTGTATTCGTACAACCGAAGTTGAACGGTGGTGTATCAGTTTAAATCGCTGTTGATAGCTATTTCGTTGGCTACACCTTTTCACCCCACCGATTGCGAACATAGTGTTCCGTCATCTTGATACTCGTATGCCCCAACTGCTTTTGCGCGCGACGAATATCCCCTGATAACTCCGCCTTATCTGTCCCCGCTTTCGCCCGCAAATCTCGAAACTGATACTCCTCTGCACATAAGCCTGCCGCAGTGCGCGCTTGCGCAAACATCGCTTGTAGCGTTTTTAACGCGACTCGCGCTCCTAACTCATTCACTACCAAATCCACATACTGTTAAACAGCGTGCAAAACTTACCAGTTTATTAGAGGAAACAGCGTGCAAAAGTTTCCATCCTATTTATGCAAAGATCCGGCGAATTTGCCGGGGAAACTGGAGTGTTTTACATGGAAATGATTTACGAAATAAGACGTCGATACAAAGTACAAAAGCAGAGCATCAGCGCGATAGCACGAGAGATGGGTCTATCGCGTCCGACAGTGCGCAAACATGTTGAGACGGTAGAGGAGCCCAAGTACGATCGAATACAGCCGATACGGCCCCAATTGGGTGCTTATGAAGGACAACTAGAGCAATGGTTAGAACAGGAAGCCAAGTTTCCCCGTGGCCGTCGTCGTACTGCTCGTCGACTGTTTGAAGGGTTACAAGAAATAGGATACCCGGGCGCTTAGGACAGCGTGCAACGCTTTGTTAAGGATTGGAAACTAAAGGCTCAAGGACCGCGAGTCACACAAGTTTTTGTACCCCTCGTCTTTGAGCCTGCTGATGCTTGCCAATTTGATTGGAGCCATGAGCATGTCGAATTAGGGGGCGTGGGACAAACAGTTAAGGTGGCCCATTTTCGGCTGGCGTATAGCCGTCAGCTCTTTGTTATAGCCTATCTGCGCGAAACCCAAGAGATGGTATTCGATGCACATAGACAGGCTTTCACTTTTCCGGGGGGCGTGCCCAACCGAATCATCTACGATAATCTCAAGACGGTGGTGGATACCATTTTAGTCGGTAAGGAGCGTCAATTTAATCGGCGTTTTCTGACTCTAGCCAATCATTACTGATTCGAGCCAGTCGCCTGTACACCAGCCGCAGGCTGGGAGAAAGGGCAAATTGAGAATCAGGTGGGCAATGTATGGGAATGGTTATTCACGCCGCTTGCGCGCTTTTCTAATCTGGTCGAACTCAATGACTGGCTGGCTATACGCTGCCGAGAACTCGCTCAACGCAAACACCCCTGCCATAGTGGACGCACTATCAACGAATGTTTCCAAGAAGAACAACGCTTGTTACGTCCAATCATCGCCCCGTTTGAGGGTTACGTTGAACAGATGATGCGCGTCTCAAACACCAGCTTGGTGCACGTGGATAGAAATCGTTATAGCGTTCCGGTTCGCTTTGCCAGACAAGCCGTGTCTGTACATATAAGCGCCAACCCAATCCAAGTGGTAGCCCAGGCTCAGGTCGTTGCGACTCACCAGCGAGTCTTTGGGCGGGACCAACTCATCTGCAATCCTTGGGCATTATTTGCCTGTGCTAGAGAAGAAACCCGGTGCCTTACGCAATGGTGTGCCTTTCGTTGAGTGGAATTTACCCCTTCCCATTCAAGCGGTACGGAAATGCCTTCTGAAGCGCCCTAAGGGGGATCGTGCCTTTGTCGAACTGCTCCTGTTGGCTCAGAAAGTCGGCCTGGAGGAGCGTGTCAGAAACTTTGTGTGAAGAGGAATTCATCTGATAATAGAAGTAATAAAAAAGGAATCCTATGACAAAGTTAGACGAAGGACTATTAGATAAAATCTTAGAAGGAGTAGATCCGTCGAATCCGCAATCGCTATTTACAGAGGCCGGGTTATTTGGTCAGCTAAAAAAAGCATTAGCAGAGAGAATGCTGCAAGCGGAATTAGACCATCATCTTGCTCAAGAGCGGAATGCGGGAGAAATAAAAAATAACTATAAGAATGGGAGTAGCAAGAAGACAGTATTAGCGTCTCAGGACAAGATAGAGTTGAATATACCTCGAGATCGGGAGGGGAATTTTGATCCACAATTGATAGCGAAGCACCAAAGACGCTTACCTGGGTTCGATGATAAGGTGATTTCCCTGTACGCAAGGGGTTTACCGGTAAGAGAGATCCAAGGGCATCTGACGGAACTTTATGGTCTAGAAGTCTCGCCAGACCTAATCTCAAAGGTGACCTCAAGCGTAATGGATGAGGTGACTGAATGGCAGAATCGTCCGTTGGAGTCCGTGTATCCGTTGGTATTTTTTGATGCGCTGCGAGTGAAGATACGGGATGAAGGCAGCGTAAAGAATAAAGCGGTTTACCTGGCGCTAGGTGTAAGATCCGATGGCCTGAAAGAAATTTTAGGCATTTGGGTAGAGCAGACTGAAGGGGCAAAATTCTGGCTTAGGGTGATGACAGAGCTCAAAAATCGGGGCGTGACGGATATCTTGATTGCTGTAATAGATGGGCTCAAAGGGTTTCCAGAAGCGATCACAGCCGCTTTCCCGCAAACGCAAATTCAGACCTGTATTGTCCATTTAATACGGAATAGCTTGGAGTTTGTGAGCTGGAAAGACCGCAAAGCGGTGGCGGCAGAATTGAAAACGATTTATCGAGCCACGACCGAAGAGGAAGCGGCTCAAGCGCTTGAAGCCTTTGCCAATGGCCCATGGGGCCTCAAATATCCGCCCATTGCTTCAATTTGGCAACGTCATTGGCAAGAAGTTATTCCATTTTTTGCCTACCCCCTGGAGGTTCGTAAAATCATCTATACAACGAATGCCATTGAAAGTCTGCATATGCGCGTGCGTAAGGTGATTAAAAATCGGGGCCATTTCCCTAACGACCAAGCCGCTATTAAATTAATTTATTTAGCCTTGCGCAATATCTCTAAGGAGTGGAAAATGCCTCCGATTATATGGCGAGCAGCTAAAATTCAATTTGCCATCTTATTTGGCGACCGATTTACTGTTTCTTTAGCATGAGACTGTAATTTCTTGGTGAGGCTTCCTCGCACACAAAAATAATGACAGGCTCGCCTGGAGGCTTTAACCGTGGCGTGTGAATGTGCTTTAGAAGCCGGTACAGTGACGGCCCCCATCATTATGAACGAAATGCGCAGACTGACCGACCCGGGTCCGCCCACTTCGCTTGAATGGCCCGATGGTATTGTTTTAACGCTAGAACCCCTAGCAGATTGCCAGCGCTATGACCACCTGCTCGGAGAAACCCATGCCCACTGACATTCACGCCACTCTCACCGCATTGCAACTACATGGCATGGCCACGGCCTGGAGCGAGTTACAAGCCGAAAAGCCAAAACTCATTCATCGCCCTGAAATTTGGATAGAACGCCTGATCGCCGCTGAGCAAACAGATCGAGCATTACGCCGTTTACGCTATCAGCTTAAAGCTGCACGCTTTCCTATCCATCGAGATTTACTCAGCTTTAATTGGCAAGAAACGCCTCTGTCACAAGCCGTCATCGAGCAACTCGCCACGGCCGACTTCACCGATGCCGCACATAACTTGATCCTAGTCGGCGGGTGTGGAACGGGCAAAACTCATCTTGCCACGGCGCTGGGCGTGGCCACCATTCATGCCGGAAAACGGGTCCGTTTCTTCAACGGCGTCGAATTGGTCAACGCTCTCGAACACGAAAAGCAATTCGGTAAAACAGGTAACCTAGCCAAACGCCTTACACAGATTGATGCTCTCATCATTGACGAGCTTGGCTATTTGCCTTTCCCCGCTTCCAGTGGCGCACTGCTATTCCAGCTCATCGGACAGCTTTATAAGAAAACTTCTTTAATCATCACGACCAATCTCTCATTTAGCGAATGGGTACAGGTCTTCGGTGACGCAAAAATGACCACCGCTCTCTTAGATCGTATTACTCACCATTGCCATATCCTGGAAACTGGCAATCAATCTTACCGTTTCAAACATCGAAATATCCCTTCAAATTGAGTCCCTTAACTGGAAACTTTTCGGCGCTGTTTACTGGCAAATTTTGGATGCTGTTTGACATGAGGGAATAAATTCCCAGAAAACCCTTATTCCACAAGGCTTTTCGGCTAATTTGAAGGGGGGGGGATTAATGACTACTATTTTAAGTAGTTGGCGGAGCGGACGGGACTCGAACCCGCGACCCCCGGCGTGACAGGCCGGTATTCTAACCAACTGAACTACCGCTCCAGGTAGTAAAGAATGAAATATATTTCCATCCTCTACTTGACTCAAGCCAGCTAAACTGACTTGAAATTTGGCGTCCCCTAGGGGATTCGAACCCCTGTACTCACCGTGAAAGGGTGATGTCCTAGGCCTCTAGACGAAGGGGACAAATTCAGTACTTACGAAAGCATCGAATTATAACGGCAACACTCTAAATTGTGAAGCTTTCTTTGCTTTTATTTTATTGGTGGAGGTAAGCGGGATCGAACCGCTGACCTCTTGCATGCCATGCAAGCGCTCTCCCAGCTGAGCTATACCCCCACAAAGAAAACGCGATTTTAAAGAGCAAATCGTGGTTTGTAAATAGGTATCTTGCTAATCACGCTATAAATGTTCACGCAAGATACGCATAGCCGATTGACGGAACAACACGGCGCGCTTGGAGCTGACCCGATGGCCAACTGAGTTAATTGCATCAAGATTGTAATGTTTCACCTGACGAATGACTTACCGATTGCCCTCCTGGCGAACTATCGAGAAATCCTCGGTAGTTGCTATTTCGTTCAATTCTTCATTGGATAGATATTTTTGAGATGCACGCTAATATTGCCTATTGACGTTTCAAACACATTCGGTGCCAGTACCATTACGAATGAGTGAAGCTAGCCAGTCTTGCCAAAACTGTGGCGCGACCAAACAACTCAAGCACGGCATCAATCGATGGCGTATGCGTGGTTCCCGCTACCAGCAAGCGCAATGGCATCGCCAATTGTGGCATCTTCAGTCCATGCGCTTGCAGCACTGCTTTAAGCACCGCATTAATTTGAGGACGTGCCCATTCAACCGTGCTTAAATTCTGTGTAAGCTCAGCCAATGCAATGCGTACCGGCTCGGTTAAATACTGCGTCATTTCATCTGGCTGAGGCTCTGGCGTTCGATAAAAGATCAGCGCTGCCTCAGCTAATTCTTTCAGCGTTGCGGCTCGATCTTTCAGTAACGCAACCACGTCAATTAACGCCGGCCCTTGCGTCCAATCTACTTCAAGCGCTAACAGAAACGGCTGCACGAGCTCGGCCAAACGAGCATCATCCGCATGCTTGATATAGTGCTGATTCAGCCACTTCAGTTTATCTGGGTCATATTGAGCAGGTGATTTGCCCAAATGCTCAAGATCAAACCAAGCCACCAACTGCTCACGCGAAAAAATCTCGTCATCGCCATGGGACCACCCTAAGCGAGCCAAGTAATTGAGCATGGCTTCTGGCAAATAGCCGTCACTTTGATATTGCATCACACTCATTGCGCCATTGCGCTTTGACATTTTTTCGCCGTTCTGATCTAGCACCGTCGGTAAATGTGCATAAATAGGCGGCGTATAGCCAAGCGCCCGTAAGATATTCATTTGGCGTGGTGTGTTATTCACATGATCATCGCCGCGAATTACATGCGTAATGCGCATATCAATATCGTCAACCACGACACAAAAATTATACGTCGGCGTGCCATCTGGCCGCGCAATAATCAGGTCGTCTAGCTCTTGATTCGCAATCTCAACCCGTCCTTTAACAGCGTCTTCCCAAATCACTGAGCCCGTAGTTGGATTTTTAAAACGCACAACAGGTTTAACGCCAGCAGGCGGTGGTGGTAGTTGTTTGCCCTCCTCCGGCCGCCAACGGCCATCATAGCGCGGCTTCTCACCTCGGATACGTTGCTCGTCGCGCAGCGTATCTAGTTCTTCGGGTGACATATAACAGGGATAGGCTAAACCGTCCGCTAGCATTTGAGCTATAACCTCACGGTAACGATCCATGCGCTGCATTTGATAAAAAGGCCCTTCATCCAGATCGAGCCCAAGCCATGCCATGCCTTCAAGGATGACATCGACCGCCGCTTGGGTTGAACGCTCCACATCCGTATCTTCGATGCGGAGAATGAACGTGCCCCCTGCTCGGCGCGCAAAGGCCCATGGGTAGAGGGCTGAGCGAATATTACCTAAGTGAATGAAACCGGTTGGGCTAGGTGCGAAACGGGTGCGTACAGTAGAGTTTTTAGTTTGATCCATACGCAGAATTATATCTCAGGAATAAACCACGCCAGCGTGCTCCTTAACGCAATCTACGCCAAACTTAGCTGCCATCATTTATCATATAACTGGCTGCCTCGGCCAATCTGGGCGTCGCACCAATAAAATACCAGCCCGAGGTAAAACAATACGAAATCTGGAAAATTATCCTAGATCCTTAGTCGAGTTACCCAAGGAAACTGCCCCCCTTAGGTGCTCACAGATCCGGACGTGAGCGTCTCCGCTCATCTGGCTCTTCCCATTGAAGCCTATTTCCATAATAACGGCCAGTGTGCAAACATTCATGTGTGCTTACGTGCCATCCGCGCGAGCCAATGACTGGCTCGGCGACGATGCTCACACAGATGTTTGTATTTTCGAGTGCACATTTTACGCTGGCGGCTTGGATTAACCCACACCGTTTAGCCGACTCAATCATCTCAGCTAATAACTCTTCTACTCCCGCTTCACTTAGTCGCTTGCGCCAACGCGTCAAACTGGAGGGATCGATCGGTGCCTTCGTTTGTAGGTACGTCTCTTCCGTGAAGTATTGTTGGTAGGGATTTTCCACCCAACCCCACACAACTTCTTCATCTGATAAACCGTACATGTATTGCAGATACAGTAAACCCGCTATCAAGCGAGCCGAGATTGCTGGTCAACCTCTTTCTGAGGTGAAGCTCTCACTCATTAAGGTACTAAGTCGATCCCAGTTGATCACACTCGATAACCGCGCCAACGGATGATCCATGTTGATCTGTTCGTCCAGGGGCTGGCGGAATAAATCCCCCGTACTCGCCATCTTTATCTTTGGTCCCATCCATTCCTCGTCTCTATTTGCAGGCTTTATTATCCTTATTTCTCTCTTTCTTGCAATTAGGGTCAGCCTTCTTTTGCCTTTTCCCTTGATAGCACCAGGCTTACAGAATTATTCAGGGACGACTGATTAAATTCTAATAATTATATATACCCCAAGAATCACTTATAACCCTTAACATATCTTTTGTTCTAATGAGCAATTTATCCACCATTTGCAGGGTATCAAGCTTTTCGCGAGGCTTAATTCTCTCTTCAATCTCTTTGTTATTTTGGTGCATTTGGTTTATTTTATTGATTTTATTTTGCAACTCCAATAGTTCTTCTTTTTTTATTTCTTGTTCCCGAAATTCATATATTTTTTTACTAAATTGCGTAACTTTATATGAATGGTCCAGTATCGCAAGGTATGTCTCATACCTTTTTATTTCGTGATTTGTTTTTCTTAGAAGCCGTTCTATTTTTGCTTCAATTTTATGTAAGATGGCTGCCTTACTTTCTTTATCAGCGTTCTGCTTCAACGCATTTATTAAATCCATAAATAGCGATGCACTCTGACTTCTCTCTTCAGCAGATTCTTTTAAATATAGTTCTGTTGTCTCTAGGTAACTAGCTGAATCATTTATCCATTCTGTATATTCTATGGAACTATAAGTATTATTGTTTTCATCCCCACCACCACACCCTATAAGAGATAAAAACAATAAAATTAAAAATATATAAAAAAATCGTATCTTAATCAAAATTTATTTTTTGAAAAGTAAACAATGCTTAAATAATATGCATCATCAAAAATACATAGAAAATATAATTTTTAAATCTATTTAACTATCCAGCCAACAACGCTTCAACCCGCCGCGCTCCCGTATAGCGTTTTTCCCAATAACGGTTATCCAATCGATCAACCCGAATATTATTGCCAGTTGAAGGAGAATGAACGAATTTATTGTCACCAATATAAATACCGACATGCGAGAAGGTGCGGCGCATGGTGTTAAAAAATACGAGATCGCCTGGCCGGAGATCAGTCATTTTGATTTTTGTGCCCACCCGACTCATCTCTACAGCGCGGCGCGGTAATGTCAGGCCCAGCGTATCTTGAAATACATACCGCACAAAACCGCTGCAATCCAAGCCTGAATCTGGCGTGTTGCCGCCCCAACGATAGCGTACGCCAATCATATGCAAAGCGCTGACAACGACGTCGCTAGCCTGGGTTGCCATGTCCGACAAAAAGGTATGCCGTTCTTGAATCGGAGCGCCTGATAATTTGCCAGGATGGCCCTTTGCTTCACTTTCTGTCAGTACAGAAGAATCAAAATTTAAGTTGTTAAAATAGGAATTTTTCTCGGCAAAAGCTGCGTTTGCATTTAAGATAAGAGCGCCTGTGAAGAGGCTGAGCATAGCCTGCGTGCGCGATAAATTTAGAATTCTTTTAAGCATAGGTAATAAAAATTCAAGATAGAAAGCTAATATTATGAAAGTGCCCGCTATTATAAAGTTTATTCACTCATCCGAAAAGCAAAAAAGCAACTTAAATTTCCCATTAAACTCATACTAGGCGAGCATAATGCAAATAACAAGTTATTCAAGCGCTTTTAGTAGTTGTTGCGTATAAGGTTGCCGTGGAGCGGCAAGTAGTTCTTCAGTCAGTCCTTTTTCAATTATTTCGCCTGCACTCAGCACTAGGATCCGGTGCGAGATAGCGCGGACCACGTCTAGGTCATGGCTAATGAAAAGATAGGCAAGCTGATGTTTTTGCTGGAGCTGCGCTAATAAACTCAATACTTGGTGCTGAACGGAGACATCCAGCGCACTGGTTGGTTCATCAAGTATCAGAATACGAGGCTCCAGCACGAGCGCGCGAGCAATCGCAACGCGCTGCCGTTGCCCTCCAGAAAATTCGTGAGGATAACGGTGTAAAACGGCGGCTTCAAGTCCTACCTCAGACAATACTGCGATGATTTTTGCGCGTTGCGCGTGAGCGCTTAATTCAGGTCGGTGCAAGGCCAACCCTTCGCCAACGATGCGTTCAATGGTTAAACGTGGTGAAAGCGAGCCATATGGATCTTGAAAAACCACTTGCATCTGCGCGCGCAATCGTGTGCGCGCAGTCGACGTCATGTTTGAGAGTGGCTGCCCATTAAATTTAACCAGGCCCGTCTGCACTCGTTGCAAGCCCAGCAAGGCCATAGCCAGCGTCGATTTACCCGAGCCTGATTCACCTATAACGCCAACCGTTTCCCCTTGTCTCAGCGTTAAGTCGAGATTTTTAACGGCCGTTAAAGAACCCGCAGAAAACCAACCCGCCCATCCACTTAGAGGTGTGCGAAATGCAACCGAGAGTCGGTTAGCCTCCAGCAAGATCGGAGCATTTGCCGCTACGGGCGCTAATTGACAACGCACGCGGCTCGTTAATAGCTGCTGTGTATAAGGATGCTGCGGCGCATTAAAAATTTGGGTGCACGCGCCACTTTCGACCAACCTCCCCTCTTTCATGACCGCAACGCGTTGTGCAAAGTGGCGCACGAGATTTAAGTCATGGGTAATCAGCAATACTGCCATGCCGCGCTGCTTTGCCTCGTCTTGCTGCAAAGAAATTAAGAGTTCGATAATTTGTGCGCGCAGCGTCATATCCAACGCTGTCGTAGGCTCATCCGCTAACAATAAGCGCGGGCGGCAAGCTAACGCCATGGCAATCATCGCGCGTTGGCGCTGGCCGCCCGATAGTTGATGGGGATAGCTATCCACTTGTCGCGGCGCATCGCTAATCCCCGTACGCTCTAGCAGCTCAATCGCGCGCATACGGGCTTGCTTAGCATTTACTCCGTCATGCCAAATAATGGTTTCGCCAATTTGCGCCCCAATCGTATAAAGTGGATTTAACGCACTCATCGGCTCTTGAAAAACCATGGCAATTTCAGCGCCGCGCACAGCGCGCATCTGGCGCTCGCTTTTCTGCAAAAGATCTACGCCAGCAAAATGAATTGCCCCGCTGAGCGTGGCTTCGCGCACTAAACGCAGCGTTGCCAGCGCAGTCACGCTCTTGCCTGAGCCCGATTCACCCACCAATGCCAGCCGTTCGCCTTCGGCAATGGCCAAACTTAGGTTGTCTACCGCCAGCGTCTTGCCAAAACGCACGCTTAAATGCTCAATTGATAAGAGAGGAGAGTTTGCATCCATTATTGGGCGTTCATGAATATTTATAGTAACGTGCCACCCGCCGCTTGCACCCTATCTGCTAGCCGCATATCGAGCGCATCGCGCAGCGCACTGCCAATAAATGACAGCAGCAACAGCGTTATCACCAACACCCCAAAGGTGGTGAGCGAGATCCACCAGGCATCCAAATTGGCTTTGCCTTGCGCCAATAACTCGCCCAGGCTCGGCGTGGTCGCAGGCACGCCCAGCCCAAGGAAATCAAGGCTGGTCAGCGCCAAAATAGCGCCGCTCATTCTAAAGGGCAAAAAGGTGATCAGCGGGGTCAGGCTATTAGGCAAGATATGACGCCAAATAATTTTCCAATGCGATAAACCCATGGCGCGCGCCGCTTTCACATAATCTTGCGTGCGATTGCGCAAAAATTCAGCACGCATATAATCGGCTAAGCCCAGCCAGCCAAAAAGCGATAGTAACGCAACCAGTAACAGCAAGCTGGGCTCAAAAATCGAAGCAAAAATGATGAGTAAATACAGTTCCGGCAAAGCACCCCAGATTTCAATCAAGCGTTGACATAGCAAATCGAAACGCCCGCCAAAATACCCTTGTAAAGCTCCGGCCAAGACACCCAACACGGTCCCTAGCGTAGTCAGCGCCAAAGCAAATAAAAGCGAGGTGCGAAAACCATAAATCAGGCGCGCCAATACATCGCGCCCTCGATCATCGGTGCCTAACCAGTTTTCATGAGAGGGCGGCGCTGGATTGGGCGCACCGGAAAAATAGTTTAATGTGTTGTAGTCATAATGGTTGAGGGGATAAAGCGCAAAATTGCCGGCTGCGGTTAAGCGCTGATGAATATAAGGATCGAGATAATCGACTGGGGTTGGAAAATCACCGCCAAAGGTGGTTTCTGCATAAGTCGACCATATTGGGAAATACCATTTCCCCTCGTACTGAATCAGTAACGGCCGATCATCTGAATAAAGCGGCGCTAATAGGCTAAGCGCAAAGAGACTGACTAATAAGATTAGGCTCCAATAGCCAAGCCGATTTTGCTTAAAACGCAGCCCAATCCGCTGCCACGGCGTTTTAGACACAGATAAAGCCGCGCCGGCATCAAGCGCAGTCGATGCTGCTGCCATCTTCAAGGCTCTCCTTGTCCAAATCGAATGCGTGGGTCAACCCACACGTAGCAAAGGTCGGATAATAATTTAGCCACTAAACCAATCAAAGTGAATAAATAAAGTGAGCCCAAGACCACTGGATAGTCGCGCCGCAGCACGGATTCATAAGACAATAAGCCAAGTCCATCCAGTGAAAAAAGCGTTTCAATCAGCAAGCTACCACTAAAGAAAGCGCCAATAAATGCGGCTGGAAAGCCAACAATCAACGGCAGCAGCGCATTCCGAAACACATGCTTAATTAGCACTTGCCGCTCGGGTAGGCCTTTAGCGCGCGCAGTGAGGACGTATTGCTTACGCACCTCTTCCAAAAAAGCATTTTTGGTCAACATTGTAATTACGGCAAAGCTACCTAACACTGAGGCAGCCAGGGGCAGCGCCAGGTGCCATAAATAATCCAAAATTTTGCCGAACAGACTCAATTCGGGCCAATTGTCCGAACTCAAACCGCGTAACGGGAAAAGTTGCCAAAATGACCCGCCACCAAATAGCACCAATAAAAGCACGCCAAGCATAAACCCCGGAATCGCATAGGCGGACAACACGACTAGGCTACTGATTAAATCAAAGCGAGAACCATGATGCATGGCTTTTGCAATGCCAAGCGGCACCGAAACCAAATAACTGAGGAGAAAGGTCCATAAGCCGATACTGATGGATACGGGCAGTTTTGAGACAATTAATGACCATACGCTGCGATGATGAAAATAGCTTTCGCCCAACTCAAAGCGCGCAAAATTCAGCAGCATTAAACCATAGCGCTCCAGCGGCGGCTTATCAAAACCATAAAGCGCTTTAAGCTGCTCGATCTGCTGCGCATCAATGCCATTTTGCGCACGGTAGGCAAAGGCAGCGCTCGCCTCTTGCCGCGCTTGCCCACTCGCTGCCGCCTTGCGCAGCTCTTGTACCGTCTGCTCCACCGGCCCCCCCGGCACACATTGAATCACCAGGAAAGTCAGCGTTAAGACGCCAATCAGCGTAGGAATCATCAGCAAAACGCGTTTGCATAAATAACCCCACATAACTTAATGCTCAACCGCTAAAGACGAAAAACTAGGAAGCGCTTGTCCGGCAACCTTGCTCGACTTTGTCTGCCGTGGCTGGTCTACGCGCCAAACAGCGGGGTTTTGCTCCCACCATTGACTCACAATCCAATCTTCGGCTGAATAATACAACGGCAACACCGCCGGATGCGCCAGCGTCTCGCGGTAAGCAATGCGATGCTTTGATGTATACCAATGTGGCACCACATAATAGCCATGCAGCAATACGCGATCCAGCGCATGAGTGGCGGTTTTTAATTCATCGCGCGTGCGGGCTGCAAGCAGTGCGTTTAATAAGCTATCCACCGCCGCGATTTGAATGCCACTGACATTACTCGAACCGATGGTCTTGGCCGCCTGACTGCCAAAGTGCTCCAGCGTTTCGACGCCAGGGCTTTGCCCCGCCGGCAAGACTAGCGTGGTGAGATCAAAGTCAAAATTTTCCAGGCGTTTTTGATAAAGCGCAAAATCGAGCGTACGAAACTTGACTTCAATTCCTAATTTTTCAAGATTGCGCGCATAGGCGGATGAAATTTGAGCGATATTGCCACCGCTATCGTCCAAAATTTCAAAGCGCAATGGCTCGCCTTGCGCATTACGCAACGCGCCATCCCGATAGATCCATCCTGCTTGCGCGAGCAACTCACGCGCGCGCCGTAAATTGCTGCGCAATGAATCCGGCGCAGTGGTCACGGGCGGCTGTGGCAATGGCCCCCAGACCGAAGCATCAAGCTGAGCTTTTAAAGGATTTAACAACTTGAGCTCAGCGTCATCGGGTAATTTAGGCGCCGCCAATTCACTGTTTGCAAAATAGCTATTGATGCGCTCATATTGTTGGTAAAAAAGCTGACGGTTCGCCCATTCAAAATCAAATGCCAGCCCTAGCGCTTCGCGCACCCGCTTATCCGCAAAAAATGGGCGGCGGGTATTGATGAAAAAGCCCTGCATCGACGCGCCATTATGCTGTTTAAATTCACCTTTGATCAATTCACCGCGCTTAAAGCGTTTACCTACATAACTCCGTACCCAATGGCGAGCGCGGTATTCAACCAGCGCATCAAACTCGCCCGCTTTAAAGGCTTCTAAGCGGGCGGTATCATCGCCATACAGCTTATATACAATCCGCTCAAAGTTATACATCCCACGCCGCACAGGTAAATCTGCGCCCCAATAAGCCGGATTACGACGATATGTGATTGAGCGGCCGTTGTCATAATGCTCAATTAAATAGGGGCCGCTACTCACCGGCATCTCAAACGTAAGTTGGTCAAATGGCATCGTTTGCTGAGCACCTTTACGCAGCAGCCCTTCCGACTGGAGGGCCTGGCTCGGAACCGCATTTTTGTCCTTGCGCTCTACCCACTTAGGAGAAAATACCGGCAACCCTCCCGCGAGCAAGGGCAGCTCAGGCGCGCTCCGCTTAAAATCAAATCGTAGCGTCAGCCGATCAAGAATGGTTACCCCAGCAATATCTGCGTAAATCACCCGATACACAGGCGCAGCCGCCTGGCTCACCAGCATCTCATATGAATATTTAACCTCATGCGCAGTGACCGGATCACCATTTGAAAAACGCGCTTGTGGATGAATATGAAATACCACTGATTTGCCATCGGGCGCAACCTGAATCTCGTCAGCCAATAAGCCATACGCGCTCGCAACCTCATCCGCACTAGCGGTAAGCAAGGTTTCAAACAATAGTCCAATGCCAGGCGCTTCATTGCCGCGCAATGTAAACGGATTAAATTTATCAAAGCTAGTCCGTCGATTAGGATTCGCCAAGGTTAATGTACCCCGCTTAGGAGCGTCAGGATTAACATAAGCGAAATGCGCAAAACCAGGCGCATACTTAGGTTGCCCATATTGCGCAACTGCATGGGCGGCATCAGCGTCACGGATTGGCAGCACCCCGCTTAAACAAAAGAGCAGGAACAGCCAACACGCGCTCCAGCCATAAGCCAAACGAGCGCAACAGTCACTGCCATCCGCCCCAACGAAAAAGCGCTGTTTCATATTTCGGTTTTTTAAAATAGGCAATTCTAGTTGCAATGTGCGAGAATTGTACCCAAAATCTCGCTCCAATCATGAGAGAAGTGAGTGAGAGACTTTTCTTAATATTATGGAGTATGTATGGGCTTTCTCGCTGGTAAACGCATTTTACTCACCGGACTTTTATCCAACCGCTCAATTGCTTACGGCATTGCGCAAGCTTGCCATCGTGAAGGCGCTGAACTCGCCTTTACTTATGTTGGCGAACGCTTCAAACAACGCGTCACTGATTTTGCTAAAGAGTTCGGCAGTGAATTAGTTTTACCCTGCGATGTCGCTGAAGATGCGCAAATTGAGGAAACCTTCACCACGCTAAAAACGCATTGGGACCACTTGGATGGCTTAGTCCACTCAATCGGCTTTGCACCACGCGAAGCCATTGCCGGCGATTTTCTGGAAGGTTTAACGCGTGAAAATTTCAAAATAGCGCATGATATTTCAGCTTATAGTTTTGCCGCACTCGCCAAAGCTGCGCTGCCGCTTTTATCAGACGATGCGTCGCTGCTCACTCTGACTTACCTGGGCGCTGAAAAGGTCGTGCCAAACTATAATACGATGGGCCTAGCCAAAGCCTCGCTAGAAGCTAGCGTACGTTATTTAGCCGCCGCTCTCGGTCCGAAGGGGATCCGGGTTAACGGCATTTCCGCGGGCCCGATTAAGACCTTAGCGGCTAGCGGCATTAAAGGTTTTGGCAAAATTTTAGAATTTGTTGAAGCTCATGCGCCTTTGCGTCGCAACGTCGGGATTGAGCAGGTAGGAAATGCTGCCGCTTTCTTATTATCTGATTTAGCCGCGGGGGTGAGTGCGGAAATCATGCATGTAGACAGTGGCTTTAATGCGGTGGTCGCTGGGATGGATGCAGCGGAAGAATAAGTAATCCGCATCTGAAAGGAGAGAAAGGCGCGCTGTTTTGCAACGCGTCATTTCTCTATAAACTGTGAAGGGTTTATGCCATCCGATATGCTAGAGTTTAGAAATTAGTATTCACCTGATACACATATCAATTTGTGGGGGGATTACCAAAGGTCTCCTTCTGATACAGGGTACTCCCCTTCTGACACAGGATAGGCCCCTTCTAATACAGGATACTCTCCTTCTGATACAGAATGCTCTTCATCTGATATAGAAGCAGAGGGGTCTTGAGCACCATATCCGATTAGTAATTTTTGGGCTGTGGAGCTTAAATTTCGAGCTCCCTCAATATATGCACGAGTGGCAGTTAACCTGGTTTGATGTGAAGTCCAGTGCAAAGAAACCTGGCAGCCCTGGTTATCGGTTTTTATAACTCGCCAAAAACGAATAGCCTGGTCTGGCCCACCGGTTATTAGAAAAACATTATCCTGAAAAGCGCTATCCTGGTCATTTTTCCACCAGCGTGCTGTCAAAGTTGCCGGTCCCACAAAGCCATCAATTTTTGCCAGGCGTTTACCCGAAGCGGCTGACCACACACATACTGATTTATTCCAATCACTTGTAGCCAACCATTCACCATCCGGCGAAAAGGCCACATTTTTTATTCCATCAGCTTGCCGCATCGAGAAATCATAAATTTCTGCGGGCGGATTATCGCTTAATGACCAATGCCTAACCCAGTTATCGTCACAACCTATAGCGAGCTGTTGACTATCCGGTGAAAAGGCCAAATTCCAAAACGAAACGGGGTCACGTTCTTGACTAAATCCACCTACTTGAAAGGTGTGCGGAGCAGATAGACTCTTTTTGTTGAACGGCAGCGGCCACAGTTTCAAGACAAAATCACCCGCACCCGCGGCGAGCCACTTTCCATCCTCCGAAAATGCTACGCTATAGACTGTTCCGTAATGATGCGGCATTTTTGTCAGCTCGCGAACAAACTCAGGCGGATAGGTTTGCAGCGACCATAGCCTAACAGTTTTGTCTGCACTAGCAGAGACAAGCCACCGCCCATCTGGAGAAAATGCCAGATCCTCTACAGCTTTGGCATGCCCTCTCAAGGGATAATAAGAGAACTCACCCTCCAAGGCGCTTAAATTCCATAAGTTAATCGCATGACCATCAACCGCGCCAAGCCAGCGGCTATCTCTGGAAAATGCTAAATTTGAAAATGTTCCACTTTTCTCCAACTGATTAAGCACTTTCATTTTCAACGTCTTCTCGAAAGTAGGCACCCCCATTTCCAACGACCACAAATTTATGGTTCTGTCGTGGTGGCTAGAAGCCAAACGACGCCCATCACGCGAAAATACTATATTCTGTATCGAACCAGTATTCGCATGCCCAGCCGGAACGCGCCAACATAGGCGTGCATCAATTTCTACCGCCCATGGTTCGCTGCCTTTACCAGCATAACTAATGTACTGATTAAAACCGTTAGAAAACGCTGTTACCCATTGGCTGCGTAAGGTAGGCATAACACTGTAGCTTGTAAAAGAATCAACATGCCATGTTTGCCAAGGCACAAAAGAAGTATTTTTTACCAGCCATAACTTAACAATATGTCTGTCACTTGAGAGTAACCAATCGCCATTTGGCGAAAATGACAAAGCCTTTATTGAGTCAGTATGTCCTTTTAATTGATGCTGAAGTATAGGCTGGTCAATTTTGAGTGCCCATACTTCAATCTCAGGATGGTCTTTTTTATTCAAAGCTAACCATTGGCCATCTGGAGAAAATGACACACTATTTAAGCTACCTTTTTCGCTAACCGCATATTGAAGCTTAAACAGTTCGTCTTCAAACAACCACAACTTAATCTCACTCTGATTGCTAGCGATAAGCCTATTCCCATCAGATGAGAAGGCGAGATAAAATACACCAAGGTAACTAGGCCATCCCTGCAGAGTCTGACAAAGGATTGGCGCATCTGTTTTTAGAGACCATAGCTCAATAGCCGAGTCGGTATGACTTAACGTCAGCCACCGACTATCTGGCGAGAAGGCAATTGGCAAGTAGTTGCCGCGTAAGTAGCCGCTGCGTTTGAATGTACGATGAAGCTGAGGTGAAGGGGTTGCATTAACCGACCATAAATTAATAGCATCATCCTTACCCGAAACAAACCACTTTTCATCTTGCGAGCGCGCTATAAAGTTATCGGTTTGTTCTGTTAATGCCTGCTGAAGCGATGTAGATTTAACCTGCTGCAACGCCCTATCTTTGGCTGAAGCGAGGAGCGTTTCTCCAAAACACGCTTGATCCAAATTTGCACCCGCAAAATTGGCTTCTCGCAACCACGCGCCGCGCAAGTTTACCCGGCTTAAATCCGCTCCCTGGAATAGCGTAGAGTCAAATACTCCGTAACTTAAATCTGCTCCTGGCACTCGAATCCCTTGAAAGTTCTTTCCGCTCAATGACACGCCAGCTTTCACTAATAGAGTCATCGCATTGGCTGCCTGAGTTTGCACTTCCTCGGTTTTTGAGCGTTCAATCCACATTAAAAGCCGCCACCGCAAATCAGTCGTTTGTTGCACCTTCTCAGCAAGGAAATTAAGTACCTCTTGATCTTGTATCGAATGAAGCAGATTAAATAGAACCGGTATCTCTACTATCCGATGGAATTCTGTGGATTTTTGCTCCCATAGCGCCCGAAATTGGTCAAAGACGAATTTTTTCACTTCGGGTATTTGGGCTAAGAAAATGGCGTGACGCTTTGATGAAACTCTTTCTAATAAACAGGACAGCAGACTCAACCTCCATGCAGGAGAAGAGAGCACTTTCTTATTTTCAGTTAAATCTAGCAGCGCCTCACCGTAGCTAAGCCGCGTATCTGGATCCATCAAATCTTCAATCTTCTCCATTATGTCTTTGGGCAAAGGCAATAAAGAAGTAGGCTCTTTCTGTTGCCTGACAGGAGCGATGTAAGAACTCCCTGAACTCGAAATCTGTGAAAACATGTCTTTTATATATGAGCACTTTCTATCGTAAACTCACACCCCGTTTAAAAAGCATAATCCGATCACTAACACTCATTCATTTTTTTGTCGCTGCGACTTGGCTGTTGCTCGGTCCTTCTTACAACGCTCAAAATTTTATATTTTTTATGGCGGCACTGGCTCTTCATCCGTGAATTGAAGAAGGCCTTGTTTAGGCTTTACCTTTTTCTTTCAAGTTATTTGGGTAACTTTAGGAAAAAAATCATGGTAAATCAAGAATAGATTCATCCCCAATTTACCTCGAATCACTGAATACCAGACCACACCTGGCTTAATTGATTTTTTTAATGGCTGAGCTCACTAAACACCCAACCACGGCAACCCTTGCCAGCGCCAACCATTAATTGTATTTCGATGGCCGTGACGATCTTTATCGCCTTCAAAGCCTTCGAGTATATCGAAAGCACGCGTGAACCCAGCTTGGGTAGCGGCTGCGGCTGCAAATTTTGAGCGGCCGGCGCTACGGCAGATCAAAAGCAATGGCGTTTCAAAAGTTGCCATTTCACTCAATTGATTAATAAAGGCCATATTGGGCGCACCCGTTGGGTAGCTTATCCATTCGAGATGACTATATTGATTAGCGTTAACGGCGGGCCGCCCTACCCAGTCAAGCTCAGCGCGGGTGCGTACATCAATCATGCGAGCTGCGCCATCCATTTTCAAGATTTCAAATGCTTCAGTAGGCGTCAGTGCGCCAGCATAGGGCAATCCGTGTTCCAGGCAACGCGTTTGGGCCTGGGTGTAAAGCTGCTCAAGTATGCTCATTTAGAGTAGGTATAGATAAAAACTAAAATGTTATTTTATAGCAACGCCTGAGAATTAATTAAACATTTATCAACCTTAGGGTTATTGCTTTTTCTACGGCACGGTTTATAATAATGTCCTTCACTGATTTCAATTCTACCGGGTCTAAAATGGCCCTTCCTGGATCAAAGCAACTTCAGATTTTGTGTGTTTGGCTCGCTAAAATTCATGGACATGGTTGCTATGCATCGCCCTATCAGATGCGTTAAACCCATCCAGATTACTTTCTTATGGTGCAATCTTTTAACCAAGCCATACGTTTAGCTTACCTAAATCCTTACCTTTCCCGCGCTAAAACCCTATATGGGGTCGCCAGCGAAAGAAGTCAATGTTCAACTTGGGCAATTTAGCAGGAGTAGTTTATGAGTAAAACCGTAGCCGATGTAATGCAACTTGTGAGTGAAGAAAACGTCAAGTTTATCGATTTTCGTTTTACCGATACGCGTGGCAAAGAACAGCACCTATCGGTACCGGCAACGGCGTTTGAAGCGGATAAATTCGAAAGCGGCCAGGCCTTCGATGGCTCTTCAATTGCGGGTTGGAAAGGGATTGAATCCTCCGACATGTTGCTCATCCCCGATCCCGACACAGCGTATATTGACCCTTTCTATGAAGAGCCAACCCTGGTTTTGACTTGTGATGTGGTTGAGCCCTCAGATGGCAAAGGTTATGAACGCGATCCGCGCTCCCTAGCCAAACGCGCGCAAGCTTACCTTAAGAGTACTGGCTTAGGCGACACCGCTTATTTTGGACCGGAACCCGAATTCTTTATTTTTGATTCCGTGCAATGGGGCGTTGATATGTCAGGCTCCTTTGTCAAAGTAAATTCAGAAGAAGCACCGTGGTCTTCAGGCAAAGAATATGAACATGGCAACACTGGTCACCGCCCCAATGTAAAAGGCGGCTACTTCCCAGTAGCACCAGTCGATACCTTTCAAGATATGCGCTCTGAAATGTGCCTATTGCTTGAACAGCTCGGCGTGCCAGTTGAAGTGCATCACCACGAAGTGGCAGGTGAAGGGCAAAATGAAATCGGCACAAAGTTTTCAACTTTGGTGCAACGGGCGGATTGGACTCAGATCCTAAAATATGTGGTGCACAATGTTGCGCACACTTATGGCAAAACCGCTACCTTTATGCCTAAACCCATCGTCGGCGACAATGGTTCCGGCATGCATGTTCATCAATCGATCTGGAAAGATGGTCAAAACCTGTTTGCCGGCCATGGTTATGCGGGGCTATCCGAGTTTGCGCTGTATTACATTGGCGGCATTATCAAACATGCGCGGGCGCTGAATGCCATTACAAACCCAACAACCAATTCGTACAAGCGCTTGGTACCCGGTTTTGAAGCACCCGTTAAACTCGCTTATTCAGCGCGTAACCGCTCTGCTTCAATTCGTATTCCGCATGTCTCAAGCCCGAAAGGCCGCCGGATTGAAACGCGTTTTCCAGATCCAATGGCTAATCCGTATTTGGCGTTTTCTGCGCTCTTAATGGCAGGGTTAGATGGTGTACAAAACCGACTTCATCCAGGTGAAGCAGCAGACAAGAATCTTTATGATTTGCCGCCTGAAGAAGATAAGAAAATCCCAACCGTTTGCGCAAGTTTAGATGAAGCACTGCATCACCTCGATCAAGATCGTGAATTCTTAACTCGCGGCGGTGTTTTTACCGATAGCATGCTCGATGCCTACATTGAATTAAAAATGGCGGAGCTGACACGTTTCAGAATGACAACGCATCCAGTTGAATTCGATATGTATTACTCGCTATAAGCAGTAGGTCATAAGCTTAAGAAAAATGGGCAGCGCAGGCTGCCCATTTTTACTACAACGCTAAAACTAAAAAAACTGCCGTTAAGTGTTTTAAACACTTTTTTCTTACCGCTTACGCGTATTACGTCGAACCAAATAAGAAATATTGATAGATAGATCAATAACATCGAGACTATACTGATCTTCCATCGTGTAATAAGGCATTGATCATGATTCCGCTCCCTCTGAATCGCTTGTCACATCCGCGTGAACTCGTCCGGCAATTTACGCCTAATTGGTTTACCGCCACGATGGGTACGGGTATTGTTGCATTGGCGCTAGCGCGCTTCCCTTTTTCAGTCACTGGGGTTAAGGCAGCGGGTGAGGTGCTTTGGTTGATCAATATAGGTTTATTTATAGTGTGTAGCCTGTTATATGCGGCACGCTGGATATTTTTCTTTGATGGAGCCAAACGCATTTTTCAGCATAGCTCGATGGGAATGTTTTTTGGCGCGATCCCGATGGGGCTCGCGACCATCCTTAACGGTTTTTTGGTTTTTGGCACTGAACGATGGGGGCACATCGCGGTCGAAATTGCTACCCTCCTTTGGTGGCTGGATGCAGCGCTAGCTCTGCTCTGTGCCTGGCTAATTCCGTTTCTGATGTTTACCCGCCAAAACCACACCTTGCAAAACATGACAGCCATTTGGCTACTGCCGATTGTGGCGGCGGAAGTAACCGCTGCATCGGGTGGTTTGCTGCTGGGCTATTTGCCAGCGAATCCAACCTCTAGCTCTATTTTATTTTTCAGCTATGTGCTGTGGGGGACTTCGGTTTTGCCCGCTTTGGGGATACTCGCCATTTTGTTTCTACGCATGGTGCTGCATAAATTGCCCGGCCGCGATATGGCTGTCTCAAGCTGGCTTTCAATTGGTCCGATCGGCACAGGTGCGCTCGGTCTGCTGCAACTGGGCGAACAAGCGCCGCGTATTCTGGTTGCACCCGAACTTGTTAGTGTCGGACAACTTGCCGAAAGTACTGGCATCATCGGCGCCTGTATCTTATGGGGCTATGGTTTGTGGTGGTTGGTGCTCGCGATTTTGACCACCCTGCATTATATGCGGCAAGGATTACCTTTTAATATGGGATGGTGGGCGTTTACGTTTCCAATCGGTGTCTATGCGTTAGCAACCTTAACATTGGCGCGGATCACGGGGGTCGAGTTGTTTGCCCTACTGGGGACTATTTTCGTCTGCATGTTGCTTGGCTTCTGGCTGATTGTTACAGGGCGCACCCTCATGGGTATTTATCATGGCACGCTATTTGTAGCGCCCTGCCTGGAAGGGACAAAATTACAATCGCCAGTGCCGCTAAAGCGCTTATAACCTATAAGTAGGACTCATTTTTAATTTAAGATAACGTTATATTTTTTTACTTGTAGACGTTTTAGAATTTCTCGAGTAGTCGAGTAGCCCGAAGGAATCTCACCCTCAAGCTCTCACGCAACCAGACGTGAATCTCTCGATCCTATCGTCCAACCATTCCGGCGCGGTTAATACGCCAAAGAGTAATGACACGTTTCAACCATGCTCTCGCCCTTGTCGCATTTACCCAGCCGTTTATACTTGGATATAGGCACCCCCTATTACTATTAAGATGTATATAATTCTGCTATTAGGCGATTTTGCCCACTGTATAACTGTCCACTTGTAACTTCAAGGATCTAATAACGATAACTTTATCGCTACTTGCATCAAAGTTAGTTTCAGAGAATTTAAGCGGTATAGCATTGTGAAGCGTCCAGCTTGTCGGCTGTACTACAGTACCTTCCTGATTCGCCATTTTAATAAAAACATTTTTTGTCTGCTTCGGATTTGAAGTAATCCAATTATGAATTAACCCTCGCTCTCTAACTACACCATCTTTTAAAGTAACAGTGATTGGTATTTGTGAGACGATACTAAATAGATTACTCACTCCCGCTCGCGGTTCAATCCTCTCGGTCGAGACTGTATCCAAACCACGTGCATTACAGAATACCCCTTCTTCACCGTCAACAATAAGAACGCTACGAGCCGGACGATAAACATAACTAGAATAACCTGTATTAATACCTTCCATTATTTTTCCTTTTGATGGTTAAGATAAAAAACCATTTCAACTCATATTCATGGCTTCACCAAAAAACTCTGATTTTCCCACTAAGGAAAGCACGTATATTACTTTTTAATACTCTATTGCCCAATCACAACACGCACACACGAATTGCCTGAAACTAAAAGTAACCCAGATATCGCCGCGCCAACGCGTCGCGTGTACAGGTCTTGTATCTCGAGCAGACTGGACTTTTTCAGGGACAACTATCTAGTGACCCAATATTAGCTGGATTGCCAGAGCACATCAATAGCGTAAGCTGAAGAGATGCACCATTATTTTGAATGCTTTACTACTTTGTATTTAGAATCAGAGCGTATTTGTAGGCATCTTAAGTAGTCGTCGCTGAATAAATCGTTTTGTGAACTAATTAGAACCAAAACCTGAAACCAACAGCAAACGTAGGGCGGAAGAAATCGGATAAAAGTAAAACGTAAAAAAGCCGAAGCTTTCTGAGGATCATCCGTAAGTTATGCCCAGCGCCACAGAGCACAGCGTGTATGGCATCGCCTAATGCCCCTTTGAGCCAATTCCGACCAAGTTTCCCATCCGTCTTCATATGACCGATGATAGGTTCAATGGCACTGCGTCGTTTGATGATAGCACTTAGCGTACGTGTGATACCCCGGCGCATACCTGAGTGATAGATTTTTACGCCATCGACCTCAACCCCTTTGTAACCGCGATCTACGATCGCAACTTCGGGCGTCACATCACTCAGAATTGCGGCTTGTTCTAGTGCTTCAGCCAGCGTGTGACCGTCGTAAGGGTTTCCCGGCATCGAGCGCGCACCCAACACAAGTCCTTCCTGGTGAGTTGTCGTAATCGATACTTTGACACCGAACTCGTAGGGCTTACGTGCCTTGCCCTTGGCTATACACTCCACTTCCGGTGCATGCAGGGCATAAAGTTTGTTTTTATCCTTGGGGCTTTGCGAAATGATTCTTTTCGTACGGGCTATCAACTCTCGCAAGGCATCATGGCTTTTCTCCGCCACCGACTCGATTTGTCTCTCAACATCGCGCATCACTCGTCCCACTCGAGAACGCAGTGTGCCTAACGCTTTGTTCATCCGTTTGTATTGCTTCGCATGCGCATAACGGCTGACTTGGAGTGACAAACGGGGCGCCACTCGGTTGTAATTTTGTCGCAACTGCAAACCATGTTGGGCTGCCGCTTTCACCAAATGCTCTCGACAACGCTCGAGCAATCTGGAATCGGTCGGATGGGCTATCGCCTTCTCCATCACGGTGGTGTCTACGATCACTCGTTTCACGCTCGATGCTTTGATCACATCACTCCGTTTCGCCGCTTCGATCGTCTCGGCTAATAACTCTTCGACTCCCGCCTCGCCAAGACGTTTCCGCCAACGCGTTAGGCTTGATGCATCTATGGGCGCTTCTGTTTGTAAATACTCCTCTCCCGTGAATACTTGCCAATATGGGTTTTCTAGCCACGACCCAACGACTTCTTCATCAGACAAGTTGAACGCATATTGCAAATACAATAACCCCGCTATCAGGCGAGGGGACTTGGCTGGGCGACCTCTCGATGAGGTAAAACTCTCACTCATCGATTCGCTTAATTTCTCCCAATTGATCAAATCTCCTAAACCTACCAACTCATGTTTCAGATTGATCTGCTCTCTTAACGGTTGTCTGAACATATCTGCTTCAATCACTTGCGCCTTCGGTCTCATTCTTTTCTCATCAAAATTTGCAGGCTTTATTTTCTCAATATGCCATTTTCTTGCAATTTATGCCACTACATTTCGCTTAAAAAGTCTTAGCACATAAGGGCTTACGAATTATTCAGGGGCGACTAAGTACCTCCCTCTCCAGATACCTACAAAGACATCTGTGCACCTAGGATCGGTCGCGTTGTTTTTGCTTGGAGTTTGAGGGGATAAATCCCCCGTTAACCCTTATTTGACAAGGCTTTTTTTATTTTAAGGGGGAATTAATCACTACTCTTTTGGTTATTTGGTGGGCCCCCCGGGAGTCGAACCCGGCACCAACGGATTATGCTTACCCACTACGGTTTTCACCGCCTCTTTCGAGTTTGGGGTCTGGACTGTCTCTTGTCTTTACGACCTGCCCGTACAGTCTCTACACGTTCCCTGTCAAAAAACTTACTTTAACAGGGCTTCGCTCGGGATTACCACGGCAGTAGCCAGAGGCTTCCCCGATTTTGAGCAGTTCTACTAGGAAGCAATCTTAACTTAAATTACTCCGAAGCAACCCATTTGGCAGTTTGCCATGGCGCCACCATACGTTGACGCTTTAGGCCGACCGCCGATTAAGTCCGCTGCTCTAACCATGCATGAGCTAGAGGCCCTTTTTGATTGTCAATACAACAAAGGCTGCAATTCTACTACGAAATCGCCTGAGTTTTGCTAGATAGCGCATCAAATTCTTCTGGCGTATAGGCAGCAATGGCAAGTGCGTGAATCGCGCCTTGCATGGCATCGTCAAGCGCATCATAAATTAAGCGATGACGCGCTACCCGAGTTTTGCCAGCAAAGCTCGTGGCCACCACGGTTACGCTAAAATGCCCGCCAGATTTAGCGCCGGCATGACCTACATGCTGCGCACCGTCATCGTCTACAGTTAAATAGAGCGGCGCCAGCGCATCACGCAGCCGCGTTTCAATCACTGCCAGCGGATTATTAGACCAAACAGACATAAATTACTCACTCTTTAAATATCGGGTTAACCAAATACTTTGGATGATGATAAAAATAAACATCAAAGCAGTACCACCGAACAGCTTGAAGTTGACCCAAGTATCGGTTGAAAACTGATACGCAATGACCAAATTTAAGCAGCCTAAGACCACAAAAAAGCCCGCCCAAGCCGAATTCAAAGCACTCCAAGCGCGCTGCGGCATGACAATTTTTTTACCCAGCATCGCTTGCATTAGGTTTTTATTAAAAGCAAATCTTGAAATGATCAAGGTTAACGCAAATACCCAGTACAGGACGGTGGGTTTCCATTTGATAAACATTTCATCGCGCAACAAAAGGGTCGAGCCGCCAAGCACAACAATCACCCCTAGGCTGACCCATAAAGCAGGCTCTACCTTGCGATGACGGAAGGCCACCCAAGCGATCTGTGCAAGGGTTGCTGCAATTGTTACAGCCGTTGCAACAAAGATGCCCCACACTTTGAAAGCAACAAAAAAAAGAGCAACAGGAAAAAGATCGAATAAAAATTTCATTGGTGTGTCTATAGAGTCAATTAATTGACGTAAAGTTTAAATCTTAAGCTATTCAGGCTTAGGATCGAATTCTAACGCAGCTGAGTTAATACAGTAGCGTAGCCCAGTTTGAGTCGGACCATCCGTAAATACATGTCCGAGATGAGCTGCGCATTGCTGACAACGGACTTCAACCCGCGTCATTTGGTAAGAATGGTCAACCTTTTCTTCAATTTTCTCACTGGCCACCGGCCGATCAAAACTTGGCCAGCCACAGGCCGCATCAAATTTAGCCGCCGACGCAAAAAGTGGCGTGCCGCAACAAACACATTGATACACGCCAGTTTGCCAATGATCCCAGTAAGCACCGCTAAAAGCCGGCTCGGTGGCAGCTTGCCGAGTCACTTTATAGGCTACATCAGAAAGCTGTTGGCGCCATTCTTTAGCAGATTTTTTAGGCGTATCTTTAGGGTTCATAGTGCTACTCTTGCTACCTTAAGTTGCATAAGCTCACTTTACCCCAGCCAGCGCCGCGCATTACGGAAGATTCTAAGCCATGGGCTGTCTTCCCCCCACTGCTCAGGATGCCAGCTCATTTGCACCGTGCGAAACACTCGCTCAGGATGCGGCATAAGTACGCTAAACCGGCCATCAGGTGTGGTCACGCCCGTGATACCGGCTGGTGAGCCATTCGGATTAAACGGATAGCGCTCGGTGGCAGTCCCTGCGTGATCAATATAACGCAATGCGGTCAAATGTGGGTTAACCTCAGCCAAGCTACCTTGCTGCGAAAAATCAGCATAGCCTTCGCCATGCGCGACAGCAACGGGCAGACGCGAGCCGGCCATCCCATCAAAAAACAAGGAGGGCGAAGCTTGCACCTCAACCAACGAGAGCCGCGCTTCAAACTGTTCTGATTTATTCCGCGTGAATTTAGGCCAGGCTTGCGCACCCGGAATCATCGGCGCAAGGGCGCTTAGCATTTGGCAGCCATTGCATACGCCAAGCGCAAAGGTATCGCCACGCGTAAAGAACTCAGCAAACATGGCGGCGAGCAGGGTATTAAATTGGATGGTTTTGGCCCAGCCCTCGCCCGCCCCTAAAACATCGCCATAAGAAAATCCCCCACACGCAACCAACCCAGTGAAGTCCGCCAGTGACGCCCGACCTGCCAGCAAATCACTCATATGCACATCATACGCAGCAAAACCAGCACGATCAAAGGCATAGGCCATCTCAAGATGCGAATTGACGCCCTGCTCCCGCAAAATCGCGACACGGGGCCGCACACCCGTGGCGATAAACGGCGCAGCAATATCCTCCGCAGGATTAAAATTGAGTTGCGCGGATAAACCAGGATCATCCGCGCTCAGCAATGTCTCGTATTCACTATCTGCGCACTCTGGATTATCGCGCAAACGCGCAATGCGCCAGCTCGGTTCGCTCCAGGCGCGCTGCAATTCAACCCGTGACGCGCTGAAGATCTTTTTGGTATCACGCCAGATCTCAATCGTATCGGCTTGATTAGGTTTGCCAATCACATGGCTACACGCTGCTAGCCCATGCTCGCGCAAGACCGCAAAAACCGCATCGCGCTCTGCTGCCCCGACTTGTATCACCGCACCGAGTTCTTCAGTAAATAGCGCGCGCAAGGTGAGCTCTTCACGCCGACCGACAATTTGTCGCGCCCAATCTTTGGCGTCGCCGTAGTCGGACTCGTGCCCAGCCTCTAGGGTCAGCATATCGATATTCAGTGAAACCCCCAGATGACCCGCAAAAGCCATTTCGCACACCGTCGTAAAAAATCCCCCATCCGAACGGTCATGATACGCCAGCAATTTACGCTGTGCATTCAGTAGCTGAATCGCCGCAAAGAAACTCTGCAAAGCTTGCGGATCATCTAGGTCCGGCGCGGTGTCGCCAACTTGCTGCGTAACCTGTGCCAAGATACTGCCGCCTAGACGATGCTGCGCCCGTCCTAAATCAATCGCAATTAATAAAGTTTCGCCCTCTTCTGCAGTACGCAATTGAGGGGTCAAGTGATTGCGGATATCAGTCACCGGCGCAAAGGCAGAAATAATCAATGAAACCGGGGATGTCACTTCTTTATGCGCCCCGTCGTCTTGCCACTGGGTACGCATCGATAATGAATCTTTGCCCACTGGGATGCTTATCCCCAGTGCTGGGCACAATTCAAGTCCAATCGCGCGCACCGTGTCATAGAGGGCCGCATCCTCGCCCGGGCTACCGCAGGCGGCCATCCAGTTAGCGGATAATTTGACTTCCGTTAAATCTGCAATCGGGGCTGCCGCAAGGTTAGTAATGGCTTCGCCGAGCGCCATACGACCTGAAGCCGGCGCATTGATAACCGCGAGCGGCGCGCGCTCCGCCATCGTCATTGCCTCACCTTGATAGCCCGCATAATCCAAGGCCGTAATCGCGCAGTCCGCGACTGGCACTTGCCAGGGGCCGACCATCTGGTCACGCACCGATAAACCACCTACGGTACGATCGCCAATCGTAATTAAAAATGATTTACTCGCTACGCTCGGATGCTTAAGCACCGCCAAAGCGATTTCCGCTAACTCCAGCCCAGTCAATTCGAGCGGCGCCAAGTCTGGCTGAGTACGCTTAACCTGACGTTTCATCTGCGGCGCTTTGCCAAACAAAATATCCATTGGCAAGTCGATCGGCGCAGCTGTCTGGGTTAGTGGCTGCGTATCAATCAGTTGCAAATGCTGCTGATCGGTGGCGCTACCCACCACCGCAAACGGACAGCGCTCGCGTAAGCAGATTGCCTCAAAGGCTTTCAGCTCAGTCGGCGCAAGCGCCAAAACATAACGCTCTTGCGCTTCATTGCTCCAGATCTCACGAGGCGAGAGACCGCTTTCCTCTAGCGGTATAGCGTTCAGCGCAAAACACGCGCCTTGGTTTGCGCCAGCGACTAATTCGGGCAAAGCATTGGATAAACCACCCGCCCCCACATCATGAATACTAAGAATCGGATTCTCCGCGCCTAACTGCCAGCAAGCGTTAATCACTTCTTGCGCTCGGCGTTGCATCTCAGGATTGCCGCGCTGCACCGAATCAAAATCAAGCTCAGCGGTATTCGTGCCGGTCGCCATTGAACTCGCTGCTCCGCCGCCCATGCCAATCCGCATCCCTGGCCCACCGATTTGCACCAGCAAGGTACCTGCCGGAAAATCAATTTTATGCGTCAGTTCATCCGCAATGCTGCCCATGCCGCCGGCAATCATAATCGGCTTATGATAACCGCGCATTACTTGCCCCACGTTTTGTTCATAAACGCGGAAATAGCCGCCTAAATTGGGCCGACCAAATTCATTATTGAACGCTGCCGCACCGAGCGGGCCATCGATCATAATTTGTAACGGAGAAGCAATTTGCACTGGGCGGCCATAAGGTGTTGGTGCCGCCGCGCCCGGCCTCGTATGCACCGGTTGCGTCACATCGCAGGCATTCTCCCAATTGGCTACCGCGCCAGGCAAATGGAGATGTGATACCGAGAACCCCGCCAACCCAGCTTTGGGTTTAGCTCCGCGACCGGTAGCCCCTTCGTCTCGAATTTCACCACCAGCACCCGTGGCGGCGCCTTGAAATGGAGAAATCGCGGTAGGGTGATTATGCGTTTCGACTTTCATCAAAGTATGCATCAACCCTTCACTGGACTGATACTGATGGTCCGCTCCTTGCGCAAACCAACGTTGCGCCTGCGCCCCTTGCATCACTGCCGCATTATCTGAATAGGCAACAATCGTGCGCTGCGGGTGTAATGCATGCGTATTTTTGATCATCTCAAATAAAGAATGATCCTGCTGCTCACCATCAATCGTCCAACGCGCATTAAAAATCTTATGGCGGCAGTGCTCGCTATTTGCTTGCGCAAACATCATTAATTCAACATCGGTCGGATTACGGCCCAGTTGTTTAAAAGCCGCCATCAAATAATCGATTTCATCCTCAGCCAAGGCCAGACCAAGCGTAAGATTCGCCGCTTCCAGGGCTCGCCGGCCGAGACTCAGCTCAACGCTTTGCAAGGGTTGGGCAGGTAATTCATCGAATAAGCGTTGTGCTTCAGCGCGGCTTGCCAGTACCGTTTGAGTCATTCGATCATGCAAAACCTCGGCAATTGCGGCGCGGGATTCTTCCGTGACAGCCTTATTACTGCCAAACCAGACGCTACCGGTTTTAAAAATCACCGTATATTCGATAGCCCGCTCAATCCGGCGGACAGTTTGCAAACCGCAATGATGCGCAATTTCAGTCGCTTTACTGGCCCACGGTGAAATCGTACCAAAACGCGGTATGACTAAGAAAGTCTCGCCTTTTTTAGGACCTTTATCGGATCCTAACTCACCATAATGCAGTAGCGCTTCAATCCGCTCTGACTCGCCGGCACTGAGCGGCGCAGTACTGTGCACCAAATGCAAGTAGCGTGCATGCAGATCCACAATATTAGAATCTATCGTTTGCAGCATTTGCAATAGCTGCGCGCAACGAAAATTAGAAAGCGCTAACGCGCCAGGGAAATATGAGAAGTGGGTCATGTAGCGGATGCGTAGAGTGACGTGTGAGGTACGCCGCAAGGCAGATAAACGTTTATTATACCTGCAATTGCCGGGCGGCTGGGTCAGAGCCAAAGCGCTTGCTCGCCCTACCCACTTTTACCCTCTGCTCTGAGCGATTGACTTACATCTATAACAAAATTGCGCATACAAAAAAATAATTGTACCTAAATATTTTTATTGAACGATACCATTATCATCTCCAACCAACCCAACATTATAAGAATCTATTAGGCTTCCTTTTCTCGCCACTCTGGATAAATTCAATAATGTTTTTTCAGCCTGTACTAATCCGGTTTTGTTAGAAACATACTTATCTTTTACTCTTGCTATTATAAATTTTATAATTCTTGGCAAATTATAATCCTGTTCCAATAAGGTGTATTCTCCCTGCAGACCGGATTCGATTGTGATTGAATCGTCGAACAACTTTCTCTCATTGAGATAAGGATTTGAAACACTTCCAATTCTTATAACAAAACCACCTCTTGTTAATAAATTATGACTCCATTCATTGATTACTCTAAAACCGAATGGAGAAATAGCCAAAATTACATCCACAATTTCATGATGTATTTCTGTTGGATATTGTGTAAATTGTGCTTTCCCACGTTCAACTGCATTAAAATATGTAATGAAATCTATATCATTTAATATTCTACTATTTTCTTCACCCTCTTTACTTACCAGATACAAAGGATCGTAATTTATTACGTAATCAAATATATTTTTACCATTAAAATTTAAATCGTCTGGCACGAGCGGCAAATATCCGCATCCCATATTTAATAACACACTATCCATTGCCTATACCTATAATTTAAATATAAACTTAATGTGAATTTAAATTAAATTTAATACCTTATAAATTAGGGGTAACGTATTCTCCATCGGGCCATATCACTTCTTTTAAGTTAAGACAAATTATTGATTCCGGTAAATCCGTTTCTACAATTTGCGTTTCAAATAAATTGAGTTTATTTAAATTCACAAGATTTCCTATACTATCTGGCAATGTTTTTATAGGAGTTTTTGATAAATTCAAATCTTTTAAACTAGACATACTTCCCACGTTTTCTGGAATTATCGATATCGGAGTATCTGATAAATTTAGTCGCTCAAGGTTTTTCAAGTCAACTAAAAAGCTTGGAAAGCTGTCAATTAATGTGTTCGATAAATTTAGATTTCTTAATTCTGACAGCTTGTTTAATCCTGTAGGCAGACTGGTAATTTTGATGCCAGAAAGATCCAATGACTCCGCCCGATTCTCATAGGCAGCCTGCATACTTTGTGCCGCTTCTTTTCTAGCGTCCGTTTCATATGGTTCTGCTTGATCTATCCAAACGTTTAAGTTATGGGTAAATACACCCTCTACGGGCTGAGCTCCAACCTGGCCGCTTAAAGCGAGACACATGCTAATCAGTGCGCACCAACCTAGCCAATTTTGTCGTTTTTTCATTGCTTTATCCTCTGAGGGTTTGTTATTGCTAATAAACCTCTGCATAACCTCATAGCGAGAAATGCAAAGATATAAACATTGCCGCTGGCGCAGCGCCAAGGGCGATGCTGATGTCAAATATAGGAGAGGAAAAAGCATTAGGCAATTTATTCTACTTAGTCGAAAGGAAAGTGTTTCATTTGGGAGACTAACGGCCGCACTCGAGGAAGCGAATACGTTGGCAGTGTCCAACAGCCACAATATCTAAATGAACGGAACCACGAATGGCATCCTAAAGAGAAATATTTAATCCAAAAAGGGGGAGCCACTTAGGATGTTAATTATGCTAAGTTGAGCATCATCTAGGGGCGCAGAAAGACCCTGCGCTCTGTTGGCTGGCCGTAATACCGCATCGAGCCTAGCCTTATCTCACAATCAACAGCCCTGCCGTGGGGCAATGTTCATTCACTCTTCGAGGCTTTTTCTAACCCATCAAGATAAGCCAATGAACGCTGAATAAACACGGATCTTTTGTTTTCCATAGAAATATTCCGGGTTTTCTTCAAGCCTTTCTCAATCCGTTCAGTTGATTGTTCTGGTTATCGACTCCGCAAGGTTTTGGGGGTAGATTTTTTACTTACTTGCTCTTCATCCCAGCCTCTAATTCTAACCATATCTTCCAGAGACGTTTTCACTTGAGCATGCTTATAAAATGTACTAGGCAGTATTTTTTCTGCTTATCATAAGCCGCAATAAATATTATTAAAAGTTTTTTTAGCTGAAAGAGGTCCTCGCCATGGCTAAGAGCCTGTTTAGCATTTTTTAAGAAGTAATACCAAAAAAGCGAGATGTACAAACTGCAAGCTGGTATTGAGTTTACGCTCACAGTTTTTCCATAATCGTCGGCATTTCTCAAGCCAGGCGAAGGAGCGCTCTACGACCCAACGCTGAGGAAGCACCGCAAAAATATGCAACTCATGGCGTTTGGCAATCTGCACAGAAGCGCCGATTTTTTCGTAGACTCTCTGTGCAAAAGGTTGTCCCGTATAGCCACTATCCGCCAAGACAGCCGTCACTTCGCAGAGAGTCTCCTTGCTGCGCTCAACCGCAATGAGCACCCCAGCACGATCCGTCACATTCGCCGTCGTTACTGCCATCGCATGAGGGAACCCTTGCGTATCCACAAGAATGTGGCGCTTGATGCCGGATATCTTTTTCCCCGCATCGTACCCTTTCGCCTGCGCGGTATCCGTATTCTTCACGCTTTGGGCATCAACTATACAAAAGCTTGTTTTGGCGCTCCGCCCCCGTTTCATACGGACCGCGCCAACTACATTTTTTTAAAGCCTGCTCTAGCAGGCTGGCTTCGTCCGAGGATGCCTTCATCCAATGACGGTAATGGAAATACACCACTTGCCACTTGGGAAAATCGCTCGGTAACATCCGCCACTGACAACCACTCTTCAACAGATACGTAATCGCACAAAATATATCGTACAGGTCGAACCTCCGCGCACGACGCTTCTTTTTTGACCCTTCTAGCATCGGACGTATCATGTCAAACTGCTCACGGCTTATATCACTTGGGTACGCTTTTCTCATCTCAATTACTCTTGCAGTATCTTTCAGTGCAATGAGTATCTCAGATTTGTGTTAAATGCTAAACAGGCTCTAAGAGCGATACTCTGCATCTAATAAATTAGTAGGATCTTTGCCAAGGTTATCATGAAGTTCGAAAAACTCGCTCTTGTGCTTATGAAACTTTAAAGCATGCGATAAACTAAAATTAGATAAATTTAAAATCTGCAAGGCGCGCAACTTTCCAATCTCTTCTGGAAAAATCTCTAATTGATTAAAAGATAGGTCAAAAATTTCTAATTGGGTAAATTCGCCAATCGATCTAGGTAAGCTCCCTAAGCGATTGTTATTGAGGTAGAAAGCGTTAATTGCGATAAATTTCCAAGCGCTTCAGGTAGACCGCTCAACTGGTTGGAAGATAGATTCAGCAAAGCTAGCTTCCGCAAGTTGCCAATTCCATCGGGCACATGGCTTAGCGCGTTATTGGACAAATCTAAATGCCGCAACTTTTGGAGTTTTTCAATCTCCTCAGGGTACGCTATCTAATTGATTACTTGCTAGAACACAAGTCTCCAACGCTCGCCATGCGCCCATCGATTTTGGTAAACAACTCAGACAATTTTTCTCGAGATGTAAGCGCATTAAACCGTGTAAGTTTCCGATCGACCCAGGCAAGCTACTTAATCGATTAGATGATAGATCTAAATCTTTTAACTCGCACCATGCACCGATCGCTTCTGGCAAGCTAGTTAGACAATTTTTCTGAAGGTATAAATGCGCTAACTGGCGTAAATTTCCAATAGATTGGGGTAGATCGTTTAACTTATTATGCGACAGACTCAGTTTTTTTTAACTCCGACAACGCACCGATAGATTCGGGTAGCTGGCTTAGCTGATTACTGGACACATCCAAGTCCTGTAATGCTTGCAGCTCTTTAATCCAGGTGGGCATGCTTTCCAATTGATTAGAGCGCAAATTTAAAACCGTCAAATCTTGGCAAAAACGTAGCGCATCAGGCAGGTTGCGTAAGCCTAATTTCGTCAAATCTAATTCTTTTGGGTCTAGCTCGACGCGGGTCGCATTCGATAAAATTCTCCGTGCCGCTTCTGCTCGGTTTTCCCCTGAGCTTGCCTGGTTCATCCAAGCTTTTATGAGGACTCAAGTTCGGCTAGAGTAGGCTTAGGATTAAAGTGTCGCTGAAGCGGGCTTAAGGACGAACCATTGAAAGGCGTAATTGGCAGCATTGTCAATCTTCTATCAAAAAAAGAAATTATATTTACTCACACTTTGTAATCAATGCGCAGCGCGTAATGTGCTAGCCTGGCTTGGCAGATATATAGGTTATGTAGTATAGATGCTTGAGCTAAAATTATTCACTTTTTGACTGGCATTTTACCCACACCATGCCCTTAAAATCACTTGCTGCTTGGACTGCACTAGATGCTCATTATGCTGCTATTGGCACAGAGCACATGCGTGATTGGTTTGCTGCAGCAAACGATCTCCACCCTACTCGCGCTCAACGTTTTACGCTTGAAAGCTGTGGCATCACGCTTGATTTCTCAAAAAACCGCATTACAGATCAAACGCTTCAGTTGCTGATGCAACTTGCTCATGAAGCTTGCGTGCCAGCAGCGCGTGACGCTATGTTTGCAGGCGAGATTGTTAATCCGACCGAAGCTCGCGCTGCTTTACATACGGCCTTACGCGCGCAGAATCCACCCGCGCCTTATGCCGCACAGATTAAGCACGAGTGGAACCGCATGGTCGACTTTGCAAATCAAGTGCGTGAACAGCAATGGCGAGGTCATACGGGCAAACCGATTCAATCTATTGTGAATATCGGTATCGGTGGTTCGGATCTGGGACCCAAAATGCTGTGCCATGCACTGGCTCCTTTAGGTGACCCTAGGCTATCGATGCACTTTGTCTCGAACGTGGATGGCGCAGATTTACAGCGGGTACTCAGCCAGCTTGATCCAGCGACTACACTCGCCGTGATTGTCTCAAAAACATTTACCACCCTTGAAACCATGACCAATGCAGAGTCTTTGCGTCACTGGTTGCTTAACCATGGCGTGCCTGAAGCTAAGCTTGGCCAGCATTTGGTCGGGGTCACAGCTGATCCAGCGAAGGCGGTCCAATTCGGTATTCTGCCAGAGCAAGTGTTTAAAATCTGGGATTGGGTAGGCGGTCGTTATTCATTATGGTCAGCCGTGGGCTTATCCGCTCTGCTGTATCTTGGGCCGACGCACTTTGCTAAGTTACTGGCGGGCGCCGCACAAATGGACCAGCATTTTCGTGAAGCACCGTTGATACGCAACTTACCGATTATTTTGGCTTTACTCGGCATTTGGTATCGCAATTTTTTTGGTGCACCGAGCTACTCGATTGCGCCTTATGCCGCGGCTTTACGCTATTTTCCGGCGTATTTGCAACAGTTGGAGATGGAAAGTAACGGCAAATCCGTGTGTTTAGATGGATCTTTTGCCGACTATGAGACCGTTCCAATCGTTTGGGGGGAAACTGGGACGAACGGACAACATGCATTTTTCCAGATGTTGCACCAAGGCTCTACGATGGTGCCGGTTGATTTTATTCTCCCACTCACGCCTGAGCATGAGCTGGCTCACCATCATCCCAAATTACTGGCTAATTGTTTCGCGCAAAGCCAAGCGCTTATGCTGGGACGCACGCTCGAGGCCACTCAGCAACGGGTAGGGCCAGACCAGCAAGCGATATGCCCTCATTTAACCTTTGCAGGTAATCGGCCGAGTAATACGATTATGCTGGATGCCCTAACACCTCATACGTTGGGAGCGTTAATTGCGGTTTACGAACATAAAACCCTAGTGCAAGCCACGATTTGGAATATAAACCCGTTCGATCAATGGGGTGTAGAACTTGGCAAGCAACTCAGCGCTGTGATTGAAAATGATTTAGTCACTCAAACCGTGAATCAAGCACATGATTCATCAACGCGTGCATTAATTGCCCACGCGCTACGCGTGACGCATCTATAATCACACCCTATGGATATTATTGTGATTGGTGCTGGGATTGCCGGCATCACTACGGCTTATTGCCTACATACCGCCGGTCACCGGGTGTGCGTGATTGAACAGCAAACCACAGTCGCCCAAAAGGCTAGTTTTGGCCATGGCGGCGTGATACTGCCAACGCCATTTGATACCTGGTTTGGTCCAGAGCTTTCGTTTAGTTCATGGCCCGCGTGGTTGGGTGGGGAATCGACTCGAATCCGTTTAAGCCAAAACCTGAAAAATTGTAGCTGGACGCGCCGCTTTTTTAAAAAACCTAACGCGGAGCAGTGTCTAACTCGCTACGCTCGTCTCAAACCACTGATCGATTTAGCTGCGATTACGCTGGCGGAAATTGAAACCCATTATGCCTTTGAGTTTGAGCAGAGAAGCGGGATTTTGCATTTATTTCGGCACGCCTCCGAGCTTAAGAGAATTGCGCCTGCTCTATTATTTTTGCAACAGCATGAGCATCCATACCAATTGCTCAATGCTGAGGAATGCTACCGTGCAGAGCCCTCGATACCGATGCATCCGCCACTTGCGGGTGGGGTTTTTTTACCCGATGATCGCAGCGCCAATTGCCCACTTTTTGCAAAGCAGCTTAAACCCGTACTGGAAGAAGCAGGCGTACGTTTTTTACTGGGCCGCCAGGTGGCACGCATCGATCCTATGCTGGCTCGGGTTGAGCTCGAGCCGCAGCAGAACCATTTCGACAGTACTTTAAGTCATTTGGCCAATCCAACCTTGGAAAGCATAATCGCCGATGCAATTGTCATTACCGCAGGGGCCGGCAGCTTGCCATTGCTAGCCCAGGCTGGAGTACGCTTACCGCTGCAGCTGATGCAATTGCATACAATTATTGCGCCGATTGCCAGCGAAGAGCGCGCGCCTCGTCTCACGATGATTGATACGGTACGGCAGATTACCATGGCGCGGTTTAATAACCGGTTACGGATTGCAGGTGGCCTGGTCAGCCCGCGCCTGACTCAAATTCAAGCCGGCCTAGATCATAAACTGCGCCAACAAACGCTAAATAAGGTAGCGCATGCGGTACATGATTGGCTCCCCGGGGTCACGAAGCTCTCTACCGGTAGTTATTGGGATGGCAAGCGGCTGCTATCCCCCGATGGCTTACCAATTGTAGGGGCCACCGCTCATCCACGCCTTTGGGTTAATCTCGCCCATGGGCCAGTAGGCTGGGCGCTGGCTTGTGGGGCGGCTAAGGTATTAGCGGATCAAATGACGGGGCGAGTGAGTGAAATCGATGAGGATACCTTGAGATCACTCTCGCCTGCACGTTTTTAGTACTAGGATATGAATGAATGCCGAGGTAGCCCCCGTTAACCGCATGTTCTTGTCTATTTATCGGCATGAGATAGCTTTTTCTTTCGAGGAAGTTGTACTCCAAATGACGGACTCCCAAAATAAAGAAGATAAAGACCATGCGATTTTAATGCGAACGCTAGACCCCAAGCAACGCAGAACCTTAGAATTGTTTCAGAGTTATACGGTCGTTACAAGTGCTCAAATTGGTGAGTTATTTGGCTTTAAATCCAGAACGAATACGACTCTTTGTAAGAAATGGGTTGAAGCCAGATTTTTGGAAATCGTTGATCACTCGAATAAAGCCAGAAAATATAAGTTGGCAAAACCGTTTGACGCTTTAGTCGCTGACCCGCTTGTATAAAAAGAAAAAGGGCCTTCCCGCTACAGGTAAGGCCCTTATCCTAATCAAGCGTTTTATTCGCTAGCCGCTGCGTTTTCTGTTGCGTAAATTTTAACTTTTGAGCGAGCGCGTAGCGATGCAAGATAGGCATTCAACTCTAGCTGCCCGGTCAATTGTGCCAATTGCTGCTGCAAAGCGGTCAGTCGTTGCGGCTCAAGCTCGGGCAGTGGGCTAAGCGACTCAACTCGATAGATCGCATAGACTCCACCGTCTAAGATAGCACTTACGTATTGCGGTAGTTGCTCAGCATCCGCCTTAAAGATGGCGCTCACGGCAGCCGGGGTTAAGCCTCGTGCGCCAGCACGCGAGAGTTTGATCACCGGCGAAAAGCCTGCCGTCGATTTAGATTGCTGCAAACTGGCCAGTTTTTCTTCGCCTGCCTTGCGCGTTAACTCAGCCGCTTGGAGCAAGGTTACTTTCTGCTGAACGCCCTGCTTAACCGTTTCAAACGGTAGCACAGAGGCCGGTTTGTGCGCGGTGACATGCGCGGCAATTAAAGTGTTATCGCCAACCTCGATTGCCGCTGTATTATGCTTGCCTTTGAGCGTTTCACTCTCAAATACCGCCGCCAGAAATTGGGGATTAGCCAACGCCGGAACTGCAGTAGGCGCCGGCATCGCTTGCCGCGCTACAGTTGCCGTTTGCACCACCAAATTAAATTTCTCAGCCGCCGGCGTTAGGCTGTTAGTCTGTTCATAGACCAGATTAGAAAACTGGTCGGCCGCAGCAGCAAAGCGCTGCGTCGCTTGCTGTTTTTTCAGATCGCTGAGTAAAGTTTGTTTGACTTCACTCAACGGACGGGTCTGAGCGGGTTTAATCTCCGTCACTTTAATAATATGGTAGCCAAAATCCGATTGCACCAAGCCGCTGATTTCATTGGGTTTGAGTTTAAATGCTGCTTCTTCGAAGGGTTTGACCATCATGCCCGCAGCAAAATAACCCAGATCACCGCCTCTAGCCGCAGAACCAGGATCCTGAGATTCGTTGCGAGCCATTTCAGCAAATTGACCCGGCTGCTTGCGTAGCTGAGCCAGCAACGCTTCAGCCTTGGCTTTAGCACTCGCTACCGTGTCAGCTTTAGGCGTAGCAATCAGGATATGGCTAGCGCGAACTTGCTTAGCCGTTTGATAGGTTGCGAGGTTATCTTGATAAGCTTTTTTTAGCTCTTCTTCGCTTGGCGTAATGCTAGCAGCCAGTATCTCAGCGCTTAAAATTGCATAACTTATCGTCGCAGTTTCTGGCGTTTCGAATTCTTTTTGATGCGTGTCGTAATATTGCTTTAATTGCTCTTCAGTCGGTTTTACTTCTGCACTATAGTCGAGCGGATGCAAAACCAGTTCGCGCATTTCACGCTGCTGCATCGATAACTGAGCGAGTTGCGCTGCCGAACTTTTAGGCGCTAGAGCACTCGCTTCAATACTATCGCCGATCTGAGCGATCGCTAAGCTACGGCGCACGCGAGCGTCAAATTGCTCAGGCGTCATCCCCTGTTTAGCCAGAAGGTCATGATATTTTTCTGTATCAATTGATCCATCTGACTTACGCAATGCTCCCAGCGCTGGAATCTCTAGAATGGTTTTCCGCACAGCTTCATCCGACGCGCTTAGGCGCTGACGCTTGGCTTCATCAGCCAAGATCCGTTGCTGAATCAAACTATCTAACAGAATCTGGCGCAACACAGGCGTATCCACGGCGGCCGTATTCACCGCCCCGCCAAACATTTCGCGCATCCGCTCAAGCTGCTCCTTCAGGAGCGCATCGTATTCTTGGCGCGTGATCTTGGAGCCGCTTACCTCAGCTACATTAGCGCCATTATCAAAAAACCCGCGAAAGCCCTGCACGCCGACCAGGCCAAGGCCCGGCACGATAAGCAAAGCCAATAAAATCAGCATGAGACGTTTATGATTGCGAATGAAGTCGAACATAGAAGTGAGAGATCAGAGAAGCGATAGCCGAAGATGGGATCATTTTGCCCAGCAAGAACTTCGGGGCGAGTCATTCTAAATACTTCTGTGATGGGATTGGTGGGTGCTGAGAGGCTCGAACTCCCGACCTAAGCCTTGTAAGGGCTCCGCTCTACCAACTGAGCTAAGCACCCAATTCCATCGGAGACTATAGCAAGATTGCAGAAACACATTACTGATCTGCAATCTTGCAAAGACGACTAGTTTACAGCATTCTGTTTAGGCTGACCAGTACTAAAAGACAGGAAAACCCAAACTTTTTGGTTAATGCTTGACGACTCCTTGCGTTACGGTCGCCGGCAAAGGCACTTCCTTGACGGGTTCATTTTTCAGCTCCTCTTCCGGCCGCGCAGTAGGCAAACGTTCAAGTGCTAGCTCGAGTACTTTATCGAACCAGCGTACTGGCACAATTTCAATGTGGCTTTTCACATTGTCTGGAATCTCGGCCAAGTCTTTCACATTTTCTTCTGGAATCAGAACCAATTTAATACCGCCTCGATGCGCCGCCAGCAGTTTTTCTTTGAGTCCGCCAATCGGCAAAACTTCTCCGCGCAAGGTGATTTCGCCAGTCATCGCCACATCCGCGCGCACCGGAATACCGGTGAGCACGGAAACCAGCGCGGTCGCCATGGCGACACCAGCCGATGGTCCATCTTTCGGTGTGGCGCCCTCAGGCACATGGATATGGATATCCTTTTTTTCAAAAGTTTCATCCGTGATGCCCAAGCGCCGCGAACGCGAACGCACGACAGAACGCGCCGCTTCAACTGACTCCTTCATCACGTCGCCAAGGGAGCCCGTGCGCAACACATTACCTTTGCCAGGCATTACGGCCGCCTCAATCGTGAGTAAATCGCCACCCACCTCAGTCCAGGCTAAGCCGGTGACTTGACCCACTTGGTTTTCTTTGGCCGCCAAACCAAAGTCATATTTGCGCACCCCCAGAAAAATGCTGAGATTAGCACTGTTAACAAGAATGGGGCTAACGGTTTTTTTAAGCTCTTTTTGTAACAGCAAGGTCTTAACGACCTTACGGCAAATTTTTGAGATTTCGCGCTCTAACGAACGTACGCCTGCCTCACGCGTATAGTAACGGATGATATCGCGGATCCCTTCCTCAGCCAGCTCAAATTCTCCCTCTTGCAGGCCGTTATTGCGTTTTTGCTTAGGCAGCAGATAACGTAGCGCAATATTGATTTTCTCGTCTTCGGTATAACCCGAGAGCCGAATCACTTCCATCCGATCAAGCAATGGCGGCGAAATATTCAGTGAATTCGAAGTCGCCACAAACATCACATCGGATAGATCAAAATCGACTTCAACGTAATGATCGGCAAAGGTATGGTTCTGCTCGGGATCGAGCACTTCAAGCAGCGCCGATGAAGGGTCGCCGCGAAAATCCATGCCCAGCTTGTCCACTTCGTCTAGCAAGAATAATGGATTACGCACGCCTACCTTGGTTAGGCTCTGTAATATTTTACCCGGCATCGAACCAATATAAGTGCGCCGGTGGCCGCGAATTTCCGCTTCATCGCGCACACCACCTAAAGCCATGCGGACAAATTTTCGATTTGTCGCACGCGCAATCGATTGGCCGAGCGAGGTCTTACCGACTCCAGGCGGCCCAACTAAGCATAGAATCGGCGCTTTGACTTTATCGACACGCTGTTGCACTGCAAGATACTCAAGAATCCGCTCTTTGACTTTCTCCAGACCATAGTGGTCTTCATCTAAGACCTTTTCTGCATGCGGTAAGTGATTATTGACCTTGCTTTTTTTACGCCATGGCAAGTTAATCAGCGTATCAATATAATTGCGCACCACCGTCGCTTCCGCCGACATGGGCGACATCAGCTTTAATTTCTTCAGTTCAGCTTGGGCTTTCTTTTTAGCTTCTTTAGGCATGCGCGCCGTGGTAATGCGCTTGTCAATTTCTTCAAAATCAGCGCCTTCTTCTCCTTCGCCTAATTCTTTTTGAATCGCTTTAACTTGTTCATTCAGGTAGTACTCGCGCTGACTTTTTTCCATTTGACGCTTTACGCGGCCGCGAATACGCTTTTCCACCTGCAAAATATCGATTTCTGCTTCTAGCTGCGCCAGCAAATGCTCAAACCGCTCAAGCACTGAAAACATTTCGAGGGCACGTTGTTTTTGTTCCAGTTTAAGCGGTAGATGAGCGGCGATTGTATCCACTAAGCGGCCAGCTTCATCAATGTCAGCCAGTGACGTTAGAATTTCAGGTGGCAACTTCTTGTTCAGCTTCAGATACTGCTCAAACTGCGAAATCAGCGCGCGGCGCAGTGCTTCCGTTTGCGCGCTTTCGGCCTGCTCCGGCTCAAGGGGTTGCACCATGCAAAAAAACTGCGCATCTTGCTCTTCAATTGACAGAACTTGCGCGCGCTGTATCCCTTCAACCAGCACTTTAACTGTGCCATCAGGCAGCTTAAGCATTTGCAGGATATGCGCCACACAGCCAATCTCATACATATCGTGAGCCGCCGGCTCATCTTTGCCAGCGGTTTTTTGCGCCACCAGCATGATCCGCTTGCCGCTTTCCATCGCAGCATCAAGTGCTTTAATGGATTTGGGACGCCCAACAAATAATGGAATGACCATATGCGGAAAAACCACCACATCGCGCAATGGAAGCAACGGTAACAGGATGGGCTCTGATGGAAGGAGTTGAATTCCTGGCATTTTATTTTCCTATAGGTCAAATCGATTGAGCCACTTTTACAAATAGAGAGTCAGCGCCATCTTAGCCGGCGCTCTGCTTAGCAACTAAGGATTGCGTTTCCTCATAAATGAGCAAGGGCTTCCCCTCACCTTCAATCGTATTTTCATCAATGATGACTTTGCTCACACCTTTTAGCATCGGTAATTCATACATTGTATCTAGCAGGGTCTGCTCTAAAATCGAGCGTAGGCCGCGCGCGCCGGTTTTACGGCGAATAGCTCTCCGAGCAATCGCTTGTAATGCGGCAGGCCGGATTTCAAGTACGACATTCTCCATCGCAAAAAGTTTATGATATTGCTTAATCACTGCGTTTTTCGGTTCAACCAGAATTTTGACCAACGCTGTTTCATCTAGTTTGCTGAGCGTCGCAACCACCGGCAAACGGCCAATTAATTCTGGAATCAAACCAAATTTGATTAAATCTTCCGGCTCGACCTCAAGTAAGACTTCACCCGCATCACGCTCTTGACTGCTTTTAAGCGTAGCGCCAAAACCAATCCCCGCTTTTTCAGTACGGTCGATAATCACTTTTTCAAGACCATCGAAAGCGCCACCGCAAATAAACAAGATATTAGTGGTATCGACCTGTATAAAATCTTGATTGGGGTGCTTGCGTCCACCTTGTGGCGGCACTGACGCCATGGTTCCTTCAATCAGTTTTAACAAAGCCTGCTGTACGCCCTCACCCGAGACATCGCGGGTAATCGATGGATTAGCGGACTTACGGCTAATCTTGTCGATCTCGTCGATATAGACGATGCCCTTTTGAGCTTTTTCAACTTCGTAGTTACAATTTTGCAATAGCTTCTGGATAATATTTTCAACATCCTCGCCCACGTAACCCGCTTCTGTCAACGTGGTTGCATCCGCCATCACAAACGGAACATTCAGTAAGCGCGCCAACGTTTGCGCCAGCAAGGTTTTGCCTGAGCCGGTTGGCCCCACCAACAAAATATTGCTCTTAGAGAGTTCAACCTCGTCTTTTTTATCAAAGTGCTTGAGTCTTTTATAATGATTGTAAACAGCAACGGCGAGAATTTTTTTCGCGCGTTCTTGCCCAATCACATATTGATCAAGAATTTCGCTGATTTCTTTAGGGCTTGGCAAAGCCGACTTAGCCAAGTTAGCCTCGCTGGTTGCCCCAGCCAGCTCTTCACGGATGATGTCGTTGCATAAATCAATACATTCATCGCAAATAAAAACAGATGGGCCAGCAATCAATTTTTTGACTTCATGCTGGTTTTTGCCGCAAAACGAGCAATGAAGCACTTTATCGTTGCTAGAAATTTTGTTGTCCGCCATCGACGAATCCCTCCGGACAGTAAGAAATAGCGCTCGCTATTTTTGCCAGCGCTCTAATAATCCACACGACCTATTTACCCAGTATATGGGTAAATAGGTACTAAATACATAGGTACTAAATACGTTTATACAAGACCTGGTCAACCAAACCATAGACTTTGGCATCATCGGCTGACATAAAATTGTCACGATCTGTATCGCGCGCAATCCGTTCAACCGATTGTCCAGTATGAGAACTCAACAATTGGTTAAGCCGCTCTTTTAGATAGAGAATTTCGCGTGCCTGAATTTCAATATCCGAGGCTTGGCCACGTGCGCCGCCTAACGGTTGATGAATCATGATACGCGCATTAGGCAGCGCGAAACGCTTACCCTTCGCGCCCGCCGCCAACAAAAAAGCGCCCATGCTAGCCGCCAGCCCCAAACATAAGGTTGAAACTTCAGGCCTGATAAATTGCAAGGTATCGTAGATCGCCATGCCTGCCGAGACTGAACCACCAGGGCTATTAATATATAGGCTAATATCTTTGTCTGGATTTTCGCTCTCAAGAAAGAGCAATTGCGCAACAACCAGATTAGCGGTCTGATCATTCACTTCACCCACCAGAAAAACCACGCGCTCTTTAAGCAAACGCGAGTAGATATCATAAGCACGTTCGCCGCGGCCACTAGTTTCAACCACCATCGGCACAAGGCCTAATGCTTGCGGATCAAACCCACTAGAAGTTAGGGCAAACCGCTGCCCAGCTAAATCACCGTAAGACCTCATACGCCATCCTTGTTCACTTTTTAAATAACCACAGCGCATCAGCTAGGGGATTCACCCTATCAACCCGCTGTCGTTATAACTTATTTGGACCTATTTTATTGCGCGGTTGCTGCTTGCGCCAATTCTTCAAAGCTCACCTCCTTATCCGTGACCTTGGCCTGACCCAGGACAAAATCAACGATATTGCCTTCCGTAAGGTCATTTTCTATTTCAGCTAAACGCGTACGATCAGCATAATACCAGCGCACGGCTTCTTGTGGGTCAGCATAACCTTGAGCGCGCTCTTCAACTTCAACGCGAAGCTGTTCCGGCTTTACCCGCAAACTATGCGCTTGAACTAATTCATTGAGCAATAAGCCCAATTTGACGCGGCGTTCAGCCTGGTCCTTGAATATTTCAGCAGGAATCGCTGGCCGTTTCGCCTTGGCTAGGCCGCGCTGCTCCAAATTCGCGTGCATCATCTCAAGCAGATGTTGCTGCGCTTCGGCCACCAATATTTTGGGCGCATCCAGCTCTGTCGCTGCAATAATTGCATCCATGACTTGTTGCTTCAGCAGAGATTGCGTGCGCTTTTTGGCTTCGCGCTCAAGACTCGCCTGAATCGCCTCGCGCAATTTCTCCACGTCTCCGCTTTCAATCCCCATTGCTTGCACAAATGCGGCATCGATTTCTGGGTAATGCGGCCACTCGACTTTTTTAAGCGTTAGTGTAATCCTGGCTGTTTTGCCAGCCATTTCGCTATCCTGGTAGCCCTCTGGAAAGGTCAAGTCGAATTCCCTGGTCTGCCCTACTTCAAGACCCAGCACCGCATTTTCAAACTGCTCTAGAATCAACTGCTGATGATTTTTGGGCTCGCTCTGGTCCGCTTTTTTTTGATTAAGCACCAGCTCAACATTTTCTGCAGAACCGCCATTAAACGGCTTGCCATCTAGCTCGCCATTCCAATCTACGCGCACCCGATCTTCTGCTTGTGCAGCCAACCCACCGCCATCACCGTGTGCGTCTGCCTCGCCCCGCACATGATAATGGACGCGCTGCTTGCGCAGCATGTCAAGCGTATAATCAATTTGCTCCGCGCCAATCTTAGTTGTCGTGCGAGTAATTTCCACACTAGATAAATCACCCACTTTCACTTCAGGGAAGACCTCGAAGGTGGCGTCTACCGTATAGGTATTAGCATCCGCTAAATCATTCCTGATTTCTAAATTTGGCAGCCCAGCAACTCTAAAATTTTGCGCTTGGCTAAGCACTGACAATTCCTGGCTTGCTTTGGCGTAAAGCACTTCAGCCTGAACCCGTTCTTGGTGCTGTTGCGCGACTATTTTGAGTGGCGCTTTACCCGGCCTAAAACCAGGATGTTTGAAATTTTTTGCGATCTTACTAATACGTTGATTGATCTCTTGCTGCACGCCTTCTTTCGGTATCGGGAGACGAACGCTGCGCTCAAGTTTGCCAAGGTTTTCTATATTGATGTTTGCGGTCATGGAATCAAATTGTCCTAATTAAAAACACTCAGCCAAGTGCGTGAGTATGAGTATGCTCAAAATTCTGCTAACAGCACTGCTTCCAATACCCTACTGCCGCAGTCATACAAATCTGAATCTGCGTTCTAGGGGACTAGAAGTTTTGCACTAAAAATAACGGAACAAGTAACCTAAATTGGAAAGTGCGACTGAACGTCGTCATTCTATCAAATATTCAGCTCCACCTAAAATACTTCATCTCAAAGGGACCTACGCCCTGGAATTTCGCTGGGGAGGTGACTTCATCATGCGATCTTGTATTTGTCACACATTTATAGCGGGATCTGTGAGCTTACTTCTGCAAGCTCGCCAATGAGAGCCTTTCCATCAAGAGAAACCATGTGGGCGTCGCCAGTCTGCGTGACCTTGTAATTAGGTTCGTGCTGTGGGCAGCGGCTCATTTAAAGGATTCAGCGCGTCGCGGCTGGCCCTTGAGTACAAAATTGGCAATCGTGCGCAAAAGTCAGAAGGCTATTTTCGGCTTCTTTGCAAGGAATTCGCGAAAAGGATACAAAAAAGCGGTTGGGAAAATAAGTTCATGGCATTGGATTTTTTCTCAAGAAAAGCGCTGCCATGCATTCTGTTTCTCGATCTCAGGTATTCGGTCAACACTCTGCATCAAATGGAGCAGTCGCAGAGCCGCCCCCAAGCAGTCAACGTCGTCTTCCAGAAAAAGGCTGATCTTTTTCGTTAGGGTCTAATACTTCTAATTCTAATAAGAAACGTGTCAATAATGCTTCACCGCCAAAGCCCAAAAGAATTCGCTTAAAGGATCCGCTAAAGCCGTTCAGTGATGAATCGGGAATGAACATTAGCACGGATGATCTAAACGATAGCCATTTAATAAGTACATTAACATTATTATTTTTCGAAACAGAATTACAGGCCGCATTAGAGAACGGTTTGAAAGAAGCAGAACGTACAAAGCAGATCGTAGAACAAAGCTTGGGGAATCAAAGTGATGCGGAGGATGAGGGTTGGTTCGACGAATATATCGACGATAATTGTGTAGGGGATCCTTTAGAGTTAGGAAGTGAAGATTCTGAAATACATTCTGAGGAAGGGCCAGCGGTCGATTATTTTTCTGCTGAGGGGGATGCGGGGCTTTGGCAGAGCAAAGTACTCACCTTATGCAAAGAGAGGTCGCATCAAAGCTCCTGCAGACACACAGCAAAGATTTGATGCTGCAATTCAAAATTTAAGCAAATTTAACAATGACAGAGATCCCAGAAAAGAAACAACATCTGAATTAAATAAAGATTTTTATATTTGTCAGAGTTTTATATAAAAATCAAACTATATTTTTAAAGATGAAGAAAAAGAAATTTTTAACAAATTTAATAAAAAGTTTGGAAAGGAGTATGTTGCAATAAAAAAAGCCTCTCCTCGTACAAATATCTCTAAGCCCACCTCATGAGTCGGTTCTGGATAATGCGTAAAGTCTTTATTGATAAAGGTTTTGCGTCGAAATGGAGGTACATAAATTGCCAGAAAATGGCATACATGTGGCATAGGCGCACAGCAACAGCCTAACAAACTTGCCGTTAGATGGCCCTAGCCTACTTATGAAACCCTCTCACAACTTAAACAATTTAGGCTAAGATAACGCCTGTTTATAAATTAGCCACAATTTCCCCGGTTGGAAGAGGTACATTCACAATGAATCCACTTATCAAGATTATTAACGACGCGTCATTTGAAGAAGAAGTGCTCAAGGCGGAACGGCCAGTATTATTAGATTTTTGGGCTGATTGGTGCGGCCCATGCAAGCAGATTGCGCCGATCCTAGATGAACTTGCACAAACCTACAGTGATCGCTTACATATTGCCAAAATCAATGTCGATGAGAATCAAGCCACACCAGCAAAATTTGGTGTGCGCGGCATTCCAACCTTAATTCTCTTTAAAAACGGTGCTGTCGCCGCACAAAAAGTCGGTGCTTTGTCGAAACACCAACTGACTTCGTTTCTTGATAGCCATCTTTGATACCTCGCATTTGCTTAAAACTGTACCGGCTACAAAAAAGTTTCTAAAAAAAACCGAGTAGCCGGACTACGTTATGCTAGAATACGAAAAATTACATATCGTTTGATTCCTTGAGCGTTCGCTCTTCCTTTCTATAGTCCTTAGCGGCAAACTTCCTCCCTAGCGGGATTCTCTATGCACTTATCTGAGCTCAAATCTTTACACGTATCCGCCCTTATTGAAATGGCCAATGGCCTAGAAATTGAAAATGCAAACCGCCTGCGTAAGCAGGAACTCATGTTTGCGATCTTAAAAAAACGCGCAAAGACTGGCGAAACTATCTTTGGCGATGGCACGCTCGAAGTGTTGCCGGATGGCTTTGGTTTTTTACGCTCGCCAGAAACGTCCTACTTAGCGAGTCCCGACGATATTTATATCAGTCCATCGCAAATTCGACGTTTTAATTTACATACTGGCGATACGATTGAAGGGGAAGTCCGTACCCCTAAAGATGGCGAGCGTTACTTCGCCCTCGTGAAAGTGGATAAAGTCAATTGCCAACCCCCTGAGGCCTCGAAACATAAAATTATGTTTGAGAACCTCACGCCGCTCCACCCGAATAAACCGCTTCTGCTAGAGCGTGAATTGCGCGGCGAAGAAAACATTACGGGGCGGATCATCGATATGATCGCACCCATTGGCAAAGGCCAACGCGGTTTACTTGTGGCCTCGCCCAAGTCAGGCAAAACCGTGATCCAACAACATATCGCTCACGCGATTAAAGCAAATCATCCAGATATTAAGCTGTTCGTCTTACTCATTGATGAACGCCCTGAAGAAGTCACCGAAATGCAACGTTCCGTGGCCGGTGAGGTGATTGCGTCAACTTTCGACGAACCCGCTTCACGCCATGTACAAGTTGCGGAAATGGTGCTTGAAAAAGCCAAACGCTTAGTCGAAATGAAGCATGATGTGGTCATCTTGCTGGATTCCATTACGCGCCTAGCGCGCGCCTATAACACCGTGGTGCCAACTTCAGGTAAGGTTTTAACGGGTGGAGTAGATGCCAATGCGCTACAACGTCCAAAACGCATCTTTGGCGCCGCGCGCAATGTCGAAGAAGGCGGCTCGCTGACTATCATCGGCACGGCCTTGATTGAAACTGGCAGCCGCATGGACGATGTGATCTATGAAGAGTTTAAAGGCACCGGCAATATGGAAGTCCATCTTGAGCGGCGCATGGCTGAAAAACGCATTTATCCCGCGATCAATCTGAATAAATCAGGCACCCGACGCGAAGAGCTGCTGATCAAACCAGAAATCTTACAAAAGATTTGGGTTCTGCGTAAATTTATCCATGATATGGATGAAGTTGAAGCATTAGAATTTTTGCTGGATAAATTTAAACAGACTAAAAACAACGCTGAATTTTTCGATCTAATGCGCCGCGGCGGATAAGTTTGATACAAATACCGGCTATGCACAGGCAGCAGGTTGCTTAAAACCAAACCTTTGCTCTATTGAGCAACCAATTTTCTGGCATAATACTGTGTTTCCCACTTTTAAATCGCTTTCGCGCAGCAAGGGAGTCCGCGTTCATTAGACGTAGACAGAAGTGATTGCGCCATGCAAGGAATGAATATGAAAGAAAATACCCACCCAGAATACCGCGAGGTCGTCTTTATGGATATGTCGTCTAACGACAAAGTCCTAACTCGCTCGACGATTAAAACCCGAGAAACGACCGAATTCGAAGGCAAAGAATATCCTCTGGCAAAGATCGAAATTTCGTCAGCCTCCCACCCTTTTTATACCGGCCAAAACAAAATCGTCGATAGTGAAGGGACCGTCGAAAAATTCAACCGGAAATATGCAAGTTACACGAAAGCGGTAAAAACTTCAGACCCCGCATAATGCTCAAACGCAGAGCTTTGGCATCGGTGTAGCAAGTGCTTACACCGAGGCGATCTAGGCAGCGCATAAGCTGCCTTTTTTTTTATTTTTTGCTTGAATGATTTGTCGCCACGCATGAAGTCCACCGTTGTTCGTTTGACTACTACCGCTACGCGCACCTTGCCGCGCTGGTTATTATTCGCGATTTGCATCGTGTATGCGGTAACCGGCCTATTTGGGCGCGACCCATGGAAAAATGAAGATGCGGCCGGTTTCGGCATGATGTGGACGCTTGCCAATGGCAGTTGGCAAGATTGGCTATTACCTAATCTAGCGGGTAAAGTCATTACTAGCAGTGGCCCTCTTGCTTATTGGCTCGGCGCTCTCAGTATGCGCGTATTTGGCGGCTGGATAGGTCCGATTGGCGCGACGCATATTGTCACAGTATGTCTGCTGTGCATAAGCTGCGCCTTTGTTTGGCATAGCGGCTATTTGCTAGGCCGCCGCGCTGAAGTCCAGCCTTTTAAATATGCTTTCGGTGGCGAACCTTCGTCGCGAGATTATGGCCGCACTCTGGCCGATGGCGCACTCTTGGTTCTACTTGGCTGCTTTGGGTTAGCCGAGCGCAGTCATGAAACTACGCCTGAAATTACGCAATTTGCTTGCGTTGCGATGATGCTTTATGGCCTCATCCGCTGCATAGATAAACCCAAGCAAGGCGCGCTCTGTTGGGGGCTCGCCCTTGGCCTGCTGTCGCTTGCCGCTAACCCACCTTTAGTGGTTGCGCTCCTGATCAGCACCCTGGTCTTAATGCTCGTAACTCACGAGCTGCGGGTCAAGGCGCTCTTCACGCTTGGCGTGCCAGTGCTCACTCTGATTGCGCTTGCTTGGCCGCTCAGCGCATACATTGCCTTGAGCAGCGAAGCTAGCCCCTATTTACACGCCTGGTTCTTTAGCAATCTCCGCACGTTCTCTGGCTCACCCGCCAGCACACTTTTTTACGCTTTAAAAAACCTACCGCTTTACACGTGGCCGGCCTGGCCACTGGCAGCCTGGTCTTGGTATAGCTGGGCCGGTCTACGACGCGCACCGCATATCATGATTGCGCTGTCCGTAATAAGTGCGCTACTCATATTGATCGCCCTACAAACCCATCAGACTAACCGGCTTTTCTTGTTATTATTGCCTGCGCTATCGGTGCTGGCGGCCTTCGGTTTGCCGACCCTTAAGCGTGGCGCAACCAACGCCATTGATTGGTTCGCGCTATTAAGTTTTACCATTCTCAGTTCATTTGTCTGGCTGGTTTGGATCGCCCAGCAAACCGGTTTCCCCACTCAAATTGCGCGCAATTTAACTCGGTTTGCGCCTGGTTTTCAGGCTGAATTTAGGCCCCCCGCGTTTATTATTGCCATACTCGTCACTGGCTGCTGGATCATTCTCGTCTATTGGCGCCTCGCGCGCCGTCCTAAAGCATTATGGCGTAGCGTCGTCCTCTCTAGCGCAGGCACCACGCTGATGTGGGTCTTATTGATGACGTTATGGCTGCCGCTGGTCAATTACAGCCGTACTTATCGGGATGTCGCGACCCAGATTGCAAGTCGCTTACCCACTGATTATCAATGCATTAGTCCGGTGCGCCTAGGCGATGCGCAAATTGCCTCTTTTGCTTATTTTGGCAAAATGCGTTTCGCTTTTGGCAACGAAGATTGCGATGTATTACTACGTCAAGATACTTGGGATTACGGTCCTCCCGCCTCACTCTCGCCCTTTGTTTGGAAACTCATCTGGGAAGGCCGCCGACCGGCAGATCGTGACGAACGTTTTCGGCTTTATCTGCGTACCGAGCGGGCCAGTAAGCAAAAGCAACGGCCCCAAAATTGATTAACGGAATACAATTATTTAATGTTTGCTGCCGATACGCCGCTCCAATTTTTTGAAGCGCAGCACCAAAAAGCATAATAATAAAGGGATCAGCGCCAATAAAGCGCCTATCAAGAAACTCGCTGCTGATCCTAGATGGTCCCAGAGCCAGCCGGCCCCCACACTTCCCATGACAATGCATACGCCACTAGCTAGGTTAGAAATGCCAAACGCTGTGCCGCGCAACTCTGCTGGCGCTGCTTCTGCTAGCAGCGCGGCTAAAATGCCATGAATAAATCCCATATGCAAGCCCCATATGACAACGCCAAGCAACAAAAGGGCGAGAGAATGACCTAACGCAAGCAGCAGATCCGCTAAAATCATCAGTACTAGGCCGCAAGCCAGCAAAAACCCACGCTCTATGCGGTCCGAGATTTTGCCGACTGGATAAGCGGACAGCGAATACGCCAAATACATGACTACAATAATGCTAGGAACCCACCTCGGCTCAAGGCCGGCTTGTTGCGCACGCAACAGAATAAAAGCTGGCCTAAATTGCACCATAGAGAAAAGCGCTATAATAATTACGATTAACCAATAATAGGTTGAGAATTTACGTAATTCCCGCCAGCGCAAAGGAAATGCTTGTAAAGAAGGTTTGCGCGGTGCGCGCTTTTTTTCATGAATCCCAAAAATTACCAGAGCCACGGCAATCCAGGCTGGGAGAACCGGAAACCAAAGAATCAACCGAATATTTTCTCCCGACCAAAACATCAGCCCCAGCGCCAGCAAAGCCCCCATAACCGCGCCGAAAGTACTAGCTGATTGACGCAAACCAAAACAAGCGCCACGAACTGTAGGCGAACACATATCCGCAACTAACGCATCTCTTGGCGCGCTCCGAATACCGCGGCCAAGGCTCTCAAGCAAACGTGCAGCCACCAACATAGCGGGCAGATTCGCAAGGGGGAAAAATGGTTTATTTAAAGCCGCCAAAACATAGCCCAATAATACGAGCCATTTACGCCGCTTAAGATAATCACTGAGCGCGCCAGACAGTACTTTAATCATAAAGCTCGTCGCATCGGCCATACCTTCAACGAAGCCCAGCGCAGTCACACTCATGCCCATTGTGCCAACCAGTAACATCGGCAATAAAACATGGCCTAACTCAAAAGAGAGTGACATAAAGAAACTGACTGCCCCTAACACCCAAACAATGCGCGGCAGAGTGGCTTTTTTCATCGTGGTCTCCTAGCTAGGGGAAACACCTCCCCTGTATTGACTCACATATATGAATAATAGGTGTAATTTTTTTTATATTGCTAGGAGCAGCTAAGGGGCAAGACTTAGCGCTGGTCCCCCCGACAGGAATCGAACCTGTATCTAGCGCTTAGGAGGCACTCGTTCTATCCATTGAACTACGGGGAGAATCATGCAGAAAAATATTGCAGATTGGAGCGGGCGATGGGAATCGAACCCACGTCTTCAGCTTGGGAAGCTGAGGTAATAACCATTATACGACGCCCGCTTTGCCTTATGCGGTATGGATTCTAGCAGATTTTTAACCTCTGTGCTTGCTCCGCAATTCGGGCCTTGCTCCGCAATTCGCCCTCGCCTACCGGGTTGGTGCCACTTTTTTTCCACGGCGCAAATAGTGTCTTTTGGTCGTGCGCACGTCAATATGACCCAATAAATCAGCTGCCGCCTGGTCTCCTTTTTCGGCCGACATATCATCTGCAGCTTTCGCCCGTAAATCATAGAGCCAGAAAGCCTTGAGTTGATCTTTAAATTCTGGATGCGCTTTCGCTGCTTTTTCTCGAGCACTATCAAAATAATATTTCAACGAGCCTTTTGTCATTGGCTTACCCTGTAGCGTAACCAGCAAATTGGTACTGACTATTTTATGAGTTGTTTTTCGGCTACGAATGCGCGCGAATACATCAAATAGTGCCGCACTGATAACTATACGCAATGCGGTTTTAGTTTTAGACTGGCGCAAAATCAATTCGCCGTCTTGAATATGGTGCTCAGTTAATTTCATTACATCACCAGGACGCTGTCCCGTCAAATACATTAAATCCATTGCCTCTTGCAGCGGCGGTAGTCCATAGCTCTTAACCAGCGTAAATAGCTCATCATCAATGTACACATCCCGTTTGCCAAGTGAATAGCCTCGTATACCCATTGTAGGATTTGGCAAATTCGTATACCCCCATTCGCGGGCTTTGTTCCAAATATGCGAAAACAACCGTTTGCAACGATTCGCTGTCGTTGGATACGCTTCATTACGACGCAAAAACTCAGCAATATGATGAGGCTCAATTTTCTCAAGGGGCGCAGGCGGATCACTAAAAAATCTCTCCAGCACTTTTACGTCTGATAAATTTGTTGCCTGTGTGCTAAGCGCCTTTGTCGCAATCACTTCAATTTTGTACCGATTCATCACCTCTGGGAAAAATATTTCGTTGGACAAATCAATTACATTAATTTCGAGTTCGGCATATTGCCTAAGTGCAAGAATATAGTCAGAGCCAAGCGGTATTTCTTTGCGAGGTTTTTTACACGTATCATAGTAGTAATAAACATGTCCGCTGCGATGCATACGTGCACGCATACGCGGCGGTAAATTAAAGTTTTTCGTAGGCTTCCGACCCATCGATTTATCTCTATACCAAAACAGGACGCGGCGACCAAGCACGCACCGTTGCCGGCTGCACTATTTGCGGATTTACGATAACCGCACGCGCTACAACGGCACGTCCGTTCGCGTTAACGTAAAAAGGTACACGCATTTTGCGCAGAGTCTCTTTTTGTTTCTCTTTAAAAGAAGCGCCCGTTAACTCAACTAGCTCCTCAGGCTTCAAAAATGTATCGTTCATGATTAAAAATTGCTTAGACTTACATTAAATGGAAAATAACTTTTATTTAGCTAATCATTAGTTTTATTAAATTTAATCTATGCTTTTATTTTTTGGATAAATACTCAAACGAGGGATCCATCTTTTATGAACCTCAAAGACTCCTAGGCTTAAGCCGTCCTCTTTAAACACTTCAATATCAATTGCATCCTCTCCGATAATCGACCACCCAATACACTCCGCTGCGGCTTGGGCCAAATCTACAACCTCACCCTCATCCAGCATCGATTTAAAACCATATCCATCTTCAAATCGTTCACCGTAGCTCAGTACCGCATATCTATACTGCTTTGCATTTTCTTCACTCTTCATGATGACTTTCCTTTCATTAATTTTGGTAAACGCTAAACATCATGAGCGCAATCACTATCGTCAGCGCTCCGCCTATCCTTGTCGCCAACTGCGCAAACGGCATCAGATGCATCCGATGCGCTGAGGTCAAAATCGCCATGTCTCCCACGCTGCCCATCCCACTATGGCAAACATTAATAATCGCGCTCTCTATCGGATTTAATCCGGCCCAACGACCCACCATGAAACCGGTCAACGCCAGCGTCAGTACCGTGACGAAGATCGTAATTAAATAAACTGGGGCTAAAGCGCTAACCAGGGCTTGCCATGGCGTCAAAGTTAATCCCATCCCAAACAGAATCGGATACGCGACCGCTTGGGCAAAGAAGTGGTGCATCAGATACGCCCCCTCTTCCAGTCTGGGCGAAAGCGTCATCGTGAGTTTGATGAGTACTGCCAGCCCTAGCATGACCAACGGCGCGGGCCAGCCCGTTAACTGATGCACTAAAACCCCCACCATATACAAGCTTAGCGCCAACATTCCCACTGAGGCCAGCGACTCCATCAAAGCGGCGGGCGTTGAATCGGTAGAGTGGTTTTTTAAATGCCCTGCGGATAGTTTTTGACCCCGTTGACTCAGGTCCGAGTTAAGCTGCCCCAGTCGATGCAGCACCCCCGCACACGCCACCGCCGTCAGATTACCCAGCACGATTGGCGGCATCACTTGAGCAAACAACTCTGGCTGGGACGTTTGTAAAATCGCCGCATAGCCCAAGGTCAGCGGAATCGCCCCCTCGCCCAGGCCACCCGCCATAATCGGAATCACGATAAAGAAGAAGGTGTGGTGTGCGCTTAGTCCCAGCTCCATCCCCGTCAGGGTACCGACGATCGCCGCAGCGACAGAACCCGCAGCAAGCGGCACAAAGAGTTTCACGAAACCCTTCACCAGAAGACCCCGCTCCATACTCAAAATACCGCCCACTACCACCGCTACCGTAAACAGGTACAAAATATTCGTGCTCTCCCAAAATGCTCTGATCGAGTTCTCCAGCTCTATCGGCATCCGCTCGCTATACACACAATACGACGGCAGCAGCACGGTCACCATCACGGGGCCACCCAAGTACCGCAGAACCGGTATATGTTTGCCGATCTCTGCGCAGCTAAAACCTAATACCGCCACCACCGCCAACATCACCGAGAGTTCTCCGGGTACCTCACCTAACACGATAAAGCTCAGAACGCATAGCCACATCAGCCCAAACACCGGCAACGGAATCATCCCGATATGAACGGTTTCTTGTTTTTGCCAGCTCACTCGGTTTTGCACTGCTCTTAGCCAGCTTTGGCAGCGCTTGGCATAATGTTTGATCTTTTGCATGGTCACCCTCCATTGGGTCTCAAAGCACGTTGAATCGTTTTAAAATGGAATCGCCTCTTCATCATTGAACGTGGTCTCAGACTCTGCCTCTTTGGTTTTTCTCAGCGGGCGATGCTTGAGCATTTTCGACAATTCTTTCAGGTGCTCCGCTTCTCTTTTTTGGTCTACTATCTCTGAGGCCATGCGGTGGGTGCTGGCGCAGAAAAACCCCACCGGCACCGCCTTGACTCCAATCCCGCCATCCCGCTTTTCATATTCTTCGGTGTCCAACAGCACCCCAATTTCTTTATCCAATAGCGCTTTAAAAACCAGAGCGGTCTTATTCACCATTCCACTTTCTTCCTCATCCCACCTCCTGATCGCCCCTGGCTCTGATTCCAGATTTTTCAATCCCAAACACACCATCAGTGCATTCAGATACCGATAGCCATACAGCTCTTTGCCATCTTTATCCAACGTCCACAACGTAAAATATGCCCTCGCCTTGTTCTCCGTTTCAAACACCAACTCGATACCCTGAGTTTTATGCGGACTCGTCACCTCTACCGCCTGCATAAACTGACCCTCATACACCCCTGGCGCTGTGATACGGCTGCTGCGCTGCTCGGCTAGCCTGGCGGCTTCTATATTTAACTGATACATGACTTTCCTTATTTAAGTGAGTGTGAGTACGTTCGCTATAGCTCTGGCCCCCTATACGCTTCCTCCATCTCGCGCGCACGGATTTCTGCCCGTTCCTCGAGGCTGGGTTATCACTTTGGCTTCGGCCTGCTGCGCGAGGGCGTGAGCAGCAGGCTTTGCACCTAGGATTTCTCCAGTTTCTCGATCCATATCCGTCGTCAGAGGCTTCAATTCAGCCTCAGCGCGCAACACGCCGAGCGCTTGCGCAGCCGCCTTGAATGCATCAACGCTTTCCTTGTTCGCGCTGCCCAGGCCACTGATTTCAGCGTAAGTGAGCGAATTCACTACGCTGCGATCAATCCCAATCCCAATCTTGGTGGCGTATGCAACGATGTTTTGTCGCAACTCGTCGAGAGTCTTTTCTTTCGAGTGGTGACCGTTTTCCAGTGCCCGCTTCTCAAACGCACTGATGACGTTCTGCGGAATGATTGACAGCACCCCATTGCGAAACGCCTTCGATTCCGCAATCACGTCATAGTGCTGACGATCATATTTCGTTCCATTGCGGCGCTTCTCTTGCTTGGTTTCCTTCTTGCGAACCTGATTGGAGTTGCCCGTTTTGAGGTCGGTGATTTCCATCACAACTTCATAGAAGTCGTCCTCATCCGCAAGCTGCGGAATGATCTGTGCTTGGATCGCCAACGGCTCGAAGCTCTTAAAGACAAATAGCGAACCCGTTTTGTCCACACTGGCCACAATCCGCGATTTGATACCGCCGTAGTGCGAAGCAAGTTCGCGCGCTCCGACTACGGAAATTCCGCTGACTTTATTACCCCCAATATCGAAGGAATAGACATATTCATTCCCCGTATGCCCGTGCAACACTGAATCACGAATCAATTGGTCGTCCCGTGCCTGCATGGCGTGCCACGCTTCCGAATTGAAGTTGCCCCCAACATTGGGGACTACGCTGTTTCCCTGCGCCACAGCGGTTTTTAACGCTTGAACACTCATGGTTTTTCTCCTCAATACAGTGGGTTACTTCAGGCGAAATGTGCGAGATTCGCTGGTTTTGCGAAATTGTTGGCAAAGCTCAGGATGGGCTTGCTCGAAGGCTTTGATATCCACACGCTGCGAAGCCTGGGTTTTCCACGTCGCCAGAAGCTGGCCTTGGTAGCGCAGCATTGCGGATTTGCCCATGCAAGCCTTGATCTTGGTTTCGAGAAGTTCGATTTTGCTCACCATGCTCTTAGACTGCGCCTTGGCAGATTTCAACTGTGTGCATAAATCAAACAGGGCATCATCCGCTTCAACGGCACCCCCATCGTCGCTCTTAAACAAACTCGCCACGTCGCTTAATGTCTTTGCCTCCGGCGCAATGCGGGGCAGGACGTGCTTGAACCAAAACGTACGACCCGCATCGATTAGGATAGCTTCTAGCTCGCTGTCCCGCTCCACGCGAAATTCCCTATACTCATTGCCGCCAAACAGCGCCGCAATCACTGCGTAGTCATAGTCCTTCACCGCCATATACCATGCGACTTGCGCGACGTACGTCAGCGGCACTTCGTCACTCCCCTCTAGACCCCATGCTTTGGCACTGAATGTATTGACATTCTTGATTTCCAGCACGCCTGGGCGCTCACCTGGGATGATTCCGTCCAGATTCGCGACCATCCATTCGTGTTCCGGATGACGCATAATCGTATCGGGCCGTATCACCTCGATGCCATGCTCCTCTGAGAAGCGCTGAGCGATAATCGGCTCGACCGCATGCCCCCAATAGGTGTATTCAGCAGGCTCATCCATAGGAGTGGGCTGCGTCTTCGACAGATACACATCAACCGCCGTCTTGAACGGGCTAACGCCCAGGATGGCCCCGATGTCAGAACCGCCTATGCCGGTCCGGCGGGCGGCCAGGAATTCTTGGCGCATGCAAGCGTTCATTTGATCTCCAGTAAAATGGCTGCACCCAGGCACAGAGCGAGTAAGATCATCCCCACGCTGACTTTGATGAAAACCTCAATGCGATCAGCCCTTATAGCCGCGCGTAGCAACGCGTTGTCGTTTTCGAGACGTTTCATGCGGTGGCCTTTCTCTGATACGCACAGTCAATAGCTCTTTGTAGCGCCCTGCCTGTCTGCGTTTCCAAAAGGCGCTCATAGGTTTCAACAAACAAGTCCGTCGATTGCGCCTGGGCCGCATCACGTAGCGCTTGTTTTTTGACAGAATCGGGTAACTCCACCATGACTTCTAGCAGGGCATCGAAGGTTATTGACGCCTCAACTTCGTCAGCAAGCACGCAGTAAGCCTCGTCGGCAGCCTCTGACCGAGCCTGCAACCGGTCGTAGCGAGCTTCGAACTGCTGCATCAGTTCGCTCGAATTCATATCAAACTCCTTGTGCAGTATTCGCCATCGTTTACGGCTTTTCTGGTATAAACGTCGAAAAGAAAGTCTTGTGCTAGAATTTGGAGACAGGAGATATTTACTATGGCAGCAGTTGCATTCGATACACTTAAATTCGTCAACAAGCTTGAAGCGGTTGGCGTTTCGCGTCCGCAAGCAGTAGCGGAAGCGGAAGTTTTATCTGAAATCTTTGATTTGAATTTGCGCGAACTGGCAACCAAAGAAGACGTAAACCGTGAAATTAATAGCCTGCGCCATGATATGGAAAAAATGTTCATTGGCCTGAAAGCTGAAATTTCGATGCTGAAATGGGGCTTAGGTGCAATTATTGGCGGAGTGCTCGCGCTTGTTGCAAGAGCATTCTTTTGATTGCCTTCTGAGTAAGCTCTTTCGCTAATATTCTCCTGAATATCAGCCGCTTTAACTCCAAATATGACTACACCTGCTGCTTTTGGCCTTGTAATGATGACCATAGGCATGTGGTTTATAGGCCAATATTTGAGCAAAAAAGACTTTAATAAATTTTGCCTGTCTGTTCTTGCCGTATTGATCGGTAATTGTCTGTTCAACCTTTTTTCAGGTTGAATGAAGGCGAATTTATTTTCCATAGCGCTCTGGCATACAGCAATCACATCGATGGTTTCATCATTCATGCTGTCGCTCCTTGAGCAAACTGCTTTTGAATCCACGTCAACCCTTTTCCAGTGATCAGGGTGCGTGCATAGATATGGTTTTCGCCTCTCGGGTCTTCATACTGCCGCTCAATCACGCGAAAGCGCCCTGCCTCAATCTGTTCTTGATACGGTAAATTGTTCTTCATCAATAAACGGCGCTCACGCAACCAGGAAAAAAGCCTTTTAGGCCCAGTGCCCATGACTTTGGCTACTTCTTGCACCGTTTGAGCATTGATCGCTTTTCCAACATGATCATAAAAATCCGCTTTAGGTTTTAATTCTTCCACCTGGCTTCGCAGCACCCCGACTTCTTCGGTATACGTCAGTAGTGCTGTGCGTAGCTGTTTTGGATCACTAAGCAAACTGTGCAAATCTATTGCAGGTAAATGAGTGCGGCGCTCGCATTCAATGAAATATTGTCTGGCTTGCTTGCCTTTTTCGTTGCGCTCGACCATTGACAGCTCTTTCGCCATCCCCAAAGCCAAGTGATATTCTTTGCGATACTTAGTTCCGCTCGGTAGCTTCACCCCCATTTCGGTGAGCAGATAATCTTGGTTTTGAATAAAGCCGTACTGCGTGATGCGATCTTTAATCCAGGTCGAAAAATCTTTTCTGATGCCTAAAAATGCGTGCAAGTCACGCGCATTTACAGTCGGCACAGAAGTACCTCGAAGCTCCGTAGGAGTAATAGCTATCAACATTTCTTTGTACCCTTCCTATTACAGTTTTTTCTGCCTTACTCTGTAAAACCACCAGTGACTGATTTAACTTTCTTACGTGGATTGTTTTTTCGGCTACGCCTGCTATAACTTTCCTTTACGTCAATCATCACAACAGCCAAATTTGTTCTAACAGGCGACAACTACCCGATGCTTCATCAACTCCATCAAACATCACTTGTCAATTTAATTAAACAATATGGGCGCGACGATGTCAAGAGAATTAATCAAATTAATTCTCTCTAGTAGGCTTACGGCAATAAAAAAGTGTTTTTGTAGACTGGATAGGAAGCAAGAAAGAGGTCTAGCTCCTCCCACGCAAATTATTTTCGTTAGATGCGTTCGCTTTGCTTATGGACAATACGACCGAGGACAAAAGTTTCCTCGGTAATTGGTTTGTCCCTATAAATTCTCTTATCTGGATTGTCAGAGGCAGCCAACCACTGATTGTTTACTTTAAAAAGACGCCTAACCACGGCTTCGCCCTCGTCATTAATAGCAAAGGCAACCCCATCTCTGGGCTTAACATCAGCGGTATTAACAACAACCCAATCCCCATCATATAGACCCGGCTCCATAGCCGAGCCCGTTACTTTAATAGCGAAGAGTTCTTCCGGGTTAAAGTCGTTTTTTTTATACCATTCTTGGGAAAAAAGGATTGGTGCCATATTGTCTCCGATTGACTCAGTGGAAAATTCACGTGAGCCTTCGAAGAACTTAATATGCACTCTGTAAACTACAAAACAATTACCACCTTCATATTCAGTCTGCCCGACTTTCTCGCCCCATTCTTTAGTCCCAATTCCCGTTGCAAGCCATTCAGGACGCACTCGTAAAGCCTTAGATACCTTGACCAAGTTTTTTCCCGATGGCTCAGTTACATTACCGGTAAACCAAAGAGAAATGGTTGCACGTGAAATTTTTGCACGCCTCGAAAGCTCCGCCTGCGTAAGCTCGTGCTCGTCGAGTAAGGACTGTAATCTATCTTTGAAGTTCATGTTAAGTACATTAAACGCTTGATTGATTAATGTGATTGACGTATTATTGTTTGATAGAATTGACATCCGGGCTCAGAACACCATGCTCATTTCAAAACAGCAAGCTATACGAGTATTTGGTAGTGGCGCCAACCTCGGGCGTGCTATCGGCATAACCCGTAGCGCTATCTCTCAGTGGCCTGATAGATTGGACCAGAGGCAAACTGATTTGGTTATTGGTGCTGCACTTCGCCTTGGCAAACTACTGCCTGAGAGCTACGAAATACTTATTAAGTTATCGCAAGTTTCCAACGCGAGACCTTCAACCCATCGAGCTCGCCCAAATTAAGGAATAGTCTAAATGCGTACTGAAAAAGCCTCTGTCGAACAGGATTGCAGCTTCTGTGATCGAGAAGGAGGAAGATCAAGCCGGTCGCCAAAACTTCTGTGGATCATTCGCAAACCAAAACTCTTCGAGCAGTTTGGATGTATGCCGAAAAAATTGCTCTTGAATGGCTTCCAAAGTTTTACCGTGAACGGGGAGCAAGACTTCTGCCGAGATTCTTTCTCGCACTCCAGAATTCATACGTTCAAAAGCTGCCTTGGCAAGCACCCTATTATTTTGTGGCTCTAAAACTAATGAGCCAAGTTTAATTTCGTTCTCAATCATATGTGCTTTGTAATGAGTTGGTGATGTCGTGAACCAAAAACGCGAAAAATGCACAGAAGAAATAAAGCTGCACTTGGGCGAAAAGCTCAAGGCTGATCTAAAAGAGTTAGCAGCACTCAAAGGCCACGATTCGTTAAGCCCGTTCATCCGTAATATTCTTCGTGAATTCATATACGGCAAGCTTAGTCCGAATCGTGATTTATTGGCAGGGACCGTTCGGGACGAATAAGGCCGCAGATCAAGGGATTGAACAGTAATAGACTATTAGATAAGGGAAAACTTAAAAATGAAGCGTCCATCCTTCCGATTCTACCCTGCCGATTGGCATACAGACACTGCTTTGCAAGATCGCTCAGTGGTGGCGTGCGCATCTGCATATAAGGCTTGCGAATGAGCCAGAAACCCAATATCTGGATGCCGCTTTATATCGCCGATTATCTGGCGGACACAACGCGGCTAACCACTGAACAGCACGGGGCTTACCTGCTGCTAATCATGGATTACTGGCGCAATGGTGCACTGCCGGATGATGATGCTGCGCTTGCAAATATCACACGCCTTTCCCTATCGCATTGGAAAAAGCAGCGTGGCGTGTTGTCCAGACTATTCCAAGTTGGTCACGACGAATGGCGTCACAAGCGCATTGATACCGAATTGGAGCGAGTCGCTAGAAATTCAGTCAAGCATACGGAACGCGCTCGCAAAGCAGCGACTAAACGATGGTCCAAGCAATCCTTAGAAGATGCTACAAGCAATGCTTGCAGCAATGCCAGTGCAATGCTTGATGAATGCCCTTCACAATCACATTCATATTCACCTTCTTCTTCGAAGAAAGAAGGGGATAAATCCCCTTCAACCCCTCGGGCACGCGAAAAGCTGGCGGTGACGTTGCCAGACTGGCTGGCGAAAGAGGACTGGTTGGCCTTTGCCGAGCATCGAAAGCGGCTGAAAGCACCGATGAGCGAAGTGGCCCAAGTACGAGCGATAGCCGAGCTTTCGCGACTTCGAGACAACGGCCATGACCCAAGCGCCGTGCTCAACCAGAGCATCGTGAACGGCTGGAAAGGGCTGTTTGACCTCAAGCGCCATGAAGCGCACGGGTTCAACCGGCAGGCGATGTTGGAAGCGCGCAATGCCCAAGCCTGCCTTGAGGCCAAGGCGCTGATTTTTGGGGAGAGCGCTGATGCAATCCTGTGATTTTGCTGCTTTCGGCCAGATGCTGCAAGCAATTATGGCGATGTACGGACGGGATTTGTCCCCCGCTCTGGTGGCGCTGTACTGGCAAGGCTTGCAAGCGTATGATCTCGCCGCTGTACGCGAAGCGCTCAACCGGCATGTGAACAACCCCGATACGGGCCAGTTCATGCCCAAAATCGCCGATATTCACAAGATGCTGCAAGGCTCTACGCAAGATGCTGCGTTGACTGCTTGGAGCAAAGTAGACCGAACCATGCGTGAGAAAGGCCCTTACCCAAGCATCGTGTTCGACGACCCGTTGATTCATCGTGTGCTTTCCGAGATGGGTGGCTGGGTGCAACTCAGCACAAAGCATGAAGATGACTGGCCGTTTGTACGCAACGAATTTGTGAACCGTTACCGTGGATACCGGGTGCGCAGCGAAGTGCCTGACTATCCACCCGTGTTGATTGGCATCGCAGAAATGACGAATCAACAACTTGGGTTTGAAGTCGCACCGCCGCTTTTAGTCGGCAGTGCTGCCATGGCGCAGCAAGTCATGCGCCAAGGAACCGATCAACCGCTGCTTGAATTCACACTGCTAAACGTAAAAAATTTACCCGTGCTTTTGCAAAACGAAGCTCAACAAATCGCCGCTTAATCTTTTTCATTTCAAACAAACAAATGCTTAACGCAATCATCTTCACGATCCCAGGCCAGCCCATTGCCAAAGGCCGTGCTCGCTCGTGTATCCGTAACGGCCACATCGCGCACTACACCCCAGAAAAAACAGTGCGATATGAAAACCTTGTGAAGCTTGCTGCTCAGAAAGCGATGGACGGACAAAGCCCAATCGAATCTGCCATAGCGCTGATTGTACGAGCATTCCTACCGACTCCAGCCAGTTGGAGCCTTAAAAAGCAGCGAGCGGCAGCAATCGGCGAATTCATGCCTACCAAACGCCCAGACCTGGATAACATCGTCAAAGCGGTTAAGGACGGCGCGAACGGTGTCACCTGGAAAGATGATTCACAAGTCATCGACGTACACGCCAGCAAGCGATATGGCGCGCCCCGCGTTGAAGTCGAGGTGAGGGTAAGCTAATGAAGCAAAGCACAGGTTCATGGCGGAGCATTCCCGAGTGGGTCGAGTATGAAATACAAAATTGGGTTCGCTGGTGCTGGTCTGGCCCCTGGCCGCATCCTCTGCCGCCTACGCAATGTGCATCGGCTGAGCGTTACTATCGTGCGCCAAGTGATCTAGGCGAGGCCGAAACGTCTCTCCCTCCACCCTACGCCCCGAATGCCAAGATTGTGCAGCGGGCTTACGTTGCGATGCTGAAACAGGAGCAACACGTGATGAAAGCTGAGTACATTAATCCGTGGGAGTCTGGTCGAATACACTATGGCAGAACTGGCGCTGCGCGACGCCTCAAAATGTCGCTTGCCACTTATGAAACCATTTTAAGAAGCGGATGCTATCGAATCGAAAGGGCTTTTGGATGAAATATGCGCGGGAGATTATGGACCTGATGAGTGCGTATCCTGAACGGAATTTTAAAATGATTGAAATCGTGCGACACGCTAATCCGAATCCAAAAAGTAAGAAAGAGCGCTGTGCTACCCATCGAGGGGTATTACGCGTTTTGGATACGCTCACCGAGATGGGAAGAATATTTAAAATACCTTCGCGGGCAGGCAACGGAGGCTATACGCTTTATCGATGGAAAACCACGACATGAACTTTTGCAAACCGCGACAAAAACCACGACAATGGCGGTGGGAAAAACCGCCCTAAAAATTCAGTCGCTTTTTTGAGTGGGTTTTTGCAGGTGTTTTTCTCAATGATTTTCAGCCTCAGGCAGCCTAGACGCTGCCTTTTTTATGCCTGTTTGCTTTACCTTTAACGATGGCTCGGACTAGCAAATACACGATTGCTCTAGCGAAAAAGATTTGTGAGCGCTTGATGGCCGGTCAAAGTTTGCGCTCTATCTGTGCGCAAAAGGGAATGCCCGACCAGGTGACTGTATATCGTTGGTTAGAAAAATCTGAACCATTTCGCAAGCAATACACGCACGCGCGCGAAGTGCAGGCCGACACGCTCGCCGATGAGGTTCTGGATATTGCCGACGACGCTACTCAGGATATGCAAGTCGACGAGCAAGGCAATGAACGCGTGCGCCACGAAGCCGTACAACGCTCTAAACTCCGCGTCGATGCTCGTAAATGGCTCGCTGGGCAATTAGCTCCCAAGAAGTACGGCGACCGCATCCAGCAGAATATCAGCGGCGCACATGATGGCCCAATTGAACAAAAAATCACCCTCGTCGATGAAGCCCAAGTCAAAGCCACCGTCGCTCACCTTGAGGAAAACTATTGATCCCGAGGTGCTTCGGGCGGTCGCTAAGGCCAAATGTGAGCACAGTCACCTCTTTTTCACTCGGTATTTCTTTAAACACCGCCAGGGCATTCCGTTTCATCTGAACTGGCACCATGCGTTGATTGCCGATACGGTGCAGAAAGTCATCGATGGCGAGTTTAAGAATGTTGTGATTAATGTGCCGCCAGGCTCTTCCAAGACTGAGCTGGTGGCGATTAACTTGATCGCACGGGGCTTAGCGCTGAATCCTCGAGCGCGCTTTTTGCATATTTCGTATTCTGACGATCTGGCCTTACTCAATTCTGAAATGGCGCGAGAAATTATCCGTAGCGAGGAATATCAAGCGCTGTGGCCGCTCGCGATTGCTCAGGATGCTAAGAGTAAAAAACGCTGGAATGTGCTGCTCGACGGTAAGAAGGCCGGTGGCGTCTACGCGGTCTCATTGGGCGGTCAGATTACCGGTTTTAGAGCTGGCCACATGGCGCCAGGCTGGCAAGGCGCGCTCATCATTGATGACCCGCTTAAAGTCGAAGATGCGTACAGCAAAGCCGCCCGCGACAAAGCAAATCGTAAGCTCGTATCCACCGTTAAAAGCCGTAAAGCGCAGCCAGATACACCGATTGTTGTGATTATGCAGCGCTTAGCCCAGGAAGACCCCACCGGCTTTATCCAAATGGGCAAAGTGCCTGGCGATTGGACCTTCGTTTCGATTCCCGCCCTGTTGGATGATACGTATGTGGCTGCCCTCCCCTCTAACTATCGAGACAAGATAGACACCTCGCGACGAGATGAACACGGGCGCTTTAGCTACTGGCCGTACAAAGAGCCGCTTAACGATTTATGCGCGCTTGAACAGGCGGATCGCTATGTGTTCACGAGCCAGTACCAGCAGCAGCCTAGAGCACTCGGGGGCGATCTCATCAAAAGTGAATGGTTTTCATATTACGAAACGCCGCCCCGCATTCGCCTGCGCAAAATGTATGCCGATACCGCACAAAAGACCGCTGAGCACAACGATTACAGCGTATTTCAGCTATGGGGCTTAGGCGAAGACAATCGCTTGTACTTGCTCGATCTCATCCGCGGCAAATGGCCTGCGCCTGAACTTAAGCGCCGTGCGATTGCCTTTTGGAATAATCATAAACCCTATGACCATAAGACCAGCGCACCCTTAGCGCAACTGCTGGTCGAGGATAAATCCTCAGGCACAGGTCTGATTCAAGATATTCAAGAAGATGGGCATATTCCCGTTAAAGGCATTCCTCGTGGCACCGATAAGCTTACCCGCATCATGGGCGTGCTGGCTTACATTGAGTCAGGACGCATTGTGCTACCCAAAACAGCGCCTTGGGTGAAGGACTTTATTGCCGAATGCGAGGCCTTCACGGCCAATAATACGCACGCACACGATGACCAGATTGATCCGATGATTGATGCGATTACCGATTGTTTAGCGAAAAGCTCGGATTGGTCGGGATGGACTTAGAGGGAAGTTTAGGAAGGTGGGCGCTCAGTATCCCTAGCGGGCCACTGGAGATCAATCCAATGAAGGGAGTACCAAACGCCCGATTCTTATTTTACCCGAATTCACTATTTAGGTTAAATTTTGTCAAAAAAACATAAAAACAAAGGGGCGCAAGCGATACCCGCCTTGGCAGTCCAGCCAACGGACATCACCCAAGATAGCCTCACCAATCTCGTCGCAGGCCTGATGAATAGCCGCGACAAGATGGCGTATAACCATTATGCGTTTCGCAAAACGATTAGCCGCTCCGAGCTTGCCACGATGTATCGCTCAAATTGGCTGGCGCGCAAAATCATCGATGCGCCGGCTGAGGATATGACGCGGGAATGGCTGAGCCTCGAGACCAAAGATGAAAGCAGTAAAGACACACTAGAAGCCGCTGAAAAGCGCTTTAAGCTCGTCACACTCTTAACGAATAATCTCAAATGGGGTCGGCTCTTTGGTGGCTCGGCGCTCTATATGAGCTTAGCGGGTGAGGACCCCGAGACGCCATTAGAGACTGAACGTATCCGCAAAGGCGCACTACAGGGTTTTCTCGTTCTGGATCAACACCAACTCACAGTAGATAAGCAACCTTCCTTGGTTGACTTAAACCGCCCCGAATATTGGCGTCCTGAGCATTATCGCGTTGCCGATACCCAGCAAATCATTCATGCCAGCCGCCTTATCTTCTCCGATGGCGCACTGGTGCCGGTCAGTGATTTAAAGCAGCAAGGATTTTGGCACGATAGCGTACTGCAAGCTCTTTACGACGAACTGCAACGCGGTGATACGGTCGCCAGCGGCACCGCCAGCATGTTCTTTGAAATGTGCGTTGATATTTTAAAAATTAATGGACTCACGAACAAGCTGAATAGCGATGAAGGCACACGCGAAGTTCAAAAGCGTTTTGAAGTCACCAATACGGCCAAATCCTTTAACCGGATGATGCTGCTCGATAGCGCCGATGACTATCAGCAAAAAACCATCAACTTTGGCGGAGTCAGCGAAGTCGCTACGATGTTTTTACAGCGTATTTCGGGTGCGGCAGACATTCCTGCGACACGTCTATTGGGCCAATCGCCAACCGGCCTGAGCGCCACAGGGGAAAGCGATATTCGTAACTACTACGATGCGCTCAAAGCCAAGCAAGAAAACATCTTACGTCCTCAAGTCGAAAAGATTTACGACGTGATGGCGATGTCTGAGCTGGGCCATCCGCTCAAAGACCTCGTGATCGAATTTAATCCGCTCTGGCAATTGTGTGAAGCGGAGCGGGCCAACGCTGAAAAAATCCGCGCTGAGACCGATCAAATTTATCTGATGCAAGGGGTGATTCACGAAGCGCATAGCCTCAAACGCCTCAAAGCCAATGATACCTATGCGATTACCGATGAAGATTTAGACGAAGCGCAGGCACTCGCGCAAGAATTAGACATACCGGATGAACCTGACGCTACCCGCCCTGATCAAGGCACACTTCAAGCACACGACAAAACGCCAGTCTAAGCGCCCTCGCGTACTACGGTCAGCAAAACTCAACCGTCGAGCCGAAGTCGCTTACCGCAATCAGTTGTTGAGCCTGGTGAAACAGATGCATCAGCGCGTTAAAGAAGAGATTTTTCCGATCTTGAAAGAACCAGAGGACGGCTATACGCAGGATGCGTTATCAGAATCGCTAGTTCAACGGATTCAAGCCGCGTTAGAGCGTGTGTCTCGAGCCTTTCTAGCGTTGATTGCCCACGCACACCGTTGGGCGCACCGCATGGTCGAGCAGGTCGATGAAGACAACCGCACGGCGCTGATTGGCAGTATTCGCTATGCCTTTGGCATCGATATCGCCCCATTACTGAATATTCCGACGCTCAATGCACCGGTGCAGTTAGCAATGGCGACGAATGTCCACTTGATCCAGTCGATTCCACAGCGTTACTTTGAATCACTCCGCACCTCCATTTTAACCGGCGTTCTGGAAGGACGGCGCTATACGGAGCTGGCCGTAGACATCCAGAAATTAACCGGTGCAACCGGAAAACGCGCCCGCCTGATTGCTCGAGACCAAACCGCTAAAACCCATGCGGCAATTGCCCAAGCCCGACAAACGGCGCTTGGGATCACCGAATACGAATGGCAAACCAGTGGCGATGAACGCGTACGAGACAGTCACGCGGACAAAGATGGCAAACGATTTAAATGGGAGAACCCACCTGAGTCCGGCCACCCTGGTCACGAGATTGCTTGCCGCTGTGTCGCCTTACCCATTATTGACTTAACATGATCGAAATTTTAGATAGTCTACCCTCTGAGCGAAGATACACGCCAGAGGGTTTTTTAATTGCGCCCGCCAAGCTCGCACGCTGCGGCATTCAGCCGTATCGCGCCGTCGAGTTTTCTGACGGGACCGGCGATCCAATGCGCATTCTGAATATCTATCGCCCGCCTGAAGAGGTCTTTGCGCCCGAATCTCTGGCTTCTTATGAAGGCGCGCCGCTCACGAACGACCATCCACCCTCTTTCTTTGTCACAGCCGATAACTGGCGACATCTCGCGCTGGGCTTTGTACGCAATATCCGGCAGCAAGAGGGTTATGTGATCGGTGATTTAGTGGTGCAGGACAAAAGCACCATTGCCCTGATTGAAAGCGGCAAGGTGGGCCTTTCCGCCGGTTATCAATCCAACAAAGAGATGATCTCTGGCGTGACCCCAGATGGGCAGCCCTATGACGGTATTCAAAGAAATATTCGCGTTAATCATATCGCGCTCACGCGCACCCCTCGTTGCGGTCCCACCTGCCGCATTGAAGATTCTAACTCTCATGGAGAACCTCTTATGTCTGACACACCCGATCAAACCACGACTCAAAGCACCGATACAACAACCGCTGTTCAGACAGCCCCTACGCCTTGCCATGACTGCGGCGAGATACAAAATCAAATGGATACGCTGACTGAAACGATTAAAAAACTTGAAGCCGAAAACCAGACGCTCCGCCAAAAGGAAGCTACCCCCGCGGTGCGCGATGCCTGGATTGCCGACTGGGCTGAAACGGTGACCGATGCTAAGCAGTTAATGCCCATGATCACGACGACCGATAAAAGTTGTCATGCAATCCGGCACGAAGTGGTTAAGCAGCTTTATCCAAAGCACAAACCCGTGGTCGATGCGCTGTTAGCCGGACACACCCTCGATAGTGCCGACGATGCCATGATTCAACGGGCTTTTAAGGTGTTAAGCGCTCTGCCTCAAAGCACCCCACGCCGTGATCCGGTTCTAGATGCACTGAACACCCAACTGAACACCGATAGCCGCCCGTTAGACCCACAGACTGCCCGCACGCAATACATTCAGCAGCTACAAGCGACCTATACCGCTTAACTTTTTTATTCAATCAGGAGTTTTTATGTCGATTCAATTATCCGAGTATGGCGATACGCAGCTTGACCGTGGCATCCCTGGACTCGAGGCCGATAATGGCCCCAACAGTATTGTGAACCGCCGTAATGCCAGCACCACTGAGATTGACTTTGGTTTAGCCGTTGCCGCAGGCGCTGACGCAGATACTGCGGTGTTGCCTTCTACAGGCTGCCGCATCATCGGTTTGAGCGTACGCCACGCTACGATGCAAGCGAATCAAACCGGCAACGTCAGCTATGCGCCCAAAGCTACCGTACCCGTCATGGAAATTGGACGGCTTTGGGCCATCGCTCAAACGGCGGTCAGTCCTGGAGATCCTGTGACCACCGATGCCAACGGCGCACTGTCGACTGGCACAGCGATAGCAGTTCCTGGCGCTGTATGGGAAACCCAAGCCGCAGCCGGAGCGATTGCGCGTGTTCGGATTAACCTCTTCTTCACGCCTAATACGATCCCACCTACGTCATCCACGTCTAAGAAAAAAGAGTCAGACGACAGCGCATCGAGCGTTTCCTAACCCCCCATTCACTTTCCAGAGATTTCATCATGTCTAATCAAATGATTGCCGATGCGCTCAACCGCACCTCCCTTTTACGCACGCCAGAATTTACTCTAGATTCATCTCACGCCCTCGCCTTCTTAACCGGCCAGCTTGAATTCGTTGAAACTCAGATTTATCAGAAAAAGCGCGCGCCGCTCGATTATGAGGCACTGATCCCTATTTCAACCGCAGCCGGTCAATGGGCCACTTCGATTACCTATCGCATGAAGGATTTTGCCGGTCAAGGCCAGCGCCATAGCGGCAAAGGCGATGATATTCCTCGCGTCGATGTTCATTATCAGAAAAATACCATACCGGTCGTCTCAGGAGCGATTGGCTATGCCTATACGTTTGATGAGTTGCGCATGTCCGCTAAATTAAACTTAGCGATTGATCAGGATCGCGCTGAAGCCGCTTTTTATGCCTATCGCGCCCATCTCAACCAGGTGGGATTATTTGGCGAAAAAGAACTTACGGGTTTATTCAACTCTCCCTCTGTCCCTCAAGTACAAGCGGGTCTCGGTAGCTGGACAACGGCGACGCCTGAACAGGTTTTAAAAGAACTCAATGAAGCGATTACGCAAGTTTGGACACAGACCAAGCGCAATAGCACACCCAATACGATTATTCTGCCAGGCTCTCACTATGCTCATCTCGCGAGCACTCCACGCAGCAAAGGATCGGATAAAACTATTTTGCAGTACGTGCGCGAAAACAACATCGCCAAAGCCGAGAAGAATATCGATATTGACTTTAGAGGCGGCATTGACCTCGATCGCGCGGGTCAAAATCAAAGCGCTCGCATGGTCGTCTACGAAAAAGATCCCGTTAACCTCGTCTTTCATATCCCCATGCCCCTGATGTTCCATGCGCCTGAGCAACGTGGAATGGAATTACTTGTTAACGGCGAATACAAATACTCCGGTGTTGAATTCCGCTATCCGAAATCGGCTTTGTATATCGACGGGATTTAAATGGCTATTACGCCCGCTGACGTTAAAGCGCGCTTTCCTGTGCTCGATGCCGTGGAGGATGCGCAGCTTCAACTCCTGATTGACGATACGCGCCCCTTCTTTAATATCGAACGCTGGGGCAAATTTTACCCGCGGGGGGCGTGCTTGCTGGTCGCTCATTTTTGGACCCTGCAGCAGAAGTTTGATAAAGGCGAAACGGCTCCGATTCATGCCGTGACGTCTCGTAAAGCGGGCGAGGTTCAGCTTAGCTATGCCTCTCCCAGCCCGCTAGAGATGCAAGATGCGTGGCTCGCGAGCACCAACTATGGCCAACAATATCTTAGCTTACGCAAGCAGGTGGGCTTTGGTGCGCTCGTGGTGTGACGATGAACTTTTCTAAATTGGATGCGCTGCTCAATCGAATCAAAGCGCTCGGGCAAAAAGAAATCTGTGTGGGCGTCATTGCTAAAACTGCGCCACGCACCGATCAAAAAGCCCGCTTCAGTAACGCTCAAATCGCTGCTGTGCATGAATTTGGCGCACCCAACAAAGGGATTCCCGCACGGCCCTTTTTAAGATCGACGTTGATTCGAAATAAGCAAGCCTATACCGATACACTCGCCACACAGATGCGTAAGGCGGTGAGGCAGAAGCAATCGCCCGAGCAGGCGTATCAGCAGGTGGGCTTTAAAGCGGCCCGCGACGTGCAACAAGAAATCCGCCACGGCTCTCATGCGCCCCTCAAAGCCTCAACGATTCAGCGCAAAAAGTCCAGCCAGCCACTGATCGATATTGGCCAACTGCACCAGTCGATCACTTCTATTGTGCGAGATGTCGATGAATCTTAAGGCGCTATTTGATGAAAGCGAGTTGACGCAACGCCTTACTCTTTCCCGCCGATATGGTCAGCATCATCCCGATCATGGCGAGTGGTTAGAACAGTATTACATGCTCGAGATCACCGCGATTGTCTATCCCGCAGGGCAAGATGATTTGCTGAAGCTGCCCGAAGGCGAGCGCTATTTGCCCGCGATTCGGATTCTGAGCCTAGACCCTTTAGTAGAAGGTGATATTGCGCTGCATCAAAACCATCGTTGGCGCTTAACTCAGCTCTCTAATTTTGCTCACTATGGCTATTACGACGCAACAGCAGTTCGACATGAAGGCACTGCGCAGCCTACTACGAGAGGTTTTGTCGTTACCTAGTGGTGCTGTACGACCGAGCTATCAGGCTGGGCCCTCCGGCACTGAACCCTGTGTGATTGTTTCTGTGCTGACTTCGGTTGAAATCGGCACCACTCGACGAGAGTTTGATGGCGCACATGAAATAGAGCGCTTAAGCACTGCACGGCTGACCACCGTATCGATTGAAGCCTTTGGCAATAACGCCTACGCACTGATGCAAACGCTCACGACACTGTTACAAGCCAGCTCGACTCAGTCCATGCTGCGCACCCGCTTAAACGCCGGTTTAGTCACCCTCTCGCCGTTACGCGATTTAACCACGGTGATGGGCTCAGGACCTGAAGAGCGCGCTCAGTTTGATGCCACTTTCTCGCATACCCATATCGTCGACATTGAGCAGCACCGGATTGAGCACGCCTCCGTTCTGACTCGCTCAAACATTTAATTTTTGGAGAATTTATATGGCTACTTCGCTGCCTCTTAGTGAAATTATCAATGTTCAATTGAACGTCCAACCCCTCGCCCCGAGCCGACGGGATTTTGGCGTGTTGAATCTGATGACCCCTGAAGCCGGTCAGGTGTTTAACGATGCCCATACGCTGTATGCTGAATATGCGAATGCCAACAGCGTTGAGCAAGCGTTTGGCAGCCATAGCACCACCGCTCAGGCCGCTCGCCTCTTCTTTGCTCAAACCCCACGCCCTAAACGCCTGGTGGTTTCGCGCTGGGTCCGTATTAAACGCACGTTAGCGGCCACTCACTCTAAACTCTATGGCGGACCGATGACCGCCACGTTAGAACAACTCAAAGCGATCTCTGTCGGCTATTTCTCGATTAAGGTCGGTTCCTCTCTTAAAAACTACTCCAAAATCAATCTCTCTAGCGCCAATACGCATGAAGAAATAGCAACCCTGATCACCGCTAAGACCTCCGCCGATAAACTCACCGTGCGTTGGGATAGTACAGGGCACCGCTTTATCGTCGAAGCGGATCAAGCCGGCGCAAGTCGCACATTAAGTTTAATGAACAGCGATGGGCAGCCGCTGACGGTAAGTAGCTCGCCCTCTTATTTGGGCACTCTACTCAAATTGGATAGCGCGGATGCCTATTCAGTCGCCGGCACCGATGCGGTCACCCTTGAAGCGCAGTCTCTCACCGAAGCACTCTCACAGCTTGAGGCCCGCTTTAATCACTGGTATGCCCTTAACATTCTTCACCCCTTAACTGATGTCCAAATCAAAGAGGTGGCGAATTGGGTGCTCGCTGCCGATAAAAAGATTTTGGGGTTGACGACTTCCAACCCTCAGCACCTGGAACCCAATTTTTTAAATGTATTTAAGCAGTTGGCCGATCAGAAGAATGAACGCGTCGTCGCTTTGTATGACAAAGATAATCCCCATGCGGTCTTAAGCTGGCTCGCACGCGCTTTATCGGTGAACTTCGCGGGGAATAACACGACGATCACGATGAAGTTCAAGCAACTTCCTGGCGTCACCCCGCATCCGCTCACGCTCACTGAAGCCAGTCAATGCAAAGCCTTAGGGATCAACTATTACACCTATTTCGATGAAACCGCGATGGTTGCCGAAGGGACGGTATTAGGCGGGCGCTTCTTTGATGAGGTGCACAGCCTCGATTGGTTTGTTGATGCCGTGCAAAAAGAAGTCATCGCTACGTTACATCGCAGTCCTACGAAGATTCCGCTCTCCGACGCAGGCACGCATCAGCTCTTAGCGGCCGTTGAAAGCGTCTGCCGCGAAGGCGTGCGCAATGGCGCGTTTGCCGCAGGGGTGTGGCGGGGTGATCCGTTTGGGCATTGTCACACCGGCGAACGGCTTGAAGAGGGCTTTTATGTCTGGGTCGATACCGTCGATCGCCTCTCCAGCAGTGACCGTGAAGCCCGCAAAGCACCCCCGATTCAGGTGGCGCTCAAACTCGCTGGCGCGATTCATGCCGCTGACATTCTTGTTAATTTTGATCGTTAATTCCTATGAGTACTATTTTTAGTCCCCGTGACGTCTCTGTTTTAATCAATGGCGTGCGCCTCGCCGATTGGAGCGACGGCAACGATGTGATTCAGGCTAAATTGAATGCCGATGCTGGCAGCTACACGATGGGCGCGAATGGCACCGGCGTATTTATTGCGAATCCCGATCAATCCGGCACGCTCACCCTCAAAATCAAGCAACATAGCCCAGACAATCACTATCTGGATCGCCTCTTTAAACAGCAGCGCTCAACCCTTAAAACCTTCACGCCGATGACGCTCTCCATTGTGGATTTACTCAATGATGACAAAGTCAGCGGCCTCAATGGCTATTTCACGACCTCACCCGACTATACGCGAGGCATGGGCCATAACGCGGTCACCTGGACGCTGGTGTTTGAACAACTCACGATTACTTTAGAAAAAGGATTGGCTCGCTCATGAACACGCATCAATTCGAACTGGATAGCATCACGTATCGCATGACGCCCGCGAACGCGATGGCGGGCTGGACCGCTTTAAAACAAGCCGGCAAATTACTCGAAGGGATTAAGGTTTCCCAAGAGAGTCATCTTGAAATCGGCACGCTCTTAGCTCATTTAGGCAGTCCGCAAGTGGCTGAGATCGAACGTCTGATTTATGAACATACGACTGTTCAAGCCAATCAAGATAAACCTTTTAGGCTCGCCCATCAGCTTGAGACCCATTTTAATCAGCACCGCTCGCACCTCATTCGCATTTTGCTGGAAGGCTGTAAGGTGCAATTCGCCGATTTTTTCAAAGGGGGCGCTTGGAACAGTCTAAGCGCCCTCATGCCCACTCCGGTTCAGACCTAGTTGACTGGTTTATTTGGCTGCCCATCATGCGCCAATTCTGCACCCTGAATGAACTGCGTTCTGTGTATACGTTGTCTGACTTGGTCGAGTTTCATCAGACCATAGCGCAGTGGGACACCATTCAAACCAAACTGACTCAAAACACCCATGGTCGTTGATGAATTTCTCTTTAAGCTCGGCGTCGTAGCCGATTTGAATCAGGCTAAACAGTTCCGTAACACCTTGTCTGATGTCGCCCGCAAAGCTTCGGTAGCCTCTGCCGCTGTGGGCGCATTGGCCGGAGGCCTCACCGCTTTCTTTGCCAAAGCGTTGAACGGCCTCAATACGCTGAATCAAGCGGCACGCGAAACCGGCGTTAGCGCTGAATATTTGCAGCAGCTCGGCTTTGCTGCGGCGCAAAATGGCGCTTCTCTTGAAGCCGCCACGGCCTCCGTGCGCGGACTCTCTAAAGTCATTGGCGAGGCGGCCGATGGCATAGGTCGGGGCGCACGCGCCTTTGAGCATTACGGCCTCTCAGCTAAAAACGCCAATGGTTCGATTAAATCCGTCACGCAGATGATGGGTGAATTGCAAAAAAAAATGCAACGCCTCTCTGATCCTCAACGCAGCGCCTTTTTACAAAAGATGGGCATTGATGCGGCGATGGTGCAAACGCTACGCCTATCCAAAGCTGAACTGCACGAGCTGATGCAAGAAGCGCACGATTTAGGCATTGCGACCCAAGAGCAAGCTGATAGGGCTTCTGCCTGGGGGGACGCCATGGCCCGCGTAAATTGGATATTTAAATCTTTACGTACGCAAATTGCGTTGGGCCTAGCGCCTCAATTGCTTTTACTCGCGGATCGCTTTAAAGCCTTTTTGCTCCGTCATAAAGAACTCATTCGGGATGGACTGCGTCGATTCATTGACATCCTGTTTGCTGCCGTACAAGCGCTGGTTCATACAGGGTCTGCGATGGATTGCGTGATCCGCCATACGATCGGATGGAAAGCGGCTCTATGGGCATTGGTCGGTGTCTTAGCCTGGGTCAAGCGCGCAACGATGGCCGCCTTTATTGTTAATCCCGTTGCGTGGCTCGCTGCGGCTATCGCAGGGCTAATTGTCTTGATCGATGACTTGATGACCCATCTCCGAGGCGGTGAAGCCTCTTTGGCCAGATTTTGGGATTGGCTTGGAAACGGGATCAACTATGCCCAAGAAGCTTTTGCTCAATGCTGCAACTATTTAACTCGGTTTCAAAAGACGCTGGCGCAGGTAGCCAGCAAAATTAAAGCTCTTATCAATTCAACCTGGGCACAGCTCGATCAATTGATTCGTCAAACTTGGAAAAGCCTTTTAGCCAAAAGTACCGCACTTGTTGCCCGCCTTAAAACGCTATTTCTCTCGCTCTTGGAATCAGCTCGCACGCTATGGACGAATATCACGGATGGGATTGCATACGCTTTTGAAACCGCGTTCAATCGCGTACAGCGCGCCTGGGATAGCGTCTTTGGATGGATCTCTAAAGGCTGGGCTAAACTGCAAGCGAGCTTCCGTTGGATGGGCGAAAAACTGAATCTGACCCAGGGAATCGATATTGCTCAAGCCGTCAACCTGGCTTCGGCTTCCGCCCATCCAGCTGCGCATCAAAGTAACACTGTGACCCACCATACGACACATCATGCGCAGCGCACTCAGCAACAGACAGTCAATCAAGACATTAAAATTCATATCGCCTCTTCCGATCCCATCGCAGCAGGCCGCGCCACCGTGGATGCGCTGCGTCAACAGCGCATCGCCACGCATAATAGCCACAGTGCCGCCAAACTATGACGGTCTCGGTGCTACACCGCCGCATCGGCACCGTCACGCTGGATGCAACGCTCGCTGAGCAGCATCAGTCGGTTTTACGCATTTCTGAAAACCCGATTGAATCCGGTGCGCTGATTGCCGATCATGCGGCGCTGGAGCCAAAACAAATTACGATCACAGGCATTGTCACCGATTACCAGCCACCGATTACGCACCAGGCAGGAGTGAATCGCGCATTTTTGCGCCAAAGTCCCGACTTCTTTAATCAGCTCCCTTTGCCGACCGAAGTCAAAGCGGTCACGATGCAGGCCGCCTCGCGGATGCAGCGCGAACTAGGCTCGACACACGCCCTTCAGCAGTCAATCGCTGACAGCCTAGAGCAAGCGCGCCCTCTCGTTCCCTGGCTGCCAGCCTGGAGCGGAATCGATTCCAGCACAACGCAAGAGCGTGTGCAGCAAGTCTATGATGCCCTACTGGAATTACAACGGTCCATTGAGCCGATCGAGATTCTAACGGGCGCTAAGCTGTATTCCAATATGCTCCTCCAGTCCATCAGCCTAAATCAGATGCAAGATGGCATCGCTGAATTCACGATCACCTGTCGGGAGATTTTAATCGTATCGACACAATCGATCGCCGGCATTCAGCGCCAATCTGGCCGCGCCCGCAAGCAAGCCGCCGCTAAAACGCAAAAAGGCAAAGTGCAACTCCAGCCCGCCGATAAGAAGAAGTCTTTGCTGAAGCATCTATTGGGCTAAGCCATGCATCTCATCCCCATCGATTCCGCGCCGTATCAAGAAATGACGATTGCGTTTAAAGGGCATGCGTTGCGCCTCACGCTGCGCTACAACAGCCTCGCCGATTATTGGGCGATGGATGTCTTCGATTTAAAGCGGGATCGCTATACCGCCCAGGGGCTGCCGCTGGTTGTGGGTGTGCCGATTTTATGGCGCAGACCGGTTGAGTATTGTTTCATCCTCACCGATGAAAGCGGTATCGGCCTCGATCCAGTCGGCGGGGAAGATTTAGGCCAGCGCTGTTTCCTGTATATCGTTGATAAAATGCAGATTCCTCTATGAAACAATTTGGCCGACGCTATCAGTTGGCGCTGGGCAATCCACACGATGGGTTATTCATTGATGCGCTGCGCGTCTCCTTTGACATCACCAAAACCATTGACGCAAAGCCCAATCCCGCTCAAATCTGCATTTGGAATCTGAATCGCACGCATCTCAATCAGCTCTTAAGCGGCACGTTTAAACGGATCGCTTTATCTGTGGGCTATGCAGAGCTGCGCTTGCTCTATACCGGCGACATCCTTAAAGCCACTCTGCAACGCGATGGACTGGATTCTATTCTGGTGTTGGAGTGTGCGGATGGCGATACCGATTATCGTACTGCGCGTGTCTCGCTTACTTTGAAAGCGGGTACATCCGATCAACAGGCGATTCAGCAGCTTGCGCAATCGTTGGATCAAACCCAACTCGGTACGGTGGCTCAAGGACGGCCCAATAGCTTACCTCGGGGGCGCATCTTTTGCGGCAATACCCGCGATGCATTGCATCAAATCGCTCAGGCCAATCATGCCGACTGGTCAATTCAGGATGGCGAATTGCTGATGCTGCCTGCCCAACAGGTGTTAGCGGATGAAGCTGTTTTGATTTCACAAGATACCGGCATGATCGGCGCGCCTGAAGCGAGCGAAGACGGGCTGATCGTCACCACTTTACTGAATCCCGCCGTCCGCATCGGCGGCTTAGTGCGTGTGCACTCTGTCACCGAATCCTTCAATGGCGATTATAAAGTCGTCAGCGTCTCGCATTGCGGCGATACCTATGGCGATGAATGGCTCACAACAATAACGGCTGTAGGCGGTGCCTTTACGCCCATTAAGGATCCATCATGAAATGGCATACCCCTTCCCTCGATGCCGCTATTGAAGCCAGCATCACCGCCACACTTAAAAAGCTGCATGTCGCTTTGCCAGGTCGAATCGTGAGTTTTGATCCCAGCACGCAAACCGCTTCCGTGCAGCCCTTGATCGAGCAGATTTTACAGAACGAGCAAGCCGCGCCTCTGCCTATGCTCACCGATGTGCCGGTGCACTTTCCACGCGGCGGGGCCTTTGTCATGACCTTTCCGATTGCGCCAGGCGATGAATGCCTCATTCTCTTTGCTGAGCGATGCATCGATGGCTGGTTTGCCAGTGGGCAATCCAGCATTCCACTGGATTATCGCCTGCATGATCTCTCCGATGGCTTTGCGTTAGTCGGGTTTTCTTCTTTACCCAAAGTGATTCCCGATTTATCGAATGACGCAATGATGATGCGCACGCTCAATGGCAGCGCTTACTTTAAATTGGATCAGGCGGGGCATATGACGATCAAAGGCACCCAATTGACGATCCAATGCCCTGTCGTCGTTGAACAGCTTTTAACCTACCAAGCAGGTTTGAGCGGTACCGGCAGCGCAGCCGGCACCACCATTAGCGGCACGATCTCGCATAGCGGCGGTGAACTCATTTCCAATGGTGTGACGCTGCACGCTCACCGGCATGACGGCGTCAAAGCCGGTGGGGATTGCTCAGGTGGCCCACAATGAAAGTGCGGCGGCTCGATGCCAACCATGACTGGACCTTTGGACAAGGGCGAGCCAATTATGCAACCCTCGCTGAATCGGTCGCCCAGCGCGTCAAGTCTCGCTTATTGTCGTTTCAGGGTGATTGGTTTTTGGATTTAGAACATGGCTTGCCTTGGTTGCCCCACTTTGAGCGGCCTGCGGATTTGCGGCAGATTGAACACCTTGTGAAACGCACGATTTTACACACGCACGGGGTGCGCGAGCTGCTGAATTTAAAGGTGGAATGGGATGCCAGCACTCGCCGTCTAACGATGACTGCCCAGCTTAAAGATCACGATGATCAATTGATCAACATCACGAATTAGAGTCACCCCCAAAAAGCAAAAGCCCCGAACTGTAACCAGCAGCCGGGGCTTTTTTGTTCCCGCTTTTCAAACGAAACAAAAACATATGAGACATAAGGATATACGATTGACTTTCAAAATACTAGGAATATCGATGGAAACTGTCAATATCAAACCCAAAGAATTACGCAAAATATTACAGCTCGTGTTAGCGAGTCTCGCTATTTGGCGCTTGCCCGACATCATGACCGTCTTATTTTCGGGTATCTGCGCCCTTATCCAAACAATACGATAAATGGCTCAACTCACCGAACAAGGCTTCATCATTGAGCGATTGGATGCCAATCTCGCTCAACTCGATGCAGGCTTTCGCACGATCTATGGCGCGGACATCAATACCGAGCCGGATAGTCCTGATGGGCAAATCATTGGCCTCATCGCCCAAATCAAAACCGATCTGGAAGAGCTTGCTGAATCCATTTATAAAGCGCTCGATCCTGAAGCTGCCAGCGGCGTTTGGCTTGAACAGCGCGTCGCCTATGCCGGACTCACGCGCAGGCAAGCACGCCATAGCTATCTCCGCAATACGATCTTGACGGGCGAACCAGGCACAAGCATTCCGGCAGGCGCAGCCCTCACCGATCCGCATCATCGCCGTTGGATTGTCGTGACCGATACCACGCTGAATGAAAATGGCTCGGCGCACGCTGATTTAAGAAGCGAAGCACTTGGTGCCTTTCCTCTGCCCGCCCACACCGAACTCACCCTCGAAACGCTTTTTTTAGGCTGGCGCTCAGCTCAAAGCAGCCAAGCCGCAGAAGCTGGAGAAGAGGAAGAAACCGATGCTGAATTGCGACGCCGGTTCTTTATTAGCCGTGCAAAAGCGGCTCAAAACTCCGTCGATGGGATGATCGTTAAGTTGCTTCAACTCGCCGATGTTCGCCAAGCCGTCTGTTTAGAAAATAACACGGATCGAACCGATACGAATGGGGTACCCGCGCATAGCCTCAATATTATTGTAGAAGGCGGCTCGGATGCCGAGATTGCCCAAGTGATCTTTGAGAATAAAACCGCTGGCACAGGGCTACGCGGCGCAGTGCAAACGCACATTCTCGATAACAAGGGTATGACGCGCTCAATCCGCTTTGATCGGCCTGCGGTCATCGCTTGTGCTGCTTATCTCGAAGTGCGACGCAATGCCCATTTTACGGCGGTCGATGTCGAGGCAATTAAAGCCACTCTAACAAAAACCGCGTTCAGCATTGGCGAAACCGTGCTGCTCTCGCGCTTATACAGCCCCATCAATACCGTACAGGGGTTTTGGGTGGAAACACTCAACATTGGTCGACGCTGCACACCCCTCGCCGCCAACAATATTGAAATCGGCGTGCGCGAGATGGCCCGCTTTGCGGCTAACGATATTGAAGTCGTCGTGCTCTAAAAATCACACACCATGTCTTACGAATCACTGCTTATTTGGCAGTATAAGGGCAAGCCTAAAGCGCATGCCACCGCACAACTGATCGATCACTATTTTAGCGACACATGGCGCGGCCTCGCCGATTTACCCAATGCGCTCCATATTGAGACCGCTTCAGGCAAAAACCTAGACCTGGTAGGCCAACATGTCGGGCAATCTCGCATTTTAAAAGGACTCGCTCCACGCCACTTATTCAGCTTTGAACGCGCACCAGGCGCTAAAGGGTTGAGCCGAGCAGGTTTAGGCGGCGGCAAATGGTATCGCAAAGGCGATGTCATTACCGATTCCGTCGTGCTCGATGACGATGATTTTCGCTTTCTCATCAAATGCCGCATCGCCAAAAACCATATGACGGGCACCATCCCTGACATTACACACGCGCTGGATTTTATCTTTGGCGGGCAAGCCGCTGTTTATGACCAGTACGACATGAGTTTCACCGTCACCATTCGCAGCGATCAAATCACTGCCTTTAAACGCTATGCGATTCGGACTTTAGATATTCTGCCCCGACCCGCAGGCGCCAACGTCAACTATGTCGTTTTAGCCAACATTACCGCTTTCGGATTCGCCAACTCACCTGGCGCATTCGCTTTTAACCATGGAAAATTTGCGAGGTATTTATGACCCTTTATCAACGTCCTGATGAACACGTCTTTGCTGAGGGCGCGCGCCCTGGCGAAGTCCAACCCTTTCCCGATCTCTCCAGAGGATGGGGTATCGCCTTTGAGCAAACCGGCGGCATCCCACCTATGGAATGGTTCAATTTTATCGGCAAACGCACTGATGAAGCCATTCGCTATCTGATGCAAAGAGGCTTGCCTGAATGGTCCGATACTGAAGAGTATCCCGAAGGCAGCTATATTCAGCACGGCGGCAAAACCTATCGAGCCAAAGTAGCAAATCAAGGCAAAGTGCCTTCAACTGGCTTAGCCGAATGGGAAGAATGGGGCCTTACGCGTGAAGCCCTCGACGCACACTTTCATCCCAAAGACGGTGAATTGGCTTGGCCCAAAATCACTAAAACACCCACCACATTAGACGGTTACGGTATTACCGATGCCGCTACCGCTCAAGATGTGCAAAACCGCTTTTCCGAAATCCAACAGCGCTTTCATCCTAAAAATGGTCCATTGCCTTGGGCAAAAATTTCTGACAAACCCTCAACGCTCACCGGATACGGCATTACAGATGCTGCGCCCATTGCTAACCCAGCTTTCTCCGGCCAGCCTACCGCACCCACTCCGTCAGCTCAAGACAGGAGTACCCGTATCGCTACCACCGCTTCCACCTGGGCCACCCTTCTTAGCCTGTTCACTGGGCCAAACCGACAATCCTTTCAAGACAACGGATTCCAGAAACTTCCAGGCGGCCTCATTCTCCAATGGGGTTTCACCTCTACCCACGGCAATGGAATGTCTAATGTGATTTTCCCTGTCAAGTTTTCAACGAAATGTCTGGCCATTCATGGCACTCATCTCGGCACTGGATGTGCAACCGTCATCGAATATGTCGGGACTCGAACCAATATCGGCGCCACATTACGCACTCTCGATGAAAATGCCATGACCCGCGCAGGATGGGGCCTTCATTGGTTTGCTATTGGACATTAATTTGCCCTCTCATGTCTATTCTTCTGTTTTCTATTTAAACCCACTTCATAGTATGACTTTTTATTATTCAAAATCAGAACCCGGATTTTACTGCGTCGGGATACATGGCGATAACATCCCTAAAGATGCTGTCTCTATTACTCAAGAAGAGCACACCGCATTGCTCAATGCCCAATCCAAAGGTAAATGGATCCAGTCTAATGAGAACGGCTACCCAGTGGCTGTTGACCCGCCTCCACTTACCCCTGAGGAGTGGGCCGACATTAATTTACGCCGTCGACAAGCTCGGTTGAGTCAAGCGGCTTTAAAAGTTGCTCCTTTACAAGATGCCGTAGACCTCAACATCGCCACGGATGACGAAAAACAACTTCTCAAAGAATGGAAACTTTATCGGGTTGCTCTCAACCGCATTGAGCAGCACTCTAGCCTTTCCGCCGAGATCGAATGGCCTAAACCGCCTGATGAGAATTGAATCCATTGATATTGTGTCGACCGCCTTAGAGCGGTCTTTTTTTTCGTCTACACACTTATAAAAAATTCATGACCGACACCTTTGACAGGGCCGCCCTCCTAGCCGAACTCAAACGCGATGAAGGCGAGCGCTTTAAACCCTACTTCGATACCGTCGGCAAAATCACTATTGGTGTTGGGCGCAATCTCACCGATGGTGGCATCTCTCAGAGCGAATGCGAAATGCTTTTACACAACGATATTCAAAATACGCTTAGATGGCTGGATCGGCATTTACCGTGGTGGCGGACTCTGGATGCAGTACGGCAACGCGTACTCATTAATATGGCTTTTAACCTGGGCGGCCATCTTCTGACCCTTGTTCATACGCTCGCAGCTACGCAACGCAACAATTATGCAACTGCAGCTAATGAAATGCTTGCTTCAAAATGGGCGAATCAGGTCGGCGCACGAGCACTGCGCTTAGCCAATATGATGCGCACCGGAAAAATTTAACGCTCAATATTAAAAAATGAATCTTCACGAACATGATCGAACGTTTGTTGCCACGCTTGCTGCGATGGGCGCGGTGATTGGGTTTGGCCAGCTGCTCACCGGTGGCGAGAAAATCACCGCTCGACTGATTATCGGGCGCATGATCGTGGGGGCGGGTTTAAGCGTCGCTGCCAGTTCCATCCTCATGCTTCTACCTGAACTTTCTCCGATCGCTGTCACAGGCCTCGGCGCAGCACTCGGTATTCTCGGCCAGTCCTATCTAGAACTGGCTGTGCAACGTTGGTTAGGCAAACGCTCGAATCATGCTGAATAATTGGATGGCCGCTCTATTAAGACCATTGTGCATTGCAGCAACGGCCTTTTTCTTTGGCATAACGTGCGCCGGTTCTTTTTACTACGGCCCACGTATTCAAAAAGAACGCTCAGCGTTGGTGCACTATAAAGCTCAGCTCGCCACGGCCCATGCCCAATTGATTGAAGCACAAGCCAAGGTCGTCATTCAAACTGAAATTCAATACCGCGACCGCATCAAAATCGTCAAAGAAAAAGGCGACGCCATTATCAAGGAAACCCCCATCTATGTTACCCAAGCTGATAATGATCATTTTAGCGTTAGTGTTGGCTTCGTGCGCCACTACAACGCCGCTTTTACCGGCGAGCTTGCCGGAGCTCCCGCCAAGTCTGACCGAGAACCCGCCGGAATTTCGATTGCTGAGATTGCCGAGGTCAACTCCCATAACGCCAGTGTCTGCTGGCAATGGCGCGAGCAAGCGCTTGGATTAAGAGCGTTTTATCGGCAGCTACGGCTACAAAGAGATGCGGTAACTTCTTCTCACCCTATTTCAGGAAAACTAGGGGGTTAAAATAGTTAAACTTTCCTTTAAACAGATGTCTCAGCGGATCCTTCTTCCTCAGAGGATACTTCACCAGACTCTTCCGATTCAAGGAATATTTCGTCCTCGAGGATGAGTTCATCAGAGACTTCTGGCTCAGTTCTCTGTCCCTGCTCAAAGCGTTCAATTGGCGCTATCGGTCAGTCAGACTAAAATCCTGAGTTCTTTGAATAGACGCATCGGTTAAATTCAGATCGTTTTGAGATGCATCTTCTAATTCAGAGGGTGGGTTTATATTGGATTCGCCAGAATTTTCTCCGGAAAATGCTGCCACATTTCCCCGTTTTTGTGCAATCAAGCGGGCATTCATCGGACTTAAGCCTTCTCCCCTTTCGCCTTCTCCCCTTTCGCCTTCTCCCCTTTCGAATGACGCACCGACGAGGGTAAGTACGGCTTGATGTGATGTCCAGCTTAAAATGACCCGGTAGTCTTCCCCATTCTTTTCCACCTGCCACAGGCGAACTGCTTTATCGCTCCCACCGGTTGCCAGTATCATCGCGCCTTCTACTGTCTTTTGCCACGCAACCGACTGAACACCCCCGTTAAAACCTTTAATTGTCGCCACCCATTGTTTTGAGCCTACCAACCATAACTTCACATTCCCATCACCTCCCCCAGAGGCCACCCACCTGCCGTCTGGCGAAAAGCTCACACTCTTTACCATCCCCCCATGATCGTAATATGGGGTAACCCTCTCCATATCATAATCATAACACTCGTGCCCAAATATACGTCTATCGAGCTCACAACTTTCCGTCTTTTTGCTTTCTACGTGCCATAGCCTCACCGTATTGTCTTCACTCCCAGAGGCTAACCATTCTCCAACTGGCGAAAAACTCACACTCGATACCTGACTATTATGAACATTTCTCGACTCGCCCACCAGCTCGAACACTTCATCTTTCCCCCCCCACAGTATCACCCTCCGACTCAATTCTCCAGAGGCTAACCAGTTCCCGACTGGCGAAAAACTCACACTCAATACTTGACTACTATGATCTCTCAACGTGTGCCACGACTCGGACGATTCGTTTCTTACGCGCCACAGCTTCACAGTACAGTCCCAACTCCCTGAAGCCAACCACTGCCCATCAGGCGAAAAGCTCACACTAGACACACAACCATCATGTTCCTCATACGTCCGCACCAGTTTGCGTGACTCGTTTTCTACGCCCCACAGCTTCACAGTACCGTCATAACTCCCAGAGGCCAACCACTGCCCATCAGGCGAAAAGCTCACACTAGACACACCCTTACTATGTCCTTTATACGTGTGCGCTAACCCGCATAGCTCGCTTTTTACATCCCACAGCTTCACAGTACCGTCCCAACTCCCCGAGGCTAACCACATATCGTCTGACGAAAAGCTCACACTACTCACTCCACCATTATGTCCTTCATACCTGTGCTCGAGCTCACGCAATTCGCTTTTTAAATCCCACAGCTTCACAGTATGGTCATCACTCCCAGAAGCTAACCATTTCTCATCTGACGAAAAACTCACGCTAATCACACAAGCACTATGCCCTTCATACGTATGTACCGGTTCGCACGATTCGCTTTCTACCCGCCACAGCTTCACAGCACGGTCACCACCTCCAGAGGCTAACCAATTCCCCTGTGAAGAAAAGCTCACACTAGTCACTCTACCGTCATGCCTATATATGCGTTTCAGCACCAGCAATTCGTTTTCTAGGCTCCACAACCTCACAGTCTTGTCATCACTCCCAGAGGCTAACCAGTTCCCCTGTAACGAAAAGCTCACGCTATTTACCGTATCACTATGTGCTGTATATCTGAGCGCGTCTGACTCGCGCGAGCCGCTTTTTACATGCCACAGCTTCATGCTATTGTCATTACCCCCAGAGGCCAACCACGTCTCGTCTGACGAAAAGCTCACGCTATTCACTCCACCATTATGTCCTTCATACACATACTCCGCCCCAGGCAATTTACTTTCTACGTTCCACAGCTTCACGCTCCCATCAATCCCTCCAGAGGCCAACCACATATCGTCTGACGAAAAGCCCACACTCATTACATCTCCATCATGCCCTTCATACACACACTCCGGCTCGCGAGATTCGTTTTCTAGATTCCATAGACTCACGCCCCCGTCTCCACTTCCAGAGGCTAACCATTTCCACTTTGACGAAAAGCTCACACTAGTCACTTCCCATTTGTGGCCTCTATACCGACGCACCGGTTCTAAAGAGCTCTCAGCCTGGTACAAGCTCTCAGCCTGGTATAGTTCAATCAGGCCACACGGAGCACTCTGCCCCTGTCCCGTTCCAACTGCCAACCAGCCTCCATTAGAGGAGAAGCTACACGCTCCAACAGATTCTTTGAACTCTAACGCTGGCTTTTCCCCAAATTCAACATCAGCTAGCTTTGCTCCATTGAAATTGGCTTCACGTAACCACGCGCCTCGGAATTTCACTTTGCTTAAATCTGCACCTTCGAATCTGGCGTGGTCAAATACCCCATAACTTAAATCTGCCTCCGAGGCATGAATATTGTCGAAATTCACTCCATTGAATTGCACTCCTGCTCTGACCAAAATTGTCAGTGCATTCGCCGCTGCGGTTTGAACCTTTTCTTTTTTCGTCTTTGAATCCTCGACCCACACGCGTAACTGTTGTTCGAATACTGGCTCCTGTTTCACGCGCTCTGCTAAAAATTGAAGTACCGCTGGGTCTTTATTAATAAGATTTAACGTATTGAACTTGATATCTTCTGCGTTATTTTTCCCAGTAGATTCTTCAATTTCGCCCCATATTTTCCGCGCCGCAAAATAATCACGTAATGATTTATGGATAAACCGATATTCCTTGCCCAAATCATTTGACCCGCTCTGGCATATTAACAACGAATTTAAGCGCATCAACACTGTGCTAGTTTCCTCATCACCTAATAATCGTCTGCGCCAATCTCCCTCTGGAGCAGAGTTATTTTTTTTCCATTTCGCATAAGCGATAGCTTGATAATGTGTTGTTACTTCCCGAGCTTGGTACATTTCCAATGCAAGCTCTTGGCTAAAATCCATCCCAAAACCCTCAAAGCCTGCTCGCTCCATGTCTTTAAACTCTTTTCTTTCTTTTGAACCAACCTCAAGTATTTGGTTTAGCCTCTGTTGCGAACGATCAAACCAGCTTTTTACAAACTGTTCATAAATTGCAATTCGAGTTAAGCGCTGATTCTCTACTTGGTGTCTTTGGCTCAATTCAGGCAACACGCTCAAGGTTATTTTCAGCAAAAATGGATTACTCACCAACTCTTTCAAGCTCGGCTCTTCTAATTCTTTTTTATATTTCTCTGCGCCCCACAAAGCATGGGGGTGCATTTCGCTATATCGATCAATATACCGCTTTATCGTTTCTTCCGAAAATGGTGCCAGCCGATATTCCTGTAACGCGATACGCTCACCTGACGGATGAAATTTGTATTGATAGTTTGACCCTAAGTATTCTGGACGGCTGCTGATTATGATTTTCGAGCCTTTCCAGTCATCTAACTCATTATCTTTATAAAATACCTGCTGACGATGCTCGATCTCGTCAAATCCATCCAGGATTAATACAAATCGATGTTTATTTTGTAACTCTTTGATCTGCTCTTTTGAGAACCCCTGTTTCTCAAAAAAAGCGCTCACCAAATTCCGACCCGGCCCTGACAAGCTTGATAGCCCTATAAATACCGGAATTGGCATATTTTCTGACTTACCGCTCTGGACATAGGTCTCCCACACGCTAACCGCGAGATCTCGGTTAAACGTCGACTTACCTGAACCCGCTTCGCCCAGTAAAAGTAAGACTTTTTTGTCGGAGTTCAAAAAATCTTGAACCTTGCTTTTTAAATCGAAACGGGTTGAATCGTAAAGTCCCATCCCTTCTGGTGCTACATAATTCGACAACGCATCTTTAATTTCGTTATCTTCCTGTAGACCTTCTAAATACTTTTCTCTCAGCTTTTCAATAGCCACATCCAAGTTAACCAATGGCTTAATATTCGGTTGCAAGGCAAAAATATGCTGCAGCATTAGCGTTTCTAGCAACTTGGAATCTGAAGCTGCTAAATGTATATGGCTATTCGCTGTATTGTTATTGCCAATGGTTAAGTTATTTATAAAACCATTACCAATTTGGACTTTACTTTCACTTGAGTCATCGGTTCGTGCTTGCGTGTTAGAGAGGGCGGAAGCTAATTGAGAAAAATATGAAGGTGAAGAAGGCTGCGTGCTTTGGTTTGAGATACTCGGCAACATAATAATTGTACCTCTCGACTTGTTTGGTATGCCATTGCACTACCCATTTAGCTTTGCTCGCTCTCAAGCTAGGCTCATATAGGTAGCGCATTTTGGCTTGAATCAGTTAGACTGATCTACAAACCTTCGAATTGTTTCTTTTCCATCTTTTGGGTCGTTGGATCAGAAGCCAGCGTAGAAGCGGGACTTGAACCCAAGTAGACCGTGTTTTCGTTATTCTTGCCTGATATCGCACTACTGACTACTCCCCCGATTGATTGGAACACGAGTTTCTCCCCTCTTGCCTGAGAACGCAAAGCAAGCGCAGAAAAAGCAGCCGCTAAATCCTGAGAGGACTGCACTTCTTGGCTTGCTGTCACCAACTGCGGATCCAACGCTGTAAGGTTACAATGCGTGGTGCTCTTGTTACCTGAGCCTTCCATCAGTGCATTGCCTACACCACGACCTATTTGCACCACAGTTCCCTCGTTTTCCTCTGGTAGTAAATGCATGCGCTGTCTCCACTCAAGCTCAAACAGCATGGGTACTATTTCGTACTTCATCTTTTCGAGCTGCTGCGATATCTGCCTTACTTTTTCGTTGGAGGCGAAGAGAACGGTCGCTGCGTCGTCTAAACCAAAGGATCGGGCTGGTTCAGTCGTCGTATGACCTTGCATCGCTCTATACATCTCAAGCGCCACCTTGATTTCACCACTCTTCTCTAAGTTTCCTAAATAAACGTCTTTCTGCTCTTTAAGATCTGTCAGTAAAATAGTCAATGAGGCTAAGTCAGGAAGCGGCAATTGCGTTTGCTGCTCTAGCAGACTCTGCATTTGCTGCATCCGCTGCTCTATCCTTTCTTGCGTCTGCTGCATCTGACTTTCTAATACGGCTTGCATTTGTTGCTTGAGGTTAGGCAGCTGCTCTAACATAAGGCTCATTCCTTCTAGCTTGGCGGGCATCTGGTTGAGATGAATATCCCCCCGCACCTTATCTAACAATTCCGTGCCTAACGGCTCCTGCCAGAGAGAAGACCAGACAGGAACGTAATCCTGGCCACCCTTTGGTAGAGGTTGCTTTAAGCGCTGTAAGGTGGCCTCTGCCATCTTCACAACGCGCTCGTGCCCGCCCCAGTGATCCTTGTGTTGCATAAGGCTTTCTAAAAATTGCTCCGCGCCTTCTTGCATTTCGGTACCCGGGTGCGTGCGGGCAATTTGTTCTAGACGATGACATAACCCTTGCAAGAATTTTTCGTCCTTACAATACCGAGAGTCGCGCGCGAGTTTCTCGAATGCCACCCACTGGTTTTCTTCAAGCAACAGATCAATAAACCGTAGCGCTCCATACCATCCATGCGGGCGGTTGAATTGCTCAACCCCTTCGCTAGCCGATTGGTACGCCGTCGTCAATGCCTCGACGGTAACTTTTGCTGCATCGCCGACTTGGCCTATCGCGAGCGCCACGTCGCGCGCGCCGATAAACGCCTCTTCGAATCTACCCAGAGACTCTTCTAATTTATCCACATCAAGATTTTTAACCGCAGCGGCCAAGTTTAAAACCCCCATCCCTACATTAAAGGTGTGACGTAATACGCTCCGCCAAACGGCTTCATCATTGGGAATATGCGCCAATGCCTGACGCGCATAGCGTGCTTGCCAAGCCAGCGACGGGTCAGAATGGTCGATTAATCCATAGAACATGGCGTAGAGCGGAGCTTGCACCTCCTCGCGGTTGATACCTTTCACGCCCAAACACGTCATCACATCCAGCAACTGCGAAGACGTTTGCAGCAAGGTCTGACACTGGACCTTATTGTCTTCTTTATGCACTTTATCTAAGCGCGCTCCAAGAACTTCAAGTGCTCCCACTAAATCCCCGGAGCGCACTTGGCTTAATAGCGTTTGTGGACAGTGCCGGAGTATCACAGCCAGTCCTTGCGCCACCGATACATTCAGCGAGACTGATTGGTTCGCGGACAATGCATTCACCGTTTGGCTCATTAACTGCTGGTACAATTCAATATCCGCTATCGATGCGAGCGGCACAATTTCTCGTACCAATTCGAAGTAGTCTTTAGTTTTAGTCTTTGCAAAAACCTCGATTATGCTGCGGGCAAGTTGCTTAAACTGTTTTTCTTGTGCTTCAGAAAGATAGCCTTGTTGCAAACACCAAGCTAAATGCCTGGTGTCGACAAGCTGATCGGGATCAGTTACAGGATCATAGATTTTGCCGAGTGCAGGCAGTGTCAAATTTTGATCTAGCTTAAAAAAGTGTGCGATGGGCTGAGGTGTCGATGAAAACTGTTGTTTGATCGAACCTTGAGCTTCCTCCACTTTTAACACAGATTTCCCAGGGGACAGCGTATCTGACAGTAGTCCAGCTATTTTTTGCTCCACCTCATCCGCACGCGAATTGTATGGTTCAATAGTAGCCTTTTTATAGCTAGCGAGTGCTCGTTTGAATAAATTGTGAGCACACAGGATATCTTCTCTCACATAGAGCTGACCGCGCTCCTGATAAAGATCGCCTCGCTCCACATAGACTGTGGTAATGGCGGTGTTGATCTCTTGAGTACGTGGGGTGCCCTTCTTAAACGCGCTTTTCGCTCGATTGAACTGGCTGAGCGCAAAATCAAACTCATTTTTATCTCGGTGCTCATGAGCGTTCTCCACAAGAGCTGTGCCTCGTTGCAAAGCAACCGCAGCGTCTATTTTCCCCAACATGATCATCTTATTTCTCCTGTTAGTGTTAAATGGACTTGAAATTTATCTTTCCATTTCCTCCTCAGGTGGCTGCGGTAACTCTTTAGATTGTTGCTTTATATCGCCTGGGATTGCCGGGGCAGAGGCCACTGCAGAAGTACTGCTCAAACCATATGTCACGGTCACCTTATGATTCTCGCCGGCTATTGCGTGGCCAACCACGCCACCTGCAGATTGAAACACTGTTTTTCTCCCTTTTACAGCCGGCAACTGGGAGAGCGCAGAAAACGCAGCCGCCAAATTCTGAGAGTGGTGCCTTTGGCTTTCCGCTAATAACTGCCGATCCAAGGCCGTTGGATTGTAGTGCACGTTGTAGATATGACCCAAGCCCTCTACTGCACCGCCAGCCAAACCACCTGCGAGTTGCATTACAATTTCCTCTCTTTCCTCATGCGCTGCTTGCGAGGAAAATGATAAGGAAGATAATTTCTGCTTTATCTCCTCATTCGGGCAATACGGCCGAGCTTTCTCATAACTGGCGCGCGCCTCTTCGATCCTGCCACAATTGCGTAAAATATCTCCGCTTCCAAAGTAAGCTCGCACAAGACCCACTTCAATATCTCGTCTTTCATCATAAGAGAGTGCTTTGTTCTGAAAGAGCGCATCGCTAAAGCTTTTTTGTGCTTCGTTAAATGAATTGAGCGCGTCTTCTGGATTTTTCTGGCGCTGCTCCTCAGCACGCCTTAAAGCACATTGGCCTTGTTCTAAAAGGCTCAATTGCGGTAAAGTGACAGTTTGGGTTGGGGCTGAAGCGCCTATGCTTTGTATGTTGTTCATATCAATCTCCATACCTCTTTGGTATTGATCAAATACTGAAATAATTCATCAGGCTAAACCTCACACATCTTCGATAAATGCACTGATGGCTATCAGCAGCTCTCAAAAACGTATTTTCCTTCTTACATCTTTAATACTTATTTAACATTTCTATACTATAGAGTGCTTTTTTTATATTTTCTTAATGTGATGCTCTAATACTGATAACTTGTTTTATGAACATTTGGCAGAACAGCCTGTGCTTAATTTCTCGGTTTTTCTTAGTAAGTCTGTTCTCGTGCGGCTGTCCTGCTTGAAACAAGAGCTTCCGTTTCGAATAGACATAGCAAACGGTTGGACACCGCGGCTCCATAGCAAAAGGTATCAATCAAATGCTGAACTATCTCCTGTCTTACACGAACCTCTGTTTTGTGTGGGTACACTTGTTCCTCAAAAAGGAGACCATTTAAGCCCACTAAGGCCCTAAAGATCGGGTTTAAGAGTTAATTTCGGAACAGGTTTTGGGCTAACTCTTTGATTTTTCTATATTTAACGACAGCCTTTTAATCCGCAGATTTATTGTTTATACAAAAATAGCTTGACACTCTCAATTTTATGTTTATACAATAATTACTATGGATTACGAATTTGACCCAGCCAAAGACGAAAGCAATCTTGATAAACACGGTTTGTCGCTGGCTGACGCTGAGAACTTTGAATGGGAAACAGCCGTAGTCTATGAAGACACTCGCCAGCAATATGCCGAGCGTCGGTTTGAAGTAACCGGCTATATCGGCGAGCGCTTGCATGTGATGGTCTACTGCCTGCGAGGTGATGCTTATCGCATCATCAGTTTGCGCAAGGCCAACCCGAGAGAGGTAAAACGTTATGCCGAAACTTAAACCTGGGACAGTTATCCCTACACCAGATGAAGAAGTTATCATCAACGCAGGCATTGCTGCTGACCCTGATAGCCGTGAGCTTGATGATGAGTGGTTCGCTAAAGCCAAGCCCGCAAATAAAGTGCTCCCGCCTGAAATATACTCCGCGTTAGTTGCCAAGCGCCCTCGCGGGCGCCCGAAAGCTGATGAAACCAAAGTCTTTACTGCGATTCGCTTAGATGCCGACTTGTTAGATAAATTCAAGGCAACTGGTAAGGGCTGGCAAACCCGCGTGAATGCTGCTTTGCGCCAGTACTTGGCCGAGCACCCGCTGGCTCAATAAGTAGATGGATTCCGCGATAATTTAAGTCGCTTTTTTGCTCCGCAAAATTGAATCAATATGAGCAAATATAAGGGCTTTCGGATGCCGAAAAGCACAGCATTGCGGAGCAGAAAAATCAAGAATTCCGCTTAAACGCTCGATTCTTTGTCAACTTGGGAAGCTGAGGTAATAGCCATTATACGACGCCCGCTTTGCCTTATGCGGTATGGATTCTAGCAGATTTTTAACCTCTGTGCTTGCTCCGCAATTCGCCCTCTCCTACCGGGTTGGTGCCACTTTTTTTCCACGGCGCAAATAGTGTCTTTTGGTCGTGCGCACGTCAATATGACCCAATAAATCAGCTGCCGCCTGGTCTCCTTTTTCGGCCGACGTATCATCTGCGGCTTTCGCCCGTAAATCATAGAGCCAGAAAGCCTTGAGTTGATCTTTAAATTCTGGATGCGCTTTCGCTGCTTTTTCTCGAGCACTATCAAAATAATATTTCAACGAGCCTTTTGTCATTGGCTTACCCAGTAGTGTGGTAATCCCCTCATTTTTAATAGTTTTCGTCAAGCCAACCGTGAGTTAAAAGTCATCAATTATTCTATTATCTTTTTAATAGGGCTTTTTAATTATTTTTCTGCATTTATTGCGCAGTTATGCAGAGATTTATTAAGTAAGATTCTCTTAAATCTAATTCCCCATAAAAAATCGATTCTTTTAATGATACAGAATTTCGCGCTTTCTAATGAAAAATTAACTTGTCATTGCTATATTGATTATAGAAATTTATATAAATAAATTTATTTTTAAATTTTCAACTCTTTTAAAAATTTTAGATAATCATGAAAAATAGCAATGTTTCACAAAGTCTTTCTTGTCCGCCACTGAATCTAAAGCAAGAGCGAGAAGAAAATAAACGAATTCCTGCACAAAAAGTCAATATAAATAGTAATAAGCTTAAGGTTCTTCGAGAAATGGACCGCAAAACCGCACAGGCAAATCCAAGCCATCCAAGTACACGCAACATTCTTGCGGGAAAACTCTCAAAAATCAATGCGAACGGGCGCAAGACCTCGATTAAAGTTATAACGCGTAGCATGGGTATGGGTACCCCTGGTATAAGTCTAACTCCGGAGACAGATACAGCAAGAGTTCATGGAGGGAAGGACCTTAAAAAACGCACACATAGTGAAGCTGTTATGACTGGTTTGATAACAACGGTCAAAAAACTTAAGGTAGGCGACGAAATACTCGATCTTTCAGAATACAAGCTAGAATACACTGCTTCAAGCAACCAACCTTGTTCTGGAGCTCGCCAGCAAAATTGTACTGTTCTGGCAGAAGTGCCCCTGGCTCCTATGTATTTCGGCAATATATATCATGGCACACAGGATGCACATGGATTTACTCATGCACGCCTAGCGCATGATCTTAAAATAGCCAAAAAATTGGACCCAGGCTATAGCAGCGAGCCTGATAGCGATGATGAAACTGTCGAAAAACGGACTGTTGTCATCAATAGCCATAGTTTGCATGGCCGAGATTTTGCTAAGAATAACGACCCAATTCCCGCTATAGATTTTAAATATTTTTCTTCTGATTACGATACACAAGATTAAATCACATTTGCATTAAAATAGTATGGCATTAGTGATGCGCATCATGTTAAAAGTGCTTTTAAAGTGAACAAAACAGCATGCAGAAAAAAGGGCTTTTTGCACTATGCCCTTTTTTTATTTACAGCGGTCTACTGCCCCTCTCTGTTTTAAGAGTTTTTCATGTGTCTGGCTTAAACCGCTTACTTCTTCAATTAGCATATTTCTCACATTGAGTTGTCCGTGCAATGATATGTACTCCAACTCTGCTGTATACCCTTCTTCTTTTTTTACCTTCCACTGACGCAATAAACGATCTTCTTCACCACACGTCAATAAATAAGAGCCTTCAGGTGTCTTTTTCCAGGCTATGCTATCGCCACACATTTCTTGAATCACTTTTACACACTCTCCAGAAGCAAGCTCCCACACACGGATGATATTGTCATCGCTGCCTGCAGCAATTAGCGCTTCGCATGGCGAATACGCCACACTCGAAATTTTATCTGTATGTCCACGTAAGATATGTATCACCGCTCCACTATACACATCCCATAAACGGACTGTCTTATCAGAACTGCCTGAGGCAATCTGTGTGCCACTTGGTGAATATACCACCCTCAAAACGGCGTCAGTGTGTCCTTCTAACATATGTATAGTTACTTCACTTTGTACATCCCACAAACGAATTGTATGATCAGCGCTGCCTGAGGCGATGTGTAATCCATCTGGCGAATATACTATCCCACTAACCCACTTAGTATGTCCTTTCAAAACACGTACCGTCGCACCGCTTTGTACATCCCACACACGGATAGTTTGGTCAACACTGCTCGAAGCAAGCTGCAACCCATCCGGTGAATACATCACGCTTAAAATATCGCCTGTATGCCCTTCTAAAATGGTTGCGGTCATGCCACTTTGCGTATCCCATAAACGAATCGTCTCATCAGAACTGGAGGCGATTTGTAATCCATCTGGCGAATACACTAGCCTACTACTAATCGGTCCATTATGTCCCTTTAGAGTATGCAAAGCTGCGCCGTTTTGCGCATCCCACAGACGAATGGTCTTATCGGCACTACCTGAGGCGATCTGCGTTCCGCTTGGTGAATACACTACGTTGTAAACCTCGGCTGTATGCCCCGTTAAGATACGTGCAATCGCCCCACGTGCATCCCATAAACGAACCGCACTATCAAAACTGCCTGAAGCAACCTGCTCTCCATCTGGCGCATAACACGCACTTGTAATAGATTCTGAGTGTCCCTCTAACCTGTGTATAGAAGATCTTCTTTGCGTGTCCCATAAACGGACTGTTTCATCATCGCCACCAGAGGCAAGTTGGGTTCCGTTTGGCGAATACACTACGCTAAAAACAGGGTGTGTATGTCCTTCTAAAATTTGCAAAGGCATGCCAGTTTGCGCGTTCCATAGACGGACAGTCGAGTCGTCGCTACCTGATGCAATCTGCATCCCGTTCGGCGAATACGCCAGGCTATGGATCTCACCTCTATGTCCTTCTAAGACGTATATAGCCGCACCGTTTTGCACATCCCAGATACGGATCATTGTATCCACGCCACCCGAGGCAATCTGCATCCCATTCGGTGAATACGCTATGTTATAGGTCCCACCTTTATGTCCCTCCAACGTGCGTATAAGCGAGCCGTCTTGTGTATTCCAAATACGGATCGTTTTGTCCAAGCTGCCCGAGGCAATCTGCGTCCCGTTTTGTGAATACGCCAAACTAAGAACAGAGGAGGTATGCCCTTTTAAGGTGGACACAGCCATGCCGCTTTGCACGTTCCATAGACGTACTGTGTAATCAACACTGCCCGAGGCAATCTGTAATCCATCTGGTGAATATGTCACGCTCCATACAGGATCGGTATGATCCTCTAAAATATATACAACCGCACCGCTTTGCATATCCCAAACGCGGACCGTTTCATCTTCACTACCAGAAGCAATCTGTATCCCGCTTGGTGAATAGGCAATACTCCTAACAGAGTTTGTATGTCCTTCTAAGGTGAGTACTTTTTCCCAAGCCAAAGTCGTATATACGTTGATATTGCCGTTGCCAAGTCCTACAGCAAATGCTTTACCATCCGGGGAATAGGCGCATGAAGTCACATTGCTTTCTTCTTGCAAATAGGCCAATTCGCCAAACTGCACTCCTGACATCTGTGCTCTGCTTAAATTCGCTTGTTGCAGCCATGTCCGATGAAAATGGACGTTTCTTAGATCTGCTCCCTGCAATTGCGCTGAATCAAATGCACCATCACTTAAATCAGCACCTGGCACACGTATTCCATTTAAATTTTTATTATTAAATTGGACGCCCGCTCTTACTAAGAATGTGATCGCATGCGCTGCTTTGATTTGCACCTCTTCTAGCCTAGAGAGCATTACCCAATTCCATAATTTTCTTTCTAATTCAGGATTTTCTTTTATTTTTACTTGTAAAAATTCCGATATTTCTGGCTTATCAATAAGCCACAGCAGCCAACAAAATTCATTCTTTTCTATCACCTCATCGAGTTTTCCCAAGGCAGATAATCTTTCTAATTGGCTGAATGCAAATTTATGTAACTCCCTATCCGAATTCACCAAGTCCCTTTGATACTTTTCATTGATACGGCTTTTGATTAAACGGAGTTTCACAGCTGGCTCTTCTACTGCCTCACCATTCCGAGTCACTGTTATCTTAGCTCCAAACATTGCCTGGCGACCTGAAAAATCCAATAGATCTTCTACCTCTTGCTGAATTTCTAGGGGTAACGATAAAAATGATGGCTGCGCCGATTTTTGTGCAATAAAACAGGCTGGAATAGCTTTATTCGAAATTGGAGTTAACATTTACTACCTCCTTAGGGAGAAGCTGATTTAATCAAGAATTTTTTGCGGGAAATTAAGGAACCTCCTAAGAAACAAATTATAAACATTTGTTATATAAATGTTTTTTTAGGTTTTTTGTACAATAGGCGTAAGCTGAAATCCCATTTTTTCAGCGCGTTGAGAGAGGCTATGCACGACACGTTGCTGGTAGCACTTTTCATAATAATCTTGGCCCTGGTCCATATATTCAGTCCCTTTGATCAGCATAGCGTAAATAAGACGAGTAAGCTTATGGGCTGTTGTCAGCAGCGGATGTAAACTAATACGCAGCAACGATTGAAAATTGATACACTGAATTTGAGAGAATAGCTGCATTTTCTGGTGCGGCGTTGATAACAAATGAGGCCTATAAGGAAATCAGATTATTAAAGAAACATGGAAAAAGCTTGCCAAAGATAGTCGAAGAAGTTGGATGCTCGATGAACACAACGCGCCATCATTTAAAGCTGGCAGAGAAACCGAACATGAGCGTCATGTCAAACGCCTGCTCGCACAAGCTCTATGATTTGTTGATAAATGCCGATGGATACAGTGCTTCGCTTTTACGCATTACAGACTCCTTTAAAATGATTTAAAGGTGTGAGTGAAAAAGATGCAACTCCAGTGAGACGAATACACCACACTATGAACAGAAACAGTGCGACCTTTTAAGATAAAGGCAAACAGCTGAATCACCAAATTTAACCTCGCTTATTGTCTCTTACGCCAAGCTCTCTTTGGTGATTACTATTCCGAATTTAATCAGATTGGTTTACGCTACGATGCTTCAGATTACTTTTTTTGAGCGTCAGCGTTTGCTTGATTGAAATCCCTTTCGATAGCATTGTTCACACCATATCGAACGTTGAACCTGTTATTTTCACCAGCTGTTGCACCGGCAATCACACCGAATGAAAACTGGTACAAATGATCTTCTCCTGATGCAGCTTGCGGCTGAGAAAACATTGGTCGCAGATGATTCATATTCTGAGTATATTGATTTCCGATTTGCTCTAAAAACTTCTGATCATTATCAGTCTTCTGGTAATCCACGTCGGAGATGTTCCCTGGGCCAGCTGATGCAATGCTAACCAGACCACCTATCATTTGAAGTTTAGTTCCCCCCCTTCCCTCGCGTGATGCTTGTTGTGAAGATGATCTCTGCTCTGCGTCACGCGCTTCATGCTCTCGAGCCTTATTATCATTAGCCGACGCCTCTTTAACCGTCGACAAACCTCGTAAAATATCTTCTCTTAATAAAAAAACCTGAGCAAGGTTAGCTTGAACATCTCGCCTCTCATCAAGAGAAAGCTCTTGACTCTGGGTGAGCACATCTCTAAATCTTTTTTCTGCTATATCTAAAGACTTCAACGCGCTCTCTGGGTCCTGCTTTTGCTGTGTAGTAGCAAGTCTTAAAGCAGCTTCCCCTTCTACTAAAGGCCTTGAGTACACTAAAGTGGAGGAAAATGTTGATGACTGAGTAGCTGTGCCTATTGTGTTAACCATACAAACCCCTTATTTTAGTTGGTACTGATCGAATGTTAAAACGTACTAAACACGCACTTCAAAAAACACTTTGAAACGGATTTTCCTACAATTCGTCAATCTTCTTGTTCTACTGCATTCTTAAAATTTTTCGGCCATTATAGTTATAAATTATTTAAGACAAGTTAAAATTTTTTAGATAGCTTATTAGAATTAATAGAAAAATTTAATTTACGAGTGCAAAGCATTCCTACTCACGTCTAGGGCAACGACTTTAGATTTGCCATGTCTCTACTCGTATTTGTAAGGCCTTGCGACATGCCTCGATAAAGCTTTAAAACTTATATTTATAAAGTGATTTCGGCGGCGTATAAAAAACAGTAAAGCAGTCGCTTTTTCGAAAACTATGCTCTGACCTTTTAACGATTATATGCATATTCACGCACAAGCAGCGTCTGAGTTTTAAGTTACGCAGTCGCTGGTGCTCTGGGCGTAAAGCAATCATTAATCCACCCATAAGGTAAGCAAAATGTTTTCAAGGGTTCTAACTACTACAGCAAAGACAAGCGGCACATTATTGGTCGGGGCGCTAATCGACCGCGGCGCAGCCTATAAATCAATTCCAGCTCTACCAATAACGACTTCGTGTTTTAAGACAGGTGACCAACGCCTGGCCGATGCGGCCGGTCCACGCCCACAAGCAGGTGCAAGTGACCCCGCACCATATGAAAAGCATAAAAAAACGTTATGAAAAAAGCAAAGATATTTGCCTAGATATTCCCGCGCAGCGGACAACTTGAAATGAGCGTACGGCAATGTTAAGGAAGAAATCAACACGATCCGTAGAGCAGCGGCAATCGCGAGCGGCAAAGAAAAGCTGACAGCTAACGATGCCAGTTCGATTGTGCGAACGGCCGCGATCGAAAAAGCGACTAACTTGTGGGGCGTCCCGAAGGCTTTTGTTAGCAGCGCCTAAGCCCTCGCGACCACGACACCGGAAGGAATTGCACAAGCATCCGAAACCATCACACAGCGCTTAAAGCATGAAACCAAACAGGCGGTGGTAAACGCGGGTATTACTAGCTCTGTACTGGCAGCAGTCGGAATGATTCCTCATCCGGGCATAAAAGTAGCCGCGGTTGGGCTGAATGCACTAAACAAGCTCGCAACTGGCGCCCAACTGTCCGAAATCATGCATAGAGCAGGAGGTTCCTCGGATGATAGCAATGAGACAACACGCAAAATAAAGGAAATCCTGCAGTCGAAGGTTGTCAGCTAGTTGTCAACCCATACAGGAGCGTGGGACGGCTTGGTTAGCAAAGCGTAGAGATAAGCTTTGCTAACCAATTAAATCCAAACAGAAACCAATAAAGCCACTCCCGAAAAGGTAAGCAAACCTAGCACGATTCTGCGAAAAGTAAGCTCATCAATCCCCTTATATAAGCGCGCCCCAATTAAAGTCGGTATCAGCATAGCCACGGCTACCACCGCAAACATCGGTAACATGCTGCGCGTTACAACACCCGTGGCAATGTAGCTCACCATGGTCGCAGCCAAGATGGAAAGGTTAAAATTCTGAATCACCGCACGCTGCGTATTTTTATCAAAGCTGGACAACATACACCATAAAGTCGGAAGCGCGCCGGCGAATCCTCCGAGTCCACCCATGATGCCGCCCAAGCCGCCTACTATGCTGTCAGCTAGGCGCGACCGCAATTTAAACGGTGGTAGTCGATCTTTTAAAAGCATAATAGGACACCAAACAATAAGTAAGCACCCTAAAATCGTTTTTAAAAGGCTCACATTTAAGTAGGGCAATATCGCTACGCCAATAGGAATGCCTATTAGCCCACCTATAAGAAAGGGCAGTAGTAATGGCAAATTCAGGGCACGACGCACTGTCGTCACAGCCAATAACTGGCCAGTCAGCCCCCCAAAAACGGTCATCGCAATCACAAGCTGCGGCTCGAGAACCCAAGCCCAGAATGACATAGAGACCATGCCAAACGCAAAGCCAGAAAGTCCCTGGACAAAACCGGCGACCATCGCGCCAAGTATTAAAATAAAAAAAACTGAGTCAAAAGACATCGCCATCAGCGCTCTAAAGAGAGCGCTGCCCTAAGATTTCACTATAGTTATCGCACTAGATAAAGGCAAAAGCATTTAGCTTTTACGCATAGCGCGCAACACCCCTACTACTTCAATCAATAACGCCGCCGCCCGCGAAACCTGCGCGGTACTGGTCACTTCAACCGTGAAGTGCATGAGTGCAATGGTGCGCCGGCTAACAATTTTTACGTTAATGACATTGATCTTTTCCCGCGCGAAAACTTCCGATATATCACGCAGCAGCCCGGGCCGATCAGTTGCTTCTATGACCAGGTCAATTGGATAGACTATTGTACCTAATCGGCTTTGGGCATGACTAGGCCAAGTCGTTTGCATAACCCGCTCAGGCATGCGCTGCGCCAGATGGAGAAAACTTGCACATTGAGCACGATGAATGGATATGCCCCGAGCTCGCGTCACAAAGCCGACAATTGGATCGGGAGGAGCCGGTCGGCAGCAACGGGCAAAATGCGTCATTAAAGCGCTGACTCCAACCACTAGCACGCCGCTTGACGCACCTTGCAGCACGCTTAAGTCACTGCTTTTTCTAGTTACCCACGCAGCGGCGCTGTGGTTTTGCTCAGCGCCTGGGATAACTAATACCTGCTCAATGCTGCGTGGGCTTAGCTCTTCTTTGCTGACGGCAATAAATAATTCTTCGGCTGACTTAAAGCCCAATTTAGCCGCAAGCTCTTCTAAATTAGTAGAGGTTTTTCCTTCGCGCTGTAAGGTTTTCTCGACCAAAGCGCGCCCACTAACGATGTCTTGTTGCAAATCAATTGCATTAAACCAAGCACGCACTTTTTGTTTCGCGCGCGCACTGCTTAAATAGGCCAATTGCGGATTCAGCCAATCACGCGATGGACCGCCCTGTTTCACCGCGATAATCTCAACCGTCTGGCCATTGTGCAGCGGCGTATTCAGCGGCACCATGGCACCATCAATCCGAGCGCCGCGGCAACGATGGCCCAGTTCCGTATGCAAATAATAAGCAAAATCGATGGCGGTCGATCCTTGCGGTAAAGCAACCACATGTGCCTGCGGCGTGAGTACGTAGAGGCGATCATCCAGCGACGCTTGTTTTAATTGTTCCCACGGTTTTTTGTCAGCGTATAAATTTGCTGCGGCTTCACTCTGCGTTACCTCGTCCTTCCACGCAAGCAATTGACGCAACCAGGCTAGTTTTTCATCATAACGGCTTTGGGCCACCGTCTGCCCGTCATAATTTTGCCCCTCAGTTTCTTTGTAGCGCCAATGCGCCGCAACGCCATATTCTGCAAAGCGATGCATTTCATGGGTGCGAATTTGAATTTCCAAGGCGCGACTTTCATGATCTAACACTACGGTGTGCAATGATTTATAGCCGTTGGGCTTAGGCCGTGAAATATAATCATCAAACTCTTTTGGGACCGGCTGCCAAAGATTATGCACAATACCAAGCACGCTGTAACAATCTTTTATGTCATCCACAATCACGCGCAATGCGCGGACATCATAAAGCTCAGAAAAATCGAGCTGCTTACTGCGCATTTTGCGCCAAATGCTATAGATATGCTTGGGCCGACCACTGACGTCGGCCCGTATACTCGCCTTTGATAACTCGAGTTGCAATTGAGTGATCGTCTCCACGATATAGGCTTTACGCTCAATCCGCTTTTCGTCCAGTAAGCCTGCAATGTGTTTGTAGGTCACTGGGTCCTCGAAGCGAAGGGCCAAGTCTTCGAGTTCCCATTTTAGCTGCCAAATGCCAAGACGATTCGCCAGCGGCGCGTCTAACTCAAGCATTTCACGTACCACTGCAAGCGCTGGTCGCTGCTGCGCCGCAGCATAGTAGCGTAGGGTCTGCAGCCGAGAGGCCAGGCGGATCAACACCACTCGCACATCTTGGGCAAAGGCTAATAACATTTTGCGCACTGCTTCGATTTGCGCACGCCGCGCTGCCTCAATATCGCGGCCAGCGCGATGCGGCCCGGCCGCGAGTGTCGTCTGTTCTTTGCTGACGCCAAGCCGCATCAGCTTGCATACATCCGTTGCGAGCTGAGTAATTTCAGGACCAAAGCGAGCCACCAGAAGCGGATCAGGCTGGGCTTTGTAATTGAGGGTATTAAAGATAACTGAAGCAATCAAGGTGGGTTGATCTACATTCAGCGCTTCGATAATACGCACAACGCCTAGCGCATGATCAACGACAGGCTCTCCCGAATCTAATCTAAGCGTACCCGCTTGCTCACGCACAAAGGCTAGCGCATCTCCAAGCCCTAAAGCACTCGCTGCGGGTTGAGAAAGCATCTCATGGTTCATTATCAAGTCACAAAAATGGACATAAATTTATGCGCCCAAAAAAGTTAGATTAACAAAATCTCAATTTGTCACAGCTTACTGATTGCTTGCAGTAGAGGGCTACTTCCAGCACAATATTGTTCGCTAAAACAAATCATAATTCGCAGTGGAGAGCTATGTCATCTACCCCCTTTTCTGATCCATCCAGCCAGCGCGAATCGATGGAATACGATGTAGTTATCGTCGGCGGCGGCCCAGCCGGCCTCGCGGCGGCGATTCATTTAAAACAGCTTGCCCAACAGAAAGGCGCTGAAATTAGCGTATGCGTACTTGAGAAAGGCTCAGAAATTGGCGCTCATATTTTGTCGGGCGCAGTCATGGATCCACGCGCGCTGAGTGAATTATTTCCCGATTGGAAAGAACGCGGCGCTCCACTTGAGACGCCTGTCACTGAAGATCGCTTTTTATTTCTGACATCCAAACGAGCGTATCAAGCACCTGCTTGGATCCTACCTGAGACTTTCAAAAATCATGGCAGTTACCTGATTAGCCTGGCCAACGTCGTGCGCTGGCTCGGGCGCCAAGCCGAAGCGCTTGGGGTTGAAATTTTCCCAGGCTTCGCCGCTGCGGAAATTCTATATGGTGCGGATGGCGCTGTCAAAGGCGTTGCCACGGGTAATCTGGGCGTAGGACGTGATGGCCAGCCGACTGAGCAATTTGAGCTGGGCCTAGAGCTGCATGCCAAATATACGCTTTTTTGCGAAGGCGCACGCGGACATTTAGGTCGCCAATTACAAGAAAAATACCAGCTCAGCGCTGCTTCCGATCCGCAAGTTTACGGCCTGGGCATTAAAGAATTATGGGAGGTCCCGGCCGCGCAACATCAGCCTGGTCTGGTCATACATACGGCCGGCTGGCCCCTTGACCATGCGACGTACGGCGGCTCTTTTCTATACCATATGGCCAACCAGCAAGTGGCGCTTGGGCTCGTGGTTGGGCTAGGCTATCAGAATCCTTATCTTTCGCCCTTTGAAGAGTTCCAACGCTATAAAACACACCCAGCGATTCGCTCCTTTCTTGACGGGGGCAAGCGCATTTCATATGGCGCCCGCGCGATCGCTGCGGGTGGCTTAATGTCGTTACCCAAATTAATCTTTCCAGGCGGTGCGCTAGCTGGCTGTGAGGCAGGTTTTTTGAATGCCGCCCGCATTAAAGGCAGTCATGCCGCAATTAAAAGCGCAATGCTGCTCGCCGCGGCAACTTTCGAGGCTTTAGCAGAAGGTCGCCAAGGTGATGTGCTGCACGCTTACCCCCAAGCTTTTAAGCATTCCTGGCTACACCAGGAGCTCTCTCGAGCCCGCAACTTTAAACAATGGATGAGCAAGGGACTCACGCTGGGCACCTTAATGACGGGACTTGAGCAAAAACTGCTCGGCGGCAAAATGCCGTGGACTTTGCACCATCGGCAAGCAGATCATGCGAGCCTAAAACCTGCGGCACAATTTCAGCCGATCGCTTATCCCAAACCCGATGGCAAACTCACCTTTGATCGGCTTTCTTCAGTTTTTCTTTCCAATACCAACCACGCAGAAAATCAACCCGCACATCTGACGTTGAAAGATCCCACTACGCCAGTCAATGTCAATTTACAGCTCTATGCCGGGCCAGAAGCTCGCTATTGCCCTGCTGCTGTATATGAATTCGTGGCCGACAACAATAACCCGCCGCATTTACAGATTAATGCGCAAAATTGTGTGCATTGCAAGACCTGCGATATTAAAGATCCGACGCAGAATATTGTATGGGTGGCGCCAGAAGGCGGCGGCGGGCCGAATTATCCCAATATGTGATGGGCGCAATGAAAATTAAACCGGCGTCAAGATTTCTTGTTCAGCGTCTTGCAAAAGTTTAAACGGATATTGGAACACGCGGCTCACTAGGATCGGCGAGAGAATGTCCCGCGCTAGGCCACTATAGGCAGCTCCATTGCCATCCAGCAAAAGTGCGTGGGTGGCGAACCGGCGCGCCAAATTTAAATCATGACATGAAAAAATAATTGTGCGTTGCGCATCCCCCACCCAACTCCGTAAACGCTGTAGGCAATCAATTTGGTAAGGTAAATCTAAATACGCTAGCGGCTCATCCAATAAAAGTAATGGCGTCTGCTGGCAGAGCACTGCCGCCAACGCAACCCGCTGCCGCTCGCCGCCCGAGAGTGACATCACATCACGCGTAGCCAGCGACGCTAAATTCCAGCTCGCGAGCGCCGCCCAAGTAGCCAGGTGGTCTTGCTTGGTCTCCCAACCCCAACCTGCCAGATAAGGATAACGACTGAGTAAGACGGTCTCAAATACACTGGAGCTAAATATATCTTGCAAAGTTTGCGGCAATAACGCTCGTCGCCGCGCGAGCGCAACGGTTGACCATGAGGGCAGCACGCGACCATCCAGCTTAATCTCACCTTGCTGCGCTTGGCACAAGCCCGCTAAGCTTTCGATTAAAGTTGTTTTACCCACCCCATTAGGGCCAGCAATACACCATATCTGCCCCGGCAAAAAGCATTGTGTGAAGCCAGCCACGAGAGTGCGAGAACCCCGCGCGAGCATCAGCTCACGCACAGCCAGCCCGGGCACCACGGGCGCACCTATTTCTGTATCTGCGGCAGTTGCTGCGCCCTCTGACAAATACTGATTCATCGGCGCGTGCTGGCAAGCAACCATAAAAAGACCGGTACCCCAATCAATGCAGTCACGGCACCTAATGGTAATTGAAGCGGCGCGGCTATAGTGCGCGCCGCAAGATCCGCCACCAGGGTCAATGCCCCGCCGGCCAGGGCCACCGCCGGCAACAACATGCGTTGATCATTTCCCAGTAAAAGGCGCAATCCATGAGGTACCACTAGGCCAATAAATCCAACGCTCCCAATACTACTTACTGCGGTTGCTGTGGCCAGTGAAGCCAACCAATAAATCCGCCGCCGCAATGGCACAACCGCAACCCCTAGCGCATACGCCGTAGTCTCGCCGCGCAGCAAAACATTTAATTGTGTCGCATACCTTAAGCTTATGCTGAGCACCCCGGCAAGCACGACTAATGCAAACCAACCTTGCGTTACGCCGCTCAAATCTCCGACCAGCCAGAACATCATGCCACGCAATGCGCGCTCTGGCGCTAGCGTGAGTAAAAGAATCATCAATGCACCCCAACCTGTCGCTAACACAACTCCACTTAATAATAAGTGCGGCGCAGCGATAAGCGATGCGTGCTGCAACCCTATGCGCCGCGTGGCGAGCAATAAAATCATGATGGCCACAAGCGCGCCGGCAAAAGCACAAAGATTAATATAAAAAGCCGGTACCGAGAGCATCATCGCACCCAAAGCAAAACTGGCTGCGCCGCCTGATACGCCTAGCACATAAGGATCGGCAAGTGGATTACGCAATAAAATTTGGAGTAGCGCGCCCGCCACCGACAGCAATGCACCGCAAGCAAAGCCTGCTACCGCGCGAGGTAGCCGCAAAGTATGAACAATTTGTGCCGCAACGCTGTCCTCAGCGATGAAGCAAACGCGCAATAATTGCGCGAAAGACAACGTAACGCTGCCGACTGCGAGCGAGACTACAAATACGATAACTGCAATCAAGAAAAGTATCGCCCAGATGGAGGCAGCTCGCTGTAACGTCATGCTTTTGATCATTGGCTTTTTGACATAATTCAATTGGGCGTGGCAATGCTTGCAAACTTAACGCTGTCGCCACCCTAACGTGAAATATACGCTACGTGGCGCGGCGCGATAAGCATGCACCAGTTCATGGTTTTTGTTTAACAGATTTTCAATCCGGGTTGCGAAGTACCATGAGCGGGATATATCGTAACGCGCATTCAAGTTCACCACTCCATAGCCACCTAGCAGGGTGCCGTTGTCATGACGCTGACCGCTCATCAACCATAAGCCACCCACCTGCCAATCGCCCAAGCGACGCGTCGCAAATAAGTTTGCCAAATACCGCGCGCGGCGCGGAAGATCACGCTTATGGGTTTCATCCAGGGCGCGTTGCGCCGTCACTGAACTCCGTATCCGCGTACCTAGCACACGTCCGTGCCAGGTTGCTTCTAGTCCCTGCACCCGCGCGCGGCCAATATTTTGAGCTTGATATAACTGAAATACATTGCTCTCGGCGGGGGGAATGGGTATAGCTTCAATTAAATCATTGTAACGCGTCTGAAATACGCTCAAACGCGTCATGCCCAATTGATCTGAAACATGTTCAATCCCCGCCTCCACCGCGTGGCTAGATTCAGGTTGTAATTTGGCATTACCATAATTCGGATAATATAAATCATTAAACGATGGCACGCGAAATGCAGTCGAATGGCTCGCCGTAAATTTCCAATACGGATCGAAGGAGTAACCGTAGCCGGCATAGTAACTATGCGCCACATCAAACTGCGTAGATTGATCGCGCCGCACATTAAACTGTAACTGATGTGCGCCCAAGCCAACCTGATAGCCCGCAAAACTGGCATGCAAATGCCGGCTGGCGGCTGCATAAAGGCTGGCATCTAAGTTTTGCTGAAGGTATTCATAGCCAAACCGCAGCCGTTGCTTGGGCCTTAGCGTCAGCTCATTTTGCCAGGTCAGTTGGCGATTGGTGGTGCTAAAATGATTATCGAATATGCCATTTAGCCAATTTAGGTTTTGGTCGTTACTACTGGCCAGCAGCAAGGAAGTGCGCCAAACTTGGCCTAATTTTCCGTCCACAAAAATCGATGCAGTGCGCACCCGATTATGGGCTAAATTGAGGTCCGTAGGGCAACCGTAGGCCAGATCAGAACCCACCGCCCCTTCTGATTGATAAAAGCGTATCCCTGCCAGCCAAGAGGGCGTAAAGCGGTGCTTAAGCTGAGTTCCGATACTTTCCGTAAAAAAGCCGTAAGCTGGCGGAGAGGCTACTTGCATGGGTTGCCTCTCCCGCGCGGCGAAGCCCGCCGTTTTCAGGCGCGAGCCATTCAAGTTAAAGGTCGTGTCACCTGCGGCATCCAATGCGCCAGCCATGCCGACTTGTTGATGCTGGGTATGATGGCTACCCATTTCCGCCGAAAAATTTAATTTGGGTGCATGCTGGCCCCCTTCTTTCGTGAAAATGTGCACCGCGCCGCCAATCGCATTTGAGCCATACAGCGCAGAGGCGTTGCCACTCTCCACTTCGATCCGCTCAAACTGATCCAACATCAACTGCGATAACTGCGCACTCCCAAGACTCGCTGAGTCAACCCGTACCCCATCAATCAATACTAGGGTTTGCGACGCCGCAGCGCCCCGCAAAAAAAGACTACTGGTTGCCCCAGGCCCACCACTTCTAACCACCTGTACCCCCGCAACAACAGGCAATAATGCCGGTAAATCTAGGGCGCCACTCTCCACCATATCCTGCTGATTAAATAATGTAGTGGGCGCCAGCGTGTGTTTTAACGGCAACGCCATGCGAGAAGCCGTCACCACCACTTGAGCCAACACTGGCGGCTGGACCGGGATTGGGTTGATGGCTAATTTAACTGACCTCATCTTTTCAGTATCCGACGGGTTTGTATCGGCGTGCGCCAACCGCGATAGCGTCATTAAGATGACGACCATCGGCCACACGAATATCGTCGCTAATTTATGCTTAAGTTTGCCTTTCTTAACGCAAACTGCCGCAACGCGATTTGATCCGGTTAAAATACGCTGACTTCCAAGGATGCAGCTCATGCTTAACGAAATAGATTCTTTACGACAAAATATTAGTCGGCTTATTACATTGCTCGACCGCTATCGCCAACAATCGCGAGAAGTCACCCAACAGTTGGCGCAAACCCAAGCAACCTTAGCCGAAACCCACATGGCACTTGAGCAAACTCGCAGTGAACGCGATGCCCTAGCCGCCAAAATCGAAGAAGCGCAGACTCAACTGAATGCGATTCTTACCCAATTACCGCCGGCACTACCCACTGCGCCGCACACTGATTCTTTTCAATAAACACCAGTAAGTTCTCATGACAAATAAACAAATTGAAGTCCAAATATTGGATCAACAGTACCGCCTCGCCTGTTCAGCAGAGAACGAGGCGACCTTATTGGAAGCCGCTAGCCGCGTTGACGCAGAAATGACGAAAGTGCGCGCTCAAAGCACTGCTCGCGGCACTGATCGGATTGCTGTCATGGCCGCACTTTCGTTAGCTTCTGAGCTTTTATTGCTGCAACGGAGCGTACGCCAAAATGAAGCATTCCCTACTGAAGAAATTCGACGTACAATGCAACGTATGAATCAACGGATTGCCACTACGATTGAGCAGCATGAGCAAAATATGCTAGCGTCAAACAGCGATCCAACCTAATTGAGGGCTCTAAATAGGGGCCGGTAGAGTATAGTTGTTGAGTCAATTTTTTGATTTGTTTAAAAAGCTAAAGTTGTAATTTAAACTCCAGGTTTCCCTGCCTGGTTCGTGCGGGCCATATACTCTTTGAACCAATGCGATACGCAAAGGTTGCGGAAATTTGTGGTACGGGTGTGAGCATCACTTGTCTGATGCACTCAAAGTACTACTAACTGCGACCATCTTGAACCCCGGTTCAGGATGCTGGTCTAACGGCTAAGGCGGGGATTTTATAACACGGCGTCGAATTCTCGACGCCGTTTTTTTTATCCTCTCAATTTTACTTCTTAGCCTTTGACAGAGAAGTTGATTGGCACCCTCGATAGGTATACATCAGCACACCAACCCCGGTAATCACCATCGGTATTGAAAGCCATTGCCCGAGCGACCAACCCAGCGCTAGCAAGCCAAGAAACGCATCCGGTTCACGCAAAAATTCAATCAGAAAACGCGCGCAGCCATATCCAATCAAGAAAACGGCTGAAACCGCGCCAACCGGTCTCGCCTTGCGTGCAAATAACCAAACCAGCAGAAACAGCGCAAACCCTTCAAGAGCAACTTCATAGAGCTGGGAAGGATGACGCGGTAAGGCGCCGTATTGTGTAAAAATAGCTTGCAACCCGAATGCAGCAGCCTGTTGCGGATGACTCAATAACCAGGCGTAATCGGCGCGCGCCGCCTGTGGAAACAACATTGCCCACCAAGTATCAGGGGCGGTCACGCGGCCCCACAGTTCGCCGTTAATAAAATTACCAAAACGACCCGCGGCCAAACCCGCAGGTACCAGCGGCGCCATAAAATCAGTCACCTCCAGCCACCGGCGCTGATGTTGACGAGCGTAAATCAACAGAGCAAAGCTTACGCCAAGAAAACCGCCATGAAACGACATCCCGCCTTCCCATACTTTAAAAATATCTAGCGGGTGAGCTAAATAATAGCTCGCCTTATAAAACACTACGTAACCCAGCCGCCCCCCTAAAATAGTTCCAAGGACGGCATAAAACATCAGATCCTCTAAGGCTTTTGCACTCCAGCCTTGCGCCATGATCTGCGGCAGACGTAGTCGCCAGCGGCCCAACCCAATCGCGGCAAGAAATGCTACCAAATACATTAAGCCGTACCAATGCACCGCAAGCGGGCCCAGTTGAAGTGCAATCGGATCGAATTGTGGATGGCTCAGCATCAGATGACCTATAAACCGTTCAGAAACCACACATTATAGTATTTGTAATAAATAAACTGAGCTTTCATTGCTATACTTAGCTTAGTGATGACAGATATAACTGGAATTTAATCGTGGCAAGCTCACCGCCGAGTATAGGTGTTGCTTTTTTTGCCCGTTGCTTTTGCTTAAAGGAGAATCAATGCCTCATAATTCACGTTCAAGCCATATCACGCAAGGTGTCGAACGCGCGCCCAACCGGTCTATGTATTACGCGCTGGGTTATAAAAAAGAAGATTTCGATAAACCCATGATTGGCATAGCCAACGGCCACTCTACTATCACGCCTTGTAATGCCGGCTTGCAACCCCTGGCAGACGCTGCTGTCAATTCAATTAAAAGCGCTGGCGCGAATCCTCAAATTTTTGGCACGCCCACGATTTCCGATGCCATGTCGATGGGGACCGAAGGCATGAAATATTCACTGGTCTCGCGCGAAGTCATTGCCGATTGCATTGAGACTGCAGTGCAAGGCCAATGGATGGATGGCGTGGTTGTGATTGGCGGTTGCGATAAAAATATGCCAGGCGGGATGATTGCGCTAGCGCGCATGAATGTGCCCGGGATTTACGTCTATGGCGGCACGATCAAGCCAGGTCACTGGCATGGCAAAGATTTAACGATTATCTCAGCTTTTGAGGCGGTGGGGCAATTTATGGCTGGCCGCATCAATCAGGAAGATTTTGAGGGCATTGAACGCAATGCTTGCCCGAGCACCGGCTCCTGCGGTGGCATGTATACCGCAAATACCATGAGCTCATCCTTTGAAGCGCTTGGCATGTCATTGCTCTATTCGTCCACCATGGCGAATCCCGATCAAGAAAAAATTGACTCCGCTGCCGCCTCGGCGCGCGTTCTGGTTGAAGCGGTCAAACGCAATTTAAAGCCGCGCGATATTATCACCAAAAAATCGATTGAAAACGCCATTTCCGTGGTCATGGCGACCGGCGGCTCAACCAATGCAATTCTGCATTATCTGGCGCTGGCCCATGCCGCTGAGATCGATTGGACCATCGATGATTTTGAGCGGATTCGTCAACGCGTTCCAGTGATTTGCGATCTCAAACCGTCGGGTCAGTATGTGGCGACCGATTTACATCGCGCCGGCGGTGTTCCGCAAGTGATGAAGATTTTATTAAATGCCGGCTTACTGCATGGCGATTGCATCACCATCACCGGCGCTACACTCGCTGAAGAATTAGCCTCCGTGCCAGATACGCCTAACCTTGAACAAAAGGTTATTTTTCCCATTGAAAAAGCCTTATATCAGAAAGGTCATCTCGCCATTTTGAAGGGCAATTTAGCGCCAGATGGCGCGGTTGCAAAAATCAGTGGCCTCAAAAATCCTGTAATGACCGGCCCAGCGCGCGTATTTGATGACGAACAAAGCACGCTTGCCGCGATTCTGGCGGATGAGATTCAAGCCGGCGATATTCTTGTACTACGCTATCTGGGTCCCAAAGGTGGCCCTGGCATGCCTGAAATGCTCAGCCCCACTTCTGCCCTCATTGGCAAAGGCTTAGGCGAATCAGTTGGTTTAGTTACCGACGGCCGCTTTTCTGGCGGGAGTTGGGGTTTAGTGGTAGGGCACGTTGCACCTGAAGCGTTTGTAGGCGGCATGATAGGCCTGGTGCAAGAAGGCGATTCGATTACCATCGATGCGCACCGATTACTCCTGCAATTAAATGTCGAGGAGGCTGAGCTAGAGCGCCGCCGCGCCGCCTGGAAGCAGCCAGCACCTCGCTATACGCGTGGCGTATTAGCCAAATTTGCGACTCTAGCATTGCCTGCAAACCTCGGTGCATCCACCTGCTAAAGCGAATTAATCACCCCGCTTATAACTGTTAGGCTGATAACCTTGCTCACGATAAAAGCGGTACCTGTCACGCGCAGCGGCAAGCTCATCCGCCCCGCTGCCAACGACTTCAAGCACGCGCGTAAACTGGGCAAAATCCGACGCTACAACAGTCCCAAGATTGAGCAAAATCCGGCCATATAAGGCGGGTTTTGCCTGCGTCGCTAAAACGATCGGGGTGACTGCACAAAGCGCATCATCTGCCATGCAATGCGGAATAAATTCAAGCGCGGAAAAGGTCCATAAGCGCGCATCAAAAACTCGCAAAAGCGCAGGCTCAGCCAGCACTAGCAAAGGCTGGCCTGCGGCATAGACTTTGCGCGCGAGCCGGCACGCATAGTCAAGCGGATCTCCAACATGCGTATGAAAATCAATTTGCGTCATAACGGATAAGCCATTAGCGAGTTGCGCGCTCAAGCAAAAATTGCGTCAACAATGGCACCGGCCGCCCAGTTGCGCCTTTGGCCGCGCCGCTTTTCCAGGCAGTACCTGCAATATCCAAATGCGCCCAAGGATAAGCTTGCGTAAAGCGAGCTAAGAAACAAGCCGCAGTAACACTACCGGCAGGACGCCCGCCGATGTTCGCCATATCGGCAAAATTTGATTTCAGTTGTTCTTGATATTCATCATCAAGCGGCATACGCCATGCCGCATCAGCCGACACTGCGGCAGCCGCAAGTAATTCATTCGCGACTACGTCTTCTTTCGTATATAAGCCACTATGATGGTGGCCTAGCGCGATCACACACGCCCCGGTTAGGGTTGCAATATCAATCACAAGCGCCGGTTTAAAACGCTCAACATAAGTTAGTGCATCGCACAAAATCAAACGCCCTTCAGCATCTGTATTCAAAACCTCAATCGTCTGTCCTGACATGCTCGTCAAAATATCGCCTGGTTTATAGGCATTGCCCGCGGGCAGGTTTTCACAAGTTGGAATCACGACAATAAGATTCAGCTTTACACCGAGTTCGGCTACCACACGCAACACGCCAAGCGCCGCGGCCGCGCCACACATATCGTACTTCATTTCATCCATGCCTTCGCCGGGTTTGAGCGAAATCCCGCCCGCATCGAAAGTAATCCCCTTGCCGACCAGGACAATCGGCTTGGTTTTTGCCGCCGCCCCTTGATAATGCAACACAATCAGTTTTGGTGCTTCGGTCGAGCCTTTGGCAACCGCTAGAAATGCGCCCATTTTTAGCTTTTCTAATTGTTTTTGCTCCAATACCTCGGCTTTTAATGCAAATTCACGCGCCAGCTCTTGCGCCGTCTGCGCTAAGTAAGCTGGCGTGCAAATATTGCCAGGCAAATTGGCTAAATCACGCGTAAGATCCATCCCGTTAGCCAGCGCAACACCCTGTTTAGCCGCCACTTTGGCATTTTTTTCGTCCGCTGCATGCACCGTGATAATGACCTTTTGGGGCCGAGCCTGGCTAGGCTCAGAGGTGCTTTTTAGCTGCGTAAATTGATAGGCGATTTCGCGCATTAAACTAATCGACAAGCGCACCCCTGCTGCCGCAGCCAATTCGTTGCTGCATTCTTGGGCCAGTGTCCAGCATACATTTTTGATGCGTGGAAACAACGTGGGCGTGATTAAAAGCGCGCGCGCCACGGCCCGCGTGGCTTGCGTAAAAACTTTCGCGTTAAGATTCTCACGTGGCCCAAGGCCAACCACTAAAACGCGAGCTGCGCTCGGACCGACGGTCTCATGCAACATCCGCACCACGCCGCACTTGCCGCTGACCTCGCCTGCTTTTACGAGCCGACCCACTGCGCCATCCATTGCTTGATCGATTTGTTTAGCAATACCTAACAGGGAACTGCCTTCAAAGAGCCCAATCACTATACAATTAGACTGCGCCTGCAGCATTTCAGTTTGGGTGGCTCTATTCCAGTTACATGCTTTTATGCTAAAGTCCATCGCGCTCTCCTTGGATAAATTGGGGTTGCTTTGAAGCAAACCATGATTATCCGCTATTTTCTTTAGTCGCTACTATGTGGCCGCTACAACCGCCATGATTTTCGAACGTTCCCTGCAACGCGAGCTTGCATATACGGCGCTAGCCGTGTTTATGGTGTTGCTAACCATTATGTTAGCCACCATGATGATTCGCATTGTCGGCTTTGCCGCCTCAGGCAAGGTCGATCCGCGCGATGTACTTTCGCTGATTGGCCTTACCGTGATTGGTTATCTCGCCGTCATGCTGATTGTGACACTATTTGTCACAATTCTGTTTGTACTGACCCGCTGGTACCGAGATTCAGAAATGGTGGTTTGGATGTCATCTGGCGTTAGTCTGACGCATTTGATTAAGCCAATTGCGGTTTTTTCGGCGCCGTTGATTGTAGCCATTACGTTTTTCGCTTTCGTCGGCTGGCCCTGGTCAAACGAACAGAGCAAAATTTTGCGCGAACATTTTGCGCAGCGTGACGAGGTTTCTTTGCTGGCACCGGGTCAGTTTCGAGAATCCGCCGCGAACAAGCGGGTTTTTTTCATCGAAAGCATCTCGCCTGACGCCACCCAGGTACGCAATGTTTTTGTCAGTAGTACCGAAAATGGCAAAGTCAGCATTATCGTTTCAAGCCAGGGGCACATCATGACGCAACCTGATGGCGAGCGTTTTGTGGTGCTTGAAAATGGGCGTCGCTACGATGGTCAACCGGGCCAACCTGACTACCGCATTATGTCATTTGAACGCTATGGGGTGCGCATTGGCGAACAACGCTTTGTTAACACCCCCTCCTCGACCAGCACCTCAACTTTACAACTTATCCAGCAGCCCAGTTCAGTCAATTTAGCCGAACTTGCATGGCGCGCAGGTTTGCCATTGATTGCGATCAATTTGATGCTGCTCGCCATTCCGCTGGCCTATCAAAATCCCCGCCGCAGCCGCACCATCAATTTGGTTATGGCGGTTTTGATTTACCTGACCTATTCAAATCTACTGAACTTAATGCAATCTTGGATTGAGCAAGGCAAAATCTCGTTCGGCGTAGGGCTATGCATCTTGCATCTGATTGCTGCCGCTGTGGTCGCGCTACTTTTTGGGTTACGCACCCTTCAGCGGCCGTGGCTTAGCTATCTATCGATGGCTAGATCTAAAGAGAAATAAATTATGTCTGCTCCTGCAATGCCCACTTCTCTATTGGTCTACGAAGGTTATTTAGCGCGCCAGATTTATGCCACGTTCGGCTTTGTGCTGTTTGCATTTTCTGGGCTCTTCTTCTTTTTTGATTTGATTAGCGAGCTCAACTCAATCGGACAGCACAATTATAAGTTTGGTTACGCTGTGATACGCGTCGCTTTACTCGCTCCATCTCGCTTATACGAAATTATTCCAGTGGCGGCGTTAATTAGCGCAATTTATATCTTCGCCACCATGGCCGCCAACTCGGAGTACACCATCTTGCGCATTAGCGGTTTATCGACCCGGCACGCCCTTGGCGCTTTAGCCAAAATTGGCGTACCGTTAGTTGCCGCTACTTTTCTCCTGGGCGAAGCAGTGAGCCCTTACGCAGATCAATTATCGGAGCGTGTGCGACTCGAAGCATTAGGCTCCTCCGTATCCTCGAATTTTCGCTCTGGGGTGTGGGTCAAAGATACGCTAGACAATGACGGCGCAGGGCGTCCAGTCATGCGCTTTCTGAATGTTGGCGAACTCATGCCTGATGCAACAATTCGCCATGTTCGAATTTATGAATTCGATCATCAATTTCAATTAACCGATGTACGCGTTGCTCAACGAGGCAAATTTATCCCTCCTGATCATTGGCAGCTGACTGAGGTTCATGCAACCCACTTATCTAAACCAACCTCCTTGCCGCCATCAAGCAGTGTGGTGAATCAAAAACCTGACCTGTTGCAACCGATTTATCACGCGGCTCAAGTTGCCTTGCCCGAATATTTAATGCGCTCCCAACTGACCCCCCAAATTCTCTCTGTGCTGCTGGTCGCGCCTGACCGTATGTCAATGCTCGATTTATTTTCATATATTCGCCATTTACAAGAAAATCATCAAGACACGCAGCGCTATGAGATTGCCCTCTGGCGCAAATTTCTCTACCCCTTCACGGTTTGGGTCATGCTTGCGCTTTCTTTGCCATTTGCCTATCTACATACCCGCGCCGGCGTAGTCGGCGTTAAAGTATTTGGCGGCATTATGCTCGGCATGAGCTTTCAGCTCATCAACACCCTATTCTCCCATATCGGCACGCTCAATACCTGGCCCGCGCCGCTTACCGCTGCTACGCCAAGCCTGATTTATATTGCATTTGGCTTAATTGCACTGCGTTGGGTTGACCGCCATTAATGGCCTAGCCACAGATTAAATCTCTCGCCATTCACGCCAAAATTGCGTAAACTATGTTTATATTGGCATCCTTAGGAAGGTGATATGAACTCTACCGCAGCCCATATCTCTACTGGCGTTTTACTGGGCGGCACAGCCGTCTTAAATCAAGCGCCGCACTCAGCGCTAGAATGGGTTAACATCATTCGGCGCGGCATTTCATCCCGCGCGGTAGATGCCATGCTGAAGTCCATTGGCCTATCGCAAGCCGAGCTTGCCACAGCCCTTGCGATTCCGGAGCGCACCCTTGCTCGGCGCAAGCGTGAAGGCTTGCTGAGTAGCGAAGAATCCTCCAAACTCTTTAGACTAGCACGCGTCGTCGTGCGCGCTACACAGACTTTCGCAGACTTAAAAACGGCTACCGATTGGCTAAAATCCCCTACCCCAGCGCTGGGTGGAGCAACTCCACTCAGTCTAGTCGATACGGATATTGGCGCGGAGAGCGTCTTGGACACCCTAGGTCGAATCGAACAAGGGGTGTTTTGCTAAACGACTCCACAGCGCCCACTCAGATATGAACCTGCATCAGTTTTACTTTGTGCGCGAAGCCGTTCGGCGAAGTTTCAATTTAACTGAAGCGGCTAAAGCACTGGCGACGTCACAGCCCGGCGTATCAAAAGCGATTATCGAACTTGAAGATGAATTAGGGGTCGATATTTTTAGGCGGCATGGCAAGCGAGTACGCTCACTCACTGAGCCTGGACGCGCGATTTTACTATCCGTTGAAAAAATTCTGCAAGAAATCGATAATATTAAACGTGTAGGCAAAGAGTATGCTGAGCAAGATCAGGGCAAACTCGTACTGGCTGCTGCCCAAGCCTGCACCCGCTACACGCTGCCCTCTATCGTTACGGAATTCAAGAAAAAATTTCCCCGCGTGCGCTTATCCATTATGCCAGGCACGCCCACTCAAGTAGCAGATCGAGTCAATAGCGAGGAGGCAGATCTCGGGCTAATTACCGCAGCGGTGACGGGTTATCCAGAACTCAATTTAGTACCCTCTGCGCCCTGGCATTATGTCGCTGTCATGCCGAGCAATCACCCGCTGATGGCCAATGAGCTATTCACCCTTGAAGAGCTCGCACGCTATCCGCTACTGATCTATGACACTGGCTGCACAAGTAGCTACGCTAAGCTGATTCAAACGTTTGAGCTCCAGTCACTAACCCCAGAAATTGCGCTTAGAGCGACTGACGCTGACACCATCAAAACCTATCTTGAACTAGGTTTAGGCATTGGGATCGTACCCAATATCACCGTGGATGCCCAACTCAAGAGCGGCACGCTACGCGCACTGTCATTAGCTCATTTATTTGGCAGCTATATGAGCTATATTGTGCATAAACAAGGGGTTTACCTACGCCGCTATATGACTACCCTGATTGAAATGCTAGCGGCGCAACACAGCGAAGTTGAACCCATGCCAAATGACGAATATTCAACTAACGCACTTTAAACCCATAGACGAATTAACACTGCTCTGGTGTGCATAATCCATGCTAACCGTTTGGCGGATTGTAGTTGAGCAGCATGCCCCCACAGCTTTTTCGGGTGAAGGGGCGCGTTTATATGGCGGGCGCTGGAATCCCAAAGGAATTTCCGTTATTTATACGGCCCAAAGTCAGTCGCTGGCCGCCTTAGAAATGCTTGCGCAAGATATGCCGCTACGCGCTCGTTATCTGATGATTCCAGCCAAAGTGCCCAAGCAACTGATTGCCGCCCTCGACTTGCCACAACTCCCCAGCAACTGGCGCGAACCCGCGGCGCGCAGTACGCTACAAATGATTGGCGCAACCTGGGTTAATACTGGACAGAGTGCCGTACTTGCGGTTCCTAGTGTGATTATCCCAACCGAATTGAATTACATACTGAATCCGAAGCATCCCGATTTCCCTAAGATTGAGCTTGGGCAACCTACTCCATTTACGCTTGATATGCGGCTTTTAAGCAATCTGATGCAATAGGTATAGGCCGCCTATTGGTAGCTACAGCGTCGATCAAGTTCCTTTTAGAAGTCTCATGGCTAAAGTCCTCTATCTCTACCCAATCCTCATAATGCTAAGTACTGCGCACCGCGTAACCATTACACTGTTTTCAAGCTTATTACGCGTTTTGCGTTTTGGATCAAGCAATTGCACAAAATACGGTTGCGGGTTCGATAACATCAGGTTTTTTCACAAAAACCCTTTCCTCTACTCTTTTCGGTTCGTAAATTGAACTGTTATAAAACGCAATGGCTTTAGCGATGGTTGCATATGGCTCTTATTTATCGATGACCGCATTTTGCTCTTAAACTGTTCCATAGAAAAAGGGCATGTCAATCCTTTCTCATGACACAATCGCTTGAACTCATTGAACTGTTGAACGTCCTTACGCCCCTCTGACTCCCAGGTGATTATAGGAAGTTTTAACATTTGTTGGATGATCTTTTTATGCTGGTCCGTCCACTGCACTCTCGGACTCCGCCGCCGTATTTCGTCGGGAAATAATTCTCCCCGTCTCTTATTAAATGTAGTTTGTCCAGGAAAAACGGTGTCTCCTCTCTCTTTGCAAGCAGCCAAAAAATCCTTGTATGTTTTTACGCCGCTGAGAATGAAGTTATCATTTTCTGGGTTCCAACGTAATCGCGGCCCATCCGACGTTAGCGCATTGTTCACGCTAAACTGCACGATGTTATATTCCCTCCTTTTACCTTTCGGGTCGACAACTTCTTTGTTAAGTACCGTTTCTAGCCACGACCGTGTCTCATCCCGCTTTCTTTTTGGCGCAGGTGTTGATGTTACTGTTTCGAGTGGTCCGTTGTTACCCTCGGATCCTCTTGACGATTGAATACGATTCATACATTTTCCTCACCGCAGTAGAATATAAAGCGCTAAGATATAAACAAACTATCTTTTTAACCTTTCATCCACGAAACCGTTAAACGATAACCGAATCATTACTTTTATGGTCAGACAAACCAATAGCTAAAAATGACTCGCCAAGAGTTTCTTAGTGTTCTAGATTCGGTTACTTATCGCTAATTAAAAGCGACCCATATCGACTCCCGCATAATGAAAAATATCACTGTAGGCAAAAAGCCTGCATGAGCAGAAATTTGGATGCACACAAAGCGGATATGCGATGCATACAACTTAGTGACATAAACGACGATACGCAATTAAACTATAAAGTTTTTCTGCTTGCTTATAATCTTTTTTAAGCCGATTTTAAGATTTTAATTTTTATTTCTCCAGCTTAATTCGATTCTCCAACTCATTGTTTTTTTTTGCTTTTTTGAAAAACTTCAGCGCCAGGCCAAGCACTCCTTTTCATTACCTTTGGTTACCCAATAACCCTAAACCTTAAAAACTGCCTGCACAACGCGTCAATACACTGTGCAGGCAAACTACAGACAGCGGTCAATCCATTTTCTAAATTACGTTTTGTCGGTCGCTTCCTCTTGCGCCGACAGGTCTTTCCCGCCGGGCGTGATCCCCGTCCGGTGGGTTTTTTTGAAGCCCCAGAAAATGCGAGACATGGACAAATCCGCTGCTCAAGTAGCTCAACACGTTCTGAATGAACATTTACGGCCCATTCGCCGCTTCCTGGATGATCCAAACGTGCAAGAGGTCATGATCAATCGTTACGATAATATTTGGCTTGAGCGCGACGGCAATACGCTTTATCTGGACGACATAAAATTAACTGAAACGAGTCTCGAAGCAGCCATTACGTTACTAGCCAATTTAAATCATAAGCCAGATGCATTGATGATGGACTGCTGGCTACCGGGTCTACGCATCGCTACCGCGCGCCGACCCGTTTCGATATATGGTCCAATGCTGTGTATCCGCAAACATAGCGTGCACCGTCTACACTTACAGCACTATGTGCAGAACGGAGCTTTTGACGCCTGGCCACAGGCCTCGCACAACTCATTACAGCCTGCGCCGCCCACCACATCGTTGAATCCAGCTTTACGCCGCGCGATGCAAAGTGGCGGCCAAGCGCTGCAGCATTTCTTTGAGTGGGTCATGCATATGCGCCAAAATTTGCTGGTCTGCGGTGCAACTTCATCAGGTAAAACCACGCTGCTTAATGCCTTAATCGAAGTCATCCCGACGGATGACCGACTCATCACGATTGAAGATACGCGTGAGTTGCAAGTCTGCGTCCCCAATTATGTAGCGTTTGAAACGCACCCAGCGCAAGGCGCTAACATACGCGAGCTCGTGCGTCTGGCGCTACGCTGCCGACCTACGCGCATCATCATCGGTGAAATTCGGGGAGCAGAGGCATTTGACTTGCTTAATGCGCTGAATACTGGTCATCCTGGTTCAGTCGTTTCATTTCACGCCGACTCCTGCCAACTAGCGCTCACCCGTCTTGAAACCTTAGTGCGGATGGCTCCTGAAGCACAAACCTGGCCTTTAGCCGATCTACGCCAGCAGATTGCGGCGACTTTCCGCTATGTAGTGCAAACCCAGCGTGCAGGCGTTCTAAGAGGCCCTTGGGAGATCCGAGAAATCCTTGGCATCAAAGACAATTACTATCAAACCCGCCTGCTATTTTCCAAAATTCAGCAAGAAACCTCTACTTATGACACCGTTCAATAAACGCAAACCTGGAACGCAGATTATCTTCCTGACTGGACTGTTATGCACCTGGTCAACTTATGCTTACGCCGGAATCTGGGGCGGAGGGTTATGCCGCTTTTACAAACAAGTCATCGATGACGAACTAATCACCTTTGTCAGTATCGGTTCATGCGCTCTCGCCATCATTTTATGGATGCTAGATGACAGATCATCTTCGATTAAGTTATGGATGTTGCGCATCGTAGCGGCAACGCTCGTAATCTTTAACCTCCCGATTTTCTGGACGACCATCTTTGGCCGTTCTCCGGTTTGCAGTTAACTATAAAACGGCAACACAATACTTATGCCTAGCTCAAGCCAATCTCTTAACGCTCAAGTCAAAAAAGTTCTGCTTGAACGCCAGCGCTTACTCGCAGTGGATAAGCGCATGCTCGCGCTGCTGCTGATTCTCGTCTTTTTAGTTGCCACTACATTGCGCAATTATTGGGTTCTACTCACGGCGCTGCCAGGCTACGGCAGCATTTGGCTCGCCAGCCAACGAGATCCTGATTTGATCGATATTTACCTCAAATACTGCCACCAAGCGGACTATTACGAACCGCGTCAGCAGCTCTTGCAAAAACGCAATCAGCGCCCATTAGGCTTTGCCCGGAAACATCTATGTTAAAACTTAAGCCACCCAAAACAAGTGCTTTGGAGCAAGATTCGCCAGGCCAACGCCGCAGCTCTGATACACGCACTTGCTCTGAATTAGTGCCTTGGCTTTTTGCGTGCAATCCAGCTACTGTAGTTTGTAAAGATTCTTCATTGCTCGCTGCTTTTGAATATAGCGGCCCTGATACCGATAGCATCACGGCTGGCGAGATGCTCAAATTGATTGAAGATTTAACCCAAACTTTAATTAGCCTAAGCCGCCAACCTCTGACACTCTGGTGGACCGTGCAGCGCCGGCGCATTAGCGGCTATGACACGCTACCGCTACCCGATCTTTATGCTCAGATTGTCGACGATGAAAGACGGCAGGCTTTTGCGCAAAGTGGCAGTCATTTAAACCGTCACTACCTGACAATCATCCGTCCACCTGAAGCAGGTCTAGACCGCTTCTCAGGCAGGCTCTCGCATGCTTTATCTCATGATGGCTTGCCGCTTTACAAATCACTCTTGCAAGCGCTGCGCGGCACTTTCTCTGATCAGTACGCATTTGCTTATACTGCCGCAGAACTGCACCATCAAATAGAAGAATTCGAAGCATTATTAGGTCACTTGCTGGCTGGCTTGCCTAACCTGAAATGCAGTCGTTTAAGCGGCGCTCAATTGAGTGCGTTCTTACATGCCACGTGCTCCCCTTGTGCAGAAAATCAAACCAGCGTGGATCTATCCGACCATCCTTTTCTGGATCTTGCGCTACCTGATACGGAGATCATCCCGGGCCATGATTTTTTATCTTTTGAAAGCAATGGCCGCAAACGTTACGCGGTTGCGCTCAGCATCCCAGTGGCCCGCGAAAACTGGCCTGACCAGGTCGCTCCCACAACCCTTGACGACCTCCTCAAAATTCAGGGGGAACTCACCATCAGCCAGGTTTATCGCCTCGCCAGTCAGGCCCGCGCAGAACGCTTTATCAACAGTATGCGCAAGTATCACGATAACCGGCAACTGGATGTGCGCGGATTGCTCAGCGCCGCTTTAAAAAAAGGGAATTCTGACCAGGTGCGGCACAACTTAGCCCGTGCCCAAGCCGCCAGCGAAACGGATGCGCTGCATGGCGAAGTGTCAATGGGACAACAAGCATACGGCTGGTACAACCTCTCTATCCTGGCCTGGTCACCGGTATTTGAAGCTGGCGGACCGGATTCTATTCAATCCGCCAGCGCCGAACACACCGCTTATGCGCAAGCAAGCGCCACCTGTAAAGCCGCTGAAGCTATCTTGCGCACCGCCCATTTCACTCCTGTGCGCGAAAAACTCCATGCCCTCTCAGCCTTTAGCGTAACCATTCCCGGTATGTGGCGCGAATGCGCGCGCTGGGCTTTTATTGATGCCCAAGTGCTCGCGCGGCTTGCGCCGCTGCGTACTGTCGCGCAAGGAGAACGCTATAACTTGCACCTCAGCCGGGAAATGGGAATCGCTTGCCCAGCATTAGCGACCTTTCCAACCGAATATGGCACCCCGTTTCATTTCACCGGCTATTTTGATGATGTCGGGCATGTGCTGCTCTGCGGCGACTCCGGCTCTGGCAAAACCTCGTTTCTCAACCTGAGCTGGACGCTGTTTCGCAAATATAGCGGGGCGACGATCTATTTATTCGATAAAGACTACTCTTCGCGCATCCCGGTGCTGATGCAAGGCGGCACTTATTTAGATATTGCTCCAGAACGTGGAGAGAGCGCCGCCTGCTTTAATCCAATCGCCTTACTCGCGCATGAACGCCATTTAGAATGGCTTAAAGACTGGATTTTATTTCTAGGCAGCTTACGCGGCTATCAGCCTGGCGCACAAGACGACATGCAGCTGCTCAACGTTTTGCGCGCAACCCGCAACATTGATCGCGCGCTTTGGCGCCTCTGCGCGATCTATAGCCAGCTCCCTGATGGACCGTTCAAACGACAACTGGCTTCATGGGTGGGCGACGGCGCTTACGCCCATTACTTTGACAACCTTGAAGATAGCTTCACCGCGACCAACCTGATTGGCATAGAGGTCGGCAAAATTATTCACCACCCTTTGGTCGCCCCTCCTCTGCTCGATCTATGCTTTTATCGGCTGGACGATACCCTAACCATGAACCGGCTAAACGGCGCCATAGCCCCCACCTTTATCGGTTTGCCTGAAGTATGGCATTTGCTTGATAACCCACGCTTTGCCAAAAAAATCGTGGATTGGATCAGTACCTTGCGCAAAAAGTTAGGTAGCGTCTGGATGGATACACAGTCCCCCGAAAGTTACCTGCATTCACCCGTTTATCCGAGCCTACGCGACAATGTGCCAACCTGTATTTTCCTGCCTCCTAGCGGCAGCTTCAACCCGTCACAACGTGCCGCGCTTGAAACCGGTTTGGGGTTACATGCGGGCCAGATCCAAGGCATTGAAAAAGGCACGCGCAAACGCGACTATTTCATCACCCAAAAAAATGGATTTGCACGCCGCATTTCACTGGCGTTAGATCTTCGCACACTTGCCATACTCCGCAGCGAGCTGAGCGCACAAGCCATCTTCGAGCGCCACTACCGCTCAGGTCACCCAGCCTGGCGCGCCCGCTATTTTGCAGAAATGACCCATGCGACACGCTAAATTGCACAAACCTGGCTGGCGCACATTGGTGTGCTGCATCGCCCTCGGTTCGGCAAAACTGACGTTAGCGGGCGGTGGCGTTGGAGCAACCATAGGCGGCGCCACTGAATTAACGCAAATGATGAACCACTTTGAACTGCTGACGAGCGTCAGCCAACAAAGCGCAATGGTCACGCAAAATATTACGGCACACATTACGCGTGTGCAGCAATACATGGCAATGCTGCAAAATCTCGCGCAACTTCCAGCCCACGCTCTTGAGCAAATCATGGCTCCCTGGCGACATCAATTGCAGATGTTTATGCAACTTGCCGATTCAGTTGAGGCATTACTAGAAGCTGCGCATCAAACACGCGCTTTATTTAAACGTAGCCTAAGCGAAATCGCCCAGCTAAACCTGACTCCAGAGCAATGGCTAACCGCCCATAGCAATTTAGCCAAAAGTCGAGACGGCCTGTATCAGCATCAATGGCGACAAGATCTAGCCGCATTAGATACCCTCGCTCACCGCGCACGCAGCGTACACACCCTATCCAGTCAAATTCCGGGTATCACGAGCACCATCCAAGGTCTCCAGCTACTCAACCAACAAGCCTCCATCTTAGCGGCTGAAATGCTCGAATTACGCGCTTTGATGCAACGCCAATTAGCCATGCAAAGCAAAGATCGGCAAGAACAAGAATGGGGCGACCGCATCCACTTCGATTTAATCCGGGCGCGCCAGGCACAAGCGCGCCAACTCGATACGCATGAGCGCCAACTTATCCATAATGGTCCATTCCATGTCTTGCAAGAGCAACCCTAAGCCGTTGAGAAAGCGAGCGATGCCCCTATTTTTGCGGTGGGTAACTTATCAACTATGCCATAACCGCAACGAAATTTTTCGCTTGCAGCGCGCCTATCAACGCTATGCAAATGCCTCCCCACAGGCCGCCATAGAAGAATTGCGCGCACCGCGAGGTTTTCATAAACCCCGCTTATCGTTGGCTTGGGCCTGTTGCCGCCTAACGCTAGAGCAACCCACGTTGTTGCCCACTGGCATTTTGGCGTTCGCCGGCTTGCTTTTTGTGATCGCTTTACATTGCGCCACTGGCATAAGGTCGCTCAAATGAATGCAAACGATCCGCTTGGCATTGTCAATGAACTCTTCCAGCTCATGCAAAAGGTTGGTCTTGAGCTATACGGAAAATTTATTAGCGAAGGGATTGAATTGCTGTTGGTTCTGGGTCTGGTGATGACAACTTGGCATACCCTGATGTGGATGCTGGCGGATACCACCATCGACTATTTTGTTAACCAGTTAAATTTATTAGTTAAAGTCGCCATCCTTCTTTTAATGTTAACGGCTTGGACAGACACCGTACGCGATTTTTTCATCGGTAATATGGAGCGAACCGCCCAGCAGATTAGCGCCAATAGCGCCGCTCCAGTCGACACCGTGCGGACCCTATGGAGCGCCGCTCAAACTATTTTCTCGCTGACCCGCGCTGATGCAAGCAGTATCTGTGAAGAATTACCCAAGCTCGCCGACGATGACGCACAATTGGCCGGCAACCAACGAATTTGCCATCTTGGCCACGGCGCAAACAAGAAAAACAGTTGGTTCGATACCTTAAGCAATTTATCGTTTGTCTTATTGTCATTCATATTCAAAGTCATTGCGGTGCTAGCGATTGCTCAAATGGCTGTGGCCTTCATGCTCGTCGCCCAAATGTCATCCTTCTTGCTGGCAATTGGCTTTTGCCTAGGTCCTATTTTACTGCCTTGGTATATTTTTCCAGCCACTGAATTCTTATTTAACGGCTGGCTAAGATTCATCATCGTTGCGGGTTTATACAAAGTGATCGCTTGGCTCATGCTGACAATTGTCCAAGCTGGCATCAATCCCGCCATGCAGAAATTCGTTGTGCAACTCGGGGCAGGCGTTGGCCCTTATGTCAGCTCTCAACTCGATTTTCATTGCCTAACGATGCTTGGACTTGCCTTCACCTCTAGCGTGGGGGCCTACATGATGTGGCAAGTGCCACAAATTGCTCAAGGGATCGTTTCAGGCCATGGCGCACTTAATTTTCAAGGGTTTGGACCTAGCCGGATGGCGGGGCCTCTACCCCCCAACCATCGGCGATAAATCATAGGAGCTTCGCTACGATGCCACTCTCAAAACCTTCTTCTCAAACAGAAAACGCTCCCCCTCCTGGCGCAACAATAGCCGCCAGCCAGGCCTGGTTTGCTTATTTCCAGAAGCCACTACTGAATGCCAAATGGGCGCGCTTAGCGGCAGCAGGATTTTTCATATTGGCCTTAATTGAAACCATTGCACTCCTGCAACTCCTCAAAAACGCTGGCCCACGCCCTTATTTTATCGAGCATGATGAAACTTCTGGAGCGGTTTATTTATCTTCCCGAGTGGCCCAACAATTTACGCCAAATGCCGCCAATATCACCTACTTTCTGCGTATTTGGGCGACGCATATGCTCTCGATCAAGCCTGATCAAAAGCAAACTCAAGAAAACGATATACCTGCCGCAGCCGCCTGGACAGTCGGCGCCGCAACCAAGGTCTTCACTGAATATTTTGCCCAGACTGATCGCGTCGCCGAGCGGCTCGCCAAGCAGCCTGGACTAACCCGCGAAGTAGTGGAAAATTCAACTTCATACGCTAACGAAGGAGGGATCGCCTATATGGTCCTTACTCTAATTGAACGCATCGATGGGATTGAGACTAAGCGCGCGCAAAAAGTATTAACGGCGAATCTCATCCTGGCCCCCGAACGCTTTGACGAACAGCAGCGGCGCACTAATCCAATCGGTTTAATGGTAACTCATTTCACGCTTACCCCCTATTACGGCCCTAACCCCTCAACTCACTCTGCATCATGAAATTGCTCCAGCGTGGCAAGCGCTCTCTTTACCAACCTATCACCGCATTATTAACGGCTTTGCTCCTTAGCACCGCGCACGCCGCTAAAACTCATCCAGTACCTCCGAGTTCACTGCCAGACCTGATGCGGGCTGAGCCGGCAGCGCTTGATCCCAAATTAGTCGTATATACATACGACCCAGACTACACCTATCCAATTTTGACGCAAACCGGACGGCTCACGCATCTTGAGTTTGAAGAAGACGAAGCCATCATCGGCATCTATTTAGCCGATCCTAAAAGCTGGCACCGTAAAACCGCAGTAACGCGGCGCGACTTTTTTATCCAACCCAAGCTAGCGGGGCTCGCCAATACCGCCACCATTATCACGAACAAACGTCGTTATGAATTGATGCTCAAACAAAACGCAGATCAATATTACCAACGCGTATCTTGGCAGCATCAGGAGAGCGATCAGCTAGATGGGTTTACGCCTGAGACCACGACTAACGTAGAGAACAACGCCAAACCACCAACCCAACGCACACGTGCCAGCTTATCTGAATCCGCAAAAAGCCACCGGCCGCATCAGACCAGCACGCACCTACCATTAAACTTGGAGCGCGCCAATTTTGACTATACGGTTAAAGGTAAAGCATCCTTCAAGCCGCTTGCGGTCTTTGACGATGGCCGCTTCACTTGGTTAAAAATGCCGTCTATTCAAGAAATTCCAGCCATCTTTATGCTGGCTCAAGATGGCGCGGTGGAGTTAGCTAATTTTATGGTCCAAGGTGATTATTTTGTCATTCGGCAAATGCTTGGCCATGGCGCACTGCTTAAACTCGGCAAAGATGAAGTCCGCATCTATCACAACCCACGCCGGACCTGCGGTTTTTGGGGCTGCTCGACAGGTACGCAAATCAATCATTTGTGGGAGCATTAAATGGCGCCCCCCTTCTTAGCGAATGCCACTACACCGCGTCAAATCCAGCGCGTTAAACGCAATCTCGTCCAAGTATTACTGACGGTATTAATGATTTCTATGTTAGCCATCGTGCTGGCGCGCCGCCTCACTGGCGCGGCCCACGCTCCCGCGCAACGAGAAATTTTGCAACACCATGCTGAATACCGGATGCAATCTGCTGGAAATGCCAATGATATACGCTCGGCCCTGCGCCAACAGGCCGAGCGCGCCTATCACGCCCAACTACAAGAGAAAACCGAAGATCAAATCAAACCCAAAGCGCCCCTCATTATCGCGCCGCCACTGCCGCCCGCATACACCTTACCCGCCCCGAACATTCCCTTCGATCCTTTAAACAACGAACAAAAACTCACGCTTGAACGGGCCCGCGCCGCGCTTAACGACGACACGGATATGGCGGTCTATGAGGCGGCGGAGCACCACGCGTCAGGGGATCATCCAGGGTATTCAACCCAGCTTGCGCCATTGTCTGTGCCGCCCACAGCCAGCGCGCCACCCCCTCCCACGCCCTCTACCACAGCTTTGCAGCAACTACTCAACCAGCACGCTAGCGCGGCTCCAGCAATCAGTCGTGACGAACACTGGTTACGTCACCAAAACACCTACGCCAGTAGCCTACCTCTGATGCCAACCAGCGCCGCCTCACCTTATCTGCTGATGATGGGCGAACCGATCCCGGTGGTCACCCTGCAAAGCGTCAACAGCGACCTGCCCGGGACGGTGCGCGCCATGGTGACGCGGGATATTTATGACAGCGTGCGCGGCCATTTCAAGGTGATTCCGCGTGGCACTATTTTGGTAGGAATCAGTAACGCCGATGTTGCCGTGGGTCAAAGCCGCTTGCTCATCGCCTTTAACCGCATGAACTTCCCAAGCGGAGCATACTTAGATATTGGCGGCGTCCCAGCCATCGACCGCAGTGGATCATCCGGCTTGCAAGCTCATGTAAACAACCATTTTCTGCGTCAATTCAGCCAGGCTTTTCTAGTCGCAGGCGTGGCCGCCTGGGCCGGCCGCCAACCCTCAGCAGCGCCGCATGTGACGATCAATGTGAGCGGCTCAGCATTGCCTTCGACATTTTCTCAAACCGCCGCACAAACCCTTTCAGACATCGCGCGGCGCCTGCTCGATCAACACCAAAATATTAAACCCACGCTCACTTTGTCGCCCGGTGAAAAAATCACCATTATTGTCGCGCGCGATATGGTGCTTCCTCCCGCTGTGGTTGCCAATTACGAAGACGTTCTATGAAAAATTTATCTGCGCTGCTTTTGATCATGCCTGCGTTACTGAGCTTTTTATACGACTCAAGCCAAACACTTTATGCCTCCCCCATCCAAGAGTCTAGGCTCCAAACGCAAACGCCTAAAACTTATCATTTCGACTGGCAGATATCAGGCGCGCCAGAAGTTGCTCCAATCCAAGTCTTTGATAACGGCCAGCAACTCTATTTACAATTTCGTGCCGGCGTCTCTACACCAGCCATTCTGGCTGACCAACCTGATGGGCAAATTTTGCTCCATTGGCGCGTAGAACCGCCTTACATTGTGGTCAACCAGTTTGCATCACGCTTGTATTTTCGTCTAGGTCAGCAGCGCGCGCAGGCTTGGCGCAAAAACGCCAAACCCTATATGGCGGCAGCCTGGCCTGACAAAACCGTAAAAACCACAGCGCCAAAGGCAATTTTTCTGCCCACAAATACCCCAAAAATACCTGAAAAAACTCAACCAGAACCACACCAGCACACCACCACGCTGTGGCAAGTCAAACGCTCTGATGAAAATTTACGACGACTCCTGACGCGCTGGGCGCAAATAGAGAACTGGCATTTAGTGTGGGATGTAAACCAAGATATTCCGATTCAAGCCGAAGACCAAAGCCACAGTAATTTTAAGGAAGCCGTACGCCGCGTGCTAGGCAGCACAGCATTAACCGAATACCAGATTAAACCGTGCTTTTATGCGAACCGCGTCGTGCGCGTGGTGCGTAAAACCACCGTTTGTAACCCCCATCAGTAAACCTCTCAAATCCGTTATGCAAAATTTTTGCTCCCCCATTTTTGCGACGCTCGCTGGGTTTATCTTAAGCGGCTGCATCTCACCCGAACTCATACAAAAAACCCACGCCAGCATCGAACAGGCTCAAGCTAAAGCACAACGGTTACGCGCTACGCTCCTCACTCAAATACCCGAAGGCAAACCGCAAAGCGCCGTCAATGATGAAGTCGATCTACCCTATTTGGCAGGCAACCCAGTACCCCTCGCGCGTGAAGTAACCTTACCTTATGCCCTGCGCAAAGGAGTCAAAACAGCCGTGATGTTCCCAGAAAAAACCGTCCCTCTGAATTTAGCCGCCGAACGCATCACCCTGGCAACGGGGATTCCAGTTAAGATCGAGCCAGATGTTTATCTCCCCGCCTCAGCGCTCTTGCCACGCGCACAAAACACCAACGCCGAGCTACAGACAACCCATAGCGCCCCCCATCAAGCAGATGCGCCTTTTGCCCCAACCCTATCCAATCCATTTACACCTCATCTCCCCCCAGGGTTTGCCAGTTTAAATGCTGCAAGCCCGCGCGACACGTTCCCACAAGTTGAGTTTCAACCCGCTGAAATACCTCTGAATCAAATGCTCGATCTGATCGCTACGCGCTTATCTATCAACTGGCGCTATGATGAAGTACGCGGCGCGATTCGTTTTTACCGAATGCTCACCAAAATCTGGCAACTTCCTGGCTCAGCCGGAGAAATGTCTTTCACTACTGCGTTTCAGGGCAGTACAGTTCAATCTAGCAATACTAACGCTACGCTGCTGCCGCAAAATACTTATGCTAACTCTACGGCTAAGCGTGAAGCGTCTCAGATTAATGAACTGAACGCAGTGCGTCAAAGCATCGAAACGCTGATGACACGGGCCGGTTCGATTGCCACCAACGCGGCGACAGGTACGCTCACGCTCACCGACACTAAAGAGGTCGTAGAACGCGCAGATGACATCATCACCCGCGAGATTCATATCTTGTCGCGGCGCGTACTCCTTAAACTACAAAAAATCCAAGTGCTCACCCATGACACCGGCACAGCCAGCATCGACTGGAATCTGGCACTGACCCAGGCCCTTTCTAAGCAACCTAATTTCAAACTGACAACCCATTCACCCGTCTCGCTGGCAGGTTCTCATGCCAGTGGCTTGAATCTCAATATCCTAGCGGGCGCATTCAATCACTCAACAACCATCATCCAGGCTTTAAGTGAGATCGGGCGCGTGCAATCATCGACTGAACTACCGCTAACCATTCGCAATCGGCAACCGATGAGCTATGACATTGGCAATGCTTTTTCTTACGTCTCGGCAGCCTTGCCAGCGGGCTCAACGGGAAGTGGTGCACGCGGCGTGCCTGGTCTTAAGACCAGCCAGATCTCAACCGGCTTAAAGCTCTTGATTTATCCCAATGCGACCAGCAAAGATACGGTCGACCTGACCTTTTCGATTGAAGATTCGATGCTAAAAAGCCTCGATCGTTTCGACGCTGGAGCCGGCGCGCAAAGCCAATCCGTACAACTGCCTAACATTGATCGCCAAGGAGCGACCTTACACACTACCGTACGCAGCGGCACGACCATTGTCCTCACCGGCTTTGAGCGCTTTGATGATCACTTTAGGCGTAGAACGCTCGGGGCGCATATGCCTTTACTCAGCGGAGGGTCAACCAGCGCAAGCCGTCAACGCAGCACCACTTTGATTGTCATTTCCGCCATTATTCAGGATGATATTTAATGCATATCACTACCATCAACGGCAAGCACCTGGCCTTTGGTCTACGCTGGAAGCTCTTGCTCAGCGCCACGGAATCTTACGAGGCTCTCGCTTTGGCGGAGGCGGATAAATTCAACCCCACTTTGATCTGGCAAGATGGCGCAGCGCCGCTCATCGGCCTCTATCTTGAAAGCTTGCCCGCTCCGCTGCGCCATCAACCTGTTTACGCCGCTGCGCACGTCCTATCGACCGTGCCAGGTTGCGGCCCAAACGCACTATTAGCCATCCGTGAGCAAGACGGGGGCCATTCGATATGTGGGATTTTTCAAGGTCGGCCGTGGGGAAACGCGACTGCGAGCGGCAAAAATTTTGATAAAGTAGGGCTCTCTAGCGCAGAATTAACTCAACTCATTCAACAGTTTGCGGAATTATGCGGTGAGCATGGCTACACGCTACTCGGAAATGTCGCGCTGGCAGACTGTAACCCATTCCAATTAACTGAGTTGGCACACTGTGCGGGCCCGATTTCTCGCATGTATCAGCCGCGGCGCAGCGTATTTCGGCCCTACCTGCTCCGGCTATTCATCGCGCTCGGGACCGCTACCGCCCTCTATGCCAGCTACACGCACTGGCAAAACCAACGCGCCGCGACCACGGCAGCCAAACTCACGACGACCCAACCACTCACACCGTCCAGCACGGCACTCAGCCAGCCATTGCTTAGCGCACCTGCGATGATCAGCGCCTGGTTCGAATGGGCAAAGGCGCTACCGCTTAGCGTAGGCGGTTGGCATCTACGCCGCATAGACTGTACCGCACATCCCCCTAAGCCAAAATGCTTATTGAACTACGAACGCAAGCTGCCACAAGCTACGCCCCAGACTTTTATAGAAGCTGCAACGCACCATGAAGCTGAGCAGATCGACACAGTCAGCGATCAATCCTTACAGGTCAGCATGGCGCTACCCAGTATTTCGACCATGAACCTACAACAACATCTGCTTAACTTGCCAAGTCAGCGCGCCATTCGCTTAACTTTCCTTTCGCAATTACAGCGCATGCAACAAGTGGCCGCAACTAAGCTGGAGAGTTTCCGTGCGTATGACGCGCCAGCAGGCATATCACCAAGCGCTCTCCCCTCGCAAATCCAACATGCAGCCTGGGAGGTCAATGGACCCCTACACAATATCGCTTTATTTGAAACCTTCCCAGCCAGCGCCAGCTTCACCCAGCTTTCTCTCACGATTCAAGATCCTCCCCCCACGACTTCACTCAAAGCCTCAAGCCTAATGTTGCAGGTCAAAGGAGACATTTATGCCCGTGACTAATCGATCGTACAAGCGCCATACCCTAGCGCAACTCACACTCATCTCACTGTATTGGTTAAATTCCTCCAGCACCGCCAGTGCTCAAACCGGGCCTACCGTCAGTGAGCTCATGCAGTTAGAAAGCCAGCTCAAGCTACAAAAACTGAAAAATGAATTGCGCCAAGCACATTCTGCACCCACCGCCCCTTCCATGGCCGCGCACCGGCCACCGTTTGACTCTATGCTGTCTAACTCCACGGAGCAGCCTCGCTACATTGCCGTGTTTGGCATGGCGCCGGATTATCGCGGCTATCTGATTTGGGGGAAACACATCTATCCCCTCTATGCTGGTGCAATCGTGCGCAACTATAAGGTGACCGAACTCAGCCCACAAGCCGTTAAATTACGCTCGTCAAAGGGCCAGATTCGATCCATTTCATTTGCTTTCGATACGCGCATTGCACCGCCTGCAATGCCCTCCGCATCATCCCAGCAACCCAATCTACCACCGCTTCCCGCCGTGACAAACTGATTACCCTCTGCAACTGGATTTAAACCAAATTTCAACTAACGTTTGATCTCAACGTAATTTGCCCATGCGCTCCAAATTGACCGCTAAACAAAATAGCCCAAATTCGGTAGACACCGATGCCGCCAAGCATTTTCGGCAAGCGAGCCGGCTCACGCCTGCGCCTCAAGCGCTCTGCGCTACCTTACTAGGCGCACCGACCAAAGCCGCGATTAACTTGCCCGATGAATTGCCCTATTTCGTACGCACGCTGTATGAAGAAATCTCTCTGCAACCCTCATTACGCAACCAAATTTGCCCAGTCCTGATTGAATCCGCGACAGAAAAAATCCAGCGCGGCCGCTTTGCCCTTATTTTGCTTGAGAGCATGCTACGCTCAGATATAGCAGAAGAGATCGTGCGCCAATTCAGTCTGCGCTATATCCCAGCCGACCCTTTGTATTACGTAGCAGCGCCAACTTTAATGATTGAATTGTGCCGGGTCCGCAACGAACCACACAGCCATCGCCAAATACCAGGCGTCACCTCGAAAAAACTCGATGACAATGCATTATGGGCCCATTTTTTAACGGCCGCGCGCTTTGCCATCGCTAATGGCGCATCTGATATTCATCTGGAGATTCGGCGCGCGCAAGAACGCTCGCCAATCGGCTTTAGGGTCGCCGGACGCCTAGTCCGCCCCTCCGCTTTCCATATGTTCACCACCCATTTAACCGATATGGCCGCGATTATCTATTCCCGCGGCAACTCAGTGTCCGAATCCGTCTTTAACGAAAATTATGCGCAGCAATGCCAAGTGCCAGCCACTATCGATGAGCGCCATGTGCTCTTTCGTTTAGCGACATTCCCTCTCGTTAATGGCACCGATGTGGTTTTGCGTCTGCTGTTTCAAAGCAACGCGCAAACCATTCGTTCCCTGGGAGATTTAGGCTATCTGCCAGACCAAGTGGCGCTGTGGCGACGTACTATAGCTCGCTTAAGCGGTGCAACAATTGTCGCCGGCGTGGTTAATTCCGGCAAATCGACTACGCTGCAAACCGTATTAGCGCAGATGCCCAAGTGGGCTAAAAAGTTTTCGATTGAAGACCCAGTTGAATATTTAATCCCAGGCGTTTCTCAAGTCTCGATCGCGCGTTCGCTGAGCGAACAAGATCATAGTGGCGATCCATTTTTAACTATCAAACGGCAGCTCAAACGCGGCGACTTAGACGTATGCTTGATTGGGGAGATTCGAGACCGGCCGAGTGCCGCTTTATTGCGCGACGTTGCCGAATCAGGCCATCGCGCCTTAAGTACGTTGCATACGCCTTCCGCGCTTGGCATTGTAGATCGTCTAGCCGATCACGAACTCGGCATTCCACGCGAAGTATTAGCGACACCAGGCTTTCTTAATTTACTGGTATATCAAACACTGCTGCCCACGCTCTGCCCACATTGCAAAATACCTCTGTTTGAGCTGGTACATTCAGCCAGCGCACAAACCCACCATCTGGCACTGCTGGCGGAGATTTTTCCGGCGTCAGACCTGTTCGCCACCTCCGAAGGGCTAGCCGCCTACGTCGCGCGCATTGCTCACTGCTTCAAACTCGAGCTCTTTGATAATGCGCTAAAGCATAAGCTTTTTTGCCGCAACCCAACTGGCTGCGCGCACTGCCAACGCGAAGGGCTACCCGAGTTAAATGGTTTACACCAACGCACTGTAGTCGCTGAAATGTTCGAATTAGACCGGCCAATGCTGGCATTGGTGCGCGCCCATAAAAATCTAGAGCTGCATCAATATCTTTACAACTTGCATAAGGCCCCCCTCGATAGCGTATCGACCACAGGCAAATCCGCACTCGAAATTGCGCTGTATAAAGCCTTGCAAGGGGAAATCGACCTACTCGATATAGAAGCAAAATTTGGTTCATTTATACACTATCAACGGCAGCTGCAACTGCACCAAAGGAGCCCCCGATGCATCCGTCACCCGGCGCCATACTGAAGCAACTCTGGCAGTTCATGCATAACTTATGCAGAACGCGGCGCACTCGACGCTTGGCTTGGGCCCAGCGCTGCTTTCGCAAAAAACGCGCTGAATTCTATAATGATCTCGCTAGTCAAATCGACTCTCAACCCGGGCAAACCCTTGCCATATTTCTGCAAAAATACGCCCTCCGCTACCCCGGTGAACCGGTCGGCATAGTGTGCGCTCACTGGCTCGCGCGCTTTGCAGAAACGGCCCGTTTCTCACGCGCCGTAGCGCATACGCTACCACCTGAAGAAACCACCGTGCTTGCCGTTGCAGAAGAATCTGGCGACCTTAAAATAGGACTGCGCACCCTAGCCGCCAATATAGAGACACTTGAAGCCACTCAGCGTTTATTTCTTGAAATCATTACCAGCGCACTCGTTGGCCTGGCTATTGCGCATATTTTTTTAGGTTTGATCGGCTATTGGATTGTGCCTCAAATCGAAACTGCGATGAACCTCGAGACGCGTTTTTATGGTCCCATCGCGCAGACCTATCATGGCTTCGCCACGGTTATCCGTAGCGTGGGTCCAGCCTGGCTTGCCCTACTTTTAGCAGGATTGCTATGGGGCTCTTGGTCAATCAAAAATTATACTGGACGCTTTCGAGGGTGGCTTGACCAACACATCCTCTTTTACGCCTTATATCGAGATTTTGCAGGTGCGCTTTTTTTAGCCACCCTTTCCTCAATCACGCAGAAAATCGGAGCACACGCAATTAGCATCCACGAAGCCTTAGCACGCATTAAACCCTATGCTTCGACTTGGCTCGCGCAACATATTGAGCGCATTTCACGCAATTTTGAAGAAATCCCCAATAGTGGCGGCGAGGCATTCGCCACTGGCATCCTCAAGCGTGAATTCCAATACCGCTTGCAAGACCTAAGCGAATACCAAAAGCTCGAGTGCGCGCTATTCAACGTCTCCCAGTATATTTTGCGCGAAACCCCAAACCGCATTAAACGAACCGCTACCTTGATTCGCTACAGCGTCTCATTTTTGACCGCAGCAGGCATGATGGGATTGTATTTTGGACTGCTTGGGATGATTCACGAATTCCAAGCTTCAGCCACCCTGCAACACATCATGCAAAGCCCCTAATGCCGTCAGAAATCCCCGTGCAGTTAGCGCCTAATCCCTTTTTCATTTGATTTATTCAACCTGGATCAACACCATGAAGACACCTCCACCTTCACTGCTACCCTCAAGTCGATTGAAGTACACCACGCCCAATCGTCAGAAAACGCAAAATAGCCACCAGCGCGGCTCATTAATGGCTGAATATGGCTTAGTGCTCTTGCTCGTCTCTTTTGGCCTAGTGAGCACCCTGGTTTATTTTTCCACCAATAGCCAAGTCACACATGCCAATACTCTGGCCATGGATCTTAACAGTCTGATTGGCAGCGTGCGCACGGCTTATTCCGGCAATTATCAAGCAATTAACAATACGGCTTTACATCAAGGCGGTTTTTTCCGCTCCCTGCCTTCACTCAAAGATAACCACGGCGCCGTCACCATATCACCCGGCAATGGCGTACTGACTGTGACACCGAGTCAAATCAACGCAACTGGCGACGCGGTTCAATACCAAATTACCAATTTACCAGATATAACCTGCCTCCCCCTCGTCACGGCCCTGGCCCGCAGCGCTTCACGGCTCACGATTAATACCAGTGAAGTGAAAGCTCCTGGCGGCCAACCGGATCCCTCACAGATCCGCTGCATAGGCGACGCCAATACACTCACCCTGGTAGTCGGCTAAGCGGCTCGTCTTTACCCCTAAACACTCTCCATGAAAACCGTTACCCCCCTCCATTTAGTCCACCGCTCGGCCGGCCAATGCCAAAGCGCTCAACTAACACCCAATATGAGCTGGCGCCGCAGATGTCAACCTGGCTTTATCACCCTTGATATTGCTTTAGCCATCACTCTTTCAACGGTCGGCATAGTGGCAACACTTTACCAAGTCCAAACTGAGATTACGCAGATTTTCGCAAAAGCGACAGGCCAATACTTGTACGCACTGCAAACCGGCGTCAATCGCTATGTGCAAACCCACTACGATACGCTCGCCAGCGGCAATCCCATGCCTCAGGTAACAAATCCTCTGGAACCCACGGTCGCCGAATTGCGCGCGCTTAAATTTCTGCTCCCCACATTTGCCGATAACAGTCCGCTCGGGCTTTCTTTCACGACCCAACTCAAGCGCGAAAACTGCCCAGGTTTAGCATGCTCAATTACTGGCCTCATCTATTCTAAGCATCCGTATCATGACAAAGAAGGCGCATTGCGGATCGATTTATTATCTCAAGCCAGATTTTCCGCTGGCGCAGATGCCGCCCTTTCTACCCCCGCCCATGGCGACCAACTGGTTGGGCTAGATAATAAATGGCGGCAAGCTAATCCCCTTGGCGACATACCCGGCACGCTGGCGGCGCGCGTGGGCGTCGTTGCAGGCAATTTAACTTGGCAGCTTGCCCAATTTTATAAACTAGACGGCTCACGTCAATTAAGCGGCTCAATGAATGCCGCCGGGCAAGAGATTCACAATGCCAAAGCCGTTGCAACAGAACTCATCAAAACTAATAACATCTTGGTGCAAAATCGACTGACTACCCACGAGCTACAATTAACCCGCTTTCAAGAAGTAGGAGAAAGTTGCCATGAAGGTCATGGCGCGATGGCCATTGCTCGCTCGGGTTTGCTTTTGACGTGTCAAAGCGGCGCTTGGCGCTCCTCCGCCTCAAGCATTTTCAAAGGATGGCAGGGCTATCCCAACTCTGGATGCGTGCATGCCAGCGGTTTCCTGCTCGCCACCTCACATTTCAATGCGCATATGGCTGGCTACACATCCGGGGTTCTGCGCTTCGAAGATTCTAGACGCGACAAATATGGACAAGGGAAAAACAGTGCGCTAATGCCGATCATGCAAGGGGAATGCTTTATTATCCACGGCGCAGAAAGAGTCTGGTTTATGGCCCTGTAAAATTTTGCCATTGACCAAATTGCTTACCTGAATTGAGCGCTCTTGCCAACACCGCCGCTTCTCCTAAGCACATGCAACCGCCTCGCTTAATCAGTTACAGCCTGGCAGGCGCCATAATTGCGCTGCTCGCCTGGTTTCCTGGCCACTGGCTAGCCAGCTTAGCACTCTTGCCATCGCTCTGGCGCAAAGCACAGACCCACTGGCAAGCTGCCGCGCTTTGGATCGGCTATTATCTGACCGGGGCACGCGATATCCCAATCATGTGCGCGCGATTTTTCAGCGGCCATAATGAGCTGTCTGCAAGCTTAGGCTATCTACTTGGCGTCATTTTTTGGCTAACCCAGGCGACCTTGCTTTCTATCCCATGGATCTTATTCTATCCAACCGCCCAAACCTCTGCGTCCAAAACGCTCATCCTTACCTTCAGCGCACTGTTTTTCACTCTGCTCCCCCCACTTGGCATCATTGGCTGGCTCTCGCCACTGCATATCAGCAGCGCACTCTATCCCGCTTGGGGCGGCTTAGGCTTATTACTCGGCATCGGAACTCTTTGCCTAATGGCTGCAAATCTAGGCCGTAATAAAACTCTATGGCTTATTTTATGCGCAGTTTGCATGGTTCTGAGCGCGCATAAAAATGAGATACACCCAACCATACCCACGGGATGGCAAGCGCTTAACTTACAATTTGGCCGTCTTGATCAAAACACGCTAGCTGCATTATTTAAACGCACTGATCAAGTGCAAAATACGCTCTCCCAAGCCCTTGCACAGCGCGCCACGAAAATTGTTGTACTACCTGAAGGAATTATCGGACTCTGGCATCCAGCGCTGGCTTGGGTGTGGCAAGAACAGATACGCCAAGCCGCATGTCAAGGCCAAACTTTCTTACTCGGCGCCGATATTCTCAAACCAGAAATGCCGCTGCGCTACACCAATAGCGTATTAGCGCTCGGACACCATTCAGCTCAATTAGACAGCCGCATGCCCATGCCCGTCGGCTTATGGCGCCCAGGCGCAAGAATCAGCGCTCTAACCGGCAAATTAACGCAGCCCTACCTCAAACTTAACGGCCTACAAGCGGCTTTTTCCATCTGTTATGAGGATTTTTTGTGGTGGCCGCATTGGCGCATACTTTTCAGCCCTCCAGACATCCTAATCAGCTTCTCAAATCAATGGTTTAACAGTGATTTAGCCGCAGCCCAAATCCAGCAACAAAGCATCCAGTCGTTAGCTCGGTTAGTCGGAGCTCCATTATTACGATCGACCAATCGCTAAGCAGACCCATTCCAAAATACTCAAATTTTGTCGAAGCATCAGCAATTGTTTGATAAATCTACAACTGCTTCATTTTATGCATCTAACTTTCGCACCCACTTCAATAAACCATCTTTTCATCATTAAAATCTTAAATTACTCCAATGAATAAACTTCTGAGATATTTTAATATGTATAAAGGTTATTATTCACGAAATAATGTTGATACTTTGTCCCATAACAGCCTCTATCCACACCCCGAACAACCGGCCTCCCATTTTAACCCGTCCTACGGCACAATATATAATCCGCCCCCTGCGCGCATACCACAGAGTAAGCAACCCAAAACCCATAAGTTACATGAAACATTCAACCCGTCTTATCTGGGTATAGATGAGTATCAGCATCAAACCGAGTATGTCAACACACAAACACTTAAGCACTTAAACATCGCTTCGAAAACGATACAGGAAATTGATCGCATAATGCCCTACGGGGCAGGAAATCAATGGCTTAATGTCATTGCGACAAATGGCGAAAGCAACATACGTTGCAGGATGCTTCACACTAAGATCGATGAAGTAATGGGGAAACTCCAAGAGCTAGAAGGACCAGCCAAATCGATGGCTATGACTGGACTAAACGTACATCTTACTCGTCAATATCAGGCTGGAAATTGCACTGAAATGTCAATAATGGCTCATCATAGGCTTATCACCGAAGGGCTGGATGCACCTATATTGACTGTAGCTGACGATATACGAGACCATGTTTATACGCTCATTGGCGACCCCAGAGATCACAAATGGGGAGAGAAAAATACGGTAGTTGTGGATGCATGGCCTATTTATAAAGCGACCTATACACTAAAACATGCAATATATAATCTAGAGTCTAGACCCAAGATAATCCTTGAATATCCAGCATCAACTCCCTCACCTAATTCAATTAATGCATTTTTTCATGAAAAATACCCAATTCTTAATACAACTTATGTCAATCAACATTTAGCTAGTAATAACCTGCCTCCGGTAGGTAACGAATATCTTAAACACTGTTATAAAAATTTTATCCCAGGATACCACCGTGATGAACGCGTTGGGACTCGAGATCCAAGCATACATTACACGGACGGATATGAACCTAGGCGAACTTTTGATGATATATCAGAGGACCTGCTTAATAGATATAAATCTTCTTTTAGGCCAATGAAAGATTCTTAAAAATCTTGAACTGAATTCCCAACCAAAAAAATTTAAATTACACAAAGAATTTACCCATTTTGATTTAAAAGTAAACGAGTACCGGCATAAAATTGAAAACGTCGAAAACCAAACATTTCAGCACTTAAACGTCGCTTCTGACGTAGTGACAAAGGCCACACGTCTAATGCCTTATGGAGCAGACAACCAGTTGTTTAATATCGTCTGCACAAAAGGCGAAAGTGCAATACGTTCTTATATAAGCGGCTATCTATTTGGGCAAAATCCAAAATCAGAAGAGCCCATCCAGCAAATCAGGCAAGTAGCCGAGCGTGCAATTCGATTTAAAGCTGGAAACTGCGATGCGATGGAAGCTATAATTTTTAGTCTTCTTGCTACTCAAAATTTATCTGCGCCAATATTAAGTGCATTTGATCATGATCGAGATCACTGTTATACACTTATTGGCGACCCCAAAGGTCGAAAATGGGGAACTAAAAATACGGTGGTCGTAGATGCCTGGCATCCTTTCGGAACTGTCTATACACTGGGACAAAGTTGTATTTTAAATTCTGAACCCGATATATTTTTTCAGCATCCAGCATCAACACCCGCTCCCGATTTGATAACGACTCTCCTTGAGAAAAAACCTCGCACAGTTAATATAGTGGAGATTGATTTATTCACAGAAAATAATGAGATTCCTAATGTAGGCAATGATCCTCTTGAATATTTTTATAAAACTTCACCTCCTGAATTATGCCAAGATGAACGAGATGGAGCTAAAGATCCAAGTACGATATACAAAAACAATGATGAAATTTTGCAAACCTTTGATGAAATGTCAATTGAATTTCTTCAAGAACAAAAAGACGCCCTTAAAATATAAAATACTTTTCTGGAACAGCATCATAAGTGGAATCAATAATCTCAAATTAACACATTAAAATCATAAAATTTAAAAAAAATGAGATTTTTAAGTAAGCGAAACTGTACTAAACGCATTGATCTACTTATCTTCGCGCCAGAAAATACAAAAATTCCCCATAAAATTAAAATTACCTATCATGAAATGCAAACGGATAGGAGTTACTAATATGGGTAATGGATTTGTTTATCAAAAGAAGGGGGATTTTCCGCGTCTTATTTACTCTAGAAAAGATCCAGGGCAAGACATTCCTCTGCCTAGCTCATCAAGCTATACAACATTTAATCCCCTTCGTAGGCCAATTAATCTCCATCAAGCATTAAAACCCAAAGACTTAAATCTAAACCTAAAGGAATATGGCAAAAAAACTCAAATAGTCACAGAAGAAACTATGAAACATTTAAAGATTTGTTCGGAAGTTATTGCAGAAGTTAAAAATATTATGCGTTATGGCGCTGGCAATCAATTATTTAGTATGCTTGACACAGGAGGAGAAAGCGCCATACGCACAGAAATGTCTCGAGAATCAATTAGAAAAGCTGAGAAAGAAAGTTCAATGGGAAAAATCGAACGAAAAATCAAATATGCCATACAATATCAAGCTGGAAATTGTGATGAAACGAATGCTATAGTTTTTAACATACTTCAAACCAAAGGGCTAAATGCGCCCTTATTCAGTATGGCGGACATACAACAAGATCACGCCTACACCTTGATTGGTGATCCGAGAGCACGTGAATGGGGGGAAACCAATACTGTCGTTGTAGACGCCTGGCCTATTTACGGAACCGCCTATACCCTTAATAAATCTCGATATAATCTGAAGACTAACCCAGAAGTAACCCTGGTACACCCAGCGTCAACGCCAACACCTGAGTCAATAAAGGTACATCAGACTGTCAATACTGACTGTGTTAATCAGTATTTAGACCATAAATCTTATCCAAAGGTGGGAAATGAACTAGTTGAATTTCTTTACAAAAAGACACATAATCCAAAAACATGTTTAGATAAACGAGTTGGAACCGAAGATCCAAGTACACGTTATCGAGTTAAAGGTGATGTCTCACAAACCTTTGATAAAATATCAACGGAGAAGCTTGAAAAATATTATGCCATCCAAAAAGAAGCGGGGAAATTTATTCCTAATCATCCTAACTGGGATATACGATCGACTAGGAAAAGTAGTTTTCTTTCGCACTTAAAAAGTATTTAACCCATATAAAAAATTAAAAAAACCAACCAACCTCCACCAATTAGCTAATTATTGATTCTAAATCGCCTATTTTCTTGCGTTTTCATTCTAGCCGCGTAATATAAAGCTAGCTCACTCATCTGTGCCAATGAAGCTTTCGCGGTTTGGCTCTGTTCCTATTGAACGGCCGCGGGTCTAACTGACTCAGAGCTTTTAACCCTAATCGGGAACTTATTCTTCCCCGGCTAGAGCACATGATGAATACCCCTTTTTATTTGAGGAGAACCATCATGAAGTCAATCAATCAACTTGATGAGGTCCAACTATTTGATTATCAAATTATAGGCATTGACTCTTTAGCTTTTAACCGTGAAAAACCGCTCAAAATAAGCGGATTTGGTCAACCCGTTGAATCCAATCAACTTTTTTAACTTGGGCTTTTTCAGTTTTTCTGGGTAAGGCCAAAGGCATTCGTTGGATGAACATGGATTGGATGTCCCAAAAACGGTTGTTTCGGCTAAATTGGGCCAGCATTAAAAAACCTGAGCTCAACCACGATGCCAATTTACGTTTCATTGATGGTGAATAAGCGGTACTCGAGGACATCATAAAACTCCTAGATCCGCATTGAATCATGCTTTAGGAAAAACGCCTAACCTTGGAAAATCCTGTCTATGCGGTGGGATTTTCTTTTATTTACATAGGCTTTGTCTAAAAAGATATTCGGTGTAAACTGAAGGAGTCCGAATTGCAGCGCTTCTGGCCAAGGTATGACAATAAATTTAATTTGATCAGATAACGTACCTTTCAGACTAAAAATTAAATATAAGTATCGTTACAAAGGGAAATAGCCAGCAGATGCATATTAGCTGATTAATTTTTTAACACATCGAGGTAGAAAATGCCGATCTCTCCTTCCTTGCACTCCGTGTCTTTACCTCCAACCGCTCGGTTCAGCGATGTGGTTGAAAATTATGCCAAATATCGACCCCATTATCCCTCTAATATTGTTGCTTTTCTAAAGCAAGAGTGTGGGCTTCATTCTAAAGCACGAGTTGCAGATATTGGCTCAGGAACGGGGCTACTTACTCAACTATTATTAGATCATCAATATAAGGTATTTGGAGTTGAGCCTAATTTGAAGATGCGGAAAAAATCAGAAGAGTTACTTTCACACTATTCTAATTTTACTAGCATCGATGGTACTGCTGAGATGACGACGCTTAGTACCCATAGTGTAGATTGTGTAACGGCTGCTACGGCATTTCACTGGTTTGATAAAGAAAAGACTAGAGTCGAATTTAGCCGTATCCTCCGACCAGATGGCTTTTGCGTTCTGATATGGAATTTGCGAATTGTTGAGGCTTCGCCGCTGATGGAAAAATATGAATCTTTATTAAATCAGTATGGAACTGACTATAAAGAAATATCTCCCCAAAAAATCGATGAAAAAGGAATCGGAAAATTCTTTAGGCCAATTACAGTTAAGGTTGCATCATTTCCCAATCAGCAAAGATTGGACAAGAATGGATTTCTGGGCCGCTTATTGTCTGTTTCTTCTATGATTAAACCAGATCATCCACAATATGAAGCAATGATTCAGGCTGCCAAAGATTTATTCGATGAACACCAAGAGAATGGATACGTTGACTTTATCTATTCTACAAAATGTTATTATGGCCCCATGAAAATCTGAAGAACAGCCATGCCCCTCAGGCGCAACCTCGTTAAAAAGGTAGAGAGCTTGATAAATCCGCACCGATACCCGATTCGACTGCTGAGAGGGCAGGTGAAAAATCTCGTGTATTTACCCTCACCTCCAGGTCATATTAAGCCGGCGCGCCAACCCTAGAGGTTAAGCTGCTTGTCACAGCCCAAATGGCTTCGATTCCTTCACTTTTGTGCTGTTATCGTTTACTGTATTTGGGCAAGCAAAATAAGCGCTAATAGCACGGTCAAAGCCCCGCCAATACGCGTTGCCAATTGAGCAAACGGCATTAAGCTCATGCGATCAGCCGCAGTCAGGATTGCCATATCACCGATCCCGCCCATACCGCTATGACAGGCATTGATCACCGCACTCTCAACCGGATGCAAGCCAACCCAGCGTCCAACCACAAAACCCACCGTCGTTAACGTCAATACAGTCGCCATAATCGTAATGCAATTAGCTAGCGTAAGCGCTGCTAGCAATCCGTTCCACGGCGTCAGAGTCAACCCGATGCCAAACAATAATGGATAAGCTACCGCGCGGCAGAAAAAACGATGCATCATCTGCGCACCATATTCCAATTTAGGCGACACCGTGCGCGTCAATTTAACGAATACAGCTAAACCCAACATCACAATCGTCGCGGGCCATGCCGTGCATTGATGCGCAACCAGTCCAATCATATAGAAACCCAATGCCACCATGCCCGCTTCTGCTAACGGCTCAACCGAAATAAGCGGCAGCTTGCTTTTGCGAGTTGAAGCACCTGACAGTAATCTAGAGCCTTCTCCGCGATAGCGCAGATAACGCGCACCAAACTGACGATATAAAGCCGCACAGATAATCGCCATCAAATTGCCCAGCACCACTGGCGGCACAACTTGCGCAAAAAGCTGAGGTTGCGGTACCTGTAAAATCGCCGCATAGCCTAATGTTAATGGAATCGCCCCTTCACCAAGGCCACCCGCCATAATCGGAATCACTAAATAGAAAAACGTATCATATGCACTTAAACCGAACGCCAAGCCAGTCAAAGTACCCACTAATGCTGCGGCAATCGAGCCTGCCGCCAGTGGCATAAAAATCTTAGCGCACCCTTGAATCAACACCCGCCTCTCCATACTGAGCAAGCTCCCCACAATAACGGCGGCAGTAAACAAGCAAAGAATATTCGATGCATGCCAAAATTCATTAATTGAGCGCACTAAATCGGCAGGTATCCACTCGTAATGCGCTAGGCATGAAGGGAGTAAGAGCGTCACTAACACTGGCCCCCCAATGCAGCGCAAACCGGGTAGGCGCGCGCCCAATTCGGCGCATGTAAATCCCAGCACGGCCAGAGTGGCGAACATCACTGGAATTTCACCCGGTAGCATACCCCAATTTAGGAAAGCGCCTAAGCAAGCAAAAATAGCGCAATATAGAGGCAATGGCACGATTCCAATACGAAACTGTAAAAGCTGTAGCCATGAGGCTGACCAAGAGTGGGGCCGGAGCGTATAAAGGTCGCTTTTAGAGACCGGCAAGCCTTTATATAAAACCAGCTTTGTCTGACAGCGAAATAATTTAAAACGCATTAAATACGCGCGACAAATATGCGACCAATGCATTTTGGATTGAAATTCCATAAACGCTCCCTTTTACGCCAATCATTACAGTTGAAGGATATGTAGGCTCTTCTCTTTTTGATAGCGACAGGTCATCTTGCGAGGTTTCTTATCGGTTATTCCGAGTATCAGATCTGGTTTTATGGAAAAGTTAAGCCAAGATGAATCGTAGCTGGCTCACGAGCTTGCAAGATCGAATAAGCAAGCCCTTTGCTCTTCACCTTGCGCTCGACGTCCAAATCATAATGGCCTGGAAAAGGCGCATTTATTGACGTCGAAAACGAACGCCGAAGTCGGAGAAGCGTTTTAGACGCCATAACAATGCCTTATATCCATTTGGTGCGCAAACGAGCAGCGCAGACACGTGTGATTGAATTCAATTATCAGTAGCCAAAACCATACAACGGCGTAAAAATAATAGACCCAGCACGCAAAATACACCACATATAGCCCCGCCGCTCTCATCCAAAAGCGATTGAATTGCCGCTCAAAATCATCCATTTCACTCAGCAATATCTCTGCATAACGTTCCCTACCCATTACTTTCTCACTTTAACATTCAAGGCGGCGCATAATGTAGTCAACGTGAACTGTGGAAATTCACCATGGAGCGCAATATACCGCTCACGATTGTCTTCGCGCTCTTGGCAAATTTTTTGCCATATGCGATAAATCTCCTGGAGCTGTTGCAGCGGTAGGTGGACCGCTTTAGCCGGAGGCGTTACTGCTAACACCTTGCGTAATCGGCTAACCTGGGCGCGCGTCACTTGCGGAAAAGCACTGCGCAGTATCGTCAGGCTTGCTTGCGCTCGCACAAAGTACTGTAACGCAGCTTCTTCCCATTCCATTGATTCAATATGCTCACACCGAAAATTTAACGTATGCGCGCGGATTAATACGCACACTGAATTCATTGCGAGTAGTCGACTGATCAATTTTTCAATATCCGGCTTGCGCAAAATATACAATGCCGTGCTCGAAAGCCCATCAAATTTGACATGCGCTCGGATAGAAGTGATTAATTCAAGCAACGCAAGCCGACGCAGAGTATTTGAATGCAGTTCAATCAAGCGCTCGCCTAAGCGGTAATCTGGCGCTAAGCACTCGCTCGGATTTGACTGTTGCGTCTGAGCAGATTGAGTCGCCACAGCGACGGGTGAATCACTTGAGGGCGGCTCGCTAGGAGGATTTTGAGCATTTGAGCACAAGGCGAGCCTCGCTTTAATCTCTTCCGCTCTAAATTTACGGGTAACTTGGCTCATAGGAACTCCTGCGCGCAAAAAACCTCCCGCGTGACAACAATTGGAGCATCGAATAGATGATAAGGCAAGAAGCTATATAAGCTCCCGTGCCCGTTCCTGGTCAAAACCAGTGAGCTAATCGTCAACATCAGCGCTTCCTGTGATTCGCTATAAATGGTTTAACACACTGATTTCCCTCCCTCATGCGCCCTCTTGGGAAATCTGACTTTTCCCTTTCTCACTTTATTTTCAGTGGTTTAGGGTAGAAAAATGGTTAAAGGATTCGCTCTAAAACCATCTTATGCATCAATATATGCCAGTTATTTTTGCTTAACAAGAAAAATTTGCAGTGACGCTACTTTTTCTGGCGGGTACATTGTATGACATGGATATACATGCACGAATCAAACAAAAACGCTTAGAAAAAAAGTTTTCGCTAGAAGAGCTTGCCCAAAAAGTAGGAGTTAAAAGTTGGCAGGCTGTTCAGCATTGGGAGCGGCCCGAAAATAAAGGGGGCACAGCGCCTCATAGGAATCGGCTACCTTTGGTTGCTAAAGCGTTAGGCGTATCGCCAGAGTGGCTACAATTTGGGGACGAAGCGACTTCTGCTCGAAAACGCGGTAGAAAAGGCAAGCCCATGTCAACGCTTGAGCAAAAACTAATAAACCACCATGAAAATCTTTCAATTGCTGTGCGCCAATTGATTCAAAAATTGATCGATGCGGATACAGTAAGCACCTTACCCAATAACGTAGTAGCCGCGCTTGATAGCGTTTTAGGGGTTTATTTGGAACTGCGTCAAGCATTCCAGCATCAAAAACCACAAAAAACCAGCGCGCCCTAGCCAACTTCCGCAAAAAATCGCCTGGCATACTTTATTATGCCCGTCTAGAATAAGACCACAGTATCGATCTAATCGCCATGAAAACTAGAATCATTCCGGTTACGCCTTTTAAGCAAAACTGCACTTTACTGATTTGTGAAGCCAGTCAGCGCGCTGCTGTGGTAGATCCGGGCGGAGACTTAGAGCAGATCGAGGAACATATCGAGAAGGCGGGTGTGACGTTAGAGAAAGTCTTTCTCACCCACGGCCACCTTGATCATTGCGGCGGTGCGCAGGAACTGGCGCACAAATATCATGTGCCAATTGAAGGGCCTCATAAGGAGGAACGCTTTTGGCTAGATTTATTGCCCGAGCAAAGTATCCGTTTTGGTTTTCCGCCAGCGAGTGTATTTATGCCGGATCGCTGGCTAGAAAACGGAGATTGTGTGCATTTTGGAGAAGAAACGCTAGAAGTCTATCATTGTCCAGGCCACACTCCAGGGCATATTATTTTTTTTAGCCGAGCACAGCGCCTAGCTATGGTGGGCGACGTATTATTCGCCCACGCTATCGGCCGCACCGATTTTCCACGCGGCAATCGGGCCCAGTTGATCCATTCCATCCAAAGCCAACTATGGCCTCTGGGCGATGATGTAACCTTCATTCCAGGACATGGCCGCACCTCTACTTTTGGGCAAGAGCGAAAAACTAATCCTTATGTTGCAGATGACGTGATTTCATCAGCTAGCGTCAATTAGGATAAATTTATAAGTACGCCTGCGTCCCTTAAGCTTAGATTGACAAGGGCGGATACAATACCCATGCCAGAAATTGCGGCTGACAGATTGAAGTATAGAAACGGTATAACCAATATAATGAAATACGCTAAAGCGCGCTGATAGACGCTGCCTCAATCAAGAAGCAAGCTGGTGCCGGGGACCGGCGCCTAAATCCCTTTATTTTATAAGCTTACCCACGTTACTTGGCAGGAAATATTCGGGATGAGCAAGGACGAGAGGGTAATGCACACATTCAGTATTTATAATGCTTTACCTATGTATTTAAATTTGGATGCCCACAAAAATACCTACACTAACAGTTTAACATTCGTGGTTACTACGCAACAAAAAATACCGGGAATTTCTTAATCTGTCCCATTTGGATTCGAATCCCTAAAACCCATTCACACAGAACTTAAAGTAGTGTCAACCTTTTCTTATTGCTTGTAAGCGGTAAGCGCTCAACCGGCAAACTCACACCAAATTCGAGCAGAAAACCATGAATCTGATTGATCGTGCTAGTTCTATCCTTAATCAACGCTTCGCGTACTCGGTGCAGAGCAGATAACGTGAGCTGCGACTCTGTCTTTGGCGTCACGAATCTCATTGAAGGCCTTGAGGCCGCTTCACAAATCGCTTCGGCATCTGCAAAGTCATTCTTGTTGCTCTTGACGAATGGGCGCACAAATTGCGGAGAAATGAGTTTAACCTGATGACCAAATTCCTTCAGCTTGCGAGCCATATGGTGGGCTCCAGCGCACGCTTCCATGACCACTGTGCTTGAATGAAAATTGCTAAAAAACTCAAGCAATTGCTTACGGGTGAGCTTCTTGCAAAGTACCATCCGTTTAGCCTTGTCTTGTCCATGAACGTGAAATAACTTTTTACCCAGATCAATACCTACCAGCTTCACTTTATCCATGATGGCTAGGTGAGTAGCTCACAAGAATCGCACCTGCAAGCCCTCTCAGAACCACACGTGAGCCTCTCAACTCATGCGGCTCCTATTGCCCACCATTTTGCGTCAGTGTCCAGTGAGCAAACAAGCGTGGCTGCTGATGCTGTATTTTGACTATCAGTTCCCGTGCCCGTGTTACTTTGGATTTTAAACGCTTATATTTTCTGCGAACCCACCGTACTAGATATTGATCCAACGAATCAAACACCGCATACAATGCCGAACGGTAGAAGCGACCGTAGTAATTCAGCCACCCCTTCAGCACAGGATTGATCTCCTGAGCCAAATCCGTCAAACCTACAGTGTGTCGACAATGCAATCGCCATCGGCGTACAATCTGGCGAATGGTTTTGGCTGCCGCCGGGCTAATTCCGGGTAGAAAGCTCACAAACACTTTACCGATCCGAGATCTTGCGAGCCGTGGTCGGAAGCAGAAGCCCAAGAAGTTAAACTGATAAACGCTAAAGTGCTCTCTACGATTATCATCCCTACAATAGACAACTTGCGTCTTCTGTGGATGCAAAACCAGAGAACACTGCGCCATTCGCTGCTCCAAGGCTGTCTTGAGTACCTGTGCCTCTACTAGAGTACGGCAATGACACACCGCATCATCCGCATACCGCTCAAACGGCACGTTCGGGTGGTTGCGATGCATCCATTCATCGAACACATAATGCAGGAACAGATTAGCCGCCAACGGACTGATGACCCCACCTTGCGGCACGCCAGAGTTCCGCGGCTGCATCGTGCCATCTGCCAACCTGACCGGTGCCTGAAGCCACCGCTCAATGTACAGAAGCGTCATCCTGCATTTCGTGTGACGTCTCATCGCCTTCATCAATAAGGTGTGATCAATGGAATCGAAGAAGCCTTTGATGTCGAGATCAAGTACCCAGGAATATCGCCAGCAACGCTCACGCGCCTTAGCAACCGCCTGATGTGCTGATCGACCAGGCCGATAGCCATAAGAGTCGGGGTGGAAATGGGGTTCCAATTGCGGCTCAAGACGCTGTTTAATCGCCATTTGAGCCACTCGATCGCTAACTGTAGGTATACCCAGCGGTCGCACACCTCCCCCTGCCTTTGGGATTTCCACTCGTAGAACGGGTGGGGGTTGATAACTACCCGAGGCCAGCCGATTCCAGAGCTTGTAGAGATTGTCAGCCAATCTCAATTCAAATTCCGCAATCGTCTGTCGATCAACTCCTGCAGCACCTCGGTTGGCCTTGACCTTCTTGTAGGCCTCCCACACTTCGCGCTTAGAAATATCAAATGGTTTTGCAGGTCGAGACAGATCCTCCCATTGCCGGTTGTCTGCCTCTTCCTGCCGGGCAATGCCGCCCCTTTGGTCCAACCCCATTACAGGGCCTTCTTCCCTACTACGGGCGACGCCGCCCCTGTGCCGCGCATCGGTACTCTGGCTCTTGCAGGGTCCTCCTGCTTGAACTCCTCCCTTAGCATCACGGCGACAGGTTCTTACGTTCCTTATTGAAGCCTGTACTAGCGTCACGCCACCTTCATGCCGGACACCAGACAGCCCGTCAACAGGCTCCGTCTGTCCTCGTCCCGGGTCATCCATACCCCCCGGTTTTGGTGTCATCATGGGGTTTCGACACGTCATCAGTGGTTCACTTACGTTCGTCTCATTAGTACTCATTTGACAGATTTCTTCTCTGCCTTTTCCTCAACGCTCACCACGCAGATTCTTTATCTACGCAGCTTGAGGTAATTTGAAGCCCGCTCCTGTAAGCTGCCTTCGAGGGGCCTACCCTCATCTTCAATAAAGCATTGCTCACGCTACCACTGCGCTCGCATTCGTAACACACTATGAACGCCTCCCGTTTGAGCAAACTTTTCTTAAGTTCAGACAGATAGGTTAGGCTGCAGCTCTATATTCGACCTCTTGCAGCCGATACTAAAGCTGCGGGCCCCGATGAAATTCGCTGACTCACACCTCATTCTTCGAGCGAACTTAAAGCTCTGGCCATCATGCAGGTTTAGTGAGTCCCGGTCCAACCTGTTTTGTCATCCCATTTGAAATGCCTGCGCAACCTTTGGAGGTGTCACTCTTTAAAAAATAAAGATAAACTTTCTACACCGTGCGGCCTGCTTATGCAGGCTTAACGCTAACGTAGTCTGTTTGGTACAACCGGTTATGAGCCAATAGTGCCCAAATAGTTCGAGCCATCTTGTTGGCGAGCGCGACGACCACAACATTCAATGGACGCCGTTTGAGCATCTGCTCAACCCATAAGCTTGGCTGTTTCGCATGTGCGAGCACGCTACGCGCTCCGTGAATGAGCAAGGTACGCAAATACACATCACCACGCTTGCTGATGCCTTGCAACTTCACTTTGCCGCCTGAGCCGGTTTGCTTGGGAACCAGACCAATCCAGGCCGCAAACTCTCGACCTGACTTGAACACTTTCGTATCCCCTATCGTTGCAACGGCAGCACTCGCGGTGAGCACCCCAACCCCAGGTATCTCCATCAGGGCCTTGGCTGCTTTATCTTCTTTCATCCATTCACGCAACCGTCTCTCGATCTCAGCGATTTGTGCGTCCAGCTGCTTTAACCCATTCCACTGTTCTCGTAACGTGTCAAGCAACATGCTTGGCAGGCGATCGGCTATCCTTTCCAACACAATAGGCATCGCTTTATCCAGCGCGGCTCGCCCTTTTCCTATCACTTCACCGTATTCAGTCAATAAACCGTGCAAACTGTTTATTTGCATCGTGCGAAACTTCACCAACTGCTGACGCATTCGATGTAACGCCAGCACCGCTTGTTGCGCTTCTGTCTTGACGGCAATTGCCTTACCTGGCTGCTGCACGGCTAGCCAGATGGCTCGTGCATCCGCTGCATCATTCTTATTACGCACATTAAAAGCCTTCACAAACTTCGCTGGCATCAGCTTCACCTGGTGTCCCATTAGGATCAATTGCCGAGCCCAGTGTTGGGCTCCACCACATGCCTCCATGCCTATTAAACAGGACTCCCGATTGGCAAAGTGCTCAAGGAACTTCGCGCGTTTAATCGGCTTGTTCACTATTTCCCCTGTCTCTACGTCTATGTAGTGCACCTGCATCACATTTTTTGCAATATCAATTCCGACTGTTGTAAGCTTCATTTTGGACTCTCCTGTTTGCCTGTGAAGAAAATCTTCGTGATCTTCCATTTTAGGCACTCTGATGCCGTCGGCCTGGAGGGTCCTATTCCATTCGCCCTACAGACTGGTGGGAGGCGTTCATTACATTCTCCGTAAAATTCCCCACTAACTTAACAGTTTAGACTGTGGGGGGGACCCATCTCATTAATATCTGACAGGCTCACCCAACAGCAGCCGCACACTCTCTAAATCGATAAAATGCTTTCATCATCCCTTTTTTGATAACCAATTTTGCACCTTCCTCCCGCTTCATTCTAACAATTCTCTACTTGTTACCGCTCCCCTTTGCTTTAGCAGCTTCTCATTTACTTTACTTAGCCCTTCTATTCCTTCTAGGAACGCTCCACTCGCTGTCAAATATCCTGGCCCCTTACTCCAACACAGCCTCACCTTATACTCTTCTCCCTCTTTCTTCACCTCCCACCGGCGCACTGACTTATCAGCACTACCTGTCACCAGATAAGAACCCTTAGACGTCTCTTCCCAGGCTACGCTATTAACATCTCCGTTAAATCCTTGAATCACTCTTAGACATTCACCCGAGGTAACCTCCCACAGCCGCACCGTTTTGTCATTACCCCCCGACGCTAGCTGCTCTCCGCTCGGCGAATACACCACGCTTTTAACAGAGCTTGTATGACCTTCTAGAGTGCGAACCGACGCCCCGCTTTCTACTTCCCACAAGCGCACCGTCTTATCCGAACTGCCCGAGGCAACCAGCTTTCCGCTCGGCGAATACACTACGCTATTAACAGCGCCTGTATGGCCTTCTAAAATGCGAACTAGGGACCCGCTTTGCACATCCCATAGCCGCACCATATTATCTCTACTCCCCGACGACGCAAGCTGTGCTCCGCTCGGCGAATACACCACGCTTCTAACATTGTTTGTATGGCCCTCTAATGTATGAACCAGGGACCTGCTTTGCACATCCCACAGCCACACTGTATTATCCACGCCTCCCAACGCTAGCTGTGCTCCGCTCGGCGAATATGCCACGCTATCCACGAGGCTTGTATGGCCTTCTAAGGTGTGAACCAGTGCTCCGCTTTGCGAGTCCCACAACCGCACCGTACAATCCGAACTCCCCGACGCAAGCTGTGCTCCACTCGGCGAATACGCCACGCTACTAACACCTAATTTATGGCCTTCTAAGGTGTGAACTAGGGCTCCGCTTTCCGCTTCCCACAGTCGTACCGTCTTGTCCCAACCGCCCGATGCGATCTGCGCTCCGCTCGGCGAATACGCCACGCTAGTAACCCATAAAGTATGCCCTAGGGAGGGCATGGAAGCTCCGCTTTGCGAGTCCCACAACCGCACCGTACAATCCAAACTCCCCGACGCTAGCTGCGCTCCGCTCGGCGAATACGCCACGCTAGTAACATTGCTTATATGGCCTTCTAAGGTGTGAACCAGGACTCCGCTTTGCGGGTCCCACAGACGAACCACCCCCTCCTGACTACCTGACGCAAGCTGCGCTCCGTTCGGCGAATACGCCACGCTACTAACACCATATATATGACCTTCTAAGGTGTGAACCATGGACCCACTTTGCACATCCCACAGTCGCACCATATTACCAACTACCCCCAACGCAAGCTGCGCTCCGCTCAGCGAATACGCCACGCTACTAACACCATATATATGACCTTCTAAGGTGTGAACCAGAGCCCCGCTTTGCACATCCCACAGTCGCACCGTATAATCCATACTTCCCGATGCTAGCTGTGTTCCATTCGGCGAATACGCCACGCTACTAACATCATATATATGACCTTCTAAGGTGTGAATTAGGGCTCCGCTTTCCGCTTCCCACAACCGCACTGTATTATCCTTACTCCCCGACGCAAGCTGCGCTCCGCTCGGCGAATACGCCACGCTAGTAACGATCTCTGTATGGCCTTCTAAGGTGTGAACCAAGGCTCCGCTTTGCGGGTCCCACAGACGAACCATACGATCCCACCCCCCCGATGCTAGTTGCTCTCCGCTCAGCGAATACGCCACGCTAGTAACAGTGGTAGTCTGCCCTTCTAAAGTGTAGATTTTTTCCCAATTCGAAGTCCAATACACGCTGACCTTTCCGTTACCAAGACCTACCGCGTAGTTTTTCCCATCCGGTGAATACGCGCACGATGTTACCGAGCTCTCTTCTTGCAAATACGGCCATTCGCCAAATTTCACCCCAGTCATCTGCGCTTTGCTTAAATTCGCTCCACGCAGCCATGCCTGACGACAATTCACCTCGCTTAAATCTGCTCCTTGCAATTGCGCTGAATCAAATACTCCACAACTCAAATCTGCTCCAGGTATCCGAATGCCCTTTAAGTCTGCCTCATTAAACTGCACGCCCGCTCTGACTAGCACCGTTATTGCATTCGCCGCTCCTCTCTCAAACTGAGCTCCTTCTTTTCCTTTAGATTGTTCAACCAGCATTAAAAGATGCTCTTTCAATTCTCTCTTTTGTTGCATGCGCTCAGCTAAAAACTGCAATACCGCTGGATCTTTCACAATATTTAATGTATTGAGCCACGAAGAACGCTCAATCTTGTCATGAGCGCCGAGCTCTTCCCATAGCACCCGCGCTACGAAATAATCCTGAATTGACTTATGGATAAACTCATATTGTTCGTCTCGGCAGATCAGCGGCGCATTAAAGCGTAATAATTTTGTTTCTGCATCACGATTATTTAAGAACTTTTCACACCAATCCTGTGTAGAATTTCTCTTCCACGATGGCTGTGCCAGATACGTTACATGCGGCAACCCAGTTTGATACAAGGCTACTGCGAAATCTTTGCTAAACTCTGCTCCATATTTAGTGAAATCTTTATTCAGATGATCAAATGCTTCTTGTTCTTTATCTGTCAAGCGGATACCGCTCAAGCGATCTTGTGAACGTTCAAACCACCCCTCTACAAATTGGTCATATAACGCAAGTCGGGTTATACGCTGGCTGCTATCCTTGTATTTCTCAGCCAAAGCTGGCAATTCGCTCAAGGACAACTTGAGTAAAAATGGATTGCGTATCAGCTCTTTGACTTCAGATCGCCCTAGAATTTCTCCATACCCTGAAACACTCTTTCCCAATTCTGGGTATGTGCTCTTATATTTGTTTACATATTCTTCAATCGATAAATCAGAGAATGGGGCGAATTGATAAGTTTGAAGCAGATATGCCTGACCTTTTGGGTGAAACTGGCGTTCATATCGGTCGCCCAAATATTCTGGCCTACTAGTAACAATTACTTTGGCGTGCCATTCATCCAGTTCATTCTCAACATAGAAAAGACGGGTTCTGTCTTTAATTTCGTCATAGCCATCTAGAATAAAAATAAAGCGATAATTCGCTTTTAAATCAGCTATTTGCTCTTCTGTAAATTTTTCCTCTTTTAGATACTCCGAAATAAGATTGCTATTCGGCTCCTTCAGGCTCGATAGCGGAATAAATAATGGAATGGGTGTCTGACCAGATTTATTGGCTTCTTTGTCATATGCTTCCCATAAGCTTCGCGCCAAATACCGGTTAAACGTTGATTTACCAGAACCCGCTACGCCCAACAAAAGCAGTACTTTCTTTTCTTTTGAAGCTAAGAAATCTCTTACCCTCTCTTCCAAGCTAAAACGCTCTTTTATATTCGCAATTGAAGTGCATTCCGGCGCAACATACATTGCCAACGCATCTTTGATTTCTCTGTCTTTTTGCAGGCTTTCTAAATATTTTTTCTGCAACCCCTCAATACCTAGACTAGCGAGCGGTGCATTATTCGGTTGCATCGCCATACTTTGCAGTGGTCTCAGGATTTCTCGTAATAATTGAGCATCTGAGCCCGTTGAGTGGTAATGCACTGTAATTTCGTTATGCGAACCAACAGCTGGGATATTAATCAAGCCATAGTTAATTTGCATGACAGATCCCGCGGCCTCATAAGACCTATCTGTTGAATGGGTCCGTACCGCGCTCGAAAAAGCCGAAGAGATTTGAGAAAAATACGAAGATAAAGAAGGTTGAGTTTGGTTTAGGCCAGTCGGCAACATGTTAGTTATTCTCCTCTATAGAGTTCACATTTATCTACCTGTGAGCATCTCACTCACTAATGTCTAAAATTTCATTTCCGCTGGATAAAGCTCATCTGCCACACGTTACGACATCATAGGCAATATCGGAAACTCTGAAAGCGATTCCGCTATTTTTACTTCTATCTAGATTCTAGATTTGACTGAAGGCCCTCCAAGGACTTACTTGCTAAGATTACAGAAACTATCGCCTTCAACGCTAACGCCTGCCGGCAATGGCGCGAGCAGGCGCTCAGGCTGAGGACATTTTTATCAGCAGTTGCAGCATGCTCACAAAGAATTGCAATTTACAACTTTACACATACGTAAAGATGCAAATATATACCCCTATAACGCCAGTAGCTTCCTGCTATAGCGGGAACCAGCGATCCGGCCAATATTTCTATTAGTAATTGAAACTCTACCAGCGAGCCTTAAAATACCTCATACAAGGAAATTAGAACTCTGTAGCCAGATCGCGTCACTCATTACACTCTGCGCGCTTACGCGCTTCCATTGCTAAAGCTTCCTACTCTTGCATGACATACACTTATCAAATTTACGCTAACTCTGCCTCTCTCTGTTTTAACAATCTTTGATTCATTTCGCTTAACCCTACTACCCCTTCCATTAACGCCCCTCTTACCGTCAAAAAATTTTGCCCCGTACCCCAGCTCAAATGCGCCTTATATTCCCCTTCCTCTTTTTTTAACTCCCATTGCCGTACTGATTTATCAGTACTGCCTATCCCTAAATAGTCAACACCGAAGGTCTCTTTCCAGGCATGGCTTCTCACTGGACCACTATCCTGAATGAGAATTTGACAATCACCCGTTTGGGCATCCCACAGCCTTACCGTACTGTCTAAACTCCCCGACGCTATCTGCGCGCCGCTCAGCGAATACACTACGCTCAAAACACCATCAGTATGGCCTTCTAAAGTGAGGCCCGCGGTTCCACTTGCCGCATCCCACACTCGGATCGTATTGTCATAACTCCCCGACGCTAGCTGCGCGCCGCTCGGCGAATACACTACGCTCAAAACACTAGCACTATGGCCTGCTAAGGTATAGATTTTTTCCCAATTCGAAGTCGTATACACGCTAATCTCACCGCTTGCGAGTCCTGCAGCGTAACTCTTACCATCCGGTGAATACGCGCACGACAACACCTCGCTCCTTTCCTGGAGATAAGGCAATTCCCCAAACTTTACTCCGGACATCTGCGCGCCTCTTAAATTCGCCTCACGCAACCAAATTCTGCGAAGATTCGCATTTCTTAAATCCGCCCCTTCAAACTGCGCTGAATCGAACATCCCAAAACTTAGATCCGCTCCCGATATTTGGACGCCCTTTAAATCCGTTCCTTTAAACGACACCCCTGCTCTCACCAATACCGTGATTGCATTCGACGCACCTACACCAAAATCCCCATCTTCTTTTGAGCACTCAATCACACTTAACAGCGCTGCTTTAAACTCCGACTCTTGCCGCACCCGCTCTGATAAAAATTGCAATACCGCTGCATCTTTCACCAGCGGGAGCTGATTTAATAGCTGCCCCCTCTCTATTCCTTTCTCGGTTCCACCCCACAACGCTCTTGCCACAAAATAATCCCGTATCGACTTATGGATAAATCGATATTGGTCTCCTTGCCTCGATAACGGCGCATTAAACCGTAAGAGACGCGTCTTTTCGTCACCATTGCTTAAAAAAGCACCCCATTCTTGCCCTTCGCTTGCTTTCTCTGTCAAATATGTCGCTACCAGCACCTGTTTTTCATATAACGCAAGCGCAAATTCTTGGCTGAAATGAATGCCGTGCTTAATAAAGTCTTCTTCCGCTAAGCGGTTAAAGGTTTTTTGCTCTTCTTCAGTTAACTGAATTCCTTGTAATCGACTCTGCGAGCGGGCAAACCAGTTCTTCGCAAACTGCTCATAAAGCGCGCCTCGAGTATACGAATTTCGATTAGAAGAGCCTTCTTTTGAGTCCAACGAAGGCAGCACGTCTAGCACTATCTTTAGTAAAAATGGATTGCCTATCAGCGCTTGTAAGTCTGGATGCGATAAAGCACTTTGATACTGAGCCGCATTCCAGTTAGAGACTTGAGCATGTTTGACGTGGCTTTCTACATAGCCTCTAATTGCAGCCTTAGAAAATGGAGCTAGCTCACATTCTTCAAATACTTTCACTTGACCGGACGGATAAAACTTGCTTTGATAACTTGGCCCTAAATATTCGGGGCGGCTACTGATTACTACTTTAGCGTCCCACTTATCGAGCTTGTTATCCGTATAAAATGCCCGTTGACGGTGCTTAATCTCATCATAGCCATCCAGAATAAAGATAAACCGACGCTTTTGACGTAACTGTTGGATCTGCTCTATTGAAAAGCCTTCCTCAGTAAAATATTCAGTCAGGAGATTTTTGTTTGGATCTTCTAGCGTCGTCAGCGGGATAAAGACTGGAATACGCTCATCCTCTTTCCTATCCTCCAGCTCATAGCTCTCCCATAAATCGCGGGCTAAATAGCGATTAAACGTCGATTTTCCTGAACCGGCCTCACCTAACAGTAAAAAGACTTTTTTATCCGACTCTAAAAATGCTTTGAGCGTACCATTTAAATCAAAACGTTCGCCCGATTCGCCACTGTTCACGACTTTACCTTCGGGAGCCACATACAGATTCAGCGCATCTTTTACCGTTGCGTCATTTTGCAAACCCGATAAATAATTCTTTCGCATTGTTTCAATGTTCTCACCCAAATTAGCTAAGGGGGCCGTGTTAGGTTGCAAGGCAAAGTTTTGATGACGTATTAGAGTTTCTAAAAGCTTGAGGTCTAAACCTGTTCCATGGTAATGAACTTCACTTGGTGATTCGAACCACTCACTGGGATATTCACTAAGCCTGTACTAATTTGTGTAGCAGATTGCATCTCTGCATCATAGGCCACCTGGGTTGAATTCGTTCGTGCCGGCGTATTTAACAAATTGGGGAAATGGGACGCTAAGAAAGACAGAGTGCTTTTGTTTGAATTAATCGGAAACATGCTGGTGATCCCTCTTTGATCGTTAGTCATCCCCGCGTTTTAAGAGGACTTAAAAGTAGAAGTTAGGCCGCAGGAGCCAGTTTTTGTTTTTACTCGGATTTAAGCAAATTCTAGCATTGAAAATTCACTATTTTCGTTCCGCAAAAAAGAGGGCAGTCAAGCCCATTAAAGGCCTAAATCGCCTGTTTACGGGATAATTGCGGAACCGATTTTAGCCTAACTCTTTGATTTTTATATATTTAGCGAGAGCCTTTTAATCCGTGGAGGCCAGATTAAAGCCTTTGGTCGACGTAACCAGCTTACCTTTGTGATACTGAACATACCGCCAAATCATCTTTTCGTCAGGATAACCCCAAAGCTAGCGACACAAGACCCATTTTTTTCAACATGTGCGTTGTCGCTTGAGTGATAGAGATGAGAGTAAATGAATTGAACCGGCCGTGGGCGACTCTGGAAGTAGCATAGTACGCGCCAATTTAAGAAATCGGTAACAAGCCCAATAGGACCATCGATTCGGGACAATCCAGACGGTGCAGATTGAACCGGAATGGATTACAGAGCAGCAGGGTTAAGCATGGTGGAAACGGTATTCACCGGTTGACTATCCCGCCTATTTCCCGCCAAATATCACAGATAAGCTTATAGAATAAAGAGTACTTGGTGCCGGGGACCGGACTCGAACCGGCAAGCCCGAAGGCGGCGGATTTTCTTCACACTACGTCTTTAAACGCCAGCATAGTTGCTGTTTGTGCGCTGGACTATGCCTTCGCCCTAACGCTTACGCGCAGTAGGCGCCCTCCGTCTAGTCTCTACACCTTTCTTTTGCGTCTATCAATAAATCGGCGCAAAAGACTTGGCTCGGCATTGCCTCGGCGCATGCGCCAGGGGGTTCACCGAATTTGAAGGGTTCTACACTGACCGTTTCCAGTCAGGCACTCAAATTTTTAAGTCCGCTATGTTTACCAAATTTCATCACCCCGGCAGGAGTGAAACGCGGATTCTACCACTGCTGTAGCCGTTACGTTCTAGTCGCAGAAAAAAATTTCTTACTTGACATGCCAAATTTTTTATAAATGTGGATAGTCACTCACCGTCAACGTAAAGCCTTGCGCCTGCGCAACCAACTGCGCAGGCGCGCCCACCGGCAAGGTCACCACATCAGCGCAATGCCCGAACGGCAAACCGGTCACAATTGGAATGCCAATCACGGCCTGCATCTGCTCAACCATCGCCATAAAATCGTAGCCGTTATCATGCGGCGCCAGCCGAATTCCGCTAAAATCACCGAGCACCAGTGCCCGCTGGCGGGCCAGCACGCCAGCAAAATGTAACTGGTACACCATCCGTTCCAGGCGAAACGGATGCTCGTTAACATCTTCAATAAACAGTATGCCACCCTCGATTTGCGGCAGATACGGCGTGCCAATTAAGGATACAAGCACCGCCAAATTTCCGCCCCAAAGCGTGCCGCTGACTGCGACCGACTGCGCCTGACGCACATTACTGGTTACCTGGATTTGCGCAGATTCCAGGGTTTGCCAAAAATGATGCAAAGTAAACTCAGACATCGTTTCAGCGCCAAAGTGGCTGCATAAAGTCGGCCCACCAAATGTGATTAAGCCGGAACGAGCCAACAGCGCCATTTGAATTGCCGTAAAGTCACTATGACCCACAAATGCCGTTGACGTGCCGACAAAGCGGCGCCGTAGCCCGGCGTAATCTAGCTTAGGTAAAATCCGCGTGGCCCCATAGCCGCCGCGCACCGCCAGCACAATATCTGGGCGCACCTGCGTCGGATCAATCAATCGATTTAGATCAGCCGCGCGCTCCTCATCGGTGCCGGCAAACCGCTGAAAACGTCGCTGTGCAGCTTCCGCATGCTCAACAACGCAACCATATGCGCGCAAACGCTCAAGCCCACGGCGCACAGTGCTCGTCTCTAGCGGATAATTGGATGGCGCGACTAAACTTACTTTAAAATTTTTGTTCATTGCTTTAACCGGCGCGCAGCACGTAATGCGCACCTTCGATCCGCAAAAAAACCGATCAATAATTGCGCACATTCTGCAGCCAGCACACCGCCGCTGATTTTGGTCTGATGATTTAACTGCGTATTAGCAAATACATCTAACACGCTACCCCCTACCCCAGTTTTAGGATCGTATGCGCCAAACACCACACGCGCAATCCGCGCATGGATGATCGCCCCGGCACACATCAAGCAAGGTTCGAGCGTTACATATAACTCACATTCGGGTAAACGGTAATTGCCAAGCGCCTGCGCTGCAGCGCGCAGTGCATTCATTTCAGCATGCGCAGATGGATCATGTTGGCCGATCGGCTGATTAAACCCCGTTGCAATCACTTGTTTATCATACACAACCACGGCCCCTACCGGCACTTCACCGCTTCCCTGCGCTTCACGCGCAGCGGCAAGAGCCAGCGCCATAAAATGCGCATCCTGTTCAGTGTAAGGCACCATCATATTTACAACCGCAGATTGCTACCGCAAAACATATTGCCTCTTCAATGTTAAGAGTAATTTTTCTAGCCTAAATCGGAGATCGTTCGTAGCGACTTGCAGGCTATAGGGTAAGCCATCGTTTCCTGCAAGCTTGGTTCTTGCCCTCTCAATTAACAACGGCAGAGGAAACACCAGTAGTGGCATGAGTTTGGATTGGTGCCTGGCGATCAATACCATGAAAAATACCATCTAGCCTACCTTTCCGTACTGTCAAAAGTAGTGATGATACCAGCCAAAGAGGTGCTGCTCTAATTGCCCTCTCCAGCTATTGTCACGCACAACCCGACTGCCTAAGCTGGGGCGTGGCAGCAAGCGGTAAGCATCAACAGCATCTAGATCATTTGGTCTGCATGCCGATAAGAACGGCCATAATCACTTTAATCATAAGGAATCTCTGCATAATCCTCAAATCAATGCAGTAAAAGCATTAAATTGAGTGATGTTCTAAAAAATAAGAACTGAGAGGAATATTTTAAGGTCAGTATGGCTCTGAGCCTCTGTATAAAAGCTCAGAGGACGGATTTATTCTAAGCAGACTGCATTTTCTTCTTCGCCATCCACAGATTACTCAAGGCAAATAATGTGATGATCTGTGCGTATTCTTCCCCAGTCCTTTAAGCGTACTTTGGTGTATCCAAACTGGCGCGACAATTCAAAATGCAACCCTCTATGAGTCGCACAGGCAATGGCTATATAATGCCCTAATGGAAAGCTTCTGGGGCTCGCTTAAAAATGAGCTTGTCCATCACCGACGATACTTAATTCGTGAGCACGCTCACAACGACATTAGCGAATATATAGAGCTCTTTTATAACCGACAGCGTAGACATTCTAGGATTGGATATCTGCCTCGCGCTATCTTTGCACAAAAATTTTATCAACAATTCTACATTGCATGACTTTATCTATGGCGCCCACGATTGACGATCTAGCTCAGAAAGGGACTTTTATAAAATCGTAAGTTGTTGATTTATAATGATTTTATGGGTAAGCATCCATCCCACCCACCTTGAGCCAGGCATTATCCTGTAGCAATCTCCCTAAATTTGAGGGGAGATAAATGAAAGAAGAGACAAGATTACAAAAGCGAAAAGATTGGGCAAGCCATGTGGGGAATTGGAAAGCAAGCGGTCAAAGCCAAGCGGCCTACTGCTCGGCCCAGGGACTGAAACTGAATACATTCAAAGATTGGGTGGTCAAGATACGTAAGGACGGAGGTTTGCCCGCTAAGCCAAAGCAAGGTTTGAGCTGGGTGCCAGTCAAAGTACAGGTGGAAGAAACTTCGTCAAATTTAATTTTGCGGGCAGTCAACAGATGGCAGCTGGAATTGCCGGCGAAGGTTTGTCCGCATTGGCTAGGTCAGTTGTTGCGAGAGCTGGGAGGATGCTGAAACTGTGCCAGGTATGGCTAGCGGTAGAGCCAGTAGATATGCGCCTAGGGATAGACGGGTTATCGCAACGAGTCCAACAGGGGCTAGGCAAAAAGCCATGTGACGGGACGGCGTATGCGTTTCATAATCGTCGGGGTACACGCTTAAAGCTATTGATATGGGATGGGACCGGAGTATGGTTATGTCAGAGGCGCTTGCACCGAGGCCACTTTATATGGCCGCGTGTAGGAGAAGCGACGTATACGGTAACGCAAGCGCAGTGGGAATGGTTAACGAAAGGGATAGATTGGCAACGTTTATCCGCGCCGGAGCCTGTCATTATTTTTGTGTGCGAGGAAGCCTCACCAAGAAATTACAGTCTCATGCTAAAGAAACAGTAAATCGGTCGCCAAATAAGATGGCAAATTGAATTTTAGCTGCTCGCCATATAATCGGAGGCATTTTCCACTCCTTAGAGATATTGCGCAAGGCTAAATAAATTAATTTAATAGCGGCTTGGTCGTTAGGGAAATGGCCTCGATTTTTAATCACCTTACGCACGCGCATATGCAGACTTTCAATGGCATTCGTTGTATAGATGATTTTACGAACCTCCAGGGGGTAGGCAAAAAACGGAATAACTTCTTGCCAATGACGTTGCCAAATTGAAGCAATGGGCGGATATTTGAGGCCCCATGGGCCATTGGCAAAGGCTTCAAGCGCTTGAGCCGCTTCCTCTTCGGTCGTGGCTCGATAAATCGTTTTCAATTCTGCCGCCACCGCTTTGCGGTCTTTCCAGCTCACAAACTCTAAGCTATTCCGTATTAAATGGACAATACAGGTCTGAATTTGCGTTTGCGGGAAAGCGGCTGTGATCGCTTCTGGAAACCCCTTGAGCCCATCTATTACAGCAATCAAGATATCCGTCACGCCCCGATTTTTGAGTTCTGTCATCACCCTAAGCCAGAATTTTGCCCCTTCAGTCTGCTCTACCCAGATGCCTAAAATTTCTTTCAGGCCATCGGGTCTTACACCTAGCGCCAGGTAAACCGCTTTATTCTTTACGCTGCCTTCATCCCGTATCTTCACTCGCAGTGCATCAAAAAATACCAACGGATACACGGACTCCAACGGACGATTCTGCCATTCAGTCACCTCATCCATTACGCTTGAGGTCACCTTTGAGATTAGGTCTGGCGAGACTTCTAGACCATAAAGTTCCGTCAGATGCCCTTGGATCTCTCTTACCGGTAAACCCCTTGCGTACAGGGAAATCACCTTATCATCGAACCCAGGTAAGCGTCTTTGGTGCTTCGCTATCAATTGTGGATCAAAATTCCCCTCCCGATCTCGAGGTATATTCAACTCTATCTTGTCCTGAGACGCTAATACTGTCTTCTTGCTACTCCCATTCTTATAGTTACTTTTTATTTCTCCCGCATTCCGCTCTTGAGCAAGATGATGGTCTAATTCCGCTTGCAGCATTCTCTCTGCTAATGCTTTTTTTAGCTGACCAAATAACCCGGCCTCTGTAAATAGCGATTGCGGATTCGACGGATCTACTCCTTCTAAGATTTTATCTAATAGTCCTTCGTCTAACTTTGTCATAGGATTCCTTTTTTATTACTTCTATTATCAGATGAATTCCTCTTCACACAAAGTTTCTGACACGCTCCCGCGCCGGCGCCTGCCCATTGGCACGTGTAGTTCAGTCCATCAAAACTGCCCAACGAAGCGATAAAAACAGATAGAATCCTGGCATGAATCTGGATGCCGAGATTGCCCCGTTTAAGCTGAATGAACACGCCGAACAGTGGTTGGCTGCGCGGTGCGCGCACTGGCAAAATGAGACCGACAAGATACAGGCTGAGCTAAGGTTGGCTCAGCTCAAAATACAAGCGCTGACCCTTGAGCTGGCGCACCACAAAAGGCTGCGTTTCGGCCATAAAAGTGAAGCTTTGACCTCAGAACAGCGCTCACTATTTGAAGAGACCTGGGAAACCGATTTAGGGGAAATACAAGCACAGGTCACTGAGCATCTGTTACCTAGCTCCCGCACGCCACGGCAAAGCGCAGGCCGTCAGGCCCTACCAGAGCATCTGCCGCGTATCGAGCATCGGCATGAACCTGAGTCGTGCGACTGTGCGCAATGTGGCCAAGCCCTGGTCAAAATAAGCGAAGATGTGAGCGAACAGCTGGATGTGGAACCTGCGCGCTTCTTTGTCCATCGGCATATCCGCCCGCAATATGCCTGTCGCGCCTGCGAAACGATGAGTGCAGCGCCAGTGCCTGCTGCGATTATTGACGGTGGCCTGGCTTCACCGGGCTTACTCACCTGGATTACCGCCAGCAAATATCTGGACCATTTGCCTCTGTATCGGCTCGAAGCTATTGCAGAGCGGCAAGGCGTCCATTTAGCGCGCTCAAGTCTGGCGCAATGGATAGGACAGACTGGTGCTGCTTTACAGCCGCTGGCAGAGCGCCTGGCAGAATTATTGCGAGAACGCGCTGTTTTACATGCAGATGAAACCCCTGTGGCCCAACTTGATCCAGGCAAAGGTAAAACGAAACGTGCCTATCTGTGGGCTTACCGAAGCAATGATCTGGACACTGGGCCACCGATTGCGGTGTTTGATTATCAATTGAGTCGTTCAGGCAGTCATGCACAGACCTTCTTGCAAGGGTGGCAAGGGGATCTGGTTGTGGATGATTTTAAAGGGTATAAAGCCTTATTCAGCAAAGGCATCGCTGAAGTGGGGTGTATGGCGCATGCACGACGAAAATTCTTTGATCTCTATGCTGCCAATCAATCTCCCCTTGCCCAGCAGGCCCTGGAAATGATTGGCGAACTCTATGAAATTGAAAAACGGGCGCGAGCCAGTCCTGGTGAATGCGAAGCCTTACGGCGAAAAGAAACGATTCCAAAACTCCAGACCTACCATCAGTGGCTATTGGAGACTCGCGTCACGGTAGCGGATAACAGCGCGCTGGCGCGGGCGATCGACTACAGTTTAAGACGCTGGCAGGCGCTATCCCGCTTTGCCCATTCGGCCAACCTGCCCATAGACAATAACGCCATAGAGAATATCATCCGTCCCATTGCCGTGGGCCGCAAGAATTGGCTCTTTATAGGCTCTGAACGTGCGGGTCGGCGCGCCGCTGCGATTCAAAGTCTGTTTGCCACAGCCAAGCTCAATGGGCTTGATCCCGCTGCATGGCTCAAAGACACTTTGGAAAAATTACCTGCTTGGCCTCATCGGCGAATCGACGAATTGCTCCCTTTACCGCCTCCTTTATAACCTGTCAACAGTGGTCCGGCTGACCGCTTACTTTTATGGTGCGAGGGGCGGGACTCGAACCCGCATTAAACCTATATTCCATAAGGGTTTTCGGGCATAGGTTGGCGCAAAGCTGTCATTCTTAATTTATTGCGTAAACTTAAGGTAAGTTATCTGTCTGTAAATCACACAGTGATTCTGTAGCGCAAAATCCCTGAGTGATCTTGCGCTACGCCCTGTTAACACCCTACTTTTAATTCATCCTCTCTCACGCTAAATCCGACAAGACAACTCCATCATTGGCACCACGCTGCTTCAACAGCGCTCGATTCATCTCGCTTAACCCAACCACTCCTTCCAATAACGTATCCTTCACCATCAGCTTATTATCCGGTCGTGACATCCAACGCAGGTGCGTATGAACTCCATCCTCCTCTCCTATCAGCTCCCACTGACGAACCAACTTATCACCACTGCCTGTCAACAGATAAGAACTCTCCGGCGTCGCTTTCCAGGCTACGCTTAAGACCGCCTCAGTAAAATCTTGAATCACTCTTAGACACTCACCCGAAGCGACCTCCCACAGACGCACCGTATTGTCTAAACTCCCCGACGCGAGCTGCCTTCCGCTCGGCGAATACACCACGCTCATAACAGGGCCGGTGTGTCCTTCTAAAGTGTGCCCAGACGCGCCGCTGTGTGCGACCCACACACGCACCGTATTGTCACCACTCCCCGAAGCGAGCTGCGTTCCGCTCGGCGAATACACCACGCTAAAAACATAGTCGGTATGTCCTTCTAAGGTGTGCACAGCCGCTCCGTTTTCCGCGTCCCACAGACGCACCGTATTGTCATGACTCCCCGAAGCGAGCTGCGTTCCGCTCGGCGAATACACCACGCTAGTAATAGCGTCGGTATGTCCTTCTAAGGTGTGCACAGATACGCCGCTTTGTGTATCCCACAGACGCACCGTGTTGTCATAACTCTCCGCCGAAGCGATCTGCGTTCCGCTCGGCGAATAAACCACGCTACTAACGCCAATGGTATGGCCTTCTAAGGTGTGCACAGCCGCTCCGCTTTCCGCATCCCACACACGCACCGTACTGTCATGGCTCCCCGAAGCGATCTGCGTTCCGCTCGGCGAATACACCACGCTATTAACAATCGAGGTATGGCCTTCTAAGGTGTGCACAGCCGCGCCGCTGTGCGCATCCCACAGACGCACCGTCGTGTCATAACTCCCCGAGGCAAGCTGCGTTCCGCTCGGCGAATACACCACGCTACTAACAACCGAGGTATGGCCTTCTAATGTGTGCACAGCCGCTCCGCTGTGCGCATCCCACAGACGCACCGTATTGTCATCACTTCCCGAGGCAAGCTGCGTTCCGCTCGGCGAATACACCACGCTATTAATCCAGTGGGTATGTCCTTCTAAGGTGTGCACAGACGCGCCGCTTTCCGCGTCCCACAGACGCGCCGTTTGGTCATAACTCCCTGAGGCGAGCTGCGTTCCGCTCGGCGAATACACCACGCTAAAAACAGCATCGGTATGTCCTTCTAAGGTGTGCACAGCCGCGCCGCTTTCCGCGTCCCACAGACGCACCGTATGGTCATGACTCCCCGAGGCAAGCTGCCTTCCGCTCGGCGAATACACCACGCTAAAAACAGGGCCGGTGTGTCCTTCTAAAGTGTGCCCAGACGCGCCGCTGTGCGCGTCCCACAGACGCACCGTATTGTCACCACTCCCCGAGGCGAGCTGCCTTCCGCTCGGCGAATACACTACGCTCCAAACAGAGTCGGTATGTCCTTCTAAGGTGTGCACAGCCGCGCCGCTTTCCGCGTCCCACAGACGCACCGTATGGTCATGACTCCCCGAGGCAAGCTGCCTTCCGCTCGGCGAATACACCACGCTAGTAATAGCGGAGGCATGTCCTTCTAAGGTGTGCACAGTCGCGCCGCTTTCCGCGTCCCACAGACGCACCGTATTGTCATCACTCCCCGAGGCGAGCTGCGTTCCGCTCGGCGAATACACCACGCTACTAACACCGTCGGTATGGCCTTCTAAGGTATGACCAGGCACTCCGCTTTCCACGTCCCATAGACGCACCGTATTGCCCTCACTCCCCGAGGCGAGCTGCAAACCACTCGGCGAATACACCACGCTACTAACAGAGGAGGTATCTCCTTCTAAGGTGTAGGTTTTTTCCCAATTTGAGGTTGAATAGATGCTGATCGTGCCGTTAGCAAGCCCTACCGCACAGTTTTTCCCATCCGGGGAATACGCGCAGGAATTCACTCTGCTTTCCTCTCGGAGATAAGCCCATTCACCAAATCGCACCCCAGCCATCTGGGCTGCGCTTAAATCCGCATGGCGAAGCCAACTATTCCTAAAATTGACCTCGCTTAAATCTGACCCTTGCAACTGCGCTGAATCAAATACCCCAAAGCTCAGATCTGCACCGGATATCTGGATTCCCTTTAAATCCATGTCATTGAACTGCACCCCCGCTTTAACCAGGATCGTGATCGCATTCGCTGCAGCCATGCGCACGCTATTCTGGCTCGTGGACGCTTTGATCCACGCTAACAGCGGTTTCAGCAGCCCCCCATTGTGTTGAACTCGTTCGACCAAAAAGCGCTGGATCGCTAAATCCTCCACCACATTGAATCTATTCAATAGGGCCGCAGCATCCACTTGAACAGAAGGGCTGAGCGCTTCCCATAACACCCGCACCTTTCCTACCCAGTTTAACGGCGTAGAATGATTCGATGACCCTAAATCCGGGAAGTTTTCCAGCTCTTCCCACACCGCGCGCGCCACTAAATAGTCCTGGATCGATTTATGAATAAAGCGATATTGTTGCTGCTGGCGAGTCAACAAAGCGCTAAAACGCAGTAAGTTCTTTTCCTCAGCCTTATTGCTCAGAAATATCTCATATCGTTTATCCTGCGACATTCCTCTGCGAGCGACCGCTGAATATTCCGCCACTGTGGTTTTAGCTTCAGACAGGGCTAACGCAAAGTCGGTATTAAATGTTTGACTATGTTCAATAAAGCTTTCGTCTTTTAAACTGCGCAAAGCCTTCTGTTCCGCTTCCGTCAATTTAGACTGAATCGCATCTAAACGCGCCAGAGAACGCTCAAACCACGTGTGCACGAACTGCTCATAGAGTTTGATACGAGTTAACGCCCATTGACCGGGCCGAGTTTCGTCTAACGTCGGTAACACGCTTAAGGCCATTTTGAGCAAAAAGGGTGTACCCAATAGCTCTTTGACATTGGGAATACGCGCTAACGTGTCTTGATAGGCTTCAGCGCTCCACTGAGCCTGTGTATATTTAACGTACTGATGAATATAGGTTTCGATCGACTGTTCTGAAAACGGCGCGAGCTGATACTCCAGCAGCACACGTGACCGCCCTCGCGGTTGCAGATGGTTTTTATAGCCGTCCGTTAAATACTCGGGCCGGCAACTCAGTAGGATTTTTGCTTGCCATTGATCAAGTTTTTCATCCGCATATAAATTCCTCTGTTCCGCAGGTATTTCATCATAGCCATCTAAGATTAAAATAAAGCTTTGGCTTGCCCGCAATGCGTCGATCTGCTCTGGCGAAAAACCGCATTTATCCGATAAATACTGGCCGATCAAGTTCTTGTTGGGCCTATCTATCGTCGGTAAAGAAATATATAGCGGGAGCGGTCGCTCGCCTGAAGCAGCACTATAGTCTCGCCATAAGCGGCGTGCTAAATGGCGATTAAAAGTCGATTTACCTGACCCCGCTTCACCGCGCAACAACAGCACCTGAGTTTTCTGTCCAGAAGCACTGGCTTGCGTTAAAAAGGCGGTTACCGCTTCGTCTAAATCAAAAAGCGTCTTTCTATCCGCAACAGTCGTCGCCTGTGGGGCGACATACATCGCTAGCCCATCCTGAATCTCTCCCGGCTCTTCCCATGCGATGAAATATTCTGCCTCGATATTCTGGCCTAGGATGGCCAGAGGTTCTTTCTTCGAGCGTAGCTCTAGCGCTTGCTGCTCTTTAACACGATCGAGATAGGCGGTTTTTAATTCTCCAACGGACGTATGGATTTCTTGGATGTGCGGCAGAAGCTCTGGATTCGCTGAGTAGTAATGCACATTGACCGTATTATTTTTGCCCTGGACCGGAGCATTAATCGTACCTTGGCAGTTTTGTACAACAAGCTTTCCTTCGGTACCCGCTTGAATAGAAAAGGGCAGAGAGTCGGACGAAAAACTAGGCCGATGCGCTGCAGATGCCGAATTGTTTGTGGGGGATAGAAATCCACCTGGACTAGCTTTTTGTTTAGTCCCATTTTCTTTAACTAATTGAGCCGTTTCTTGAAGCACTTTCTCTGATTGCGTACTTTGCCTCTGAGCACGTAAAAATCGGCTGTGCTGAGAATTAACAGTCCTCAACAAATCTTGCGCTTTGGGATGCTTCGGCTCTAACTTATGGGCTTCATCCGCGTATTCTTGGGCTTGCTGATAGGCATCTTTAGCCTCAGTGGTGCGATGCTGCCTTTCCAGCAAGTCAGCATAATCAAGAGAAATAACCGCCAAGGTTCGATATACTTTTGATTTTTTAGGGTTGATCCGCTGTGCTTCTTGGCCCATCGCCAGCGCTTGCCGGAATTGCTCTTCCGCTTTAGTCTCATTCCCTTGCTTTTGATACGCTAGCGCTTGCTGATGATAATCATCGGCCACTTTTCGGGTCGCTGTGGTACTCCTAAATGTGTTCCCGAGCGCACGTCCTATGTGTTCCATTTCTTTTCCTTAGCTTATTTTTCTTAGGAGGGAGTGTAGCAAAAGACTTTTTGCGCTAAGTGTCATCTTAAGTGCAGTGTAGTGAAACGCCCACACGCTGAGACGAGCTCGCTTTTTTTCACCATGCGTAAAATTTTGGGGGGAGGCCTTATCTGTTGGTTAGCAACAGTACGTTAGTTAATGTCGGTTTGAATGCCCCATAAGTTGCAGTTACTTCGGGTCGAAAATCATGTTGATTGTAGGTTGACACGTTATCAATTGCAGGGTGTTACAGCTCTATGGTAACTCTTTGTGTGTATTCTGTAACTGCCGATAAAAGGCTCTTAGTCCAAGTGCCTGCTCTCGCCACTGCCAACAGACACTGGCGTTATAAGCGTTGACTTCAGTCTTAAATTAGCTATCTGCGCGAAACTTCAAGTTGGGTAGCAATTTATTGCAGGCATCAGATAATTGGCGAGAAACAGTATCGACTCCTTCACGTCCTACTTCATTAGGAATATTTTTTTCAATCGGGTCTAAAGCCTGATGATAGGCGGCACGGTTAAGGTCCTCCACAGCGCGTCGGCGAGCCGACGTAATCGCATCGCCCACTATGAGCACGCTGGTTAATTTGTCTTCAATCCTCTGGGCCGTACCGCCCATAATCTGCCCTGGCGTAGGGGTGATACCTTCTTCAAGCAATACCTTCACATTCTTATTTGTGGAAACGCGCAAAAAGCCCATACCTTTTTACTTGAAAGTAACGCTGTGTTTCACCATCCGACTACTAATGAACGCCGGGAGGGCGACCACCAAATAGGCGTATTTGGCAAACCGCTATGCGACGCTCTGGGGTACGTTATCGTCATCTTTATCAGACGCGACATACCTATGCTTCGATGATGCTATCCGCTGGCGAGCATCCAATGTGGGTAACTAAGCAGATGGGGCATTTGGATTAGACAATGATCGTCCGTCGCTATGGCCGCTAAATGCTTTCAGCAGATGAGAAAGCGGGAGAAAAAGCCATTGAATTTTCCGGCCGAAAAATGTTGTCATTCCGATCCGAAATCGGGGGAAATCAGGGGTAAAAAATGACTTCCACAAAAACGTAATTTGTTGATTTATAATGATTTTATGGTGCGAGGGGCGGGACTCGAACCCGCACACCATTGCTGGCGTCAGGACCTAAACCTGGTGCGTCTACCAATTTCGCCACCCTCGCGTACTACGTTACGGCTAAGCTAGTTATTGTAACTGATTCATCCCTGCTCCGCTACTATCACTAGAGCCGCTGCCTGGATTACCGCTGCAATTCTTCCGACATCCCGCAATTGCGCAGTGCTCATGCCTTCTTTAATCAGCGTATCAAAGTGCGCTTTGACGCAAAAGTGGCATTTTCCGACAATTGATGCGGCTAGTGCATACATTTCAAAACGCCGCTTATCTACGCCACCATGCTGTGCATAAGCATTCATTCTCAGCCCTGCCGGTTGCCCCTTTAGCTCTGGGCTGTCAGCCATCTCTAAATAAGGGTACCAAGTATTATTCATGCCCATTAAGGCGGCAGCGGTTAAGGCGCCATTTTGCTCTGCGGCGGGTAATTGACCCGAGTGTTTGATGATGTCCACGATTTTGCTGCTTTTTGCCGCAAACGCAGCCGCTAATGCTACGCTAATTGCGTCGCTACCTTCCAGTGAAGAGCGAGCGATCGTGCCATCAATATTTAAACGAATATCTTTCGCGTAATCAGGAATCAAGTCCTTGATTGCATTTAAAAATTCCATTGGATAACCTTCACTAGTTAAAAAAAGCCCGCAGCCACGAGCTTTTTTGTAAGTTCACGTTACAGGGTTGAGCCACCGATGGTCCGATTGCATGGGCAAAGCTCATCCGTTTGCAAACCATCCAAAATGCGCAAGATTTCCTGTGGGTTACGACCGACGTTCAGGTTGTTGACTGAGACATGCTGAATCACATTGTCTGGGTCTACAATGAATGTTGCACGCAGCGCTACGCCAGCTTCACGGTCGCGAATGCCAAGCTGATCGATCAATTCGCCTCTCACATCGCCAAACGCGTAGTGGTTGAGTTTATCTAGGTCTTTGTGCTCCCGCCGCCAGGCTAGTTTGACAAATTCGTTGTCGACGCTGCCCCCCAACAAAACCGCGTCACGATCGGCGAAATCTTTAGCCAACGTACCAAATTCAACAATCTCGGTTGGGCAAACGAAAGTGAAATCTTTTGGATAAAAATAAATAATTTTCCACTTACCCGGAAAAGATTGTTCAGTGATGGTTTCAAATGCTGATTGCCCATTTTCTTCATGGTGGTTGAAACCAGGCTTAGCAGCAGCGACGGAAAATGCTTCGAGTTTGTCACCAACTGTTTTCATATAGATACTCCTGTGCGTGGGTTGGAAATACATTGGAACCTAAAGTGACTTAAGCAACTAGTCTCAAGTTTAAACCTATTAATTATAAAATCCAATAGTATTTAACTAAATAGCCAAGTAATTTTAGTAATTAGAGGAGATTTTCCATGGAAGGCAGCCATGAAGATTAATTTACTCTACCCCGCTTCCGTTCGCAGCGGGGTTGGTTAAACGCGAGGCAGGAAAAGTGAGAGTGACTTCAAGCCCGGGCCCCGGCTCACGATTTTGGAGCCGTAGCACGCCATGATGGCGGCTGACTAAACGTAACACAATTGCCATCCCTAAGCCGGTGCCATCAGCCTGACTACGCGCAGTATCCACTCGGTAAAATGGGCGGGTAACCAGTTCCAGTTGATCGGCGGGAATGCCTGGCCCATGGTCAAGCACGGTTAATTGAATCTGCCCATGCTGGATGCGGGTAATGAGTGAAATATGCGCAATCCGGTCGGTTTCGCTACGCCCATATTTGCGCGCATTTTCCAATAAATTGGTTAAGATACGGCGCATATCAAGTAAATCCGCTTCAATGATCGCGGTATCGGCTAAGTCGACCGTGATCTCTACATCCTTTTCGAAGGCAAGACGAGTTGCTGCGTCACGTACCAGGCGCGATAGATCAACCGATACGGTTATGCGCTGAGCTTGACGAGCATAATCGAGAAAACGACCGATGATGTGATCCATTTGTTCTATATCATCGACCATCGCACGTTTGATGGTGTCATCGGATGGACTCATTTCGATTTCAAGCCGCAAACGCGCAAGGGGTGTACGCAAGTCATGCGAAATGCCAGCCAGCATGAGAGCTCGATCCGCTTCGACCTGCTCAAGATCGCGCACCATCTGGTTAAAACTACGGTTGGTTGCCGCCGCCACGCCTAGGCCACGCTCTGGCAATGGTTTAGGCGTTTGCCCGGAACCGACCTGGCGCGCTGCCGTTGCTAAACGCGCAATCGGGCGGTTCACTAGATTCGTAATTAACGCAGCGCCCAATAATGACGCAGCGAGCGCAAAAACGCTCCACCCTAGCCACTGCAAACCCGATACGCTATCCAGTCGTTCTCGCTCAAGAGCAATCCAGTAATTATCGTCATCGATCTTAAAGCTGATCCATACTGCGGGGATGCGATTGACTGATTGAGCAATAATCACATCTCGCCCTAGACGCCGACGGACTTCCGTTTCTATCAGTCGGTATAGCGTTTGGTCTGGCTGAGCTTTGTATTGATCGGTCAATTCGCGTGGATAGACTCTGACGCCTTCGTTACTTTCTAAGTCTTGCAATAAGGCGCGGCGCAAATCAGGATCTGAATAGAGTAAAGCCGCGCGGGTTAATTTAACCACCGAGACCAACTGCAATGCAGTGCGCTGTGCGCGCGGCTCACGTTCAATCATACGAAAGATCTGAAACCACGCCGCAACACTTAGCGCTATCAGAAGCGCAATTAAAAGAAAAGTACGCCAGAAAAGCCCGCCGAAGGCAAGCGCTATCAAGTGTCGATTAATTCGCATACGCCTAGCCTTATCGCTCTAATCAATCATGCCGCCCCATTCGGAATGAAAACATAGCCTAGACCCCATACGGTCTGGATAAAGCGAGGGCTGCTCGGATCAGGTTCAATCAGCTTGCGCAAACGCGAGATTTGTACATCTAAGCTGCGATCAAAGACCTCATATTCTCGACCACGCGCCAATTCCATCAGTTTCTCGCGCGATAATGGATGGCGCGGGTGACGGGCGAATACTTTAAGTACCGAAAATTCCCCGGTAGTCAGGGGAATTTCTCGATTATTTTTGCTAAGGGTGCGGGTTGCCAGGTTTAAAGAAAAATCTCCGAACTGAAACATTTCACTCGTTTCAGAGGGTGCGCCAGGCAATTCCGATGGCGCTTGGCGCCGCAGCACTGCATGAATGCGCGCGACTAGTTCGCGTGGATTAAATGGTTTAGGCAGATAATCGTCCGCACCCATTTCAAGGCCAACAATGCGATCAATATCTTCACCTTTGGCGGTGAGCATGATGATAGGGGTACGCTCATCGCTGCCTCTAAAGCGCCGGCAAATCGATAAGCCATCTTCACCCGGCAACATCAAATCAAGCACCAATAAATCAAAGCGTTCGCGCATCCAAAGTTTATTCATCGCGGTCGCATTTTCAGCAACATAGACATTAAAGCCTTGTTCGCCAAGATAACGGCGCAGTAAATCACGTAGCCGTGGGTCGTCGTCCACTACCAGTATTTTCGGTGGGTTTTTGTTTTCCATAGCTATATTCTATTGTGAATCGAAATTAATTTGTTTTAAACGTTCAACAACTGATAACAAAGGCATTACAAAAGATTACAAAAATTGTGCGGCTCAAGTCGCGAACATTAGAGTACCACGCGTACACTTTAGTGGATTGAGATGAGTCAATAAGGATGAGAAATTATGCTTCGCTGGTTGAACAGAAGTTGGCTTAGCATCGCGCTTTTTAGCTATATATGCACTGCCTATGCGACCAATTTGCCTTGCCAGCCAGACTTTAACGGCGTACCCCGCAACAGTCGCGATTGTAGTTCGCCCACGACAACCGTAAACTCAATCCAGCAGCCTTCTTTACCTAATTCTCATGAACCTCGCGATAAAAATGTAATGAATCTTGAAGAGCGTCGCCTCCTCCGGCAACATATTGAAAGCGCCGCGCGCGAAATATACAAACGTTGACTCCCCCTTTTAAGATTGATTTATTGATTTGCTATCAATCTTTCTGGCGCCAAAATCTTTTCGGTTAAACGCGCGGTCCCTAAAAATTGAGAAGTTTCGTCATACACCCGCACCAACGCAGCGGTAACCGGCGCGGGTAAATTGCTGTGCGTTGACTCTGACACTAACTCAGTGGGTAAGCGCTGTCCTTGCTTAAAGCGGTGCGCGAGCGCAGGTGTAAGCTGTATCGTTGAATAGGTAGAGAGCAAAGTGTCGGTAGGCTGCAAATAAGCTAGGCGTGCGGCATGATCAGTGCTTGTAAGCGCCTCGAGAGAGATCGCATCAGCAAGCTTTAATAAGCCTACGCCGGTACGACGCAGTGCGCCTAAATAGGCCCCACAGCCGAGTGCTTCGCCAATATCTTGCGCTAATACGCGGATATAGGTTCCTTTGCTACACTGCACGCGTATTTGCAGTGTCCCGGTCGCCATCGCTAATGGATCGGTTTGAGCTTGCACCGGTAGCGTGCAACTGATGAGTTCAAGCTTTTCAATCGTCACGGGACGCGCCGCCCGCTCAAGCGTCAAGCCAGCGCGCGCATATTCATAGAGAGGCTTGCCATCACGTTTCAGCGCTGAGTACATGGGCGGGATTTGCCATATTTCACCACGAAAGCGAGCCAACGCTTCATGCACGGCTTTTAGCTCGCATTTGACAGGCCGGCTCTGGATGATTTCACCCTCTGCATCCGCAGTTGTCGTACACGCGCCAAGTACTACAGTCGCCTCATAGGCTTTACTTGCGTTCAGTAAATCATTGGAGAATTTTGTGGCTTCTCCGAAACAAAGCGGTAACAGGCCAGATGCGAGGGGATCAAGGGTGCCGGTGTGTCCGGCTTTTTTAGCTAAGAGTAAGCGCTTAGCACGGACCAAGGCCTCATTGCTCGAGAGGCCCAGGGGTTTATCGAGCAGTAGCACGCCATCCAGAGCGTGTCGGGCCGGCTTGCTTGGCTGAATAGGAAGCGCCATAACTGGGTTGAATTGATAGTGTTGATTTACTATCAAACGCATTAATCCTTCGCGCGCACTGCATTCGCTTGATCAATTAATTGCGAGAGCTCAACCGCTTTTTCAAGTGTCTCATCAAAGATAAAATGAAGTGTAGGCACTGTATGGATATGTAAACGTTTGAATAACAAATTACGCAAATGACCCGCCGCATGGTTCAAGGCTGTACGCGACACTTGCGGGTCCCCTGAGAGCGTGGTGAACCATACTTTGGCATGTGCATAGTCAGGCGTTAGCTCTACGCTTTGTAGCGTGACAAAACCAATGCGCGGGTCTTTCACTTCGCCCCGCGTAATCATTTCAGATAAATCTCGCTGGATTTGATCTGCGATGCGGTTGATGCGCTCAGGGGTACTGCGTTTTTTAGGCATAGTGTAGGTGGCTCTTATAACGTACGTGCAACTTCAGTAATCTCGAAGACTTCCAGTTGATCGCCTTCGACAATATCATTAAAGTTCTTCACGGAAAGACCACATTCAAAGCCAGTCTTCACTTCGCGCACGTCATCTTTGAAGCGTTTAAGCGATTCAAGCTCACCCGTGTGAATCACCACATTAGCACGCAATACACGTACTTGAGATGAGCGTTTGACCGACCCTTCAAGCACCATGCAACCTGCGACCGCACCAATCTTAGGCACGCGAAATACTTGCCGCACATCGATAAGACCGGTAATCACTTCTTTTTTCTCTGGCGCAAGCATGCCCGACATGGCTGCTTTTATTTCATCCACCGCGTCATAAATGATATTGTAGTATCGAATATCAATGCCGTTGGTTTCGGCGAGTTTGCGCGCTTGCGCATCCGCCCGCGTATTAAATCCGACCACCACGGCTTTCGACGCAGTGGCAAGATTTACATCCGATTCACTGATCCCCCCGACAGCGGCGTGTACAACTTGGACCCGCACCTCATCTGTAGAGAGTTTTGTCAGCGCATGCATCAGCGCTTCTTGCGAACCTTGCACATCCGCCTTAATGATCAAGGACAAGTTTTGCACTTCCCCTTCAGCCATTTGATCAAACATGCTTTCAAGCTTCGCGGCTTGTTGTTTAGCGAGTTTCACATCACGGAACTTGCCTTGACGGAACAGCGCAATCTCACGGGCTTTACGCTCGTCAGGCAGCACAATAACTTCTTCGCCAGCGCCAGGCACTTCGGACAACCCTTGAATTTCAACCGGAATTGAGGGGCCGGCTTGCGTCGTCGGCTTGCCATTTTCATCCAACATAGCGCGCACACGACCATAAGCCGAACCCACGAGTACAATATCTCCACTTTTTAAGGTGCCGGATTGCACTAAAATGGTTGCGACGGGCCCTCGACCCTTATCTAGCCTGGCTTCAATCACTAAACCCTTAGCTAAGGCAGAGACCGGCGCAGTCAACTCAAGCACTTCTGCTTGCAATAAAATTTGCTCGAGCAATTCATCAATGCCTTCTCCAGTTTTAGCAGAAACCCGCACAAACGGAGCATCGCCGCCGTATTCTTCAGGAACTACGCTTTGCGCAACTAACTCCTGCTTGACACGCTCTTCATTCGCGCCAGGTTTGTCGATTTTATTGATCGCTACCACCAGCGGCGCATTACCTGCTTTAGCATGAGCAATGGCTTCTTTAGTTTGCGGCATCACGCCGTCATCTGCGGCCACCACTAACACCACAATATCCGTGGCCTGCGCACCACGCGCGCGCATGGCTGTAAATGCCTCATGGCCTGGCGTATCTAAGAAGGTGATCACCCCACGCGGCGTTTCGACGTGATATGCGCCAATGTGCTGTGTAATGCCCCCAGCCTCGCCAGAAGCCACTTTAGCCCGGCGGATATAATCCAGCAATGAAGTTTTTCCGTGATCCACATGGCCCATCACGGTTACCACCGGTGGCCGCGGCAATTTCTCCGCGTCATGTGAGTCGCCGGTAATCAATAGCGCCTCAGGATCATCCAGTTTAGCCGCTAACGCAGTGTGACCCAATTCTTCGACCACAATCATTGCAGTTTCTTGGTCCAGTACTTGGTTGATTGTCACCATCTGGCCTAGCTTCATCATCACTTTAATGACTTCAGAAGCCTTGACTGACATTTTATGCGCGAGGTCCGCCACGCTAATGGTCTCAGGCACATGAATTTCGCGCACAATCGGCTCGCTCGGCGCTTGGAAAGTTGTGCGATCGTCACGATGATGCTTACGCCCGCCTTTAGGGCCGCCACGCCAACCATGGTCCATACCGCCACTCGCATCGCCGCGAGTTTTGATGCTCCGGCGCTTAGCTGCATCGTCTTGCCAAGTCGATGTCTTTGCCGGTTTCTTTTTATCGGTTGTCGCAACCGCAGTGGCTGGTTTTTTAACTTCTTTCTTAACGTCTTTTTTAACACCAGTTGCGCCTGCGGGTTTTGCAGGTTTATGCAAGGTCCCTTTGGCCGCAACCGCTGCGGGCGGCGCTGCTGCCGGTTTTACTGCAACGGCGCGCGTTACGGTGCGCGTCGTATTCATCATTTCTCGGATCGCCAGCGCCTCTGCTTCAGCCGCTGCGCGCCGGCGTTGGATTTCTGCTTCGTCAACGACGCGCGCTGGCGCTTCTTGAATAGCAGCGCCCGCTCTGCGCGCTGCTTGGCGCGACGGCTGCTCAGCCGGCACGGCAGCAGTTTGTCCTGGCGCTTTCTGCTCTGTGGCTGAAGTGGTTGACGCCACTTGGCTCACATCCTGCGTTGCCGCATCAGTTGCGTTAGGCAGTTGGGGAATGGGTGCGTTAGCTGGCGCTGCAGCTTCAGTGACAGCCTGTTTAGCAGCCTCTTCTTCAGCACGACGGCGTTCAGCTTCAAGCTCCTCTTCGCGCAGCTTGCGCTGAGCTTCTTCACGTGCAAGTTGCGCTTGGCGCTCTTGCTGTTCTTGGGCCTGACGAGCAAATAACTCAGCTTGCCGGCGCGCCTCTTCCTCGCGGCGAAGTTCCAACTCGGCTTTATCCGCTTCCGCGGTCTCCACCGGAGCTGTTTCGCTCACGCCGACAGTTTCATCGCGCTTAACAAAGACGCGTTTTTTACGCACTTCAACTTGAATGGTGCGAGCCTTGCCCGTTGCATCAGATTGCCTGATTTCCGATACTTGTTTACGCGTCAACGTGATTTTGCGTTTTTCTGTGTCATCCGCACCGTGAACCCGACGCAGGTGCTCTAATAGACGCGCCTTGTCAGCTTCCGACAATACATCATCCGTACTTTGTTTCGCAACGCCAGCCGCACGCAATTGCTCTAGCAACACGCCAGCAGACATTTTAAGTTCTGCGGCAAATTGAGCTACATTATTGCTCGCCATTCATACCTCATTCATTTCTATTTACCGCACTCTAAAACTAAAACAGTTCTTTAACGCTCTAACTTAACTTATTCGCTAAGCATGCATAACGCGAGACGTTATTGAAACCAGTGTTCGCGCGCTTTCATAATCAAAGCTTTCGCGACTTCTTCATCCATTGCCGCGATCTCAATTAACTCACTGGCATCCAGTTCCGCTAACTCATCACGCGTTTGTATCTGATGCTCAGCCAGTTTTGAAAGCAAGTCGGGACTCATGCCTTCGAGCGTTTTCAAATCAAGGGCGATATTTTCAACTTGCTCTTCGTTTGCAATCGCCATGGTGAGTAATGCATTGCGCCCTCGATTCCGCAATTCATGCACCGTAGCTTCATCAAGCTCCTCAATTTCAAGCATTTCGTTAAGCGGCACGTAGGCAACTTCTTCCAGGCTAGTAAACCCTTCATCCAACAAAATGTTGGCGACTTCTTCATCCACATCTAAACGAGCGATAAACAAATCACGCAAAGCTGAGCGCTCTTGTTCTTGCTTTTCAGCGGACTCGTCTGGCGTCATGATATTAATTTGCCAACCCGTAAGCTCGCTGGCTAAACGCACGTTCTGTCCACTCCGGCCAATCGCAGAAGCCAATTCAGTCTCATCGACAACCACATCCATTGCATGTTTTTCTTCATCCACCATGATCGACTGAACCACCGCGGGAGCCAATGCATTGATAACGAATTGAGCGGGATCTTCCGACCAAAGGACAATATCTATGTTTTCGCCGCCGATTTCATTCCGCACCGCCTGTACCCGCGAGCCTCGAATGCCGACACAAGTGCCAATTGGGTCAATCCGCTTATCATAAGCAACTACGGCAATCTTAGCGCGTATGCCAGGATCGCGCGCGGCCGATTTAATTTCCAGCAAACCCTGCTCAATTTCGGGTACTTCTATCTCGAATAATTTGACTAGAAACTCTGGTGCTGTGCGGGAGAGTTCAATCTGCGGCCCGCGGGCGACGCGGTCGATTTTAAGTAGCCAAGCTCGCACCCGATCGCCGACGCGCAGATTATCTCGTGGAATCAGTTGATCACGGCGCAGCAATGCTTCGAGGCGCCCCGACTCAACGATCAAATTGCCTTTATCGAGCCGCTTGACCGTGCCCGTCATGATGACTTCGCCGCGCTCTAGAAAGTCGTTCAGAATTTGCTCACGCTCAGCGTCACGAATTCTTTGCAAAATCACTTGCTTAGCCGCTTGCGCGCCAATCCGCCCAAAGCCAATTGATTCAATCGGCTCTTCCAGGTAATCGTCAACTTCGATCTCGGGAATTTGCTCAAGCGCTTCAAACAACAGAATCTGTTTATCAGGCTCTTGCAAGCCGGCTTCATCCGGCACCACCAACCAACGACGAAAAGTTTCGTGCGACCCGCTAGCGCGGTTGATCGCTACTCGAATCTCGACCTCTTCATTGTATAATTTCTTTGTGGCCGAAGCGAGTGCCGCTTCAAGCGCAACAAAGACCACTTCTTTATTGACGTTTTTTTCGCGGGCGAGCGCATCTACCAGCATCAATACTTCGCGACTCATTGCTTATAACTCCTAAAATTCGATCTGCGGGACAAGGCGGGCCTTATCAAGGTCAGCTAAAGTAAAATCCAGCACGGCTGGACCTTCTTTGCCTTCAAATTGCAGCTTCATCGTTTCACCTTGAGGTTGCTGCAAAACACCCCGGTATTGCTTGCGGCCAGCCAGTGCTTTTCTCAAAGTGACTACCGCTTCGCTGCCGGCAAAGCGCTCAAAATCGACTAATTTCTTTAGCGGCCGGTCTAATCCCGGCGATGACACCTCAAGGCGCTCGTAATCCACATTTTCAACCGTCAGCACCTGCTGGAGCTGGTGGCTCACTTTTTCGCAATCCTTAATTGTAATCCCTGCTGCTTGATCAATAAATATACGCAGCACGCCACGCGCGCCATACTCTATATCAACCAGTTCATAACCCAGCCCGGCGACAGTAGTTTCTATCAGTTGCATTTATTGGCTCCACACAAAGCGGCTTGAAAAATGGCTTAAGCGGCCTATGCAGCAATCCCAATTTGCTCGCCAAAAAAAAATGGGCTCAATGCCCATCTTTTTGCTAGCTACATGTCTTACTTACGTCGTGCTGAGCTTAAGCTCCCATTACGTCTATAATTCTATACTTTTTTCAGTCCAACGACAATCCACATCTAAAATTGTGGAATTAAGGCCAGGCTGAAAATGCTCGATGGCTTAGGTTTTTACACGGATAATACGGCAAAATTGTAACGCCTCCAAACCAAGTCCTTTGCGCGCCGCCTACGACGCTGTATGCTAGCGGCCTCAAACTGGATCTCGGTCCGACAAAAAACTAAGTCATACGTAACTGCTAACTGGAGTATATTGTGACAACTGCGAATGCTAAGCCAAAATTCATTTCCGCCACCGCCCATGTCGATAGCGCCGCCATTCAACCGTTGCCTAATTCCAGCAAAATTTATGTGACTGGCTCACGCGCGGATCTACGCGTGCCGATGCGCCAGATCGCGCAAGCGGATACCCCCAGTAATTTTGGCGCGGAAAAAAATCCACCGGTGTTTGTCTATGATACCTCCGGTCCATACACTGATCCACAGGCCCAGATTGATATTCGCTGTGGTCTAGAGCCATTGCGCGATAGCTGGATTCTTGACCGCGGCGATACCGAAGCTCTGCCCCACCCTATGAGCCGCTTTGGCCGCGAACGCGCAGCGGACAAAAATCACACCGAGACGCAATTCACCGGCTCCAAGCGCGCGCCGCGGCGCGCTAAAGCAGGCGCCAATGTGAGTCAAATGCACTATGCGCGGCAAGGCATCATCACCGCTGAAATGGAGTTCGTTGCACTCCGCGAAAATCAATGCCGCGCCGAATATCTAGCCAGCCTACGCGCGAGCGGACCGCAAGGCGAGCGGCTGGTGGAGCTACTCAGCCGACAACATCCTGGACAAGCTTTTGGCGCCGCGCTCTCAAGCCAGCCAGGCGCACAGCACAATGCTTATGAAATTACGCCAGAATTTGTGCGCGACGAAATCGCCCGCGGCCGAGCCATCATCCCAGCGAATATTAACCACCCCGAAATCGAGCCGATGATCATCGGCCGCAATTTCTTGGTTAAAGTTAATGCAAACATCGGCAATTCAGCTCTCGGCTCATCGATTGGCGAAGAAGTCGATAAAATGACTTGGGCCACTCGTTGGGGGGCCGATACGGTGATGGATTTATCCACCGGCAAAAATATTCATGAAACGCGTGAATGGATTCTACGCAACAGCCCCGTGCCAATTGGCACAGTACCGATTTACCAAGCGCTTGAAAAAGTCAATGGCAAAGCAGAAGACCTAACTTGGGAGATTTTTCGCGACACGTTAATTGAACAGGCTGAGCAAGGCGTGGATTACTTCACAATTCACGCTGGCGTGCTGCTGCGCTATGTGCCAATGACCGCTAAGCGCATGACTGGGATTGTGTCGCGCGGCGGCTCTATTATTGCAAAATGGTGCCTATCCCATCATCGCGAAAGTTTCATTTATGAGCATTTTGAAGAAATTTGCGAAATCATGAAAGCTTATGATGTGAGCTTTTCACTGGGCGATGGGCTACGCCCAGGCTCGATTTACGATGCCAATGACGAAGCTCAATTAGCTGAATTAAAAACGCTGGGGGAACTCACGCAAATCGCCTGGAAGCATGATGTGCAAGTCATGATTGAAGGCCCAGGCCATGTGCCGATGCAGTTAATCAAAGAAAATATGGAGTTGCAACTCGATTGGTGTCGGGAAGCACCATTTTATACACTTGGGCCGCTGACCACCGATATTGCGCCAGGTTACGATCACATTACTTCAGGCATTGGCGCCGCCATGATTGGCTGGTTTGGCACGGCGCTGCTCTGTTATGTCACGCCTAAAGAGCATTTGGGCTTGCCGAATAAAGATGACGTTAAAGAAGGCATTATCACTTATAAACTCGCCGCCCATGCAGCAGATTTGGCGAAAGGGCATCCAGGCGCACAGATTCGTGATAACGCCCTGTCAAAGGCACGCTTTGAGTTTCGTTGGGAAGATCAATTCAATCTGGGCTTAGATCCTGATAAAGCACGTGAATTTCATGATGAAACACTACCTAAAGACTCAGCCAAAGTAGCCCATTTCTGTTCCATGTGCGGACCTCATTTTTGCTCCATGAAAATCACGCAAGATGTGCGTGATTTTGCCGCCAAAACGGGGGTCTCAGCGGAACAGGCACTGGTTCAGGGACAAACTGAAAAAGCGATTGAATTCATACGCAGCGGAGCAGAAATTTATCAGCGTCAATAAATAAAATAAGGCCGTCATCAAAAATGCGACGAGCGGAATAAAACCGCTCGTGCGCAAGCTTCGCATGTGCAGAAACATTTAAATACAAATTTATCCGCAATCCATACGATTCGACGCAAATTCATGGCGTAAGATTATCTATAGCTTGGCACTGCGCCTTAGCTACACAGACCTTTTTAGCGCATCTTTGAAGGAAACCCCACCATGGAATTAAAAGCGATCAAATCTCTTAGCGCCGCCATTCTTCTTGCCAGTATGGTTGTGAGTCTAACCGCTTGCGAAAGCATGACAACTCGCCAGCGCAATACCGCCATTGGCGCAGGCATCGGCAGCGTGGCTGGCGCAGCGCTGGGCGGCAATATGCTGAGTACGCTGGGCGGCGCTGCCGCTGGCGGCCTCATTGGCAATCAGGTGAAGAAATAGGCAGGGTTTTCATCATCAGCGAGCAGATATAAATCTGCTCTCGCCTAGTTAATAACTCCAGGCGGATTCATTTGGCGCTTTAGCTTTAAATAAACCTATTTTAAGTGAAAATAAAGTAGGCGGATTGATCAATCACAAAGCTCAATGTAATTTAAAATAAATTTTTTTATTATCTGTATTAAGCCATCAGGCCATCATAGAATAAAAATTCGAAGCCTAAGCGCGCGCAGTGCCGTCGTCCATGCATAAAAAACTTTAGAAAATAATGCTTGACACACAAAACGGCGCCTTGCTTGGCGAAAAATCCATTGCTCTTAAATCGTTAAGGATAACTTCTTTTCGCATCCGCCCGCATCAATCTTTTGAATTAGTAAAACAATCAGCCTATAGCAGATCAACATTGCAATAGGATACCTAGTCAATTTGATTAGGTCGCACAACAGGATATTCTGTGGAACGCACGCCTGCCTCTTCAGCCAGCGCCCGGTCATTGGTAACTCTAGTGGAAGAAACGTCTTCCTTAACTGACACTCCATTGAGTTACAGCGAGAAGCGCATCCAAAAGCGCATCGAAAAATTACAGGCTGAGTTTACAGATTTGCTCGATCTGAGTTTTGGTAAGCCGACCCCCTCCATTTCATCTAACCTTGCGTTTACCCCGACTAAGATCATTAGCGATCATGTCAGGCCGCCGGATACCGCGGCACGGCCATTAAAAACGATTGCTGAAGTCCGCCCTCTTCCTCCCATACCTACCTCTGACGCATCTCCGCCCGATCTTAAACGCGCTGGAAAATTATGGCCGCAATGGTTATCCAAGCTAAATTTAAAAAAAGCGGTATATGCACTCAAGCAGCGCGCAGTAAAGAAAGAGGCTGATGACTGGGCCAGCTCAATTGAGTATGCCATTAAACCAAAACAGCAACTTGATGCTAATTGCCTCGCACCAGGGCAAATCGACAATGTATTGCTCGACTTATTTCCCGCGGCGAAAAAGCATGAAACGCATCAATTCCTTCAATCGATCAACACGCATTTACAAAAAACTCAGTCTCCCTCTAATTTTCTAGAACTCGGTCTGATACCTGTTGCCTATCAGCTAGCGCAGGTTTGTGAGGGCGACTTGCAGCAGGCCAAGCAGGTATTAGAAAGGCTTACGAAAAAACTTGAAATAAATCCGACGGGCGCTCAAGTTGCATCTAAGATCGATGAACTCGCCTGGCGTTGCGCCCAAGAAATGGCGCATTTGAAAGGCACTGTCTTAACTGCTTTATTAAGACTGCAAAATTTACCTCGTGAGCAAACCGGTATGTTTAACACCGGCCCAGCAGAGGTTTTAACAGTTTATTTACAAGCCTCATACTTACTCAATGAATTACTAGGCCCACGCGACTCGGCTTTGATCAACCTGAATGATCTCAACACAAGGAGTCAGCTTGAGCAAGAGCCTAAAGCCGATCTAGCGCTGCAGGCCCTTAAATCCGCCCGTTTGCTTGACCTAAGCTTATCTTCTGAATTTCCAAAAAAATCCCTTGACCGATCTCAAGCCGCCGCTTTTCGCCTCTGGCAATGGGGTTTTCGTGAAAATCAAGAAGGCTCGGAACTTTGCCGAGTTAGAGACCGTTCTTACAAAGCCGGAACTGACTGGGTCGAGCGCGGGGATCGCCACAAAAAAATCCGAGACGAAATCGCACAAACGTCCATTTGGAGCAAACGATATTGGCGCGCGCGCGGAAAACAGATTGCCAAGAATTTGCGCAATGTGGCTAACCAAGATAAAACGCCCTATGCGCCAAACGATAATCCCTTATTCGGGATCGATCAGAAGCAGATCCAAGAGTATAACAACGCTCTGATTGATGCTTGCCAGCTACTCTATAACGAAGGCATGAATCGACTCAATACCCGCCAAATCAGCCCAACCCCTCGGCGTGATTCCGAGCGGAATTTATTTCTAAACACTGTGCTTCAGGTAGCCCAACTCGAGGCATGGACCGAGCAATCTATCTCATCTCAGACGAAACAAGGGTTTGCCCACCCCCAAAATTATGACTTAGCAACTCGTGCCAGTCGCAAAATACGGAAAAAGGCAACGCGGCTTATTGAAAGCCAAGCCAGTCGACTTCCTGCCACGGAAATTAAAGCAATGCTTGAGATGTTAGAGGTAAAAATGGTGCCGTTGAGTCGCTTCAGATTTTTTCGCTCGCGCTCTAAGCACTTGAAATCTGCTCCATTCGATTTGAACGCTCTCAAAAAAATAGGCGAAGATTTTTTTTCAAATAAAAATGAAAAAAAATTTTCGGATAAATATGGTTTAAAAAATATCCAGAGAAATTTTAATGATCGAATCCAAAAAATAGAAAAATTAGCCCCTTTTATCACCCCAGCGCTCGATGAAATCACAAGTGAAACACTCCATAAACAAGCACAAGCTTTCATGGAGCAACATCAGACGGGCAACTCTCGCCAAACCACCAGCGGCGGTAGAAGGGGTATCAACGTAGCATTACCAATTGGGCTTGGAGTCAGTATTATTCCTTCTCTAAAGGCTTCCCATAGCAACCAGGCCACTTATAAAATTGGCTCCACCGAATCGACCCGTTTCTTTGCCTTTGGAGCTTCGAAGCAAAACGCCGGCTACACTGGCGTTAACGTTGTTGCAGGCCTCCCTCTTATTGAAGAACAACCTAAATTAAATATTATTGGCGGTATTGGCGCAGGTGGCGGCCCCTTCGGACGATGGACCAAAGGGTATGACGCAGAAATCTCCACTCGCAGACCTGTGCCTAGCCGCAGCCAACTCTCTAGCGAAGACAGCGAACGGGAATGGCGTAAAAATGGCGAAGAGATGGCTAAGCTATATTGGGAATCAGTTAAAAAAGCCACCGATGCTAAAGATAACTTGGAGTATTACGCATCCGAGTGCTTTTACAAAAATCCTAATATCGCGTTAAGTTGGCAAAAAATAGGGCAGACTGAACTGGGCTTCTTCTCAGGCGTTTTTATGGGATCCCAATTAGATGTCAAGCAACCTATACGATTAGGAGGCGCCCTGACTCTTTTCAATGAAACTGTGCTCCATGACAAACGCACTGTACAGAGCAATCAGCAACAAAGTGAAGAGAAAAGTCGCGGCTGGAGAAACAAAACGATGCTCATGCAATCCACCTCTCTCGCTCCGACTGGAATTCCAATCTCCAAAGAGAGCGATCTTACCCTCAGCTTACGCAGCAAAGCGCTCTTGCCTTCGCTCATACTTTCTTCATCACGGCGTGGGCACCTCAATGTAGTGCACATAGAACAAGACGAACAGGGCATTATTCCTGAATTGACATATCGCGATGTCATACATCTAAAAGCGCGCGACTTTGAACATCATGCTAGACAACGTTGGACTAATCTACCTGGTCAAGAGGCCCTAGAAGGTTTCTTAAATACAAAAATAGAAACACCTAAAGCGTATCCAGTTTCTGCGGAACGTTTGCTCATCAACCCAGCAATCGCGGCGCAATTGGACGAATGCGCAAACCTAGCCACGGTATTAAAGCAAAAGCAGAAAAAACATGAGCTCAAATTAGTCGCGCAAAAAGATGCAAGCCATGAAAAAAGATCCCATCTCAAAGCGCAAATCCAACAACTGACGCAGCGCATTCAAAAGCTTGATGACCTAGCCAAAACGCTGATAAAAGCAGAAACTTCATGGGTTCCATCTCATTTATATAGCCAATTGCAAGGAGAAGATAATCATACGCCAGGCCTAAAATACCTAGTGGTAGTGACTCCCGAGCGCAGCGCAAGCGGGGTGAGCGATATACAAAGGCTGCCTATTCCAACCTTCAAAAACGTGACAACGAGTAACCCAATCAATCAACCCTAATCTAATTCTGCGCGTGGATTCGCAAATAAGAGAAATGACCTATTGCACATCCTACAATATTTTGTTATAGTTCTTCTCTTACCGGACGCGGGGTGGAGCAGTCTGGCAGCTCGTCGGGCTCATAACCCGAAGGTCGTAGGTTCAAATCCTGCCCCCGCAACCCACAGATTTTTATAAATCAATAGCTTATCAAAGCGCAGTTTTTCGCCATACTTTTGGTGAATTTCTGATCAGAATGACAAGATTCCAATAGAATTTCCCCCCAAAATACTGCAGTACCTTCTCCCCTACTTCTTTATCTGCTGAAAGCATCCAGCGGCTTATCGCCGGACGACAGACATAATTCAGTCAGCATATTCCATTTGTTGGGCTAGCCACATTGGGTCACAGGCACATTAGATGAATTGGTGATATACCTCGGATATCAACCCAAGAGCCAATGGTTAAATCGTTGGATGATGTCATCCTGTTTAAGCCAATACGAAGCATCAATAAATAAACCTTTTTTAAGGTTATCTGGATGAGTCGGAAGACGCTTAACATATTTTGGATCAATATAATTTGGCTTAAAAGCGTCAGGGTGAGTCGGTCCAATTCCGTATGGCGCGAGTAGCGCTTGCCGCTCTGGGAGACAGGCAAACCGAATAAATTGTCGGCATGCATCGGCGTTAGGGGTTCCCTTTAAAATTGCCCAATTGTGACATCCGTAAAGGTGCTGTTCCCATGAAATTGCGACCGGTGCGCCAGCATCTATGGCAGCCTGCGCCCAAATACTAAAAACAGGGATTAAATCAACTTCACGGGTTTTCAGAAAGTGTTCGGTCTGCGGTCCGCTGCCCACCCACCAGACTGAGACATCAGACTTAATTTTATCAAGACTACGAAGCGCTCTATCGAGATTACACGGATAAATCTCTTTTGCCGGAACACCATCTGCCATTAATGCAATTTCAATCGTGTCGTAAGGAAGCTTACGTAGACTACGACGGCCCGGGAATCCTTTTACATCCCAAAAATCCTTCCATAATTGCGGTGCTTGACGCCCTTTAAAAGCATCTATCCTATATGCAAGTACGGTCGCATATGCATTCGTGCCGACTCCGTACTTAGATCTAAAATGAGGCGGAATCGATGAAACAATAGGATCGTCTTCAAGCTCGTGTTTTTCTAGATAAACCTCCTTGCCTATTGTCAGAAATGGAATCGCCCGATGACTGATTGCCACCATATCCCATAGATAACTCTTACTCTTAACCATCGTTCGAATCTGCGCAGTCGGTTCTGCATCAGACTGGACGCTCCTCACTGGAATACCCGTCTTGTCCGTAAAGGGCTGGTATAAAATATCTTGATATATTTTTGTATAAATTCCACCAGGATCACGTATGACGATCGGCTTCCGCCGCGACGCCGCTCGAGAAGGTGCCCATACAAAAGGGGCGGTTGCAGCAACGGCGAGCGCCTTAATGGTTGTGCGACGAGTAATCAAGTTGATCCACCAGTGGTTCAGTTTCGTTAATGAGCGCTCAGATTCTTAGCAACCTGCGCGCAAGCTCCTAATTTTGCTTCGAGCATTCTAAATAATTGATTCATTGCCGGAAGAAATGGCTTATTCCTCTTGACGGCCAAACAAAGCTGGAACGCTTGAAAACATTGGTGATCTATTTCAAGCGCCACCAGTTGACCCATTTTAATTTCCTGAGCTGCAGCAAGTGCTGACATCAACGTTCCGCCGTTGCCAATACTAGAAAACTTTTTTCGGGTAGAAATAGAATCACTGATAAATGCTGGAATTAGCTGAATATTCTCCATGCGTTCGGCTTCTTGAATCATATGCCACAAATTAGATGCGGTGGACGGCAACGCCAGAGGGTAACGCGCAGCCTCTAAGAAAGTAACCTTTTTTTGGCTAGCCAGCGGATGATTAGGATTAACCACTAAGCACATAGGAAGTGGCGCACAAACACTATACTTAATATTTGGATCATTTAGAGAATAATGGCTCATAATTCCGATATGCGCTTCATCTGCGATTATTTCGGCTACTGCTTGATCAGCTGTACTTGTTTCTTTAATCGAAATATTTAAGCCAGAATGCTCTTTACAAAAATCACCTAGCACACTTTCTACTAGAATCTCACCATACGCTTTGAGCACAACAATATGAATTGTGCCTCGCTTCATTCCGCGCAATTCCTGTAAACCTACTTCAAAATCTTGCTGAGCTTTCTGAGTATGATGATAATAATCAATTAATAACGCTCCCACCTCAGTTAATGCCATACCTCGAGAATGTCGCTCAAATAATTTTTCACCTATCTCTTCTTCTAGTAGTGCAATCTGGCGGGTGATAACAGAACCATCAGTATTTAAATAATCTGCGGCTTTGCGGATTTGCCCATGAGTGTGAACTGCGTGAAAATAACGCAATCGCTTTTGATTAATAATCATTTCCTTTGCTCCAAAAGCACTCCCATTTAATCTCAAAAAAAATTATAGAGCGAAATCAAAAAAGCCAATTTTGCTTATTCATTTTTTAATGTTGCTGTCTAGTATAAAATACTTTACTTGAAACCTAGAAAACCCACCACTAATTTTATATACACAGCGGTTCATAAGCAACATTTTAAAGATTTATTCACTAAAGATAGTGGGAATATAGCAGCCAAATTTTATTAAAAAACTACGATAAAATATGAAATTCGTATTTAATAAAATTTTTTCCGATCATACTTGCATTGGAATCAGTTCATTGAAGACGAGCATACCTTCGATGCAGCATGATTCCATGACTAACACCCCTCTAGGCAACTGTATTTTCCCTATCGTCGCTTCTTTGGTGAATTTCAGCTCAGAATGACAACATTCCAATAGCATTCTCTCTCTAAATAATATAACTCCACTTTGTACCAAAAGAGCAGCAATAAAATTTTAAATTCCTAATTGATTTAAATCTGCCCTGACGACGATACAAACGTGGAAGTCAATACATGGAAATGCATAGGTTTCATAGCAGCATAGGCTCGGAGCCGATAAATAGCATCCATATGCATTCCCCTTTTAAGGTTATCTAGGTAGCTTGTAAGGCATATGTTTTGCTTAGATTTAAGCATTTTGATAGATATGCTGCTTCCAAGAAAACACTATTGGGGCGACACACTCTGAGCAATTACTGTCTGTACTTCGCGCTGGGCTATCAAACGCCTCTCACCTAGTCGCAGTCACCGTCAAAATTGTTCCATCCGTCAGCTTGATGGTCTTGGAGACTCCATTAGTGGGCAAGGTAAAGCGCACAATTTGGTGATGCACGCGATCTTTAGGGCAGCGCACCTTTTGGCCGCTTTTCTTTTTATAAAGATAAGTTCCTTGAGGCGCATGAGCGCGAAAACTTAATTGAATCGTTGCCACACCGTCTTGGCCGACAATCGGCGCAAGCCGCACTTTTGTCTGCCGCAACATTGCATGTTCGCTGTCACGCGGTACATTTTCCCAGTCAGGGCACTGCCGATCTATCGGTACAGCCCCCGCAGGCGGCACAGTTTTCCAGGTAAAATCATCCACTTCACCGGATGCAATCAGGCGGGTTTCTTGTGCATTACCATAGAGCTTGGACACCACTTTGACCGTGTAATGAATCGGCGCATCCAGAGATTTAGGCATTTGGCCCCGCGCCAACTGCCCCATTCCCATTAAGGCAAAGATGGCAAGCACGCATGAAGCTTTGGCCACTTTAGTGATTGGGTATTTCATAAGTTACTCCTTGGCTTTTTTTATAACTTATTTAAGTATATTACGCTTCGTCAAAATGACATAAGGCAATAGTTTTTCAGTTTAAACCAATAGCCGAGATTTCATCCAAATAAGCGCAATATCCCGTCCAAACCAATATACTCCAACGATACATCTGCCGCTTGCCGCACCACGGGCTTCGCTCGAAAAGCCACAGACAGACCCGCCGGCGCCATCATTAACAGATCATTGGCTCCATCTCCTATCACGATAGCACGCGAAGCCGTAATCCCCAATTCAGCACACACTTCATAGAGCCGCCGCTTTTTGGCCTGAGCATCCACAATCTCACCCACCACCTCACCAGTGAGCTTGCCATGATGAATGCCAAGCCTATTCGCGTATGCATAATCCAATCTGAGACGAGCGGCCAGCCGCTCTGTAAAGAAGGTGAACCCGCCCGAAACTAAAAGCGTATGCAAACCTGCGGCTTGCACTCCGGCCAGCATGCGTTGTGCTCCTAATGAGAGCTTTAGACGTTTCCGCCATACTTGCTCCAACACATTGGCATTGAGTCCCTTTAACAAAGCGACTCGACGCCGCAGGCTTTCCTCGAAATCAATTATCTCGCCACGCATAGAGGCTTCGGTCAGGGCCATTACTTTAGATTTAAGACCGCAAAAATCAGCTATTTCATCAATGCATTCGATCGTGATCAGAGTCGAATCCATATCCATCACGACTAAACTAAATTCAGCCAAAGACCTTGGCGGCATATATGCACAGTCAAGTTGGTGCTGCGCGCACCAGGCCGTCACTTGCGCCCGCAAAGCTAAATCCACATTGAGAATACGTGCGGCATAGTCATCCAGGCGCAGCGCCGCTACGCCACCAGCCACTACGCGCGCCTGCTCAAGTTGCGCACTAGACAGTAGTTGAGTACTCTGAAGAATAAGATTCATTGAACTTTAGCCTAGCAAATGGGTCGACATACTGCGCTCAAGATCTGCGCGCAAATCACGTTCGTCTTCCAAGCCAATAAAAAAGCGCACTAACCCGCCGCGATGAGGCCAGCGCGTCGCCGTGCGCAGCGGTGCTACATCATAAGGTAGCGCCAAGCTTAATGCGCCGCCCCAGCTGAACCCCAATTTAAAAAATTGGAGCCCTTCAACAAAACGATCTATTTGCGCGGATGTATATTTTTCATCAAACACAACCGAAAATAATCCTCCCGAGCCAGAAAAATCTCGTTTCCAAAATGCATGGCCTGGGCAGTCCGGTAACGCCGGATGTAATACAGCCGCCACTTCAGGTCGTGTTTTTAACCACCGCGCCAGCGCCAATGCACTCTGTTCATGAGCCGCGTAGCGCACCTTCATACTAGGCAAACCGCGCAAGACGAGAGCACAATCATCGGCGGAGACCCCAAACCCAAGCTGCATACGCGCTTGCTTGAGTTTCAAATACAGTTCCGTATCTGTCGTGAGCGTAGCGCCCATCAAAATATCACTGCCACCAGACTGATATTTAGTCAGGGCTTGCACCGAAATATCGCAGCCATGTTCAAACGGCTTAAAAGCGAGTCCGGCTGACCAAGTATTATCTAGCGCTGTGTAAATACCTCGTGCCCGAGCAATTTGCGTGATGCCACGCACATCCGGCACTTCCATCGTCACCGAGCCCGGCGCTTCAAGCCAAATCAAACGTGTATTAGCCTGTATAAGCTGAGCAATGTCGGCGCCTATGAGCGGATCATAATAACGGGCAGAAATACCAAATCTCGCTAGCCAAGCGCCATAATCACGATTTGGCGTATAGGCATTATCCGGGATCAGCACATCATCGCCCTGCTGTAGCAAACCCTGATACACATTCACAATGGCGGCTAAGCCGGAAGGCTGCAGCAAAGCCTGTGTCGCACCCTCAAGCGCAGCCAACTGCTGCGCGAGAGCATGAGAAATAGGAGTGGCGTGCAAACCATAGCGCCATTGCGCATCATGACGCCAGTCAAGCGCACGCAACGCGGCGAGATTGGGAAAGAGAACGGTCGAGGCCCGTGTCACGGGCGCTGGTATTGCCGCCCAGCCGGCTATCAGGTTGGCTTGTGCATGATGCACAAGCTCAGTTTGCAAATGCGTATCCATAGACAATCATCGTACTTATTAGTAGGTTAACCGTTCAGTTCGTTACGCTAGACACTTCGCCCCATAAATCATGCCCTTGCGCGCCAGTAATTTTTACGTCAACGAAATCCCCTGCTTGATAGGTGTGGGAAGCATGAGTCACTGGCTCAATATAAACCACACCATCGATTTCCGGCGCATCTGCAGACGAACGCGCGATACCTCCAGCTTGATTCACTTCATCCACCAAGACCCGCAACGTCTGCCCTACTTTACGCTTTAAACGCTGCACTGATACGGCCTCCGCCACTTCCATAAAACGCGCGCGCCGCTCATTGCGCACGGCATCAGGCAGTGCCCCCGGCAGTTCATTCGCCGCAGCGCCGGCTACCGGAGAATAAGCAAAGCACCCAACCCGATCCAACTCGGCAGTGCGGATGAAATCCAGCAAAGTTTCAAACTCGGCCTCCGTTTCCCCGGGGAAACCTGCAATAAAGGTGCTCCGAATCGTCAGCTCAGGACAGAGCGCGCGCCACGCTTGCACTCGCTCAAGCGATTTTTGCGCATTCGCGGGGCGTTTCATCCGTTTTAACACCGCCGGATGCGCGTGTTGAAACGGAACATCTAGATAAGGCAAAATACGCTGCTGCGCCATCAACGGCAGCAGTTCGTCGACATGTGGATAGGGGTAGACATAATGTAGGCGTACCCAGGCGTTATGCTCAGCCGCTAACTCACCCAATGCAGTAGCCAGCTCAGTAATCCGGGTTTTTAATGGCCGGCCACGCCAAAAGCCCGTCCGATATTTAACATCAACCCCATAGGCGCTAGTGTCCTGAGAAATCACCAAGAGTTCACGTACGCCCGCGCGCAGCAAATTCTCCGCCTCTAGCATAACTTCCGCTATCGGCCGCGAGACTAAATCGCCCCGCATCGACGGAATAATACAAAAAGTGCAATGGTGATTGCAGCCTTCAGAGATTTTTAGGTAAGCGTAATGGCGAGGGGTCAACTTTAAGCCTGCGGCAGGCACTAGATCCGCAAATGGATCATGCGGTTTTGGTAAATGGCGATGCACCGCCTGCATGACTTCGCCCACTGCATGCGGGCCAGTAACGGCGAGTACTTTCGGATGGATGTCTTTAACCAAAGAACTGCCACCTTGGCTTTTTCTCGCTCCCAAGCAGCCCGTAACAATCACTTTACCGTTTTCGTGTAAAGCTTCGCCAATCGTATCCAAACTTTCCTGCACGGCTTCGTCAATAAAACCACAGGTGTTCACAACCACTAAATCCGCGCCGTCATAGGTTGCTGAAATTTCATAGCCCTCAGCACGCAATTGGGTCAGAATTTGCTCGGAATCGACTAGAGCCTTGGGACAACCTAACGAAACAAAACCAACTTTAGGTATAGAATGAGCGGGCACCGTCATATATAATTAAGAGTAAAGATAAAAATAAGAAGGGCGCAGAATACAACAAAGAAAACATTAAGCCAAACTCATCAACGCGAAAGGTTGATATAGCTTAAAATTTATACTATTTTGTATAAATATTATTACCTGTTAGAATATCTCTGTCTAGCTAAGAGCAGGGGTGAATTAACTTTATTTCTGTACTTTTACCTCGCTCATACAAGCAAACCCGCTTACAACAAAAATCATTAATCAGCCATTGAATAAATTCCCATATCCGATTCCAAGCCGCGAAGAGATTCTGAGCGTATTGCGCGCGAGCACTGTCCCGCTAACCGCCAAAGATATTGCGCAAACCCTCTCGGTCAAAGCCAGAGAACAAGACGGTTTTCTCAAACGCCTTACCGCCATGGAGCGTGATGAGCAAATTCAATCTAGCCAAGAAGGCTATTTACAATTAGCTTCATCCTCGAACTTTATAGCGGGCCGCATTCAAGGTCACCGCGATGGTTATGGCTTTTTAATTCGTGACGATGCACAAACCGACCTTTTTCTCTCCAACGCTGAAATGCAGAAAGTCATGCACAACGATCGTGTCCTCGCACGCATCGTTGGCTACGACCGCCGTGGACGGCCGGAAGGGCATATTGTAGAAATCACTAAGCGCGCCAATACTCATGTGATTGGCCGTTTGCTGAATGAAAATGGCGTACTGGTGCTGGCCCCAGAAGATAAACGCATTGGCCACGATATTATCATTGCCCCGCGCGCTCAAGGCCAAGCTAAGGCAGGACAGGTCGTAAGCGTTGAGCTAATTGATTTTCCAAGCCGTCACACCGCCCCGCTAGGCAAAGTTGTTGAAATCTTAGGCGAGATCGACGATCCCGGCATGGAGATTGAAATTGCCGTGCGCAAACACGGAGTGCCCCATCAATTTAGCGAGGCCGCCCTGGCACAGGCTACAAAGTTGCCTAACACAGTGCGCCCAGCGGATTTACACCAACGCGTTGACCTGCGCGATTTGCCATTAGTCACGATCGACGGTGAAGATGCACGCGACTTTGATGACGCAGTCTATTGCGAACCGGTCAAAGTCGGCCGCGGCAATGGTTTTCGGCTGATCGTCGCGATCGCAGATGTATCTCATTATGTGAAGCCGAATGATGCGCTTGACACGGATGCTCTAGAGCGCAGTACCTCAGTTTATTTTCCGCGCCGTGTGATTCCAATGCTGCCAGAAAAACTGTCGAATGGACTGTGCTCGCTTAACCCAGGCGTAGATCGCTGCGCGCTGGTTTGCGACTTAGTGATTGACGCCCAAGGCACGCTCCATGCGTATCAATTTTATCCCGCTATGATGCATTCGGCGGCACGCCTGACTTATACTGAGGTCGCCACTATCTTAGCGAATACCAAAAGCCTTGAAGCCCAAAACCGCGCTTCCTTGCTCCCACATTTACAGCACTTATATGGCGCTTATCAACTACTTGTAAACGCGCGGCAGAAGCGCGGCGCGATCGATTTTGATACGGTCGAAACGTATATTATTTGTAACGCACTTGGGAAAATTGAGCAAATTGTCCCGCGCTCGCGTAATGAAGCGCATAAATTGATCGAAGAGTGCATGTTAGCCGCCAATGTATGCGCTGCTGACTTCTTAAAGCGCCATAAACACGCTGGGCTATATCGCGTCCATGAAAGTCCTACCGAAGAAAAACTTGCCAATCTACGCAGCTTTTTGCGCGGCGTTGGGCTCTCGCTTGAGGGCGGCGCTAAACCACATGCAAGCGACTATAGTGCTCTAATGGCGCAAATCCGCCAACGGCCAGATGCGCAAATGCTGCAAACTATGTTACTACGCTCCATGCAGCAAGCCGTTTACAGCCCAGACAATCTTGGTCATTTCGGCTTGGCTTACGAAGCTTACGCTCACTTTACCAGTCCAATCCGACGTTATCCTGATTTACTCACGCATCGGGCAATTCGCGCTCTTTTAAGCGGAAACCGCTATGAGCCAGCACTTTTGCCAAAAATGCAACTCAATACCGCTCTGAGCAGTCGCGCACAGGCCTTACAAAACGAAGCCAACAAAAACAGCGCTCACCCTTCTCACAAAGGACCGCGCCAAAGCCATTCAGCTATTTGGAACGAGCTCGGCCTCCATTGCTCAGCCAATGAGAGACGCGCAGATGAAGCCTCGCGCGATGTTGAAGCCTGGCTTAAATGTTATTTTATGCGCGATAAACTGGGCGCAGAATATGGCGGCTTAATCAGCGCGGTGACTTCATTTGGCATCTTTGTACAGCTTGATACGCTGTTTGTTGAAGGTCTAGTGCATGTCACTGAACTGGGTTCAGATTATTTTCAATATGATGAAATTAAAAATGAATTGCGCGGCGAGCATACCGGGACCCGCTACCGGCTGGCAGATCGGGTGCGTGTGCAGGTCAGCCGAGTTGACCTAGACACGCGTAAAATTGATTTTGTTTTGGTGCAAGATACTCCAAGCAAAATCTCTCATAAAACCCCAGCGCATCCAATAGCCAAGACTGGCGCTGCCAAAGCTAAGAGAAAACCTAAAGCAAAAACCCCACTCGCAAACCCAAAGTCTGCCGAAACGGCTCAATCCATATCCCGCGATAGTGCTAAGACTAGCTCAAAACGCACGCGCAAAAACACTTAATTTCTTCTTTAGAGTATGGCCCATCTCAAACTTCTTTACGGCTTTCACGCAGTCACAGCACGCTTGCGCTATGATGCAGCTACCATCAGCGAAATCTTATATGACCCCAGCCGCCGCGACCGGCGCATGCAAGATTTTTTAAAGGTCGCTAGCGTCGCCGGGGTGCGGCTTATCGCCGCAGAAGAGCAACGACTGCGGGGCCTCGCCGGCACGGATCGCCACCAAGGCATCGTCGCGCGCGTAGCCGAGGTCCACCTCGCCCATAATTTGGCCGAGTTGCTCGACGGCATAAGCGGACCCGCACTTTTATTAGTACTTGACGGCGTCACTGACCCCCATAACCTTGGCGCTTGCTTGCGCGTCGCAAATGCAGCCGGCGCGCAGGCGGTGATTGCCCCGCGCGACCGCGCCGTGGGACTTAATGCTACCGCAGCAAAAGTAGCCAGCGGCGCGGCAGATACAACCCCCTATATTTCTGTCACCAACCTAGCACGCGCGCTACGTGAATTACAAGCAGCCGATATTTGGGTCGTCGGCGCTGCCGATGATGCTCCGACAAGCTTATATGAGACCAAACTAGTTGGCTCACTGGCATTAGTCATGGGGGCAGAAGGCGAAGGCATGCGTCGCTTAACCCGCACAACCTGCGATGAAGTCATGCATATTCCAATGGCCGGTAGCGTTGAAAGCCTAAATGTATCCGTAGCCAGCGGCGTCGCTCTGTTCGAGGCGCGCCGGCAACGTATCCTAGCGAGTTAAGCGCTAAAACCCCATAAGCAAATTCCCTGATTCTTTTAATTCTTTTTCGGTCTATGTCAGCATGTCCCAGGACACCTTAAAACGTCTCGTTAGCCAAGCCGCCGCCGATTACATACTCACCCGCATACCAGAAGGGGCTGTGATCGGAATTGGCACGGGCTCAACCGTTAACTATTTGATTGACGCTCTGGCTAGCCACAAGGTATTCAACGCCCGCTATCATGGCGCCGTGTCGAGCTCAAATGCGACCACTGCGCGGCTTAAAATGCATGGGATTAAAGTATTGGATCTCAACGACATCGAAACCCTGCCTGTCTATATCGATGGCGCGGATGAGATCAATCATCACGGACATATGATCAAAGGCGGCGGCGGGGCATTGACGCGTGAGAAAATCATCGCGCAGGTCGCTGAGATCTTTATCTGCATTGCAGATGCCTCAAAACGCGTTAATACATTGGGGCACTTCGCGCTACCGGTTGAAATTATACCTCTCGCGCGCGCCGCACTCAGCCGCAAATTTCTCGCCTTAGGCGGCAGACCCGTATTGCGAACTACAGCAAATGGCGCACCTTATTTGACAGATAATGGCAATCAAATTATTGACGTGCACGGCTTGCAGATCACCGATCCAGTCACGCTTGAAGCAAAAATTAACAGTTGGCCAGGTGTGGTGACAGTTGGACTTTTTGCCAAACGTCCTGCAAATTTATGCTTATTAGCCAGCGCAACAGGCATCGAAATGATTGAATACGGCCCTTGCCCCCAAGCATCATAAACCTGCCACAATCAGCGTAGGACCGCTAGCGCTAGTCTAATGAATAGACTCAATTTAACGCTCTAACCTTTAACTTACTGCGCTCATCTTGCAGATAGCGGCTGGTTGGAAAAGAAGCCTGTAATACGCGTTCTGCATCGCTAGCGAGTTTTGTTTGCCCAAGCGCTCGATAGGACAGCACGATGATATGCAAGGCATCTTCAGTGGCAGGAGCGCTTTCATATTGCTTAAGCGCCGTTTGCGCGCGATTCACGGCGGCAAGGTAAGCACCGCGCCGGTAGTAGTAATGCGCAGTATGGACTTCGTGAGCCGCCAGGGCATTGACAATATAACGCATCCGTTGCGCCGCATCCTGTGCATATGGGCTCTGGGGGTAGCTCTCAACGACTATTTTGAAGGCGTTATATGAATCACGCATCGCCTTAGGATCACGCTCACTAATATCTTGCCGGCTAAGGCGACCGAATAAACCGAGCTCGTCATTAAAATTAATGATGCCTTTTAGGTAGTAAGCATAAGCAATCTTTGGATGATTCGGATGCAATTGAATAAAACGATTCACCGCCTGCAAAGCAGCCGCTGTTTCGTTATCTTTCCAGTTGCAATAAGCGACATTGATTTGAGCTTGCTGCACGTATTCGCCAAAAGGATCTCGTCCTTCAAGCGCTTCAAAATATTTTGCGCAGCGTGCCCAATCGCCGCCGGTTAGCATTTCCTGAGCCTCCGAGTATAATTTTTCATTCGACCAGGTTGTTGTTTCATCAATTTTTTCAGGCAAACCGCTACAGCCAGCCAGAATGGCCGCGATACTTCCTAACAAAACAGCTAACTTAAATTTATTCAACACTTGCATTCGCCTTTTCAATCTCAATGACTCGTTTTCGCGTAGAAGATTATAGCCCAAGCCCCGACTCTACCGCTGCATTTGCCACAGATATACGCGCCCATAGTGCATCCGCGCTGGATTCAGAGTCGGCCGAGTTGGCCCCAACAGATGAGCTGCCCTATCTGATGGCGCAGATTCCTGCCGAATTGGCAGGCGAGCGCCTAGACAAAGCACTCGCCCGCCTCTTTCCTAATTATTCGCGCAACCGTTTACAAAGCTGGATAGAAACTGGGCGGGTACAGATCAACGGCAGCCCCGCCCAGCTCCGACAAGCCGCTCCACTCGCAGCCTCGATCCTCATAGCGCCAGAGCTATCGCCTGAAGCAACCGCCTTTACGGCTGAGCCGGTGCCGCTTGAGATTATTTACGAAGATGCAGCGCTGGTCGTGATTAATAAACCCACTGGACTTGTGGTGCACCCAGCCGCGGGCAATTGGCGCGGCACCGTGCTTAACGGACTTTTACACCGCTATGGCAAAGCTGCCGCCGGACTGCCGCGCGCCGGCATTGTCCATCGCCTCGACAAAGATACCTCTGGCTTAATGGTGATTGCGCGTACGCTCACTGCGCAAACGCACCTAATCCGCCAACTACAAGCGCGCACCGTTAAACGTCGCTACCTTGCATTCGTTTGGGGTACGCCCAACGCACAGGGCACGATTCACGCCCCAATCGGGCGCGATCCACGCAATCGGATCAGAATGGCGGTGGTATCAGAGACAGCCGGCAAACCTGCGTGCACCCATTATCGTAGAATTGCAAGCGGCAACCTAGCCGGCCAACCCTTCGCGCTCATAGAGTGCGACCTTGAGACTGGACGCACGCACCAAATCCGCGTGCATTTAGCCCATCTTGGGCATCCTCTCATCGGAGACCCGCTATACTGCAAAATGGCCCACTATACTCAGTTGCTCGCCACCACCCGCGCGGCTGGCTTCGCGCGGCAGGCGCTCCACGCCTGGCAACTCAAATTAAAGCATCCGCTAAACGACCTAACATGTGCCTGGCGCGCACCTGCGCCGGCTGATATTTTGCTGCTTGCAAACGCACTAGGTCTAACCTCCGCCGTGATTAACGATACAATTGAAGCCGAGGAGTTAAATGATAACGACTAAAAACACCCGCTTACATGAATACAGACATCACTGGACATGCGCCATTATCGCTAGCGGATTGCCTTACGCCGAATTGGCCTGTCGCAGCGCGTGTGCGCATACTCTTTACAACACGGGCGGGCGGCGTCAGCGCGCCACCTTATGGACTAGTGCAAAACGGGACCGAATCCGCGGGGGGTCTCAACCTTGGCCTGCATACCGGAGATGAAGCAGCATGCGTAGCCGAAAATCGCAAACGACTCGCCACTCTCACTGGGACCCATATCGCCTGGCTTGAACAAGTTCACAAAGCAGACGTCATACGCGCAGAAATCGCCATCAATGCCCGTAACCCTTCACACGCAGATGCTAGCGTCACAGCACAACCCGGCATTGCCTGCGCCATCATGACGGCAGATTGTCTGCCCGTACTCATATGCGACCATGCCGGTCGCGCAGTGGGTGCCGCTCATGCCGGTTGGCGCGGCCTTGCCGCTGGAGTACTAGAACGCACAGCGGCTGCAGTGGCGGCATTAACAAGCCCGTACGAAGAGCTCTATGCATTTCTTGGGCCCGCGATTGGCCCTCGCACATTTGAAGTGGGCGACGATGTGCGCAATACTTTTTTAACGATGGCCACCGCTGCTGAGAGCAGCGCCACCGCCGCCGCCTTCCGACCTTGCCCGCACCTATCTGGAAAATATTGGGCCGATCTATTCGAATTAGCGCGTTTACGGCTGATCCGCGCTGGCATCAAACAAATCAGCGGCGGTGCCTGGTGCACGGCATCGGACCCCACTCATTTTTATTCATATCGGCGGCAATCGCTGACTGGAAGACAAGCGGCGCTAATCTGGCTCGAGCATCCAAGCTAAGATAAGTGGCATATCCGCGTAATTTAGTGAATACTATAAAAACTGTAAGTAACAAGAGTAAAAATGACCAACGAAAAAAACCTGCGCATAATCAAAAAATACCCTAATCGCCGCCTCTACGATACACAAACGAGCACGTATATTACGCTAGCCGATGTGAAACAACTGGTGCTAGACAAACAGGTATTTCAGGTAGTAGATGCAAAAACCAACGAGAACCTAACTCGCTGCATCTTGCTGCAAATCAGCTTCGAGGAAGAAAGTGTTGGCACACCCATTTTTTCTCATGAAATGCTACTGCAGCTCATTCAATTTTACGGCCACCCTATGCAAGAAATGATCGGCAGCTACCTGCAAAAGAATCTGCAAGCTTTCGTCGACATTCAGAACACATTTACCGAACAACTAAAAGACCTTTACGATAGCAGCATCTCTGCCGACATGTGGTCCCAATTTATCAATATGCAAGCCCCTCTAATGCAAGCGATGATGACAAGCTATCTTGAGCAATCGAAAAATTTATTTATACAAATGCAAACGCAAATGCGGGATCGCGCAAAAGATATGTTCAACGCGTTAGCGTTCCAACCACAATTTAACGCCGACCACGAAAACTAAAGCCAAAAGAAATAATAAATTAACGCAGTGCACGCGTTGTTCTGATAAAATTCATCCTCTTTGCCGTTGTTCATCGGCGATAAGAAGTATTTAGGAAAGGTGGCAGAGTGGTCGAATGCGCCGGACTCGAAATCCGGTATACTGGTCCCCAGTATCGAGGGTTCAAATCCCTCCCTTTCCGCCAATACCCTGTGTTTATAAGGTTTTACAGTTTCACCCCCCCGCTTCTGCGCCGGTTTTTGCTTCGTTCTCCCTCTCTTGATGCCTTGTTTGGCCTCATCATAAAAAGACGTGCGCCGGTCTTTTGCTTCGGAATGCGTTATTTATTCTGTTGCGTGGGCGGGCTTATCGCAGCGATAAATACAAGAAAAAAATATTTGGACTAAGTCGGAGCTTGAGATGATTTTTTATCGTCTTGTACCTTGCTGTGGAGAACAGCAGAACAAGCCCAAGCGGGGGAAATTTCTAGATGTTTTAAATGGGAAACCAACTAACCTGGTGGCCTTCTGCGCCGCTACAATGCTGCTTTTGGCATCTTGTGCTACTACAGCGCGGCTGTTACCGGCAGACCTCGCTAAATCTGAACGATGAGCCCACCGGCATTTCGCTTTCTGAGATTGCCGAAGTCAATGCATTTAACGCCAACGTCTGCTACCAATGGCGTGAACAAGCACTTGGATTAAGAGCTTTCTATCGGAAACTACAACATATACAAGCTATGCCTTAGCCCTTCTCGCAATCCATTGAAATTACAGCTTTACACATACTGTAAAGATACAAATAGATGCCCCTATAACCCCACTAGCTGTCTGCTATAGCGAGAGCCAGCGATCCGACCAATCTTTCTATCGGTGATTAAAATTTCACTAGCGAGCATCGAAATACTCCATACAGGACAATTAGAACACTGTAGCCAGATCGCTTCACTCATTACAAACGGTGCTTGCACACTTTCATAATCTAACGCTTCTGCTCTAAAATGTCCTAGAATTGTCAGAAACTATCTGATCTCCTTGCGGTGAATACAAGATTCTATAAACACTACCGCTATGACTCCTTGATACATCCTGCAGCAAATCTCCAGTATCAGCATCCCATACCCGTACTTCGCCTTCCACGCCAACAGAGGCAATGCTAATACCACTAGGCAAATATACAACGCTCCTAATTCCTTCTGCATGTCCTTTTAAGGTGCGTATAAGCTCTCCGTTTTTCACGTCCCACACACGCACCGTCTTGTCAGAACTCCCGGAGGCCAGTTGTGCTCCGCTCGGCGAATACACTACGCTCGAAACACTATCAGTATGGCCTTCTAAGGTCAGGCCAGCGGCTCCACTTTCCGCGTCCCACAGACGCACCGTCTTGTCATCACTCCCCGACGCTATCTGAGCACCACTCGGCGAATACACTACGCTCGAAACACTATCAGTATGGCCTTCTAAGGTCAGGCCAGCGGCTCCACTTTCCGCGTCCCACAGCCTTACCGTCTTGTCCCAACTGCCCGACGCAATCTGTCTACCGTTCGGCGAATACACCACGCTAGTAACATAGTCGGTATGTCCTTCTAAGGTGAAACAAGCGGCTCCGCTGTGCGCGTCCCACATACGTACCGTATTGTCAGAACTCACAGAGATAATCTGAGTCCCACTCGGCGAATAATTTACGCTATTAACAGAGGAGGTATGCCCTTCTAAGGTGAAAAGCCGTTTCCAATTCGAAGTATCATATACACTAATCCGGCCATTCCTGAGGCCAATCGCATAGGAGTTCACACTCGGTGAATACGACGCGCAGGACTCCATCTTACTCTCTGCCTTTAGAAACGGCCTCTCGCCAAACTTGGCGCCTTCCATCTGAACATCAATTAAATTGGCCTTGTTTAACCATATGCTACGAAGATTAACCTCCCTTAAATCTGCCCCTTGCAACTGAGCATGATCGAATTCACCCCCTCTCAAATCTGCACCCCGAATCCGGATTCCTCTTAAATCAGCACCATTAAACTGTACCCCCGCTCTAACCAATACCGTTATCGCATTTGCTGCCCCTACAGTCACAGCATCAGAATCTTTAGAGGCTTCTATCCATGCATGCAAATATTTTTTAAATAAAGGATGTTGCCCGATCCGCTCTACTAAGAAGTCGAGAATGAGCGGTTCATCCACCAGTAAGCACTTATTCAGCTCCGCTTTGACATCAGGTACTTTGCTGCTAAACTGCCGTCCACAGATCGCTCGCGCAACTAAATAATCTTGAATTGATTTATGGATAAACCGATAGTATTGTCCTCGATGAATAAGCGGTGCATTAAAAAGCAATAAACGTTTTTCCGCATCATCTTCAAAATAGGCTCGCCACGCTTCAGGAACAACCTCACCATTTTCAGGTTCATAAAACGCTTGTATTAAGCCCTCTTTGGTAAGCGCAGTAGCCATCTTCTGACTAGCTCCAAGTCCCTTCGCAGTTAGATGGAGTCTGAGTTTTTCTAGCGCTTTCTTCTCTTCATCCGTCAATTTAATATGCTGCAACCGTACTTCAGAACGACTCCACCAACGCGAGACATATTCATCATAAAGCGCAATACGAGTAATAGGCGCTGTCGACTCATTTTCAGTTAAGTCAGGTAAAAGATCGAGCGCCATCCTAAGTAAAAAAGGACGGCGTATCGCTTCTTTTAACGTGGGTAACCTATTCAGCGCGGCTAAATACCGATCAAAATTCCAATTTTGGTGCCCAGCATGCCGAATATAATTTTTAATATAGGCTTCTATCCAGTTATCTGAAATCGGCGAAATCCAGTATTCTTGCAGCGCACTGGTTTGACCACGTTTCTGAAACTGGCTGCTATATTCCTTTCCAAGATACTCCGGGCGAGAACTAATAATGACCTTTGCATTCCAGCGGTCTAGCCTATTATGCGTATAAAATGCTTGAGAGCGATCTTTAATTTCATCAAAACCATCTAAAATAAAGATGCACCGCTTTTCTTTTCGGAGTGCATCAATAGCGCCTTGCGAAAATTTTTGCTCAAGTAAATAGCTCTCAATTAAATCCTCGCAGGAGGGGTTATGTTCGGCAAGCGCAATAAAAAGCGGGAGGGGGGCATCTTTTTCAGAAGATCGCTGATATTCTTCCCAGAGTGTGCGCGCTAAATATTGATTAAAGGTGGATTTACCGGAACCCGCCTCACCTAGCAGTAAAAGCACTTTTTTCTCGGATGATAAAAAATCGCGTACCTTTTCTATTAAAGCAAAAGATGCTTCGGCATGTGCACTCTCCTGCCCTTCACAAGGAACATATAAAGCGAGGGCATCTCTCACGACATCGACTTCTTCGAGAGCATTCAGGTACGCTACTTTTAATTCCTCAATATGCGTGCCTAATTGCGCCAAAGGTTTGTAACGCGCGGCCTCTGCATGGACATTCAACTTTTCAAATATCAACTTAGTATTTGAATCGGAAGCCGTTAAGAAAAAGTTTGTTGTGACTGTGTGACTCTCTCCATAGAGTTGATTGCTCACCACACAGTTTTCGCTGGCTTGCACAATGCTCTGCCCATCTCCGCTCGCTTGCTCATGAATTGCTTCAATCTGTGTCCGCAAATTGGAGGGCGTTAACGCATTGGAAGTTTGGGGGATTTTCGAACCTGAAACGGGCAACATGCTCACTACTCCTCTGTATATTTTGTATTTACTTGTCTCTGAATACACGGTTAACAATCCAGCTTCACCAAATACCCCAGCTTCAAAGCTAGAAATAAGCAACGCCAAAATTTTCGAAAGTATTCGAAGCTTTCTTAGCGTAATTCTATGTCAAATTTGCCTCGGATATCTCATGCTTAATTCGCCTTAATAAGGCATAAAAACCTCTAATTTGAATATTGAGCTGAATAAAAACTCTTGCAGTGACTCGTAATACTCACAGGCTTTTATGATGCGGCTTTCGTTCCAAGCTCTGTCGCGCTAAAAGAAGTGATTCACTGCTAGAATGGCTTGGATGAGGTCATGTGTACGCGCTGCAAAATTTTCTTCATCCGTCCTAACCTCCAAACAATTCGATACTTGCACCACACTGAAACCCTTCAGTAGGGTTTCCAATAAACGCTTGCGGTGCGGCGTATCAATATGACAGCCTGATTGAGCCAGGTCGTTCAGCGTGTAACCGTCATCGGTCAGTATCCAACCGTTATCCTGCTGACGTAGGTAAATTTGAATATAATCGTTATGTCGATCTAAATACGGCGTGGTGATTTCAACCCAGTCTCCGATTTTGCGCCAGGTCGTCTTGCATTTCAGCCATTCGTAATAGCCGTTAACTAAATCGTTGCTGAAACTCATAAAAATAACCCTCGATCAATATGCGTCACCGTGCCTTTATTTCGTCGGCTCAACTTTCTCACCTCGGCGATTGCGCACATAGTGTTCCGTCATCTTGATACTCGTATGACCCAATTGCTTTTGCGCTCGACGAATATCTCCCGATAACTCCGCCTTATCTGTCCCCGCTTTCGCTCTTAAATCTCGAAACTGATACTCTGCTGCACATAAGCCCGCTGCTGCTCGCGCTCCCGCAAACATCGCTTGCAGCGTCTTTAACGCGACTCGCTCTCCTAACTCATTCACCACCAAATCAATATGCCCTGTGTGGTGCTCTGCCTTTCTCTTTAAAATGCGATCCAGCGTCTTTTCTAGATAACCAGTGATCGCTATCCTCAGTTTCGTCTTCGTCTTGTTTTGCTGCACCAGCAAGCAGCCTTCTTTGATATCTTGCTCGGTCATCTTTAAAATATCCGAGGGGCGCTGACCCGTTAGATACGCCAAATCCATCGCATCCCGCAATGGTTGCCGCGCTTTTGCATAAATCGCATCATATTCACCATCCTCGATATATACGCTGCGACCATCTTCTCGGTAGCCCTTGATCCCCAAACACGGATTCGGCTGATCCGTATAGCCCCATTCCCTCGCCTTATTCCAGATATGCGAGAACAATGACTTCTCTCGATTCGCTCGGATCTGACCTTCGGTGCCCTTGACTGCCTGGCCGGCCTCTTTCAGTTTTCTGATGGTCTCTTTCACTCGCCAATCTAAAAACTGGCGAATATGGATCGGTTTGATCTCATCCATTAACGCCGGCGGATTATCAAAAAATTCCAGCAATTTAACCAATTCCGCCAAATTGTCTTTCTGCGTGCGAGGCGCTTTCGTTGGGACCACGTCTTGTCTATATCTTTGTGCTGCATGACGAAACGTTACCCTGACTCGATCCTCCAATTGGTTTTGACTATCCAGCTCACTCCACTTTTGCAGCGCTTCTAGATAATCTGGCCCCAGCGCGATCTCCTGTCTCGAGGAATGGCCCGTGTCGTAGTAATAATAGGTTTGCCCGCTACGCTGTACCCTCGCTCGCATCCGCGGCGGTAAATTAAACGCGGTTTGGCTCATCTTTTACCTGGATCGCTAACTTTGGTTGCCAACTTTTCGCTTTCACTTCTTCTGACCGACCCTCTACCGCGGCACGCGTCACAATCGGCCGACCTCTCTGGTTCATAAAAAATACGATCTCCTGCTCTTTTAAATAGGCTTCTTGCCTTTCGTATTTACTCGCCTTGCGGGCATATGCGGTTCCCGCTTCCAGCGTCTTGCCCCGCCTGATCCCTGTCAGCTCATCCACTTGCGCTTCGGTCAAAAAAACTTCACTCATTTCCACTCCTCAGCATAGGCTGGAGCGTTGATCGGACTCTTCTTCAGAAACCCAAAATTGAGGTTCCAAATCGTATCCCACCTCAAATACTCCGAGGCTTGTCCCATCCTCTTTGAAGATTTGAATTGAAATAGATTCATTCCATTCCCAAGTTCCCTCACTTTCTGAGTAATAATTCCCTGCCACCTCTCTGGCTACATACTCGGCATCCTCTTCACCCCAACTTGACTCTAAACAATCCGCATCTTCAAATCCCCAACGTTTATCCACAATATATTTATACGTCGTCATCTCTTTTCTCCATTCATTCATGGGGTTTTACTGCTTACCGTTGGCATTTGCATGAAGCCAGGTTTCATACGTCATTCCATTGTTCGTCCGTCAGCTCGGAGCGTGGATCAACATAGCCGTCCACACGGCAGCGCTGTTGGGGCAGCAAAATCGATGCAGGGGCGCGGGGCCGCACCTCCGCGCAGCGCGGACAATCAACCCCGTACTTCGCACGCCGCGCATTCCTGTCATCCCTCATCGCTCTGAAATCTTCACCCATATCACCCATGTGACCTCTCCGTCTGGTTCGTTGAATCTACGCTTTTATTTTTTGGATAAATACTAAAATGGGTTATCCGTTTTTTATAAACTCCAAAAACACCTAGACTTAAACCATCCTCTTTAAACACTTCAATAACCATTTCACCCTTTCCACTATCCGCCCACCAAAAACTCTCCGAATCAATATGCTCCGCTGCTGCTCGCACTAAATCTTCAACCTCATCTTCATCTAGCTTCGATTCAAAACCATATCCATCTTCAAATCGTTCGCCATAGTTCAGCACCGCATATCTATAACGCTTTGCACTTTCTTGGCTCTTCATGATCACTTTTCTTTAAATTAATTTTGGTAAACGCTAAACATCATCAGCGCAATCACTATCGTGAGCGCTCCCCCCATACGCGTCGCCAACTGCGCAAACGGCATCAGGTGCATCCGATGCGCTGAGGTCAAAATCGCCATGTCCCCCACGCTACCCATCCCGCTATGGCAAACATTGATAATGGCGCTTTCAATTGGATTTAATCCGGCCCAACGACCTACAATCAGACCCACCAGCGCCAACGTCAGCACCGTCACCACAATCGTGATTAAATAAACCGGCGTTAAAACGCTAACCAGGGCTTGCCAGGGCGTCAGGGTTAACCCCATCCCAAACAAAATCGGATACGCGGCTGCTTGGGTAAAAAAGTGGTGCATCAGATACGCCCCTTCTTCCAGTCCGGATGAAAGCGTCACCGTGAGTTTGATCAGGACCGCCAAGCCCAGCATCACCAACGGCGCGGGCCAACCGGTCAATTGATGTACCAAAACCCCCACCATATAGAGGCTCAAAGCCACCATCCCCACCGAGGCCAACGACTCCATCAAAGCGGCGGGTGTTGAATCGGTGGGCCGGCTTTTTAAATGCCCTGCGGACAGCTTTTGACCTAGTTGGCTCAGGTCCGAGTTAAGCTGCCCAAGTCGATGCAGCACCCCCGCACACGCTACCGCCGTCAGATTCCCCAGCACGATCGGCGGCATCACCTGCGCAAACAACTCGGGCTGGGACGTCTGTAAAATCGCCGCATAGCCTAGGGTCAACGGAATCGCCCCCTCACCCAGGCCACCGGCCATGATCGGAACCACAATGTAAAAAAATGTGTGGTGTGCGCTCAACCCCAGCGCCATCCCCGTCAGGGTACCCACGATTGTCGCTGCAACAGAACCCGCAGCCAGTGGCACAAAGAGTTTCACGAAACCTTTAATCAAAAGACCTCGCTCCATACTCAAAATACCGCCCACCACCACCGCAGCCGTAAACAGATACAGGATATTCGTGTTCTCCCAAAATGCCCTGATCGAGCTTTCCAGCTCCATCGGCATCAGTTCGCTATGCACCCAATACGACGGCAGCAGCACCGTCACCATCACGGGGCCGCCCAAGTACCGCAGAACCGGTATATGTTTGCCGATCTCTGCGCAGCTAAACCCTAATACCGCCACGACCGCCAACATCACCGAGAGTTCTCCGGGTACCTCACCTAACGCGATAAAGCTCAGAACGCATAGCCAAATCAGCCCAAACACCGGCAACGGAATCATCCCAATAGGCCTCCTCGCCTGCTTTTGCAAACTCACTCGGGTTTGTATTGAACTCAGCCAGCTTTGGCAGCGCTTGGCGTAATGTATGAAATTCTGCATTTCAACCTCCAATCAATGACTGCTATCAACTTGTGTGAAGTAATCCGGGTGTAGGTTTATTTATCGTCTTCTCTTGATGACTCAGCGTCGAGGAGTTCTAAACCCTTGCCGCAATATTGACAAAAAACCACTCGATTCTCTATTGGCCCGCCTTCAACGAACGACCAAAGTTCGCCGCATGAACTCCGCCATGTGTTTCGCTCGTTATCCTCACGTTGCCATTCACATGTTTCAAAACCTTCGTTTTTTAGCGCCAGGAGTAAATCTTGTTTCAGTCGCAATAAATCACTGACCGCCGTTTGCAAGGTCGCTTTGAAGTGATCCGTTGGGTGTGTCATGGCATAAGTCCTATAAGGGTCTTTTGAAAATGTCCCGGCTTTTAACCTTCTCAGGCACGGCCGCCGGGCAGCCTCTGGGGAAATTATTTAATCTGCAACGACTGACCGCTAACGCTACGGGCGCCAGGTACACTCAAACCCTCTTTGAGCGCTTGCGCAATTCGTTTCTTATCCGGACGGCTCTCAGGGGTCGGGGTGACCCAATAATCCCTCGGTAATGCTTTTTCGTCATCAATCACAACTGCGGCTGGGTTCTTTCTGACAGATACGGTAAAGTAAGGCATCTCTATTTTTAGCCGGCCTGCATGGATAAGGCTGTCTTTCAAATATTCGCTTAACCATTCTCGGCGGCTGGTAAAACGTTGAGCGCGCTCTTGAATACGCTTAGCCTCTGTACTGGCTCTTTCTTCATGACTCTTTAGCTCCCGTATCAGCTTGGCAAGGTTTTCAGCTTTCGTATCCAGCCCACCCGCTATCGATTCGAGCGTGTCTGAAAGCGTTTGCTCATCCAGATCAAGGTCCGTTAATTTGTCTGCCGCTTCCCGATATTCAGCAGCAAGGATGTAAAGTGACGTTTTCATATTGACCTCAGAAAGGAATGTCGTCGTCCATATCGTCAAACTGATGGCTAGAACTCTTCGCCACAACATACGGCGCATTGCCTGACGATGGAGGACTTAAATGCTTTAGCGGTCGGTGCTTCAGCTTTCGAACTATTTTCGCAAGCTGCTCAGGCTGCCCTTTCTGATCCAGTATCTCCGACGCCATCAAGTCACTTTTCGCATCAAAAAAACCTACGGGCGCTACCTTTATGCCGATGCTGCCATCCTTTTTTTCATACTCTTCCGTGTCCAATAGCACACCGATTTTCTGATCCGTCAACTCCGCAAAAACCTGAGCAGGGCTTGAGATCATCGACTGGCTTGACTCGTCCCATTTTTTCGCCGAGCCAGGAATCGCTTTTATATTTTTCAAGCGCAAACACACCATTAGCGCATTCAGATGTTGATAGCCGTACAGTTCCTTGCTCTGTGCATCCAGTATCCACAGCGTAAAACTTCCCTTTTGCCTCTCCTGAGTTTCAAAGGTGAATTTAATTCCTTGTGATCCTTTTTTGCTGCTGGTCACGTGCTCGGCACAAATAAAGGTCCCAATATATTTGCCAGGTTCATTAATCCACGAACTCAATTGCTCGGCTTGTCGTGCTGCATTCGTATTTAATTGATACATCGTGTTTCCTTCGGTTGAGTCTGAGGGTTCAGTGCGTAAAATTCCGTAATCGCCGCGTCAATCATCGAAAGATCGTTTTCGATCAAATCGCTGCTAAAGAGATCAATCGGGGCTTTGACCGTATCGGAACCGTTATTTCGGGTGGCGAAACAGTACGTTCCATCTCGTACTACGGTGCGCAAACAAATCGTTACTAGGCCATCGAGCGAGACTTTTTCATCCAGTAATTTGCCAATCGTCTTGAAGCGCACAATCCCATCTTCGGTTTGCTGCGTATGACCAAAGATGTAGACGCGCACGTCAGGGGCTAGATGAGCCGCTGTGGTGAAAATCGAATAAATATCGTTCGCCATCTCCGTAAATTTGTCATACCCTTTTTCATGCGCGCGCCTTAAAAATGCGTTTGACATCACATAGTTCGAGTCATCTATACAAATCACTTTGCGCCGAGTTTTACGCATTACGGTACAAATCTCTGCCGGAATATCGCTCACAAAAATATTGCCGCCTGGATTGTTCTCTTTGTCGTAATAGCCCCACCCTGTCGAGCGGAACGGCAATGGTTTCTTGACCGCTTGAATTAACAATGTGCTAGCCGAATCAAGCTTACGCAGCGAACTCGACTTGCCCGTACCAGGCTGACCTAAAATTAGGCAGGGAATACTCATGTCTTAATCCTTCAAATAATGAATACTGCTCTTCAAGCTGTTCTTGCCATTGTTGAAAAGGGTCACCGTCTTCCATCTTGATTTCCTCTATCAAGCATTGAAACAATGCGCTGCAAACAGGATGAAAAAAGCGATGAGCGTGCACCCAACGATCACACGCTTCGGATTGCGTTGAGCGTATTGCTCAAGTCTCTTCATCCAGCCCTTAAACCGACTCGCGCATCGATCAACCATGGCTATCTCCAATGGGTTAAGATGAAAAACATGCTTAACAAGCAGGCGATCATCGAGATAAATACGGCGCTGGCTTTGATAAAAGCCTCAATCCGATCCGCTCGTAACGCGGCGCGTAGCAACGCGTTGTCGTTTTCAAGGCGTGTCATGCGGAAAACTCTGGTAAAGAGCTATTGGCCTGCAAGTGCCGTTGCGCGAATTCGATCAAATGTCGATAGTCTTGAGTCGTATCCGAATCACCATGTTGTTCAACGACTCTTTGCAGGAACGCTTCGGAGGGGCCGCAAAAGGTTTCGTGCTTCACCTCAATCTCACCGCTACGCGCGCGATAAATGGTCAAAGCTATGCCACGGAAATGAGAAAAATCAATAAAATCCTGATCGCTCGACACTCTCGCATTGCCGGATAAGTGCGTACGGCCTGACACCTCTGCCTTACCGAATACTTGGGCTTCACCAGATACACAAGCGTGGCCCGATATGTGCGCACTGCCTACTATCTGAGCACGGCCCAATACTTGCCCTTCTCCTGATACACAGGCGTAGCCCAATACCCACGCTTTGCCCAATACGTGCGCTCGCTCTAATATCCGTGCATCCTCGGATACCCTGGCTTGCTCCAATACACGGGCCTTACCTGATACACGAGCCTCACCTGATACACAGGCATGGCCCGAGACTTGCCCTTCTCCTGATACACAGGCATATCCCAATACTTGGGCGTTGCCTGATACACGAACCTCACCTGATACACAGGCATGGCCCGAGACTTGCCCTTCTCCTGATACACAGGCGTAGCCCAATACTTGGGCGTTGCCTGATACGCGGGCCTTGTCCCATATTTGCGCGTCATCATCAACTTGGGCGTTTTCTAATACCCACGCATCCCCGTATACCCAGTAAGAACCTGAGTGACTTAAGTTGGCTTCTCGCTCTATATATCCGCCAAGATCGCCTGCCTTGACCTCGTCAAAGTCCCGCAAGGCTCGGATTCGGAAGAGCTTATGGCCTGATTCCTCGATAAAATCATCAAGGGCTAATTCGTATTTCTTTGGCTCTAGAAATGTTTCTGACATAACGTTCTCCTTTACGAAGGTTGGAATCGATGGCGTTTTTGTATGGCTTTAGCTTTCATACACAGGCAGATATCGTGCGTATTCTGTCGCTCTTTGCAGGGCCTCATCTGTCTGCGCTTGCAAAAGGCGATCATAAGTTTCAGCAAACAAAAAGGTGGTGCGTCCCTGGGCCGCATCGCGCAGCGCTTGCTTTTTAATCGAGTCGGGTAACTTCACCATCGCTTCGAGCAAATCTTCGAAAGTCATGTTTTCTTCTACTTCGTCAGTAAGCGAGCAGTAAGCCTCATCGGCAGCTTCTGACCGAGCCTGCAACCAGTCGTAGTGTGCTTCGAACTTCTGCATCAGTTGGTTTGAACTCATATCAAACTCCATGGGTAGAATTCGCCCTCGTTTGCAGCTTTTCTGGTATCACCATCACAAAGAAAATCTTGTGCTAGAATTTGGACACAGGAGATATTTACTATGGGTGCAGTTGCATTCGATACATTGCAGTTTGTTGAGACGCTTAAAGATGCTGGCGTGCCAGAGGCACAGGCGAAAGCTTTTTCTATTGCCGTAAGAAATTCACACGAGACAGCAGAATTAGCAACCAAAGCTGATCTTCGAGAATATGAATCTGCTATAAGAAATGATTTAGATAAACTCGAGACAGGCTTGCGCCATGAAGTTATAGGCGTGCGCCATGAAATAAATGATTTACGCAAAGACATGGATACCAAGTTCGTCACCTTAGAACAGCGTATGGATAACAAACTGGCTAATATGAAGTTTGAGATTGTCAAATGGATGATTGGGCTTGCTTTCGCGCAAACTGGACTTGTCTTTGGCCTCATGAAAATTTTTCCATTAATGGCTTCGTAATTCATGCTGTCGCTCCTTGAGCAAACTGCTTCTGAATCCACGTCAAACCTTTTCCAGTGATCAGAGTTCGTGCATAGATATGGTTTTCGCCTCTCGGGTCTTCATACTGCCGCTCAATCACGCGAAAGCGCCCAGCTTCAATCTGTTCTTGATACGGTAAATTGTTCGGCATCAATAAACGGCGCTCGCGCAACCAGGAAAAAAGTCTGTTAGGTCCTGTGCCGATTGCCTTAGCCACTTCTTGCACGGTTTGAGCATTGATTGCTTTTCCAACATGATCATAAAAATCTGCTTTAGGTTTTAATTCTTCCACCTGGCTTCGCAGCGCCCCGACTTCTTCGGTATACATCAGTAGTGCTGTGCGTAGCTGTTTTGGATCACTAAGCAAACTTTGCAAATCTATTGCAGGCGAATGAGTGCGGCGCTCACATTCAATGAAATACTGTCTGGCTTGCTTGCCTTTTTCGTTGCGCTCAACCATCGACAATTCTTTCGCCATTTCTAAGGTCAGGTGATATTCCTTTCGATATTTGGTGCCGCTGAATAGCTGCTCCCCAATTTGGGTGAGCAGGTAATCTTGGTTGTCAACAAAGCCATATTGCACAATGCGGCCCTTAATCCACGTAGAAAAATCTTTTCTGATGCCTAAAAATGCGTACAAGTCACGCGCATTAACTGTCGGCACATAAGCGCCTTTAAGTTCGCTAGGCTTAATATCCATCAGCATGTCTATTTGACTTTCTGTTCTGTTCTTTTGATGAGAATTAACGTCAGGACTACTCGAAGCTCCTGCAGCAGTGAAACGAACGTTAGTATCGAATGTTTGGCCCATTTGTCTGTCCGTAAAGGTGACGATGAGTAAATTTTAGCTAAGCTAAATTATTTGTCAATAGCTAAGCTAAACATTTTAGCAAAGTTGTTTGCTATCCGAAATAAAATTCGATAAAGACTGCCGAGGAAGACTGAGTACAGTAAAAATACAGGTTCTATGCTGAAGTAGTTTTTCGAGCACCAGCCATAGCTCCGACAAGTAAACTCTACTTGAATTTCTACTTTGAAACCCCTGCTTTCACGCCTGATACCGCGCCCTGATGGATGACGAAAGTATCGATATATACGTCTTAAGATTTAAGGTATTGTAGGAGTATGGTAATGGGCTTGGCTTACATTGGCGATGCGCCAACTTTGCCTTATAGTTCTTAATTTACTACTTTATTCCTCAATAAATTTGTTGGCTTAAACCGCGGTCTCCATGCGATGGGAAAGAATTTATAGATGAAGAAGCGGTGAAAAGGACGTTAAGCAAGCTCAATTTATTGTCACAACCTATTGTCGTTCCAGACAGCACGCCCCACAATCATCGTACGGTCATCTGGCGGCAATACCTTGTCAGGATGCACAGCCTTGTCTGAATTGTCACTGCGCATGATCCATGTCTGCGCACCAATGTTTGGATGGTAGTCCCAGATCAAACGCTTCAGCACCAAACCTCCGTCCGGCGTACAGATTGCGTACACCTTTCCATCTTTTGGCGTAATGTCAGCGATATTGATTAGTACCAAGCCTCCATCCTGAATAGTCGGCCACATACTGCCACCAGCAGCATAGATGATACGCGCCGCTGCTTCTGATACACCCAAATCACGCAATGTTGACCTTTCAATGGCTAACCTACCTTTTAACACTACTTGATCGACGAAGCGCCCTTCTCCACAAGCAGCTGCAATATCCAAATGTGGAATAAGAGCAAACTCATCGTCTGTCGCAACGCCGACATCCTCTTTCAAGCTTCGCGGAAAGGACACTTTGCCATCCATCCAGCCAAGAGCAAGACCAAGTGTCATTTCAATATGGCGAGCACCCGCATCACCAATCATCCTGTGACCACTTAACCACTGATGAATTTGAGACGGCGACCTCTTGAGAGCACGCGCCATCGCGGCTTGGCTCCCACCAAACCGACTTTTAAGAAGTTCTTGGAGAATAATTTTTCTGTCCATGCTACATATATTAAGCATTGCTATAGATAGCTTGGCTATTGACAAATTATTTAGCTCAGCTAAAATTTATTCATTTCCCATATTAAAATTAAGCGATGAACTTAAAGGACTACCTTGGCACTCGTGGCAGACAAGCCGCTCTCGCCTCTGCTACAGGGCTAGCCGCAGCATATATCTGGCAAATCTCCAACGGTATCCGGCCAGCTCCTATCGAACATTGTGCTGCAATCGAGCGTGTAACCGATGGGGCGGTGACGCGTCGCGATCTTCGTCCTGACGACTGGATGCTGATCTGGCCTGAACTTGCGAACCAATAACCAAACTCTAAACAGGTAACAACTTATCCACCGAAATTCAATCAGGAAGACATCTAAATGCACCTCAAAAAAACCACTATCGCATGAGCGGAGGATTTTGCAATGCACAGCGAAAACATATCAAACCGGTCGCCAAAACTTCTGTGGATCATTCGCAAACCAAAACTCTTCAAGCAGCTTGGATGTATGCCGAAAAAACTGCTCTTGAATGGCTTCCAAAGTTTTACCGTGAACAGGGAGCAAGACTTCTGCCGAGATTCTTTCCCGAACGCCAAATCTATGGCGCTCGAAAGCTGCTTTGGCGATGACACCTCCTCTATTACTTTGCGGCTCTAATACTAATGAGCCAAACTTAATTTCATTTTCAGTCATATGTACTTTTCTGATGAGTTGGTGATGTTGTGAACCAAAAACGCGAAAAATGCACAGAAGAAATAAAGCTGCACTTGGGCGAAAAGCTCAAGACAGATCTAAAAGAGTTAGCTGCACTCAAAGGCCACGATTCGTTAAGCCCGTTCATCCGTCAGATTCTTCGTGAATTCATATACGGCAAGCTTAGTCCGCATCGGGATTTATTGGCAGGGACCGTTCGGGACGAATAAGGCCTCAGATCAAGAGATTGAACAGTAATAGATATTAGATAAGGGAAAACTTAAAGATGAAGCGACCTGCCTTCCAATTCTACCCCGCCGACTGGCGTAAAGACTCTGCCCTACAAAGCTGCTCAGTAGCTGCTCGCGGCTTATGGATTGAGATGCTCTGCATCATGCATGAATGCGAGCCATACGGGCAGCTTGCGATTAACGGCAAAGCGATGAGTGCCACTCAGCTTGCCCGATTGATTGGTGAAACTGAGAAAGTAGTTAAAGGTTTGCTTAACGAACTAGAAAGCGCAGGGGTGTTTTCCTGTACAGAACAAGGGGGGATTTACTCACGCAGAATGGTTAACGATGAACGGCTCCGCAATATCCGCGCTGAAGGCGGCAAGGGGGGTAAAGAATTTGGCAAATTAGGCGCTGAACACGGATACAAAGGGGGGAGGCCTAAAAAAGATAAGGGGGGTTATGAAACAAAACCTAAAACCCCCCTTCCTGATGAAGAATATCCCCCCCCTTCATCTTCTTCTTCATCTTCACCTTCTTCTTCAAAACCTAAAGGGGATAAATCTCCTTCAACCCCTGGCGAACGCGATGCGCCCGCTGTGGCCTTGCCGAACTGGCTGGCTTTGGCCGATTGGGAAGCTTTCGTGAAGCATCGAAAGCGCTTGAAAGCGCCGATGAGCGATGAGGCTCAAGTTCGGGCAATTGCTCAGCTTTCTCGGCTTCGGGACGACGGTCATGACCCTTCCGCTGTGATCGATCAAAGCATCGTGAGCAGCTGGAAGGGGCTGTTTGGGCTTAATCGCCGTGGGTCACCGAAGCTCAGCAAACAGGCTGAGTTGGAGGCCAGAAATGCCGAAGCGGGGCGTCAAGCCAAGGCACTCATTTTCGGGGAAGAAGTTTATGAAATCCTGTGACTTCAACGCATTCGATGGATTGCTGCAAGCCGTCGCAGCCATGTACGGACGTGACTTGACTTCTGGAGTCATTGCGCTCTACTGGCAAGGCTTGCAAGCCTATGACCTCGCCGCTGTACGCGAAGCCCTCAACCGGCATGTGAACAACCCCGATACGGGCCAGTTCATGCCCAAAATCGCCGATGTGCACAAGATGCTGCAAGGTTCTACGCAAGATGCGGCTTTGAATGCTTGGAGCAAAGTAGATCGAACTATGCGCGAGAAAGGCCCCTACCCAAGCATTGTTTTCGACGACCCGTTGATTCATCGTGTGCTTTCCGAGATGGGTGGCTGGGTGCAACTCAGCACAAAGCATGAAGATGACTGGCCGTTTGTACGCAACGAATTTGTGAATCGCTATCGTGGATACCGGATGCGTAGCGAAGTACCAGAGTATCCACCTGTGTTGATTGGCATCGCAGAAATGACAAATCAGCAACTTGGGCTTGAAATTGCACCACCGTTGCTCGTCGGCAATGCTGCTATGGCGCAGCGAGTCATGTGCCAAGGAACCGATCAACCGTTGCTCAAATTTACATCGCTAAACGTGAAAAATTTACCCGTGCTTTTGCAAAACGAAGCTCAACAAATCGCCGCTTAATCTTTTTCATTTCAAACAAAAAAATGCTCAACATAATCGCCTTCACGATCCCAGGCCAGCCCATTGCCAAAGGCCGTGCTCGTTCGTGTATCCGTAACGGCCACATCGCGCACTACACTCCAGAAAAAACGGCACGATATGAAAACCTCGTAAAGCTTGCCGCACAGCAAGCGATGAACGGACAAAGCCCAATCGAATCTGCCATAGCGCTGATTGTGCGAGCATTCCTACCGATTCCAGCCAGTTGGAGCCTTAAAAAGCAGCGAGCGGCAGCAATCGGCGAAGTCATGCCTACCAAACGCCCAGACCTGGATAACATCGTCAAAGCGGTTAAGGACGGCGCGAACGGCGTCAATTGGAAAGATGATTCACAAGTCATCGACGTACACGCCAGCAAGCGATACGGTACGCCTCGTGTTGAAGTCGAGGTGAGGATCAGCGAATGAAGCAAAGTACAGGTTCATGGCGGCTTATTCCCGAGTGGGTGGAGTATGAAATACAAAATTGGGTTCGCTGGTGCTGGTCTGGACCCTGGCCGCATCCTCTGCCGCCTACGCAGTGCGCTTCGGCTGAACGGTACTATCGTGCGCCCAGTGATCTAGGCGAGGCCGAAACATCTTTGCCTCCACCCTACATCCCGAATGCCGAGATTGTGCAACGGGCTTATGTTGCGATGATGAAACAAGAGCAACATGTAATGAAAGCAGAATATATTCAGCCTTGGGAATCGGGCCGTACTCGCTATGGCAGAACGGGGGCTGCGCGCCAATTAAAAATGTCGCTGGCCACTTATGAGACGATTTTACACAGCGGATGCTTTCGCATTGAAAAGGCTTTTGGATGAAATATGCGCGGGAGATTATGGAACTGATGAGTGCCTATCCTAAACGGGATTTTAGGATGAAAGACTTGGTTAAATCTATCGTCGGCCATGCGCCTTCTTCAGCACAAAAACATCGAGTCAGAATACAAATTGCCAATGTCATTCGTGAACTTGAGGCGATGGGCTATGTTTTCCGTCGCCCACCTTCCGCTAAACGAGGCGGATTTGCCTTATATCGTTGGCGTGGCTGATCCCAAACTTGCCCAACACCGTCAACCTGAAAATGCGGGTGAGGTTGGCAATAAGGCTGTAAGTTCGATGCCAAGCGCTTTCATGACCTTTATGGTTGTTTTCAAGGTAGGGTTGCCCTGCTCACTAAAAGAGCGATAAAGTTGCTCTCTGGAAAGCCCTGTTTGACTCGCAATTTGGTTCATCCCTTTGGCTCGAGCCACAATGCCTAACGCATGTGCAATATATCCAACATCACCGGTCTTGAATGCTTCTGCCATAAAAAGCGCAGTCGCTTCTTCAGAGGCTAAGTCTTCTGCGGGATCATAAGTTGTTAATTTTTCAGTCATTTCATTCACTCCATTCATCTGCCAAGCGCTGCGCTTTCTTGATGTCATCTGCTTGCGTGCTCTTATTGCCACCACATAACAAAACAATGATCGTACTTCCTCGCTTTTGAAAGTAAACACGGTATCCAGGGCCGTAGTGAATACGCAATTCGCTAATGCCGCGCCCCACAGGTTCAGCATCTCCGGCATGACCGTAAGCCAGTCGATCTAAGCGCGATGCGATTACAGCTCGCGCCCGTTCATCCTTGAGTCGCACTCTCCATTTTCTGAATGCTTCTGTTTGCTTAAGTTCTATTGCCATGAAAAAATGGTAGTTTATAAACTACTTTCTGTCAAGATAAATCACGTGCCAGCATCCCCTTATTACATTTCACACTTAGGCACACCGCTAAAAGTGATAAATTAACTTCTGTAAAGTGATAGCCAAAGTGATAATATTTGTGCGGGTCAATTCGTCCTAAAGATTCAGCAGCTCTTTTGAGCGCTTTTTACTGAATGTTTTCCCACTCATTTTCAGCCTCAGGCAGCCTACAAGCTGCCTTTTTTTATGCCTGTTTGCTTTTACCTCTGACGATGGCTCGACCCAGCAAATACACGATTGCTCTAGCAACAAAAATCTGTGAACGCTTGATGGTCGGTCAAAGTTTGCGCTCCATATGCGCGCAAAAGGAGATGCCCTATCAAGCGACTGTGTATCGATGGCTCACGCAATCTGAGTCATTTCGAGATCAATACGCCCGCGCGCGCGAAGTACAGGCCGACACGCTCGCTGATGAGATTTTGGATATTGCTGATGATTCAACGCGAGATATTAAGATTGACGAACAGGGTAACGAGCGAACTCAGCACGAAGCCGTACAACGTTCTAAACTCCGCGTCGATGCTCGTAAATGGCTCGCTGGGCAATTAGCGCCCAAGAAGTACGGCGACCGCATCCAGCAAAATATCAGCGGTGCAAATGATGGCCCAATTGAACAAAAAATTACCGTCGTCGATGAAGCCCAAGTCAAAGCCACCGTCGCCCACCTTGAGGAAAGCTATTGATCCCGAGGTGCTTCGGGCGGTGGCCAAGGCCAAATGTGAGCACAGTCACCTCTTTTTTACTCGGTATTTCTTTAAACACCGCCAGGGCATTCCGTTTCATCTGAACTGGCACCATGCTTTGATTGCCGATACGGTGCAAAAGGTGATTGATGGCGAGCTTAAAAATGTCGTCATCAATGTACCGCCAGGCTCTTCCAAGACTGAGCTGGTGGCGATTAACTTGATCGCACGGGGCTTAGCGCTGAATCCCAGAGCGCGCTTTTTGCATATTTCGTATTCTGATGATCTGGCCTTACTCAATTCTGAAATGGCGCGAGAGATCATCCGTAGTGAGGAATATCAAGCGCTGTGGCCGCTCGCGATTGCTCAGGATGCTAAGAGTAAAAAACGCTGGAATGTGCTGCTCGACGGTAAGAAGGCCGGTGGCGTCTACGCGGTCTCATTGGGCGGTCAGATTACCGGTTTTAGAGCCGGCCACATGGCGCCAGGCTGGCAAGGCGCACTCATCATCGATGATCCGCTTAAAGTCGAAGATGCCTATAGCAAAGCTGCCCGTGACAAAGCAAATCGTAAACTGGTCTCGACTGTTAAAAGCCGTAAAGCCCAGCCAGATACACCAATTGTTGTGATTATGCAGCGCTTAGCCCAGGAAGACCCCACCGGCTTTATCCAAATGGGCAAAGTGCCTGGCGATTGGACCTTCGTTTCGATTCCCGCCCTGTTGGATGATACGTATGTGGCTGCCCTCCCCTCTAACTATCGAGACAAGATAGACACCTCGCGACGAGATGAACACGGGCGCTTTAGCTACTGGCCGTACAAAGAGCCGCTTAACGATTTATGCGCGCTTGAACAGGCGGATCGCTATGTGTTCACGAGCCAGTACCAGCAGCAGCCTAGAGCACTCGGGGGCGATCTCATCAAAAGTGAATGGTTTTCATATTACGAAACGCCGCCCCGCATTCGCCTGCGCAAAATGTATGCCGATACCGCACAAAAGACCGCTGAGCACAACGATTACAGCGTATTTCAGCTATGGGGCTTAGGCGAAGACAATCGCTTGTACTTGCTCGATCTCATCCGCGGCAAATGGCCTGCGCCTGAACTTAAGCGCCGTGCGATTGCCTTTTGGAATAATCATAAACCCTATGACCATAAGACCAGCGCACCCTTAGCGCAACTGCTGGTCGAGGATAAATCCTCAGGCACCGGGCTGATTCAAGACATTCAAGAAGACGGCCATATCCCCGTTAAAGGCATTCCTCGCGGTACCGATAAGCTCACCCGCATCATGGGCGTGCTGGCTTACATTGAGTCAGGGCGGATTGCGCTACCTAAAAACGCGCCTTGGGTAAAAGATTTTATTGCCGAATGCGAGGCCTTCACGGCCAATAACACCCACGCACACGATGATCAGATTGATCCTATGATTGATGCGATTACCGATTGTTTAGCGAAAAGCTCGGATTGGTCTGGATGGACTTAAGTTGAAAGTTTAGAGGGGTGGGCACTCAGCATTCCAAGAAGATATGAGGAAAACTTCCAGTGAGGTAGGAACACCAAGCTCCCGCCCGTCATTATACATAATTCACTGCTTAGGTTAAATTTTATTAAATCAATGTAAATTTAAGATGCGCTCTTCTAAAAAAGCCAAACGAGCTAAACCTACATTGACCGGCCAAGCCACGCCCACTCAAGATAGCCTCACCAATCTCGTCGCAGGCCTGATGAATAGCCGCGACAAGATGGCGTATAACCATTATGCGTTTCGCAAAACGATTAGCCGCAGCGAACTCGCCACGATGTATCGTTCTAACTGGCTGGCTCGCAAAATTGTGGATGCCCCCGCTGAGGATATGACGCGGGAATGGCTGAGCCTCGAAACCAAAGATGAAAGCAGTAAAGACACTCTAGAAGCCGCTGAAAAGCGCTTTAAGCTGGTGACGCTGTTAACAAACAACCTCAAATGGGGCCGGCTCTTTGGCGGCTCAGCACTCTACATTAGCTTAGCCGGCGAAGACCCTGAGACACCGTTAGAGATTGAACGCATCCGCCGTAGAGCGCTACAAGGTTTTCTCGTTCTGGATCAACACCAACTCACAGTAGATAAGCAACCTTGCCTGATTGACTTAAACCGCCCCGAATATTGGCGACCTGAGTATTATCGCGTTGCCGATACCCAGCAAATCATTCATGCCAGCCGCCTCATCTTCTCCGATGGCGCACTGGTACCTGTCAGTGATTTAAAGCAGCAAGGCTTTTGGCACGATAGCGTACTGCAAGCTCTTTACGACGAGCTGCAACGCGGTGATACGGTCGCCAGCGGCACCGCCAGCATGTTCTTTGAAATGTGCGTCGATATTTTAAAAATTGAGGGACTCACGACCAAGCTGAATAGCGATGAAGGCACACGCGAAGTCCAGAAGCGTTTTGAAGTCACCAATACGGCCAAATCCTTTAATCGGATGATGCTCCTCGATAGCGCCGATGACTATCAGCAAAAAACCATCAACTTTGGCGGAGTCAGCGAAGTCGCTACGATGTTTTTACAGCGTATTTCAGGCGCTGCGGACATTCCTGCGACGCGTTTGCTTGGGCAATCTCCCTCTGGCCTGAGCGCCACGGGGGAAAGCGATATTCGTAACTACTACGATGCGCTTAAAGCCAAGCAAGAAAACATCTTACGTCCTCAAGTCGAAAAGATTTATGACGTGATGGCGATGTCTGAGCTGGGCCATCCGCTCAAAGACCTCGTGATCGAATTTAATCCGCTCTGGCAATTGTCTGAAGCGGAACGCGCCAACGCTGAAAAAATCCGCGCTGAGACCGATCAAATTTATCTGATGCAAGGGGTGATTCACGAAGCGCATAGCCTCAAACGCCTCAAAGCGAATGATACCTATGCGATTACCGACGAAGATTTAGACGAAGCGCAGGCCCTCGCGCAAGAATTAGATACACCGGATGAACCTGACGCTACCCGCCCTGATCAAGGCACACCTCAAGCACACGACAAAACGCCAGCCTAAGCGCGCTCGCGTACTACGGTCAACAAAACTCAACCGTCGAGCCGAAGTCGCTTACCGCAATCAGTTGTTGAGCCTGGTGAAACAGATGCATCAGCGCGTTAAAGAAGAGATTTTGCCGATCTTGAAAGAACCAGAGGACGGCTATACGCAGGATGCGTTATCAGAATCGCTCGTTCAACGGATTCAAGCGGCATTAGAGCGTATCTCTCGAGCCTTTCTAGCGTTGATTGCCCGCGCACACCGTTGGGCGCACCGCATGGTCGAGCAGGTCGATGAAGACAACCGCACGGCGCTGATTGGCAGTATTCGCTATGCCTTTGGCATCGATATCGCCCCATTACTGAATGTTCCGACACTCAATGCGCCTTTGCAGTTGGCGATGGCAACGAACGTCCACTTGATCCAGTCGATTCCACAGCGTTACTTTGAATCACTCCGCACCGCCGTTTTAACCAGCACTCTGGAAGGACGCCGCTACACCGAGCTGGCTAAGGATATTCAGAAACTCACGCATACAACCGAAAAACGGGCGCGCCTGATTGCTCGAGACCAAACCGCTAAAACCCACGCAGCCATTGCCCAAGCTAGACAAACCGCACTGGGGATCACCGAATACGAATGGCAAACCAGTGGCGATGAACGCGTGCGAGACAGTCACGCAGATAACGATGGCAAACGATTTAAATGGGAGAACCCACCTGAGTCCGGCCACCCTGGTCACGAGATTGCTTGCCGCTGTGTCGCCTTACCCATTATTGACTTAACATGATCGAAATTTTAGATAGCCGGCCCTCTGAGCGAACCTACACGCCAGAGGGTTTTTTAATTGCGCCCGCCAAGCTTGCACGCAGTGGTATTCAATCGTATCGCGCCGTCGAGTTTTCCGACGGATCCGGCGATCCGATGCGCATTCTGAATATCTATCGCCCGCCCGAAGAAGTCTTTGCGCCCGAATCTCTGGCTTCTTATGAAGGCGCGCCGCTCACGAACGACCATCCACCCTCTTTCTTTGTCACCGCCGATAACTGGCGGCATCTCGCGCTGGGCTTTGTGCGCAATATCCGGCAGCAAGAGGGTTATGTCGTCGGAGACTTGATCGTACAAGACAAAAGTGCCATTGCCCTGATTGAAAGCGGCAAGGTGGGGCTCTCCGCAGGCTATCAATCTCAAAAGGATATGACGCCTGGCATCACGCCCGATGGACAGCCCTATGACGGCATTCAAAGAAATATTCGCGTCAACCATATCGCACTCACGCGCACCCCTCGTTGCGGTCCCACCTGCCGCATTGAAGATTCTAACTCTCATGGAGAACCTCTTATGTCTGACACACCCGATCAAACCACGACTCAAAGCACCGATACAACAACCGCTGTTCAGACAGCCCCTACGCCTTGCCATGACTGCGGCGAGATACAAAATCAAATGGATGCGCTGACTGAAACGATTAAAAAGCTCGAAACCGAAAACCATATCCTACGCCAGAAAGAAGCTACCCCCGCGGTGCGCGATGCCTGGATTGCCGACTGGGCTGAAACCGTGACCGATGCTAAGCAGTTAATGCCCGCGATCACGACGACCGATAAAAGTTGTCATGCGATCCGGCACGAAGTGGTTAAGCAGCTTTATCCGAAGCACAAACCCGTAGTCGATGCGCTGCTCGCCGGACACACGCTCGATAACGCCGACGAGGTCATGATTCAACGCGCTTTTAAAGTGTTAAGCGCGATACCTCAAGGCACCCCACGCCGTGATCCGGTTCTAGATGCACTGAACACCCAACTGAACACCGATAGCCGCCCGTTAGACCCACAGACTGCCCGCACGCAATACATTCAGCAGCTACAAGCAACCTATACCGCTTAACTTTTTTATTCAATCAGGAGTTTTTTATGTCAATTCAACTCGCCGACTATGGTGATGCACAGCTCGAGCGGGGTATCCCTGGACTCGAGGCCGATAATGGCCCCAACAGTATTGTGAACCGCCGTAATGCCAGTACTGCTGAGATTGACTTTGGTTTAGCAGTTGCCGCAGGTGCTGACGCAGATACTGCGGTGTTGCCTTCTACAGGCTGCCGCATCATCGGTTTAAGCGTGCGCCACGCTACGATGCAAGCGAATCAAACCGGCAACGTCAGCTATGCGCCCAAAGCTACCGTACCCGTCATGGAAATTGGACGGCTATGGGCCATCGCTAAAAACCCTGTCAGCCCAGGTGACGCAGTGACGACCGACGCGACGGGCGCACTCTCCACCGGCACGGCAATAGCCGTCCCTGGCGCTCTATGGGAAACCCAAGCCGCGGCCGGAGCGATTGCGCGCGTGCGGATTAACCTCCTCCCCCCTATGCCCGCCGCCTCCAGCTCGTCTAAAAAGACTACCTCAACCCAAGTTGAATAACCCCCCCTTCTTCTTTTATTCTATTGAATTATGCCGAACAAAATTCTTGCTGATGCGCTCAGCCGCACGTCTATTTTCCAAGACGCCAGCCTTATCCAAGATTCCTCTCAAGCCCTGGCTTTCTTAACCGGACAACTCGAATCTGTTGAAACACAGATTTACCAAAAAAAGCGTGCTCTTCTGGATTATGAAGCGCTGCTACCGATCTCAACCTCTGCCGGCCAATGGGCCACTTCGATTACCTATCGCATGAAGGATTTTGCCGGCCAAGGCCAGCGCCATAGCGGCAAAGGCGACGATATTCCTCGGGTCGATGTTCATTATGATACAAAATCCATACCGGTCATCTCAGGCTCAATTGGCTATGCGTATACTTTTAACGAATTGCGCATGTCCGCTAAATTAAACTTAGCCATTGACCAAGATCGGGCTGAGGCCGCTTTTTATGCCTATCGCGCTCATCTCAACCAGGTAGGATTGTTTGGCGAAAAAGAACTCACCGGTTTATTCAACTCTCCCTTTGTCCCTCAAGTCCAAGCCGGTGTCGGTAGCTGGACAACAGCGACGCCTGAACAGGTTTTAAAAGAACTCAACGAAGTGATTACGCAAGTCTGGACACAGACCAAGCGCAATAGCACACCCAATACGATCATTTTGCCTGGGGCGCACTACGCGCATCTTGCCAGCACACCGCGCAGCAAAGGATCGGATAAAACCATTTTGCAATACGTGCGCGAGAACAATATCGCCAAAGCCGAGAAGAATATCGATATTGACTTTCGAGGCGGCATTGACCTCGATCGCGCAGGTCAAAATCAAAGCACACGGATGATGGTTTACGAGAAAGATCCCGTCAATCTCGCTTTTCATATCCCCATGCCGCTGATGTTCCATGCGCCAGAGCAACGCGGATTGGAATTACTCATCAACGGCGAATACAAATACTCCGGTGTTGAATTCCGTTATCCGAAGTCCGCTTTGTATATCGATGGGATTTAAATGGCCATTACACCGGCTGACGTTAAAGCGCGCTTTCCTGTGCTCGATGCGGTGGAAGAGGCACAGCTTCAACTGCTGATTGATGATACGCGCCCCTTCTTTAATATCGAACGTTGGGGCGCGTTTTATCCGCGGGGGGCCTGTCTATTGGTCGCACACTTCTGGAGCATGCAGCAGAAAGTCGACAAGGGCGAAACCGCTCCAGTTCATGCCATTACATCTCGTAAAGCCGGCGAGGTTCAGCTTAACTATGCGTCCCCGAGCCCGCTAGAGATGCAAGATGCTTGGCTCGCAGCCACCAGCTACGGTCAACAATATCTTAGCTTGCGCAAACAGGTGGGCTTTGGCGCGCTCGTGGTGTGACGATGAACTTTTCTAAATTGGATGGGCTGCTCAATCGAATCAAAGCGTTGGGCCAGAAAGAAATTTGTGTCGGCGTCATTGCTAAAACCGCACCACGCAAGGATCAAAAAGCCCGCTTCAGTAACGCTCAAATCGCTGCTGTGCATGAATTTGGCGCACCCAACAAAGGCATTCCCGCACGGCCCTTTCTGCGAACAACGCTGATTAACAACAAGCAGGCCTATACCGATGCACTCGCCACACAGATGCGTAAAACGGTGAGGCAGCGGCAATCGGCTGAACAGGCCTATCAGGCGGTTGGCCTTAAGGCAACAAGCGATGTCCAGCATGAAATCCGCCATGGCGCGCATACACCTTTAAAGACTACGACGATTCAGCGTAAAAAATCCAGCCAGCCGCTCATTGATATTGGTCAACTGCACCAGTCGATCACCTCTATCGTGCGAGAGGTCAATGAATCTTAAGGCACTCTTTGATGAAAGTGAACTGACGCGGCGCATCACCCTTTCTCGCCGATATGGTCAGCATCATCCCGATCATGGCGAGTGGTTAGAACGGTATTACATGCTCGAGATCACCGCGATTGTCTATCCCGCTGGGCAAGATGATTTGCTCAAACTGCCCGAAGGCGAGCGCTATTTGCCTGCGATTCGAATTCTAAGCCAAGAACCCCTGATCGAAGGCGATATTGCACTGCATCAAAATCACCGCTGGCGCTTAACTCAGTTGTCTAACTTCTCTCACTATGGCTACTACGACGCAACAGCAGTTCGACATGAAGGCACTGCGCAGCCTACTGCGCGAGGTTTTGTCGTTACCTAGTGGCGCTGTACGACCAAGCTATCAGGCTGGACCGACTGGCGCTGAACCCTGTGTGATCGTTTCTGTGCTGACTTCCGTTGAAATCGGCACCACCCGACAAGCGTTTGATGGCGCACGTGAAATAGAGCGCTTAAGCACTGCACGACTGACCACCGTATCGATCGAAGCCTTCGGAGAAAACGCCTACGCACTGATGCAAACGCTCACGACACTGTTACAAGCCAGCTCGACTCAGTCCATGCTGCGCACCCGCTTAAACGCCGGTTTAGTCACCCTCTCGCCGTTACGCGAATTAACGACAATCGTTGGCGCCGGCTCCGAAGAACGCGCTCAGTTTGATGCCACTTTCTCGCACTCTGATTGCGTTGAGATCGATTTAAAACGAATTGAGCATGCCTCCGTTCTGACGCGCTCAGATATTTAATTTTTTGGAGAATTTATATGGCGACTTCGCTGCCTCTTAGCGAAATTATCAATGTTCAACTCAACGTCCAACCCCTCGCCCCAAGCCGACGGGATTTTGGCGTGTTGAATCTAATGACCCCTGAAGCCGGTCAGGTGTTTAATGATGCCCATACGCTGTATGCTGAATACGCGAATGCCAACAGCGTTGAGCAAGCGTTTGGCAGCCATAGTGTCACCGCTCAGGCCGCTCGCCTATTCTTTGCTCAAACCCCACGCCCTAAACGCCTGGTGGTTTCGCGCTGGGTGCGCATCAAACGCACGTTAGCTGCAACTCACTCTAAACTCTATGGCGGACCGATGACCGCCCCGTTAGAACAACTCAAAGCGATCTCTGTCGGCTATTTCTCGATTAAGGTCGGTTCCTCCCTTAAAAACTACTCCAAAATCAATCTTTCTAGCGCCAATACGCATGAAGAAATAGCAACCCTGATCACTGCTAAAACCTCCGCCGATAAACTCACCGTGCATTGGGACAGTACGGGCCGGCGCTTTATCGTCGAAGTGGATCAAGCCGGCGCAAGTCGTACATTAAGTTTAATGAACAGCGATGGGCAGCCGCTGACGGTAAGTAGCTCGCCCTCTTATTTAGGCACCCTTCTTAAGCTCGATAGCGCGGATGCTTATTCAGTCGCCGGCACCGATGCGGTCACCCTTGAAGCGCAATCCCTCACCGAAGCGCTCTCACAGCTTGAGGCCCGCTTTAATCACTGGTATGCCCTTAACATTCTTCACCCCTTAACTGATGTCCAAATCAAAGAGGTGGCGAATTGGGTGCTCGCTGCCGATAAAAAGATTTTGGGGATCACGACTTCGAACCCTCAGCACCTGGAACCCAGCTTTTTAAATGTATTTAAGCAGTTGGCGGATCAGAAGAATGAACGCGTCGTCGCTTTGTATGACAAAGATAATCCCCATGCAGTGTTGAGCTGGCTCGCACGCGCTTTATCCGTGAACTTCGCGGGCAATAACACGACGATCACAATGAAGTTTAAACAACTGCCTGGTGTCACCCCGCATCCGCTCACGCTGACCGAAGCCAGTCAATGCAAAGCCTTAGGGATCAACTATTACACCTATTTCGATGAAACCGCGATGGTTGCCGAAGGGACGGTATTAGGCGGGCGCTTCTTTGATGAGGTGCACAGCCTCGATTGGTTTGTTGATGCCGTACAGAAAGAAGTCGTCGCCACATTACACCGCAGTCCTACCAAGATTCCGCTGACGGATGCAGGCACCCATCAGCTCTTAGTGGCCGTTGAAAGCGTCTGCCGCGAAGGCGTGCGCAATGGCGCGTTTGCCGCAGGGGTGTGGCGGGGTGATCCGTTTGGGCATTTACACACCGGCGAGCGGCTTGAAGAAGGCTTTTATGTCTGGGTCGATACTGTTGATCGCCTCTCCAGCAGTGACCGTGAAGCCCGCAAAGCGCCCCCGATTCAAGTGGCGCTGAAACTCGCTGGCGCGATTCATGCCGCTGACATTCTTGTGAACTTTGATCGTTAATTCCTATGAGTACTACTTTTAGTCCCCGCGAAGTCTCTGTTTTAATCAATGGCGTGCGCCTTACCGATTGGAGTGACGGCAACGATGTGATTCAGGCTAAATTGAATGCTGATGCCGGTAGCTACACGATGGGCGCCAATGGCACTGGTGTTTTTATTGCGAATCCCGACCAGTCCGGCACGCTGACCCTAAAAATTAAACAGCAGAGCCCCGATAACCATTATTTAGATCGTTTATTTAAGCAGCAGCGATCAACCATCAAAACATTTATTCCCTTGACGCTCTCCATTGTCGATTTACTCAATGATGACAAAGTCAGCGGCTTAAACGGCTATTTCACCACCTCACCCGACTATACGCGAGGCATGGGCCATAACGCGGTCACCTGGACGCTGGTGTTTGAACAACTCACGATTACTTTAGAAAAAGGATTGGCTCACTCATGAAAACCCATCAATTCGAACTGGATGGCATCACCTATCGCATGACGCCCGCGAACGCGATGGCTGGCTGGACCGCTTTAAAGCAAGCTGGCAAATTACTTGAGGGGATTAAGGTTTCGCCTCAGAGTCAGGGCGAGATCGAAATCGGCACGCTTTTAGCTCATTTAGGCAGCCCGCAAGTCGCTGAGATCGAACGTCTGATTTATGAACATACGACTGTTCAAGCCAATCAAGATAAACCTTTTAGGCTCGCCCATCAGCTTGAGACCCATTTTAATCAGCACCGCTCGCACCTCATCCGCATTTTGCTGGAAGGCTGTAAGGTGCAATTCGCCGATTTTTTCAAAGGGGGCGCTTGGAACAGTCTAAGCGCCCTCATGCCCACTCCGGTTCAGACCTAATCGACTGGTTTATTTGGCTACCCATTATGCGCCAATTCTGCACCCTGAATGAACTGCGTTCTGTTTATACGCTGTCTGACTTAGTCGAGTTTCATCAGACCATAGCGCAGTGGGACACCATTCAAACCAAACTGACTCAAAACACCCATGGTCGTTGATGAATTTCTCTTTAAGCTCGGCGTCGTCGCGGATCTTAAGCAAGCCCGGCACTTTCGCCAAACGCTCTCCGATGTCGCCCGCACCGCTTCGATTGCTACAACCGCCGTGGGCGCATTGGCAGGCGGCCTCACCGCTTTCTTTGCCAAAGCGTTGAACGGCCTCAATACGCTGAATCAAGCGGCACGCGAAACCGGCGTCAGCGCCGAATATTTACAGCAACTCGGCTTTGCTGCGGCGCAAAATGGCGCTTCTCTTGAAGCGGCCACCGCTTCCGTACGCGGACTCTCTAAAGTCATTGGCGAGGCAGCGGATGGGATAGGACGCGGTGCACGCGCCTTTGAGCATTACGGCTTAAGCGCCAAAAACGCCAATGGCTCGATTAAATCCGTCACGCAGATGATGGGCGAATTGCAGGAAAAAATGCAGCGCCTCTCTGATCCTCAGCGCAGCGCCTTCTTACAAAAGATGGGCATCGATGCGGCGATGCTGCAAACGCTGCGCTTATCCAAAGCTGAGCTGCACGAGTTGATGCAAGAGGCACAGGATTTAGGCATCGCGACACAAGAGCAGGCGGATAGGGCTTCTGCCTGGGGCGATGCAATGATGCGCATAAGCTGGGTATTCAAGTCTTTACGTACACAAATCGCGTTGGGCCTAGCGCCTCAGTTACTTCTACTCGCGGATCGCTTCAAAGCCTTTTTGTTACGTCATAAAGAACTCATTCGGGATGGACTGCGTCGATTCATTGACATCCTGTTTGCTGCCGTACAAGCGCTGGTTCATACAGGGTCTGCGATGGATCGCGTGATCCGCCATACGATCGGCTGGAAAGCGGCTCTATGGGCATTGGTCGGTGTCTTAGCCTGGGTCAAGCGCGCAACGATGGCCGCATTTGTCGTCAATCCCGTTGCGTGGCTCGCTGCGGCTATCGCAGGGCTAATTGTCTTGATCGATGACTTGATGACCCATCTCCGAGGCGGTGAAGCCTCTTTGGCCAGATTTTGGGATTGGCTTGGAAACGGGATCAACTATGCCCAAGAAGCTTTTGCTCAATGCTGCAACTATTTAACTCGGTTTCAAAAGACGCTGGCGCAGGTATCCAGCAAAATTAAAGCTCTTATCAATTCAACCTGGGCACAGCTCGTTCAATTGATTCGTCAAACTTGGAAAAGCCTTTTAGCCAAAAGTACCGCACTTGTTGCCCGCCTTAAAACACTCTTTCTCTCGCTCTTGGAATCCGCTCGCACGCTATGGACGAATATCACGGATGGGATTGCTCAGGCTTTTGAAACGGCCTTTAACCGCATACAGTGCGCCTGGGACAACGTGTTTGGATGGATCTCGAAAGGGTGGGCCAAACTTCAATCCAGCTTCCGTTGGATGGGCGAAAAACTGAATCTGACACAAGCCATTGATATTTCTCAAGCCGTCAACCTGGCTTCGGCTTCCGCTCATCCAGCTGCGCATCAAAGTAACACTGTGACCCACCATACGACACATCATGCGCAGCGCACTCAGCAACAGACAGTCAATCAAGACATTAAAATTCATATCGCCTCTTCTGATCCCGTCGCCGCAGGCCGCGCCACTGTGGAGGCACTGCGTCAACAACGCATTGCTACACATAATAGCCACAGTGCGGCCAAACTATGACGATCTCAGTGATGCACCGCCGCATCGGCACCGTCACACTCGATGCAACGCTCGCTGAGCAACATCAGTCGGTGTTACGCATTTCTGAAAACCCGATTGAATCCGGTGCGTTGATTGCCGATCATGCAGCGCTTGAACCCAAACAGATTACGATCACTGGGATTGTGACCGATTACCAGCCACCGCCTGCAATCCCAACCGGTATGACGGGGGCGCTGCTACGCCAAAGTCCAGACTTTTTTAATCAGCTCCCTTTACCGACCGAAGTCAAATCAGTCACGATGCAGGCGGCTTCTCGGATTCAGCGAGAGTTAGGTTCTGCGCGCACCCTTCAGCAGTCAATCGCTAACAGCCTAGAGCAGGCGCGCCCCCTCGTTCCCTGGTTGCCAGCCTGGAGCGGAGTCGATTCCAGCTCGACTCAGGAGCGTGTACAGCAGGTGTATGAAGCACTGCTGGAATTACAACGGTCCATTGAACCCATTGAGATTATGACGGGCGCCAGGCTCTACAGCAATATGCTGCTACAGGCGATTAGCCTAAATCAGATGCAAGAGGGCGTGGCGGAATTCACTTTGACGTGCCGAGAAATCATGATCGTCAATACGCACGCCATCGCAGGCGTCAAACAGGCTTCTGGCAGAGCCGGCAAGCAAGCCGCCGCTAAAACGCAAAAAGGCAAAGTGCAACTCCAGCCCGCCGATAAAAAGAAGTCTTTGCTGAAGCATCTATTGGGCTAAGCCATGCATTTGATCCCCGTTGATTCCGCCCCGTATCAAGAAATGACGATTGCGTTTAAAGGGCATGCGTTGCGCTTAACCCTACGCTACAACAGTCTTGCCGATTATTGGGCGCTAGATGTTTTTGATTTAAAGCGGGATCGCTATACCGCCCAAGGGCTGCCGCTGGTTGTTGGTGTCCCTCTTTTATGGCGCAGACCTGTTGAGTATTGCTTCATTCTCAGCGATGAAAGCGGTATTGGCCTCGATCCAGTCGGTGGGGACGATTTAGGCCAGCGCTGTTTCCTGTATATCGTTGATAAAGCGCAGATTCATTTATGAAACAATTTGGCCGACGCTATCAGTTGGCGCTGGGCAATCCACACGATGGCGTACTGATCGATGCGCTGCGCGTCTCCTTTGACCTCTGTAAAACCATTGACGCTAAGCCCAATCCGGCTCAAATCTGCATTTGGAATCTGAATCGCACACATCTCAATCAGCTCTTGAGCGGCAGGTTTAAACGGATCGCCTTATCTGTGGGCTATGCAGAGCTGCGCTTACTCTATACCGGCGACATCCTCAAAGCTACGCTACAGCGCGATGGACTCGATTCGATTCTGGTGCTGGAGTGCGCTGATGGTGACACCGATTATCGGACTGCGCGTGTCTCGCTCACCCTCAAAGCAGGCACCTCGGATGGGCAAGCCATTCAGCAGCTTGCACAATCATTGGATCAAACCCAACTTGGTACCGTGGCTCACGGTCGGCTGAATAGCCTGCCTCGTGGGCGCGTCTTTTGCGGCAATACCCGCGATGCACTGCATCAAATCGCTCAGGCCAATCAGGCCGACTGGTCAATTCAGGATGGCGAATTAATGATGCTGCCGGCCCAGCAGGTATTAGCGGATGAAGCTGTTTTGATTTCTCAAGACACCGGCATGATCGGCGCACCTGAAGCCAGCGAAGACGGGCTGATCGTCACCGCTTTACTGAATCCCGCCATCCGTATCGGCAGCTTAGTGCGCGTGCACTCCGTCACTGAATCATTCAATGGCAATTATAAAGTCGTCAGCGTCTCGCATTGCGGTGATACCTATGGCGATGAATGGCTCACCACAATAACGGCTGTAGGCGGAGCCTTTACGCCCATTAAGGATAAATCATGAAATGGCATACCCCTTCCTTGGATGCTGCGATTGAAGCCAGCATCACCGCTGCCCTCAAAAAGCTGCATGTCGCCTTGCCGGGTCGAATTGTGAGTTTTGATCCCAGCACGCAAACCGCTTCCGTGCAGCCCTTGATCGAGCAGATTTTACAGAACGAGCAAGCCGCGCCTCTGCCTATGCTCACCGATGTGCCGGTGCACTTTCCCCGTGGCGGAGCCTTTGTACTCACCTTTCCCGTGGCGCCAGGCGACGAATGCTTAATACTCTTTGCTGAACGCTGTATTGATGGCTGGTTTGCCAGTGGGCAATCGAGCATTCCGCTGGATTATCGCCTGCATGATCTATCCGATGGCTTTGCTTTAGTCGGATTTTCTTCTTTACCTCGCGCCATTCCAGAGTATGCAACGGATGCGGTAATGATGCGCACGCTCGATGGCAGCGCTTACTTTAAATTGGATCAGGCGGGGCATATGACGATCAAAGGCACCCAATTGACGATCCAATGCCCCGTCGTCGTTGAACAGCTTTTAACCTACCAAGCCGGCTTAAGCGGTACCGGCAGCGCAGAAACTGGCACGACCATTACAGGCAATATCTCGCATAGCGGCGGTGAATTGAGTTCCAATGGCGTGACGCTGCATGCTCACCGGCATAGCGGAGTTAAAGCCGGCGGAGATTGCTCAGGTGGCCCACAATGAAAGTGCGGCGGCTCGATGCGAACCATGACTGGACCTTTGGACAAGGACGCGCCAATTATGCAACCCTCGCTGAATCGGTCGCCCAGCGCGTCAAATCTCGCTTATTGTCGTTTCAGGGTGATTGGTTTTTGGATCTAGAGCACGGCTTACCTTGGCTGCCCACCTTTGAGCGGCCTGCGGATTTGCGGAAGATTGAACACCTTGTGAAACGCACGATTTTACACACGCACGGGGTGCGCGAGCTTCTGAATTTAGAGTTGGCATGGGACGCCAGCACTCGCCGTCTAACGATGACTGCCCAGCTTAAAGATCACGATGATCAATTGATCGACATCACGAATTAGATTTCCCCAAAAAAGGAAAAAACCTCGAACTGTTAGCTGCAGTCGGTTTTTTTTGTTTCTACCCCTCGCACTTATTTATAGGATATGCATGGAAACTGTCACTGTCACATTTACCCCTACCGAGTTCCATAAAACCCTATGGCATATCGCCGCAAAGATATGGATTTGCATGATTATCTGGCGTTTGCCTGAGCTGATTAAGGCGGTGTGCTCCGTCGCGTGTACATACATTCACGCAACACACTAGATGGCTCAACTGACTGAACAAGGCTTCATCATTGAGCGATTGGATGCCAACCTCGCTCAGCTCGATGCAGGCTTTAGAGCTATTTACGGCGCGGACATCAATACCGAGCCAGATAGTCCTGATGGACAACTCATTGGCCTCATCGCCCAAATTAAAACCGATCTGGAAGAACTCGCTGAATCCATTTATAAAGCACTCGATCCTGAAGCTGCCAGTGGTGTTTGGCTTGAACAGCGCGTCGCCTATGCCGGACTCACGCGCAGACAAGCGCGCTATAGCTATCTACGCCATACGGTTTTGACCGGCACGCCCAGCACGTTGATTCCGGCTGGCGCAGTCCTCACCGATCCGCATCATCGACGGTGGGTTGTCGTAGCCAATACCACGCTGAATGAAAATGGCTCGGCGCACGCTGATTTAAGAAGTGAAACGCTCGGTGCCTTTCCTCTGCCGGCCCACACCGAACTCACCCTAGAAACGCTCTTTTTAGGCTGGCGCTCCGCTCAAAGCAGCCAAGCCGCAGAAGTCGGAGAAGAGGAAGAAACCGATGCCGAGCTGCGACGCCGGTTCTTTATTAGCCGTGCAAAAGCGGCTCAAAACTCCGTCGATGGGATGATCGTTAAGCTCTTACAGCTCGCCGATGTCCGGCAAGCCGTCTGTTTAGAAAATGACAGCAATCGAACCGATGCAAACGATGTTCCTGCGCACAGCCTTAATATTATTGTAGAAGGCGGCTCAGATGCCGAGATTGCTCAGGTGATCTTTGAGAATAAAACCGCTGGCACAGGGCTACGCGGCGCAGTGCAAACGCACATTCTCGACAACACAGGTATGACGCGCTCAATCCGCTTTGATCGACCCGCGGTCGTCGACTGCGCTGCTTACCTCGAAGTGCGCCGTAATGCCCATTTTACGGCGGTCGACGTTGAAGCGATTAAAGCCACACTAACCAGAACCGCGTTCAGCATGGGCGAAACGGTACTGCTCTCGCGCTTATACAGCCCTATCAATACCGTACAAGGGTTTTGGGTGGAAACACTCAACATTGGTCGACGCGGCACACCCCTCGCCGCCAGTAATATTGAAATCGGCGTGCGCGAAATGGCCCGCTTTGCGGCTAACGATATTGAAGTCGTCGTGCTCTAAAAATCACACACCATGTCTTATGAATCACTGCTTATCTGGCAGTATAAGGGCAAGCCCAAAGCACGCGCCACCGCACAACTGATTGATCACTATTTTAGTGACACATGGCAGGGTCTCGCCGATCTACCCAATGCCCTCCATATTGAGATCGCTTCAGGCAAAAACCTAGACCTAGTGGGCCAACATGTCGGGCAATCCCGTGTCTTGTCAGGTCTGGCCCCTCGCAGTTTGTTCGGTTTTGAGCGCGCACCAGGCGCTCAAGGTTTGAGTCGAACCGGTTTAGGCGGCGGCAAATGGTATCGTAAGGGCGATGTCATTACCGATTCCGTCGTGCTCGATGACGATGATTTTCGCTTTCTCATCAAATGCCGCATCGCCAAAAACCATATGACGGGCACCCTCCCTGACATTACACACGCGCTGGATTTTATCTTTGGCGGGCAAGCCAGTGTCTATGATCAGTTCGACATGAGTTTCACCGTCACCATTCGCAGCGATCAAATCACCGCCTTTAAACGCTATGCAATTCAGACGCTCGATATTCTGCCCCGACCCGCAGGCGTCAACGTCAACTATGTCGTTTTAGCCAACATTACCGCTTTCGGATTCGCCAACTCACCTGGCGCATTCGCTTTTAACCATGGAAAATTTGCGAGGTATTTATGACTCTTTATGCACGTCCTGATGAACACGTCTTTGCTCAGGGTGCGCGCCCTGGAGAAGTTCAACCCTTTCCCGATCTTTCCAGAGGGTGGGGCGTTGCCTTTGACCAGACTGGCGGCATCCCACCGATGGAATGGTTTAATTTTATTGGCAAACGCGCTGATGAAGCCATTCGCTATCTGATGCAACGCGGCTTGCCCGAATGGTCTGAGACAGAAGACTATCCTGAAGGCAGTTATATTCAATATTCTGGTAAAACCTATCGCGCCAAAGTAGCGAATAAGGGTAAAACGCCTTCAACTCATTTAGCCGAATGGGAAGAATGGGGTCTTACGCGTGAAGCGCTCAATGCGCACTTTCACCCCAAAGATGGGGAGTTGGCTTGGTCCAAAATCACCAAAACGCCAACAACATTAGACGGTTACGGTATTACCAATGCCGCTACGGCTCAAGATGTGGAACACCGCTTCTCCGAAATCCATCAGCGCTTTCATCCTAAAAATGGTCCATTGCCTTGGGCAAAAATTTCTGACAAACCCACAACGCTCAGCGGATACGGCATTACAGATGCTGCGCCCATTGCGAACCCCGCTTTCTCCGGACAGCCTACCGCACCCACTCCGTCAGCTCAAGACAGGAGTACCCGTATCGCTACCACCGCTTCCACCTGGGCCACCCTTCTTAGCCTGTTTACTGGACCTGACCGACAATCCTTTCAAGGCAACGGGTTCCAGAAACTTCCAGGTGGCCTCATTCTCCAATGGGGTTTCACCTCTACCCACGGCAATGGAATGTCTAATGTGATTTTCCCTGTCAAGTTTTCAACGAAATGTCTGGCCATTCATGGCACTCATCTCGGCACTGGATGTGCAACCGTCATCGAATATGTCGGGACTCGAACCAATATCGGCGCCACATTGCGCACTCTCGATGAAAATGCCATGACCCGCGCAGGATGGGGCCTTCATTGGTTTGCTATTGGACATTAATTTGCCCTCTCATGTCTATTCTTCTGTTTTCTATTTAAACCCACTTCATCGTATGACTTTTTATTATTCAAAATCAGAACCCGGATTTTACTGCGTCGGGATACATGGCGATAACATCCCTAAAGATGCTGTCTCTATTACTCAAGAAGAGCACACCGCATTGCTCAATGCCCAATCCAAAGGTAAATGGATCCAGTCTAATGAGAACGGCTACCCAGTGGCTGTTGACCCGCCTCCACTTACCCCTGAGGAGTGGGCCGACATTAATTTACGCTGTCGACAGGCTCGGTTGAGTCAAGCGGCTTTAAAAGTCGCTCCTTTACAAGATGCCGTAGACCTCAACATCGCCACGGATGACGAAAAACAGCTTCTCAAAGAATGGAAACTTTATCGAGTTGCTCTCAACCGCATTGAGCAGCACTCTAGCCTTTCCGCCGAGATCGAATGGCCTAAACCGCCTGATGAGAATTGAACCCATTGATATTGTGTCGACCGCCTTAGAGCGGTCTTTTTTTCGTCTACACACCTCTATATATGACCGACACCTTTGACAGGGCCACACTCGTTTCAGAGCTTAAACGCGATGAAGGCGAGCGCTTGAAACCCTACTTCGATACCGTCGGCAAAATCACCATCGGCGTCGGGCGCAATTTGACGGATGGGGGCATCTCTCAAAGCGAATCCGAGATCCTTTTGCATAACGATATTGCACGAACGCTTAGATGGCTGGATCGGAATTTACCCTGGTGGCGCACGCTAGATACAGTGCGGCAACGTGTGCTCATCCATATGGCCTTTAACCTGGGCGGCAATCTTCTGACCTTTGTTCATACTCTAGATGCCATGCAACGCAACGACTACGCAGCCGCGGCTAACGGCATGCTCGCATCCAAATGGGCGAATCAGGTCGGCCAACGAGCACGGCGCCTAGCTAATATGATGCGCACCGGAAAAATTTAACTCTCAACATCAAAAAATGAATCTTCACGAACATGACCGAATGCTTGCCATATTGGCTGCGATGGGTGCTGTGCTTGGGATTGGTAAATTGCTCAATGGCGGCGAGAAAATTACCGCTCGGCTGATTATCGGGCGCATGATTGTGGGTGCGGGCTTAAGCGTCGCCGCCAGCTCCACCCTCATGCTTCTGCCTGAACTTTCTCCGATCGCTGTCACAGGCCTCGGCGCAGCACTCGGCATTCTCGGCCAGTCCTATTTGGAAATGGCTGTACAACGCTGGTTTGGGAAACGCTCAAATGCTAACTAATTGGCTTGCCGGTCCGTCGCGCCTATTGTGCGTCGCAGCAACCGCTTTCAGTTTTGGCGTAGGGTGCGCGGGTTTTTTGTATTACAACCCACGCATTCAGAAAGAACGCTCAGCGCTAGTGCACTATAAAGCTCAACTCACCATGGCCCAAGCTCAATTGATTGAAGCCCAAACCAAAGTCATCATCCAAACCGAAATTCAATACCGCGACCGCATCAAAATCGTCAAAGAAAAAGGCGACACGATTATTAAGGAAGTGCCCATCTATGTTAATCAAGCTGATACTGACCATTTCGGCGTTAACGTTGGCTTCGTGCGCCACCACAACGCAGCCTTTGCCAACGAGTCTGCCGGACCTGCCGCCCACTTTGACCGAGAACCCGCCGGAATTTCGCTTGCTGAGATTGCCGAAGTCAACGCTTTTAACGCCAACGTCTGCTGGCAATGGCGGGAACAAGCGCTTAGATTAAGAGCATTTTACCGGCAGTTACAGCATATACACTCTATGCCATAACGCGCTATACTGAGATCCAGCGATCCGACCTATTTTTCTATCGGCGATTGAAACTCTACCAGCGAGCCTCACAACGCCTCATACTCGGCAATTAGAACCCTGTAGGCAGATCGCTTAGCTCATTACAGCACGCGCTTACGCTCTTCCTTACCTAAACGCTCCTGCTCTGTACCAGCATAACTTGCGCTTATCAAATTTACGCTAACACAGCACCTCGCTGCTTTAACAGCTTACCATTCATTTCGCTTAACCCTTCCACTCCTTCTATTAACGCTCCTCTCACTGTCAAAAAATTATGACCCGTACTCCACCTGAAATACGCCTTATATTTCCCCTCTTCTTTTCGCAATTCCCATTGCCGAACAGAGTTATCTAGACTACCTATCCCTAAATAGTGAATACCCGATGCCTCTTTCCAGGCAAGGCTTGCAATCGGTCCACTATCTTCAATCAGTATTTGGCACTCTCCCGTTTGGGGGTCCCACAGCCGCACCGTAGTGTCAGAACTCCCCGACGCTACCTGATCTCCTCTCGGCGAATACGCTACGCTAAAAACTCTATCTGTATGCCCTTCTAACTTCTGCTTCTGCTCTCCGCTTTCTATATCCCACAGCCGCACCGTCTTATCTACACTCCCCGACGCGACCTGATCTCCTCTCGGCGAATACGCTACGCTATAAACTCTATCTGTATGCCCTTCTAACTTCTGCTTCTGCTCTCCGCTTTCTATATCCCACAGCCGTACCGTCTTATCTTCACTCCCCGACGCGACCTGATCTCCTCTCGGCGAATACGCTACGCTCAAAACTCTATCTGTATGCCCTTCTAAATTCTGCTTCTGCTCTCCGCTTTCTATATCCCACAGCCGTACCGTATTGTCTTCACTCCCAGACGCGACCTGATCTCCTCTCGGCGAATACGCTACGCTATAAACTCTATCTGTGTGCCCTTCTAAATTCTGCTTCTGCTCTCCGCTTTCTATATCCCACAGCCGCACCGTATTGTCCCAACTACCCGACGCTACCTGATCTCCTCTCGGCGAATACGCTACGCTAAAAACTATATCTGTATGCCCTTCTAACTTCTGCTTCTGCTCTCCGCTTTCTATATCCCACAGCCGTACCGTATTGTCTTCACTCCCAGACGCTACCTGATCTCCTCTCGGCGAATACACTACGCTCAAAACTCTATCTGTGTGCCCTTCTAAATTCTGCTTCTGCTCTCCGCTTTCTATATCCCACAGCCGCACCGTATTGTCCAAACTCCCCGACGCTACCTGATCTCCTCTCGGCGAATACACTACGCTCAAAACTATATCTGTATGCCCTTCTAACTTCTGCTTCTGCTCTCCGCTTTCTATATCCCACAGCCGCACCGTATTGTCCAAACTCCCCGAAGCGACCTGATCTCCTCTCGGCGAATACGCTACGCTAAAAACTACATCTGTATGCCCTTCTAACTTCTGCTTCTGCTCTCCGCTTTCTATATCCCACAGCCTTACCGTATTGTCAGAACTCCCCGACGCTACCTGATCTCCTCTCGGCGAATACGCTACGCTCACAACTCCATTTGTATGCCCTTCTAACTTCTGCTTCTGCTCTCCGCTTTCTATATCCCACAGCCGCACCGTATTATCTTGACTCCCCGACGCTAACTGATCTCCTCTCGGCGAATACGCTACGCTAAAAACTATATCTGTATGCCCTTCTAATTTCTGCTTCTGCTCTCCGCTTTCTATATCCCACAGCCGCACCGTAGTGTCAGAACTCCCAGACGCTACTTGATCTCCTCTCGGCGAATACGCTACGCTCACAACTCCATTTGTATGCCCTTCTAAATTCTGCTTCTGCTCTCCGCTTTCTATATCCCACAGCCGCACCGTAGTGTCTAAACTCCCCGACGCTACCTGATCTCCTCTCGGCGAATACGCTACGCTAAAAACTACATTTGTATGCCCTTCTAAAGTACGGAGTTTTTCCCAATTCGAGGTCCCGTACACGCTAATCTTACCGTTTTCAAGCCCTATGGCACAGGTTTTCCCATCGGGTGAATACACACAAGAATATACTTTGCTCTCTCCTTGGATATAGGGCCATTCACCAAACTGCGCCCCTTCCATTTTTGCCTCGCTTAAATTCGCCTGGCGTAACCAACTTTTGCGTAAATTCACCTTCCTTAAATCTGCCCCTTGCAGTTCAGCAGAATCAAATAACCCATAGCTCAAATCCGCTCCAGGTATCCGGATTCTATTTAAATCCCACCCAGTAAACGGCACCCCTGCTTTCACCAAGATCGTCATCGCATTCGCCGCACCCCGACTCACAAAATCTGTCTGCGTTGAGCCTTTGAGCCAGACCAGCAGGGGTTTCACCAGCGCTTTGTTCTGTTGCACACGCTCCACTAAAAACCGCTGAACCCCTGCATCCTCCACCAGATTAAATCGGTTCAATAATCCTTCCGGATTTACCTGATCCGAGTCATTCAGCGTTTTCCAGAGCGCCTGGACATTCCTCATTCCGCTCGAGGATTCGCATGCGCCCCCTCCTGCCGCCTCTTCCAGTTCTTGCCACATCCCACGCGCCACCAGATAATCCTGAATCGATTTATGGATAAACCGATATTGATCTCCTTGGCGAATTAACGGCGCATTAAACCGCAACAGCCGCGTCTTTTCTTCTGCGTCCCCTAAATACTGCGCTCGCCAACCCCCTTTTTTTCCATCCTTCGCTTCTGAATACGTGACCGACACCAACTGCTCTTCATACATCGCTAACGCCAGATTTTGACTATACTCCAAGCCGTGCAGTGTAAATTCATCATCCAGATCCTCAAACGCTTCCTGCTCCTTAGGTTTGAGTGGGATGCGCGCCAACCTTTCCTGTGATCGGTTGAACCAATTTTCCACGGACCTCTCATATAACCCCATACGCGTCAGCTTCGAGTGCTCTTCCTCCGCTTTTAGGCTCGGCAACACCTCTAACGTCATTTTCAACATAAACGGCGTGCGCACTAATTCTTTTAACTCTGCGATTTCTTTAAATAACTGTTTGTAATCCTCTGCTTTCCACTTCGGTTTCGTATAACTCACATATTGATCAATATAGTGCTCTATCGATGCATCCGAAAACGACGACAACCGATATTCTTCCAATGCGCCAGGTCTGCCTATTGGATGAAACTTATTTTGATAATGATCTCCTAAATATTCCGGCCGGCTGCTGATAATCACTTTCGCTTGCCAACGCTCTAGTTTATTATCCGCATAGAAGGCGCGTGAACGTTGCGCTATTTCGTCATACCCATCCAGAATAAAAATAAACCGACCACCTTTACGTAAATTTTCTATCTCGGGTTTCGATAAACCTTGTTCTTCCAGATATTGTTCGATCAAATTTCTGCCAGGGTTCTCTAGCGTAGCCAATGATATGAATAACGGGATTGGCCTGTCTTGGGTATTTTCCGCTTGGATATAGTCTTTCCATAACCGACGTGCCATGTGACGATTAAATGTTGACTTACCGCTCCCCCCTTCACCTAACAGCAATAAGACTTTTTTATCCGAATCCAAAAACGCATTGACCTTCTCTTCTAAATCAAAATGTTCTGTCGCCTCCGCTGTGAGCTTACCTTGCGGTGCAACATACATCGCCAAACCATCCTGGATTTCTCCAAGCTCTTCCCAGTCCTTGAAATATTCTGCCTGGATACTTTCACCTAAAATCGCAAGTGGCTCTTTCTTCGATTTCAGTTCTTTTTCTTGCTGATGCTTCAATTGTTGATGGAGTTGCTGCACGGTAAGGGCAAGCTCGTTGTGTAACGCTTTCCGTATATCATCGAAAATACTGTCTACGAGTTGGGTAAACTCAAGCCCATCAAACTTTGAATCGGTCTTCAAATGCGAAATACAATCACTGTACCCCTGCCAAAACTTATTCAGAAACGTTTGGGCTTCGTCACTACCCGCTAACAGCCGCTCGATCAGCTTAAAGAGCACCCCATGCCGACTTTGATTCGCATACACTTCTCGCCCTGCTTGCACTTGTTCTTCAAAGCGCGGTATGTCTTCCATCCGAACCGCTGTCGCTGAAACAAAATCTGACAAGCACGCATCGTAGCTATTCAAGGTTAACGCAACCGGAATAATCCCATGCTTATCTTTAAGCTCTTCTGCTCGGATTTGCAAAAATGCCATTTCTGTCAATACATGATGGAACCCGGCCTTATAGCTTTCCTCTTGCGAGAATTCTCTGACCACCTCACGTATCGCCATCGCGCTATCTTGCTCACTATCTTTCAGATACGCTTCTCGATCTTTGCGATACGCCTCTCGCAGTTTCTGATAAAAGTGGCCATAATCCGACCACTTTAGATAACTTCCCAATACCTCAGAACAACACACCGTGACCTTATCGACCGGGGTCACATCGCCTCGCAACCGCCCCGGTAATAGACACAGCTGATTGGTTAAAATATCTTCTAGCTTGCCGTCCTTTTTCAGATCTCTCGAAACACTTGAATACGGTTGCCCCATCGGCGTTTGATCCGAATACAAAATCACTTGAATTTGAGAGAGCTTTTCAATTAAATATTTAGAGGTAGAGGCCTCAGCCTTTCCGTGGGCTGGATTGTCATGCGCATATACTAAAAACAGGCTGGGTTTATTCGCGACCTTTAAGGCTCCCAGCGTCGACAGCGCCTTTTCAAACAGGTAATCCATCTGCTTGCTTTTTTCTTCGATAGACACATCAACCTCTCGTTGCGGAGGCGTTAGACTCAGTTTTGAAGGCCGCGCATTTGCAACCCACTCTTTTGTTGGATCCAGTTGTTTTCTATTCCCCTCGCTCACACTCTCATTTTTAATTAAAAATGAGCTGTACCGTGCGCTTATTTGTTGATGCAACATTCGCGCGCCAGTTTGCTTCATATCCATATAAGGCGCGTACTCTAACGCCTTTTTATAATTCTCCTCAGCGCCGAATTTATCGTCTTTGCGTAGAAAAGTGCCATAGTAAAAATGGCTTGCGGCAAGTTGCTCTCTTATTTTTCTTAAGTCAGACTCATTTTGAGTGCTTTGCAGCACGTCTTCTGCTTTGCGAATGCCTCCTTCAAAGCAGTCCTTTGCTTTCTCTAGATCTCCTTGCTTCTCATAGCGCGTTGCTTCCTCTCGAAGCTTATTAGCTGCTGACAAGCCAGAAACTGAAATGGGTGTCGTATTAACCTCTCTACTCCCAATCCCCCTCAATGCATTCAAATTAAACATCTTCTTCCCCTCTTATAACTTATTTAGAACTGCGTGGATAAAAAACGCTGCTTACCAGAATAAAAGCAGCGTCTTGTCTTCTCTCCCCCTTATAGGGAATCAGGATCATTCATTTAACGCCACCCAAGCGAGCTCCACTTCACCAGGAAACCACCTGAATTCACTAAAATTTCGCTGACATCGACGCTATTCCAGCGAAATTTAACCAGCGAAATTTTACGTCAAATTTGCTTCGGAAAACTTATACCTAATTCGCCCTAATAAGGCCTAAAAAGCCCTAATTGGGCTATTGCTCCGAAGCAAAAAAACCGCTATCCTGTTGTTTATATTAACTTTTGTTGATTTACCTCCAGGACTCGAAATCCGGTATACTGGTCCCCAGTATCGAGGGTTCAAATCCCTCCCTTTCCGCCAAAAGCCTGTGTTTATAAGGCTTTTCAGTTTTAACTCCGCACTTCTGCGCCGGTTTTTGCTTCGCACTCCCTCTTCTGATTCCTTGTTTGGCCCCATCGCTTAAAGCCCTGCGCCGGTTTTTTGCTTCGGAATGGGTTATTTCGTCCGTTGCGTGGGCGGGCTGATCGCAACGATCAAGACTCAGAAAAACGGTTGAGTGGGGTCGGAGCTTGGAATAATTTTTTATCGTCTTGCGCCGTGCTGTGAAGAACAGTAGAACAAACCCACGTCAGGAGAATTTCTAGATGTTTTAGAGGGAGAATAACTGTCAAGCCTGCTGGCTTCTTGTGATACTACAATATTGCTTTTTCCGGTGGGTCTGAACGAAAACCCACCGAAATTTCAATTGCTGAGATAACCAAAGTCAACTCTGACTTCAACGCTAGCGTCTGCTAGCAGTAATGCGAACAAACGCCAGCGCTTAAAATTTTATCGGCGCTTACAGCAAACGCAGCGGGATTCTCTACCAACTCAAAGACTCCCGCCTTCCGCCAATAGGCCTATATTGCGCCTCGTTGTCTTAACAAAGCAGCATTTTGAGAGCTGAGATTAAGGGCATTTTGGATGAGGGCACCTGATGCAGTAAGCCCGTCTTGTCGTGAAGTCCAATCTAACAAAATTGGACCTATTTCACCTGAGCGATAAGGGACTTGCCAAAGACGAATAGTTTTGTCCTCTCCTGCCGTAGCCAATAGGGCCACTTCATCCTGTGTGGGTTTCCACACAATAGTACTAATACCACCCACACAGCCTTTGAGTACCGCTTGACAATCGCCTGTTAAAACAGACCATAACCTGATTGTTTGATCCCTACTTCCAGACGCGAGCCAATGACCATCTTTTGAGAACGCGACACAATTCACACTATCCGTATGCCCAGTATAGGTGTGAGCCAGAGCGCGCTCCCCCCTCATGTGCCACAGCTTCACCGTACCATCATCACAAATAGACGCGAGCCAATGACCATCGTTTGAGAATGCGACACGATACACACCATCGTCATGCCCGACGTAGGAGTAAGCCATAGCTTGTTCACCAACCACGTGCCACAGCTTCACTGTATTATCCCCACTTCCAGATGCAAGCCACTGTCCATCGTTTGAGAATGCGACACTGCTGACAATATCGGTATGCCCGATATAAGAGTGAGCCAAGGTACGCTCGCCCCCTGCGCACCACAGCTTTACCGAATTATCTGAACTTCCAGATGCAAGCCACTGCCCATCTTTTGAGAACGCGACACAATTCACACTATCCGTATGCCCAGTATAGGTGTGAGCCAGAGTGCGCTCCCCGTCCATGCGCCATAACTTCACCGTCTTATCCCTGCCTCCAGACGCGAGCCACTGACCATCGCTTGAGAACACAGCACTAATCACCATATCCGTATGTCCGGTATAGGTGTGAGCCAGAGTGCGCTCTCGGTCCACGCACCATAACTTTACCGTCTTATCCCAACCCACAGACGCGAGCCACTGACCATCGCTTGAGAACGCAGCACTATTCACCATATCATCATGCTCAACATAGGAGAAGGGCATAACCTGTTCACCGGTCACGCGCCACAGCTTCACCGAATTATCTAAACTTCCAGATGCAAGCCACTGACCATCGCTTGAGAACGTGACACTATTCACCCTATCCGTATGCCCAGTATAGGTGTGAGCCAGAGTGCGCTCACCTTCCACGTGCCACAACTTTACCGTAGTCCTACCTCCAGATGCCAACCATTGCCCATCGTTTGAGAATGCGACACTATTCACTCCATGTGGATGCCCAATATAAGTGTGAGCCAGAGTGCGCTCACCCTCCACGTGCCATAAATTCACTGTATGACCATTTCCATGTGGAGGCCATTGCCAATCGTTTGTTCCAGATGCGAGCCATTGCCCATCTTTTGAGAATGCAACACTGTATACCTTGTTCTTATGTTCGGTATAGGAGTGGGCCAAGGCACGTTCGCCTGCTACGTGCCACAGCTTCACCGTCTTATCATCGCTACCAGATGCGAGCCAATGGCTATCATTTGAGAATGCGACACTTGTCACCATACTCATATGCCCGGTATAGGTGTGAGCCAGAGTGCGGTCGCCCTCTACACACCACAGCTTCACTGTACAATCCCCACCTCCTCCAGATACTAGCCACTGACCATCGTTTGAGAATGCTACACTTGTCACCACACCCGTATGCGTATAGGAGTGGGCTAGCGCGCGTTCGCCCTCCACGCACCACATCTTTACCGTCTTATCCCCACTTCCAGACGCGAGCCGCTGTCCATCACTTGAGAATGCGACACTATACACATAGCTCGTATGCCCTTCATAAGTATGAATTTTTTGGAAATTCTTTGTTTCATAAAGATGGATAGCATTGCCTTCTGTCACAGCCAGCCAGCGCCCAACTGGCGAATAACAACACGCATAAACAGCGCTTTCCATTTCTAAAGAGGGCTTTTCACCAAAATCTACTCCTGCTAAATCAGCACCATCTAAATTAACACCATTCAGCCAAGTATCGGTCCAATTTACGCCTGTTAAATCGGCTCCTTGAAATTGCGTAGAATCAAACACTCCATAACTTAAATCTGCCCCAGGCACACGTATCCCTTGGAGATCCTTATTATTGAATTGCGCCCCTGCCTTCACTAATAGCGTCAGCGCGTTAGCTGCTGTAGCCTGCACCTCTTCTGTTTTGGACCGTTCCACCCAGTTCAATAATTTCTCTTTTAGCGAAATGTCTTGCTGGACTTTTTCTTGCAAAAATTTAAGTATTTCTGGATCATTAACAAGACATATCAGCCCAAAAAGTGCAGATTTCTCAACGACCTGATCGAGTCGCCCTGAGTCAGATAACTTTTGCAATTGACTCAATGTGAATTTCTTTAACTCTACATCCGAACTTATTAGAGCTCCTTGATATTGCGCCTGAATCCTTTCTTTGATCAGATGTAGCTTCAGAGCAGGTGAATCCATGGGTTCACCATTATGAGTCGGTGTTGTCAGTGCTTTAAGCAAAGCCTGACGGCTCGAAAAATCGAGCAGCTTTTCTATTTCTTGCCGAATTTCTGCGGGAAGCGAGAGAAAACCGGATTCTGTGGATTTTTGTGTTACTGGATAGTGCAGATTGACAGAGCTTGAAATAGGGTTCAGCATAAATATTTTATTGTTCAATTAAAGTAAAATCATCTGATGAATTTTCATAAGCCCTGACCCAGGACTTATTCATGACTCACCCATGTGAGTCGCCAGATTTTACAGAAAAAATACAAATTAATTAAACCCGCCAGCTTCTATCATTTCGTCGGCTCTACTTTCTCGCCTCGACGATTGCGCACATAGTGTTCCGTCATCTTGATGCTTGTATGCCCCAACTGCTTTTGCGCTCGACGAATATCCCCCGATAACTCCGCCTTGTCTGTTCCCGCTTTCGCTCGTAAGTCTCGAAATTGATATTCCGCTGCGCATAAGCCTGCCGCTGTGCGCGCTTGCGCAAACATCGCTTGCAGCGTCTTTAACGCAACGCACTCTCCTAACTCATTCACCACCAAATCAACATGCCCTGTGTTGTACTTGGCTTTTCTCTTTAATATGCGCTCTAACGTCTTCTCCAGATGACCGGTGATCGCTATCCTCAGTTTCGTCTTCGTCTTGTTTTGCTGCACCAGCAGACACCCTTCTTTGATATCCTGCTCTGTCATCTTTAAAATATCCGATGGGCGCTGACCCGTCAGATACGCTAAATCCATCGCATCCCGCAACGGTTGCCGTGCTTTCGCATAAATCGCGCTATATTCACTGTCTTCGATATAGACTTTACGCCCGTCTTCTCGATAGCCCTTGATCCCCAAACACGGATTCGGCTGATCCGTATACCCCCATTCTCTTGCCTTATTCCAGATGTGCGAGAATAACGACTTCTCTCGATTCGCTCTGACCTGCCCTTCGCTCCCATTGACGGCCTGACCTGCCTCTTTCAGTTTTCTGACAGTCTCTTTCACGCGCCAATCTAAAAACTGACGGATATGGATCGGCTTGATCTCGTCCATTAATGCCGGCGGATTATCAAAGAATTCCAGCAATTTAACCAGCTCCGCCAAATTGTCTTTCTGCGTGCGAGGCGCTTTTGTTGGGATCACGTCTTGTCTATATCTTTGTGCTGCATGACGAAACGTTACCCTGACTCGATCCTCCAATTGGTTTTGACTATCCAGCTCTGTCCACTTTTGCAGCGCTTCTAGATAATCTGGCCCCAGCGCGATCTCCTGTCTCGAGGAATGGCCCGTGTCGTAGTAATAATAGGTTTGCCCGCTACGCTGTACCCTCGCTCGCATCCGAGGCGGTAAATTAAACGCGGTTTGGCTCATCTTTTACCTGGATCGCTAACTTCGGTTGCCAACTTTTCGCTTTCACTTCTTCTGACCGACCCTCTACCGCGGCACGCGTCACAATCGGCCGACCTCGCTGGTTCATAAAAAATACGATCTCCTGCTCTTTTAAATAGGCTTCCTGCCTTTCGTATTTACTCGCCTTGCGGGCATATGCGGTTCCCGCTTCCAGCGTCTTGCCCCGCCTGATCCCTGTCAGCTCATCCACTTGCGCTTCGGTCAAAAAAACTTCACTCATTTCCACTCCTCAGCATAGGCTGGAGCGTTGAGCGGACTCTTCTTCAGAAACCCAAAATTGAGGTTCCAAATCGTATCCCACCTCAAATACTCCGAGGCTTGTCCCATCCTCTTTGAAGATTTGAATTGAAATAGATTCATTCCATTCCCAAGTTCCCTCACTTTCTGAGTAATAATTTCCTGCCACCTCTCTGGCTACATACTCGGCATCCTCTTCACCCCAACTTGACTCTAAACAATCCGCATCTTCAAATCCCCAACGTTTATCCACAATATATTTATACGTCGTCATCTCTTTTCTCCATTCATTCATGGGGTTTTACTGCTTACCGTTGGCATTTGCATGAAGCCAGGTTTCATACGTCATTCCATTGTTCGTCCGTCAGCTCGGAGCGTGGATCAACATAGCCGTCCACACGGCAGCGCTGTTGGGGCAGCAAAATCGATGCGGGGGCGCGGGGCCGCACCTCCGCGCAGCGCGGACAATCAACCCCGTACTTCGCACGCCGCGCATTCCTGTCATCCCTCATCGCTCTGAAATCTTCACCCATATCACCCATGTGACCTCTCCGTCTGGTTCGTTGAATCTACGCTTTTATTTTTTGGATAAATACTAAAATGGGTTATCCGTTTTTTATAAACTCCAAAAACACCTAGACTTAAACCATCCTCTTTAAACACTTCAATAACCATTTCACCCTTTCCACTATCCGCCCACCAAAAACTCTCCGAATCAATATGCTCCGCTGCTGCTCGCACTAAATCTTCAACCTCATCTTCATCTAGCTTCGATTCAAAACCATATCCATCTTCAAATCGTTCGCCATAGTTCAGCACCGCATATCTATAACGCTTTGCACTTTCTTGGCTCTTCATCATGACTTTTCTTTAAATTAATTTTGGTAAACGCTAAACATCATCAGCGCAATCACTATCGTGAGCGCTCCCCCCATACGCGTCGCCAACTGCGCAAACGGCATCAGGTGCATCCGATGCGCTGAGGTCAAAATCGCCATGTCCCCCACGCTACCCATCCCGCTATGGCAAACATTGATAAGGGCGCTTTCTATCGGGTTTAATCCCGCCCAACGACCTACAATCAGACCCACCAGCGCCAACGTCAGCACCGTCACCACAATCGTGATTAAATAAACCGGCGTTAAAACCGAAAGTAAGACCTGCCAAGGCGTTAAGGTCAGTCCGAGCACAAACAGAACCGGATACGCCGCCGCTTTGGTAAAAAAGTGGTGCATCAGATACGCCCCTTCTTCCAGTCCGGATGAAAGCGTCACCGTGAGTTTGATCAGGACCGCCAAGCCCAGCATCACCAACGGCGCGGGCCAACCGGTCAATTGATGTACCAAAACCCCCACCATATAGCTCAGGATTACCCACAAATTTTAGTCACACTGGTGCATGATTTGAAACATTTTGGTGGCCTCATGCAAAGCCATGAACCCACGCCACAATACAGTAGGGCCGGGCGGGAGATCATGCTTGCGCGCTAGGTATCCGCCGAGTTTAGCGATCCACAGAATGGCCTGATTCAAAGTAGGAGGATCGCTAGGAGGATGCTTGGTATTGTGAGCACGGCAATATAAAGCTTGCCATTCAATGGGCTGAAGTAAAACTTCACAAGAGATTTCAGGATTACTTCGACCTAGTAAGGTGGCATACAAAATACGCCAAGCGATGACCGTAAATAATGCAGTAGAGCGGACAAAGCGATCTAAGCTACCCAACTGACGATGTTCAATTTGGCAGCCGCTTTTGAGGATACGATGCCAAGTTTCGATAGTCCAACGGCGCGCATACCACGTGAGTCTTTCCAATGCTTGTTCTTGGGTATGCGTTGGCACTGAACTTAATAGCATCCACTCGATTGGATGAGTCCCTTCAGGTGGATGGCTTTCCAATGCCCAAATCGCAAACACCTCGACATTAGGCAGATTAGGATTAGGATGATTGCACGGCCGGCGAAGCGTAACGGGCGCGCATTTTATAGCCAGCTGAGCGATGCGCTGTGCACAGTTGCTACGAGCAGGCACGTTAAGTTCTATACAGCCTAATTCGGAAGCAGATGCCATAGCTTCCCACAAGTATTGATCAGGATGATCCACTTTGCGATTCCAAGAGGCACGAATTAACCAATCGACTCCATCTGGACGCGGTGCAACAAATAAGTCGTAAATATCTGCCTCGCGATCACACACGCTAATCATGTGCGTTTTAGGGCATCCAGCTTTGAGAGCCGTCAATTGCTTTACGCCCTCGAGCCACTTTACGCTTTCTTTTTCATCAATCGACCTCTTAGCGCGCTGTTTCTTTTTGCCCAGCTCACTCAGATCGCGTGCCCACGCTTTCATCCCCAGTACGCCTAGCGGCAATCCTTCCGGGGTCACTGCCAACATACTGTGCATCATGAATCCACGTACATGTTTGCTGCTGCAATAACCCAGACCTTCCGTGGCCGGTAGATGCGTTAAATTAAATTCTGTCGTGTCTTGCACCGCCAACACAACTGGCACTTGATTCATTCGGTTTTGTGTCTGAGCTATATGCGAGCCCAACACCCCATCTGTATCGACCTGCTTGTTGTCGAAGAATCGATACGCTGATTTTAACTGCGCCTTCGTCAGTGTGTGAGGAAATGAACCATGCGGCATCTTCGATAACTGTTCCGCCAATAATATCAGCCGTTTCGTCAGCCGCGCATCTCCTAAGTGGGCTTCGCTAAATTCAGTATTCGCCCAACTCTCCAAATCACTTTCAGCCACCATTGCTTTGCCTTTTTAGCAGGTAAAACTGCAATGTTTGTACAGGATACAATTATTTACAACTTCTCTAGCGATTCTTCCGACAAATTTGTGGGTAATCCTGAGCACCATATAGAGGCTCAAAGCCACCATCCCCACCGAGGCCAACGACTCCATCAAAGCGGCGGGTGTTGAATCGGTGGGCCGGCTTTTTAAATGCCCTGCGGACAGCTTTTGACCTAGTTGGCTCAGGTCCGAGTTAAGCTGCCCAAGTCGATGCAGCATCCCAGCACATGCCACCGCCGTCAGATTCCCCAGCACGATTGGCGGCATCACCTGTGCAAATAATTCTGGCTGGGACGTGTGTAAAATCGCCGCATAGCCCAGAGTCAGCGGAATCGCCCCCTCACCCAGGCCACCCGCCATGATCGGAATCACGATAAAGAAGAAGGTGTGGTGTGCGCTTAGTCCCAACGCCATCCCCGTCAGGGTGCCGACGATTGCCGCAGCGATAGAACCCGCAGCAAGCGGCACAAAGAGTCTCACGAAACCTTTAATCAAAAGACTCCGCTCCATACTCAAAATACCGCCTACCACCACCGTGACCGTAAACAGGTACAAAATATTCGTGCTCTCCCAAAACGCTCTGATCGAGCTTTCCAGCTCTATCGGCATGAGTTCGCTATGCACCCAATACGACGGCAGCAGCACGGTCACCATCACGGGACCACCCAAGTACCGCAGAACCGGTATATGTTTGCCGATCTCTGCGCAGCTAAAACCTAATACCGCCACCACCGCCAACATCACCGAGAGGTCTCCTGGCACCTCACCTAACGCGATAAAACTCAGAATGCATAACCAAATCAGCCCAAATACCGGCAACGGAATCATCCCGATATGAACCTTCTCCGGTTTTTGCCGACTTACTCGGCTGGGTACTGCACTCAGCCAGCTGCTTAAACGTTTGGCATAATGAAATAGGGTTTGCATGATTCAGCCTCCAAGTGCTCATCGAGCCTGTGTGACAGCTTTAGAAGGAAATATCGTCGTCTATATCGCTAAACTCAATATGGGGCTCAACGTATGGCCCATTGCTTGAAGACGGAGGATTGGATCTTTTGAATGGACGGTGCTTAAGCGTTTCAACGAGTTCGGCCAACCGTTGCGGCTGCGCTTTACCATCCAGTATTTCCGAAGCAATTAATCGGCTTTCGGGATTAAAAAATCCAACCGGCACAACCTTAATCTTGATTTGACCCTCTTGATTTTCATACGCCGACGTGTCCAACAGCACGCCGATTTTTTTATTCATTAAGCCTTTAAATACTTGAGTCGGCTTATCGACGTTGTCCCATGTTTTAATAAAGTCTGGTGTCAGTTGAATGTGGTCAATACCCAAACACACCATCAGCGCATTGAGTTGCAGGTGACCATAGAGTTCTTTACCCTCCGCACTCCGTATCCAAAGTGAAAAATACTCTTTCTGTTTGGCTTCTGTCTCAAACGTCAATCTAATGCCATGCGTGCTTTTTAGGGCACTCTTGACCGCTTCAGCACACGTGAATACTCCAATATATTCTCCAGGCTGGGTAATGCGTGTACTGTTCTGGTCAGCAAGCCGAGCAGCAAGGGTATCTAAGCTATACATAGCGTTCCTTATTTAATTCAGTCTTAAAATTGGGGGGTGGGGGTCAAGATTTTGGGCGCGTTGTGTTCTCTTCAAAAAGGTATGAAGAGTGCTCACACTGCCTCATTTTGGGTCATGCTCTCACCCACTTGCGCTCGCTTTTCTAAACACAGTCGCATCTGTTCGACTTCTGTTTCAAATTGAAGCAAAGCAGGCAATAACTGGGTTTGGATATAGGCGTCATCACGCTCAATGCGCTGATAAAAAAGGCGCAAGCGCTCGTTCAAACGCGGATCGTATGAAACAAAGGTCCACCATGAACGCCCTGTCACCCACATACACCCCTGAATTTGTGGCATGTGCTCGTCAGGCATACCATTGAGCCAAGTGTGAATATGCACCGCCTCATCCATCGGACATTTGCTTTCGTAGCCGCCCTCCTGTCCTATCAAACCATCGGGTGAGCACCCAATAAATGGATAGTCTGGATGCACAGTAAATTCTGACGGTTCAACCAGATAACCGGTTTCAAGCTCATAAGCCTCGCGAGCAAAAGCCTCCGCTTCAGTCCCCCATTTGAGAGACGGGCCGTTGATCTCATGCCGCGGCACCCCTGCTAAACGCTCAAATACCATTTCTCTCATATATTTATCGCGGGCGGCCGTCGGTTTACCATCGCACTTGACGGCTATCACGTCTTTAAAGCGAGAGGCCGTTAACTTACCTGCACGGGCAAACCGCCATGCATCACTACGCTGTTCAATCAAGTCACTCATGACCATCCCCTTCGGGAAGGGACAGAGGTGCGTTGCTCTTAGCCATTTCTTTGAGCCGTTCTAATTCTTGGGTACCAATGGCTTTGCGGTCTTCAAGCGTCAGCGTTTCACCGCCCTCCAGTGCACACTTACCCGACCAGCAAGCGGCCAATGCTTCGTAGCCGCCTGTGCGCGCAACTTCTTCCAATCTTTCAATGAGGTGAATGTGCTGTTCAGTGCGTTGGGGGAGTAAGGCGGTGTTGGAGACAATCTCTGCTGGAGAGACATAGCGCGATGCGCCCCCCTTTTCAACAGGACTATCCATCACCTCTTCCGCAATCGGCATTCCTCTTAGTACGTCAGGAAACACATCCCGCAGCGCAAAAGCACGGGCTCGCATTTGCATCATGCGCTGCGGGTAATGCGTCCAAGGACCTATCTTGCTCAATAGCCCTGCTTGCTTGGCATCCGCTTCCGAAAAACTCCGCATTTGCTCAGCTTCGCCGACCCGCTTAACACGGCAAGTTGCTACCTGATTGGAAAATGACTCATTGACGTATTCGCACAGTGGAGACGCGCGCACGAGTGCAATCACGGCGTCCCCCATAGCGAGGGCCTGCCGTTAATCACCGCGATATTTTGCATCGCTTGCATCGGCTTTAAGCCAAGCTCCATGCCCCATTGAATCGCCACCAGAATATTACCGGGCTTGCCGATAAATTCCTTTGGCACAATCGAAGAGCTCGCCATCAACTCAGCAAATTTCATCACCTCATCTAGAGATCTCGGCGTGAGATCGAAAGTCTGTTTTTCGACTAATGCGCTCATAGCTTTCTCCAATTGAATGTGGGAATCGGCGTGCTCATACATAACTCCAATTGATGAAGATAACGAGGGTGCCAGTCAAAAAGGCGGCTATAGCCGCAAGGGTTGTGCTGGCTTTGATTAGAACTTCGATGCGATTTGCCCATATCGCCGCGCGTAGTAACGCGTTGTCGTTTTCAAAACGTTTCATGCGATACTCCTTCTCTGATACGCCCATTCTTCCGCCCTTTGCAGAGCCTTGCTTGTCTGCGCTTGCAAAAGGCGCTCGTAGGTTTCAGCAAGCAAATTCGTAGGGTGAGCCTGAGCAGCATCACGTAGCGCTTGTTTTTTGACCAAATCTGGCAGGTCCACCATGGCTTCTAGTAGATCGTCGAAAGTCATGTTTTCTTCTACTTCGTCAGTAAGCGAGCAGTAAGCCTCATCGGCAGCTTCTGACCGAGCCTGCAACCAGTCGTAGTGTGCTTCGACCTTATGCATCAGTTCGTTCACGTTCATGCCACGCTCCATGGGTCGTATTCGCCCTCGTTTGCAGCTTTTCTGGTATCACCATCACAAAGAAAATCTTGTGCTAGAATTTGGAGACAGGAGGTATTTACCATGGGTGCAGTTGCATTCGATACATTGCAGTTTGTTGAAACGCTTAAAGATGCTGGCGTGCCAGAGGCGCAGGCGAAAGCTTTTTCTATCGCCGTAAGAAACTCACACGAGACAGCAGAATTAGCGACCAAAGCTGATCTGCGAGAATATGAATCTACTGTAAGAAATGATTTAGAAAAACTCGAAACAAGTTTTCGCCATGATTTAAGTGATCTACGTAAAGATATAGATACCAAGCACGGAGCATTACGCCATGAGATAAGCGATTTGCGAAAAGATATGGAGGCTCGATTTATCGTTATAGGTGCTGAAATGTCTGCGCTGAAATGGATACTGGGCTTTGTCGCTGCCGGTATCTTCGCGCTCGTTGGCAAAGCCTTCTTTTGATTACCTTCTGAGTCAGCTCTTTCGCTAATGTTCGCCTGAATATCAGCCGCTTTAACTCCAAATATGACTACACCTGCTGCTCTTGGCCTTGTAATGATGACCATAGGCATGTGGTTTATAGGCCAATATTTGAGCAAAAAAGACTTTAATAAATTTTGCCTGTCTGTTCTTGCCGTATTGATCGGTAATTGTCTGTTCAACCTTTTTTCAGGTTGAATGAAGGCGAATTTATTTTCCATAGCGCTCTGGCATACAGCAATCACATCGATGGTTTCATCATTCATGCTATCGCTCCTTGAGCAAACTGCTTTTGAATCCACGTCAACCCTTTTCCAGTAATCAGGGTGCGCGCATAGATATGGTTTTCGCCTCTCGGGTCTTCATACTGCCGCTCAATCACGCGAAAGCGCCCTGCCTCAATCTGTTCTTGATACGGTAAATTGTTCTTCATCAATAAACGGCGCTCACGCAACCAGGAAAAAAGCCTTTTAGGCCCTGTACCAATGACTTTGGCCACTTCTTGCACCGTTTGAGCATTGATCGCTTTTCCAACGTGGTCATAAAAATCCGCTTTAGGTTTTAATTCTTCCACTTGGCTTCGCAGCGTCCCGACCTCTTCGGTATACGCCAGCAATATCGTTCGCAGATATTTGGGATCATTAAGAAAACTGTGTAAATCTATTGCAGGTGAATGAGTGCGGCGCTCGCATTCAATAAAATATTCCCTGGCCTGCTTGCCTTTTTCATTGCGCTCGACCATCGATAATTCTTTCGCCATATCGAGAGTCAAAGCATATTCTTTAGCGGGGCGACCTCCGGCAAGGTTTTCCCCAAAGTTGGTGAAAAGTACAAAGTCCTGATCCTCAATAAAACCGTATTGCGCGATACGATCTTTAATCCAAGTCGAAAAGTCTTTTCCGATTCCTAAAAATGCGTGCAGGTCACGTGCATTAACGGTTGGCGCAGAACTGCCCTTCAACTTCGTAGGCGTAATAGCTATCAGCCTTTCCGTTGCATCAATTTCTTGCTGAGGAATGGCCACAAAACTATTCGGGTTTCCTGGAGAGATAGAATAAATGTGGGTGTTGGCTACTTGGCTCATCTGTCGTTGTTTATTTATGACGATGACCATATTTTACCCACAGGTAAATTAATGTCAATACCCGCAGGTAAAAATATTTATGCGTTAGAAGGTTACCTCTGTGTTATTTTTAGCGCTAAGGTAACGATTACAGGCGTTGTATGTGCCTTTTTATAGGCCGTGTGTATAGCGGAAGGGCGCGGCTTATGAAGTCCCCCCTCTTTTGTTTTGAGAGCTATTGTTAGCTTGCTATCACAATTACTTATTTTTTTTGCTAGTAGGTATATATTGGAGTAGCGTAAGTTTAACAGCACCTAACACCATCATTCTACCGTTATTATCTGTGGCTTCCATTAATCGGATCACCTCTTGTATTACCGGATTTGAGTGATGCTCTGTTTTAGGAGAATTCTCAGCTACTTTCTGGGCTGCTGCCATTGGTTTAGAAGGTTCAGACATAAGATCAAGCCACCCTTGCGGCAGCCCAAAAGCAACCTCAATGACCTCGATCATTTCATCAGCTATACGTTTTTTCCCTCGTTTACCTTCTGGATAAAGCATCCGCGCCACATAGGATGCGTCTCGCTCGATTCTACGAGCTAGTTCCGCGGCATTCCCACCGCATTTAGTGTCTCGTAACTCAATCAAGCGTTGACGCCTGCGTTCATATTTATCCATTTCTCTAGTATGTGTAACCTTTACCGCTCGGTAAATACCCTATAGGTATTGACAAATATATTTACCCCGGGGTAAATTATTATTACCGATACCCAACATCTACGTATTTCAAAAATTGGCATGAGCAAACTACGCACCTATATAAATAGCCTATCTACTGCCAAGCAAATTGAATTCGCAACAGCTTGCAATACCACAATGGGTTATATACGCAAGGCGATCAGCATCCAACAAAAAATGGGGGCTGAGCTTTGTGCATCAATCGAAAGGGCTACTAATGGAAAAATCACGCGCCGCGATTTACGTCCCGATGACTGGATGCTTATTTGGCCAGAACTAACAAACCAGCCGTCACAGTCCGGGCAAAGCACGCCTTCTTTTCTCGCGCCAAATCAAGAAATGCCTAAATGTATTTAAAAAAAACCATAACCGAATGGGCTTGCGATTTCTGCAACGCGCAGAGAAAAGCCGTTATACCGGCCTCCAAAACTTCTGAGGATCATTCGCAAACCAAAACTCTTCAAGCAGCTTGGATGTATGCCGAAAAAACTGCTCTTGAATGGCTTCCAAGGTTTTGCCGTGAACAGGGAGCAAGACCTCTGCCGAGATTCTTTCTCGGATTCCAGAATTCATACGTTCAAAAGCTGCCTTGGCAAGGACCCTATTATTTTGCGGCTCTAAAACTAATGAGCCAAGCTTAATTTCATTTTCAGTCATATCTACTCTTATAGTGAGTTAGAGAAGTGTTCAATCAAAAACGCGAAAAATGCACAGAAGAAATAAAGCTGCACTTGGGCGAAAAGCTCAAGACAGATCTAAAAGAGTTAGCTGCACTCAAAGGCCACGATTCGTTAAGCCCGTTCATCCGTCAGATTCTTCGTGAATTCATATACGGCAAGCTTAGTCCGCATCGGGATTTATTGGCAGGGACCGTTCGGGACGAATAAGGCCTCAGATCAAGAGATTGAACAGTAATAGATATTAGATAAGGGAAAACTTAAAGATGAAGCGACCTGCCTTCCAATTCTACCCCGCCGACTGGCGTAAAGACTCTGCCCTACAAAGCTGCTCAGTAGCTGCTCGCGGCTTATGGATTGAGATGCTCTGCATCATGCATGAATGCGAGCCATACGGGCAGCTTGCGATTAACGGCAAAGCGATGAGTGCCACTCAGCTTGCCCGATTGATTGGTGAAACTGAGAAAGTAGTTAAAGGGCTGCTCGCCGAACTCGAGAATGCAGGGGTGTTTTCATGTACAGAACAAGGGGGGATTTACTCACGCAGAATGGTTAACGATGAACGGCTCCGCAATATCCGCGCTGAAGGCGGCAAGGGGGGTAAAGAATATGGACAATTGGGCGCTGAACATGGATGCAAGGGGGGGAGGCCGAAGAAGGATAAGGGGGGTTATGAAACAAAACCTAAAACCCCCCTTACCGATGAAAAATATCCCTCCCCTTCATCTTCTTCTTCATCTTCACCTTCTTCTTCAAAACCTAAAGGGGATAAATCCCCTTCAACCCCTGGCGAGCGCGATGCGCCCGCTGTGACCTTGCCGAACTGGCTGGCTTTGGCCGATTGGGAAGCTTTCGTGAAGCATCGAAAGCGCTTGAAAGCGCCTATGAGCGATGAGGCTCAAGTTCGGGCGATTGCTCAGCTTTCTCGGCTTCGGGACGACGGTCACGACCCCTCCGCTGTGATCGATCAAAGCATCGTGAGCAGCTGGAAGGGGCTGTTTGGGCTTAATCGCCGTGGCTTACCAAAGCTCAGCAAACAGGCTGAGTTGGAGGCCAGAAATGCCGAAGCGGGGCGTCAAGCCAAGGCACTCATTTTCGGGGAAGAAGTTTATGAAATCCTGTGACTTCAACGCATTCGATGGATTGCTGCAAGCCGTCGCAGCCATGTACGGACGTGACTTGACTTCTGGAGTCATTGCGCTCTACTGGCAAGGCTTGCAAGCCTATGACCTCGCCGCTGTACGCGAAGCGCTCAACCGGCATGTGAACAACCCCGATACGGGCCAGTTCATGCCCAAGATCGCCGATGTGCACAAAATGCTGCAAGGCTCTACGCAAGATGCTGCGTTGACTGCTTGGAGCAAAGTGGATCGAACCATGCGTGAAAAAGGTCCTTACCCAAGTATTGTTTTCGACGACCCGCTTATTCATCGCGTGCTTTCCGAAATGGGCGGCTGGGTGCAACTCAGCACAAAGCATGAAGATGACTGGCCGTTTATACGCAACGAATTTGTGAACCGTTACCGTGGATACCGGGTGCGCAGCGAAGTGCCTGACTATCCACCCGTGTTGATTGGTATCGCAGAAATGACAAATCAGCAACTTGGGTTTGAAGTTGTCCCACCGTTGCTCGTCGGCAATGCTGCCATGGCGCAGCGAGTCATGCGCCAAGGAACCGATCAACCGCTGCTTGAATTCACACTGCTAAACGTAAAAAATTTACCCGTGCTTTTGCAAAACGAAGCTCAACAAATCGCCGCTTAATCTTTTTCATTTCAAACAAACAAATGCTCAACATAATCGCCTTCACGATCCCAGGCCAGCCCATTGCCAAAGGCCGTGCTCGTTCGTGTATCCGTAACGGCCACATCGCGCACTACACTCCAGAAAAAACGGCACGATATGAAAACCTCGTAAAGCTTGCCGCACAGCAAGCGATGAACGGACAAAGCCCAATCGAATCTGCCATAGCGCTGATTGTGCGAGCATTCCTACCGATTCCAGCCAGTTGGAGCCTTAAAAAGCAGCGAGCGGCAGCAATCGGCGAATTCATGCCTACCAAACGCCCAGACCTGGATAACATCGTCAAAGCGGTTAAGGACGGCGCGAACGGCGTCACTTGGAAAGATGATTCACAAGTCATCGACGTACACGCCAGCAAGCGATACGGTACGCCTCGTGTTGAAGTCGAGGTGAGGATCAGCGAATGAAGCAAAGTACAGGTTCATGGCGGCTTATTCCCGAGTGGGTGGAGTATGAAATACAAAATTGGGTTCGCTGGTGCTGGTCTGGACCCTGGCCGCATCCTCTGCCGCCTACGCAGTGCGCTTCGGCTGAACGGTACTATCGTGCGCCCAGTGATCTAGGCGAGGCCGAAACATCTTTGCCTCCACCCTACATCCCGAATGCCGAGATTGTGCAACGGGCTTATGTTGCGATGATGAAACAAGAGCAACACGTGATAAAAGCAGAATATATTCAGCCTTGGGAATCCGGCCGTGCTCACTATGGCAGGGTCGGAGCCGCACGACGCCTCCAAATGTCGCTGACTACTTATGAGACTATTTTACGTAGCGGATGCTTTCGCATCGAAAAGGCTTTTGGATGAAATATGCGCGGGAGATTATCGAGCTTATGAGTGCCTATCCTGAACGGAATTTCAAAATGATTGAAATCGTGCGGCACGCTAATCCGAATCTGAAAAGTAAGAAAGAGCGCTGCGCTACCCATCGAGGGGTATTACGCGTTTTAGATATGCTCACCGAGATGGGAACAATATTTAAAATACCTTCGCGGGCAGGCAACGGAGGCTATACGCTTTATCGATGGAAAACCACGACATGAACTTTTGCAAACCACGACAAAAACCACGACAATGGCGGTGGGAAAAACCGCCCTTAAGATTCAGACGCTCTTTTGAGCATTTTTTACGGGATGTTTTCCCCCTCATTTTCAGCCTCAGGCAGCCTAGACGCTGCCTTTTTTTATGCCTGTTCGCTTTTACCTTAACGATGGCTCGGCCCAGCAAATACACGATTGCTCTAGCGACTAAGATTTGTGAGCGCTTGATGGTCGGCCAAAGTTTGCGCTCTATTTGCGCCGCTAAAGAGATGCCAGATCAAGTCACCATCTATCGGTGGCTGAATCAATCCGAACCATTTCGCAAGCAATACACGCGCGCACGCGAAGTTCAAGCGGACACGTTGGCCGATGAGATTTTGGATATTGCCGATGACTCTGCTCAGGATATGCAAGTCGACGAGCAAGGCAATGAACGCGTGCGCCACGAAGCCGTACAACGTTCTAAACTCCGCGTCGATGCGCGTAAATGGCTCGCTGGGCAATTAGCTCCCAAGAAGTACGGCGACCGCATCCAGCAGAATATCAGCGGCACACATGATGGCCCGATTGAACAAAGAGTTACCATCGTCGATGAAGCCCAAGTCAAAGCCACCGTCGCCCACCTTGAGGAAAGCTATTGATCCTGAGGTACTTCGAGCGGTGGCTAAGGCCAAGTGCGAGCACAGTCACCTATTTTTTACTCGGTATTTCTTTAAACACCGCCAAGGCATCCCGTTTCATCTAAATTGGCACCATGCATTGATTGCCGATACGGTGCAGAAAGTAATTGATGGTGAGTTGAAGAATGTCGTGATTAATGTGCCGCCAGGCTCGTCCAAGACTGAGTTAGTCGCCATTAATTTGATTGCACGGGGCTTAGCCTTAAATCCTCGAGCACGCTTTCTGCATATTTCGTATTCGGACGATCTAGCCTTACTCAATTCTGAGATGGCGCGAGAGATCATCCGTAGTGAGGAATATCAAGCGCTGTGGCCGCTCGCGATTGCTCAGGATGCAAAGAGTAAAAAGCGCTGGAATGTGCTGCTCGATGGTAAGAAAGCTGGGGGCGTCTACGCGGTCTCATTGGGCGGTCAGATTACCGGTTTTAGAGCCGGCCACATGGCGCCAGGCTGGCAAGGCGCGCTCATCATTGATGACCCGCTTAAAGTCGAAGATGCCTATAGCAAAGCCGCCCGTGACAAAGCAAATCGTAAACTGGTCTCGACTGTTAAAAGCCGTAAAGCCCAGCCGGATACACCGATTGTTGTCATCATGCAGCGTTTGGCCCAGGAAGATCCCACGGGCTTTATCCAAATAGGCAAAGTGCCTGGCGACTGGACCTTCGTTTCGATTCCAGCTTTGTTAGATGATGCGTATGTGGCCGCCCTACCCTCTGGCTATCGAGACAAGATAGACGCCTCACAACGGGACAAACACGGGCGCTTTAGCTACTGGCCCTATAAAGAACCGCTCAACGATTTATGCGCGTTGGAGCAAGCGGACCGCTATGTGTTTACTAGCCAGTACCAGCAGCAGCCTAGAGCACTGGGCGGGGATTTAATCAAAAGTGAATGGTTTTCATATTACGAAACACCGCCCCGCATTCGCTTACGTAAGGTGTATGCGGATACCGCGCAAAAGACCGCTGAGCACAACGATTACAGCGTGTTTCAGCTGTGGGGCTTAGGGGAAGATAACCGGCTGTACTTACTCGATTTAATCCGCGGTAAGTGGCCGGCGCCCGAACTCAAGCGTCGTGCGATTGCCTTTTGGAATAGTCATAAACCCTATGACCATAAGACCAGCTCACCCTTAGCGCAACTGCTGGTTGAGGATAAATCCTCAGGCACAGGGCTAATTCAAGATATTCAGGAAGACGGGCGTATCCCCGTTAAAGGCATTCCTCGTGGCACCGATAAGCTTACCCGCATCATGGGCGTGCTGGCTTACATTGAGTCAGGGCGGATTACGCTACCTAAAAACGCGCCTTGGGTGAAAGATTTTATTGCCGAATGCGAGGCCTTCACGGCCAATAACACCCACGCACACGATGACCAGATTGATCCCATGATTGATGCGATTACCGATTGTTTAGCGAAAAGCTCGGATTGGTCGGGATGGACTTAGAGGGAAGTTTAGGAAGGTGGGCGCTCAGTATCCCTAGCGGGCCACTGGAGATTAATCCAATGAAGGGAGTACCAAACGCCCGATTCTTATTTTACCCGAATTCACTGTTTAGGTTAAATTTTGTCAAAAAAACATAAAAATAAAGAGGCGCAAGCGATACCCGCCTTGGCAGTCCAGTCAACGGACATCACCCAAGATAGCCTCACCAATCTCGTCGCAGGCCTGATGAATAGCCGCGACAAGATGGCGTATAACCATTATGCGTTTCGCAAAACGATTAGCCGCAGCGAACTCGCCACGATGTATCGCTCGAACTGGCTCGCTCGAAAAATCATCGATGCGCCGGCTGAGGATATGACTCGGGAATGGCTGAGCCTCGAAACAGGAGACGAAAAGAGTAAAGACGCTCTGGAAGCTGCCGAAAAGCGCTTTAAGCTCGTGACGCTTCTCACGAATAATTTGAAATGGGGCCGACTCTTTGGCGGCTCGGCGCTCTACATGAGCTTAGCGGGTGAGGACCCCGAGACGCCATTAGAGATTGAACGTATCCGCAAAGGCGCACTACAGGGCTTTCTCGTTCTGGATCAACACCAACTCACAGTAGATAAGCAACCTTGCCTGGTTGACTTAAACCGCCCTGAATATTGGCGGCCGGAGCATTATCGCGTCGCAGAGACACAGCAAAACATTCATGCCAGCCGTCTCATCTTCTCCGATGGCGCGCTGGTGCCGGTCAGTGATTTAAAACAGCAAGGCTTTTGGCACGATAGCGTACTGCAAGCTCTTTACGACGAACTGCAACGCGGTGATACGGTCGCCAGCGGCACCGCCAGCATGTTCTTTGAAATGTGCGTAGATATCTTAAAAATTGAGGGACTTACTCACATGCTGAGCACCGATACCGGCACTCAAGAAGTCCTAAAACGCTTTGAAGTCACCAATACGGCCAAATCTTTTAACCGGATGATGCTGCTCGATAGCGCCGATGACTATCAGCAAAAAACTATCAACTTTGGCGGAGTCAGCGAAGTCGCCACGATGTTTTTACAACGTATTTCAGGTGCGGCAGACATTCCGGCAACCCGTTTGCTTGGGCAATCTCCTACCGGCCTGAGCGCCACGGGGGAAAGCGATATTCGCAACTACTACGATGCGCTCAAAGCCAAGCAAGAAAACATCTTACGTCCTCAAGTCGAAAAGATTTACGATGTTATGGCGATGTCTGAGCTGGGTCACCCCCTCAAAGACCTCGTGATCGAATTTAATCCGCTCTGGCAATTGTGTGAAGCGGAACGCGCCAACGCTGAAAAAATCCGCGCCGAGACCGATCAAATTTATCTGATGCAAGGGGTGATTCACGAAGCGCATAGCCTCAAACGCCTCAAAGCCAATGATACCTATGCGATTACCGATGAAGATTTAGACGAAGCGCAAGCACTCGCGCAAGAATTAGACACACCGGATGAACCTGACGCTACCCGCCCTGATCAAGGCACACCTCAAACACACGACAAAACGCCAGTCTAAGCGCCCTCGCGTACTACGATCAGCAAAACTCAACCGTCGAGCCGAAGTCGCTTACCGCAATCAGTTGTTGAGCCTGGTGAAACAGATGCATCAGCGCGTTAAAGAAGAGATTTTGCCGATCTTGAAAGAACCAGAGGACGGCTATACGCAGGATGCGTTATCAGAATCGCTGGTTCAACGGATTCAAGCCGCGTTAGAGCGTGTGTCTCGAGCCTTTCTAGCGTTGATTGCCCACGCACACCGTTGGGCGCAACGCATGGTCAAGCAGGTCGATGAAGACAACCGCACGGCGCTGATTGGCAGTATTCGCTATGCCTTTGGCATCGATATCGCCCCATTACTGAATGTTCCAACGCTCAATGCACCCTTGCAGTTAGCTATGGCAACGAATGTGCACTTGATCCGGTCGATTTCACAGCGCTATTTTGAGCAACTGCGCACTTCCGTTTTAACCGGAGTCTTGGAAGGACGGCGCTATACCGAACTCGCTAAAGACATTAAGAAATTGACCGGTGCCACCGAAAAGCGTGCGCGCCTGATTGCCCGTGATCAAACCGCTAAAACCCATGCGGCGATTGCCCAAGCCCGTCAAACCGCATTGGGCATTACCGAATACGAATGGCAAACCAGTGGCGATGAACGCGTACGAGACAGTCACGCGGATAACGATGGCAAACGGTTTAAGTGGGAGACCCCACCCGAGTCCGGCCACCCAGGCCACGAGATTGCTTGCCGCTGTGTCGCCTTACCCATTATTGACTTAACATGATCGAAATTCTAGATAGCCAGCCCTCTGAGCGAACCTACACGCCAGAGGGTTTTTTAATTGCGCCCGCCAAACTCGCACGCAGCGGGATTCAATCGTATCGCGCCATCGAGTTTGCTGACGGATCCGGCGATCCGATGCGCATTCTCAATATCTATCGCCCGCCTGAAGAAGTCTTTGCGCCCGACTCTCTGGCTTCTTATGAAGGCGCGCCGCTCACCAACGACCATCCACCCTCTTTCTTTGTCACAGCCGATAACTGGCGGCATCTCGCGCTGGGCTTTGTGCGCAATATCCGGCAACAAGAGGGCTACGTGGTCGGTGATTTAGTGGTGCAGGACAAAAGCACCATTGCCCTCATTGAAAGCGGCAAGGTGGGCCTTTCCGCCGGTTATCAATCCAACAAAGAGATGATCTCTGGCGTGACCCCAGATGGGCAGCCCTATGACGGCATCCAGAAAAGTATTCGCGTCAACCATATCGCACTCACGCGCACCCCTCGTTGCGGGCCCACCTGCCGCATTGAAGATTCTAACCCTAACGGAGAAATGATGACCTCTGATTCTGATCAAACCACGACGCAAAGCACCGACACAACAGTGACCGCTCAAACAACTGATGTGCCTTGCCATGATTGCGGCGAAATACAAAACCAAATGGATGCGCTAACCCAAACCATCCAAAAGCTCGAAACCGAAAACCAAAGCCTACGCCAGAAAGAAGCTACTCCTGCCGTACGCGATGCCTGGATTGCCGATTGGGCTGAAACCGTGACCGATGCTAAGCAGTTAATGCCCACTCTTCAGACAGCAGATAAAAGTTGTCATGCGATTCGGCACGAAGTGGTTAAGCAGCTTTATCCGAAGCACAAACCCGTAGTCGATGCGCTGCTCGCCGGACACACGCTCGATAACGCCGACGAGGTCATGATTCAACGCGCTTTTAAAGTGTTAAGCGCGATACCTCAAGGCACCCCACGCCGTGATCCGGTTCTAGATGCACTGAACACCCAACTGAACACCGATAGCCGCCCGTTAGACCCACAGACTGCCCGCACGCAATACATTCAGCAGCTACAAGCGACCTATACCGCTTAACTTTTTTATTCAATCAGGAGTTTTTTATGTCAATTCAACTCGCCGACTATGGTGATGCACAGCTCGAGCGGGGTATCCCTGGACTCGAGGCCGATAATGGCCCCAACAGTATTGTGAACCGCCGTAATGCCAGTACCGCTGAGATTGACTTTGGTTTAGCAGTTGCCGCAGGTGCTGACGCAGATACTGCGGTGTTGCCTTCTACAGGCTGCCGCATCATCGGTTTAAGCGTGCGCCACGCTACGATGCAAGCGAATCAAACCGGCAACGTCAGCTATGCGCCCAAAGCTACCGTACCCGTCATGGAAATTGGACGGCTATGGGCCATCGCTAAAAACCCTGTCAGCCCAGGTGACGCAGTGACGACCGACGCGACGGGCGCACTCTCCACCGGCACGGCAATAGCCGTCCCTGGCGCTCTATGGGAAACCCAAGCCGCGGCCGGAGCGATTGCGCGCGTGCGGATTAACCTCCTCCCCCCTATGCCCGCCGCCTCCAGCTCGTCTAAAAAGACTACCTCAACCCAAGTTGAATAACCCCCCCTTCTTCTTTTATTCTATTGAATTATGCCGAACAAAATTCTTGCTGATGCGCTCAGCCGCACGTCTATTTTCCAAGACGCCAGCCTTATCCAAGATTCCTCTCAAGCCCTGGCTTTCTTAACCGGACAACTCGAATCTGTTGAAACACAGATTTACCAAAAAAAGCGTGCTCTTCTGGATTATGAAGCGCTGCTACCGATCTCAACCTCTGCCGGCCAATGGGCCACTTCGATTACCTATCGCATGAAGGATTTTGCCGGCCAAGGCCAGCGCCATAGCGGCAAAGGCGACGATATTCCTCGGGTCGATGTTCATTATGATACAAAATCCATACCGGTCATCTCAGGCTCAATTGGCTATGCGTATACTTTTAACGAATTGCGCATGTCCGCTAAATTAAACTTAGCCATTGACCAAGATCGGGCTGAGGCCGCTTTTTATGCCTATCGCGCTCATCTCAACCAGGTAGGATTGTTTGGCGAAAAAGAACTCACCGGTTTATTCAACTCTCCCTTTGTCCCTCAAGTCCAAGCCGGTGTCGGTAGCTGGACAACAGCGACGCCTGAACAGGTTTTAAAAGAACTCAACGAAGTGATTACGCAAGTCTGGACACAGACCAAGCGCAATAGCACACCCAATACGATCATTTTGCCTGGGGCGCACTACGCGCATCTTGCCAGCACACCGCGCAGCAAAGGATCGGATAAAACCATTTTGCAATACGTGCGCGAGAACAATATCGCCAAAGCCGAAAAAAATATCGATATTGACTTTCGAGGCGGGATTGACCTCGATCGCGCAGGTCAAAATCAAAGCACACGGATGATGGTTTACGAGAAAGATCCCGTCAATCTCGCCTTTCATATCCCCATGCCGCTGATGTTCCATGCGCCAGAGCAACGCGGATTGGAATTACTCATCAACGGCGAATACAAATACTCCGGTGTTGAATTCCGTTATCCGAAGTCCGCTTTGTATATCGATGGGATTTAAATGGCCATTACACCGGCTGACGTTAAAGCGCGCTTTCCTGTGCTCGATGCGGTGGAAGAGGCACAGCTTCAACTGCTGATTGATGATACGCGCCCCTTCTTTAATATCGAACGTTGGGGCGCGTTTTATCCGCGGGGGGCCTGTCTATTGGTCGCACACTTCTGGAGCATGCAGCAGAAAGTCGACAAGGGCGAAACCGCTCCAGTTCATGCCATTACATCTCGTAAAGCCGGCGAGGTTCAGCTTAACTATGCGTCCCCGAGCCCGCTAGAGATGCAAGATGCTTGGCTCGCAGCCACCAGCTACGGTCAACAATATCTTAGCTTGCGCAAACAGGTGGGCTTTGGCGCGCTCGTGGTGTGACGATGAACTTTTCTAAATTGGATGGGCTGCTCAATCGAATCAAAGCGTTGGGCCAGAAAGAAATCTATGTCGGCGTCATTGCCAAAACTGCGCCACGCAAGGATCAAAAGGCCCGTTTCAGTAACGCTCAAATCGCTGCTGTGCATGAATTTGGCGCACCCAATAAAGGCATTCCCGCACGGCCCTTTTTAAGATCGACGTTGATTCGAAATAAGCAGGTCTATACCGATGCACTCGCCACACAACTGCGTAAGGCCGTCAGGCAAAAGCAATCGCCTGAACAAGCCTATCAGCAGGTGGGCTTTAAAGCCGCTCAAGACGTCCAACATGAAATCCGCCACGGCTCTCATGCGCCCCTCAAGGCTACGACAATCCAGCGCAAAAAGTCCAGCCAGCCACTGATCGATATTGGCCAACTGCACCAGTCGATCACTTCTATCGTGCGAGAGGTCAATGAATCTTAAGGCACTCTTTGATGAAAGTGAACTGACGCAGCGCATCACCCTTTCCCGCCGCTATGGCCAGCACCATCCCGACCATGGCGAGTGGTTAGAACAGTATTACATGCTTGAGGTCACCGCGATTGTCTATCCCGCCGGTCAGGACGATCTTTTAAAGCTTCCTGAAGGCGAGCGCTATTTGCCCGCGATTCGGATTTTGAGCCAAGACCCCCTGATCGAAGGCGATATTGCATTGCATCAAAACCATCGTTGGCGCTTAACTCAGCTCTCTAATTTTGCTCACTATGGCTACTACGACGCAACAGCAGTTCGACATGAAGGCACTGCGCAGCCTACTGCGCGAGGTTTTGTCGTTACCTAGTGGCGCGGTACGTCCCTGTTATCAGGCTGGACCCTCTGGTACTGAACCCTGTGTGATTGTTTCTGTGCTGACTTCCGTTGAAATCGGCACCACCCGACAAGCGTTTGATGGCGCACGTGAAATCGAGCGCTTGAGCACCGCGCGGCTCACCACCGTATCGATTGAAGCCTTTGGAAACAACGCCTACGCACTCATGCAAACGCTCACGACACTGTTACAAGCCAGCTCGACGCAAGCCATGCTGCGTACCCGCTTAAACGCTGGTTTAGTTACCCTCTCGCCGTTACGCGATTTAACCACGGTGATGGGCGCAGGACCTGAAGAACGCGCTCAGTTTGACGCCATTTTCTCGCACTCTGATTGCGTTGAGATCGATTTAAAACGAATTGAGCATGCCTCCGTTCTGACGCGCTCAGATATTTAATTTTTTGGAGAATTTATATGGCGACTTCGCTGCCTCTTAGCGAAATTATCAATGTTCAACTCAACGTCCAACCCCTCGCCCCCAGCCGACGGGATTTTGGCGTGTTGAATCTAATGACCCCTGAAGCCGGTCAGGTGTTTAATGATGCCCATACGCTGTATGCTGAATTTGCGAATGCTAACAGCGTTGAGCAAGCCTTTGGCAGCCATAGCACCACCGCTCAGGCTGCTCGCCTATTCTTTGCTCAAACCCCGCGCCCTAAACGCCTGGTGGTTTCGCGCTGGGTTCGTATTAAACGCACGATAGCGGCCACTCACTCTAAACTCTATGGCGGACCGATGACCGCCACGTTAGAGCAGCTCAAAGCGGTCTCTGTCGGCTATTTCTCGATTAAGGTCGGCTCCTCCCTTAAAAACTACTCCAAAATCAATCTTTCTAGCGCCAATACGCATGAAGAAATAGCAACCCTGATCACCGCTAAAACCTCCGCCGATAAACTCACCGTGCATTGGGACAGTACGGGGCACCGCTTTATCGTCGAAGCGGATCAAGCCGGCGCAAGTCGCACATTAAGTTTAATGAACAGCGATGGGCAGCCGCTGACGGTAAGTAGCTCGCCCTCTTATTTAGGCACCCTTCTTAAGCTCGATAGCGCGGATGCCTATTCAGTCGCCGGCACCGATGCCGTCACGCTCGAAGCACACTCTCTCACCGAAGCACTCTCACAGCTTGAGGCCCGCTTTAATCACTGGTATGCCCTTAACATTCTTCACCCCTTAACCGATGTCCAAATCAAAGAGGTGGCCAATTGGGTCCTCGCTGCCAATAAAAAGATTTTGGGGTTGACGACTTCTAACCCTCAGCACCTGGAACCCAGTTTTTTAAATGTATTTAAGCAGTTGGCCGATCAGAAGAATGATCGCGTCGTCGCTTTGTATGACAAAGATAATCCCCATGCGGTCTTAAGCTGGCTCGCGCGTGCTTTATCGGTGAACTTCGCGGGGAATAACACGACGATCACGATGAAGTTCAAGCAACTGCCTGGCGTCACCCCGCATCCGCTCACGCTGACCGAAGCCAGTCAATGCAAAGCCTTAGGGATCAACTATTACACCTATTTCGACGAAACCGCGATGGTTGCCGAAGGGACAGTATTAGGCGGGCGCTTCTTTGATGAGGTGCATAGCCTAGATTGGTTCGTCGATGCCGTGCAAAAAGAAGTCGTCGCCACATTACACCGCAGTCCTACCAAGATTCCGCTGACGGATGCCGGCACGCATCAGCTCTTAGCGGCCGTTGAAAGCGTCTGCCGCGAAGGCGTGCGCAATGGCGCGTTTGCCGCAGGGGTGTGGCGGGGTGATCCGTTTGGGCATTTACACACCGGTGAGCGACTTGAAGAGGGCTTTTATGTGTGGGTCGATACCGTTGATCACCTCTCCAGCAGTGACCGTGAAGCCCGCAAAGCGCCCCCGATTCAAGTGGCGCTCAAACTCGCTGGCGCAATTCATGCTGCTGACATTCTTGTTAATTTTGATCGTTAATTCCTATGAGTACTATTTTTAGTCCCCGTGACGTCTCTGTTTTAATCAATGGCGTGCGCCTCTCCGATTGGAGCGACGGCAACGATGTGATTCAGGCTAAATTGAATGCCGATGCTGGCAGCTACACGATGGGCGCGAATGGCACTGGTGTTTTTATTGCGAATCCCGACCAGTCCGGCACGCTGACCCTTAAAATTAAACAGCAGAGCCCCGATAACCATTATTTAGATCGTTTATTTAAGCAACAGCGCTCAACCATCAAAACATTTATTCCCTTGACGCTCTCCATTGTCGATTTACTCAATGACGACAAAGTCAGCGGCCTCAATGGCTATTTCACCACCTCACCCGACTATACGCGAGGCATGGGCCATAACGCGGTCACCTGGACCCTCGTCTTTGAACAGCTCACCATCACTCTAGAAAAAGGTTTAAAACGCGCATGAACCCCCACCCATTTGAACTCGACGGCATCACATACCGCATGACCCCCGCGAATGCGATGGCCGGCTGGGCCGCCTTAAAACAAGCAGGCAAATTACTTGAGGGGATTAAAGTTTCCCAAGAGAGCAACCTTGAAATCGGCACGCTTTTAGCCCATTTGGGCAGCCCTCAAGTCGCTGAAATCGAGCGTCTGATTTATGAACATACGACCGTTCAAGCGAATCAAGATAAACCCTTTCGGCTCGCCCATCAGCTTGAGACCCATTTTAATCAACATCGCTCGCACCTCATTCGCGTTCTGCTGGAAGGCTGTAAGGTGCAATTCGCCGATTTTTTCAAAGGGGGCGCTTGGAACAGTCTAAGCGCCCTCATGCCCACTCCGGTTCAGACCTAATCGATTGGTTTATTTGGCTGCCCATCATGCGCAAGCACTGCACGCTCAATGAACTCAGAACCGTTTATACGTTGTCTGACTTGGTCGAGTTTCATCAGGCCATAGCGCAGTGGGACACCATTCAAACCGAACTGACTCAAAGCACCCATGGTCGTTGACGAATTTCTCTTTAAGCTCGGCGTCGTCGCGGATCTTAAGCAAGCCCAGCAGTTTCGCCAAGCGCTCTCCGATGTCGCCCGTACCGCTTCGATTGCTACAATCGCCGTGGGCGCATTGGCGGGTGGCCTCACCGCTTTCTTTGCCAAGGCATTGAATGGTCTCAATACGCTGAATCAAGCCGCACGCGAAACCGGCGTCAGCGCCGAATATTTACAGCAACTCGGCTTTGCTGCGGCGCAAAATGGTGCTTCTCTTGAAGCCGCCACGGCCTCAGTGCGCGGACTCTCTAAAGTCATTGGCGAGGCCGCCGATGGGATAGGACGAGGCGCACGCGCTTTTGAACATTACGGACTCTCAGCCAAAAACGCCAATGGCTCGATTAAATCCGTCACGCAGATGATGGGCGAATTGCAGGACAAAATGCAGCGCCTCTCTGATCCTCAGCGCAGTGCCTTCTTACAAAAGATGGGCATCGATGCGGCGATGGTGCAAACGCTACGCTTATCTAAAGCTGAACTGCACGAGCTGATGCAAGAGGCACAGGATTTAGGCATCGCGACACAAGAGCAAGCGGATAGGGCTTCTGCCTGGGGCGATGCAATGGCCCGCATGGGCTGGGTATTCAAGTCTTTACGTACACAAATCGCTCTTGGTTTAGCGCCTCAGTTACTTCTACTCGCGGATCGCTTTAAAGCCTTTTTGTTACGCAATAAAGAGCTGATTCGGGATGGGCTGCGCCGGTTTATTGACATCCTGTTTGCTGCCGTACAAGCGCTGGTTCATACAGGGTCTGCGATGGATCGCGTGATCCGCCATACGATCGGATGGAAAGCGGCTCTATGGGCATTGGTCGGTGTCTTAGCCTGGGTCAAGCGCGCAACGATGGCCGCATTTGTCGTCAATCCCGTTGCGTGGCTCGCTGCGGCTATCGCAGGGCTAATTGTCTTGATCGATGACTTGATGACCCATCTCCGAGGCGGTGAAGCCTCTTTGGCCAGATTTTGGGATTGGCTTGGAAACGGGATCAACTATGCCCAAGAAGCTTTTGCTCAATGCTGCAACTATTTAACTCGGTTTCAAAAGACGCTGGCGCAGGTAGCCAGCAAAATTAAAGCTCTTATCAATTCAACCTGGGCACAGCTCGATCATTTGATTCGTCAAACTTGGAAAAGCCTTTTAGCCAAAAGTACCGCACTTGTTGCCCGCCTTAAAACGCTATTTCTCTCGCTCTTAGAATCCGCTCGCACGCTATGGACGAATATCGCGGATGGGATCGCTCAGGCTTTTGAAACGGCCTTTAACCGCATACAGCGCGCCTGGGATAGCGTCTTTGGATGGATATCTAAAGGCTGGGCTAAACTGCAATCCAGCTTCCGTTGGATGGGCGAAAAACTGAATCTGACCCAGGGAATCGATATTGCTCAAGCCGTCAACCTGGCTTCAGCTTCCGCTCATCCAGCTGCGCATCAAAGTAACACTGTGACCCACCATACTACGCATCAGGCGCAGAAAACTCAGCAAAACACCGTCCATCAAGACATTAAAATCCATATCGCCTCTTCCGATCCCGTCGCCGCAGGCCGCGCCACCGTGGATGCACTGCGTCAACAGCGCATTGCCACGCATAACAGCCACAGTGCGGCCAAGCTATGACGATCTCGGTGTTGCACCGCCGCATCGGCACCGTCACGCTCGATGCAACGCTCGCTGAGCAACATCAGTCGGTTTTACGCATTTCTGAAAACCCGATTGAATCCGGTGCGCTGATTGCCGATCATGCGGCGCTGGAGCCAAAACAAATTACGATCACAGGCATTGTCACCGATTACCAGCCACCGATCACCTACCCCACAGGAATGAATCGCGCATTTTTGCGCAAAAGTCCCGACTTCTTTAATCAGCTTCCTTTGCCGACCGAAGTTAAAGCGGTCACGATGCAGGCCGCCTCGCGGATGCAGCGCGAACTCGGTTCTGCACCAACCCTTCAGCAGTCAATCGCTAGCAATCTAGAGCAGGCGCGCCCTCTCGTTCCCTGGCTACCGGCCTGGAGCGGAATCGATTCCAGCACAACGCAAGAGCGCGTGCAGCAGGTCTATGATGCTCTACTGGAATTACAACGGTCCATTGAGCCGATCGAGATTCTAACGGGCGCTAAGCTGTATTCCAATATGCTCCTCCAGTCCATCAGCCTGAATCAGATGCAAGATGGCATCGCTGAATTCACGATCACCTGTCGGGAGATTTTAATCGTATCGACACAATCGATCGCCGGCATTCAGCGCCAATCTGGCCGCGCCCGCAAGCAAGCCGCCGCTAAAACGCAAAAAGGCAAAGTCCAACTCCAGCCCGCCGACAAAAAGAAGTCGTTGCTGAAGCATCTATTGGGCTAAGCCATGCATTTGATCCCCGTTGATTCCGCCCCGTATCAAGAAATGACGATTGCGTTTAAAGGGCATGCGTTGCGCCTCACGCTGCGCTACAACAGTCTTGCCGATTATTGGGCGCTAGATATTTTTGATTTAAAGCGTGAACGCTATACCGCTCAAGGGCAGCCGCTGGTTGTGGGTGTGCCGATTTTATGGCGCAGGCCTATTGATTATTGCTTCATCCTCACCGATGAAAGCGGTATCGGCCTTGATCCCGTCGGCGGAGAAGATTTAGGCCAGCGCTGTTTACTTTACATTGCGGATAAAACGCAGATTCCTCTATGAAACAATTTGGCCGACGCTATCAGTTGGCGCTGGGCAATCCAAACGATGGCGTGCTGATCGACGCGCTACGCGTCTCGTTTGACATCACCAAAACCATTGACGCGAAGCCCAATCCTGCTCAAATCTGTATATGGAACCTCAATCGCACGCATCTTAATCAGCTCTTAAGCGGCAGGTTTAAACGGATCGCTTTATCTGTGGGCTATGCAGAGCTGCGCTTACTCTATACCGGCGACATTCTCAAAGCCACGCTACAGCGCGATGGACTCGATTCGATTCTGGTGCTGGAGTGCGCCGATGGTGACACCGATTATCGGCATGCGCGTGTCTCACTCACTTTGAAAGCAGGTGCATCCGATCAGCAGGCGCTCCAGCAGCTTGCGCAATCATTGGATCAAACCCAACTCGGTACGGTGGCTCCAGGCCGACCCAATAGCCTGCCTCGTGGGCGCATCTTTTGCGGCAATACCCGCGATGCATTGAGTCAGCTCGCTCAAGCCAATCATGCCGACTGGTCGATTCAGGATGGCGAATTGCTGATGCTACCTGCCCAGCAGGTGTTAGCGGATGAAGCTGTTTTGATTTCACAAGACACCGGCATGATCGGCGCTCCTGAAGCGAGCGAAGACGGGCTTATCGTTACCACCTTACTGAATCCCGCCATCCGCATCGGCAGCTTAGTGCGCGTGCACTCTGTCACCGAATCCTTCAATGGCGATTATAAAATCGTCAGCGTCTCACATTGTGGCGATACCTATGGCGACGAGTGGCTCACAACAATAACGGCTGTAGGCGGTGCCTTTACGCCTATTAAGGATCAATCATGAAATGGCATACCCCTTCCTTAGATGCCGCTATTGAAGCCAGCATCACCGCTGCCCTCAAAAAGCTGCATGTCGCCTTGCCGGGTCGGATTGTGAGTTTTGATTCCAGTACGCAAACCGCTTCCGTGCAGCCATTGATCGAGCAACTTTTACAGAACGATCAAGCGGCTCCTTTGCCTATGCTCACCGATGTGCCGGTGCACTTTCCACGTGGCGGGGCGTTTGTCATGACCTTTCCGGTTGCGCCAGGCGATGAATGCCTCATTCTCTTTGCTGAACGCTGTATTGATGGATGGTTTGCCAGTGGGCAATCGAGCATTCCGCTGGATTATCGTCTGCATGATCTCTCTGATGGCTTTGCGTTAGTCGGGTTTTCTTCTTTACCCAAAGTGATTCCCGATTTATCGAATGACGCAATGATGATGCGCATGCTCGATGGCAGCGCTTACTTTAAATTGGATCAAGCGGGGAACATGACGATCAAAGGCACCCAATTGACGATTCAATGCCCTGTTGTCGTTGAACAGCTTTTAACCTACCAAGCCGGTTTGAGCGGTACCGGCAGCGCAGAAACTGGCACGACCATTACTGGCAATATTTCGCATAGCGGAGGTGAACTCAGCTCCAACGGCGTGACGCTGCACGCTCACCGGCATGGCGGCGTCGAAGCGGGTGGGGATACCACTGGTGGGCCGCAATGAAAGTCAGAAGACTCGATGTAAACCACGACTGGACCTTTGGGCAAGGACGCGCCAATTATGCAACCCTCGCTGAATCGGTCGCCCAGCGCGTTAAATCTCGCTTACTGTCATTTCAGGGTGATTGGTTTTTGGATTTAGAACATGGCCTACTTTGGCTACCCACCTTTGAGCGACCGGCGGATTTGCGGCAGATTGAACATCTTGTAAAACGCACGATTTTACACACGCACGGGGTACGCGAGCTTCTGAATTTAGAGTTGGAATGGGACCCTAGCACGCGTCGTTTAACCATTACTGCCCAGCTTAAAGATCACGATGATCAATTGATCGACATCACGAATTAGAGTTACCCCAAAAAACAAAAGCCCCGAACTGTAACCAGCAGTCGGGGCTTTTTTTGTTCCCGCTTTTCAAACGAAACAAAAACATATGAGACATAAGGATATACGATTGACTTTCAAAATACTAGGAATATCGATGGAAACTGTCAATATCAAACCCAAAGAGTTACGCAAAATATTACAGCTCGGGTTAGCGAGTCTCGCTATTTGGCGCTTGCCCGACATCATGACCGTCTTATTTTCGGGCATCTGCTCCCTCATCCAAACGATACGATAAATGGCGCATCTCACTGAACAAGGTTTCATCGTTGGGCGACTGGATGCCAATCTCGCTCAGCTCGATGCAGGGTTTAGAGCCATTTACGGTGCGGATATTAATACCGATCCGGATAGCCCCGATGGGCAACTCATTGGCCTCATCGCCCAAATCAAAACCGATCTGGAAGAGCTTGCTGAATCCATTTATAAAGCACTCGATCCTGAAGCCGCCAGTGGCGTTTGGCTTGAACAGCGCGTCGCCTATGCCGGACTCACGCGCAGGCAAGCGCGCTATAGCTATCTACGCAATGCGATCTTGACCGGCACACCTCGTACGTTGATTCCGGCAGGCGCAGTACTGACCGATCCGCATCATCGACGGTGGATTGTCGTGGCCGATACGACGCTGAATGAAAATGGTTCCGCTCAGGCCGACTTAAGAAGTGGAACGCTCGGCGCATTTCCTCTGCCCGCAGAGACCACTCTATCGATTGAAACTCTCTTTTTAGGCTGGCGCTCCGCTCAAAGCAGTCAAGCCGCAGAAGTCGGAGAAGAGGAAGAAACCGATGCCGAGCTGCGACGCCGTTTCTTTATTAGCCGTGCAAAAGCCGCTCAAAACTCCGTCGATGGGATGATCGTTAAGCTCTTACAGCTCGCCGATGTCCGGCAAGCCGTCTGTTTAGAAAATGACAGTGATCGAACCGATGCGAACGATGTCCCCGCGCATAGCCTCAATATGATTGTAGAGGGCGGCTCGGATGCCGAAATTGCTCAGGTGATCTTTGAGAATAAAACCGCTGGCACAGGACTACGCGGCTCGGTGCAAACGCAGATTCTCGACAACACAGGTATGGCGCGCTCAATCCGTTTTGATCGGCCTGCTGTCGTCGCTTGCGCCGCTTATCTCGAAGTGCGACGCAATGCCCATTTTACGGCGGTCGACGTCGAGGCCATTAAAACCACTCTAACCAGAACCGCGTTCAGCATTGGCGAATCCGTGCTGCTCTCGCGCTTATACAGTCCCATCAATACCGTACAGGGGTTTTGGGTGGAAACACTCAACATTGGTCGACGCGGCACACCCCTCGCCGCCAACAATATTGAAATCGGCGTGCGCGAGATGGCCCGCTTTGCCCCTACGGATATTGAAGTCGTCGTGCTCTAAAAATCACACACCATGTCTTATGAATCACTGCTTATCTGGCAGTATAAGGGCAAGCCCAAAGCACTCGCCACCGCACAACTGATCGATCACTATTTTAGTGACACATGGCAGGGTCTCGCCGACCTACCGAATGCGCTCCATATTGAGACCGCTTCGGGCAAAAACCTCGATTTAGTCGGTCAACATGTCGGGCAATCTCGAGTTTTAAAAGGGCTGGCTCCACGCCACTTATTCGGCTTTGAACGCGCACCAGGCGCTCAAAGCTTGAGTCGAACCGGTTTAGGCGGCGGCAAATGGTACCGCAAGGGCGATGTCATTACCGATTCAGTCGTGCTCGATGACGATGACTTTCGCTTTCTCATCAAATGCCGCATCGCTAAAAACCATATGACGGGCACCGTCCCTGACATTACGCGAGCACTCGATTTTATCTTTGGCGGGCACGCCACTGTTTATGACCAGTACGACATGGGTTTCACCGTCACCATTCGTAGCGATCAAATCACTGCCTTTAAACGCTATGCGATTCAGACTTTAGATATTTTGCCGCGCCCAGCAGGCGTCAACGTCAAATATGTCGTCTTAGCCAACATCACCGCTTTCGGATTCGCCGGCTCGCCTGGCGCATCCGCTTTTAACCATGGAAAATTTGCGAGGTATTTATGACCCTTTATCAACGTCCTGATGAACATATCTTTGCTGAGGGCGCGCGCCCTGGCGAAGTTCAACCCTTTCCCGATCTCTCGCGCGGTTGGGGCGTTGCCTTTGAACAGACCGGCGGCATCCCACCGATGGAGTGGTTCAATTTTATTGGCAAACGCGCTGATGAAGCGATACGCTATCTGATGCAGCGTGGCTTGCCCGAATGGTCCGAGACCGAAGACTATCCTGAAGGCAGTTATATTCAATATTCTGGTAAAACCTATCGCGCCAAAATAGACAATAAGGGTAAAACGCCTTCAATCAGCTTAGCTGAATGGGAGGAATGGGGCCTTACGCGTGAAGCGCTCGATGCGCACTTTCATCCCAAAGACGGTGAATTGGCCTGGCCCAAAATCACCGAAACGCCCACCACATTAGACGGTTACGGTATTACCGATGCGGCTACGGCTCAAGGTGTGCTCGACCAATTCTCACAACTTCAATTACATTGGCAAAAAATATCCAATACGCCCTCTACCGTTAGCGGATATGGCATTACTGATGCAGCACCGATCAAAAGCCCAGCGTTTGTCGGCTCGCCCACCGCGCCCACTCACCATGACCCGCGCAACCACTCGAACCAACTCGCCTCCACCGCTTTTACACAGAATGCGATCTCGGCTGCCTTTACGGGGCATAACCAGCAAAAACTAGAAAGAATAGAAGGGTATCAGAAACTGCCGGGCGGATTCATCCTCCAATGGGGGCAACTCGGTGCGGATACGGCGGGCAATATCCATATTATCTTCCCAACCCCTTTCTTGCACGCATGTTTTGGCGTTTACGGCATCCATATCGGTGCGGGACCTGTCATTGTGATTGAAGTGAGTGGAACCCGGTCAAACGCCGGCATCGTCCTGCGCACATTTGATACTGATGGGCGCACCGCTGCATGGCCCACTCAATGGTTTGCCATTGGATGGTAGCCGCGAAGTGAGTTCAGTCTCCCCCTTCACGCTTTTTTATTCTGGAATACCACTATGACTTTTTATTATTCAAAATCGCAACCTGGTTTTTACACTCGTGAAATGCACGGGGATGCCATGCCTAAAGATGCCGTCCCCATTACCGACGAAGAATATCATGCTCTGTACAAAGAGTTAGCGAAAGGCAAAATGCTTCAATCCGATCACAGGGGATACCCGATTGCCATTGATCGCCCTCCTATTACCCCAGAACAGTGGACTGAAATTCATTTGCGCCAACGCCGCGCTTTGATTATTGAAAGCCTGGTCAAGTCAACGCCTTTACAAGATGCAGTAGACCTGGAGAGGGCGACAGACGAAGAAAAACAGCGCCTCAAAGCGTGGAAACTCTATCGCATTAAACTCAGCCGCATCGAGCAGCAGTCCGGCTTTCCTACTAAAATCGATTGGCCCAAGGCCCCCGAGGCCACTTCGTGGGCCACTTATCCGTAGCACTAAGAGCCGCCTTCATGCGGTCTTTTTTTTCGTCTACGCCCCTCTCAACATGACCGAAACCTTTGACAGGGCCGCTCTCATTTCAGAGCTTAAACGCGATGAAGGCGAGCGCTTTAAACCCTACTTCGATACCGTAGGCAAAATCACCATCGGCGTTGGGCGCAATCTGACGGATGGCGGCATCTCTCAGAGCGAATGCGAAATGCTTTTACACAACGATATTGCTCGAACGCTGAGATGGCTGGATCGGAATTTACCCTGGTGGCGGACCTTGGATGCAGTAAGGCAACGCGTACTCATCCATATGGCCTTTAACCTGGGCGGCAATCTTCTGACCTTCCGCAATACGCTCTCCGCCATGCAACGCAACGACTACGCAGCCGCGGCGAACGAAATGCTCATTTCCAAATGGGCGAATCAGGTCGGCCAACGAGCACTGCGCCTCGCCAATATGATGCGCACCGGAAAAATTTAACTCTCAACATTAAAAAATGAATCTTCACGAACATGATCGAACGCTGCTTGCGATATTAGCTGCGATGGGCGCTGCGATTGGGATTGGGCAGTTGCTCGCTGGCGGCGAGAAAATCACCGCTCGGTTGATTATTGGGCGCATGATTGTCGGTGCGGGTTTAAGCGTCGCCGCCAGTTCCATCCTCATGCTTCTGCCTGAACTCTCTCCGATCGCTGTCACAGGCCTCGGCGCAGCACTCGGCATTCTCGGCCAGTCCTATCTGGAATTGGCTGTACAACGCTGGTTTGGAAAACACTCAAATCATGCTGACTAATTGGCTCGCCGCTCCGTTACGCTTATTGTGCATTGCAGCAACCGCATTCAGCTTTGGCGTGGGGTGCGCAGGCCATTTTTACTACGGCCCACGTATTCAAAAAGAACGTTCAGCGCTGGTGCACTATAAAGCTCAGCTCGCCATGGCCCATGCCCAATTGATTGAAGCCCAAGCCAAAGTCGTTATCCAAACCGAAATTCAATATCGTGATCGCATCAAAATCGTCAAGGAAAAAGGCGAGACCATTATCAAGGAGGTCCCGATCTATGTTACTCAAACTGACGCCGCCAATTTTGGCGTTAACGTTGGCTTCGTGCGCCACTACAACGCAGCTTTTTCCAACGAGCCTGCCGGAGCTGCCTCTGAGCTTGATCGAAGACCCGCCAGCGTTTCGCTTACTGAGATCGCCAAAGTCAATGCTTTTAACGCCAATATCTGCTGGCAGTGGCGCGAGCAGGCGATTGGACTCAAGACATTTTATCGGCAGTTACAAAATGCTCAAACAGCATCCACACACGTCCTGAGCCAATAAAAAACCTCTTAGCCAGCATTTGATCTAGCGAACCTTGCGTTTCGCCGGGTCGGCCGGAAGAATTTCACCACCAGCCGCCCACAGAACCGTGCGTAAACCTCTCGATTTACACGGCTCGTCCCAGCCATTCTTCTGCCACCTCGCAGTGACAAATCGACGCAGAAATCAAAGCTCCTCCCGCTTTCACGGTTGGCAATAATCTTCTTTGAGCTGAGTTATCCCCTTCGCTCCACGCTCATTACAAGCGCTTCTTCGCTAATACGGGATAATCCGCCCCTTCATAAGCATCGGTACTTTCCTCCTTCGTGGTTCGCACTTATAAAGTTTTCCCTTGCCATCCTATGAAGAGTTCCCAAGTTCCGAACCTGAGCCTGAATTAGAGTCATGCCACCTGTACACCGGACACCACATAGCCAATAAGTAGGTTTCCGCTATGCTAATCATGAGAAGGGAGGCGTCTCAGTTTTGATGTCTTCTAACTGTTTTTTCGATGCGTCTTCAGTGGTTCACTTGCGTTCATCTCTCTAATTCATACATGCCGAGGTCCAGCCTCGACTTTTGACCGTAACGTTCACCACCGCAGTCTTTCGATCTGAAGCAGCTTACGGCTGTTTGAAGCCCGCCCCTACAAGCTGACTCCGAAGGGCCTACCTTCATCTCAGGTTCAGCATAGCATTCAACAGGCAAACACTTTCATGGCACAACCTCCCCATCACAGCTTTGCATCTTTTCAAATCACTCACCTACCGCTCTTCTTCCTCTACTTTCTAACGCGCCTCGCTGCCTCAAAAGCCGCACATTCATCTCGCTTAAGCCTTCTACGCCTTCAAGCAACATATCTGCTACACTCAATGCTCCATGCCCCGAACTCCAGTTCAGTTTCAACTTATAGCCTTCCGCTTCTTTTTGCAGCTCCCAGTGCCGCACGGACTTATCTAGGCTACCTGTCACCAGATACTGGTGTCCATCCCGCTCAGTCCAGGCTACACTTAAAACTGGCCCAGTAAACGCCTGAATCACGCGCAGACACACTCCCGAGGACACCTCCCACAGACGCACCGTATGGTCCTCACTCCCCGAGGCAATCTGCGTGTCGATCGGCGAATACACCACGCTATTAACACTGGAGGTATGGCCTTCTAAGGTGTGAACCGCCGCTCCGCTGTGCGCGTCCCACAGACGCACCGTATGGTCATAACTGCCCGAAACAATCTGCGTGCCGCTCGGCGAATACATCACGCTATTAACAGAGTCTGTATGGCCTTCTAAGGTGTGAACCGCCGCTCCGCTGTGCACGTCCCACAGACGCACCGTCTTGTCATCACTCCCCGAGGCAATCTGCGTGCCGCTCGGCGAATACACCACGCTATTAACAGAGTCTGTATGGCCTTCTAAGGTATGACCCGCCGCTCCGCTGTGCGCGTCCCACAGACGCACCGTCTGGTCATAACTCCCCGAGGCAATCTGCGTGCCGCTCGGCGAATACACCACGCTCTTAACAGAGCCTGTATGGCCCTCTAAGGTGGGACCCGCCGCTCCGCTCTGCGCGTCCCACAGACGCACCGTATGGTCCCAACTCCCCGAGGCAATCTGCGTGCCGCTCGGCGAATACACCACGCTATTAACCCCCCAGGTATGGCCTTCTAAGGTGTGAACCGCCGCTCCGCTGTGCGCGTCCCACAGACGCACCGTCTTGTCATCACTCCCCGAGGCAATCTGCGTGCCGCTCGGCGAATACACCACGCTCTGAACAGAGCCTGTATGGCCTTCTAAGGTGTGAACCGCCGCTCCGCTGTGCGCGTCCCACAGACGCACCGTCTGGTCATAACTCCCCGAGGCAATCTGCGAACCGCTCGGCGAATACACCACGCTCCAAACATAGCCTATATGGCCTTCTAAGGTGTGAACCGCCGCTCCGCTCTGCGCGTCCCACAGACGCACCGTCTTGTCCAAACTCCCCGAGGCAATCTGCATGCCGCTCGGCGAATACACCACGCTATTAACATAGCCTGTATGGCCCCCTAAGGTGTGACCCGCTGCTCCGCTCTGCGCGTCCCACAGACGCACCGTATGGTCCCAACTCCCCGAGGCAATATGAGAGCCGATCGGCGAATACACCACGCTATTAACATAGCCTGTATGGCCTTCTAAGGTGTGAACCGCCGCTCCACTCTGCGCGTCCCACAGACGCACCGTCTTGTCCAAACTCCCCGAGGCAATCTGCGAACCGCTCGGAGAATACGCCACGCTCAGAACCCCGTCGGTATGGCCTTCTAAGGTGTGAACCGCCGCTCCGCTCTGCGCGTCCCACAGACGCACCGTATGGTCCCAACTCCCCGAGGCAATATGAGAGCCGATCGGCGAATACACCACGCTAGCAACCCTGTCGGTATGGCCTTCTAAGGTGTGAACCGCCGCTCCGCTCTGCGCGTCCCACAGACGCACCGTCTTGTCCAAACCCCCCGAGGCAATCTGCGTGCCGCTCGGCGAATACACCACGCTCTGAACCCCCCAGATATGACCTTCTAAGGTGTGGATTTTTGCCCAGCTTGAGGTGTCATAGAGGCGGATCTTGCCGTTTCCAAGGCCCATCGCACAGGTTTTCCCATCCGGTGAATACGCGCAGGAATTGACTTCGCTCTCTTCTTGTATATACGCCCATTCACCAAACTGCACCCCAGCCATCTGCGCGCCGTTTAAATTCGCTCCGCGCAGCCAAATCGCACGAAGATTGGCCCCACTTAAATCCGACCCTTGCAACTGCGCTAAATCTAACATCCCAAAACTCAGATCCGCACCTGGAATCCGGATCCCTTGTAAATCCAGCCCATTCAACTGAAGTCCCGCTTTGACTAGGATCGTGATCGCATTCGACGACCCCTGACTCACAGAGTCTGTCTGCTTTGAGGCCTGGATCCATGCCAGCAGCGGTTTCTCCAGTGCTCTATTCTGTTGTACTCGCTCCACTAAAAACTGCTGAATCGCTGCATCCTCCACCAGATTGAAGCGGTTCAATAATCCTTTCGGATCCACCCGACCCGTGTCATTCAGAGCTTTCCAGAGGGCCTGGACATTCTTCATCCCGTTCAACTGTTCACTTGCCGTTGCATCTGATCCAGTCGATTCCTCCAGCTCTTGCCACACTATACGTGCCACCAAATAATCTTGAATCGATTTATGGATAAACTCAAATTGGTCGTCCCGGCAGGTCAGCGGTGCATTAAAGCGTAATAATTTAATCTTTTCATTACTGTCACTAAAGAATTTATCTCGCCAATCTTGTTTTACATTAGATTCGTCGTAGGAAAGCAGCTCAGAATACGTTACACGCACCAGTCCAGCCTGATACATCTCTATTGCCAAGTCTTGGCTAAATTTTGTACCATGCTTAATAAAAGCTTTATTCAGAAAATGAAATGCCTTCTGTTCTGCGTCAGTTAAGCGGATACCACTCAAACGATCTTGCGAACGCTCAAACCAGCTCTCTACAAATTGCTCATATAATGCAAGCCGAGTAATACGTTGGCTGCTATCCTTATATTTCAAGGCTAAAGCCGGCAACTCGCTCAAAGACAATTTGAGTAAAAAGGGATTGCGTATCAGCTCTTTGACTTCAGGCCGCTCTAGAATTTTTCCATGTTCCGCGATACTCTTTTCTAGCTCCGAGTATATGCTCTTATATTTGTTTACATATTCTTCAATCGATAAATCAGAGAATGGGGCGAGTTGATAGGTTTGAAGTAAATACGCTTGATCTTTTGGATGGAACTGGCGCTCATATCGGCCCCCCAAATATTCTGGACGACTGGTAACAATCACTTTGGCTTGCCATTCATCCAATTCATTCTCAGCATAGAAAAGACGGGTTCGGTCTTTAATCTCATCGTAGCCATCTAAAATAAAGATAAAGCGATAATTCGCTTTTAAATCAGCTATCTGGTCCTCTGTAAACTTCTCTTTTTTTAGGTACTCTGAAATCAGATTGGCGTTGGGCTCCTTTAAGCTCGATAGCGAAATAAATAATGGGATGGGTGTCTGGCCAGACTTATTAGCTTCTTTGTCATAGCCTTCCCATAGGCTACGCGCCAGAAACCGATTAAAGGTGGATTTTCCAGAACCCGCTACACCTAACAAAAGCAGCACTTTCTTTTCTTCTGAAGCCAAGAAATCTCTTACCTTCTCTTCCAAACTAAAGCGCTTTTCTGTGTCCGTAATTGCAGTGCACTCCGGCGAGACATACATGGCCAACGCATCTTTAATTTCTCTGTCTTTTTGCAGATTTTCTAAATATTTTTTCTGCAGCCCCTCAATACCTAAACTAGCTAGCGGTGCATTATTCGGTTGCATCGCCATACTTTGCAGTGGTCTCAGGATTTCTCGTAATAATTGAGCATCTGAAACCGTCGAGTGATAATGCACGTTGATTTCATTATGCGAACCAACGGTTGGGATATTAATCAAGCCATAGTTAATTTGCATGACGGATCCCGCTGGCTCAACCCGATCCATTGAATTAGTTCGTGCCGCATTAGCAAAAGCCGAAGAGAACTGGGAAAAATATGAAGATAAAGAAGGTTGAGTATTTTGGCTTGGATTAATTGGCAACATGCTAGTTATTATCCTCTATAGCTCACATTTACTTATGAGCACATTACTCACTAATTATTAAAGTCTCACTTCCGCTGGATAAAGCCCATCTGCCACACGTTACGACATCATAGGCAATATCAAAAACTCTGGAAGCGTCTCGCTATTTTGCTCTATTTAGATTTCCGAGTTTGATCGAGAACCCATCAGCATTTCGATTGCTGAGATTGCCGAAGTCAATGCCTATAACGCCAGCGTCTGCTGGCAGTGGCGCGAGCAGGTGCTTGAATTAAAGGCTTTCTATCGAAAACTACAGCAAACACAACATCATTCACCGGTCATCTCAAACATTATGGATACAGTTGATTGATCTGAGTCTGCCTTGCGCCTCGCTGCCTAAGTAGAGCGGCATTTTGAGAACTTAAATTATGGGCGTTTTCGATTAATGCTTCTGTTGCATTTAATTCACCCTGCCATGAGGTCCACTCCAATGTGACCTGGCTCACTCGGTCTATATTATGAAAAACCCGCCAAAGGCGAACTGCCTTATCCTCCTCCCCCGTAGCAAGCATGGCAACTCCATCTGGCAAAGTTTGCCACGCGACACTACAAACAGCCCCAACAAAATCTTGCAGTATAGTCTGACATTCACCAGAATTAACAGACCATACCCTCACCGTATTGTCTCTACTTCCAGATGCTATCCATCGACCATCATTTGAAAATGCGACACTAGTCACTCCTTTCTGATGCCCAACATAGGTGCGTTCGGGAGACCAAGCTCTGAAGGCATTCCATAGTTTCAATGTTTTATCCTCGCTTCCAGATATTAACCATTCACTATCAGGAGAGAATGCAACACTCGAAACTTGATCTTCATGCCCACTAAAATTTCGTATCTCGAATTTCCATAGAGGTATTAAACCCCATAATTTTATCGTACCATCCTTACCGCCAGATGCTAACCATTGGCCATCTGGCGAAAAAGCGATACTATTCACTCCCCATTGGTGCCCAATGTAGGAGGTATGAATAAGGTCACGCTCACCCAAAGTATTCCATAATCTGACCCGACCATCCAGACTTCCTGAAGCTAGCCACTCCCCATCACCTGAAAATGCAACGCTTGTCACAGGGCATTCATCATCAATATAAGCATGCTCAAAATCTCCGCCACCCAATACTTTCCATAACATCACAGTATTATCGTCGCCGCCAGATATAATCCACTGACCATTTGGCGAAAGTGCGGCACTTCTCACTTCAAATTTATGTCTAGTATATGTATGCTCAACTTGCATGCTAGGGAAACTCCACAGCTTCACTGTACTATCGTCACTGCTGGTTACTAGATACCGGCCATTTTGGGAAAACGTGACACTATTTACTCGAGACCCATGCCCCTTATATGCCCATGAAAAAGCTCGCGCACCCGATACACCATATATTTTCAGCGTTCTATCTTCACTACCAGATGCAATCCATTGACTATCAGGAGAAAATGCAATCGTAGCCACCATATCCTGGTGTTCGGCATACGTGTGCATAAGTGCATTACTTGATAAGTTCCACAACTTCACAGTATTATCCCAACCGCTGGAGGCCAACCAATTGCCATCAGGAGAGAATGCAACATTCGATACCATTTCACTATGCCCGACATAAGTATGAAGGGGTCCCAGCGTCTTAGATATATCCCACAGCTTCACTGTTTTATCAGCGCTACCAGACGCGACCATCTTACCGTCGGGAGAGAACGCAACACTCGTAACCGCTTCTTCATGTCCGGTATAAATCCTTGCGGGTTCTTTGGGGAATATACTCCATAACTTTATTGTCTTGTCCTCGCTTCCAGATGCTATCCACTGACCATCGGGTGAAAATGCGACGCTTGTTACTTTATCCCCATGCCCGGTATACGTGCGAATAAGAACTGGCGTGCCTGATATACTCCATAGCTTCACTGTTTTGTCTTCGCTGCCAGACACTATCCATTCACCATTGGGCGAAAATGAAACACTCGTGGCGTCACTATCATGCTTACTACCAAACTCTGCAGGAGTCCATGTGACTGGTTCGGACAAATGCCATAACTTCACCGTACTACCACTACTAGCAGCTAACCATCGGCCATTATGCGAAAAAGCAATACTTGTTACCCAATCATTACCTACCGAATATGTCATTGACTTTTCCAAATTATAAGTTTGATAAAAGTGAATATCACTCCCCTCACTTATGGCAAGCCAACGACCATCTGGTGAATAGCAACATGCGTAAACTTCTGTTTTCATTTCTAACGTTGGTCTTTCGCCGAGTTCACAACCAGACAAATTCGCCCGATCCAAATTCGCCTTTTTTAGCCAAGCACGATACCAATTCACCTCTCTTAAATCCGCACCTGTAAATTGCGTAGAATCGAATATTCCATAACCTAAATCTGCGCCACGCGCATTTATTCCACTAAAATCTTTGCTACTTAAAGACACGCCACCTTTTACCAGAACCGTGAGCGCATTCGCCGTACTTACCTCAAACTGAGCACCTTCCTCTCCTTTAGATTGCTCCACCACGCTTAAAAGATGCTCTTTTAGCTCTCGCTCTTGCTGCACACGCTCTGCTAAGAACGACAATATCGCTGGATCGTTCACAATATTTAACGTGTTGAGCCAGGAGGAGAATTTAATCTTGTTTGTGCCTAGCTCTTCCCACAACGCTCTCGCCACAAAATAATCCTGTAACGATTTATGAATAAATCGATATTGATCGCCTTGGCAGATCAACGGCGCGTTTAAACGCATCAACACAGTCATTGCATTGTCATTTCCTAAAAACCGCTTGCGCCAGGCCTGACTCGATTCAACACTCGGCTCTTCCCAAGGATCATCTGCCGTGGCTAAATAAGTAGAAACCACTTCTCCAGCTCGATACATCTCAAGCGCTAATTTTTTACTAAAACCCATCCCACGCTCGACAAATCTCGTCTGCTCTAAGCGCCTGAACTCTTTCGCTTCTTCTGAGTTGAGTTGAATCTGCGCCAAACGTCGCTGCGAGCGTTCAAACCAATTGTTTACAAACTCGTCATACAGCCCTATTCGCGTAAAACGCTGACCCTCGGCCTGAAGTTTTTTTCTTAACTCAGGCAACATACTCAACGTTATTTTCAGTAAAAATGGATTGCCCACCAGCTCTTTTAAGTCTCGCTGCTTTAATGCTTCTTTATACTGTTCCGCACTCCACGGCCCTTCTGGGTGCACTTTTTTATATTGATCCACATACTGCTCTATCGTTTTTTCCGAAAAAGGTGCCAAACGATATTCTTGCAGTGCGCTGCGCTCACCCGATGAGTGAAATTTATATTGATAATTGGACCCTAAATACTCTGGACGGCTGCTGATAATTATTTTGGCATCTCGCCAATTATTCAGCTGATTATCTTTATAAAAATCCCGTTGCCGCTCCTTGATCTCATCAAATCCATCTAAAATCAAAACAAAACGATGCTTAGTTTGCAATTCTTTGATTTGCTCTTTTGAAAAACCCTGTATTTCAAAAAACTTTTCAACCAAATTCGGCTTTGACTTTAGCTCGCTCGATGACAATTGGATAAATACTGGGATAGGGCTATCCCTCACGGCACTTGCCTGGGTATAGGCCGCCCACAAACTAACCGCGAAATCCCGGTTAAATGTCGATTTTCCTGAACCTGCTTCGCCTAGCAGAAGTAAGACTTTTTTATTGGAGTTCAAAAAATCTTGAATCTTGCTTTTTAAATCGAAGCGGGTTGAATCGTGAAGCTCCATCCCTTCCGGCTCCACGTATTTCGACAACGCATCTTTAACTTCGTTGTCTTCCTCTAAACTTTTTTCATACCTTTTCTGCAACGCCTCAATAGCCGAATCTAAGTTGACCAACGGCTTAATATTAGGCTGCAAGGCAAAAATATGCTGCAACATCAGGGTCTCTATCAACTTCGAATCTACCGCCGCTAAATGTATATGGTTATTCGCTGTATTGTTATTGCCAATAGTCAAATTATTTAAAACACCATTACCGATTTGCACGTTACTTTCACTTGGGTCATCGGTTCGTTCTTGCGTATCAGAAAAAGCTGAAGCCAATTTCGGAATATATGACGCTAAGGAAGGTTGAGTGCTCTGATTCGGACTAATCGGCAACATGTTGGGCGCTCCTCTCTAATAATTTGTTGATCTGCTGAATACCTCGCTACCCGCTAAGAATCCGGCTTTCGTTGAATCAATTCTCCCGCTTCAAAGCTGGCACATAGGCAACGCCAAAACTCCCGAAAGTATTCGAAGTTTTATGCGCGCAATTTTACGTCAAATTTGCTTCGGAAAATTTATGCCTAATTCGCCCTAATAAGGCCTAAAAACGCATAAATTGGCTATTGCTCCGTAGCAGAAAAACGGCTATCCTGTTGATTACGTTCATCTTTATTGATTTACCTCCAGGACTCGAAATCCGGTATACTGGTCCCCAGTATCGAGGGTTCAAATCCCTCCCTTTCCGCCAATTCCCTGTGTTTATAAGGCTTTACAGTTTCAAACCGCCACATCTGCGCCGGTTTTTGCTTCGCACTCCCTCTTCTGATCTCCTGTTTGGCCCAATCGCTAAAAGCCCTGCGCCGGTCTTTTGCTTCGGAATGAATTATTTCGTCAGTTTCGTGGGCGAGCTGATCGCAATGATAAATAAAGAGAGAAAAACGTTTGAGTTGAATCGGGGATTGAGACAATTTTTTATCGTCTTGCGCCTTGCTGTGGAGAACAGCAGAACACATCCACGCCGGAAAAAATTTCTAGATGTCTTAGATAGAAGTAGAAGGGAACAGCCAGATCTGTTGGCTTTTTGTACTAATATATGCCGCTTTTACCGGTGGGCTTGGCACTAGATCTGAACCAGAGCCCACCGGCATTTCGCTTGCTGAGATTACCAAAATTAATGCATCGCCATGGCGTGAGCAAGCGCTTGGATTGAAGGCATTTTATCGACAGTTACAGCGAATACAGTATTCTTCTTAAATCAACGCCCAAATACATTCGACCTAAGCTGCACCACGCTGTATAAGCAAGGCTCTGTTTTGAGGGCTTAAATTACGAGCTTTTTCGATCAATGCATCTGTAACAGTCAACGCCTCTTGCCGTGAAGCCCATTCTAATATGATTTGATCCATTCGGTTTCCGTTATGGTAGATGCGCCAAAGACGAACTGCCTTATCCGATCCCCCCGTAGCTAGTAGCGCAGCAGCCATATCCGACAAAGGTTGCCACGCAACGCTATGAACAGGTCCAACGAAACCTCGCAGTATAGTCAGGCAATCGCCAGAATGAACAGACCATGTTCTCACCGTACTATCCCAGCTTGCAGATGCTAGCCACTGACCATCGGTTGAAAACGTGACACTCCATACCTCATCTTCATGCCCTACATAGGTACGCACTAAAGTGCGATCACCCCAAACATACCACAGCTTCACGGTACTATCGTCACTACCAGACGCCAACCACCGACCATCGGCAGAAAACGCAACGCTATTCACGATACCTTCGTGCCCTATATAGGTGTGCACGAGAGAATGATCCTCCAAAACACTCCATAGCTTCACCGTGCTATCCATACTTCCAGACGCTAACCATTGACCATCGACTGAAAACGCAACGCTCCTTACCTTATTCGTATGCCCTTTATAGGTGTGCGAGAGAGAGCGATCACCCAAAATACTCCACAGTTTTACTGTCCTATCATAACTTCCGGAAGCCAGCCACCGCCCATCAGCAGAAAACGCGACACTATTCACATCGCTCTCATGCCCTACATAGGTATGCGCGAGAGAACGATCGCCCGAAATACCCCACAGCTTTATCGCACCATCAGCGCTTCCAGAAGCTAACCACTGACCATCAGCAAAAAATGCGACGCTCCTCACCCTATCCCTGTGCCCAGCATACATATGCACGAGAGAGCAAACACCCGAGACACTCCAAAGCCTTACCGTATTATCAAAACCTCCGGATGCTAACCACTGACCATCAGCAGAAAACGCAACACTACTCACCGCTTTATTCCCATACTCAGCACGGATATGGACGAAAGAGTTAGCATCCAAAACAGTCCATAGCCTCACAGTATTATTATTACTTCCGGAAGCCAGCCACCGCCCATCAGCAGAAAACGCGACACTATTCACACCGCTCTCATGCCCTGCATAGGTATGCGCGAGAGAACGATCGCCCGAAATACTCCACAGCTTTATCGTCCTATCAGCGCTTCCAGAAGCTAACCACTGACCATCAGCAGAAAACGCGACACTATTCACATCGCTCTCATGCCCTGCATAGGTATGCGCGAGAGAACGATCGCCCGAAATACTCCACAGCTTTATCGTCCTATCAGCGCTTCCAGAAGCTAACCACTGACCATCAGCAGAAAATGCAACGCTATACACCCCTTCCTCATGCCTAACATAGGTGTATAGGAGGATACGATCGCCCGAGACGCTCCAAAGCTTCACCGTATTGTCATCACCTCCAGACGCGAGCCACTGGCCATCGCTTAAGAACGCGACACTATTCACCCCATTCCTATGCCCGACATAAGTGTGCACAAGAGATCGATTGCCCGAAATACTCCACAGCTTTATCGTACGATCAGCGCTTCCAGAAGCTAACCACTGACCATCAGCAGAAAATGCGACGCTCCTCACCCAACCCGTATGTCCGACATAGGTATGGGCAAGATAGCGGTTACCCAATACATTCCAGAGCTTCATTGTATTATCCATACTTCCAGACGCTAGCCACCGACCGTCCGGAGAAAACGCAACACTATCCACCCAATATTCGTGCTCAGAATAAGTATGTACTTTTTCTAAATCCTCTGCCCCATAAAGCTGAATATCACTGCCTTCAGTCACAGCAAACCAGCGTCCATCCAGCGAATAACAACAAGCCCGGACAGCATTCTTCACCTTTAAAGTTGGCCTTTCACCCAACTCCAATCCTTCCAGATCAGCTCCATTCAAATTGGCCCCTCTTAACCAAACCCCTTGCCCAATCACCTCTCTTAAATCTGCATCTTGAAACTGTGTATGGTCAAAAACCCCATAACTTAAATTCGCCCCACGCACTCGTATCCCGTTGAAACCCTTGCCACTCAAAGCCACACCGGCTTTCACCAATAGAGTAAGGGCATTCGCCGCACCTCTCTCAAACTGAATTCCTTCTTTTCCTTTAGATTGCTCAACTACGTTTAAAAGCCGGCGTTCTAATTTCGTCTCTTGACGCACGCGTTCTGCTAAAAACTGCAGCACCGCCGGATCGTTCACGATATTTAATCTGTTGAACCACGAAGAAAATTCAATCTTGTCATGAACGTCAAGCTCTTCCCACAAAGCTCTCGCCACAAAATAATCCCTAAGTGACTTATGGATAAACCGATATTCTTTACCTGGAACACCTTGCTTGTTTTGACTCATCAACGGCGCATTTAAGCGCATAAGTTTCGTCTTTATATCAACATCACTTAATAAGTGTTTGCGCCAATCTGGCTCTACGCTCGCATTCGTTTGTCTCGCAGGGGCATAAGCTGAGGCTAAATACGTGGTCACCACTTCTCCAGCTTGATACATTTCGAGTGCCAGCCCTTTGCTAAAGCCCATTCCATGCTCAACAAAGCCCTCGCTCTCTAAACACTTGAACTCTTCCTTTTCTTTCGGATCAAGTTGAATGGCTGCCAAGCGCTGTTGCGAACGATCAAACCAACTCTTTACAAACTGGTCATAAATAACAAGCCGGGTCAGGCGCTGACCGTCTGCTTCGAGTTTCTCACTCAGCTCAGGTAACTCGCTTAAGGTTATTTTGAGTAAAAATGGATTACCCAGCAGTTCTTTCAATTCAGGATGTTTTAACGTTTCTTCATATTGTCCTTCATGCCACAGCCATTCTGGATGAACCTTTTTGTATTGTTCCACATATCGCTTTATCGTTTCATCCGAAAAAGGAGCTAATCGGCATTCCTGCAGAGCGGTACGTTTCCCGGGTGGGTGAAATTTGTATTGATAGTTCGAGCCCAAATACTCCGGCCGACTGCTAATAATGACTTTAGCTCCGCTCCAGTCATCTAGTTGATTATCTTTATAAAAACACCGGTGACGGTCCTCAAGTTCATCATAGCCATCCAAAATAAATATAAAACGATGCTTTTTCTGTAACTCTTCTATCTGCTCTCTTGAAAAGCCCTGACTTTCAAAAAACGTAGTGACTCGATTTTGATTTGAACTGTTCAGACTTGACAAGGCAATAAATACGGGAATAGGTATATTGGCTTGGGGTGTATAGGCTTCCCATAAGCTACGGGCCAGATAACGGTTAAACGTAGATTTTCCCGAACCCGCTTCCCCCAACAATAACAATACTTTCTTATCCAACTCCAAAAAATCTCGAACTTTACCTTCTAAATCAAAGCTGGTTGAATCGTAAAGTTCCATCCCTTCAGGCGTTACATAATTCGCTAAAGCATCTTTGATTTCGTTATCTTTCTGCAGTCCATCTAAATACCTTTTCTGCAGCTTCTCGATCCCCATGTCCAAACTATCTAATGGGGTAATATTTGGCCGCAAGGTGATGCTTTGCAGTGGCTTAAGCGTTTCTGTTATCAACTTCGCATCTAAATCTGTTCCATGGAAATGTACTGTCACTTCGTGATTCGAACCACTCACTGGAATACTCACCAAGCCTGCGCTAATTTGCGTGACAGATGCCTCACCTGCATCATAGGCTGCACTAAATAAATCGGTCCGTGCTCGCATATTGGATGAAGTCAAAGAAGATGGAAGGCTTTGATTTGAACCAATCGGCAACATGATACTTATTCTCTTCTAAGTATTCGCTCTCATTCGTATAAGCTGAGCTCTGCAAAGCTAGCCTTGAACTTGTCTTTCATGCCATGTGCCTCTGGCTGCTAGAACCACTGCAAAAGTACCCCATCCAGATCGTTGTGTCTGCCTATTCTTAACAAATATTATTCATTATTCTGTTAACCGTCCTACTTAACAAATATAGGCCATAAACCTACATTCCGCTACCCATTCTCATTTTTCAATACATAAAAAACCTTTATCTATCAATGAGTTATATTTTTATTAAAAAAGTAGCAGCAGGTGGGATCCAATACGGGAATCAAGCTGTTAGGAGTGCAATATAGCAGCTCGCTAGCTTCAAGGACTTCAAAGTGACCTCAAAAGAATTTCAGTATAAATATAAAAGTTCTTATATATCAATAGGTTAAAAATTCTGCTTTTTGAAGGCAGGGGTAAGCATAAATCTCCTTTTTTTCGGGAAAGCTCAGCAATCTACCCTTGAGAGGATTTTGAAACTTGTCACTAACAACCGAGGATATAGGTTTTTTCTCTAATTTATGACGATCTCTATCATTTCGTCGGCTCCACTTTTTCACCCCGGCGATTCCGCACATAGTGCTCCGTCATCTTGATGCTCGTATGTCCCAGCTGCTTTTGCGCGCGCCGTATATCCCCCGATAACTCCGCTTTATCAGTTCCCGCTTTCGCTCTTAAATCTCGAAACTGATACTCTCCTGCACATAAGCCTGCCGCAGTCCGCGCTTGTGCAAACATCGCTTGCAGCGTTTTTAACGCAACGCGCTCTCCTAACTCATTTACCACCAAATCAAAATGCCCCGTGTTGTGCTCGGCTTTTCTCTTTAATATGCGTTCCAGCGTTTGCTTGAGATCTCCTGTGATCGCTATGCGCAGCTTCGTCTTCGTCTTGTTTTGCTGCACCAGCAGGCACCCTTCTTTGATATCCTGCTCCGTCATCTTTAAAATATCCGAGGGCCGCTGACCCGTCAGATACGCTAAATCCATTGCATCCCGCAGCGGTTGCCTCGCTTTCGCATAAATCGCTCCATATTCACTGTCTTCGATATAGACACTGCGCCCGTCTTCTCGATAGCCCTTGATCCCCAAACACGGATTCGGCTGATCCGTATAGCCCCATTCCCTCGCCTTGTTCCAGATATGTGAGAATAACGACTTCTCCCGATTCGCCCTCACCTGCCCTTCGCTCCCATTGACGGCTTGGCCGGCCTCTTTCAGTTTTCTGACGGTCTCTTTCACGCGCCAATCTAAAAACTGACGAATATGGATCGGCTTGATCTCATCCATTAATGCCGGCGGATTATCAAAAAATTCCAGTAATTTAACCAACTCCGCCAGATTGTCTTTCTGCGTGCGAGGCGCTTTCGTTGGGATCACATCCTGCCTATATCGTTGTGCCGCATGACGAAACGTCACCCTGACTCGATCCTCCAACTGGTTTTGACTATCCAGCTCACTCCACTTTTGCAGCGCTTCTAGATAATCTGGCCCCAGCGCAATCTCCTGTCTCGAGGAATGGCCCGTGTCGTAGTAATAATAGGTTTGCCCGCTACGCTGTACCCTCGCTCGCATCCGCGGCGGTAAATTAGACGCGGATTGGCTCATCTTTTACCTGGATCGCTAACTTCGGTTGCCAACTTTTCGCTTTCACTTCTTCTGACCGACCCTCTACCGCGGCACGCGTCACAATCGGCCGACCTCGCTGGTTCATAAAAAATACGATCTCCTGCTCTTTTAAATAGGCTTCCTGCCTTTCGTATTTACTCGCCTTGCGGGCATACGCCGTCCCCGCTTCCAGCGTCTTGCCTCGCCGGATCCCCGTCAGCTCATCCACTTGCGCTTCGGTCAAAAAAACTTCACTCATTTCCACTCCTCAGCATAGGCTGGAGCGTTGAGCGGACTCTTCTTCAGAAACCCAAAATTGAGGTTCCAAATCGCATCCCACCTCAAATACTCCGAGGCTTGTCCCATCCTCTTTGAAGATTTGAATTGAAATAGATTCATTCCATTCCCAAGTTCCCTCACTTTCTGAGTAATAATTCCCTGCCACCTCTCTGGCTACATACTCGGCATCCTCTTCACCCCAACTTGACTCTAAACAATCCGCATCTTCAAATCCCCAACGTTTATCCACAATATATTTATACGTCGTCATCTCTTTTCTCCATTCATTCATGGGGTTTTACTGCTTACCGTTGGCATTTGCATGAAGCCAGGTTTCATACGTCATTCCATTGTTCGTCCGTCAGCTCGGAGCGTGGATCAACATAGCCGTCCACACGGCAGCGCTGTTGGGGCAGCAAAATCGATGCGGGGGCGCGGGGCCGCACCTCCGCGCAGCGCGGACAATCAACCCCGTACTTCGCACGCCGCGCATTCCTGTCATCCCTCATCGCTCTGAAATCTTCACCCATATCACCCATGTGACCTCTCCGTCTGGTTCGTTGAATCTACGCTTTTATTTTTTGGATAAATACTAAAATGGATTATCCGTTTTTTATAAACTCCAAAAACACCTAGACTTAAACCATCCTCTTTAAACACTTCAATAACCATTTCACCCTTTCCACTATCCGCCCACCAAAAACTCTCCGAATCAATATGCTCCGCTGCTGCTCGCACTAAATCTTCAACCTCATCTTCATCTAGCTTCGATTCAAAACCATATCCATCTTCAAATCGTTCGCCATAGTTCAGCACCGCATATCTATAACGCTTTGCACTTTCTTGGCTCTTCATCATGACTTTTCTTTAAATTAATTTTGGTAAACGCTAAACATCATCAGCGCAATCACTATCGTGAGCGCTCCGCCTATCCTTGTCGCCAACTGCGCAAACGGCATCAAATGCATCCGATGCGCTGAGGTCAAAATCGCCATATCCCCCACGCTGCCCATCCCGCTATGGCAAACATTAATAAGCGCGCTCTCTATCGGATTTAATCCGGCCCAACGACCTACAATCAGACCGACCAGCGCCAACGTCAGCACGGTCACAAAAATCGTAATGCAATACGCCGGCGTTAAAACCGAAAGTAAGACTTGCCAAGGCGTTAAGGTCAGTCCGAGCACAAACAGAACCGGATACGCCGCCGCTTTGGTAAAAAAGTGGTGCAACAGATACGCCCCTTCTTCCAGTCTGGGTGAAAGCGTCATCGTGAGTTTGATCAGGACCGCCAGGCCCAGCATCACCAACGGCGCAGGCCAACCCGTTAACTGATGCACCAAAACCCCCACCATATAGAGGCTTAGAGCCAACATTCCCACTGAGGCCAGCGATTCCATCAAGGCGGCAGGCGTTGAATCGGTGGGTCGGCTTTTTAAATGCCCTGTGGATAGCTTTTGACCCATTTGACTCAGGTCTGAATTAATCTGCCCCAATCGATGCAGCACCCCCGCGCACGCCACCGCCGTCAAATTCCCCAGCACGATTGGCGGCATCACTTGAGCAAACAACTCTGGCTGGGACGTTTGTAAAATCGCCGCATAGCCCAAGGTCAGCGGAATCGCCCCCTCGCCCAGGCCACCCACCATAATCGGAATTACGATAAAGAAGAAGGTGTAGTGTGCGCTTAGTCCCAGCGCCATCCCTGTCAGGGTGCCGACGATCGCCGCAGCGATAGAACCAGCCGCCAGTGGCACGAAGAGTTTCACGAAACCTTTAATCAAAAGACTCCGTTCCATACTCAAAATACCGCCCACCACCACCGCAGCCGTAAACAGATACAGGATATTCGTGTTCTCCCAAAATTCCCGTATCGAGCTTTCCAGCTCCATCGGCATGAGCTCGCTATACACGCAGTACGATGGCAAGAGCACCGTCACCATCACGGAGCCGCCCAAGTACCGTAGAATCGGTATCTGTTTGCCGATCTCGGCGCAACTAAACCCCAAAACCGCCACCACCGCCAACATCACCGAGAGTTCTCCTGGCATCTCACCCAGTGCGATAAAGCTCAGTAAACATAACCACATCAGTCCAAACACCGGTAACGGAATCATCCCAATTCGGGTGGGTATTGAACTGAGCCAGTTTCTTAATCGTTTGGCATAATGAAATAAGGGTTGCATGATTCAGCCTCCAAGTGCTCATCGAGCCTGTGTGACAGCTTTAGAATTGAATATCGTCGTCTATATCGCTCAACGGACTCGGGGCCGTCGCATATGACTCACGACTGAATGGAATGTTGCTTTTTTTAAGCGGGCGATGCTTGAGCATTTTCGATAATTCCTTCAGTTGCTCCGCTTCTCTTGTTTGGTCCAAGATCTCTGAGGCCATTCGCTTCGTGCTTGTGCAGAAAAATCCCACCGGCGCTACCCTGATTCCAATTCCGCCATCCCGCTTTTCATATTCTTCGGTGTCTAACAGCACCCCAATTTCTTTATCCAATAACGCTTTAAAAACCTGGACGCGCTTATTCACCATCTCATTCTCCTCCCACTTCCTGATCGCCCCTGGCTCCGATTCCAACTTTTCAAGCCCCAAACACACCATCAGCGCATTCAGATACCGATAGCCATACAGCTCTTTTTTATCTATATCCAACGTCCACAACGTAAAATATGCCCTCGCCTTGTTCTCCGTTTCAAACACCAACTCGATACCCCGAGTTTTATGCGGACTCTTCACCTCTACCGCCTGCATAAACTGCCCCTCATACACCCCTGGCGCTGTGATACGGCTGCTGCGCTGTTCCGCTAGCCGCGCGGCTTCTATATTTAACGAATACATACCTTTCCTTATTTGTGTGGACTTGACTCAAGCCGCTTCTTTGAATTCGACAATCACCCCTTTTTCCAGCCAGTGCGTCGCTATGTTTTGAGAAAAACTCTGAGGCAACGCTTTAAGCGTGCCAAAAATCAGTGCGGTATCGATCTCTCCGCCTTGGGCCAGACGATCTAGCCAAGTCAATAACTCTTCACGGCCTTTCAAATCCAATACGTCAAACCGGTCCAACACCACTAGTTTGATTTTGGACAGATAAGAGATTGCTTCCGCCAACATTGCATCCGCTCGCCACTTCTCCGATTCCGATAACAGCGCATATGAACGGCCACCCGCTTGCACGTGCATATCCTTTGTCACCACAACCTGCGCCCATTCTGTGATCGCAGCCGAGTCTTCCAAACGCTCATTCAGCGGCGTCAAAGCTTCGGCCAGCATTTCCCCTGGGATACCCTCAGGAGCCAATGCATCGGCAATCTCATTCCACGCCAGAACCGATTCGTGCGCAGACAGAGCCTTGGCAGTACGCTCATCTGCTTGCGTCACCTGGCGCTCAGCCTCTTGATAAGCCGCCCATTTTTCTGCTAGAGCACCGCGGTCGATTTTGAGTTTTTCGAGGTGCTCGCGCGCAGCTTGGAGTGTGGTTTCGTCCGGCTTCGCGCCAAGCGCCAACTCTAATTCAGCAATCGCTTTCACGGCGGCCTTAGCATCGGCTAACGCTCGCTCGTCGTTGGTGACCGCTTGCTTCAACTGGCACACCGCCTCTTCGTATTCTGGCAATCGGCTAAGGTTCTCCTCTATGCCCTGTGTTAACGGCACGGCATGCAACTCTCCATCTTCAAGCGCCAACAGCGTGTCGCAGTGTGGGCAAGGCAGCGCATTTTTTGAAAAACTCAATGCTTTGAGCGTGGCGACTTTTGTTTCCCACTCTTTGAGTTCTGCTTGATCACGGGCGAGCGTGTCGGCAATACACGCATGCTGGCTACCTTTCTCACGCCATTCAGCGAGCCGCTGCGCAGAGTCGGCATACCGTTTGTGATCCGCCTGCAATCCACCCAGATGCTGGTGGGTCTCGGCCAGTTCAGCATCGAGGGCAGATAACCGGTGGGGCAAATCAGCCGATGCCGCACGGTCAAACTCTGGCCTTTTGGCTTGCCACGTGGCCGCCTTCTTTTCGCCGTACGTTTCTCCTGTGAGCGTGCGCCACGCCGCTTTTTGATCGCGAGCCTTGTCCTTCGCCCCTTCGTGTGCTGCATCAAAGCCTGAACGTAGCAGCGGCATCAGCGCTTCTACTTTTTGCGTATCACAGCCTTTCTCTAATAGCCGTCTTTGCACTTCCGTACGACCCGCATTCAGACCCATCAAACTAAACAAAAATTTGCCGCGCTCATTGCATCCAAGCCGCGTAAAATGTTGCGCATCCAGCACATGCGGCAGCGCTCTCGGCAGTACATAGTCCTCCGACAACGTGGCTTTGCCCGCCGGTAAGCAGAGTGCGACGCATATCTTATGGTCGATCTCAACCTCGACAAAGCCCAATTTAGCGCCCTCGGTCACCAGTTGGATGCACTCTTTTTTAAGACCCACACGCACGGTTTCACCGGTGAGCGCCATACGTACCGCCTCTTGCAGGCTCGATTTACCCGCTCCATTCTTGCCCGAAAACAATGTAACGGGATGCGTGAGCGGCATTTCAACCTCGTGCACGCCCAGAAAATTCTTAATGCTCAAACGTGATAACTTCATACAATCTCCTGTTCAGGGTTCAATAGCTTGAATGGGGCCGAGTTATTCGATACTGCTCATCACACGTCCAGGGCGTGTACTCGGCGGCTCGTGCTCGCCAAACGCCTGCGTCCTCTTCTCGAGTGACGGAGGAGGTTTCGATTCAGCAAAAACAGGAGGCCCATTATGTATTTCACCGGTTTTGTGATTCGCCGTCTCAGGCGTGGCCGCAGGCTGAGTTAAATCAGGCGTTTTTATTTCTTTCGTGCGCAGCGACTCACTGCTTACGCTGGCGATACTGCCGTCCTGATTCATCTCGATAATGTCATGGACTTCTTCCAGGCTTTGCAAACCCATCAGCAGCTCAGGCGCGTACAGCTTCCCAAAAAAGCTCGCGCTCCGATAGCGCAGCATTAATTCCGGCATCGTCTGCCACTTACTGCCGTTTTTTGTGTACCACCCTTCTTTCACCGCCATTTCAATCGATACGGCAGGGGACTCAATGCGCTCTCCGGTGTCCTTTTCTATTGCCCAGGCAACACATACCTTGTCGGTGACCTTAATTTTGACAATACGCGTGCTGCGCTGACCGTTGTCCCAGCAAGCCTCCGTGCGTTCGACTTCCTTAACACCCAGTTCCTTAAGCTCAAACCGCAAAGGAGAAAAGCGACCGCAGCCATTGATAGAAGCAATAATCCATTGCGACGACCAGGAAGGGCGGCCCTCCACAATGTAAAGATTTTGCATCACCATCAGCGGATCAACCCCCATCCGGATCGCCATATTCAGCGCTACCACGCTATTGGACAGCCCATTCTTATTTTCCGTGGTTTCTTTTAATTTGCCGAATTTGTCAAATTTCTCAATCACCGTTCGATAGGCTGCTGGGACGATTGTAGAAGTCGATAACAGCTTGGCCGCTCGCTGCATCAATTCAAACGACTGGAGATCGCTGAAACCCATTTTGACCACAGCTTGTGGCTCTTGCGGTTCACGAAGCTTGGCAAGGGTGGCGAGTTGTGCTGATGCACTCATAATGTGAGACTCCTTATTGACGGAATTTGCAGGTGGAGAAAGCCACGCAATAACGCTCGTGGCACATCATCGATTTTGGGTTGCCCCAAAACATGCCCTTGTGAATAATTTTGGCTGCGTATTCGAGGATGCCAGGCGATTCACTATCCCCCAGGAGTAACGCTCGCGCCCCAGAAATTTCGCCCATCCCAATACGCTGAGAATCCGACGTCTTAGCCGTGTTCATCCCTATAAGTTGCGCCGGTGCGGTGATCGGTATACCACCAGCGCGCTCAGCCAGCAGCTCATAAACGCCTATTTGATAGGCATGCCCAGCCGTCTTAACCTTGCCATCTGAACCCACCGCCGCCTTGCCCGTCTTCAAATCGCAAATCGATAAACCTTCTGCAGTTTCGCGTATGCGGTCCGTCGTGCCAGTAAAAATCAGACCCAAATCACTAATTTCTAATCCTTCGAACTTCACTTCAACAGCTCGGTAAGTCTGTTGGGGGGCGATCATCTGGCAATACTTGGTGTGCAGTGACAGCGCTATCCTCTCAGCGTCACTCGCTTTATCCTCGCCCCATGTCACCTCCTCATCTGGGCGGCGGATCATATCCACCGCGGCAGCAGCGGATTCGTCAATCGTGAGGCCCACTCCGTCAATTCTGGATTGGTCGAAAACCGCCGTGCTCGCGTGTACCGCTTTGCCCAACAGCGCCTTGCCATTGGACGGCATTTGTTTTCCATAAAGGTAAGTAGCGGCCCAACTCGCCGGACAATCAAATAACTTACCCAGGCTTGAGGCTCGAATCGTGACAGGTGTCATCGCCTTTCCTAAAAAGTGCTTTTACTGGTTAAAAAATAGAATGGCTGCACCGAGACACAGAGCGAGTAAGAACATCCCTGCGCTGGCTTTGATGAAAACCTCAATCCGATCCGCCCGTATTGCGGCGCGCAGCAATGCGTTGTCGTTTTCGAGGCGTTTCATGCGATATCTTTTCTCTGATACGCGCAGTCAATAGCCCTCTGTAGTGCTTTGCCTGTCTGCGTTTCCCAAAGGCGCTCATAAGTGTCAGCAAACAAGTCCGTAGATCGCGCCTGGGCAGCATCACGTAGCGCTTGCTTCTTCACCGAGTCGGGTAACTTAACCATCGCTTCGAGTAAGTCATCGAAAGTCATGTTTTCTTCAACTTCGTTAGCACGCACGCAATAATCCTCGTCGGCCGCTTCTGAGCGTGCCTGTAATCGGTCGTAGTGGGCTTCAACCTTATGCATCAATTCGTTCACGCTCATGCCAAGCTCCATGGGTCGTATTCGCCCTCGTTTGCAGCTTTTCTGGTATAAACATCACAAAGAAAATCTTGTGCTAGAATTTGGAGACAGGAGGTATTAGCTATGGCCGTAGTTACATTTGATACATTGCAGTTTGTCGAAACACTTAAGGAATCCGGTATACCCGAAGCCCAAGCGAAAGCTATTTCCGTAGCCGTAAGAAGTTCACATGAAACAGCGGACCTCGCAACCAAAGCTGACTTTCGAGAATATGAATCTGTTATAAGAAATGACTTAGAAAAGCTCGAAACGAATTTGCGCCATGAGATCAGCGATTTGCGAAAAGATACGGAAGCCCGATTTATCGCTATAAGCGCCGAAATGTCTGCACTGAAATGGATATTGGGCTTTGTCGCTGCCGGTATCTTCGCGCTCGTTGGCAAAGCCTTTTTTTGATTTTCTTCTGAGCTAATCTTTCCCAAAATATTCCACTGAATATCTGATGCTCTAGCCCAAAGTATGATTAAACTTTCTACAATTGGCGCTGTAATGATAGCGGTGGGACTTCTCTTTATAGCGCTGTTATACCACCGCCGAGGCCCTGCTCTGTGGTTATCCTGTCTGATTGCACTTGCTGGTCTTAACATGTACGTACTTTCTCCAGATCCCACGAAGGTGAGTTTATTTTTCACGCATAAAGAAGCGCACTGATATGGAGTGTTCTTATTAATAACTTTGTAATTCATGCGGTCGCTCCTTGAGCAAACTGCTTTTGAATCCATGTCAAGCCTTTTCCGGTAACCAAAGTGCGCGCATAGATATGGTTTTCGCCTCTCGGGTCTTCATACTGCCGCTCAATCACGCGAAAGCGCCCTGCCTCAATCTGTTCTTGATACGGTAAATTGTTCTTCATCAATAAACGGCGCTCACGCAACCAGGAAAAAAGCCTTTTAGGCCCGGTGCCAATGACTTTAGCCACTTCTTGCACCGTTTGAGCATTGATCGCTTTTCCAACGTCGTCATAAAAATCCGCTTTAGGTTTTAATTCTTCCACTTGGCTTCGCAGCGTCCCGACCTCTTCGGTATACGCCAGCAATATCGTTCGCAGATGTTTGGGATCATTAAGAAAACTGTGCAAATCTATTGCAGGCGAATGAATGCGGCGCTCGCATTCAATGAAATACTGTCTGGCCTGCTTGCCTTTTTCATTGCGCTCGACCATCGATAATTCTTTCGCCATATCGAGAGTTAGCGCGTATTCTTTGGCTGGACGACCTCCGGTGAGGTTTTCCCCGAAATTGGGGAAAAGTACAAAGTCCTGATCTTCAATAAAACCGTATTGCGCGATGCGGTTTTTAATCCAGGTCGAAAAGTCTTTTCCAATTCCTAAAAACGCGTGCAAGTTACGTGCATTAACGGTTGGCGCAGAACGGCCCTTCAACCTCGTAGGCGTAATGGCTATCAGCTTTTCCGTTGCATCAATTTCCTGCTGAGGAATGGCAACAAAACTATTCGGGCTTCCTGGAGAGATGGAATAAATGTGGGTGTTGGCTATTTGGCTCATCTGTCGTTGTTTGTTTATGACGATGATTAAATATTACAAAACGTATTAAATAAAGTCAATACGTTTCGAAATATTTTTGATGTAGCCAATCGAACGGCAGATAGCTGATGGCTCTAATTTTTCTTCAGGGGTATTTGATCAAGTACGTCGGACATTGCATTCACCATAACACGAAGCATATTGATAGCATTTGATTCATGCACTCCCACTATGTGAGAATCCGCAGTTTGGTCAGGATAAAGTTTGACAACAAGTTGTGCAGTGTGTGGCAGACTGGCACTCAAAGTCAGTTGACTTTGTGCTTTTCCCTTGGTTAACCGCTTTTTTCTTAATTTTTGCGGTATGTAATCAAGTAAATAGATAACGTTTTCTTGTCCACTGCCAGAAGGCGTCTCCTTACTCACCGTCCTTTCTCCAATTGAATTCTTAATTTTTCTTAAGCTTCACAGGCGGCCTGAAGAAAGAAACAAAGTAACAACCAAATGCATATATCAAGGCAACTCCAAAAAACAAAAAGTTTCCGAAAGTACTTCATCAATGTAAGGGATGCCTGCCATAGCTAATATGGCAGAAATACCAAGGAAAGCTTGGCATTAGGCGGGACTTAAGCAATAACTGATATAGCTAGATCGCCAAAATCTCCATAAGATTAGTGGCTAATGAGCTACCCAGCTTTTTTGAACGATGACCGCTTACGCCCATTGAAGTTAAATTTTCTATGGATAGACTCTGACTGCAATCTATGTTCAGATGGTGAGTGCTGACCATATGCGCCATCATCTTTCAAGTTGCTTAGAGGTATCGTCGCTTTTACTACAGCCTCGAGCGCCTGCCAAATTCTCTCTGAAGCTTGCTCATTAGTTTGATATTCGATCAGTTGTTCAATCAGGCGCTGCGCATGAACTGGAAGCATATCAAGTCTGTATTTAGAACCTTCTCCGTGAGTAAGCCATACTTGAGATATTCCAAGCAAATCAGCGATTTTATTGATGTCATGTAAAGCGGGTTCGCGGAAACCACGGAGCCATGCGCTAAGCCCAGGTTGAGACATTCCCATCTCCTCCGCCAAATGCTCCTGGCTCACCTTTTTTTCTCGCATCACCTGCTTAGCACGATCAAACCATTTTTCCATATTCTAAATTGTGATAGAACCAGCTAACTTTCTCCATTAGCGTTTCGTATTAAAACGAAGTATTGCAATTCATTTCGAATTAGTTCAAAATGAATTGAAAAAGGAACGCATATGCATCTCAACCAATATTTACAACTTAATAGAATCACCCAGGCAGAATTTGGGCGGCGACTTAAGCCGCCTGTTTCGCAAGGTTGCATTGGGAATTGGCTTCATGGCCGCCGCGAAATAAATCTACATAGAGCCATACAAATAGAGCAAATCACTGGCGGTAGCGTTACACCTAAAGACTGTATGGAGCTACGACAGGTCTTATCGCTCTGTGAATAATTTACTTTATTAAAAGTGCGCTTGCGTGAACCGGAAATATCTGCGCAAATCCGACGAGAAAATCACTTGAATGCACATCAAAAAAACTCTACCAAATGGACCTGCAACTTCTTTCATGAACAGCGAAAGAAGATCAAGCCGGTCGCCAAAACTTCTGTGGATCATTCGCAAACCAAAACTCTTCGAGCAGTTTGGAAGTATGCCGAAAAAATTGTTCTTGAATGGCTTCCAAAGTTTTGCCATGAACGGGGAGCAAGACTTCTGCCGAGATTCTTTCTCGAATTCCAGAGTTCATGCGTTCAAAAGTGGCCTTGGCAAGCACCCTATTACTTTGCGGCTCTAATACTAATGAGCCAAGCTTAATTTCATTTTCAGTCATATGTACTTTCATACCAAGTTGGGGAAGTCATGAATCAAAAACGTGAAAAACTCACAGACGATATTCGAGTTTGGTTGGGCGAAAAGCTCAAAGCAGACCTAAAAGAGCTAGCGGCAGCCAAAGGCTACGGCTCCTTAAGTCCTTTCATTCGACTCGTTCTCAGCGAATTCGTATACGGCAAGCTTAGGCCGGATCGGGACTTAATGGCAGGGAGGGTGCGGGACGAATAGGACCGCAAATTTAAATATTAAAGAGTAAGTATTGAACCGTGAGATAAAGGAAAAACTTAAAAATGAAGCCTCCTGCTTTTCAATTCTACCCTGCCGATTGGCGCAAAGACTCTGCCTTACAAAGCTGTTCCGTCGCTGCTCGCGGCTTATGGATTGAGATGCTGTGTATTATGCATGAGTGTAAGCCATACGGGCATCTCGCCATTAACGGTAAAGCCATGAGCGTCGCTCAGCTTGCCCGTTTGATTGGCGAAACTGAGAAAGTGGTTAGGGGTTTGCTTAACGAACTTGAAAGCGCGGGGGTGTTTTACCGTACTGAAGAAGGGGGGATTTATTCACGCAGAATGATCAATGATGAACGGCTGCGCAATATCCGCGCCGAAGGTGGCAAGGGGGGTAAAGAATTTGGCAAATTAGGCGCTGAACACGGATACAAAGGGGGGAGGCCTAAGAAAGATAAGGGGGGTTATGAAACAAAACCTAAAACCCCCCTTCCTGATGAAGAATATCCCCCCCCTTCATCTTCTTCTTCATCTTCACCTTCTTCTTCAAAACCTAAAGGGGATAAATCCCCTTCAACCCCTGGCGAACGCGATGCGCCCGCTGTGGCCTTGCCGAACTGGCTGGCTTTGGCCGATTGGGAAGCTTTCGTGAAGCATCGAAAGCGCTTGAAAGCGCCGATGAGCGATGAGGCTCAAGTTCGGGCAATTGCTCAGCTTTCTCGGCTTCGGGACGACGGTCATGACCCTTCCGCTGTGATCGATCAAAGCATCGTGAGCAGCTGGAAGGGGCTGTTTGGGCTTAATCGCCGTGGGTCACCGAAGCTCAGCAAACAGGCTGAGTTGGAGGCCAGAAATGCCGAAGCGGGGCGTCAAGCCAAGGCACTCATTTTCGGGTAAGAAGTTTATGAAATCCTGTGACTTCAACGCATTCGATGGATTGCTGCAAGCCGTCGCAGCCATGTACGGACGTGACTTGACTTCTGGAGTCATTGCGCTCTACTGGCAAGGCTTGCAAGCCTATGACCTCGCCGCTGTACGCGAAGCGCTCAACCGGCATGTGAACAACCCCGATACGGGCCAGTTCATGCCCAAAATTGCCGATATTCACAAGATGCTGCAAGGCTCTACGCAAGATTCTGCGTTGACTGCTTGGAGCAAAGTAGATCGAACCATGCGTGAGAAAGGCCCGTACCAAAGCGTGATTTTTGATGATCCGCTGATTCATCGCGTCTTGTCAGAAATGGGCGGCTGGATTCAACTCAGCACAAAGCATGAGGACGACTGGCCGTTTGTACGCAATGAGTTTGTGAATCGTTACCGTGGATACCGGATGCGCAGCGAAGTGCCTGACTATCCACCCGTGTTGATTGGCATCGCAGAAATGACGAATCAACAACTTGGGTTTGAAGTCGCACCGCCACTTTTAGTCGGCAGTGCTGCCATGGCGCAGCAAGTCATGCGCCAAGGAACCGATCAACCGCTGCTTGAATTCACACTGCTAAACGTAAAAAATTTACCCGTGCTTTTGCAAAACGAAGCTCAACAAATCGCCGCTTAATCTTTTTCATTTCAAACAAAAAATGCTTAACGCAATTACCTTCATGATCCCAGGCAAGCCCATTGCCAAAGGCCGTGCTCGCTCGTGTATCCGTAACGGCCACATCGCGCACTACACCCCAGAAAAAACAGTGCGATATGAAAACCTTGTGAAGCTTGCTGCTCAGAAAGCGATGGACGGACAAAGCCCAATCGAATCTGCCATAGCGCTGATTGTACGAGCATTCCTACCGATTCCAGCCAGTTGGAGCCTTAAAAAGCAGCGAGCGGCAGCAATCGGCGAATTCATGCCTACCAAACGCCCAGACCTGGATAACATCGTCAAAGCGGTTAAGGACGGCGCGAACGGTGTCACCTGGAAAGATGATTCACAAGTCATCGACGTACACGCCAGCAAGCGATATGGCGCGCCCCGCGTTGAAGTCGAGGTGAGGGTAAGCTAATGAAGCAAAGCACAGGTTCATGGCGGAGCATTCCCGAGTGGGTCGAGTATGAAATACAAAATTGGGTTCGCTGGTGCTGGTCTGGCCCCTGGCCGCATCCTCTGCCGCCTACGCAATGTGCTTCGGCTGAGCGTTACTATCGTGCGCCAAGTGATCTAGGCGAGGCCGAAACGTCTCTCCCTCCACCCTACGCCCCGAATGCCAAGATTGTGCAGCGGGCTTACGTTGCGATGCTGAAACAGGAGCAACACGTGATGAAAGCTGAGTACATTAATCCGTGGGAGTCTGGTCGAATACACTATGGCAGAACTGGCGCTGCGCGACGCCTCAAAATGTCGCTTGCCACTTATGAAACCATTTTAAGAAGCGGATGCTATCGAATCGAAAGGGCTTTTGGATGAAATATGCGCGGGAGATTATGGACCTGATGAGTGCGTATCCTGAACGGAATTTTAAAATGATTGAAATCGTGCGACACGCTAATCCGAATCCAAAAAGTAAGAAAGAGCGCTGTGCTACCCATCGAGGGGTATTACGCGTTTTGGATACGCTCACCGAGATGGGAAGAATATTTAAAATACCTTCGCGGGCAGGCAACGGAGGCTATACGCTTTATCGATGGAAAACCACGACATGAACTTTTGCAAACCGCGACAAAAACCACGACAATGGCGGTGGGAAAAACCGTCCTAAAGATTCAGACGCTCTTTTGAGCATTTTTTACGGATGTTTTCCCCCTCATTTTCAGCCTCAGGCAGCCTAGACGCTGCCTTTTTTATGCTTGTTTGCTTTTACCTCTGACGATGGCTCGACCCAGCAAATACACGATTGCTCTAGCAAAAAAGATTTGTGAACGCTTGATGGTCGGTCAAAGTTTGCGCTCCATATGCGCGCAAAAGAATATGCCCTATCAAGCGACTGTGTATCGATGGCTCACGCAGTCCGAGTCATTTCGAGATCAATACGCACGCGCACGCGAGGTGCAAGCCGACACGCTTGCCGATGAGGTTTTAGATATTGCCGACGACGCTACTCAGGATATGCAAGTCGACGAGCAAGGCCATGAACGCGTGCGCCACGAAGCCGTGCAACGCTCTAAACTCCGCGTCGATGCTCGTAAATGGCTCGCTGGGCAATTAGCGCCCAAGAAGTATGGTGACCGCATCCAGCAGAATATCAGCGGCGCACATGATGGCCCGATTGAACAAAAAATCACTATCGTCGATGAAGTCCAAGTCAAAGCCACTGTCGCCCACCTCGAGGAAAACTATTGATCCCGAGGTGCTTCGGGCGGTGGCTAAGGCTAAGTGCGAGCGGGATCACCTCTTTTTTACGCGGTATTTCTTCAAGCACCGCCAGGGCATTCCGTTTCATTTGAACTGGCACCATGCGTTGATTGCCGATACGGTGCAAAAGGTGATTGATGGCGAGCTTAAAAATGTCGTCATTAATGTGCCGCCAGGCTCCTCCAAGACCGAACTGGTGGCGATTAACTTGATCGCACGGGGCTTAGCGCTGAATCCTCGAGCACGCTTTTTACACATTTCATACTCTGACGATCTAGCCTTACTCAATTCTGAGATGGCGCGAGAGATCATCCGTAGTGAGGAATATCAAGCGCTGTGGCCGCTCGCGATTGCTCAGGATGCAAAGAGTAAAAAGCGCTGGAATGTGCTGCTCGACGGTAAGAAGGCCGGTGGCGTCTACGCGGTCTCATTGGGCGGTCAGATTACCGGTTTTAGAGCCGGCCACATGGCGCCAGGCTGGCAAGGCGCGCTCATCATTGATGACCCGCTTAAAGTCGAAGATGCCTATAGCAAAGCCGCCCGTGACAAAGCAAATCGTAAGCTCGTATCCACCGTTAAAAGCCGTAAAGCCCAACCGGCTACCCCGATTGTTGTCATCATGCAGCGTTTGGCCCAGGAAGATCCTACCGGCTTTATCCAAATGGGCAAAGTGCCTGGCGATTGGACCTTTGTTTCGATTCCCGCCCTATTAGATGATACGTATGTGGCTGCCCTACCCTCTGACTATCGAGACAAGATAGATACCTCGCTACGAGACGAACATGGGCGGTTTAGCTACTGGCCGTACAAAGAGCCATTAGGTGATTTATGCGCGCTGGAGCAAGCGGATCGCTATGTATTTACTAGCCAGTACCAGCAGCAACCCCGCGCACTCGGCGGTGATCTCATCAAAAGTGAATGGTTTTCATATTACGAAACACCGCCCCGCATTCGCTTACGCAAGGTGTATGCGGACACTGCGCAAAAGACCGCGGAGCACAACGATTACAGCGTGTTTCAGCTTTGGGGCCTCGGCGAAGATAACCGGCTGTACTTGCTCGATCTCATCCGCGGCAAATGGCCTGCGCCTGAACTCAAGCGTCGTGCGATTGCCTTTTGGAATAGTCATAAACCCTATGACCATAAGACCAGCGCACCCTTAGCGCAACTGCTGGTCGAGGATAAATCCTCAGGCACAGGGTTAATTCAAGATATTCAAGAAGATGGGCATATCCCTGTTAAAGGCATTCCTCGTGGTACCGACAAACTCACCCGCATCATGGGCGTGCTGGCTTACATTGAGTCAGGGCGGATTGCGCTACCTAAAAACGTGCCTTGGGTGAAAGATTTTATTGCCGAATGCGAGGCCTTCACGGCCAATAACACCCACGCACACGATGACCAGATTGATCCGATGATCGATGCAATTACCGATTGTTTAGCGAAAAGCTCGGATTGGTCGGGGTGGACTTAGTTCGGCCTAGGCTAACCAGTTTTCCATCGCCAATCCGGAGACTCGGCTAAATTCATTGACGTTCGCTGTAACAAGTATCGCATCTACCGATAAAGCATGAGCAGCAATCAGTAAATCATTCGCACCTATGGTTTGCCCTTTTCGTTCAAGTTCGGCGCGAACTTGCCCATAGCAGTGGTCCGCGTCGGGTGAGAACGAAAGTATTTTAATCACGTCAAGTAATTGGTTTACTCGCTCGGTTAATGCTTCTGCATTTTTCTTTGCTGCACCGTAGCGCATCTCCGCTGCAACGATAATACTGGTGCATAGGGATTCTTGCGGATGCTCGGTGAGTTTTTGCGCAGCGAGTCCTTGTGGGTTTTTCAGAATATCTGAAAGGATATTGGTATCAAGCAGATACAGCGCCATCAAAGCTCCACGTCTTCGGGGGGAAGATCTACGATCTCCGGTAGCCCTTCTTGGAGCGGAGTCCAGCTTGCTAACAGCGCAGATAAAGAGCGCGGTGGCGCAAGCTCAATAATCAGTCGATTATTTTCACGACGCATGATGGCATCAGACCCGTTTAACTCAAATTCAACAGGGATGCGCACAGCTTGATTTTTTCCATTCCTGAATAGTTTAACGTGGCGTTCTGGATAAGTATTCACCATGATAGCCTCCTTGGCATATGTTTAAGCATATGCTAAATCACTATTTGGCGCTTGTCAAAGTTTGCGTCCGGCTTTCTTAACTATGAAGGTGGGCGCTCAGTATCCCTAGCGGGCCACTGGAGATCAATCCAATGAAGGGAGTACCAAACGCCCAATTCTTATTTTACCCGAATTCACTGTTTAGGTTAAATTTTGTCAAAAAAACATAAAAATAAAGGGGTGCAAGCAATACCCGCCTTGGCAGTCCAGCCAACGGACATCACCCAAGATAGCCTCACCAATCTCGTCGCAGGCCTGATGAATAGCCGCGACAAGATGGCGTATAACCATTATGCGTTTCGCAAAACAGTCAGCCGTTCCGAGCTTGCCACGATGTATCGGTCTAACTGGCTTGCCCGCAAAATCATCGATGCGCCGGCTGAGGATATGACGCGTGAATGGCTAAGCCTTGAAACGGGAGACGAAAAGAGTAAAGACGCTCTGGAAGCGGCCGAAAAGCGCTTTAAGCTCGTGACGCTCCTCACGAATAATTTGAAATGGGGTCGGCTCTTCGGCGGCTCGGCGCTCTACATGAGCTTAGCAGGTGAGGACCCCGAGACACCATTAGAGATTGAACGTATCCGCCGTGGGGCGCTACAGGGCTTTCTCGTTCTGGATCAACACCAACTCACGGTAGATAAGCAACCTTGCCTGGTTGACTTAAACCGCCCCGAATATTGGCGGCCGGAGCATTATCGCGTTGCCGATACCCAGCAAATCATTCATGCCAGCCGTCTCATCTTCTCCGATGGCGCGCTGGTGCCGGTCAGTGATTTAAAAAACCAAGGATTTTGGCACGATAGCGTACTTCAAGCCCTTTACGACGAGCTACAACGCGGCGATACGGTCGCCAGTGGCACCGCCAGCATGTTCTTTGAAATGTGCGTCGATATCTTAAAAATTGATGGACTCACGACCAAGCTGAATAGCGATGAAGGGACACGCGAAGTCCAGAAGCGCTTTGAAGTCACCAATACGGCCAAATCTTTTAACCGGATGATGCTGCTCGATAGCGCCGATGAGTATCAGCAAAAAACCATTAATTTCAGCGGCGTCAGCGAAGTCGCTACGATGTTTTTACAGCGTATTTCAGGCGCTGCTGACATTCCTGCGACACGTCTATTGGGCCAATCTCCAACCGGCATGAGCGCCACGGGGGAAAGCGATATTCGCAACTACTACGATGCGCTCAAAGCCAAGCAAGAAAACATCTTACGCCCTCAAGTCGAAAAGATTTACGACGTTATGGCGATGTCTGAGCTGGGCCATCCACTCAAAGACCTCGTGATCGAATTTAATCCGCTCTGGCAATTGTGTGAAGCGGAACGCGCCAACGCTGAAAAAATCCGCGCTGAGACCGATCAAATTTATCTGATGCAAGGGGTGATTCACGAAGCGCATAGCCTCAAACGCCTCAAAGCGAATGATACCTATGCGATTACCGATGAAGATTTAGACGAAGCGCAGGCACTCGCGCAAGAATTAGACACACCGGATGAACCTGACGCTACCCGCCCTGATCAAGGCACACCTCAAACACACGACAAAACGCCAGTCTAAGCGCCCTCGCGTACTACGGTCAGCAAAACTCAACCGTCGAGCCGAAGTCGCTTACCGCAATCAGTTGTTGAGCCTGGTGAAACAGATGCATCAGCGCGTTAAAGAAGAGATTTTGCCGATCTTGAAAGAACCAGAGGACGGCTATACGCAGGATGCGTTATCAGAATCGCTGGTTCAACGGATTCAAGCCGCGTTAGAGCGTGTGTCTCGGGCCTTTCTAGCGTTGATTGCCCACGCACACCGTTGGGCGCACCGCATAGTTGAGCAGGTCGATGAAGACAACCGCACGGCGCTGATTGGCAGTATTCGCTATGCCTTTGGCATCGATATCACCCCATTACTGAATATTCCAACGCTCAATGCGCCTTTGCAGTTGGCGATGGCAACGAATGTGCATTTGATCCGGTCGATTCCACAGCGTTACTTTGACTCACTCCGCACCTCGGTTTTAACCGGAGTCTTGGAAGGACGGCGCTATACGGAGTTGGCTGCGGAGATTCAGAAACTCAAGCATACGACTGAAAAGCGCGCACGTCTAATTGCCCGAGACCAAACCGCTAAAACGCATGCGGCGATTGCCCAAGCCCGACAAACGGCACTCGGCATCACCGAATACGAATGGCAAACCAGTGGCGATGAACGCGTGCGAGACAGTCACGCGGACAACGATGGCAAACGATTTAAATGGGAGAACCCACCCGAGTCCGGCCATCCAGGCCATGAGATTGCTTGTCGCTGTGTCGCCTTACCCATTCTTGACTTAACATGATCGAAATTTTAGATAGCCTGCCCTCTGAGCGAACCTACACGCCAGAGGGTTTTTTAATTGCGCCCGCCAAGCTCGCACGTTGTGGGATTCAGCCCTATCGCGCCGTCGAATACGCTGAAAAATCGGGCGATCCGATGCGCATTCTCAATATCTATCGCCCCCCTGAAGAAGTCTTTGCGCCCGAATCTCTGGCGTCTTATGAAGGCGTGCCGCTCACGAATGACCATCCGCCCTCTTTTTTTGTTACCGCCGATAACTGGCGACATTTGGCGCTGGGCTTTGTACGCAATATCCGGCAGCAAGAGGGTTATGTCGTCGGAGACTTGATCGTTCAAGACAAAAGCACCATTGCCCTGATTGAAAGCGGCAAGGTGGGGCTCTCCGCAGGCTATCAATCTCAAAAGGATATGACGCCTGGCATCACGCCTAATGGACAGCCCTATGACGGCATTCAAAGAAATATTCGCGTCAACCATATCGCACTCACGCGCACCCCTCGTTGCGGACCGACCTGCCGCATTGAAGATTCTAACCCTCATGGAGAACTCCTTATGTCTGACACACCCGATCAAACCACGGCTCAAAGCACCGACGCAGTATCTACCGTTCAAACAGCCCCGACGCCCTGCCATGACTGCGGCGAGATACAAATCCAAATGGACACGCTGACTGAAATGATTAAAAAGCTTGAAGCCGAAAACCAGACACTCCGCCAAAAGGAGGCTACCCCTGCGGTACGCGATGCCTGGATTGCCGATTGGGCTGAAACGGTGACCGATGCTAAGCAGTTAATGCCCACGATCACGACGACCGATAAAAGTTGTCATGCGATCCGGCACGAAGTAGTTAAGCAGCTTTATCCAAAGCACAAACCCGTGGTCGATGCGCTGCTCGCCGGATACTCGCTCGACAGCGCCGACGAGGCCATGATTCAACGCGCCTTTAAGGTGTTAAGCGCGATACCTCAAAGCACCCCTCGCCGAGATCCTGTTCTGGATGCACTGAACACGCAAATGAACACCGATAGCAGCCCGTTAGACCCGCAGGCCGCACGCGTTCAATACATTCAGCAGTTACAAACAACCTACACCGCTTAATTTATTTATTCAATCAGGAGTTTTTATGTCAATTCAACTCGCCGACTATGGCGATGCACAGCTCGAGCGGGGTATCCCTGGACTCGAAGCCGATAACGGCCCCAACAGTATTGTGAACCGCCGTAATGCCAGTACTACTGAGATTGACTTTGGTTTAGCCGTTGCCGCAGGCGTTGACGCAGATACTGCGGTGCTGCCTTCTACAGGCTGCCGCATCATCGGTTTGAGCGTACGCCACGCTACGATGCAAGCGAATCAAACCGGCAACGTCAGCTATGCGCCCAAAGCTACCGTACCCGTCATGGAAATTGGACGGCTTTGGGCCATCGCTCAAACGGCGGTCAGTCCTGGAGATCCTGTGACCACCGATGCCAACGGCGCACTGTCGACTGGCACAGCGATAGCAGTTCCTGGCGCTGTATGGGAAACCCAAGCCGCAGCCGGAGCGATTGCGCGTGTTCGGATTAACCTCTTCTTCACGCCTAATACGATCCCACCTACGTCATCCACGTCTAAGAAAAAAGAGTCAGACGACAGCGCATCGAGCGTTTCCTAACCCCCCATTCACTTTCCAGAGATTTCATCATGTCTAATCAAATGATTGCCGATGCGCTCAACCGCACCTCCCTTTTACGCACGCCAGAATTTACTCTAGATTCATCTCACGCCCTCGCCTTCTTAACCGGCCAGCTTGAATTCGTTGAAACTCAGATTTATCAGAAAAAGCGCGCGCCGCTCGATTATGAGGCACTGATCCCTATTTCAACCGCAGCCGGTCAATGGGCCACTTCGATTACCTATCGCATGAAGGATTTTGCCGGTCAAGGCCAGCGCCATAGCGGCAAAGGCGATGATATTCCTCGCGTCGATGTTCATTATCAGAAAAATACCATACCGGTCGTCTCAGGAGCGATTGGCTATGCCTATACGTTTGATGAGTTGCGCATGTCCGCTAAATTAAACTTAGCGATTGATCAGGATCGCGCTGAAGCCGCTTTTTATGCCTATCGCGCCCATCTCAACCAGGTGGGATTATTTGGCGAAAAAGAACTTACGGGTTTATTCAACTCTCCCTCTGTCCCTCAAGTACAAGCGGGTCTCGGTAGCTGGACAACGGCGACGCCTGAACAGGTTTTAAAAGAACTCAATGAAGCGATTACGCAAGTTTGGACACAGACCAAGCGCAATAGCACACCCAATACGATTATTCTGCCGGGCTCTCACTATGCTCATCTCGCGAGCACTCCACGCAGCAAAGGATCGGATAAAACTATTTTGCAGTACGTGCGCGAAAACAACATCGCCAAAGCCGAGAAGAATATCGATATTGACTTTAGAGGCGGCATTGACCTCGATCGCGCGGGTCAAAATCAAAGCGCTCGGATGGTCGTCTACGAAAAAGATCCCGTTAACCTCGTCTTTCATATCCCCATGCCCCTGATGTTCCATGCGCCTGAGCAACGTGGAATGGAATTACTTGTTAACGGCGAATACAAATACTCCGGTGTTGAATTCCGCTATCCGAAATCTGCTTTGTATATCGACGGGATTTAAATGGCTATTACGCCCGCTGACGTTAAAGCGCGCTTTCCTGTACTCGATGCCGTGGAGGAGGCGCAGCTTCAACTCCTGATTGACGATACGCGCCCCTTCTTTAATATCGATCGCTGGGGCGCGTTTTATCCAAGGGGGGCCTGTCTATTGGTCGCCCATTTCTGGAGCATGCAGCAGAAAGTAGACAAGGGCGAAACGGCTCCGGTTTATGCTGTGACTGCGCGTAAAGCCGGCGAGGTTCAGCTTAGCTATGCGTCCCCTAGCCCGCTAGAAATGCAAGATGCCTGGCTTGCGGCCACCAGCTACGGTCAACAATATCTTAGCTTACGCAAGCAGGTGGGCTTCGGTGCGCTCGTGGTGTGACGATGAACTTTTCTAAATTAGATGGTCTGCTCAATCAAATCAAAGCGCTGGGCCAAAAGGAAATCTGTGTGGGCGTCATCGCTAAAACCGCGCCACGCAAGGATCAAAAAGCCAGCTTCAGTAACGCTCAAATTGCTGCCGTGCATGAATTTGGCGCATCCAACAAAGGCATTCCCGCACGGCCCTTTTTAAGATCGACATTGATTCGAAATAAGCAGGTTTATACCGATGGACTTGCTACACAGATGCGCAAGTCGGTGAGGCAGAAGCAATCGCCCGAGCAAGCCTATCAGGTGGTTGGACTCAAGGCAGCAAGCAATGTCCAGCACGAAATACGCCACGGTACCCATAAGCCACTCAAAGCCGCAACAATTCAGCGTAAAAAATCCAGTCAGCCGCTGATCGATATCGGTCAACTGCATCAGTCGATCACCTCTATCGTGCGAGAGGTCAATGAATCTTAAGGCACTCTTTGATGAAAGCGAGTTGACGCAGCGCCTCACCCTTTCTCGCCGCTATGGTCAGCATCATCCCGACCATGGTGAGTGGTTAGAACAGTATTACATGCTTGAGGTCACAGCGATTGTCTATCCCGCCGGTCAGGACGATCTTTTAAAGCTTCCTGAAGGCGAGCGCTATTTGCCCGCGATTCGGATTTTGAGCCAAGACCCCCTGATCGAAGGCGATATTGCATTGCATCAAAATCACCGCTGGCGCTTAACTCAGTTGTCTAACTTCTCTCACTATGGCTACTACGACGCAACAGCAGTTCGACATGAAGGGACTGCGCAGCCTACTGCGCGAGGTTTTGTCGTTACCTAATGGCGCGGTACGACCGAGCTATCAGGCTGGACCCTCCGGCACTGAACCCTGTGTGATTGTTTCTGTGCTGACTTCGGTTGAAATCGGCACCACCCGACAAGCGTTTGATGGCACACGTGAAATCGAGCGCTTAAGCACCGCACGGCTCACCACCATATCGATTGAAGCCTTTGGCAATAATGCCTACGCGCTAATGCAAACACTCACGACGCTGTTACAGGCCAGCTCGACGCAAGCCATGATGCGCAATCGCCTCAACGCCGGTTTAGTTACCCTCTCGCCGTTACGCGATTTAACCATAGTGATGGGCGCAGGAACTGAGGAACGCGCTCAGTTTGACGCCACTTTCTCGCACTCTGATTGCGTTGAGATCGATTTAAAACGAATTGAGCACGCCTCCGTTCTGACGCACTCAAACATTTAATTTTTGGAGAATTTATATGGCGACTTCGCTGCCTCTTAGCGAAATTATCAATGTTCAACTCAACGTCCAACCCCTCGCCCCAAGCCGACGGGATTTTGGCGTGTTGAATCTAATGACCCCTGAAGCCGGTCAGGTGTTTAATGATGCCCATACGCTGTATGCTGAATTTGCGAATGCTAACAGCGTTGAGCAAGCTTTTGGCAGCCATAGCACCACCGCTCAGGCCGCTCGCCTCTTCTTTGCTCAAACCCCACGTCCTAAACGCCTGGTGGTTTCGCGCTGGGTTCGTATTAAACGCACGATAGCTGCAACCCACTCTAAACTCTATGGCGGACCGATGACCGCCCCATTAGAACAACTCAAAGCGATCTCTGTTGGCTATTTCTCGATTAAGGTCGGTTCCTCCCTTAAAAACTACTCCAAAATCAATCTCTCTAGTGCCAATACGCATGAAGAGATTGCAACCCTGATCACCGCTAAAACCTCCGCCGATAAACTCACCGTGCGTTGGGACAGTACGGGCCAGCGCTTTATCGTCGAAGCGGATCAAGCCGGCGCAAGTCGCACATTAAGTTTAATGAACAGCGATGGCCAGCCGCTGACGGTAAGTAGCTCGCCCTCTTATTTGGGCACTCTACTCAAATTGGATAGCGCGGATGCCTATTCAGTCGCCGGCACCGATGCCGTCACCCTTGAAGCACAATCTCTCACCGAAGCGCTCTCACAGCTTGAGGCCCGCTTTAATCACTGGTATGCCCTTAACATTCTTCACCCCTTAACTGATGTCCAAATCAAAGAGGTCGCCAATTGGGTGCTCGCTGCCGATAAAAAGATTTTGGGGTTGACGACTTCTAACCCTCAGCACCTAGAACCCAGTTTTTTAAATGTATTTAAGCAGTTGGCCGATCAGAAGAATGAACGCGTCGTCGCTTTGTATGACAAAGATAATCCCCATGAGGTCTTAAGCTGGCTCGCGCGTGCTTTATCGGTGAACTTCGCTGGGAATAACACGACGATCACGATGAAGTTCAAGCAACTGCCTGGCGTCACCCCGCATCCGTTAACGCTCACTGAAGCCAATCAATGCAAAGCCTTAGGGATCAATTACTACACCTACTTTGATGAAACTGCGATGGTCGCCGAAGGGACGGTATTAGGCGGGCGCTTCTTTGATGAGGTGCACAGCCTCGATTGGTTCGTCGATGCCGTGCAAAAAGAAGTCGTCGCCACATTACACCGCAGTCCGACCAAGATCCCTCTGACGGATGCAGGCACGCATCAGCTCTTAGCTGCGGTCGAAAAAGTCTGCCGTGAGGGCGTACATAATGGCGCGTTTGCCGCAGGCGTGTGGCGGGGCGATCCGTTTGGGCATTGTCACACCGGCGAGCGGCTTGAAGAAGGCTTTTATGTCTGGGTCGATACCGTTGATCGCCTCTCCAGCAGCGACCGTGAAGCCCGTAAAGCGCCCCCGATTCAAGTGGCGCTCAAACTCGCCGGCGCGATTCATGCCGCTGACATTCTCATTAATTTTGATCGTTAATTCCTATGAGCACTACTTTTAGTCCCCGCGAGGTCTCTGTTTTAATTAATGGCGTGCGCCTCTCCGATTGGAGCGACGGCAACGATGTGATTCAGGCGAAATTGAATGCCGATGCTGGCAGCTACACGATGGGCGCGAATGGCACCGGGGTTTTTATTGCGAATCCCGATCAATCCGGCACGCTCACCCTCAAAATCAAGCAACATAGCCCCGATAACCATTATTTAGATCGTTTATTCAAGCAGCAGCGTTCGACCCTTAAAACCTTCACGCCGATGACGCTCTCGATTGTCGATCTACTCAATGATGACAAAGTCAGCGGCCTCAATGGCTATTTCACGACGTCCCCTGACTATACGCGAGGCATGGGCCATAACGCCGTGACCTGGACGCTGGTGTTTGAACAGCTCACGATTACTCTAGAAAAAGGATTGGCTCACTCATGAACCCGCATCAATTTGAACTAGATAGCATCACCTATCGCATGACGCCCGCGAATGCGATGGCTGGCTGGACCGCTTTAAAGCAAGCGGGCAAATTACTTGAAGGGATTAAGGTTTCGCCGGATAGTCAGGGCGAGATCGAAATCGGCACGCTTTTAGCCCATTTAGGCAGCCCGCAAGTCGCTGAGATCGAACGTCTAATTTACGAACATACGACTGTTCAAGCCAATCAAGATAAACCCTTTCGCCTAGCCCATCAGCTTGAAGTTCACTTTAATCAACATCGCTCGCACCTCATTCGCATTTTGCTGGAAGGCTGTAAGGTGCAATTCGCTGATTTTTTCAAAGGGGGTGCTTGGAACAGTCTAAGCGCCCTCATGCCCACTCCGGTTCAGACCTAATCGACTGGTTTATTTGGCTACCCATTATGCGCAAGCACTGCACCCTGAATGAACTGCGTTCTGTTTATACATTGTCTGACTTGGTCGAGTTTCATCAGACGATTGCACAGTGGGACATCATTCAAACCGAACTAACTCAAAGCACCCATGGTCGTTGACGAATTTCTCTTTAAGCTCGGCGTCGTCGCGGATCTTAAGCAAGCTCAGCACTTTCGCCAAACGCTTTCTGATGTCGCCCGCAAAGCTTCGATTGCTACAACCGCCGTGGGCGCACTGGCAGGCGGCCTCACCGCTTTCTTTGCCAAAGCGCTGACGGGCCTCAATACGCTGAATCAAGCGGCGCGCGAAACCGGCGTCAGCGCTGAATATTTACAGCAGCTCGGCTTTGCTGCGGCGCAAAATGGCGCGTCTCTTGAAGCGGCCACCGCTTCGGTACGCGGGCTCTCTAAAGTCATCGGCGAGGCAGCCAATGGCATAGGACGTGGCGCACGCGCTTTTGAGCATTACGGCTTAAGCGCCAAAAACGCCAATGGCTCGATTAAATTGGTCACGCAAATGATGGATGAATTGCAAGACAAAATGCAGCGCCTCTCTGATCCTCAGCGCAGCGCCTTTTTACAAAAGATGGGTATCGATGCGTCGATGCTGCAAACGCTGCGCTTATCCAAAGCTGAGCTGCTCGAGCTGATGCAAGAGGCACAGGATTTAGGGATAGCGACACAAGAGCAAGCCGATAGGGCTTCTGCCTGGGGCGATGCAATGGCCCGCATGGGCTGGATATTCAAGTCTTTGCGTACACAAATTGCGTTGGGCTTAGCGCCTCAGTTAATTCTACTCGCGGATCGCTTCAAAGCTTTTTTGTTACGCAATAAAGAACTCATTCGGGATGGGTTGCGCCGGTTCATCGACATCGTTTTTGCTACCGTACAGGCCCTTTATCACTCCGGCATCGCCATCGATCGCGTGATCCGTCATACGATCGGCTGGAAAGCGGCTCTATGGGCTTTAGTGGGTGTCTTAGCTTGGGTTAAACGTGCGACGATTGCAGCCTTTATCGTCAATCCTGTTGCTTGGCTCGCTGCGGCTATCGCAGGGCTAATTGTCTTGATCGATGACTTGATGACCCATATCCAGGGCGGGGAAGCCACTTTGGCCAAATTTTGGAGTTTTCTTGGCAAGGGAATCCAATATGCCAAGAATGGATTTGTTCAGTGCCAAGCTTATTTAGCCCGTTTTCAAAAGACTCTGGCGCAGGTGGCTGGCAAAATCAAAACACTTTTTGATTCAACCTTGGCTCAGTTGGTTAAGCTCACTCGTCAAACCTGGGAAAGCATCCTGGCCAAGGGTTCTGCACTTGTTACCCGCCTTAAAACGCTATTTCTCTCGCTCTTGGAATCCGCTCGCACGCTATGGACGAATATCACGGATGGGATTGCTCAGGCTTTTGAAACGGCCTTTAACCGCATACAGTGCGCCTGGGACAACGTGTTTGGATGGATCTCGAAAGGGTGGGCCAAACTTCAATCCAGCTTCCGTTGGATGGGCGAAAAACTGAATCTGACACAAGCCATTGATATTTCTCAAGCCGTCAACCTGGCTTCAGCTTCCGCTCATCCAGCTGCGCATCAAAGTAACACTGTGACCCACCATACGACACATCATGCGCAGCGCACTCAGCAACAGACAGTCAATCAAGACATTAAAATTCATATCGCCTCTTCCGATCCCGTCGCAGCAGGCCGCGCCACCGTAGATGCACTGCGTCAACAACGCATTGCTACGCATAATAGCCACAGTGCGGCCAAGCTATGACGATCTCGGTGCTGCACCGCCGCATCGGCACCGTCACGCTCGATGCAACGCTCGCTGAGCAACATCAGTCGGTGTTACGCATTTCTGAAAACCCGATTGAATCCGGTGCGCTGATTGCCGATCATGCGGCGCTGGAGCCAAAACAAATTACGATCACAGGCATTGTCACCGATTACCAGCCACCGATCACCTACCCCACAGGAATGAATCGCGCATTTTTGCGCAAAAGTCCCGACTTCTTTAATCAGCTCCCTTTGCCAACTGAAGTCAAGTCGGTCACGATGCAAGCCGCCTCGCGGATGCAGCGCGAACTCGGTTCTGCACACACCCTTCAGCAGTCAATCGCAAATACCCTAGAGCAAACCCGCCCTCTCGTTCCCTGGTTGCCAGCCTGGAGCGGAATCGATTCCAGCACAACGCAAGAACGCGTGCAGCAGGTCTATGATGCCCTACTGGAATTACAACGGTCCATTGAGCCGATCGAGATTCTAACGGGCGCTAAGCTGTATTCCAATATGCTCCTCCAGTCCATCAGCCTGAATCAGATGCAAGATGGCATCGCTGAATTCACGATCACCTGTCGGGAGATTTTAATCGTATCGACACAATCGATCGCCGGCATTCAGCGCCAATCTGGCCGCGCCCGCAAGCAAGCCGCCGCTAAAACGCAAAAAGGCAAAGTGCAACTCCAGCCCGCCGATAAAAAGAAGTCTTTGCTGAAGCATCTATTGGGCTAAGCCATGCATTTGATCCCCGTTGATTCCGCGCCATATCAAGAAATGACGATTGCGTTTAAAGCGCATTCGTTGCGCTTAACGCTGCGCCACAACAGCCTTGCCGATTATTGGGCGATGGATGTGTTTGATTTAAAGCAGGATCTCTATACCGCTCAAGGGCTACCGTTGGTCGTTGGCGTTCCTCTTTTATGGCGCAGACCGGTTGAGTATTGCTTCATCCTCACCGACGAAAGCGGTATCGGCCTCGATCCAGTCGGCGGAGAAGATTTAGGCCAGCGCTGTTTACTTTACATTGCTGATAAAACGCAGATTCCTCTATGAAACAATTTGGCCGACGCTATCAGTTGGCGCTGGGCAATCCGCACGATGGTGTGTTGATTGACGCGCTACGCGTCTCGTTTGACCTCTGTAAAACCATTGACGCTAAGCCCAATCCGGCTCAGATTTGCATTTGGAACCTGAATCGCACGCATTTGAATCAGCTCTTAAGCGGCACGTTTAAACGCGTGGCCTTATCTGTCGGTTATGCGGAGTTACGCTTGCTCTATACCGGCGACATCCTCAAAGCCACGCTACAACGCGATGGACTCGATTCGATTCTGGTACTGGAGTGCGCGGATGGCGATACCGATTATCGGACTGCGCGTGTCTCACTCACGCTCAAAGCAGGTACCTCCGATCAACAGGCCATTCAGCAGCTTGCGCACTCATTGGATCAAACCCAACTCGGTACGGTGGCTCAAGGACGGCTGAATAGCCTGCCTCGTGGGCGCATCTTTTGCGGCAATACCCGCGATGCATTAAGTCAAATCGCTCAGGCCAATCAGGCTGACTGGTCGATTCAAGATGGCGAGTTGCTGATGCTGCCTGCCCAACAGGTGCTTTCTGATGAAGCCGTTTTGGTTTCACAAGACACCGGCATGATCGGCGCACCTGAAGCAAGCGAGGATGGGCTTATCGTCACCGCTTTACTGAATCCCGCCATCCGTATCGGCGGTTTAATACGCGTGCACTCTATCACTGAATCGTTCAATGGCGATTATAAAGTCATCAGCGTCTCGCATTGCGGTGATACCTATGGCGATGAATGGCTCACCATGATGACAGCCATAGGAGGAAATTTCACTCCCCTTCATCAACAGGATAGACAAAAATGAAATGGCATATGCCTTCCCTCGATGCCGCCATTGAGGCCAGCATCTCCGCCGCGCTCAAAAAGCTGCATGTCGCCTTGCCAGGTCGAATTGTGAGTTTTGATCCCAGCACGCAAACCGCTTCCGTGCAGCCCTTGATCGAGCAACTTTTACAGAACGAGCAAGCCGCCCCGTTGCCGATGCTCACCGATGTGCCGGTGCACTTTCCACGCGGCGGAGCCTTTGTCATGACTTTTCCGGTAGCGCCAGGCGATGAATGCCTCATTCTCTTTGCCGAACGCTGTATCGACGGCTGGTTTGCCAGTGGGCAATCTAGCATTCCACTGGATTATCGCTTGCATGATCTCTCCGATGGCTTTGCTTTAGTCGGGTTTTCTTCTTTACCTCGCGCTATTCCAGAGTATGCAATGGATGCATTAATGATGCGTACGCTCGATGGCAGCGCTTACTTCAAATTAGATCAAGCAGGAAAAATGACGATCAAAGGCACCCAATTGACGATCCAATGCCCCGTCATCGTTGAACAGCTTTTAACCTACCAAGCAGGTTTGAGCGGTACCGGCAGCGCAGCCGGTACCACCATTAACGGCACGATCTCGCATAGCGGAGGTGAACTCATTTCCAATGGTGTGACGCTGCACGCTCACCGGCATGACGGCGTCAAAGCCGGTGGGGACTGCTCAGGTGGCCCACAATGAAAGTGCGGCGGCTCGATGCCAACCATGACTGGACCTTTGGACAAGGGCGAGCCAATTATGCAACCCTCGCTGAATCGGTCGCCCAGCGCGTCAAGTCTCGCTTATTGTCGTTTCAGGGCGATTGGTTTTTGGATCTAGAGCACGGCTTACCTTGGCTGCCCCACTTTGAGCGGCCTGCGGATTTGCGGCAGATTGAACACCTGGTGAAACGCACGATTTTACACACGCACGGGGTGCGCGAGCTTCTGAATTTAGAGCTGGAATGGGACGCTAGTACGCGTCGTTTAACCATTACCGCCCAACTTAAAAATCACGATGATCAATTGATCAACATTACGAATTAGATTCACCCCTAAAAAGCAAAAGCCCCGAACTGTAATCAGCAAGCAGTCGGGGCTTTTTTATTCTCCACCTTAACACTGTATAGGATATTCATGAAAACTGTCACTGTCACATTTACCCCTACCGAGTTCCATAAAACCCTATGGCATATCGCCGCAAAGATATGGATTTGCATAATTATCTGGCGTTTGCCTGAGCTGATTAAGGCGGTGTGCTCTGTCGCATGTCAATACATTCAAGCCACACACTAAATGGCTCAACTCACTGAACAAGGCTTCATCATTGAGCGGCTGGATGCCAACCTCGCTCAGCTCGATGCAGGCTTTCGCACGATTTATGGCGCGGACATTAATACCGATCCTGATAGCCCCGATGGGCAATTGATTGGCCTTATTGCACAAATTAAAACCGATCTAGAAGAGCTTGCTGAATCCATTTACAAAGCGCTCGATCCTGAAGCCGCCAGCGGCGTTTGGCTTGAACAGCGCGTCGCCTATGCCGGACTCACGCGCCGGCAAGCACGCTATAGCTCTCTACGCAATGCGATCTTGACCGGCACGCCCCGAACTTTGATTCCGGCTGGCGCAGTCCTCACCGATCCGCATCATCGACGGTGGTTATTGGTTGCCGATACGACGTTGAATGAAAATGGCTCAGCGCACGCTGATTTAAGAAGCGAAACGCTCGGTGCCTTTCCTCTGCCCGCCCAAACCGAACTCACCCTCGAAACGCTCTTTTTAGGCTGGCGCTCCGCTCAAAGCAGTCAAGCCGCAGAAGTCGGAGAAGAGGAAGAAACCGATGCTGAATTGCGACGCCGTTTCTTTATTAGCCGTACAAAAGCGGCTCAAAACTCCGTCGATGGGATGATCGTTAAGCTTTTACAGCTATCTGATGTCCGCCAAGCGGTGTGTTTAGAAAATGACAGCCATCGAACCGATGCGAACAATGTACCGGCGCATAGCCTTAATATTATTGTCGAGGGCGGCTCAGATACCGAGATTGCTCAGGTGATCTTTGAGAATAAAACCGCTGGCACAGGGCTACGCGGCGCGGTGCAAACGCAGATTCTCGACAACACAGGTATGGCGCGCTCAATCCGCTTTGATCGACCTGCGGTCGTCGCTTGCGCCGCTTATCTCGAAGTGCGCCGTAACGCCCATTTTACGGCGGTCGACGTCGAGGCGATTAAAGCCACACTAACAAAAACAGCGTTCAGCATTGGCGAAACCGTGCTGCTCTCGCGCTTATACAGCCCCATCAATACCGTACAGGGGTTTTGGGTGGAAACACTCAACATTGGCCGACACGGCCAAACGCTCGCTGCCAGCAATATTGAGATCGGCGTGCGCGAGATGGCCCGCTTTGCCCCTAAGGATATTGAAGTCGTCGTGCTCTAAAAATCACACACCATGTCCTATCCATCACTGCTCATCTGGCAATACAGAGGCAAGCCCAAAGCACGGGCTACCGCACAACTGATCGATCACTATTTTACCGACACATGGCGCGGCCTCGCCGATTTACCGAATGCACTCCATATTGAGGCCGCAACAGGCAAAAACCTAGACCTGGTAGGCCAACATGTCGGGCAATCTCGCATTTTAAAAGGGCTGGCCCCTCGCAGCTTGTTCGGCTTTGAACGCGCCCCTGGCGCTCAGGGGTTGAGCAACATGGGGAGTGGCGGCGGCAAATGGTATCGCAAGGGCGATGTCATTACCGATTCCGTCGTGCTCGATGACGATGACTTTCGCTTTCTCATCAAATGCCGCATCGCCAAAAATCATATGACGGGCACCATTCCTGACATTACACACGCGCTGGATTTTATCTTTGGCGGGCAAGCCAGTGTCTATGATCAGTACGACATGAGTTTCACCGTCACCATTCGCAGCGATCAAATTACCACCTTTAAACGCTATGCCATTCAGACGCTCGATATTCTGCCCCGACCCGCAGGCGTCAACGTCAACTATGTCGTTTTAGCCAACATTATCGCTTTCGGATTCGCCAACTCACCTGGCGCATTCGCTTTTAACCATGGAAAATTTGCGAGGTATTTATGACCCTTTATCAACGTCCTGATGAACATATCTTTGCTGAGGGCGCGCGCCCTGGAGAAGTTCAACCCTTTCCCGATCTCTCACGCGGTTGGGGCGTTGCCTTTGAACAGACCGGCGGCATCCCACCGATGGAATGGTTTAATTTTATCGGTAAACGCGCTGATGAAGCGATACGCTATCTGATGCAAAGAGGCTTGCCTGAATGGTCCAATACTGAAGAGTATCCCGAAGGCAGCTATATTCAGCATGGCGGCAAAACCTATCGAGCCAAAGTAGCGAATCAAGGCAAAGTGCCTTCAACTGGCTTAGCCGAATGGGAAGAATGGGGTCTTACGCGCGAAGCCCTCGATGCGCACTTTCACCCCAAAGACGGTGAATTGGCCTGGCCCAAAATCACCAAAACGCCAACAACATTAGACGGTTACGGTATTACCGATGCGGCACCCATTGCTAACCCAACTTTCACCGGCCAGCCTACCGCACCCACTCCGTCAGCTCAAGACAGGAGTACCCGTATCGCTACCACCGCTTCCACCTGGGCCACCCTTCTTAGCCTGTTCACTGGACCTGACCGACAATCCTTTCAAGGCAACGGGTTCCAGAAACTTCCAGGCGGCCTCATTCTCCAATGGGGTTTCACCTCTACCCACGGCAATGGAATGTCTAACGTGATTTTCCCTGTCAAGTTTTCAACGAAATGTCTGGCCATTCATGGCACTCATCTCGGCACTGGATGTGCAACCGTCATCGAATATGTCGGGACTCGAACCAATATAGGCGCCACATTGCGCACTCTCGATGAAAATGCCATGACCCGCGCAGGATGGGGCCTTCATTGGTTTGCTATTGGACATTAATTTGCCCTCTCATGTCTATTCTTCTGTTTTCTATTTAAACCCTCTTCATAGTATGACTTTTTATTATTCAAAATCAGAACCCGGATTTTACTGCGTCGGGATACATGGCGATAACATCCCTAAAGATGCTGTCTCTATTACTCAAGAAGAGCACACCGCATTGCTCAATGCCCAATCCAAAGGCAAATGGATCCAGTCTAATGAGAACGGCTACCCCGTGGCTGTTGACCCGCCTCCACTTACCCCTGAGGAGTGGGCCGACATTAATTTACGCTGTCGACAGGCTCGGTTGAGTCAAGCGGCTTTAAAAGTCGCTCCTTTACAGGATGCCGTAGACCTCAACATCGCCACGGATGACGAAAAACAGCTTCTCAAAGAATGGAAACTTTATCGAGTTGCTCTCAACCGCATTGAGCAGCACTCTAGCCTTTCCGCCGAGATCGAATGGCCTAAACCGCCGGATGAGAATTGAACTCAGTCAATATTGTGCAGACCGCCTTAGAGCGGTCTTTTTTTCGTCTACACACTTATAAAAAATTCATGACCGACACCTTTGACAGGGCCACACTCGTTTCAGAGCTTAAACGCGATGAAGGCGAACGCTTTAAACCCTACTTCGATACCGTCGGCAAAATCACCATCGGCGTCGGGCGCAATTTGACGGATGGGGGCATCTCTCAGAGCGAATGCGAGATCCTTTTGCACAACGATATTGCGCGAACGCTTAGATGGCTGGATCGGCATTTACCCTGGTGGAGGACCTTGGATGCAGTACGGCAACGCGTATTGATCCATATGGCCTTTAACTTGGGTGGCAATCTCCTCACCTTTGTTAATACTCTTAACGCCATGCAACGCAACAACTACGCAGCCGCGGCGAATGAGATGCTCGCTTCCAAATGGGCGAATCAAGTCGGCCAACGAGCGCTACGCCTCGCCAATAGGATGCGCACCGGAAAAATTTAACTCTCAATATTAAAAATGAATCTTCACGAACATGACCGAATGCTTGCCATATTGGCTACGATGGGTGCTGTGCTTGGAATTGGTAAATTGCTCGATGGCGGCGAGAAAATCACCGCTCGGCTCATTATCGGGCGCATGATTGTAGGGGCCGGCTTAAGCGTCGCCGCGAGTTCCGTCCTTACGCTCTTGCCTGAATTGCCTGCGATTGCGATTACGGGCCTGGGTGCAGCTTTCGGCATTCTCGGCCAGTCTTATCTGGAACTAGCTGTACAACGCTGGTTGGGAAAACGCAATCATGCTGAATAGTTGGATTGTCTCTCTCCTACGACCATTGTGCGTTGCAGCAACCGCATTCAGCCTTGGCGCAGGGTGCGCAGGTTCTTTCTATTACAAACCGCGTATTCAGAAAGAACGCTCAGCGCTCGTGCACTATAGGGCTCAGCTCGCCATGGCCCGTGCCCAATTGATTGAAGCCCAAGCCAAAGTCGTCATACAAACCGAAATTCAATACCGTGAACGCATCAAGCTCGTCAAGGAAAAAGGCGAGACCATGATCAAGGAAGTGCCTATCTATGTTACCCAAGCTGATACTAACCGTTTCGGCGTTAACGTTGGCTTCGTGCGCCACTACAATGCGGCTTTTGCCAACGAGCCTGCCGGACTTGCCGCCGAGTTTGACCGAAAACCCGCCGGAATTTCGCTTGCTGAGATTGCCGAAACTAATGCCTTTAACGCCAATATCTGCCACCAGTGGCGTGAACAAGCGCTTGGATTGAAGGCTTTCTATCGGCAGTTACGAAATGCTCAAGCAGCAGCCTCAAACTCTCTTAGCCAATAAATAGCTTAGCCAGCACCTGACCTAGCATACATTCTTGCCTTATTTAATCCTTTCTTTAAAATTGTTCGTTGCATTATTTGGCGCTCTCTAAACACTATCTTTTTCTTCCCCTGCTTATTAATTTTTTCAACTACACTTTCTTCTTCCGAACTCGTTTCCCACAGATCTTCATCTACTATCGCACCTCGCTGTTTTAGCAGCTTCTCATTCCTCTCGCTTAACCCTTCCACTCCTTCTATTAACGCTCCTCTCACTGTCAAAAAATTATGACCCGTACTCCAACTGAAATACGCCTTATATTTCCCCTCTTCTTTTCGCAATTCCCATTGCCGAACTGAGTTATCTAGACTACCTATCCCTAAATAGTGAATACCCGATGCCTCTTTCCAGGCTAGGCTTGCAATCCGTCCACTATCTTCAATCAGTATTTGGCACTCTCCCGTTTGGGGATCCCACAGCCGCACCGTATTGTCCCAACTCCCCGACGCTACCTGATCTCCTCTCGGCGAATACGCTACGCTAAAAACTCCATGTGTATGCCCTTCTAAATTTTGCTTCTGCTCCCCGCTTTCTATATCCCACAGCCGCACCGTCGTGTCCCCCCCCCCCGACGCGACCTGATCTCCTCTCGGCGAATACGCTACGCTCAAAACTCCATCTGTATGCCCTTCTAACTTCTGCTTCTGCTCTCCGCTTTCTATATCCCACAGCCGCACCGTATTATCCTCACTCCCCGACGCGACCTGATCTCCTCTCGGCGAATACGCTACGCTCACAACTCCATCTGTATGCCCTTCTAACTTCTGCTTCTGCTCTCCGCTTTCTATATCCCACAGCCGCACCGTAGTGTCCCGTCCCCCCGACGCGACCTGATCTCCTCTCGGCGAATACGCTACGCTATAAACTTCATCTGTATGCCCTTCTAACTTCTGCTTCTGCTCTCCGCTTTCTATATCCCACAGCCGCACCGTATTGTCCCACCCCCCCGACGCGACCTGATCTCCTCTCGGCGAATACGCTATGCTCAAAACTCTATCTGTATGCCCTTCTAACTTCTGCTTCTGCTCTCCGCTTTCTATATCCCACAGCCGCACCGTATTGTCCCAACTCCCCGACGCGACCTGATCTCCTCTCGGCGAATACGCTACGCTCCGAACTCCATCTGTATGCCCTTCTAACTTCTGCTTCTGCTCTCCGCTTTCTAGATCCCACAGCCGCACCGTATTGTCATAACTCCCCGACGCAACCTGATCTCCTCTCGGCGAATACGCTACGCTAAAAACTGCATGTGTATGCCCTTCTAACTTCTGCTTCTGCTCTCCGCTTTCTATATCCCACAGCCGCACCGTATTGTCAGAACTCCCCGACACTAACTGATCTCCTCTCGGCGAATACGCTACGCTCACAACTACATTTGTATGCCCTTCTAACTTCTGCTTCTGCTCTCCGCTTTCTATATCCCACAGCCGCACCGTATTGTCCAAACTCCCCGACGCGACCTGATCTCCTCTCGGCGAATACGCTACACTCACAACTCCATGTGTATGCCCTTCTAAAGTCTGCTTCTGCTCTCCGCTTTCTAGATCCCACAGCCGCACCGTAGTGTCCCGTCCCCCCGACGCGACCTGATCTCCTCTCGGCGAATACGCTACGCTATAAACTCTATTTGTATGCCCTTCTAAAGTCTGCTTCTGCTCTCCGCTTTCTATATCCCACAGCCGCACCGTATTATCAAAACTCCCCGACGCTAACTGATCTCCTCTCGGCGAATACGCTACGCTCCAAACTACATCTGTATGCCCTTCTAACTTCTGCTTCTGCTCTCCGCTTTCTATATCCCACAGTCGCACCGTCTTATCTCCACTCCCCGACGCTATCTGATCTCCCCTCAGCGAATACGCTACGCTATAAACTCCATTTGTATGCCCTTCTAAAGTACGGAGTTTTTCCCAATTCGAGGTCCCATACACGCTAATCTTACCGTTTTCAAGCCCTATGGCACAGGTTTTCCCATCGGGTGAATACACACTGGAATATACTCTGCTCTCTTCTTGGATATAGGGCCATTCACCAAACTGCACCCCTTCCATTTTTGCCTCGCTTAAATTCGCCTGGCGTAACCAACTTTTGCGTAAATTCACCTTCCTTAAATCTGCCCCTTGCAGTTCAGCAGAATCAAATACCCCATAGCTCAAATCCGCTCCAGGTATCCGAATTCTATTTAAATCCCACCCAGTAAACGGCACTCCTGCTTTCACCAGAATCGTGACCGCATTCGCCGCACCCCGACTCACAAAATCTGTCTGCGTTGAGCCTTTGAGCCAGGCCAGCAGCGGTTTCACCAGCGCTTTGTTCTGTTGCACACGCTCCACTAAAAACCGCTGAACCCCTGCATCCTCCACCAGATTAAATCGGTTCAATAATCCTTCCGGATCCACCCGATCCGAGTCATTCAGCGCTTTCCAAAGGGCCTGGACAGTCTTCATCGTGTTCACGGGTTCGCCTGCGTTCCCTCCCGCCGACTCTTCCACCTCTTGCCAGATGCCGCGCGCCACCAGATAATCCTGAATCGATTTATGGATAAACCGATATTGATCTCCTTGGCGAATTAATGGCGCATTAAACCGCAACAGCCGCGTCTTTTCTTCTGCGTCCCCTAAATACTGCGCTCGCCACCCCCCTTTTTTTCCATCCTTCGCTTCTGAATACATCACCGACACCAACTGCTCTTCATACATCGCTAACGCCAGATTCTGACTATACTCCAAGCCGTGCAGTGTAAATTCATCATCCAGATCCTCAAACGCTTGCTGCTCCTTAGGTTTGAGTGGGATGCGCGCCAACCTTTCCTGTGATCGGTTGAACCAATTTTCCACGAACCTCTCATATAACCCCATACGCGTCAGCTTCGAGTGCTCTTCCTCCGCTTTTAGGCTCGGCAACACCTCTAACGTCATTTTCAACATAAACGGCGTGCGCACTAATTCTTTTAACTCTGCGATTTCTTTAAATAACTGTTTGTAATCCTCTGCTTTCCACTTCGGTTTCGTATAACTCACATATTGATCAATATAGTGCTCTATCGATGCATCCGAAAACGACGACAACCGATATTCTTCCAATGCGCCAGGTCTGCCTATTGGATGAAACTTATTTTGATAATGATCTCCTAAATATTCCGGCCGGCTGCTGATAATCACTTTCGCTTGCCAACGCTCTAGTTTATTATCCGCATAGAAGGCGCGTGAACGTTGCGCTATTTCGTCATACCCATCCAGAATAAAAATAAACCGACCACCTTTACGTAAATTTTCTATCTCGGGTTTCGATAAACCTTGTTCTTCCAGATATTGTTCGATCAAATTTCTGCCAGGGTTCTCTAGCGTAGCCAATGATATGAATAATGGGATTGGCTTTTCTTGGGTATTTTCCGCTTGTGTATAGTCTTTCCATAACCGACGTGCCATGTAACGGTTAAATGTTGACTTTCCGCTTCCGCCCTCACCTAACAGCAACAAGACTTTTTTATCCGAATCCAAAAACTCATTGACCTTCCCTTCTAAATCAAAATGTTCTGTCGCCTCCGCTGTGAGCTTACCTTGCGGTGCAACATACATCGCCAAACCATCCTGGATTTCTCCAAGCTCTTCCCAGTCCTTGAAATATTCTGCCTGGATACTTTCACCTAAAATCGCAAGTGGCTCTTTCTTCGATTTCAGTTCTTTTTCTTGCTGATGCTTCAATTGTTGATGGAGTTGCTGCACGGTAAGGGCAAGCTCGTTGTGTAACGCTTTCCGTATATCATCGAAAATACTGTCTACGAGTTGGGTAAACTCAAGCCCATCAAACTTTGAATCGTTCTTCAAATGCGAAATACAATCGCTGTACCCCTGCCAAAACTTATTCAGAAACGTTTGGGCTTCGTCACTACCCGCTAACAGCCGCTCGATCAGCTTAAAGAGCACCCCATGCCGACTTTGATTCGCATACACTTCTCGCCCTGCTTGCGCTTGTTCTTCAAAGCGCGGTATGTCTTCCATCCGAACCGCTGTCGCTGAAACAAAATCTGACAAGCACGCATCGTAGCTATTCAAGGTTAACGCAACCGGAATAATCCCATGCTTATCTTTAAGCTCTTCTGCTCGGATTTGCAAAAATGCCATTTCTGTCAATACATGATGGAACCCGGCCTTATAGCTTTCCTCTTGCGAGAATTCTCTGACCACCTCACGTATCGCCATCGCGCTATCTTGCTCACTATCTTTCAGATACGCTTCTCGATCTTTGCGATACGCCTCTCGCAGTTTCTGATAAAAGTGGCCATAATCCGACCACTTTAGATAACTTCCCAATACCTCAGAACAACACACCGTGACCTTATCGACCGGGGTCACATCGCCTCGCAACCGCCCCGGTAATAGACACAGCTGATTGGTTAAAATATCTTCTAGCTTGCCGTCCTTTTTCAGATCTCTCGAAACACTTGAATACGGTTGCCCCATCGGCGTTTGATCCGAATACAAAATCACTTGAATTTGAGAGAGCTTTTCAATTAAATATTTAGAGGTAGAGGCCTCAGCCTTTCCGTGGGCTGGATTGTCATGCGCATATACTAAAAACAGGCTGGGTTTATTCGCGACCTTTAAGGCTCCCAGCGTCGATAGCGCCTTTTCAAACAGGTAATCCATCTGCTTGCTTTTTTCTTCGATAGACACATCAACCTCTCGTTGCGGAGGCGTTAGACTCAGTTTTGAAGGCCGCGCATTTGCAACCCACTCTTTTGTTGGATCCAGTTGTTTTCTATTCCCCTCGCTCACACTCTCATTTTTAATTAAAAATGAGCTGTACCGTGCGCTTATTTGTTGATGCAACATTCGCGCGCCAGTTTGCTTCATATCCATATAAGGCGCGTACTCTAACGCCTTTTTATAATTCTCCTCAGCGCCGAATTTATCGTCTTTGCGTAGAAAAGTGCCATAGTAAAAATGGCTTGCGGCAAGTTGCTCTCTTATTTTTCTTAAGTCAGACTCATTTTGAGTGCTTTGCAGCACGTCTTCTGCTTTGCGAATGCCTCCTTCAAAGCAGTCCTTTGCTTTCTCTAGATCTCCTTGCTTCTCATAGCGCGTTGCTTCCTCTCGAAGCTTATTAGCTGCTGACAAGCCAGAAACTGAAATGGGTGTCGTATTAACCTCTCTACTCCCAATCCCCCTCAATGCATTCAAATTAAACATCTTCTTCCCCTCTTATAACTTATTTAGAACTGCGTGGATAAAAAACGCTGCTTACCAGAATAAAAGCAGCGTCTTGTCTTCTCTCCCCCTTATAGGGAATCAGGATCATTCATTTAACGCCACCCAAGCGAGCTCCACTTCACCAGGAAACCACCTGAATTCACTAAAATTTCGCTGACATCGACGCTATTCCAGCGAAATTTAACCAGCGAAATTTTACGTCAAATTTGCTTCGGAAAACTTATACCTAATTCGCCCTAATAAGGCCTAAAAAGCCCTAATTGGGCTATTGCTCCGAAGCAAAAAAACCGCTATCCTGTTGTTTATATTAACTTTTGTTGATTTACCTCCAGGACTCGAAATCCGGTATACTGGTCCCCAGTATCGAGGGTTCAAATCCCTCCCTTTCCGCCAATTCCCTGTGTTTATAAGGGCTTTCAATTTCAAACCCTCGCCTCTGCGCCGGTTTTTGCTTCGCACTCCCTCTTCTCACTCCTTGTTTAGCCCCATCGCAACTCGCTATGCGCCGGTATTTTGCTTCGAAATCGATTATTTAAGCCGTTTTGTCGGCTAGCGTTTTGCAACGATCAATGCAAGAGGAAAACGTTTGAGTTGCGTCGGGGTGAGGAATGAATTTTGTTGCCGCCTTGCGCCCTATTGAACGGAACAGCGGAGCACATTTTGACCAGAAAGATTTCTAGATGCTTTAGATTGGGGGTAACTGCCAAATCTGTCGGTTTCTGTAATTTATATATACCGCTTTTACCGGTGGGCCTAGAACTAAGTCTGAAAGAAAACCCACCGGAATTTCGATTGCTGAGTTTGCCAAAGTGAGTGCATTACAATGGCGCGAGCAAGCGCTCAGATTCAGGGCACCCTATCCGCAGTTACAAAGTACTCAAATACAATCAGCTAAGCATCTCAAGCACTCACGCTATTTTTCTTTCTAGTGTGCCCCTCTGCTTGAGTAAGCGCTCATTAACCTCGCTTAACTCTTGTATGTCATCTATTAACGTATCTGTCAAGCTTAGTACCTCATGCTTGGAGCTCCAAATTAGTTTCACCTTATAGCCTTCTGCGTCTTTTTCGACCTCCCACTGACGCACCGACTTATCTGCACTGCCACTCACTAAATACTGCGTGTTGTCCGTCGTTTTCCAGGCCACACTAAAGACCGCGCCCATAAACACTTGAATCACTTTGAGACACTCACCCGAAACGATGTCCCACAAACGAACAGTCTTGTCAGAACTGCCCGAGGCGATCTGATGACCACTCGGCGAATACACCACGCTATTAACAGAGCCGGTATGCCCTTGTAAGGTATGGACGGCCTCCCCGCTGTGCGCGTCCCACAGACGAACCGTACTGCCACTACCCGAGGCGATCTGATGACCGCTCGGCGAATACACCACGCTATTAACAAAGCCGGTATGCCCTTGTAAGGTATGGACGGCCTCCCCGCTGTGCGCGTCCCACAGACGAACCGTACTGCCACTACCCGAGGCGATCTGATGACCGCTCGGCGAATACACTACGCTAGTAAACCTGTCGGTATGCCCTTGTAAGATGTGGACTGCCTCCCCGCTGTATGCGTCCCACAGACGAACCGTATTGTCCCAACTTCCCGAGGCGATCTGATGACCGCTCGGCGAATACACTACGCTAGTAACCCTGTCGGTATGCCCTTGTAAGGTGAGGCCAGCTTCCCCACTGTGCGCGTCCCACAGACGAACCGTATTGTCCCAACTGCCCGAGGCGATCTGTTGACCGCTGAGCGAATACACCACGCTGCTAACAGAGTTGGTATGCCCTTGTAAGGTGTGGCCGGCCTCTCCACTGTGCGCGTCCCACAGACGAACCGTCTTGTCATCACTGCCCGAGGCGATCTGTTGACCGCTGAGCGAATACGCCGCGCTCCTAACAGAGCCGGTATGCACCTGTAAGGTGCGGGCGGTCTCCCCGCTGTGCGCGTCCCACAGACGAACCGTCTTGTCCCACCCCCCCGAGGCGATCTGATGACCGCTCGGCGAATACACTACGCTCAAAACATACGCGGTATGCCCTTGTAAGATGTGAACGGCCTCCCCGCTGAGTGCGTCCCACAGACGAATCGTATTGTCATACCCCCCCGAGGCGATCTGATGACCGCTCGGCGAATACACTACGTTCATAACAGCATCGGTATGCCCTTGTAAGGTGTGGACAGACTCCCCACTGTGCGCGTCCCACAGACGAACCGTCTTGTCAGCACTGCCCGAGGCGATCTGATGACCGCTCGGCGAATACGCCACGCTAAAAACCCCGTAGGTGTGCCCTTGTAAGGTGTGAACGGCCTCCCCGCTGTGTGCATCCCACAGACGAACCGTACTGTCACCACCCGAGGCAATTTGCTGACCGCTCGGCGAATACACCACGCTAGTAACTCTACTAGTATGCCCTTGTAAGATATGGCCGGCCTCTCCGCTGTGCGCGTCCCATAGACGAACCGTATTGTCCCAACTTCCTGAGGCGATCTGATGACCGCTCGGCGAATACACTACGCTAGTAACAGAGGAGGTATGCCCTTGTAAGGTGTGAACGGCCTCCCCGCTGTGTGCGTCCCACAGACGAACCGTTTGGTCATAACCCCCCGAGGCGATCTGCTGACCATTCGGTGAATACGCCACGCTCATAACATTGGAGACATGCCCTTGTAAGGTGCGGATTTTCTCCCAGCTCGAGGTTTCATAGACGCTGATCCTACCGTTTTCTAGGCTCACCGCAAACGCTTTCCCATCCGGGGAATACGCGCACGATTTTACATAACTCTCTTCCTGGAGATAAGACCATTCACCAAAATTCACACCACCCATCTGCGCACCGCTTAAATTCGCCTGGCGCAGCCAACTCGCCCGAAATTTGACTCCGGTCAAATCCGCTCCTTGCAACTGTGCTGAATCGAATACGCCGTAACTTAAATCTGCACCAGGCACGCGTATCCTTTTGAGGTCCTTATGATTGAATTGCACGCCAGCTTTCACTAATAATGTCAACGCGTTAGCTGCTATAGGCTGCACTTCTTCTGTTTTCGACCTTTCCACCCAATTCAATAATTTCTCTTTTAGCTGTGCATCTTGTTGTACTCTTTCTTGTAAGAATTTAAAAACCCCCGGATCATTAACAAGGCATACCAACTCAAAAAGGGCTAATTTCTCCACAACCTGATCGAGTTGCCCTGCGTCCGATAATTTTTGCAATTGACTTAATGCAAACTTCTTTAACTCTACATCCGAGCTCATTAAAGCCCCTTGATATTGAGATTGAATCCTATCTTTGATTAAGTGTAATTTCAGAGCAGGTGCTTCTATAGGTTCGCCATTGCGAGTTACCGTAGTCAGTGCTTTAAACAAAGCCTGGCGACACGAAAAATCCAGTAGCTTTTCTATTTCTTCTCGGATTTCCACAGGAAGCGAGAGAAAACGAGATTCTGTAGATTTTTGTGTTGCAGGATAATGCAGGCTGGTAGAGCTTGAAATAGAGTTCAACATAAATCTTGTTCTTTAAAGTAAATTCATTTAATCAATCTTGATAGGCCCTGGTCCAGAGCTTATTATCACTCACCCATGTGAGCCGCCAGATTTTACAGAAATAAATTAAACTCATCGGTTTCTATTATTTCGTCGGCTCCACTTTCTCGCCTCGGCGATTACGAACATAGTGCTCCGTCATCTTGATACTCGTATGCCCCAACTGCTTTTGCGCTCGACGAATATCCCCCGATAGCTCCGCCTTATCCGTGCCCGCTTTCGCTCTTAAATCTCGGAACTGATACTCTGCTTTGCATAAGCCTGCCTTTGCCCGCGCTTGCGCAAACATCGCTTGCAACGTTTTTAACGCAATGCGCTCTCCTAACTCATTCACCACGAGATCAGAATAGCCAGTGTTATGCCCAGCCTTTCTCTTTAATATGCGCTCCAGCGTCTTTTCTAAATGACCGGTGATCGCTATTCTCAGTTTCGTCTTCGTCTTGTTTTGCTGCACCAGTAGACAGCCTTCTTTGATATCCTGCTCTGTCATCTTTAGAATATCCGAGGGGCGCTGACCCGTCAGATACGCTAAATCCATCGCATCCCGTAACGGTTGCCGCGCTTTCGTATAAATCGCGCCATATTCACTGTCTTCGATGTAGACACTACGCCCCTCTTCTCGGTAACCCTTGATCCCTAAACAAGGATTCGGCTGATCCGTATACCCCCATTCTCTGGCTTTGTTCCAGATATGCGAGAACAATGACTTCTCTCGATTCGCTCGGATCTGACCTTCCGTGCCCTTCACTGCCTTGCCAGCCTCTTTCAGCTTTCTCACGGTTTCTTTCACGCGCCAATCTAAAAACTGACGAATATGGATCGGCCTGATCTCATCTATTAACGCGGGCGGATTATCAAAAAATTCCAGCAATTTAACCAACTCCGCCAAATTATCTTTCTGCGTGCGAGGGGCCTTCGTTGGGATTACGTCCTGTCTATACCGTTGTGCCGCATGGCGAAACGTCACCATGACTCGATCCTCCGACTGGTTTTGACTATCCAGCTCACTCCACTTTTGCAGCGCTTCTAGATAATCTGCACCCAGCGCGATCTCCTGTCTCGAGGAATGGCCCGTGTCGTAGTAATAATAGGTTTGGCCACTACGCTGTACCCTCGCCCGCATCCGCGGCGGTAAATTAGACTCGGTTTGGCTCATCTTTTACCTGACCCGCTAACTTTGGTTGCCAACTTTTCGCTTTCACTTCTTCTGACCGACCCTCTACCGCGGCACGCGTCACAATCGGCCGACCTCGCTGGTTCATAAAAAATACGATCTCCTGCTCTTTTAAATAGGCTTCCTGCCTTTCGTATTTACTCGCCTTGCGGGCATATGCGGTTCCCGCTTCCAGCGTCTTGCCCCGCCTGATCCCTGTCAGCTCATCCACTTGCGCTTCGGTCAAAAAAACTTCACTCATTTCCACTCCTCAGCATAGGCTGGAGCGTTGAGCCGGCTTTTCTTCAAAAACCCAAAATTGAGGTTCCAAATCGTATCCCACCTCAAATACTCCGAGGCTTGTCCCATCCTCTTTGAAGATTTGAATTGAAATAGATTCATTCCATTCCCAAGTTCCCTCACTTTCTGAGTAATAATTCCCTGCCACCTCTCTGGCTACATACTCGGCATCCTCTTCACCCCAAGTTGACTCTAAACAATCCGCATCTTCAAATCCCCAACGTTCATCCACAATGTATTTATACGTCTTCATCTCTTTTCTCCATTCATTCATGGGGTTTTACTGCTTACCGTTGGCCCTGGGTCGTTGAATCTAGGCTTTTATTTTTTGGATAAATACTAAAACGGGTTATCCGTTTTTTATAAACTCCAAAAACACCTAGACTTAAACCATCCTCTTTAAACACTTCAATAACCATTTCACCCTTTCCACTATCCGCCCACCAAAAACTCTCCGAATCAATATGCTCCGCTGCTGCTCGCACTAAATCTTCAACCTCATCTTCATCTAGCTTCGATTCAAAACCATATCCATCTTCAAATCGTTCGCCATAGTTCAGCACCGCATATCTATAACGCTTTGCACTTTCTTGGCTCTTCATCATGACTTTTCTTTAAATTAATTTTGGTAAACGCTAAACATCATCAGCGCAATCACTATCGTGAGCGCTCCCCCCATACGCGTCGCCAACTGCGCAAACGGCATCAGGTGCATCCGATGCGCTGAGGTCAAAATCGCCATGTCCCCCACGCTACCCATCCCGCTATGGCAAACATTGATAAGGGCGCTTTCTATCGGGTTTAATCCCGCCCAACGACCTACAATCAGACCCACCAGCGCCAACGTCAGCACCGTCACCACAATCGTGATTAAATAAACCGGCGTTAAAACCGAAAGTAAGACCTGCCAAGGCGTTAAGGTCAGTCCGAGCACAAACAGAACCGGATACGCCGCCGCTTTGGTAAAAAAGTGGTGCATCAGATACGCCCCTTCTTCCAGTCCGGATGAAAGCGTCACCGTGAGTTTGATCAGGACCGCCAAGCCCAGCATCACCAACGGCGCGGGCCAACCGGTCAATTGATGTACCAAAACCCCCACCATATAGAGGCTCAAAGCCACCATCCCCACCGAGGCCAACGACTCCATCAAAGCGGCGGGTGTTGAATCGGTGGGCCGGCTTTTTAAATGCCCTGCGGACAGCTTTTGACCTAGTTGGCTCAGGTCCGAGTTAAGCTGCCCAAGTCGATGCAGCATCCCAGCACATGCCACCGCCGTCAGATTCCCCAGCACGATTGGCGGCATCACCTGTGCAAATAATTCTGGCTGGGACGTGTGTAAAATCGCCGCATAGCCCAGAGTCAGCGGAATCGCCCCCTCACCCAGGCCACCCGCCATGATCGGAATCACGATAAAGAAGAAGGTGTGGTGTGCGCTTAGTCCCAACGCCATCCCCGTCAGGGTGCCGACGATTGCCGCGGCTACAGAACCCGCAGCAAGCGGCACAAAGAGTTTCACAAAACCTTTAATCAAAAGACTCCGTTCCATACTCAAAATACCGCCCACCACCACCGCAGCCGTAAACAGATACAGGATATTCGTGTTCTCCCAAAATTCCCGTATCGAGCTTTCCAGCTCCATCGGCATGAGCTCGCTATATACGCAGTACGACGGTAAGAGCACGGTCACCATCACGGGGCCGCCCAAGTACCGCAGAACCGGTATTTGTTTACCGATCTCGGCGCAGCTAAATCCCAATACCGCCACCACCGCCAACATCACCGAGAGTTCTCCTGGCATCTCACCCAGCGCGATAAAGCTCAGTAAACATAACCACATCAGTCCAAACACCGGTAACGGAACCATCCCAATTCGAGTGGGCCTTGAACTGAGCCAGTTTCTTAATCGTTTGGCATAATGAAATAAGGGTTGCATGATTCAGCCTCCAAGTGCTCATCGAGCCTGTGTGACAGCTTTAAAATGAAATATCGTCGTCTATATCGCTCAACGGACTCGGGGCCGTCGCACATGACTCACGACTGAATGGAATGTTGCTTTTTTTAAGCGGGCGATGCTTGAGCATTTTCGATAATTCCTTCAGTTGCTCCGCTTCTCTTGTTTGGTCCAAGATCTCTGAGGCCATTCGCTTCGTGCTGGTGCAGAAAAATCCCACCGGCGCTACCCTGATTCCAATTCCGCCATCCCGCTTTTCATATTCTTCGGTGTCTAACAGCACCCCAATTTCTTTATCCAATAACGCTTTAAAAACCTGGACGCGCTTATTCACCATCTCATTCTCCTCCCACTTCCTGATCGCCCCTGGCTCCGATTCCAACTTTTCAAGCCCCAAACACACCATCAGCGCATTCAGATACCGATAGCCATACAGCTCTTTTTTATCTATATCCAACGTCCACAACGTAAAATATGCCCTCGCCTTGTTCTCCGTTTCAAACACCAACTCGATACCACGAGTTTTATGCGGACTCGTCACCTCTACCGCCTGCATAAACTGACCCTCATATGCCCCTGGCGCTGTGATACGGCTGCTGCGCTGTTCCGCTAGCCGCGCGGCTTCTATATTTAACTGATACATAACTTTCCTTATCTGTGTGGGCTGGATTCAAGCCGCTTCTTTGAGTTGGACAATCACCCCGTTTTCCAGCCAGTGCGTCTCTATGTTTTGGGAAAAACTTTGAGGCAGTGCTTTAAGCGTGCCAAAAATCAGCGCGGTATCGATCTCTCCGCCTTGGGCCAGAATATCCAGCCACGCCAATAACCCTTCTCGGCCTTTCAAATCCAGTACATCAAACCGATCCAGCACCAGCAGTTTGATTTTGGACAGATAAGAGATTGCTTCCGCCAACATCGCATCCACTCGCCACTTCTCCGATTCCGATAACAGCGCATATGAACGGCCACCCGCTTGCACCTGCATATCCTTTGTCACCACAACCTGCGCCCATTCTGTGATCGCAGCCGAGTCTTCCAAACGCTCATTGAGCGGCGTCAAAGCTTCGGCAAGCATTTCTCCTGGAATACCATTAGGGGCCAATGCATCGGCAATCTCATTCCACGCCAGAACCGATTCGTGCGCAGACAGCGCCTTGACAGTACGCTCATCTGCTTGCGTCACCTTGATGTTGACCACTTTTCACGGACACCCTTAAACTATCAAAAAGGAGTCTGTAATGCGTAAAAGCAAAGCGCCATATCCATCGGCCTTTCGTCAACAAATCGTAGAGCTTGTGCAAGCAGGTAAGAGCGCTAAAGAGCTATCTAAAGAGTTCGGATGCTGCACTAAAACAATCTTGAGTTGGGTCGCCCAAGCCTCAATAGCTCAAGCCCCTAAATCATCGATCAAGGTGGGCCTAACTACGGCAGAGGGAGAAGAGCTCAGTCGCTTACGGCGTCAAGTACGACAGCTTCAAATGGAGCGCGATATCTTGGCAAAGGCTACGGCCTGGTTTGCCGCAAAAGGCGAGAAGATATCTACCCCCTCTTCGAGCTCATGATGGCGAATCAGGCCGAATTCCCCGTGCAGGTGCTGTGCCGAGTATTAAAAGTTTCGCGTAGTGCGTATTACGCTTGGAGTCAGCGTAAACCGAGTGCTCGTCAACAAGAAAATACGCAGCTGATAGAAGAGATTCGCATCATTCATGCTGAGTCAGATGCGACGTATGGAATGCCCCGTATTCGAGCTGAGCTGATGGAGCAAGGCTGGGCCGTTAGCCGTCGCCGAGTAGCAAGGCTGATGCGCCTTCAGGGCCTACGTGGCGTGTGCCGTCGTCGCTATCAAGTGACCACTCGGCGTGACTTACGGCAGCCGCCCGCACCTGATCTGGTGAAGCGTCAATTTGTTGCTGATGAGCCGAATCAGCTATGGGTGGCGGATGCTACGTTTGTGCCGACTGGAGCTGGCTTTATCTATCTGGCCATTGTCTTGGATGTGTGGAGTCGACGTGTCGTGGGCTGGGCCATTGGCGAGTCTCTCGTTACAGAGCTGATGCTCGACGCTTTGAATATGGCACTTGAACAACGTCAGCCTGAGAATGTGATTCATCATAGCGACCAGGGCTGTCAATACACCAGTTTTGCCTTTAGCAATCGCTGCAAGGCAGCGGGCGTGAAACTGTCTATGGGCAGCGTTGGTGATGCCTACAACAATGCGATGGCAGAGAGCTTCTTTGCCAGTCTTGAGTGCGAATTGCTGGATCGGCGTAGCTTTAAAAGTAAGTCTGACGCTCGCTTAGCTGTATTTACGTGGATTGAGGCTTGGTATAACCCTAAACGTAGGCATTCCTCTCTTGATTACGTTTCACCGATTCATTTTGAAAGGAAACATTTGCAAAAAAACGACATTCAGCCTGATGACTCTCTATACGAGTCAGAGGGTCTGATACTGGGCACAATGGATTCTGTTTTACCTAGTATTCATGCCGACTTACAAAACAATTTCATCTCTGTTTCCAATTGATTTATGGAAACCCTTTACTGTCCGTGAGAAGGGGGCAACATCATTTTCGAGGCCACTTTTGCGTTCACTTTCATTACGGCCCGATGACTCGCGCGCTCTCTTACAGAGCGATTGTCGATAGGCTTCAGAATTTTGGTTTCCCGCCACCCTGCTATCCAAGCTACGAGGCTTCTGACTTTTACCCCGGCAGGACTAACTCCTGCTGAACATGCCAGCCTTCGCTGGACACACAGTTGCCACCGAGTTTGACCGAGAACCCGCCTACGTTTCAATTGCTGAGATTGCCGAAGCCAATGCATTTAACGCTAACGTCTGCTACCAATGGCGTGAACAAGCACTTGGATTAAAAGCGTTTTATAAGCAGCTACAGCATACACAAGCATGCCATAGCTCCTCTCACGATTAATCGAAATCTACCGCTTTACACATACCGTAAAGATGCAAATACCATACTGTATAATGCCTATAGCAGCGAGAACCCGCTCCGACCTATTTTTCTATCGGCGATTCAAACTCTACCAACGAGCCTCAAAACTCCTCATACAGGGATATTAAAACTCTGTAAAGAGATAGCTCCACTCATTACAAACAAGCGCTTACGCGCCCATACACCCTACGCCAACGCGGCTCCTCTCTGGGTTAACAGCTTTTGATTCACTTCGCTTAAGCCCTCTACTCCTCCTATTAACGCTCCTCTTACTGTCAAAAAATTATGACACGTACTCCAGTTAAAATGCGCCTTATAATTCCCATCCTCTTTTCTTAATTCCCATTGCCGTACTGATTTATCCACACTGCCTATCCCTAAATAATCGCCATCGGAGATCTTTTTCCAAGCAAGGCTCGCCACCGACCCGCTATCCTGAATGAGGATTTGGCACTCACCCGTTTGGGTCTCCCACAGCCTTACCGTACAGTCCAAACTGCCCGACGCAATCTGATCGCCGTCGTGCGAATACACCGCGCTCCAAACAGCACCGGTATGGCCTTTTAAGATGCGGCTAACGGTTCCGCTTTTCGCGTCCCACAACCTTACCGTATTGTCCGAACTGCCCGACGCAATCTGATCGCGGCGGGGCGAATACACCACGCTCCAAACAAGAGCGGTATGGCCTTCTAAGGTAAGGCCAGCGGCTCCACTTTGCGCGTTCCACAGCCTTACCGTCTTGTCCCAACTCCCCGACGCAATCTGATCGCCGTCGGGCGAATACGCCAAGCTTATAACAGCACCGGTATGGCCTTTTAAGATGCGGCGAACGGTTCCGCTTTTCACGTCCCACAGCCTTACCGTATTGTCCACACTGCCCGACGCAATCTGATCACCGTCGCGCGAATATGCCACGCTCAAAACAGCATCGGTATGGTCTTTTAAGATGCGGCGAACGGTTCCGCTTTTCGCGTCCCACAACCTTACCGTATTGTCCTTGCTGCCCGATGCAATCTGATCGCCGTCGGGCGAATATGCTACGCTCACAATAGTAGCGGCATGGCCTTTTAAGGTGAAGCCGGCGGCTCCGCTTTTCGCGTCCCACAGCCTTACCGTCTTGTCCCAACTACCCGACACAATCTGATCGCCGTCGGGCGAATACGCCACACTTCTAACAACATCGGTATGGCCTTTTAAGGTGAGGCCGGCGACTCCGCTTTGCGCGTCCCACAGCCTTACCGTATTGTCCCAACTCCCCGACGCAATCTGATCGCCGTCGTGCGAATACACCACGCTCGCAACAGCATCGGTATGGCCTTCTAAGGTAAGGCCAGCGGCTCCGCTTTGCGCGTCCCACAGCCTTACCGTTTTGTCCAAACTGCCCGACACAACCTGATCGCCGCGGGGCGAATACACCACGCTAAAAACAGCATCAGCATGGCCTTTTAAGGTGAGGTCAGCGGCTCCGCTTTTCACGTCCCACAGCCTTACCGTATTGTCCTTGCTGCCCGACGCAATCTGATCGCCGTTGGGCGAATACGCTACGCTCACAATAGTAGCGGCATGGCCTTCTAAGATGCGGTTAACGGTTCCGTTTTTCGCGTCCCACAGCCTTACCGTCTTGTCCCAACTTCCCGACACAATCTGATAGCCATCGGGCGAATACGCCACGCTTCTAATAGCATCAGTATGGTCCTCTAAGATGCGGCTAACGGTTCCGCTTTTCACGTCCCACAGCCTTACCGTCTTGTCCAAACTGCCCGACGCAATCTGATCGCGGCTGGGCGAATACACCACGCTAAAAACAGCAGCGCTATGGCCTTCTAAGATGCGGCTAACGGTTCCGCTTTTCACGTCCCACAGCCTTACCGTCTTGTCCGAACTACCCGACGCAATCTGATCGCCGTCGCGCGAATATGCCACGCTCCAAACAGTATCGGTATGGCCTTTTAAGGTATGGATTTTTTCCCAATTCGGGGTCGTATACACGCTGATCTTACCGTTATCAAGCCCTGCGGCATAGGTTTTCTTATCTGGTGAATAAGCGCAGGACCACACTTGGCCCTCTTCCTGGAGATATGAACATTCGCCAAACTGCACCTCTGCCATCTGCGCTCCGCTTAAATTCGCCTCGCGCAGCCAACTCTTGCTAAAATTGACCTCTCTTAAATCTGCCTTTTGCAACTGCGCAGAATCAAATATGCCATAACTCAAATTCGCTCTAGGGACCCGGATACCCTGTAAATCCATCCCATTAAATTGGATCCCTGCTTTAACCAAAATCGTCATCGCATTCGCTGCGCCCTGACTCAAGGTGTCTGTCTGCTTTGATGCTTGGATCCACGCCAGCAGCGGTTGCACCAGCGCCCTGTCCTGCTCTACCCGCTCCACTAAAAAGCTCTGAATCGCCGCATCCTCCACCAGATTGAATCGGTTCAATAATCCCTCTCGATCAACCTGCTCTGAATCCTTGAGCTCATCCCATAACCGTCGCACATTTTTCAGTCCGTCTAACGGTTCAGAAACCCTCCATGTATCTAATCCAGCCGAATTTTCTAACTCCTCCCATAGCACCCGAGCTACAAAATAATCTCGCAAGGACTTATGGATAAACCGGTATTGATCCCCCTGCCTCGATAATGGCGCATTAAACCGTAATAGCCGCGTCTTTTCATCGTCACTACTTAAAAAATGACTCCAATCTTGTCCGTCGCTACCTTTTCCTTTCGAATACGTCGCTACCAGTACTTGTTTTTTATACAGCGCAAGCGCAAATTCCTGGCTAAAATGAATGCCATCCTCAATAAAATCGCCTTCGGCTAAACGGTCAAATGTTTCTTGTTCTTTTTCTGTCAACCGAATACCTTGTAATCGGCTTTTCGAGCGTTCAAACCAGTTCTTCGCAAACTGCTCGTAGAGCGCTCCTCGAGTATACGAATTCCGATTAGAAGAATCTTTTTTTGAACCCAATGAAGGCAATACATCTAGCACAATCTTAAGTAAAAATGGATTGCCTATCAGCGCTTGTAAGTCGGGATGCGATAAAGCGCTTTCATACTGCTCCGCATTCCATTTGGGGTCTTGAGCATGCCTGATATGGCTTTTTACATAGCCTCTAATTGCAGCCTTAGAAAAGGGCGCTAACTCGCATTTTTCAAATACGCCGGCTTGGCCGGACGGATAAAATTTGCTGTCATAATTTCGCCCTAGATATTCTGGGCGGCTACTGATTATAACTTTAGCGCCCCACTTATCGAGCTTGTTATCCGTATAAAAAGCTCGTTGACGATGCTTAATCTCATCGTAGCCATCCAGAATAAAGATAAAACGACGCTTTTGACGTAACTGTTGGATCTGCTCTTTTGAAAAGCCTTCCTCAGTAAAATATTCAGTCAGAAGATTTTTATTCGGGTCTTCTAGTGTCGTTAGCGGGATAAAGACTGGTATACGCTCATCTTCTTTACTATCCGCTTGCTCATATTTCTCCCATAAATCGCGGGCTAAATAACGATTAAACGTCGATTTCCCTGAACCGGCCTCGCCCAACAGTAAAAAGACTTTTTTATCCGACTCTAAAAATGCATTCAGCTTACTACTTAAATCAAAACGTTCGCCCGATTCGCCACTGTCCACAGCCTTACCCTCGGGGGCAACATAAAGGTTCAGCGCATCTTTTACCGTTTCATCCTTTTGCAAACCCAATAGATAGTTATTCCGCATTTTTTGGATGTCATCTCCTAAAATGGCTAACGGCTCACGATCGGGTTGTAGCTGCGTACGCTGCGCTTCTTTTAAGCGCGCTTCTTTTAATTTAAGCAGCTCTTCTTTTAATAAAATACTTTCGCCTGGCTGAGACCCGCTTAGGTCCCAGACCGGAAGAACTTCGGCATGATGGCCTCGTTCAATCCGGTCTAATGCATGCTTCGCACTTTGTGCAACCTCTGACAATCGCTCCTGACCATTAGACTGCGATAGTTTGCTTAAGAACCCCACGGCACCTTGGCGAATGTGTTCATCAGGGTGAGTACACGCAATTTGCTCTAGGCGATGACAGATGCCTTGTAAAAAATTAGGGTCTGCACCGCATTGATTATTCTTTACGAAGGCCTCGAACCTCATCAATTGATTCGTTTCAAGCAAGTAATCTGACACTCTGAGCGCTAAATACCAGTTGGCACGCCTCATTTGACCCTGCTCTATACTTCCTTTAACTTCAAAAAATTTGGCTAAAGCATCATAAAATTTATCAGGTTCTATATCCCCATTGCCCGCCTTAATCACGCCGCCACTGAAATACGTCAGAACCCCTAATGTATTAAACGTGTGACGCCATATCTCATGCAGCTTGCTTTCATTATTAGATATATGTGCCAAAGCCTGGCGTGCATAGCCCGCTTGCCATCCCAGTATCCCTGGAGATTCACTTAATTCTTTTAAAATAACGTTTAGCGGCTCTTGTAAACGAATTCGGTCGATTCCTCTTACACCCCTTTGCACCATGCCATCTAATAGCTGCGTCACAGCCTGGAGCAAGCTTTGTAGTTCTTCGTCGTTTCTTTCTCGGTGCGCAGTTTCCAGCCTTATCTTGAAAACATTCAGGATGCGCGTTAAATCTCCTGAGTTCAAACCGCTAGAGGGACTAAGCCGGATCATGGCCGCTAACCCTCGCGCTAAGTCTCTATTGACAAGGACGCGATGTGAAGCCAGCTCATCAACGGCCAGGCTAATCAGCCCTCGATGGAGGGCTAAATCCCCTACCATCGCTAGCGGGACAATTTCTTGAATCAGCTCTAACGTTTTGAACCCTTTCTGCGAGAACGCTTCAAGCACAGCAACAGCGGTTTTCTTTAATGCTTTTCTACGCTCCTCAGACAATCCATCTTCCTGCAAGCAATATGCCAGATGGCGAGTATTGTGTAGATCATCTATCTCCGCGTTGCGATCAAATCCATATACTGCTGGGCTAGGGTCCTGCTTAAAGCAAAGAGAAGCGACCGCCGCAATCAATGGGTTGGCTGCGCTCAACGCAGATAGGGCAAATTGGTGCGTTAATTGACTCAGGTGTTGAGCTTGGGCTTTGGATGGAGATTGTGGCTCAACGCTCAGTAAAAGCCTCAATTTTTCCTCAACGGTCTCTTTCGGTAGATACGGGCGCGCTTTCTCATAGCTAAGTCGCGCTTTATCAAACTTTTTAAGCTTATGTAAAGTATCGCCGCGCTCTAAATAAGATTGCCCTAGTAGGGCTTCGCTTTCCTGTTTATTTTCTATATTAACTGCGTTAAACACCGCTTTTTTAAATGCCTCTTTAGCCTTATTAAACTCTTCTGTAGCTAATTTATAAGCCTGTCTTTGACAATGAATTCGCGCCTTTTCTAGATGCTCTTTACCCTGCTCAAAAGCAGCAAGCTTGGGTTGAGAAGATTGAATGCCGAGTCCAACCACGATTTTTGATAGCATATTTTTCCCCCTTTCTTAACTTTGTCTTATTTCTTTAAAAATTGTTGGCACTGCAAAGAATTCTTTAGGTCACTTTGAACAGCATCAATAACTGAGCCTGTCACTTACAAAATTTTGTACTTCTTAAGCGTGCCTTTGTTAATGAACCTCCCTGCTTTCGATACTTAAAGCCGAGGCTTTTTTTGCTCATGCCAGTTAGCGCGTATCAAAGAATTCATCCGCCTGAAGTCTATCAAAATTTGCTTCGGAAAACTTATGCTTAATTCGTATTAATAAGACCTAAAAACCCTTAATTTGGCTATTGCTCCGAAGCAAAAAAATAGCCTATATATTTGTTTTTATTGATTTTTATCTACTTTTTCTCCGGACTCAATGGGATGGACGCTCCCCCCTTTAAACGGCATCATGCTGTGCCAAAATGGGAGTTCAATCTCACCCATTGATAGACAGGAGCATTCGCCATGGAGATCTCAACAGTAGGCATCGATTTAGCAAAGACATGGTTCCAATTGCACGCCGTAGGCAAATCTGGCAAAACAGTACTTAAGAAGAAGTTAAGCCGTGGTCAGATGATTGAATTCTTCGCCAACCTACCCACTTGTCTGATTGGCATGGAGGCCTGACCAACAAGAATGATATGGCTGACGCCGAGGCAATCTGCGAAGCCGTGAGTCGACCCAACATGCGATTTGTACCGATAAAAAATCTGGAGCAGCAAGCAGTACTGTCGCTACATCGAGTGCGCCAAAGCTTTGTGAAGGCACGTACTGCCCAAGCCAATCAAATTCGCGGGCTGCTTGGTGAATTCGGAAGGGTTATCCCGCAAGGCATTGGCTACATCAAGACTCAGGTACCTGAGCTGATTGAAGATGCGAGTCATGAATTGCCAGGCCCATTTCGTCTGCTTGTGCAACGGCTGCTGGATCATCTCAAGGAACTTGATCGCCAGGTCAGTGAACTTGAAGGGCAGATTCAAAGTTGGCATCGCAACGATACCGCCAGTTGTAAGCTTGCACAAATTCCGGGGATTGGGCCGATTACCGCTAGCGCTTTGGCTGCCTCAATAGGGGATGCTAAAAACTTTAAGAGTGGGCGGCAAGTTGCGGCGTGGCTAGGACTCGTACCCAAACAGCATTCCAGCGGCGGTAAGCAGAACCTGCTGGGGATCAGCAAGCGAGGCGACTCGTATCTCAGATCGCTACTTATACATGGCGCGCGTTCTGTGATTTACTATGCGTCAAAAAAACCTCAGTTGCACCCTTGGATTAACGGCGTCGTTAATCGACGAAACAACAATGTAGCCGCCGTCGCACTGGCCAACAAAAATGCGCGCATTGTTTGGGCATTGTTAGCCCATGATCGGCAATATGAAGTAAATTACTCCTCCTTGAGAGCCGCTGCATAATTCAAGCAGGCTAAACAGATAACCCTAATTTAACGAGAAACACTCCTCCGATTGCTCAAGCGAACATGAAGTGATGGCAAAACAGGTCAGACCGTGGTTGGCAAAACCCGTGGATTTCGAAGCACACAAAGTGCATGGACTCGATTGAGGTGCCGACCAGCAATTCCCATTAAGGACAGTGATTCAATTTCACGCTAACAGTCCGGATGTACGGGTGCAATCTTTTCCTTCATGCCTTCATGAATTGAAACCTTGACAAACTGGGAGCGTCCACGTACGTCCTGTACGAAATCCGGTATACTGGTCCCCAGTATCGAGGGTTCAAATCCCTCCCTTTCCGCCAATTCCCTGATTCTATAAGGCTTTCCCGTTTAAAACCTCCGCTTCTGCGCCGGTTTTTGCTTCGTTATCCCTCTTCCTATTCCTTGTTTGGCCCCATCGCTAAAAGCCCTGCGCCGGTCTTTTGCTTCGGGATGCGTTATTTCGTCTGTTTCGTGGGCGGACTTATCGCAACGATCAATACAAGAACAAAACGGTTGGGCTTAGTCAGGGCTTAGAAGTATTTTTTGGATAGCCTATGCCCTGCCCAATCCAACGATGAGGTCAATTCAACAAAAAAGTCTGGGGCGTTTCAGATAGAGAAAAGCGAGCCAAAACAGAAGTCTCAACAAAACATGTAGCCCTTGAAATTAATTTCCTCTTAAACTATCTCAAAAAAATTTAGATCAGTATCTAACTTTGGGAGCAGTTCAAGAACGAGCTAACTTGTATCCCTGATTTTCCTCTACATGATTTATCAATTTTCATAAAACTCCGTCAAAAACCTTCGGGCTAGGACACGATTTTTCTCCGTGGGTGTCAATATATTTATTTCGTAGCTTCGATGCGCCCATACTCAAATCTGGTGACACTGCTTCGATAAATTCCGAACTTTTGTATGCACCTCCCACGGCTTCAGCTTACCCGGATTTTCCTTTACCCACTTATCCCTCAATTTTTGTAAATCTGTATAAAAAACACCTTGACTAGGACACGATTCTTCTCCGTAGGTCTTTTTATATTTATCGTGTAGCTGCTTTAAGCTCATCGTCAAATCCGGTGACGTTGTCTTGATAAAATTCTGGATGGCATCGTGGTCGACATTTATATGCTGCTGCCACAGCTTCGGCTGATTCGGATTTTCCCTTGTCCACTCATCCCTCAACGTTCCTAAAACTCTTGAAAAACCAGCGAGGCCAGGACACAATTCTTTTCCGTAGGTCTTTATATATGCATCTCGCAGCTTCTCTGCGCTCATTGACAAATCCGGTGACACTGCCTTGATAAAATTCTGGAGGGCACCGCGGTCAGCATTTATATACTTCCGCCGCAGCTTCGGCTGATTCGGATGTTTCCCTACCTGCTTAGCCTTCAACTTTTGTAAGCCGCTTGCAAAAACACGGGAATTAGGACACGATTCTTCTCCGTATTTCTCTATATATTTTTCTCGCAGCTTGCATATTCTCATCGACAAATCCGGTGACTCTGTCTTGATAAAAGACTGGAGGGCTTTGTGATTAATCCTCATCCGCGTCTGCCCAGGCAGACTCTCCCACACCCCAGAGGAAGGCCTCGCATGATTCGCTTCTGGCTCTCCCTCCGAACTCATTTCACAACCTTCATCTGCTAAGGAATCATCCGCATGAGCAATGGGTAAATCCGTTAAGGCATCCTCTGCACTATCACTTTGATTTTCTTCCCTCTCCTCTAACCTTTCCTGGCTTTCCAAATCGCATAGAATTCCCAATGGGAAAAAATCGCTACTTAATCTCCAATCCCCCTCATAAGAAGGATATGTCGCTTCAAATGCCTCTGCAAAGCAACTATTCGAATCGTCTATCGTTAGAAAATTCATATCCGTTGTAATTTTATGCGTAACAAGATTATCTATTCCTGCATCGCCTTCATCAAACCGTGCTCTATCAAAACCGCCTGAATTGCTTTTTTGTGCCTCTTCTGCCTCTCCACGTCTACGTTTTGCCAGAGTGGACGAACCCAGCGGGGATGGACTCCTTGCCCGACGCAGATTCCCACTGCGGGAAGGCGTTTCTCCTGCGCTGGATACAGATTGTTGAGGGTAAGTTGGTGATGGATTTTTAGAAATATGGCGCATGGCAACCTTCTTTTATCAAAGGGTTTCTCTGCCAGGAGATTAAATCTCTTTATTTTTTCTTATGGGCTGCCATGCGAAATCATTCAACAAGACACGAATCCATCCTTTTCTACATGCTGCCTTAAATTGTCAAACAGCGTCCAAAATTTGCCAGTAAACAGCGCCGAAAAGTTTCCAGTTAAGGGACTAAATGAGAAGGGATATTTCGATGTTTGAAACGGTAAGATTGATTGCCAGTTTCAAGGATGTGGCAATGATGAGTAATGCGGTCTAACAGAGCGGTGGTCATTTTTGCGTCGCCGAAGACTTGTACCCATTCGCTAAATGAGAGATTAGTGGGATGATTAAAGAAGTTTTCTCATAAAGCTGTCCGATGAGCTGGAATAACAGTGCGCCACTGGATTGCGTAGGGCACCGGGTTTCTTCTCTAGCACAGGCAGATAATGCCAAGGATCGCAGATGAGTTGGTCACGCCCAAAGACTCGCTGGTGAGTCGCAACGACCTGAGCCTGGGCCACCACCTGGATTAGGTTGGCGCTCATACGTACGGACACGGCTTGTCCGGCAAAGCGAACCGGAACGCTATAACGATTTCTATCCACGCGGAGCGTGTCAGAAACTTTGTGTGCAGAGGAATTCATCTGATAATAGAAGTAATAAAAAAGGAATCCTATGACAAAGTTAGACGAAGGACTATTAGATAAAATCTTAGAAGGAGTAGATCCGTCGAATCCGCAATCGCTATTTACAGAGGCCGGGTTATTTGGTCAGCTAAAAAAAGCATTAGCAGAGAGAATGCTGCAAGCGGAATTAGACCATCATCTTGCTCAAGAGCGGAATGCGGGAGAAATAAAAAGTAACTATAAGAATGGGAGTAGCAAGAAGACAGTATTAGCGTCTCAGGATAAGATAGAGTTGAATATACCTCGAGATCGGGAGGGGAATTTTGATCCACAATTGATAGCGAAGCACCAAAGACGCTTACCTGGGTTCGATGATAAGGTGATTTCCCTGTACGCAAGGGGTTTACCGGTAAGAGAGATCCAAGGGCATCTGACGGAACTTTATGGTCTAGAAGTCTCGCCAGACCTAATCTCAAAGGTGACCTCAAGCGTAATGGATGAGGTGACTGAATGGCAGAATCGTCCGTTGGAGTCCGTGTATCCGTTGGTATTTTTTGATGCACTGCGAGTGAAGATACGGGATGAAGGCAGCGTAAAGAATAAAGCGGTTTACCTGGCGCTAGGTGTAAGACCCGATGGCCTGAAAGAAATTTTAGGCATCTGGGTAGAGCAGACTGAAGGGGCAAAATTCTGGCTTAGGGTGATGACAGAGCTCAAAAATCGGGGCGTGACGGATATCTTGATTGCTGTAATAGATGGGCTCAAAGGGTTTCCAGAAGCGATCACAGCCGCTTTCCCGCAAACGCAAATTCAGACCTGTATTGTCCATTTAATACGGAATAGCTTAGAGTTTGTGAGCTGGAAAGACCGCAAAGCGGTGGCGGCAGAATTGAAAACGATTTATCGAGCCACGACCGAAGAGGAAGCGGCTCAAGCGCTTGAAGCCTTTGCCAATGGCCCATGGGGCCTCAAATATCCGCCCATTGCTTCAATTTGGCAACGTCATTGGCAAGAAGTTATTCCGTTTTTTGCCTACCCCCTGGAGGTTCGTAAAATCATCTATACAACGAATGCCATTGAAAGTTTGCATATGCGCGTGCGTAAGGTGATTAAAAATCGAGGCCATTTCCCTAACGACCAAGCCGCTATTAAATTAATTTATTTAGCCTTGCGCAATATCTCTAAGGAGTGGAAAATGCCTCCGATTATATGGCGAGCAGCTAAAATTCAATTTGCCATCTTATTTGGCGACCGATTTACTGTTTCTTTAGCATGAGACTGTAATTTCTTGGTGAGGCTTCATCGCACACAAAAATAATGACAGGCTCGCTTTTTACTTTAAAAGTAACCTCGACCACACCTATCAAGCTTTCATATTTTTATAGAGAAGATTTAATAATCTATTTACCGAGAATACGGCACCACGCTGCTTTAACAGCTTATGTGTATTAGTCGCGATCTGATCTGACAGTTACCCGGTTTGACGAGAGTAGTTGTCAGGTCAAATTCAGTTGTTCAGTATTGAGATTTTATCTCGCCAAGCCTCCTTTCCGTCAATTAATGTTTGAATCGGTGTTCGACTGCAGCACATTTTTCCTTGATGTGTACGATCGTTGTTGTAATACGCCAGCCAATCCTCGAGATCATTTTGCAGTTGTTCGATTGAAGAATAGATTTTACGGCGGAATGTGACCTGATAAAACTCTTGCAGGATAGTTTTATGAAATCGCTCGCAAATTCCATTCGTCTTCGGATGTCGAACCTTGGACTTGGTTGTGGAAAGTTTAGCCGCAACCCGCTTCGAGTAGATATCCACGAAGGTTTGCTGGTAGATTCGGTCTATACCCTTGATCGTGCCAACATAAAATGCATCCTGGCTGCCAAGATAACCAGGGTGAGATGTTTCGATCTCGCCGTGCACTACGTCGTCGCCCTGCTTTTTTTCGAGCGCAACAACTTGTGCTTCAGTTAGAACCCCACTCGTTGCAGCAACGTGCTTCTCTAGCGTTGAAAGGCGCTTTTTAAATGACTCTAAATCGCGCCGTAGCCAAACTGACCGCACTCCCGATGGGGAAACAAAAATACCCCCACTTACGCAGTTCGTTGGAGACGCGGACTTGGCCAAAAGCAGGCTGTTCCAGAGCAAATTCAGCTACCGCTATTTCGGTGGTTTCTTCAACACGATTTCTAAGATTGGGCTTTTACGATTGGCATCGATCAACGCATCCACTCCGCCGGTTTCTACCGCCGTTTGATAGCGATAAAATGTGTCGCGCGAAAATCCCATCACCTTACAGGCGCGAGACACGTTGCCAAGTTCTGTTGCCAAATTGAGCAGACCGACCTTGTGTTTAATGATATTTTGATGAACACTATACATGGGGTTATTCCTACGCGCTTATGCGCTGGTTTAATAAAGATTCGCACCTCTATCAAACCGGATAACCCCACCATTTGGCAATAGCCTTACTGTACGATCAAGTCGGAACTAATACAATTAATTGGCAACATGCAGGCTACTCCTTTTTAATAATTCGTATTTAACCTACATCTGAATGATTTTCTATCTGATAGAAATTCAGCTTTCACTGAATAAAACCTATCTGCCCAAAATCATGGAAGCATGGGCAATATCAGAAACTCTGAAAGTGACCTCGCTGTTTTTATCTGGCTTCCCGAATTCGACCGAAGCGCCTCCAGGATTACGCTTTCTGAGCTGACCGAAGTCAATGCCTATAACGCCAACGTCTGCTGGCAGTGGCTGGAACAAGCTCTTGGATTAAAAGCTTTCTATCGGAAACTACAGCATATACAAGCTATGCCGTAGCCCCTCTCGCATTTATAGTTCCGAACCTTATTCTAAGCTAGCTCTATAATATTCTCCTCCTCATTAAGAGATACCTCGTCAGATTCCTCTGCCTCAATTTCTTCTAGTTCCTGTGCCTGAAAAGATTTAATCTTTTGCTCTAACATGTGCAGAACCAAACGATATGCTCCATAATAGGTTTTCGAGCTGAATTTACTTTGAATTAAATTTTTCAATTTAGCAACGACGCCTATATCGGGTTGATCAGGATTTTCCTCTACTGTGCTAACCTCATTCCTCTTTGGCAATACCGCTCCTTGAAGCCCCAAAAGTAGCTTATTCGACTCACTTAAATTTACCGCCTCTCCTATTAATGCACCTGTTGCCATCAAGCTGTCTTGCAACGAAGTCCATTCTAATTTAACTTGATCTATTTGACCCGAGTCTTCACAAACTCGCCAAAAGCGAACCGCTTTATCTTCGCCTCCCGTGGCAAGCATCCATCCTCCAGGCAGCGACGGGCCCCATGCTACTGCATATATACTCCCAACAAAGCTTTCCAATATTGCTTGACAGTCCCCTTTCCGCACAGACCAGAGTCTCACTGTATTGTCTCTACTACCAGATGCTAGCCATTGGCTATCAGGCGAAAATGCCACGCTCTTCACCGCGCCCTCATGCTCACTATAAATACGCGCGTCCATACTTGGAACGGATACATCCCATAACCTTATTGTTTTATCACCACTACCGGAAGCCAGCCAACAGCCATTGGGCGAAAACGCGACACTCCATATGTTGTCTTCGTGCCCTTTATAAGTATGCTCAAGCCCACGCTCTCCTGACATATGCCATAACTTCACAGTTGCATCATAACTACCAGAGGCAATCCACTTTCCATCCAAAGAAAACGAAACACTTGTCACCCGTTCATCACGTCTGCCGTATTCATGAGTGGGCGCTGTTGTGTCTGATACGCTCCACAGCTTTACCGCTCCGTCCCAAATACCGGATACAATCGATTGGCCATCAGGTGCCAATGAGATGCTATTAATGTAATCTTGTTCAGTATAAATACGCGCCAACGTTGGAACATCTGTCGACAGATCCCATAGCCTCACTGTCTTGTCCCAGCTGCTCGAGGCAAACCACCGACCGTCTCGAGAAAATTCAACACTCTGCACAGAACTATCATGGCTATCATAGGCATGAATAATGTTCGGTGTGTCCAATACTCTCAAAAACATCACTTTCCCACCGTCTCCACCATATGCAAGCCACTGGCGATCTGGTGAAAAGGTGACTCTAAAGATGCTATTTTCCTGCCCTGCATAGGTGTGTATAAGCGCCCGCTCACCTAAAACACTCCACAACTTTACGGTTGAATCATCGCTACCAGATGCGATAAGTTGACTGTCATGAGAAAATGCGATGCTTTGTATGCCATCCCCGTGCTCAAAATATCTGTGTACAGGGTTTCGCTCGCCAGATACTATATTCCATAAGTTCACCGCATCATTTAAATCACTCGATGCAAGCCACTGCCCATCTGGCGAAAACGCGATACCATGGAACAATTTTTCATCTCCGACATAAGTATGGGCAAGTGTCCATGGACTCGATACATTCCATAATTTAATCTTATGATCATCAATAGATGCAATCCATTGACCATTCGGTGAAAATGCAATATCACCAACCCGATCTTTGTGCTTAGGATACGTATGTATAGGGGCCTGTGTGTCCGATACATCCCATAAATTTAATGTTTTATCATCACTGCCCGATGCAATCCATTTTCCGTCAAGTGAAAATGCAACACTCCATACTGCATCCTGATGCCCAATATAAGTTTGCTTGAGGCTCTGCTCACCTAATACATTCCATAGTTTTACCGTGTTGTCATAACTACCAGACACAATCCAATCACTGTTAGGTGAGAAGGCAATACTCGTTACCTTATCTTTATGCCCCGAATAAATATCTACCTGTTCCAAGGTATCCGCGTCATATAGATCAATAACATCGTTGTCCACCACAGCAAACCAAAGGCCGTCCGAGGAATAACAGCAGTCATAAACCATCCCTGACACATACAAAGAAGGTTTTTCATTAAATTGAACTCCGGCTAGATCCGTACCATTAAAATTCGCTTTTCGTAGCCAAGCACCTCGCAAGTTGACCTCGCTTAAATCTGCCTTTTGCAACTGCACTGAATCAAATACCCCATAACTCAAATCTGCACCAGGGATTCGGATACCCTTTAAATCCTCTCCGTTAAATTGCACACCTGCTCTGACTAGCACCGTTATTGCATTCGCCGCACCTCTCTCAAATTGAGCACCGTCCTCTCCTTTAGATTGCTCTACCACGCTTAAAAGATACTCTTTTAGCTCCCGCTCTTGTTGCATGCGTTCTGCTAAAAACTGCAATACCGCAGGATCTTTCACGATATTTAAACTATTAAACCACGAGGAAGCCTCGAGCTTTTTATCTGTACTAAACTCTTCCCACATACCACGCGCCACAAAATAATCCCGCAACGATTTATGGATAAATCGATATTCCTTGCTTAAGTTATTTGGCCTGTCCTGGCAGATTAAGGGTGCATTTAAGCGCATCAACACAGTCGTTGTATCTTCATTGCTTAGTAAGCGCTTGTGCCAATCTGCCTCTGTAGAGGTATTATTTTTTTTCCATCTCGCATGGGTTACTGCCTGATAATGCGTTATCACTTCCCCTGCTTGATACATTTCCAATGCCAGTTCCTTGCTAAAATCCACTCCGAAACCAGCAAAGCCTTCTCTTTCTAAATCTTTGAATTCTTTTCTTTCTTTTGAGCCAACCTCAAGTATCTGGTTTAGCCTCTGTTGCGAACGACCAAACCAGCTTTCCACAAACTGATCATAAATTGCAATTCGAGTAATACGCTGATTCTCTATTTGGAGTCTTTGGCTCAATTCAGGCAACACGCTCAAGGTTATTTTCAGCAAAAATGGATTACTCACCAGCTCTTTTAAGCTTGGCTCCTCCAACTCTTTTTTGTATTTCTCCGCGCTCCACAAAGCATCAGGGTGTATTTCGCTATATCGATCAATATACCGCTTTATCGTTTCTTCCGAAAACGGCGCTAACCGATACTCCTGTAACGCAGTACGCTCGCCTGGTGGATGAAATTTATATTGATAGTTTGGTCCTAAATATTCCGGGCGACTGCTGATTATGATTTTTGCGCCTTTCCAGTCATTTAACTCATTATCTTTATAAAATACCTGCTGCCGATGCTCGATCTCGTCAAATCCATCTAAAATTAATACAAATCGATGTTTACTTTGTAATTCTTTGATCCGCTCTTTCGAGAATCCATGCCTTTCGAAAAAGGCGCTCACTAGATTCCGATCCGGCCCTAACAAGCTCGATAATCCTATAAATACCGGAATTGGCATATTTTCCGACTTACCGCCTTGGATATAGGCTTCCCACAAGCTCACCGCGAGATCTCGGTTAAAAGTCGACTTGCCTGAACCCGCTTCACCTAGTAGGAGTAAGACTTTTTTATCGGAGTTCAAAAAATCTTGAACCTTGCTTTTTAAATCAAAGCGAGTTGAATCGTAAAGCTCCATCCCTTCCGGCTCCACGTAGTTCGACAACGCATCTTTAACTTCGTTGTCTTCCTGTAGCCCTTTTAAATACCTTTTCTGCAACGCCTCAATAGCCGAATCTAAGTTGACCAACGGCTTAATATTAGGTTGCAAGGCAAAAATATGTTGCAACATCAGGGTTTCTATCAACTTCGAATCTGCCGCCGCTAAATGTATATGGTTATTCGCTGTATTATTATTTCCAATGGTTAAATTATTTAAAAAACCATTACCGATTTGCACATTACTTTCACTTAGATCATCGGCTCGCTCTTGCGTATCAGAAAAAGCTGAAGCCAATTTCGGAATGTATGACGCTAAGGAAGGTTGAGTGCTCTGATTCGGACTAATCGGCAACATGCTGGGCGCTCCTCTCTAATAATTCGTTGATTTTCTGAATACCTCACTACCCGCTAAGAATCCAACTTTCGCTGAATAAAACCCCCGGCTTCAAAGCTGGCGCATAGGCAACGCCAAAACTTTCGAAAGTATTCGACTTTTACTCGAAGTTTTGTGCGCGCAATTTTACGTCAAAATTGCTTCGGAAAACTTATGCCTAATTCGCATTAATAAGGCCTAAAAAGCCCTAATTTGGCTATTGTTCCGAAGCAGAGAATCGTCTATCCTATTGATTATATTCATCTTTGTTGATTTCCCTCCAGGACTCGAGGGTATACTGGTCCCCAGTATCGAGGGTTCAAATCCCTCCCTTTCCGCCAAAACCCTGTGTTTATAAGGTTTTAAAGTTTCACTCCCTCGCTTATGCGCCGGTTTTTGCTTCGCTGTCTCTCTTCTGATCCCTGGTTTGGCCCCATAGTTAAAAGCCCTGCGCCGGTCTTTTGCTTCGGAATGGATTATTTCGTCAGTTTCGTGGGCGAGTGGATCGCAACGATAAACGCAAGAAAAAAATGTTTGAGTTAAGTCGAAACTTGAGATTATTTTTTATCGTCTTGCGCCTTGCTGTGGAGAACACAGCATAGCAAGTCCAAGCTGGGGAAATTTCTAGATGTTTTATAGGGAAGGGAACGGCCAGATCTGTTGGTTTCTTGTACTAATATATGCTGCTTTTACCGGTGGGCCTGGCACTAGGTATAAAAAAACCCACCGGAATTTCGATTGCTGAGTTTACCAAAATTAATCCATTGCAATCGTGCGAGCAAGCGTTAAGACTCAGAGCACCCTATCGGCAATTACAATGTGCTCAAATACAATCAGCTAAGCATCTTAAGAGATGAACACTCACGCTGCTTTTCTTTCCAATGCCCCCCTTTGCTTGAGTAGTCGCTTATTAATTTCACTTAACCCTTCTACTCCGTCTATTAGCATATCTGCTGCAGTCAATACTTCACGCCCCTGACTCCAACACAACACTATCTTATACTCCTCCCTTTCTTTTTTGATCTCCCATTGCCGTAATGACCTATCTGCACTACCGGTCAACAGATAAGAACCCCCAAGCATCGCTTTCCAAGCTATGCTAGTGACCCATCCGTCAAATCCTTGCATCACTCGTAGACACGTACCTGAAGCAACCTCCCACAAACGCACCGTATTATCCCGACTGCCCGAAGCGAGCTGCGCTCCATTGGGCGAATACACCACACTACTAATAACGGAGGTATGGCCTGTAAAAGTGTACCTCGGCGTGCCGCTTTGTGCGTCCCATAACCGTACCGTTTTGTCCGAACTGCCCGAAGCAATCTGTACTCCGCCGGGCGAATACACCACGCTATTAACAGCGTCGTTATGGCCTGTCAAGGTAAACCTTAGCTCGCCGCTTTTCACGTCCCACAACTGCACCATCCTGTCATCGCTGCCCGAAGCAATCTGCAATCCGCTGGGTGAATACACCACGCTGTTAACAGCGCCAGTATGTCCTGTCCAGGTAAACTTTAGCTCGCCGCTTTCCACGTCCCACAACCGCACTGTGTTGTCCATACTGCTTGAAGCAATCTGCCCTCCGTTAGGTGAATACACTACACTAGTAACAAGGTCAGTATGGCCTGTCCAGCCGAGCCCTCGCTCGCCACTTTTCGCGTCCCACAACTGCATCTTTCCGTCTGCACCGCCTGATGCGATCTGCTCTCCGCTGGGCGAATACACCGCGCTAGTAACTCGTTCGATTTCGCCAGTCAAAGTGAACCCAAGAGTGCCATTTTGCGCATCCCATAGCCGCACCGTTCCGTCATCGCTGCCTGAAGCGATCTGTGATCCGCTGGGCGAATACGCCACGCTCCTAACGGTGTCAGTATAGCTTGGCAAGGTGTGCCCAAGCGCCCCCCTTTGGGTATGCCACAGCCGCACCGTTCCATCATCGCTGCCCGAAGCGATCTGCGATCCATTCGGCGAATACGCTACGCTATTAACAGCAGAGGTATGGCCCATCAAGACGTGCTGCGCTCCACCTTGTAGGTCCCACAGCCGCACTGTTTCGTCTCTACTACCCGAGACAATGTGCGTGCCGTTCGGCGAATATGCCACGCTCATAACCTCGTCGGTGTGTCCTTCTAAAGTACGCATAGCTACGACACTTTGCGCGTCCCACAGCCGAACCGAGGAGTCGGCACTGCCCGAAGCAATCTGCGCTCCACTAGGCGAATACACCACGCTATGAACATCGGTGTTATGGGCACACCAAGTGTGCTTAAGCTCACCGCTTTTTGCATCCCACAGACACATCAGTGGGTCACTCATGCCCGAGACAATTTGCATGCCGTTCGGCGAATACGCCACGCTATTAACATAGGAGGGATGTCCCCATCTTTCTTTATGCTCGCCACTTCTCGCGTCCCAAAAATTCACACTTGCGTCATCACCACCCGCAACGATCTGCTCTCCGTTGGGCGAATACACCACACTAGTAATCCCCTCATGGAATATCAAAGTACTCTCAGGCGTGCCGCTTTTCGCGTTCCACAATCGCACTGAGATCGAACCCGAGGCGAGCTGCTGACCGCTGGGTGAATACACCACGCTACGAACAGAGGAGCGATGCCCTACCAGGGTATGGATTTTTGACCAGTTTGACGTGTCATATACGCTGATCTCACCGTTTTCGAGGCCTATCGCACAGTTTTTCCCATCCGGTGAATACGCGCACGAATTCACGGCGCCCTCTTCTTGCAGATAAGGCCATTCACCAAACTGCACTCCAAACATCTGTGATCCGCTCAAATTCGCCTGGCGCAGCCAGCTCGCGCTGAGATTAACCCCCCTTAAATCTGCACCCTGCAACTGCGCGGAATCGAATACGCCATAACTTAAGTCCGCCCCAGGCACACGTATCCCTTTCAGGTCTTTATCCTTGAATTGCACCCCAGCCTTCACTAATAGTGTCATCGCGTTAGCTGCTATTGGCTGTACCTCTTCGGTTTTGGACTGTTCGACCCAGTTTAATAATTTCTCTTTTAACAGTGCATCTTGTTGGACTTCTTTTTGTAAAAATCTAAATATCTCTGGATCATTAACAAGCCATACCAACTCAAAAAGGGCTGCTCTCTCCACAACCTGATCGAATTGTCCTAAGTCCGTTAACTTTTGTAATTGACTTAACGCAAAACCCTTTAACTCTTCATCCGAGTCCATTAAAGCCCCTTGATATTGAGCTTGAATCCTATCTTTGATTAAGTGCAACTTCAAAATAGGCGAATCCATAGGTTCACCATTGCGAGTCACTGTGGTCAATGCTTTAAACAAAGCTTGCTGACTCGAAAAATCTAGTAGCTTTTCTATCTCTCCTCGGGTTTCTAAGGGGAGCGAAAGGAACGATGGTTTTACGGTCTTTTGGGCTGCTGGATAAGACGTAATGGCAGAGTTAGAAATGGGTGTTAACATAAATATTCTCTCAAAATGCCTCGTACAAAGCAATTAGAAACTCTATAGTCGAGCCTGTCAGAATTTTTGTGTGTCCAAAGTTCTGGTTAAATTTTACAGCTTCTTATAATGAAGCTGTAAAACGCTCGCCAAATAAGATGGCAAATTGAATTTTTGCAGTCCGCCACGTGATAGGTGGCATTTTCCAATCTTTAGTGATATTTCGCAAAGCCAAATAAATAAGCTTAATGGCAGCTTGGTCATTGGGGAAATGACCCCGATTTTTAATCACCTTACGCACCTGCATATGTAGGCTCTCGATGGCATCGGTTGTATAAATAACTTTACGGACCTCTTGCGGATAAGCAAAAAAAGGAATGACTTCTTGCTAGTCAGTTCGCCTAAAATCATTACAAAAGGCGCTTACGCGCCTCTATAGCTTAGCTATTCTACTGCCCGCTTATACTATTTGCAGCTAACACGGCTCCCCTCTGAGTTAACAACCTTTGATTCACCTCGCTTAAGCCCTCTATCTCTTCAATCAACGTATCCTTCACCGTCAACTCTTTAGACTCTACTGAACTCCAACACAATTTCACTTGATAGCCCTCCAGCTCTTTTTTAAGCTCCCATTGCCGCACGGAATGATCTACGCTACCTGTCACCAAATACTCTTCTCCATCCAACACTGTCCAAGCTACACTATTAACTACACCACTCAACATTTGAATTTCTCTGAGACACGCTCCCGAGATTACCTCCCATAGCCGTACCGTCTTATCTTCACTGCCCGAGGCGATCTGCTCTCCGCTCGGCGAATACACAGCGCTATTAACTGACCTTGTATGGCCCGTCAAGGTCAGGCTGGGCGCACCGCTTTTCACTTCCCACAATCGTACCGTCTTATCATTACCGCACGAGGCGAGCTGCAAGCCGCTCGGCGAATACGCAACGCTATTAACATAGTCGGTATGGCCCTTCAAGATAGGGCCGGGCGCGCCGCTTTTCACTTCCCACAGTCGTACCGTACTATCATTACCGCACGAGGCGAGCTGCAAGCCGCTCGGCGAATACGCAACGCTATTAACATAGCCGGTATGGCCCTTCAAGATAGAGCCGGGCGCGCCGCTTTTCACTTCCCACAGTCGAATCGTCTCGTCAGCACTACCCGATGCGAGCTGCTCTCCGCTCGGAGAATACACCACGCTCCGAACATAGGAGAAATGGCCCTTCAACGTGGGGCCGGGCGCACCACTTTTCACATCCCACAGTCGTACCGTGTTGTCCATACCCCCCGATGCGACCTGCTCACCGTTCGGCGAATACGCCACGCTCAAAACCTTGCGGGTATGGCCCCTCAAGGTCGGGCCGGGTGCGCCGCTTTTCACCTCCCACAATCGTACCGTACTATCCCAACTGCCCGATGCGAGCTGCGAACCGCTCGGCGAATACACTACGCTATTAACCCAGTTGGTATGGCCCTTCAAGATAGGGCCGGGCGCGCCGCTTTTCACTTCCCACAAGCGGACCGTCTTGTCACTACTCCCCGAAGCAATCTGCTCTCCGCTCGGCGAATACACCACGCTATTAATCCAGTTGGAATGGCCCTTCAAGGTCGGGCCGGGCGCTCCGCTTTTCACTTCCCACAGTCGTACCGTATGGTCGCCACTGCCCGAGGCAATCTGTTCTCCGCTCGGCGAATACACCACGCTACCAACAAAGTCGGTATGGCCCTTCAAGGTCAAGCCGGGCGCACCGCTTTTCACGTCCCACAGTCGTACCGTAAGGTCACCACTGCCCGAGGCAATCTGTTCTCCGCTCGGTGAATACACCACGCTATTAACCATGCCGGTATGGCCCTTCAAGATCGGGCCAGGCGACCCGCCTTTCACATCCCACAGTCGTACCGTTTTGTCTCTACTGCCCGAGGCAATCTGTTCTCCGCTCGGTGAATACACCACGCTCAAAACCCTGTCGGTATGGCCCTTCAAGATCGGGCCGGGCGACCCGTTTCTCACGTCCCACAGTCGTACCGTATAGTCATCACTACACGAGGCGAGCTGCGAACCGCTCGGAGAATACACTACGCTTCCAACCCAGTCGGTATGGCCCTTCAAGATCAGGCCGGGCGCGCCGCTTTTCACGTCCCACAGTCGTACCGTTCTATCCCCACTGCCCGATGCAATCTGCTCTCCGCTCGGTGAATACACCACACTCAAAACCCTTTCGGTATGGCCCTTAAAGATGGGACCGGGCGCGCCGCTTTTCACGTCCCACAGTCGTACCGTGTTGTCCATACCCCCCGAGGCGATCTGCTCTCCTCTCGGCGAATACACCACTATCCCAACAGAGCCGGTATGGCCCTTCAAAGTGTGGCTTTTTGTCCAGCTTGACGTGCCATACACGCAAATCTCACCACTCGAAAGGCTCATCGTACAGGTTTGACCATCCGGAGAATAGGCACACGAGTTCACTCCACTCTCTTCTTCCAGATAGGCCAACTCTCCAAACTGCACCCCCGACATCTGCGCGCCGCTTAAATTCGCTTCCCGCAGCCAGCTCGTGCTAAACTTCACACCGCTTAAATCCGACCCTTGCAATTGCGCTGAGTCAAACATCCCAAAACTTAAATCCGCAACAGGGATCCGGATACCCTTCAAATCCATCCCATTAAACTGGATCCCTGCCTTGACCAAAATCGTGATTGCATTCGCCGCCCCTTGACTCACAGATTCCACCTGCTTGGAGGCTTTGATCCATGCCAGCAGCGGTTTCATCAGCGCTTTGTTCTGTCGCACGCGCTCCACTAAAAACCGCTGAATCGCCACATCCTCCACCAGATTAAAGCGGTTCAATAACCCTTTCTGATCTACCTGATCCGAATCATTCAGCATCTTCCATAGACCCTGCACATTCTTCATTTCGTTCAATGGCTCGCCTATCGATGCATCCGATCCAGCTGTACTTTCCAGCTCTTGCCACATTTCACGCGCTACAAAATAATCCCGCAACGATTTATGGATAAAGCGATATTCTTTGCCCAAATCATTTGGCCTGTCCTGGCAGATTAAGGGCGCATTTAAGCGCATCAGCACTGTGCTAGTTTCCTCATCGCCTAATAGGCGTCTGCGCCAATCTCCCTCTGTAGCTGAGTTATTTTTTTTCCATTTCGCATAAGTACTGGCTTTATAAGACGCTATCACCTCCCCAGCTTGGTACATTTCCAAGGCTAGCTCTTGACTATATTCCACCCCGAAGTTGGCAAATCCTCCTCGCTCGATTTTTTTGAACTCATCTCTTTCTTTTGAATTAAGCTCAAGTATCTGATCTAGCCTCTGTTGTGAACGGTCAAACCAGCTCTTTACAAACTGATCGTAAATTGCAATTCGAGTTAAGCTCTGATTCTCTATTTGGCCACTTTGGCTCAATTCAGGCAGCACGCTCAAGGTTATTTTCAGCAAAAATGGATTACTCACCAGCTCTTTTAAGCTTGGCTCCTCCAACTCTTTTTTGTATTTCTCCGCGCTCCACAAAGCATCAGGGTGTATTTCGCTATATCGATCAACATACCGCTTTATCGTTTCTTCCGAAAATGGTGCCAGCCGATACTCCTGTAAAGCGGTACGCTCACCTGGTGGATGAAATTTATATTGATAGTTTGGCCCTAAATATTCCGGGCGACTGCTGATTATGATTTTTGCGCCTTTCCAGTCATTTAACTCATTATCTTTATAAAATACCTGCTGCCGATGCTCGATCTCGTCAAATCCATCTAAAATTAATACAAATCGATGTTTACTTTGTAATTCTTTGATCTGCTCTTTCGAGAATCCATGCCTTTCGAAAAAGGCGCTCACTAGATTCCGATCCGGCCCTAACAAGCTCGATAATCCTATAAATACCGGAATTGGCATATTTTCCGACTTACCGCCTTGGATACAGGCTTCCCACAAGCTCACCGCGAGATCTCGGTTAAAAGTCGACTTGCCTGAACCGGCTTCACCTAGTAGGAGTAAGACTTTTTTATTGGAGTTCAAAAAATCTTGAACCTTGCTTTTTAAATCAAAGCGGGTTGAATCGTGAAGCTCCATCCCTTCCGGCTCCACATAGTTCGACAACGCATCTTTAACTTCGTTGTCTTCCTCTAAACTTTTTTCATACCTTTTCTGCAACGCCTCAATAGCCGAATCTAAGTTGACCAACGGCTTAATATTAGGCTGCAAGGCAAAAATATGCTGCAACATCAGGGTTTCTATCAACTTCGAATCTGCCGCCGCTAAATGTATATGGTTATTCGCTGTATTATTATTTCCAATGGTTAAATTATTTAAAAAACCATTACCGATTTGCACATTACTTTCACTTAGATCATCGGCTCGTTCTTGAGTATCAGAAAAAGCTGAAGCCAATTTCGGAATATATGACGCTAAGGAAGGTTGAGTGCTCTGATTCGGACTAATCGGCAACATGCTGGGCACTCCTCTCTAATAATTCGTTGATTTTCTGAATACCTCACTACCCGCTAATAATCCAACTTTCGCTGAATAAAACCCCCGGCTTCAAAGCTGGCACATAGGCAACGCCAAAACTTTCGAAAGTATTCGACTTTTACTCGAAGTTTTGTGCGCGCAATTTTACGTCAAAATTGCTTCGGAAAACTTATGCCTAATTCGCATTAATAAGGCCTAAAAAGCCCTAATTTGGCTATTGTTCCGAAGCAGAGAATCGTCTATCCTATTGATTATATTCATCTTTGTTGATTTCCCTCCAGGACTCGAGGGTATACTGGTCCCCAGTATCGAGGGTTCAAATCCCTCCCTTTCCGCCAATTCCCTGATTCTATAAGGCTTTCCCGTTTAAAACCTCCGCTTCTGCGCCGGTTTTTGCTTCGTTCCCCCTCTTCCAAATCCTTGGTTACCCTCATCGCAACAAGCCCTGCGCTGGTTTTTTGCTTCGGAATGGATTATTTCAGCTGTTTCGTGGGCGGACTGATCGCAACGATCAACACAAGAAGAAAACGGTTGGGCTCAGTCGGAGCTTAGAAGTATTTTATGCATAGCCTGCCCCCTGCCCAACCCAACGATGAGGTGAGGTCAATTCAGCTAAAAAGTCTGGAGCGTTTCAGATGGAAAAAAACGGGCCAAAACAGATGACTCAACAATTCAGGCGTCCATTGCGCTGGGTTTTACAGCTTTGCTAGATATTCTTTCCAAAAGGATGGATAACTAGGGCATGCTAATTTTGGCTCGTGAGCATCACACCTCGCTTTCAATAGAACGTGCAGTTTTACCCCACTCAGCTTAGGATCGGCACTAGCATTCTCTTCAATAAGCTTCTTGGCGATCTCTCTCAAATCAGGCGTCCATCGCGCCGAGGATTCATGGCTTTTTTTTAGATATTCTGCCCAAAAGGATACATAACCAGGGCATTCTAATTTTGGCTTGTGAGCATCACACTTCGCTTTCAATAGAACGTGCAGTTCTGTCCCCTTCAGCTTAGGGTCGGCATTTGCATTCTCTTCAATAAGCTTCTTGGCGATCGCTCTCAATTCAGACGTCCATCGCACCGGGGTTTCATAGATTTTCTTTAGACATTCTTCCCGAAAGGAGTTATAACCAGGGCATTCTAATTTTGGCTTGTGAGCATCACACTTCGCTTTCAATAGAATGTGCAGTTCTGTCCCCTTCAGCTTAGGATCGGCATTTGCATTCTCTTCAATAAGCTTCTTGGCGATCTCTCTCAATTTAGACGTCCATTTCACTCTCTTGGCGCTCTTCAATTTTGCTTGCTGCGCTGTATTTTCTTCTACAGCCGGAAAATCATTAACGGAAAGCGCAGCATGATTCGCTTCTGACTCTCCCCCCGAACTCATTTCACAATCTTCATCTGCTAACCAATCATAGGTATGAGCAGTGGGCAAATCCGTTAAGGTGTCCTCCGCACTATCGTTTTGATTTCCTTCCCTCTCCTCTAACCTTTCCTGGCTTTCCGAATCGCATAACATTTCCGATTGAAAAAAGTCGCTTTCTAATACTCCATCTTGCTTATACAAAGGAGATGTCACCTCAAATTCCTCTGCAAAAAAACTATTCGAATCGTCTATCGTTAGAGAATTTATATCCGTTGTAATTCCATACTGCTCGTAAAGATTATCTATTCTGTCATCGACTTCATTAAATCGTGCTCTATCAAAACCGTCTAAATTGCTTTTTTGTACCTCTCCTGCCTCTCCACGTCTACGTTTTGCCAGAGGGGACGAACCCAGTGGGGATGGACTCCTTGCACGACGCATATTCCCACTGCTAGAAGGCTTATCTCCTGCGCTGGATACAGATTGTTGAGGGTAAATTGGTGAGGGATTTTTAGAAATATGGCGCATGGCAGCCTTCTTTTATCAAAGGGTTTCTCTGCCAGGAGACTAAATCTCTTTATTTTTTCTTACGGGCTGCCATGCGAAATCATTGAACAAGGCACGAATCCATTCTTATCTACATGCTGCATTAAATGTTCTAACCACACATTTGATGGCTATTTCGTCGGCTCTACTTTTTCACCCCGCCGATTACGCACATAGTGTTCCGTCATCTTGATGCTCGTATGCCCCAACTGCTTTTGCTTTGCTTCGCACTACCCCTTCTCGCCCCGTGTTTAGCCCCATCGCACCACATGATGCGCCGGTTTTTTGCTTCAGAATGGGTTATTTCGACAGCTTTGTTGTTGGGTTTATCACAACGATCAATACAAAAACAAAACGGTTGGGCTCAGTCAGGGCTTAAAAGTATTTTCTGCATAGCTTGCGCCCTGCCCCATCCAACCATGAAGTCAATTCAGAAAAAAGTCTGGACCGTTTCAGATAGAGAAAAGTGGGCCAAAATAGAAGGCTCAACGAAACATGCAACCCTTGAAATTAATTCCCTCTTAAACTGTGTGACTTACAGACATTGTTTCAATTGAAATACGTTAATAAACGCGAAGAGAAGCAGCTGATTAAAATGGAGCGGACAAATACAAAGTATTAGCAGCAAAGGAAACGTATGCTGCCTTATATGAATGTTTGGAATATGATACTTAAGCAGTGGCAACAAGAGTTAAGTCAATTAGACAAAGGCCTCGGGCGCGTAAATTGTGTTTAATTGGCTCGCCAAAAGAGCCTAATTAGTAATATTGAGATTGGTTTAGCGACGGCTACATATACAGCCAGTACAGTTATTAGAATTAAGCTGATATAGAAATATAGGTATCAAATTCGTTTCCAGAAAAGGGAAACGATGTCTGTACATCACTCAATTCAGGCTTCCATTGCACCAGGGTTTCATGGCTTTGCTAGAAAATTTTCCCAAAAGGAGATATAACTAGGGCAGACTAATTTTGGCTCGTGAGCATCACACTTCGCTTTCAATTTATTGTGCAGTTTTCTCCCATTCAGCTTACGATCGGCATTTGCATTAGCTTTAATAATCTCCTCAGCGATCTCTCTCAATTCATCTGTCCATTTCACTGGGGTTTCACGACTTTGCTCCAGAAATTTTCTCAGAAAGGAGGAATAACCAGGGCATACTAATTTTGGCTCTTGATCATTACACCAATCCTTCAATAGAGTGTGCAGTTTTCTCCCATTCGGCTTAGGAACAGCATTTACATTAGCTTTAATAATCTCGTCAGCGATCTCTCTCAATTCATCTGTCCATTGCACCAGGGTTTGGCTTGGCTCTAGAAATTTTCTCCGAAAGGAGTCATAACCAGGGTATGCTAATTTTGGCTCTTGATCATTGCACCAATCTGTCAATAGAGCGTGCAGTTCTTTCCCATTCAGCTTACGATCGGCATTTGCATCAGCTTTAATAATCTCCTCAGCAATCTCTATCAATTCATCTGTCCATTTCACACGCTTGGCGCTCTTCAATTTTGCTTGCTGACCTGTATTTTCTTCTACCGCCTGAAAATCATTAACGAAAAGCGCTGCATGATTCGCTTCTAGCTCTTCGTCCAAAAAATCTAAAGAAAAACCCTCTTCACGTAGAGTATTCAATGCATCTGACTGACGGCAAAAAGCTTCTATTGGTTGATATAATGCTTGATATTGCATGTCAGAATAACTTAGCGAGCTACTTGCCTCCTCCCGATTATCACTTGTACCTGTTCTAACTCCAAATCCTACAGCCTGAAAAGTATTATCGGAAAGCGCAGCATGATTCGCTTCTGGCTCTCCCTCCAAACTCATTTCTGCATTTTGACTTCCTGGCTGATTATTTTCATGATAAGAAACCCCTTGCTCTAAAAAATCTAAAGAAAAATCCTCTTCACGTAAAGCATTCAATACATCTGGCTGACGGCAAAAAGTTTCTATTGGTTGATAAAATGCTTGATATTGCATGTCAGAATAACTTAGCTGGCTGCTTGCCTTCTCCGGATTATCACTCGTGACTATTCCAACTCCCAATCCACGATCAGGCACGACCCCACTCTGTATTGTTTCTTTTGGAGAGTTAAAAGGTCGTACGCTCCTTCTTTTTACTTCTCTCTGAGACGCTTTATTTAAACTGTCGTTATAAGCGTTGATATTATTTAAGGCCGATGAAAAAGCCTTTCTTTTTTTCGTATTATTTCGCCCAGCCAGGCTTGAACTCAAATCCTTTGATTCTGTAACTGGTGTTTGAAATTGCCGTCTTGATATAGAGGATGGATGCATAATAACCTTTCATTTGAAAATATTTTCATGCCATCACCTTATATCCTGCTGCCTTTCTTTACAGTCTTCCCACGAAATGATTCAAATTTTCGCGAAGCCTCCTTTTTTAATAGGATTCAAACCCTCTCATTGCCTCATACTTTGCCTGAGTTCGTTTTTTATAAAAGCCGCCTGTCAAGCCAACCTTGGACTCTATTAATCCTTACTTCGTCGGCTCCACTTTTTCGCCTCGACGATTCCGCACATAGTGCTGCGTCATTTTGATACTCGTATGCTCCAATTGCTTTTGCGCTCGACGAATATCTCCTGATAATTCCGCCGTGTCTGTGTAAAAAGCCCCAAAAACCCGATGGGAAAATTCCGCAAAATAAACAACTTTCTCAATCTAAATTTTGGTCAAGATATGACAGATCTTAAATTAGTTATCACGCCGATCAGATATCCACTCTAACTTGTTGGTCTCATCGGTGCACTCAAATTTAGATTATCTTTCCGCTTTATCCACTATCGCGTTTGCTGGTTCATTCGATTTTTAAAATTAAAAAAAGCAATCGATTTAGGAAGCCCTAATGACGGATATTTTTCTTCCCATTTTCGCTTTAATATTTTATATTGGTCTCTATAACTAAGGCTAGGATTTTTATTAATTACATCATAAGCCATCTTTTTCGATTCGGTCGTCCATTGCACGTGGGTTTCGCTCAGCTCCTTTTTAAATCTCCTTCGAAAGGCTTCATAAAGAGGACAGTCTAATTTTGGCTCTTGATCATTACACCATTTTTTCAATTGAGCGTGCTGATGTATCTTATCCAGCTTAGGAACGGTGTTTGCATTAGCTTTAATAATCTCCTTAGCGATCGCATCCAATTCAGTCGTCCATTGCGCCGGACTTTTACGGCCTTGCTTTAGATAATTTATCCGAAAGGATTCAGAACTAGGACATGCTAATTCTGGCTTGTTGGCAACACACTTCGCTTTCAATTTATCGTACAGTTCTCTCCCATTCAGCTTAGGGTTGGCATTAGCATTAGCTTCAATAAGTTCCTCAGCGATCTTTCTCAATTTAGTCGTCCATACTTCAGGACGGCCGCGTTTCCTTTTCAAACTTGTATTTTCTTCTACAGCCTGAAAATCATTAACGGAAAGCGCAGCATGACTCGCTTCTGACTCTCCCTCCGAACTCATTTCACAATCTTCATCTGCTAACCAATCATCCGTATGAGCAGTGGGCAAATCCGTTAAGGCATTTTCTGCACTATCGCTTTGATTTTCTCCCCTTTCCTCTAACCTTTCTTGGCTTTCCGAATCGCATAACATTTCCGATTGAAAAAAGTCGCTTTCTAAGACTCCATCTTGCTTATACAAAGGAGATGTCGCCTCAAATTCCTCTGCAAAAAAACTATTCGAATCGTCTATCGTTAGAGAATTTATATCCGTTGTAATTCCATACTGCTCGTAAAGATTATCTATTCTGTAATCGACTTCATCAAATCGTGCTCTATCAAAACCTCCTGAATTGCTTTTTTGTGCTTCTTCTGCCTCTCCACGTCTACGTTTTGCCAGAGGGGACGAACCCAGCGGGGATGGACTCCTTGCCCGACGCATATTCCCACTGCTGGAAGGCGTTTCTCCTGCGCTGGATACAGATTGTTGAGGGTAAATTGGTGAGGGATTTTTAGAAATATGGCGCATGTCAGCCTTCTTTTATCAAAGGGTTTCTCTGCCAGGAGACTAAATCTCTTTATTTTTTCTTACGGGCTGCCATGCGAAATCATTCAACAAGGCACGAATGCATTCTTATCTACATGCTGCATTAAATGTTCTAACCATACATTTGATGGCTCTTTCGTCGGCTCTACTTTTTCACCCCGCCGATTACACACATAGTGCTCCGTTATTTTGATGCTCGTATGCCCCAACTGCTTTTGTGCACGCCTTATATTCCCCTGATAAATCCGCTTTATCCGTGCCCGCTTGCGCTCTTAAATCTCGAAATTGATACTCTTCTGCGCATACGCCTGCTGCAGTGCACGCTTGCGCAAACATCGCTTGTAGCGTCTTTAATGCGCCTCGCTCTCCTGACCTGATGAGCGCCTATTCTGAGCGTGATTTTAGGATGAAGGACTTAGTGAAATCTATCGTCGGCAATGCCCCCTCATCAGCACAGAAACATCGAGCCAGAATACAAATTGCCAATGTCATTCGTGAACTTGAGGCGACGGGCTATGTTTTCCATCGCCCCCTTTTCTCTAAACGAGGCGGATTTGCCTTATATCGCTGGCATGGCTAATCCCAAGCCTGCCCAACACCGTCAACCTGAAAATGCGGGTGAGGTTGGCAATAGGCTGTTAGTTCGATACCGAGCGCTTTCATGACCTTTATGGTTGTTTTCAAGGTAGGGTTGCCCTGCTCACTAAAAGAGCGATAAAGTTGCTCTCTGGAAAGCCCTGTTTGGCTCGCAATTTGGTTCATCCCTTTAGCTCGAGCAACAACACCTAGCGCATGTGCAATATATCCAACATCACCGGTCTTGAATGGAATGCTTCTGCCATAAAAAGTACAGTCGCTTCTTCAGACGCTAGGTCTTCTGCAGGATCATAGGTTTAAATTATTCAGCCATTTTATTCATTTGCTAGGCGTTGTGCTTTCTTGACGTCATCTGCTTGTGTGCTCTTATTACCACCACATGATCATACCCCTCGCTTTTGAAAGTAAAAATGGTATTTTTATAACCCACTATCTGTCAAGATAAATCGTGTTCCAAAGAAAGGCTATGGGTTATAAATCAAGTGGCCCTAGTCAATCATTTTGTGAAGGAATTACCGGGAAAATTATTAGAAATACTCATCTAATTAAGAATCTTTAGGTTTTACATGAATCAATATATCCACACCTTTAAGTTCACCTTCTCCTTTTTCGTTTATCGATTCATATTCAGGATTTCTTAATTCAACTTTAGTCGCGGTTAAACCAAAATCATTCATAATTCTTTGGGAAGTTTTTCCATTTGGGGTGGACGTGAGAAATTTATCCTGAAGTTCCTGAGTTCCACTTTCTAGTCCTTTTATTCCCTCTAATGTATCATCATTTGCAACGCACTCTCTTTTTATTATATCTGGCAACTTACCTTGAAAGCCATGTTTCTCTGAAACTTGCGTATATTGGTATTGAGCAATATCGGATGCAAAAAAATTCCTTTCGTCGTCAAACCGAATATTTTCTATAAATGTCCATTTTTTAGGCTTAAATTTATTTTTAAATTCTCCATATATAGAATTATTTGACCCTTTATAATTAGACTCATATTTGTAAGGAGATATAGGTTTAGAAGTTTTTTCATTTTTATTTTTTTCTTTATCGGCAGAAAATTGGTGTTTAAAATTGCTTTTATTTGCAACAAATTCTTGCCTTTTTTTAAGTTCATCAAGTTCAGGAGAGCTTCTGGCAGGTGCAGAGGTATGAGATAAAGTAGATGCCGAACTCGTTTTGGTATCTACTTTATCCGTATCTACAATGTTTAAATTATTAGATGAACTGCTTATTCTGTCTGTCATAATAACGCCTATGGATTTTTAGAAATTTAACGATTTTTAAATACTCTAGTGGGTAAAAATGAAAGGTGATTTTTAGTAATTCATTTTTCTTTACTATCCTTCGTGTCTCTTTATGAAGAATGCCTCTTCTAAATTCTCAATAATTGAGGCAGACGCAGAATTCGGGTAGATTCGAAATGTCACGCGTTGATTTAGGTCAATCCTGCATCGTCAAACGTCGAGTAAGAGCAACGTATTACTCCTAGTAGCACCCCATTTTTAATATTATTTAAAGCCCTTTGAGTGCTTCTGAAACACTAACGTTCTTAGAGTGTGTTTTCTGCGATAGCCTCTTATTACATTTCAAATTTAGACGCACCGCTAAAAGTGATAAATTAAGTTCTGTAAAGTGACAATATTTGTGCTGGTCAAACCGTCCTGAAGATTCAGCAGCTTTTTTGAGCGCTTTTTACTGGATTTTTTCCACTCATTTTCAGCCTCAGGCAGCCTAAAAGCTGCTTTTTTTATGCCTGTTTGCTTTTACCTTTGACGGTTTAGCCTTACTCAATTTTGAGATGGCGCGAGAAATCATCCGTAGCGAGGAATATCAAGCGCTGTGGCCGCTCGCGATTGCTCAGGATGCTAAGAGTAAAAAACGCTGGAATGTGCTGCTCGACGGTAAGAAGGCCGGTGGCGTCTACGCGGTCTCATTAGGCGGTCAAATTACCGGTTTTAGAGCCAGCCATATGGCCCCCGGCTGGCAAGGCGCGCTCATCATTGATGACCCGCTTAAAGTCGAAGATGCCTATAGCAAAGCTGCCCGTGACAAAGCAAATCGTAAACTGGTCTCGACTGTTAAAAGCCGTAAAGCCCAGCCGGATACACCGATTGTTGTCATCATGCAGCGCTTAGCCCAGGAAGACCCTACCGGCTTTATCCAAATGGGCAAAGTGCCTGGCGACTGGACCTTCGTTTCGATTCCGGCGTTGTTGGAGGATGCGTATGTGGCCGCCCTGCCCTCTGGCTATCGAGACAGGATAGATGCCTCGCTACGGGACGAACATGGGCGCTTTAGCTACTGGCCATATAAAGAGCCACTCAACGATTTATGCGCGCTTGAACAGGCGGATCGCTATGTGTTCACCAGTCAGTACCAGCAGCAACCCCGCGCACTCGGTGGTGATTTAATCAAAAGCGAATGGTTTTCATATTACGAAACACCGCCCCGCATTCTCTTACGCAAGGTGTATGCGGACACCGCGCAAAAGACCGCTGAGCACAACAATTACAGCATGTTTCAGCTGTGGGGCTTGGGGGAAGATAACCGACTCTATCTGCTGGATCTCATCCGCGGCAAATGGCCTGCGCCTGAACTCAAGCGTCGTGCGATTGCTTTTTGGAATAGTCATAAACCCTATGACCATAAGACCAGCGCATCGTTAGCGCAAATGTTGGTCGAGGATAAATCTTCCGGCATCGGGCTCTGATTCAAGACATTCAGGAAAACGGCCATATCTCCGTTAAAGGCATTCCCCGCGGCACCGATAAGCTCACCCGCATCATGGGTGTGCTGGCTTACATTGAGTCAGGACGCATTGTGCTGCCCCAAACAGCGCCTTGGGTAGAGGATTTTATTGCCGAATGCGAAGCCTTCACGGCCAATAACACGCACGCGCACGATGACCGGATCGATCCCATGATTGATGCGATTACCGATTGTTTAGCGAAAAGCTCGGATTGGTCTGGATGGACTTAGAGGAAAGCTTAGGAAGGTGGGCACTCAGCATTCCAAGGAGTTATGAGGAGAACTTCCAGTGAGGTAGGAACACCAAGCACCCGACCACCATTATACATAATTTTACCATTTGGGTTAAATTTTATTAAAGCAATATAAATTCGAGATGCGCGCCTCTAAAAAAGTCAAACGGGCTAAACCTACATTGATCGGTCAAGCCGCACCACTCAAGGAGCCTGACCAATTTGATCGCAGACCTCATGGATGGCCAGCGACAAGATGGCCTATAACCAATACGCGTGGCGCAAGGTCGTTGGACATGATGAACTCATCACGATGTACCGCTCAAATTGGCTCGGCACTGTATATCAGCTTAGCCGGCGAGGACCCCGAGACGCCGTTAGAGATTAAACGCATCCGACAGGGTGCACTGCAAAGCTTTATCGCATTGGATCGCCACCAACTTACAGTGGATAAGCTATATTAGTTCAGATCAGATCTGAACTATCGCAAATTATCCGTCAATGCTGGATTTTTATCTATTTGCTCTTGCCTCATCTGCGCTAAGTATTTATTAAAAGTATATCTATCAGGGCATGGTTCATTGGGGTGAATTTTTCTAAATTCTTCTTGTAGCTTCGTGCCAGTTATCTCGTAGCCAAGGGCAGCGATGAGAAGCTCAGACGTTATCTCTTTGATTATTCACATGCCTCTTATGCTGCTTATGTGGCAAATCTAGATACTCCTCTCTTTGTTCTTCCCTTATCAACGTTAATTGCCTAGAAAAAGTTCTTTGACTAGGCATGGTCAACCCATTAACAATTTCTGATTCATTTCCTTGTTCTAGATCAGCCAAAAGCTCACCCCTAATACGGTCAATCTCAGCCAAACTTAAATCCATGCTATCCTGAAGGGGAGGATTAATTATACTGAATAAATCAAATGCGTCTTCAGATAACCCTCCTGAATCAAAGGGTTGACTCATATCAGATGCAGCAAAATCTTCTTTTTCCGAGGATATTTCGTCTGAATCTTCTTCGGAAAGCTCACTAGTATAATATTCCTCTTCCGAGGATATTTCGTTTGAGCCTTCTTCAAAAAATGCTATAGCACTTTCGCCAACCTCAGCCCGCCCTGCACCACGTTGCAAGAGCAATGTCCTATTTTCAGTATTTAAGTTGCGCGCAGTTTCGATCAAGGCTCCCGAAGCACTCAGCATGTCTTGTCTTGAAGTCCAATCTAATATGATTTTGTCAATTTGGTCTGACTCATAAGCAACTCGCCAAAGACGAATCGTATTATCTCCTCCAACTGTGCTTAATATTGCCTCGTCATTCTGCGTTGGCTGCCATGCAACAGCTTGTACCGTGCTAACAAAGCTTTTTAGAACAGCTTGACAAGCGCCTGTTTTAACTGACCATAGCCTTACCGTCTGATCAAAGCTTCCAGAGGCTAACCACTGGCCATCGATCGAAAATGCAACACTATTCACGCCCCCCTTATGCCCCTCATACGTGTGCGCAAGTGATCGATTTCTGAAGACATTCCATAACTTCACCTTCTTATCCTCACTTCCAGACGCTAACCACTGGCCATCGACCGAAAACGCAACACTATTCACAAAAGACTTATGTCCTTCATACATATGCACGGGAGATCGATCTCCCCAAACATCCCACAGCATCACTGTCTTATCATAGCTTCCAGAGGCTAACCACTGGCCATCAACTGAAAACGTAACACTAGTCACCTCCTTTTCATGCCCCTCATATATGTGCACAAGAGATCGATCTCCCAAAACATCCCACAGCATCACCGTATTATCCTCACTTCCAGACGCTAACCACTGGCCATCGACCGAAAACGCGACATTAGTCACCCGATCCGTATGCCCGGCATACGTGTGCGCAAGGGATCGAGCGCCCGTGACACGCCACAGCTTTACCGTCTCATCTCCGCCAGAGGCTAACCACTGACCATCGACCGAAAACGCAACACTTTGAACGCCCCATTTGTCTCCGGAGGTATACGTGTGCGCAAGAGATCGAATGCCAGTGGCATTCCATAGCTTAACCGTATTATCAGCACTCCCAGAGACTAACCACTGACCATCGACCGAAAATGCGACACTATTTATCCAACCCTCATGCCCGGCATACGTGTTCACAAAAGATTGAGCATCCGTGATATTCCACAGCTTTACTGCTTTCGAATTTGCAGACGACGACGCTAACCACTGACCATCTACCGAAAACGCGATATTTTTCACAGCATACCCATGCCCTATATACGTGTACGCAAGAGATCGAATGCCCGTGACATTCCACAGCTTCACCGTCTTATCACTACTTCCAGACGCTAACCACTGACCATTAACCGAAAACGTGACACAATCCACACCACTTTTATGCCCCTCATACGTGTGTACAAGAGATCGATCTCCAAAAACGTTCCACAGCTTCACCGTCTTATCACTACTTCCAGAGACTAACCACTGGCCATCAACCGAGAATGCAACACTATTTACCCAATCTTCATGCCCGGCGTACGTGTGCGCAAGAGATCGAGCGCCCGTAACACTCCATAGCTTCACCGTCTTATCTCCACTTACAGACGCTAACCACTGACCATCGACCGAAAATGCAACACTATTCACAAAAGACTTATGTCCTTCATAAATGTGCACAAGAGATCGATCTCCCAAAACATTCCACAGCTTCACCGTCTCATCATGTCCTCCAGTCGCTAACCACTGGCCATCGACCGAGAACGCAACACTAGTCACCAATTTCTTATGTCCAGCATACGTGTGCGCAAGTGAGCGGTCTCCATTCACATGCCATAGGTTCACTCGCTTATCATCACCTCCAGATGCTAACCACTGACCATCGACCGAAAACGCGATACTCCTCACCCAACCCCAATGCCCAGCATAGGTGTGTACTTTTTGAAAATTCCCGCTCTCGTAGAGATGAATTTGAGTGCTCTCTGCCACAGCAAACCAGCGCCCATTCCGCGAATAACAACAATCAGAAACAGAATCGTCCATCTCTAAGTTTGGCCTTTCACCCAATTTCAATCCATCAAGATCGGCTCCATTTAAATTGGCTCCTCGTAACCAAGTGCCGTAGCCCTTCACCTCTCTTAAATCCGCATCTTGAAATTTCGTATGGTCAAATACCCCGTAACTTAAATCTGCCCCGCGCACACGTATTCCATTGAAATCCTTGTTAATCAACTGCATACCGGCTTTTACCAAGATGGTTAATGCATTCGACGCGCCTCTCTCAAAATAAGCGCCATCCTCCCCTTTAGATTGCTCAACCACCCCTAAAAGACGCTCTTTTAGCTCCTGCTCTTGCTGCACGCGCTCTGCTAAAAACCGCAATACCGCCGGATCGTTCACAATATTTAGTGTATTCAACCAAGAGGAAGGCGCAAGCTTGCCATTAGTGCTGAGTTCTTCCCACAATGCTCGCGCCACAAAATAATCCCGTACCGATTTATGGATAAACCGATATTGGTCTCCTTGACGAGATAACGGCGCATTAAACCGTAAGAGCCGCGTCTTTTCATTATCATTGCTTAAAAAATGACTCCAATCTTGTCCATCGCTACCTTTCCCTTTCGAATACGTCGCAACCAGTATTTGTTTTTTATACAACGCAAGCGCAAATTCTTGGCTGAAATGAATCCCATCACCAATAAAATCGCCTTCGGCTAAACGGTCAAATGTTTCTTGTTCTTTTTCTGTCAACCGAATCCCTTGTAATCGGCTTTGAGAGCGGGCAAACCAGTTCTTCGCAAACTGCTCATAGAGCGCTCCTCGAGTATACGAATTCCGATTAGAAAAGCCTTCTTTTGAAACCAACGAAGGCAACACCTCTAGCACTATCTTAAGTAAAAATGGATTGCCTATCAGCGCCTGTAAGTCAGGATGCGATAAAGCGCTTTGATAATGCTCCACATTCCAGTTGGGATCTTGAGCTTGTCTGACATGGCTCTCTACATAGCCTCTAATTGCAGCCTTAGAAAAGGGCGCTAGCTCACATTCTTCAAATACTTTCGCTTGACCGGAAGGATAAAACTTACTTTGATAACTTGGCCCTAAATATTCTGGGCGACTACTGATGATCACTTTAGCATCCCACTTATCAAGCTTATTATTCGTATAAAAAGCGCTATGACGATACTTAATCTCGTCATAGCCATCCAAAATAAAGATAAATCGATGGTTTTGCCGTAGTTGTTGAATCTGCTCTTTTGAAAAACCTTCCTCAGTAAAATATTCAGTGAGCAAGTTTTCATTCGGATCTTTTAATGTCGTGAGCTGGATAAATACCGGAATACGCTCATTTTCGTTCTTATCAGCCTGCTCATATTTTTTCCATAAATCGCGCGCTAAATACCGATTAAACGTCGATTTCCCTGACCCAGCCTCTCCTAACAGTAAAAAGACTTTCTTATCCGACTCTAAAAACACATTGAGCTTGTGCCTTAAATCAAAACGCTTACCCGATTCTCCGCTGCCCACCGCCTTACCTTCAGGCCCAACGTAAAGACTCAGTGCATCTCTTATCGCTTCGTCAACTTGTAGACCCGATAAATAATTCTTTCGCATCATTTCAACACTCTCACCCAAATTAGCTAGGGGGGCAGTATTAGGTTGCAAGGCAAAGTTTTGATGACGTATTAGAGTTTCTAAAAGATTCAGGTCTAAACCTGTTCCATGGTAATGAACTTCCACTTGGTGATTCGAACCACTCACTGGGATACTCACTAAGCCTGTGCTAATTTGTGTGACAGATTGCATCTCTGCATCATAAGCCTCATGCGTTGAATCAGTTCGTGCTCGCTTATTTGGAAAAGATGAATCTATTTGAGGAAAAGTTGAAGCTAGGGAAGGAAGAGTACTTTGGCTTGGATTAATCGGCGACATGCTGGCGACCTCTTTTTAATAATTTGTATTTAACCTATATCTGAATAACTTACTATCGGACAAAAATTCAGTTTTCATTGAATAAAACCTATCTACCCAAAATTACGACAGCATGGGCAATATTATAAACTTTGAAAGGATACTGATAATTTTGGCGCTAGCGTTGGCTTCGTGCGCCTCGACAACGCAGCATTTACCCGCGAGTCCGACGTGCTTGCCGCCGAGTCTGACCGAGAACCCGCCGGAATTTCGCTTGCTGAGGTTGCCGAAGTGAATGCATCGCCATGATGCGAGCAAGCGCTTAGATTGAAGCATTCTATCGGCAGTTACAGCAAATACAGCATACTTCTTAAATCAATGCCCAAATACATTCGGCCTAAGTTGCACCACGTTGCATAAGCAAGGCTCTGTTTTCTGAGCTTAAATTGTGGACATTTTCGATTAATACATCTGCCGCAGTTAACGAGTTCTGCTGCGAGGCCCATTCCAACCTAATTTGCTCTTGTGTTAAATCATTAGGAATCCGCCAAAGACGAACTGTATTATCCTCCCCACCTGTGGCAAGGACGGCAGCCCCATCTGATGAAAAATGCCATGCAACGCTATGAATGCCTCCCAAAAAACCTCGCAGTATGGCTTGACATCTATTAGAGTAAATAGACCATATTCTCACCGTACTATCACGACTTCCAGAAGCTAACCACTGACCATCTGGCGAAAATGCTATGCTATCCACGTTGCCCTCATGCCCGGCATACGTATACTCAAGAGATCGATTGCCTAAGACATGCCATAGTTTTACTGCCCCATCATCACTTCCAGACGCTAACCACTGGCCGTCATTAGAAAACGCTACGCTATTTACCCCTTTTTCATGTCCATCATAGGTATGCAGGAGAGAACGCCCCCCTAAGACCTCCCACAATTTGATTGTATTATCAGGACTCCCAGACGCTAATAGCCTCCCATCTGTAGAAAAAGCCACGCTTGTAACCCAGAAACTATGTCCGTTATAGGTATGTATGGGAGAGCGCTCGCCTGGAACGCTCCATAGCATTACTGTATTATCAGAACTTCCGGAGGCTAGCCACTGACCGTCGACAGAAAACGCGACACTCCGCACCCCAAACTTATGCCCAACGTATTCGTGCGGAGAAGAGCCTCTATCAGAAACGCTCCATAATTTCAAAGAATATTGACTTCCAGAAGCTACCCATTGGCCATCGGCGGAAAACGCGACACTCCTTACGCTACCATGACACGCTTCATACGTATGTATAAGAGAGTGTTTGCCTGAGACACTCCATAATCTCACCATGCCACCATCGCTTCCGGACGCTAGCCACTTTCCGTCAGACGAAAATGCGACACTATTTATTGCACCCTCATGGCCGGCATAGTTGTTTGAGAAAGGGCGCTCGCACGAAACCCTCCATATTTTTACCGCGTCCCCGCCTGAAGAGGTTAACCATTTCCCGTCGATCGAAAATGCAACACGAGATACAAAGCTTCCGTGCCCAGCATACGTATTCACAAGAGACCAGTCATCCAAGGCGCTCCATAGTTTGATTGTACGGTCACTACTTCCAGAAGCTAACCATTGACCATCGCCCGAAAAGGCGACACTATGCACACGCTCCTTATGCCCAACACAGGTGTGCACGAGATCGCGGCCGCCTAAAACATTCCATAATTTTATCCGACCTTTACCATCTCCAGACGCCAGCCAGCGCCCATCGGCAGAAAACGCCACACTGTTTACATACATACTGGGCCAAATATAAGTGTGTGCAAGAGTGTGCTTGCCAATTACATTCCATAGCTTGACTTTTCCATCGCCCATTCCACCTGCGGATGCTAACCATTGACCATCAGGTGAAAAAGCGATACTTTCTATGCCCCCCTTATGCCCAACATAAGTATGTGCCAGAGAGCGCTCACCTGAGGCATGCCACAATTTCACTGTTTTATCTGTACTTCCAGACGCTAAAAATATATTGTCAGATGAAAATGCGACGCTATTCACTAATTTTGAATGGCCAACATAGGTATGTATGAGAGAACGATCGCCCAATACGTTCCATAATTTTATCGCCCCATCCCGACTTCCCGAGACTAACCAACGACTGTCGGCAGAAAAAACGATACTACTTATATAACCCTCATGCTCCGTCATATATGTATGAACTTTTTGCAAATTCCCAGTTTTATAAAGCAAAATATCCCGAGAATTTGCCACAGCAAGCCAACAACCATTTTGCGAATAACTAAAGCCCCCCCCTTTTAAAGCTGGCTTTTCACCCAACTCCATCCCCGTAACATTAGCTCCATTTAGATTAACTCCTCTCAGCCAAGCCCCTGTCAAATTTACATCTTTTATATTTGCATCTTGAAATTGAGTATAGTCAAATACTCCATAACTTAAATCTGCTCCAGGCACGCGTATTCCACGGAAATCTTGCCCACTAAAACTCATGCCTGCTTTGACCAATAGCGTTAACGCATTAGCGGCTACAGGCTGTACTTCTTCTGTTTTCGACCTTTCCACCCAGTTCAATAATTTCTCTTTTATCTGTGTATCTTTCTGGACCTTTTCTTGTAAAAATTTAAATATCTCTGCATCGTTAACAAGGCTTACCAACTCAAAAAGGGCTAATTTCTCCACAACCTTATCGAGTTGCCCTGAGTCCGATAACTTATGTAATTGATTCAATGCAAGTTCCTTTAACTCTTCGTCTGAGCGAATTAAAGCCCCTTGATATTGAGATTGAATCCTATCTTTGATCAGATGTAGCTTTAGAGCGGGCGAATTTATAGGCGCACCATTGCGCGTCACTGTAGTCAGCGCTTTAAAAAAAGCCTGCCGATTCGAAAAATCCAGCGGCTTTTCTATTTCTTCTCGAATTTCTATGGGTAGTGAAAGGTATGATGGTTTTACGGTCTTTTGTGCCGCCGGATAATACGTAATGGCAGAATTCGAAATAGAGGTGAGCATAAATATTCTCTTATTTACTTAAAAGGTTCATTCAAATGATCCCAGTCATCCTGGGCTCCTTTCAACCCACGATGTGGGCCATCAAATTTTACATGTCTCCTTCGGCACCATTGAACAAAAACTCTTGACTGGTTTTGACTATCCAGCTCACTCCACTTTTGCAGCGCTTCTAAATAATCTGCGCCGAGCGCGATCACCTGCCTCGAGGAATGACCCGTATCATAGTAATAATACGTCTGACCGCTGCGCTGTACCCTCGCCGACATCCGCGGCGGTAAATTAGGCTCGGTTCGGCTCATCATTCAACTAAACTGCCAATTTCGGTTGCCAACTTTTCGCTTTCACTTCTTCTGACCAGCCCTCTACCGCTGCACGCGCTACAATTAGGCGACCTCGCACATTTATAAAAAATACGAACCCCTGCTCTTTTAAATACACTTCCTGTCTTTCATATTTGCTTGCCTTGCGGCGCATACGCGGTCCCAGCTTCCAGCGTCTTGCCTCGTCTGATCCCTGTCAGCTCATCCACCTGCGCTTCCGTTAAAAAAACCTCACTCATTTCCATTTCCAATCCTCAGCATGGACTGGAGCGTTGAGCGGGCTCTTCTTCAGAGACCCAAAATTGAGGCACTAGTTCATATTCCACATTACACCTGCCAAGACTTGAGTCATCTTCTTTGAATACTTGAATAGAAATGCGCTCATCTCCCCCCAACGCTCCTCAGGTAATCCCCCCCAAATTGATAGGAATAAAAAGTAGATGGAATGGTAGGCCCCCTTCCTCTGGGGAGAGCATTCAGGTGTTCGACCTGCAACTTGCATTGGGGAGAGTGTTATGGGTGCAATGTCTGCTGGCAGCGTCGTGAGCAGCCACTTGGATTCAAAAAATTTTATTGGCAGTTACAACAAATGCAGTACCCTTCCTAGAGAATCACATCAACAAACATTTCTGCTGCGATTCATCGACCTGTGGCTGCTGTAGCGATTCATTAACCTGTGGCTTCTGTTGTAATTTACTGAACTTCGCCTGTATTGCGCCGCGCTGCTTTAAGAGCTGACTATTGATACAGCTTAACCCTTGCACGTTCTCGATTGAGGTATCTGTCACGATCAGAGCCTCATGCGTTGAACTCCAGCATAGAACCAATTTATATTGTTCTCCATTTCTTTCCACCTTCCACTGGCGAACGGACCTATCTTCACAACCCGTCACCAAATAGTTGTCATCGGCAGTCGCTTTCCAGGCCACACTCTTAACCGAACCCTTAAAATTTCGAATCACTCCCTGACACTGACCCGAAGTAACGTTCCAAAGTCGCACTGTCTGATCATAACTCCCTGAAGCAATCTGTTCACCGTTGGGCGAATACGCCACGCTATCAACAGACCCGGTATGCCCCCTTAAGGTGTGGTGGAGCTCACCGCTTTGCGTGTCCCACAGCCGCACTGTACGATCCTCGCTGCCCGAGGCGATCTGATTGCCGTGGGGCGAATACATCACGCTCCTGACAATACTAGTATGCCCGCTTAAGATGTGGCGGATCTCACCGCTTTGAGCGTCCCACAGACGCACTGTACGATCCTCGCTGCCGGAGGCGATCTGAGCGCCATTGGGCGAATACGCCACGCTATTAACAGAATTGGTATGTCCGCTTAAGGTGTGGCGAAGCTCACCGCTTTGCGCATCCAACAGAAACACTTTTGCGCCGACGCCACCGGCGGCGATCTGATCGCCGCGGGGCGAATATGCCACGCTGGTAACCCAAACGATATTTGCGGTTAAGATTTGGTGGAGCTGACCGGAGCGTACGTCCCACAGCCGCACTGTATTGTCAAAACTGCCGGAAATAATCTGCTCGCCGCTTGGCGAATACACTACGCCCCTAACAAAATCGGTGTGCCCGCTTAAGGTGTGGCGGAGCTGACCGCTGCGCGCGTCCCACAGACGCACTGTTTTGTCATCACTGCCAGAGGCGATCTGAGCGCCGTTGGGCGAATACGCCACGCTAGTAATTCCGTTAGTATGTCCGATAAAGGCACGACCAAGCTGATCGCTTTGTGCGTCCCACAAACGCACTGTTTTGTCCAAACTGCTCGAGGCGATTTGCTTACCACTGGGAGAATACACCACGCTCATAATATAGTGGGTATGACCGCTTAAGATATGGCGGAACTGGCCGCTTTGCGTGTCCCATAGACGCACTGTTTTGTCATCACTACAGGAAGCAATCTGAGCGCCATTGGGCGAATACACTACTTTAGTAACATTTTTAGCATGTCCGCTTAAAGTGTGGCGGAGATGACCGCTTCGCGCGTCCCACAGACGTACTGTATTGTCAGTACTGCCGGAGGCAATTTGATCGCCATTGGGCGAATACGCTACTTCTATAACAGAATTGGTATGTCCGCTTAAGATGTAGCGGAGCTGGCCAGAGCGCGTATCCCACAGACGCACTCCTCTCCTACCGCAGGAGACAATCTGATTGCCGTTAGGCGAATACGCCACGCTAAAAACAGGCCCTAATTGTCCACTTAAGATATGGTGGAGCTGACCGCTTTGCGCATCCCACAGACGCACTGTCTTGTCCTCACTGCGGGAGGCAATCTGTTCGCCATTGGGCGAATATGCCACTCCTGTAACAGAATCGGTGTGTCCGTTTAAGATGAAGCGGAGCTGGCCAGAGCGCGCGTCCCACAGCCGCACCGTCCAGTCCCAACTGCCTGAAGCGATCTGACGTCCACTCGGCGAATACACCACGCTCTGAACATAATTGATATGTCCACATAATGTATGACTCAGCTGACCGCTTCGCGCGTCCCAAAGCCGTACTGTTCTGTCATTACTACCGGAAGCGATCTGCTCGCTGTTGGGCGAATATGCCAAGCTCACAACACAATTGTTATGTCTGCTTAAGGTGGGTATGTTTTCCCAGCTCGAAGTAGCATATATGCTGATTGCACCATTATCGAGACCCACAGCGAATGATTTCCCATCCGGTGAATACGCGCAAATCCTTACCCCGCTCTTCTCTTTGAGAAACGGCCATTCGCCAAACTGTACTCCTGCCATCTCTGAACCACTTAAGTTTGCATTGCGCAGCCAACTATTACGAAGCTTGACGTTCCTTAAATCCGACCCTTGCAATTGAGCAGAATCGAATTCACCTTCTCTCAGATCAGCCCCGGGAATCTGGATTCCCTTTAAATCTGCCCCGTTAAACTGCACCCCAGCTCTGACCAAAATCGTTATCGCATTGGCCGCTCCCATCGTCACCGCAGCAGCACGATCTTTAGAGGCTTCTATCCACTTATATAAGTAGGCTTTAAAAGCCGAGTACTGTTTAACTCGCTCCACCAAGAAATCAAGAATCAGCGATTCATCCACTAATAAGAATTGATTCAACACCGCGTTAACATCGGGCTGAGCGCCGTTAAATTGCGGACTACAAATTGCCCGCGCCACACAATAATCCTGGATTGATTTATGGATAAAGCGATAGTGTTGTCCTTGATGAATCAGCGGCGCATTAAAGAGTAACAAACGTTTTTCTGCATCTTTTTTATTAAGATATGTTCGCCAGGTTTCTGGAGCAACTTCACCTTTCTCAGGATTATAGGAGGCTTGTACAAGTCTATTTTGGGTCAGAGCTAGCGCCATCTCCTGGCTTGCTTTCAGCCCTTCTGCAGCAAGGTGCGGTCCCAGTTGGATTCGTGCATCTTTCTCTTCCTTGGTCAATTTGACATGCTGCAACCGCTCTTCCGAGCGATTCCACCAACGCGATATAAATTCATCATACAGCGCAATCCGAGTGATCGGCACCGACTCATTCCTGCTCAGATTAGGTAAAAGATCAAGCGCCATCCGCAGTAAAAATGGACGACGGGTCGCTTCTTTTAAAGTGGGTAAATTATTTAAGGCTTCCTGGTATCGCTTTAAATCCCAACCAGTGTGATGGGAAAGCCGAATATACTTTTGAATATATGCGGTGATCCAATCATCTGAAGTGGGCGAAAGCCAATATTCTTGCAAAGCCGAGGTTTGACCACGCCTCTGAAACTTAGTGCGATAATTCTCTCCAAGATCTTCGGGGCGTGAACTTATAATAACTTGGGCATTCTTCCAGTAATCAAGCTTATTATGTATATAAAATGCTTGCGTGCGATCTTGAATTTCATCGAAACCATCTAGAATAAAAACCAGGCGTTTTTCTTTCCGAAGCTCATTAATCGATTCTGGCGAAAAATCTTGTTTCAGCAAATAGCTCTCTATTAAATCCTCACTAGACAGCTTATGTTCGGCAAGCTCAATAAAAATCGGGATAGGAGTAGTAGAGGATTGGTGGTATTCATCCCAGAGCAAGCGCGTTACATGTCTATTAAAGGTGGATTTACCTGAACCCGCCTCGCCAAGCAGCAAAAGCACTTTTTTGTTAGACGATAAAAATTCGCGTACTTTATCAATGAGCGGAAAAGAGGTTTTGCTATCCGCCGTTTCTTGTCCCTCAGAAGGAACATATAGTGCGAGGCCATCTCTTATTTCGTCAACTTCTTCCAGCACATTGAAGTAGGCCGCTCTCAACTCCTCAATCTGTGTGCCTAATTGGGCCAAAGGCTTATAACTTGTAGCCTCTGCATGGGTATTTAACTTTTCAAATACTAATTTGGCATTTGAATCTGAAGCCGTTAAGGCAATGTACGTTGTAAATACATTGTTATCTCCAGAGGCTTGATTACTCACCACACAGTTTTCGCTGGCTTGCACAATAGTCCGCCCCTCTCCGCTCGCTTGCTCATGAATCGCTTCAACCCGTGTCAGCAGATTGGGCCGAGTCGAAGCATTAGAGATAAGGGGGGCGTTTGAACCTGAAATTGGCAACATTGCTGACTACTCCTCTTGTATCATTGCTGCTGGCATTAATTTCGGCGATACCGCCGCGCCACGCTGCTTTAAAAGGGCCACATTCAGCTCGCTTAAACCTTGAGCCTCTTCAATCAGCATATCCTTCACCATCAACTCTGTATGCCTCGGCATATGCCAGCACAATACGGCTTGATAGCCTTTTTCTGGATCTTTTTTCAGCTCCCATTGCCGCACCAACCGGTCTGCACTACCGCTCACCAAATAGTTGTGTCCATTCTGCCCCCTCCAAGCCACACTCAACACGGCGCTCCACGCCTGAATCACGCTCAGACAGTGACCCGAGGCAACCTCCCACAGACGCACCGTCTTGTCATTACTCCCCGAGGCGAGCTGCAAACCGCTCGGCGAATACACCACGCTAAAAACCCTGCCAGTATGGCCGGTTAAGGTGTGCACCGCCGCACCGCTCTGCGCGTCCCACAGACGCACCGTATCGTCACCACTCCCCGAGGCAATCTGCAAACCGCTCGGCGAATACACCACGCTATTAACCTCTTTGGTATGGCCGGTTAAGGTGTGCACCGACGCACCGCTCTGCGCCTCCCACACTCGCACCGTCTTGTCAGCACTCCCCGAGGCGATCTGCAAACCGCTCGGGGAATACACCACGCTATAAACATCCCAGGTATGGCCGGTTAAGGTGTGCACCGCCGCACCGCTCTGCGCCTCCCACACTCGCACCGTCTTGTCAGAACTCCCCGAGGCAATCTGCAAAGCGCTCGGCGAATACACCACGCTATTAACCCAGTTGGTATGGCCGGTTAAGGTGTGCACCGCCGCACCGCTCTGCGCCTCCCACACTCGCACCGTAGTGTCAACACTCCCCGAGGCGAGCTGCAAACCGCTCGGCGAATACACCACGCTCCTAACAGAGCCGGTATGGCCGGTTAAGGCGTGCACCGCCGCACCGCCCTGCGCGTCCCACACACGCACCGTATCGTCACCACTCCCCGAGGCAATCTGCAAACCGCTCGGCGAATACACCACGCTATTAACCCAGCCAGTGTGGCCGGTTAAGGTGTGCACCGACGCACCGCTCTGCGCGTCCCACAGACGCACCGTATTGTCACCACTCCCCGAGGCAATCTGCAAACCGCTCGGCGAATACACCACGCTATTAACCCAGCTGGTGTGGCCGGTTAAGGTGTGCACCGCCGCACCGCTCTGCGCGTCCCACAGACGCACCGTATCGTCACTACTCCCCGAGGCAATCTGCAAACCGCTCGGCGAATACACCACGCTATTAACACCCTCGTTATGGCCGGTTAAGGTGTGCACCGCCGCGCCGCTCTGCGCGTCCCACAGACGCACCGTCTTGTCACCACCCCCCGAGGCAATCTGCGAACCGCTCGGCGAATACACCACGCTCCTAACAGAGTCGGTATGGCCGGTTAAGGTGTGCACCGCCGCACCGCTCTGCGCATCCCACACACGCACCGTCTTGTCAGAACTCCCCGAGGCGAGCTGCAAACCGCTCGGCGAATACACAACGCTAAAAACCCTGCCAGTATGGCCGGTTAAGGTATGCACCGCCGCACCGCTCTGCGCGTCCCACACACGCACCGTATCGTCACCACTCCCCGAGGCAATCTGCAAACCGCTCGGCGAATACACCACGCTAGTAACCCTGTTGGTATGGCCGGTTAAGGTGTGCACCGCCGCACCGCTCTGCGCGTCCCACACACGCACCGTATCGTCACCACTCCCCGAGGCGATCTGCGAACCGCTCGGCGAATACACCACGCTAAAAACACAGGAGGTATGGCCGGTTAAGGTGTGCATCTTTTCCCAATTCGACGTCGCATACACACGGATCGTACCGTTATCAAGTCCTATCACACAGGTTTTCCCATCCGGTGAATAGGCACACGAGTTCACCTCGCTCTCTTCTTGCAAATACGCCCATTCGCCAAACTGCACCCCTGCCATCTGCGCACCGCTTAAATTGGCGTTGTGTAGCCAACTCGCGCGAAGCGTCGCCTTTCTTAAATCCGCACCCTGCAACTGCACTGAGTCGAAGAACCCAAAACTCAGATCTGCTCCGGGTATTTGGATCCCTTTTAAATCCGCATCAGGAAACGGTACGCCCGCTCTGACCAAAATCGTCATTGCATTCGACGCTGTTTGGCGTACGCTTTTATCCGTTTTCGAGCGCTCGATTATCGCTAACAGCTGCTCCTTAAATATTGACTCTTGCTGAACGCGATCAGTCAACAAGCGCACAATGCCCAGATCGCCAGTCCAATGCTTTGGGGTTAACGATAACTCTCGTTGCGTTTTTGGCGGCAAAACAGCGCGCTCTTCAAAACTATAGACTGAAGCAGCGCTACCTCGACGCTGGCGGGCGCTTAGATCCATACACCTATCGAACGACTCAAACAGCGACCTTGCCACAAAATATTCCAGCAGCGATTTATGGATAAAACGATATTCAGTCCCACTTCGGATCAGCGGCCACGCTTCTCGCAGCAGTTGGTTTTCTTCTTTTCGATCGAAAAATGCATCCTTCCAACTCCCCTTGTCTTTACGCAATGAATACTCAACTACCGGTTTACCTCCATTCTCTGTATATAGGTGCACCGCTAACTCTTGCGCAAACGCGATACCGTGCTCAGCAAAATCATCATCGGATAATTCTCTAAAGACCTCTCTTTTGCTTCCCGTTAACTCTTGTGTGCTTAAGCGCTGCTGGTTGCGCTCGAACCATTGTTTGACGAACTGATCATACAGGTCCAGACGTAACTGAATAGCAGAGACCGCTTTCCCCTTTTTTTCGACGTACGGCAACGCGTCTAGCACCACACGCAGCAAAAAGGGGTTGCTAATCAAGTCTTTTAAATTAGATTGTTGGGAGAAAGCTTCTCGGTAGGCTTGTGCCGTCCAGCCCGTTGGGTTGTGCGCCACATATTTTTCTAGATATTGATCGCTCTCTTTTTCTGAAAATGGCTCGACCACGACCTCTTGAAACAACGTATCCTTGTCCTGCAGCATAGGATTCGGTTGGAAACGACTGCAATAGTCCTGGCCAAGATATTCGCTGCGACAGCTGATCACCATCTGACCCTGCCAGCCGTCAGACTTGTTGATGAAATTGCTCACATACAGATTTTGCGTCTGACGTATCTCATCATACCCATCCAAAATAAAGACAAACTTTTCTTTTTTTAATTTCTGAATCTGTAATTCTGACAGCCCTCTTTTCTTTAACGCTTTGGCGATGAGATCGTGCTCAGGCTTGTCAATACTCGGCAGAGATATAAACAACGGAATCGCATCGTCTGCTTTTTTGTGCTCCCATAAGTGCTTTTCTAGGCGGCGGTTGAAGGTCGTCTTGCCCGCCCCAGAGTCTCCCGTCAACAAAATCACTTTTTTATCTTTTAGAAACGCTTCAACTTGCGGTAAGAGGCCAGAGGAATTGTTGACGCTGTTGTTGTCGCTATCGCTGTGGGTCCCGGCCTCATGCAGCTTCGCTTTGCCACGGGGTTCAACATAGAGTTGTAGCAGTTGATCAAACGCCTCATCTTGCTTAAGGCTATCAAAATACCGTGTCTCCAACTCGACCTTGGGATCTGCATTGAGTGCCCACCGCTGCTCGTTTTGTTCCTGCATGATTGCGGCAAGCTGGCTGTGCTGCGCTCTCTGGATGCCGTCGAAGATGCTCTCTAATAGTTTGCTAAACTCAAGCTCGCCAAGCTTTGAATTATTCTTTAAAAGCGTAATAAGAGTGCTGTGCCCCGTCCAAAATTTGTCCAGAAACGTTTTCGACTCAGGACTGCCCACTAACAGCCGTTCGATCAACTTAAACAGCACCAGGTGCCGACTTTGATTCTGATAGACTTCTCCTCCTTTTTGCGCTTGCCCCTCCAATCTGGGAATATCCTCTATCCGAACCACCGTCGCTTTTATAAAAGCCCCTAGGCACTCCTCATAGCTATTGAGCGTTAATGAAACCGGGAGAATACCGTGCTCTTTGGGCTGCTCTGCACGGATTTGCAAAAAAGCTATTTCTGTCAACACATGATGGAACCCCGCCTTATATTCTGCTTCTTCTGAGAATTTCTTCAGCACCTTACGTATGGCTACAGTGTCATTTTGTTCATTGTTTTTGCCATAGGCCTCTAGATCTTTGAAATAAGCTTCTCGAAGTTCCTCATGAAATTTTTTATAGTCCGCCCATTTTAGGTAGCTTCCTAATACCTCAGAACAACACACCACGGCCTTATCGACCGGTTTCACATCTTTTATTACCTGGGCCGGCAACAAACACAGCTGATTGGTTAAGATATCTCCTAGTTTCCCGTCCTTTTTCAGCTCTTCCGGCGACATTATGTACGGGCGACCCATTGGCGCTTGGTCCGAATACAGCTTAACCCCTTCGAGTTCAGATAACCTCTCGATGAAATACTTCGACGTCTCAGCTTCGGCCTTTCCGTGATCTACGTTGTTGTGGGCATACACCAGAAAAAGACTCGGTTTATTCGACACCTTTAAGGAGTTCAGCGTCAACAGCGCCTTTTTAAACAGATAATCCACCAGATTACTTTTTTTCTGGACAGATATTAAGGCGGGTATGGCAGTCCGAACCGACTCCCATTTACTTGAGGGAGCGCTATGTACTGATAGAGGGAATTGCACAGCTTCAGCAGGAGGTTGCTTGGCTTCATCGTGCCCCCATGTTTCAGCCTTACAATAGCTGACCCTTGCTTTGGAAAATAAATTTAAGCCTTCTAACACTTTCCCACGTTCGAAATAGGCATCGGCCATCATCTTTCGCAATGTCTCATCTGCTAATGTGTGAGGATATTGCGCTTTCCTCAAGGCTTCTTTTACGCTACCAAGCGACTTCAATGTGTCTTTCAGCTGATCGTATAAGGTCAGCGCTGTATCCAAGTTTCCCTTTTCCTTCTCAGCGCGAGCTTGACCTAAATAATAATCACCGAGGTTCCGGGCGAGGGTTTCTGGTAACGCCGAGGGGGATATATTTCCTAACATTTTTAGTCCCTATTTTCTTTGATTCGTATTAATTAGATCAGGCTGGAGTACTTGAGTGCGCACCGCTATCGCGGGAAGTCATTCGCTCATGCTCGATACAGATTGCGCAAAGCTGATTTCGGTCGAATATGTCGACCCGATACAAGAAGATTTAATGGATATTAGTGGCACTGCTCTATAAAAACAAGGAAAGTGTTTTTCGTTTTATTGTTCTTGACTACGGGAGAGTTTTTCTATGCGCAAAATTACTGCTGCTCTTGCACCACGGTGACTCACCAAAATAGTAACTCAAATTTTTTAGAGTGAAAATGCTTTTTACTGTACATCCATACAGATATTTTGCACTATTCTTAGTGCTTTTTTAGTGCTCAGTTTTTTAGGATTTGGACAGCTACGAAATCGGCGTTCGTTGTAAAGTTGCAAAATCCGTTGTAAAGTTTGGATTCAGAAACCTCGCAAAGCCTTATGCGGTGGGGTGACCGACGGGGCTCGAACCCGCGACAACTGGAATCACAATCCTAGTGGCAAAACGCATTTTTTGCTTATAAATCAATAGACTAGAGAAAATACTTGTCAACAGCTTGGCAAAAAGCCATATAGTATTTATAAGGATTTGCCAGATGCCGTTGACAAAATTTTACTTGTCTTTCTTTCTATAAAGCCTTGTGTATACACTTGGCCTGAACCAAAAAATTAGGAATTGAAGCGAGATAAATATCTCCTATATTAGATAAAATAATCTCGAAATGATTTTAGTTAAATCCAACATTTACCTATTGGAAGTCCCGTGAGGAACTTCCAATACGCCCTGTTAACACCCTACGTTAACTTAGTCTCTCTCACGCGAAGTCTGACAATACAACTCCATCATTTGCGCCCCCGTTGCTTTATCAGTGCTCGATTCATCTCGCTTAGCCCTACTACTCCTTCTATTATTGTTTTATTCACATTCAGCGTCGCATGCGGGAACACCCAGTTTAAGCGAACCCGCACTTCAGCTCCCTCTCCTATTTCCCACTGACGAACAAACTTATTACCACTGCCTGTCAACAAATGCGATCCCTCCGACGTCGCTTTCCAGGCTACGTCACAGACTCCCCCAGTAAAATCTCGAATCTCTCTTAGACACTCTCCCGATATGACATTCCATAGCCGCACCGTCTCGTCAGAACTTCCCGAAGCGATCTGCGCGCCGCTGGGCGAATACGCTACGCTAGTAATAGAGCCGGTATGACCAGTCAAGGTGAGGATGGGTGCGCCGCTCTTCGCGTCCCACAAACGCACTGTATTGTCCCAACTCCCCGAAGCGATCTGCGAACCGCTCGGCGAATACGCCACGCTAGTAACAAGTTTGGTATGGCCACTCAAGGTGAGGACAGACGCGCCGCTCTTCGCGTCCCACAAACGCACCGTATTGTCCCAACTCCCCGAAGCGATCTGCGAACCGCTCGGCGAATACACCACGCTAGTAACAGAGCCGGTATGACCCCTCAAGGTGAGGACAGACGCGCCGCTCTTCGCGTCCAACAGCTGCACCGTATTGTCCCAACTCATCGAAACGATCTGCGCACCGCTGGGCGAATACGCCATGCTATTGACCCAGTCGGGACGGCTAGTCAAAGTGGGACCACGCACGCTGCCCTTTGCGTCCCACAGTCGCACAATCTTGTCAACACTCCCTGAGGCGATCTGCGAACCGCTCGGCGAATACACCACGCTAGTAACAGAGCCGGTATGACCCCTCAAGGTGAGGACAGACGCGCCGCTCTTCGCTTCCCACAAACGCACCGTATTGTCCTCACTTCCCGAAGCGATCTGCGACCCGCTCGGCGAATACGCCACGCTATTAACCCTGTTGGTATGTCCGGTTAAGGTGTGCCCCGCCACACCGCTGTGCGCGTCCCACAGCCGCACCGTATTGTCCCTACTCCCCGAAGCGATCTGCGAACCGCTTGGCGAATACGCCACACTAGTAACAGGTTTGGTATGGCCCTTCAAGGTGAGGACAGACGCGCCGCTCTTCGCGTCCCACAGCCGCACCGTCTCGTCAGAACTTCCCGAAGCGATCTGCGAACCGCTCGGCGAATACACCACGCTATAAACCCAGTCGGTATGGCCAGTCAAGGTGAGGATGGGTGCGCCGCTCTTCGCGTCCCACAGCCGCACCGTATGATCAGCACTTCCCGAAGCGATCTGCGAACCGCTTGGCGAATACACCACACTGTAAACCCAGCCGGTATGGCCCATCAAGGTGAGGATGGGTGCACCACACTTCTCGCCCCATAACCGCACCATCTTGTCCCAAACTCCCGAAGCGGTCTGCGCGCCGCTGTTCGCGTCCCACAGCCGCACCGTCCCATCATAACCTCCCGAAGCGATCTGCGCGCCACTCGGCGAATACACCACGCTCAAAACAGAGTCGGTATGGCCCGTCAAGGCGCGGATTTTTGTCCAGCTTGACGTCTCGTACACGCGAATCACGCCGTTACCAAGACCCATCGCACAGAATTTCTCATCCGGCGAATAGGCACAGGATCTCACATCGCTCTCCTCTTCCAGATACGGCCATTCGCCAAACTGCACCCCGGCCATCTGCGCCCTGCTTAAATTCGCCTGGTGCAGCCAACTTGTGCGAAGCTTGACCCGGCTCAAATCCGATCCTTGCAACTGCGCCGAATCAAATACTCCATAGCTCAGATCCGCTCCAGGTATTCGGATTCCCTTTAAATCCTTCCCATTAAACTGCACTCCTGCTCTAACCAACACCGTTATCGCATTCGCCGCCCCTACCGTTACAGGAGTATTTGGGATTTTAGAAACTTCTATCCATGCATGAAGGTACGCCTCAAACTGAGGTTGCGCTTTAACCCGCTCAACTAGAAAATCTAAAATAACCGGTTCTTGAACTAAAGGGAGCTGATTTAGCACATCTTCTGGATGCGGTTCTCTTGCTTTTAAATCAGGCGTACAAATAGTTCGGGCCACTAAATATTCCTGCATCGACTTATGCGAAAACTCATAGTGCTGCTTTTGCCTCATTTGGAATGGTGCGTTAAAGCGCAGTAGACGCGTCTTTGCATCATTGGCAAAAAATGCCGAATAAACTTTTTTATATTGCTTCTCAAAATCTTCGCTATCCTGAGCAAACGTCAACCCCGCTTTGCTCAACTCTACGGCACACTTGTTTATATATTTAAAACCCTGTTCCACAAATCCGCCTGCGTGTTCACACAGTTCTTTTCTTGCTTTTTCCTCGTCATCAGTTAATGCAATGGCTCCCAAGCGAGATTGCCAATTCCCCCACCAATGCTGAAGATAATGCTCGTATACCGCTCCTAGCGTTAACGCTTTTTGGTTTTGATCCGTTTTCCCCAGCTCAGGCAGTATCTGCAACAGCATGCGCAATACGATCGGACGCTCCAGATCTTTGCCTAAAGTACTCAACTGGTTTAATGCCTGCTCATATTGCCCTACCGTCCACGGAGGGTTCATCTTGTTCACATAATTTTCAATATAATGAAACCTCTGATCTGCAGAAAACGGCGCCATCCAGGCTTCCCTAAATCCATCACGCGCTCCTTTAGGACGGAAATACGTTTGATAATTCGCCTCCAAATACTCAGGTCGGCTTGTAATCACAAATTTTGCATTTTCCCACTGCCATAATTCATTTAAATCATAAAAATTACGATTTCGCTCCTTGATCTCATCATATCCGTCGAAAATAAAAATACAGCGTTGATGTGAATGTGTCCGTAAAGCTTCAATCTGTTCCAGCGCAAATCCTTTACTTTGCAAAAATTGTTGGATTACCTGCTTATTCGGATTTTCTATGCTTCTAAGCTCGACAAAAAATACTAACGGCGGATCGTTTTGGGTTTCGGATAGATGCTGATACTCTCCCAGCTTTTTAAGGGCCAAATGACGATTAAACGTCGATTTCCCGGTCCCCGCTACGCCCTGCAATAAGAAGACCGTCGCATCTGACGCAAAGAATCGCTCTAATTCTGCTTCAAGATCGACGGTTTCTTCGCTCAGTCCACTTTTCTTAATCCCCTGCACCGGAACATACATCGATAGCACATCCCATTCCCCCTTACCCTTTAAACTCTTTTCATACTCTTCCTTGAATTTCTCGATACTTTTGCCCAGTATCGCAAGGGGTTCAGGGCTTGACTGCAGCGCTTCCTTCTGCGCCGCCAAACTCTTCTCATACCCTTGAATTAAGGTTTCTAACAACTTAGGATCTAAAGCCGTTCCATGGTAATGTATGGTATTCTCGTTATGCGAACCATGGATTGGGATACTGACTAAGCCTACGCTGGTTTGTGTGTAGGAACTCACCTCTGCCTCATGAACGACATGAAACAAATCCGGCCGTGCTGGCGTATTCGAGGGGATAGAAGAAGGCGGATGACTTTTTTGATTTGAAATAGGCAACATGGTGGTCGCTCCTCTCTAATAATTTATTGATCGGCTCAATACACTTCTACCAGCTAAAAATCCAGCTTTTGCTGAATGAAACCCCTCACTTCAAAGCTGGCTCGTAGACAACTCCCAAACCTTCGAGAGAATTCGACTTTTATTTGAGGTTTTACTCGAGAAATTCTACTTCAAATTTGTTTCGGAAAGCTCATACTTAATTTTTAATAAGGCATAAAAATCTTTAATTTGGATTGAACTCCGAAGCGGAGAGTAACCTATCTTTTTTTTCATTAATTTTTATTCATTTTTTTCGAATTAAAAATCCGGCGCAAGCTTCCCGAGCGTACTACCAAAGCTGATTCTCCCTTCCTGCTCTCGAAGCAATTTGTACTTACTATATAAATGCTAGAAGGCGCTATGGCATTTCTTTGTGTGTATTCTGTAGCTGCTGATAGAACGCTCTTAATCCAAGTGCTTGCTCGCGCCACTGCCAGCAAACACTGGCGTTATAGGCATTCACTTCGGCCAGCTCAGCAAGCGAAATTCCGGCGGGTCTTCGGTCAAGCTCTGTGGCAACTCCGGCAAGCTCACCGGTAAATGCAGAGTTGTAGTGGCGCACGAAGCCAACATTAACGCCAAAGTGGTGAGTATCAGCTTGGGTAACATAGACAGGGACTTCCTTGATGATGGTTTCACCTTTCTCTTTGACAATTTTGATGCGGTCACGGTATTGAATTTCAGTTTGTATAACAACTTTGGCTTGGGCTTCGGCGAGTTGGGCCGTAGCGGTTGCAATACGCGCTTGATAAATTTCAAGCTCAGCTTTGCACTGGTAAATCTGTCCTGTATACCGCCATTCCTGTACTTTCCAGGCTGCGCTGCTCGCCAGTAAGGCACTCGTTAGTATGAGTAAAACTGGCAACTGCTGGCTAAAAAGGCGTACAAACCCGCCCATTACGTTTGACCTAAACGCATCATGTTTGCCAATCGCACCGCTCGTTGATTCACTTGCACAGCCCATTTCGATTGCAACATCGCATCGGCTGCCTGCGTGTATTGGCCACTTTGCATCAAGTGCAGCGTATGTTTAAACCCTAGCAATTTGCCAATCCCTAAGTTGAAACACATATTTGCCAATACTCGCTGGCGCACAGGGTCAAGCGCTTGCCACCACGGCATGTGTTCATCCAGCCCTTTTTCAACTCGGACAATGTCGTTGCTCAGTAAATAATCATTTTCATGGGAGCTAATACCCATATCGCTCAGATTACGCCCCGTGCCAATCGTGAGCTTGCCCACCGTGTCCGTGTAAGGTTTAAGGCTCACGCCTTCATCGCGCTTAAGCTCAGCAGTGAGCAAAAATCTGTTGTGCTGATCCATCCGGTTTGTTCAATTCGAGACTTCGAATGCCGTCGGTGTCGTCAAAACACTCGCTTTAGGTCCGAGCTGGCGTATGCGCTCGGCTATGGGCTGCGCCGCCTGTGGGCGCTTTGCTAGCGCTGCTGCCGTCAGGCGATTCAAAAACGGTAAATACGGCATACTTGCTGCCGCGAGGCTCAACGGAATAGCTGGATTAATCATTTTCCCTGCTGTCATCAATGCCGTAGTGTTATTGAGTATCAGTCGGCCCGCTGTACCTGAATCGGGATACTTTGAACTGTAAAACAGCGTGCAAAACTTACCAGTTTATTAGAGGAAACAGCGTCCAAAAGTTTCCATCCTATTTATGCAAAGATCCGGCGAATTTGCCGGGGAAACTGGAGTGTTTTACATGGAAATGATTTACGAGATAAGACGTCGATACAAAGTACAAAAGCAGAGCATCAGCGCGATAGCACGAGAGATGGGTTTATCGCGTCCGACAGTGCGCAAACATATTGAGACGGTAAAGGAACCCAAGTACGATCGAACACAACCGATACGGCCCCAATTGGGTGCTTATGAAGGACAACTAAAGCAGTGGTTAGAACAGGAAGCCAAGTTTCCCCGTGGCCGCCGTCGTACTGCTCGTCGACTGTTTGAAGGGTTACAAGAAATAGGATACCCGGGCGCTTACGACAGCGTGCAACGCTTTGTTAAGGATTGGAAACTAAAGGCTCAAGGACCGCGAGTCACACAAGTTTTTGTACCCCTCGTCTTTGAGCCTGCTGATGCTTGCCAATTTGATTGGAGCCATGAGCATGTCGAATTAGGGGGTGTTGGGCAAACAGTTAAGGTGGCCCATTTTCGGCTGGCGTATAGCCGTCAGCTCTTTGTTGTAGCCTATCTGCGCGAAACCCAAGAGATGGTATTCGATGCACATAGACAGGCTTTCACTTTTCTGGGTGGCGTGCCCAACCGAATCATCTACGATAATCTCAAGACGGTGGTGGATACCATTTTAGTCGGTAAGGAGCGTCAATTTAATCGGCGTTTTCTGACTCTAGCCAATCATTACTGATTCGAGCCAGTCGCCTGTACACCAGCCGCAGGCTGGGAGAAAAGGCAAATTGAGAATCAGGTGGGCAATGTACGGGAATGGTTATTCACGCCGCTTGCGCGCTTTTCTAATCTGGTCGAACTCAATGACTGGCTGGCTATACGCTGCCGAGAACTCGCTCAACGCAAACACTCCTGCCATAGTGGACGCCCTATGGTAATCCCCCCACAAATTGATAGGATTTGAAAGTAGAATTTCCTCCAAAGAGAAAAAGGAAGTTTTACGTGAAGAAATCAAAGTTTTCAGAAAGCCAGATCATCAGTATTTTGAATCAGGCGGAAGCGGGATCGCCGGTACCAGAGCTATGCAGAGAGCATGGGATGAGCTCGTCGCTATTTTATAAATGGCGGAGCAAATACGGGGGAATGGATGCGTCGATGATAGCGAGGCTAAAAGAGCTTGAAGAAGAGAATCGTCGTCTAAAAAAGATGTATGCAGAAGAAAGATTAAAGGCGGAAATTATCCAGGAGGCCATGCAAAAAAAGTGGTGACGCCATCTTGCCGACGCAAGGTGGCGCAATGGGCAGTAGAGACAAAGGAAGTGAGTGTCCGGCTGGCTTGTGAGATGTTTGGGGTAAGCCAAACATGCTACCGTTATAAGCCTAAGCAGTCTTCAGAAAACGATCAGCTCTCGGATGGAAGAAGCATCCGGCTATTTAATGTCATCGATGATTTTAATCGCGAGGGATTAGGTATCGAAGTGGATTTCTCTCTGCCCTCAGAGCGCGTGATTCGCTCGTTGGAACAAATCATTGAGTGGCGAGGTCAGCCAAAGCGCATTCGTTGCGATAATGGTCCGGAAAATGTCAGTGTTGTAATGCAAACTTGGGCTCAAAAACACCGTATCACCCTGGAGTTTATTCAGCCGGGTAAGCCGCAGCAAAATGCTTATATTGAGCGTTACAATCGAACTGTTCGCTACGATTGGCTGGCTCAGGATTTATTTGATACGCTTGAGCAGGTGCAGGATTGCGCCACACGTTGGCTATGGACATATAATCACGAACGCCCCAATATGGCCATTGGAGGCATTACCCCTAAACAAAAATTGGCCCTTGTGGCTTAGCTTTCTACTTTTAAAATCTATTAAAAATGGGGGGATTACCCCGCGACCGCATCAAAATCGTCAAAGAAAAAGGTGAAACGATTATTAAGGAAGTGCCTATCTATGTTACCCAAGCTGATACTGACCGTTTTGGCGTTAACGTTGGCTTCGTGCGCCTCTACAACGCAGCATTTGCCAACGAACCTACCGGACCTCCCAACGAGTTTGACCGAGAACCCGCCAGCATTTCGATTGCTGAGATTGCCGAAGTCAATGCCTATAACGCCAACGTCTGCTGGCAATGGCGTGAGCAGGCGCTTGGATTGAGAGCGTTTTATCGGCAGTTACAAAGCTCACAAATAGAGACAGCACCCTCGCCTTACACCATGAGATACGATCGAAAATAATTCCTTATCGCTATTTTTCAACATTAAGCTTAGGGCTTTGCAAAATATCATCTATTTAAAACGAAAACCTATTAGAACACATTAATATTTATTTCCTTGCCGCTTGATTTTATTCAATTTTGATAGCAACCAATCTTCTCTACTTTGATTTTAGCACTTTCTTTAAACCTCTCTTTATAAATGATTTACTTTGCTCTATCACATCACCTGTTAGTGCCCAATGCGGCTTTAAGAGTTCCTCGTTCTCCACACTTAAGCCTCGCATTTCTTCTATTGCTCCACGCTGTTTTAAAAGCCGCACATTCCTCTCGCTTAAGCTTTGCACCCCTTCTATCTGCATATTCCTCAAGTTCAGCACTTCATGCCTCGGATTACCCCAGCACAGTTTCGCTTGATACCCTGATCCTTCTTTTTTGAGCTCCCATTGCCGCACTGACTTATCTCGGCCACCCGTCGCCAAATACTGTTGTCCATTCAGAACTGTCCAGGCAATACTAGAAACTTGCCAACTAAAATCTTCAATGATTTTTAGACAATTCCCCGAGACAACTTCCCACAGCCACACTGTTTTATCAGAACTGACCGAGGCAAGCTGCGATCCGCTCGGTGAATACGCCACGCTATCAACAAAGTCAGTATGATTTAACGTACGCACAGCCACTCCGCTTTTCACATCCCACAGTCGCACCGTTTTATCATAACTGCCCGAGGCGAGCTGCGATCCGCTCGGTGAATACACCACACTATAAATCCACCCGGTATGTCCTCTTAAGGTGCGCACAGTCACTCCGCTTTGCACGTCCCACAGACGCACCGTCCTGTCATTACTGCCAGAGGCGAGCTGCAAACCGCTCGGCGAATACACCACACTAGTAACAACTTCTGCATGGCCTTCTAAGGTACGCACAGCCTCTCCGCTTTGCGCGTCCCATAGACGTACCGTTTTGTCAGCACTGCCCGAGGCGAGCTGCACTCCGCTCGGTGAATATACTACGCTCCTAACACCACTGGTATGACCCTCTATGATGCGCACAGCCGTGCCGCTTTCCGCATCCCACAGACGTACCGTGTTGTCAGCACTACCTGAGGCAAGCTGCGTACTGCTCGGCGAATACGCCACGCTAATAACAGCGCTTGTATGTCCTTCTAAGGTGCGTTCAGCTGCTCCGCTTCGCGCGTCCCACAGACGCACCGTTTTGTCAGCACTGCCCGAGGCGATCCGAAAACCGCTTGGCGAATATGCCACGCTTTTAACAATGGAAGTATGGCCATCTAAGATATGCACAGCCGCGCCGCTTTGCGCGTCCCACAGACGAACTGTATTGTCCCAACTGCTCGAGGCACGCTGCGCGCCACTCGGCAAATACACCACGCTACTAACAGGGTAAGTATGGCCTTCTAAGGTGTGCTCAGCCGTGCCGCGTTTCGCGTCCCACAGACGCACTGTCTCGTCATCACTGCGCGAGGCGAGTTGCGCTCCGGTCGGCGAATACACCAAGCTTCTAACAGCGTCGAGATGGCCTTCTAAAGTGTATTCAGCCGCGCCGCTTTCCGCATCCCACAGACATACCGTCCAGTCATAACTCCCCGAGGCGAGCTGCAAACCACTCGGCGAATACACCACGCTACTAATAGCCTCGTTATGCCCTTCTAAAGTGTGCGCAGCCGCGCCGCTTTCTACGTCCCATAGTCGCACCGTGTCGTCATCACTGCCCGAGGCAAGTTGCGCTCCGCTCGGCGAATACGCCACGCTATTAACACAGGAATTATGGCCTTCTAAAGTGTGCACAGCAACTCCGCTTTCCGCGTCCCACAGACGTACCGTAGCATCCCAACTGCCCGAAGCGATCTGCGTTCCGCTCGGCGAATACACCACCGTAGTAACAATGTTGGTATGGCCTTCTAAGGTATGCTCAGCCGTGCCGCGTTTCGCATCCCACAGACGCACCGTCTTGTCATTACTGTGCGAGGCGAGCTGCGCTCCACTCGGCGAATACACCAAGCTTCTAACAGTGGCGATATGGCCTTCTAAAGTGTGCACAGATGCGCCACTTTCCACATCCCACAGACGCACCGTCCCGTCAACACTCCCCGAGGCGAGCTGCAAACCGCTCGGCGAATACACCACGCTCCAAACAGAGCGAGTATGGCCTTTTAAGGTGTGCACCGCCGCGCCGCTTTGCGCATCCCACAGACGTACCGTCCAATCATCACTCCCCGAGGCGAGCTGCAAACCGCTCGGCGAATACACCACGCTCATAACACGGGAGGTATGGCCTTCTGAGGTGTGGATTGTTGCCCAGTTTGACGTATCATGCACACGAATCACGCCGTTATCAAAGCCCATCGCACAGGTTTTACCATCCGGCGAATAGGTACAGGAAAATACCTCACTCTCTTCCTGCAAATACACCCATTCGCCGAACTGCACATCGGTCATCTGCGCTCCTCTTAAATTCGCCTGCCGTAGCCAGCTCGTGTGAAACTTAACCTTTCTTAGATCCGCTCCTTGTAATTGCGCTGAATCGAATACACCATTACTCAAATCCGCTTCTGGTATCCGGATTCCATTTAAATCCGCACTGTTAAATTGTATCCCGGCTCTGACCAATACCGTCATCGAATTCGCCGCCCCTACCATTACAGAAATATTTGGGTTTTTAGAGGCTTCTATCCACGCGTGAAGATAGGCCTTAAACTGCGCTCGTTCTTTAACCCGCTCCACAAGAAAATCTAAAATAACCGGCTCTTTAACCAAAGAAAGCTGATTAATTACATCTTTTGGATAGGATTCCGTCACCTTAAAATCAGGACCGCAAATCGCTCGAGCCACTAAATATTCCTGAATCGATTTATGGATAAAACGATAGTGTTGTCCTTGGTGAATCAGCGGTGCATTGAACAGTAATAAACGTTTTTCTGCATCCTTTTCATTAAAGTACTTCCCCCAGGCTTTTGGAATAATCTCTTCTTTTTCAGGGTCATAGAAAGCCTGTACAAGGTGTTTTTGAGTTAGAGCAATCGCCATCTCTTGGCTCGCCTTTAGCCCTTTTGCAACCAGATGTTGCCCCAACTTACTTCGTGCTTTTTTCTCTTCATCGGTTAAAGTAATATGCAGCAACCGCTCTTCTGATCGATTCCACCAACGCGATATAAATTCGTCGTATAGTGCAATACGAGTCATCGGCGCTGACCCGCTTTCGGCCAAATCGGGTAAAAGATCAAGCGCCATCCGCAGTAAAAATGGACGGCGGATCGCTTCTTTTAACGTCGGTAAATTATTTAAGGCGTCCTGGTATCGTTTTAGATTCCATCCAGTGCGTTGGGTATGTTGAATATATTTTTGTATATAGGCGGTGATCCAATCATCTGAAATCGTAGAAAGCCAATATTCTTGTAAAACAGAAGTCTGCCCCCGTTTCTGAAATTGACTACGATAGTTTCCTCCGAGATACTCGGGGCGTGAACTAATAATAACTTGAGCATTCTTCCAGTGATCGAGCTTATTCTCAGTATAAAAGGCTTGTGTACGATCTTGAATTTCATCAAAACCGTCTAGAATAAAAACCAGACGTTTTGCTTTTCTAAGCCCAGTAATCGCTTCTGGCGAAAACTCTTGTTCCAGTAAATAGCTCTCTATTAAATCCTTACAAGACGGCGTATGTTCAGCAAGTGCAATAAAAACCGGGATAGGGGTAGTAGAGGATTGTTGATACTCATCCCATAGCATGCGCGTTAAATGTCTATTAAAGGTGGATTTACCTGAGCCCGCCTCTCCAAGTAGCAAAAGTACTTTTTTGCTAGACGATAAAAATTCGCGTACTTTATCAATGAGTGGAAAGATAATTTTACTATCCGCCGTTTCTTGTCCTTCAGAAGGAATATATAGCTTGAGACCGTCTCTTACTTCATCAATTTCTTCGAGCACATTAAGGTAGGCAGTCCTTAGCTCTTCAATATGCGTGCCTAATTGAGCCAAGGGCTTATAACGCGCGGCCTCTGCATGGCCATTCAACTTTTCAAATACTAACTTGGCATTTGAATCTGAAGCCGTTAAGGCAATGTACGTTGTAAATACATTGTTATCTCCAGAGGCTTGATTGCTCACCAAACAATTTTCGCTGGCTTGCACAATGGTCTGTCCCTCTCCGCTCGCTTGCTCATGAATTGCTTCAACCCGTGTCAGCAGATTGGACCGAGTCGAAGCGTTGGAGATATGGGGGACATTTGAACCTGAAATTGACAACATTGCTGACTACTCCTCTTGTATCATTATTTCCGTGGTGGTTAGCTCCCATCACACGAAGTGAAGAGAGTTTGTTACTCCTCTTGTATCATTATTTCCGTGGTGGTTAGCTCCCATCACACGAAGTGAAGAGAGTTTGTTACTCCTCTTAAGGCATAGACCTTGTTATAAAGATCAAACCCTTCACTTCACTTCTCACCAACATAAAACTGAACGGTAGCCAAGGGTTCGACCCTGTATGCACAAGGATAGTGAGTGAGTTGGTAATTCTATTGTAAATTGAGAACATAAAGATGTATTACCTCGGAATCGATGTCGCCAAAGCCAAGCTGGATTGCTCGTTTTTACTGGATGAAACCGGTCTTAAACGTAAATCCAAAAAAGTAACCAATAGCCAAGCTGGGTTCAGTGAACTATTAACCTGGCTTGCCAAACAAGGTATTGAGCTTACGGAGCTTCACGTCACAATGGAAGCTACGGGGGGTTATCATGAGCAAGCCGCTCAAGCCTTACACGATGCAGGTGTTGCGGTTTCCATCGTCAATCCGGCCCAAATAAAGGCTTTAGGAAAGACCCTAGCCATACGGACTAAAACTGACGCAGTTGACAGTTTCTTGATCGCTCGTTTTGGCTTGCTATGCAAACCTGATGTTTGGGTTCCTTCAGCTCCAGAAGCAAGAGCGCTTAAAGCTTTGCTCGCCCGCCAGGAAGCTATTTCTGAAGACCTACAGCGTGAGCGTAATCGCCAAGAAAAAGCCAGCATTTCGACTACTCCAGAGCGTGTTCAGAAATCGCTTGATGACAGCATTCATTTTCTGCAAACCCAGTTAAAACAACTTCAACAAGAGATCGATGATCATATCGACAAGCATCCTGCTTTGAGAGAAGACTTAGGTTTGCTAAAAAGCATTCGCGCGATTGGCCCACAAGTCGGCAAAGCGATGCTTTCTGTGATGCAAACCCATTCATTTAAAACGGCCGAACAACTCGCCGCTTACTTGGGCCTAGTGCCCGTAGAAAGACAATCCGGTTCCTCTGTATTGGGCCGCTCCCGACTTTCTAAAGCAGGTTCTCCTGAAATCCGCGCTAAGCTTTATATGGCCGCTGTTGTCGCTATACGCTATAACGCACACGTCAAAGCTCTATACGAACGTCTACGCGCGCGCGGTAAATCCGCTATGTCGGCTCTGGGCGCTTGCATGAGAAAACTGGTTCACCTGTGTTTTGGCGTGCTTAAAACACGTATGCCTTACCAAGAAAATTATCGAAATATTGCTTGACTTGGAAGACGGTATCTCTATATTTTGTGTTTACTTATCTCTGAAGACACCAGTTAACAATCTGGCTTTCACGAAATAAAACTCAAGGCTTCGAGCTGGCGCTTAGGCAATACCAAAATCTCGTCGAGTCACCCGAGGGAACCGCCCCCTGATGTTGACCACTTTTCACGGACACCCTTAAACTATCAAAAAGGAGTCTGTAATGCGTAAAAGCAAAGCGCCATATCCATCGGCCTTTCGTCAACAAATCGTAGAGCTTGTGCAAGCAGGTAAGAGCGCTAAAGAGCTATCTAAAGAGTTCGGATGCTGCACTAAAACAATCTTGAGTTGGGTCGCCCAAGCCTCAATAGCTCAAGCCCCTAAATCATCGATCAAGGTGGGCCTAACTACGGCAGAGGGAGAAGAGCTCAGTCGCTTACGGCGTCAAGTACGACAGCTTCAAATGGAGCGCGATATCTTGGCAAAGGCTACGGCCTGGTTTGCCGCAAAAGGCGAGAAGATATCTACCCCCTCTTCGAGCTCATGATGGCGAATCAGGCCGAATTCCCCGTGCAGGTGCTGTGCCGAGTGTTAAAAGTTTCGCGTAGTGCGTATTACGCTTGGAGTCAGCGTAAACCGAGTGCTCGTCAACAAGAAAATACGCAGCTGATAGAAGAGATTCGCATCATTCATGCTGAGTCAGATGCGACGTATGGAATGCCCCGTATTCGAGCTGAGCTGATGGAGCAAGGCTGGGCCGTTAGCCGTCGCCGAGTAGCAAGGCTGATGCGCCTTCAGGGCCTACGTGGCGTGTGCCGTCGTCGCTATCAAGTGACCACTCGGCGTGACTTACGGCAGCCGCCCGCACCTGATCTGGTGAAGCGTCAATTTGTTGCTGATGAGCCGAATCAGCTATGGGTGGCGGATGCTACGTTTGTGCCGACTGGAGCTGGCTTTATCTATCTGGCCATTGTCTTGGATGTGTGGAGTCGACGTGTCGTGGGCTGGGCCATTGGCGAGTCTCTCGTTACAGAGCTGATGCTCGACGCTTTGAATATGGCACTTGAACAACGTCAGCCTGAGAATGTGATTCATCATAGCGACCAGGGCTGTCAATACACCAGTTTTGCCTTTAGCAATCGCTGCAAGGCAGCGGGCGTGAAACTGTCTATGGGCAGCGTTGGTGATGCCTACGACAATGCGATGGCAGAGAGCTTCTTTGCCAGTCTTGAGTGCGAATTGCTGGATCGGCGTAGCTTTAAAAGTAAGTCTGACGCTCGCTTAGCTGTATTTACGTGGATTGAGGCTTGGTATAACCCTAAACGTAGGCATTCCTCTCTTGATTACGTTTCACCGATTCATTTTGAAAGGAAACATTTGCAAAAAAACGACATTCAGCCTGATGACTCTCTATACGAGTCAGAGGGTCTGATACTGGGCACAATGGATTCTGTTTTACCTAGTATTCATGCCGACTTACAAAACAATTTCATCTCTGTTTCCAATTGATTTATGGAAACCCTTTACTGTCCGTGAGAAGGGGGCAACATCACCCTCAGGTGCTCACAGAACCGCACGTGAGACTCTCGCCTCATACGGCTCCTGTCATCCAACCCTACTTCCCCCTGCCTGCCAGTAGTGAAACATCCGTGGATACTCATTCTTCATCTTGCGGAGCCATTCCATACTGCGTCGCTTGTGACGCAGCAGTGTTTTGTATTTCCTTCTGGCCCATTGCTCAAACCGTTGATCCAGATATCGGACTAGCTTGCGCATTGCCGTTTGATAAAATGCCCCATAGTAGTTCCACCACCCTCGGGTCGTTGAGTTGCATTGCTGCGCCAAATCAGCAAGCGTTTTCAGCGTTTGTCGATGAAGCTTCCATCCTCGCACGGTCTGCCGCATGTGTTTCATGGCATCATTGCTCACTCCCGGCAGGAAACTAGTAAATATCTTGCCTTGTTTGCTCTGAGCCTTCCTCCGCCTGAACGTAAAACCGAGGAATGTGAATTGCACATGCGGACAGGCTCGTTTTGGGTAGAAGTTTATTAAAGGTGCTGTGCGCTTTGTCGACTAAGCGTTGCGCTTCAGAAAAATACTTTTTTTGGTGCTGCTGGTCGGCCCGATTTAAATAGTCGGTGCTTTTTTAATGTAATAATGAGCGTCGTGGCCCAACACGGTGCGCTTGAAACTGGAAACTGCCGATATTGTTGATGTCATGGTCTTTATGCGTTTTCTCAGCATTCAGCATCTAGGGGAGGTAAAGCGCCCCGCCTCTGGCTGACCGATTCAGTCCGCATCCTCGTTGTACGGTCAACGCTCTATGCTCACCTGATGGACATAGAACCCCTCAGCGCCATTCAACTGCGCATTTTTACTTCGACTTCTTTTTGCTGAGCTGATTCTAGCAGCCTTTTTAACAATAGAGTGAACTAACTAATTTTCGAGGTCACAGTATTTTTTATTTCAACACAGCAATTTTTTCATGAAAAAGTCTGACCTTTATTTCGGCTTTTATTCCAATCGTTTTAAAAAGACAATAGTGAGTTCAATATGAGCAAATCACGACCTGCTAGATAGTGATATTTGCCGCCTAAAATTGCAGTTAATTTCTAAGTTATTTTTATCTTGATGAAAATTAAGGCTGAACCACTAAATTGTAAAATTCCAAAATCCGTTGTAAAGTTTCGATTCAAAAACCTCGCAAAGCCTTATGTGGTGGGGTGACCGACGGGGCTCGAACCCGCGACAACTGGAATCACAATCCGGACGGCAAAACGCACTTTATCTTTATAAATCAATAATTTAATAAAAATAATTGTCAATAATATTGCAGAATAACGCTCTGTGTTTATAAGCATTTACGGGATGTCATTGACAAAAATCTGCTTGTATTTTTTTCTTGATAAAACTATGGTTTCCACCCAGATGTGTCATTAACGCTCATGCTGTATGGTGATTTTGGGGCAACCTTAAAATTAAAATGCGGCAATATCGTTTTCGAATGCTTCAGCATTTCTTAGCCTATACTGATTTTGGGAAGGCTGGTTTTTTTAGCAAAAGCTCGGTGGGCCCTTTTACAACTCGTTCAAAATAAAAGAGAGGTAAAAACTATGCTTTCAAAAATCACCGTAAAATTTGTTGAGTCATTGCAACCGAAGGCAAGTGCTATGAAACGCGGGGAGGACTTGTTAAAACAAGCTGATGAGTTTATAGGAAAAAATGAATCCGCTCAGGCACAGCATAGTCTTGATAAAGCAAAAGCCGCCTTGAAACACGCTCTTCCAAGCGGGAAAGAAACCGAGATTAAGCCTTTGCTCGGAGAAGTTTATCTGAAATGCGCAGACCTCTTGAAACTCAGTCAAAACTTTACGATTGAAGAGGTACGCAAGAACTATACAAAAGCACAGCGCTATCTTTTGGATGAAAATAAACAAGAAGAGATAAGAGCTTGCCTGGCTAGTTTTCCGGCTTCCCCCGCCCATCGGCAGATACAGAGAAAACCCACTCTTCCTCCCTCTTCTGTGCCAGCTATACTTGCTTCAATAACTGGCTTACCCGCCGGATTTTTTACTGGCACCACATCCTCCTCTACGCCCAACCAACCTCTTAAGTCCTATCGCTTTGTCGGTCCTAACGATATTACCGATACTCGGCACTTGGCATGGTGCTTGCAAAAAACTGCCTGTGATCCTGAATCTAGCGAAGTGCAAAAACAATTATATTCACTTGCGCGTGAGGTGATTGAACAATTCGGTAAAAGAAAAGGCAAAGACCTAATATGCATGCGAGAAGCGGCTGAATTAGCCACGGTTCCATATATAAAAATATATAGTCAATTAATTGACCACGCGGTGCAGGCACTTAACCTCCAGCTGCACCCCACCCTCAATATAGATGTGGTGCAAGGTCTAGCCATAATCGTGCGGAACTGCCCGGAGCCACTGTTGAAAAAAGAAGGGGGGGTGAATGCGAATATCTGGACAAGCATATTGAGTGTTTCGCTGGAACGTCTAAAAATTGTACATAAAGGCGAGACTGTGCCTGTGCAGCAGTTAGTACAGTCGATCTCGCAGTTGCTCGATGCGATGGTGCAAGCGGGGGTTGCGGGCATAAGTCGCGAGCAGTTGCAAAAGCCACTCAATGATGAGCTACGAGATGAAGACAAGCTTAATCCTCATAAAGACGCGGAGCTCGCCTGGCAAATTCGTTATGCGCGTGAAGCCTTGGCTTATATACCCAATGATGAGAGTACAGCGAAAGCCGTGCTGCGTTGCCTCTTTAATGCTGGAGTAGGGATTTTGAAATTAGCAAGTGCAGTTAAAAATTGCGATGTAGGTAAATTGCTGGAGAGTTTTGACCACTTTGAGGACACTTTCGCAGGCGTCCTTGAGGTAGCTAATACGATAGGATCATCGAGTGGTCTCAAAGAAGCGATCAATAGTGTAAAAGAAGCGAGTGCCTCGTTTGACGAGCTCAAAGCAGACTGTCAAGATAGGAGTCGCCAGAAAGGATGGTACGCCGCCCTGCAATGTTTGGATATGCTGATTGGAACTAAAGAGTGGGTGAAGTTCGAAGCATTTGTGCGTCAAAGCGCTTACCGTCAAAATGCCGATTTTTTACAGGGGATATGCCAACGCTTAGAGAGGATTATCTGTACTCAAGAAGACGAGACAATCCAAAAACAGGCAATCCAGTTCTTACAAAGTCTGCAACAAGATACCACTCTATGGATGAATGAGAAGGCTGGGGCACAGGCATTATTTAAGCAAGGTTCCGCGAAAGTCAAACAGAAAGCGCAAACAACCTTAGAACAATTGGAGAGGCGCGCCACTCAGCTTGAGTCTAATGATATTGATGTATCCTGGGGCTGGGGTTCGGTAAGCCAAAGTGATTTAAGCACCCAGTTGTTAGACGCGGCTCGTGCCAAGTTGAAAAAATTACTGCTCCAGAAGCTGTTGGGCAACCTGCAGGACAATATTCAGAAGTTGAAAAGCACATATTTAGAGGGCCTGCAGCAAGACAAAGAGATCAAGGATGCGCTAACAAACTATGTCGCTCCCGAAGGGATATTACTTAACGATACAGGCCGTTTTGATTTGAAGAGTAAGGTTCAAGATTTTTTGAACTCAGACAAAAAAACATTGCTTTTGTTGGGTGACGCTGGCTCAGGCAAATCCACCTTTAACCGTCACCTTGCCTGTACTTTATGGGAGACTTATATCCAAACCAGTGCGGCAGAAGATATTGTAATCCCTGTGTTTATTTCGTTGTCAAGCCTGCCAGAAACGGGCCCAAATCTGGTCAGTACATTCTTTGAAACGCAAGAATTCTCAAAAGAGCAAATTAGGGAATTACAAATCAAACATCGCTTCGTATTGATTCTGGATGGTTTCGATGAAATCAAGGATCGTCATCGGTCATTTTATAAAGATAACCAATTAGATAAATGGAAAAACGCCAAAATCATCATTAGTAGCCGCCCAGAATATTTAGGGCCTAATTATCAATACAAATTCCACTCGTCAGAAGAATCCACTGCACTGCAGGAATATTGGTTAGCACCTTTTTCCGAGAAAACGGTAAAACTGTATATTGATCGATATAGCGAAACTCATCCACACGCTTTATGGAGCGCAGAAAGATACAAAAAAGCCTTAGAAGAACCGGGCTTAAAAGAGTTGGTGAGTAATCCCTTTTTGCTCAAAATGGCCATGGGTGAGCTACCCATACTGAGTCAGATTCGACAAGCAGAAAGTCAGCGTTTTACCCGAATTGCCCTTTATGACCAGTTTGTGAAGAGCTGGTTTGATCGCTCGCAACAGCGTCTGGCTCAAATTCAACTCAATGCAGAAGAAATTACAGAGTTTAAACGCCTAGAGCAGGAGGGATTCGCGGAGCATGGAATGGATTTTAGCAAAGAATTAGCTAAGGAAATGTACCTAGCAGGAGAAGTGGTGACTACTTACTCAGCGACCGCTACGCGGGAGCGAAGGATCAATGCTGCTCCAGAAAACAATTGGCGCAAGAGGCTACTCAGTAACGATAGCGTGCAAACGAAATTAAAACGCTTAAATGCGCCATTGATCTGTCAAAACAAAACTAGTGGCTCAGGCCAAGAGTATCGGTTTATCCATAAATCGTTACAGGATTATTTTGTGGCGCAGGCACTGGGGGAAGAGCTGAGAGGGAATGCTGATGGTGAGGATTTAGAGTTATCTAAGAAACTTAGTGTAGTAAAAAATATAGGTCGGCTGTGGGACGATTTGAGAGATGGCTTGGATTTGGAGCAGTCGGCTTTGTTCAATGTGCTAAACGTAGTGAAAGACCCAGCAGTACAGAGTTTTTTAATAGAGCAAGTACGGCAGGATCCAGGTTTATTGAAACCGCTTTTAGGTTGGGTAAAAGCTTCAAAGGCCCGAGATAATGTTGAAAGAGCAGCGGCGAATGCGCTAACGATTGTGGTTAAAGCAGGTGTGCGGTTGAATGGATTGGATTTAAGCCGAATCAAAGTGCCGGGAGCAGACTTAAGTGATGGATTGTTTGAGGAAACCCAATTTAAAGGTGCTGATTTGAGCGGAGTAGATTTCCAAGGTGCATGGTTGGAAAGCGCGAATTTGGAAAAGGCGAAACTGGATGAGGTTAACTTTGGGCAGCTGCCTAATTTAGAGCTAAAGGCTATAGATAGTAGAAGTTATGATTTACCTGATGGCTCTTGGTTAGCTACTAACACCATGCATATAGGCGATCAGATTAAATATTATAAAGCTGATATCATAGAATTACGTACATTAGAAAAACATAGTCGTGAGGTGAATAGAAAGGCATTTTCGCCATCAGGAAAAATTCTAGCGTCGGGGAATGTAGATGGTAGTGTGAAGCTATGTAGAGTAGAAAGCGGAGAATTAATGCATACGCTGCCAGGGCATAATAGCGAGGTGAGTAGTATAAGTTTTTCTGCGTCAGGAGAAATGGTGGCATCGGGGAGTATAGATGGCACAGTGCAGCTATGGCGAGTAGAAAGCGGAGAATTGATGCATACGCTACCAGGGCATAGTGGGGAGGTGGTCAGAATGACCTTTTTGTTATCAGAAAAGGGGGGTGCCGCGGTTGTATCTGAAAGTATTGATGGCACAGTAGAACTGCAGTACGTAACGGATAAAAACTATCAGCCATTTACGAATTTCGAAGCCATTAATTGGAGGTGGGATAGTTATTCGTATTTCTATTGTGAGGACTATTTGCTTTCAGAGAAGGTTTTAGGACGGGAAAATTTAGGAGGGGAAAATTCGGGACTCTTAATGCGTGATACGAGATTTAAAGTAACGATAACGGGTCATATTATAAAAATAAATTCAATAATTTTAAAATCAATTCCTAACAATTGCGCATTCGACTACGGGGATTTTTCTGAAGGATGTCGTGGGGTTAAGATTTCGGGACCAATAGATAAAAAAATAGAGGATAGGGAACTGAATTTATATTGGGCTCCGTCTCAAAGCGCATTGAATGTAAACAACATGTCTATCCAAAACGCTGATGGTTTGAGTTCAACGGATACGCGTTTGCTCAGACAAAGGGGAGCACGGTGTGAGCCGCCTGACCAAAAAGATACATTAAGTAAGCCGGCCCTCATTACTAATTGGCCGGGAGTTTAATTACTTGACACCGAATGTTGACTCTTTGTTGTAGTGGATTGTTGAGCGTGCTGCAACTGCCGATAAAATGCCCTTAATCCAAGTGCTTGCTCGCGCCATTGCCAGCAGACACTGGCGTTATAAGCATTCACTTCGGCCAGCTCAGCAAGCGAAATGCCGGTGGGTCCTCGGTCAAACTCGGCGGGAGATCCGGCAGGCTCGCCGGTAAATGCAGAGTTGTAGTGGCGCACGAAGCCAACATTAACGCCAAAGTGGTGAGTATCAGCTTGGGTAACATAGACAGGGACCTCCTTGATGATGGTTTCACTTTTCTCTTTGACAATTTTGATCCGGTCACGGTATTGAATTTCAGTTTGTATGACGACTTTGGCTTGGGCTTTAGTAAGCTGAGCCACAGCCATTTTTATACGCGCCTGATAGGATTCAAGCTCGGCTTTACATTGGTGAATCTGCCCTGCATAGCGCCATTCCTGTACTTTCCAAGCTACGCTGCTCGCCATTAAGGCACTCGTCAGTATGAGTAAAGCTGGCAGCCGCTGGCTAAAAAGGCGTATGAACCGGCCCATTACGTTTGACCTAAACGCATCATGTTTGCTAATCGCACCGCTCGTTGATTCACTTGCACAGCCCATTTCGATTGCAACATCGCATCAGCTGCCTGTGTGTATTGGCCTCTTTGTATCAAGTGCAGCGTATGTTTAAACCCTAGCAATTTGCTAATCCCAAGGTTAAAACACATATTCGCCAATACCCGTTGGCGCACAGGGTCAAGCGTTCGCCACCACGGCATATGTTCATCCAGCCCGCTTTCAACACGGACAATGTCGTTGCTCAGTAAATAATCATTTTCAAAGGCGCTAATACCCATATCGCTGAGATTACGTCCCGTGCCAATCGTGAGCTTGCCCACCGTGTCCGTGTAAGGTTTAAGGCTCACGCCTTCATCGCGCTTAAGCTCAGCAGTGAGCAAAGATCTGGTGTGCTGATCCATTCGATTGACTCAATTCGAAGCTTCGAATGCCGCCGGTGTCGTCAAAACACTCGCTTTAGGTCCGAGCTGGCGTATGCGCTCAGCTATGGGTCGTGCAGCCTGTGGGCGCTTCGCAAGCGCTGCTGCCGTCAGGCGATTCAAAAACGGTAAATACGGCATACTCGCTGCCGCGAGGCTCAGCGGAATAGCGGGCTGCTTTAATCCACTGGCAAGGGCAGCCATATTAAGCAGTCGACCTGCTGTACCTGAATCAGGATAAGCTGAACCTAATACGCTTCTTCCTGCATCCGATAAATCTTCCATCAAGGCCGATCCCCGTGCATAATTTCCTTTACCCACGCTTTTATCCATCGAACGCACAACAGAAGCGAGTTGAGCGGGTGTAAAAATTCCGTCGGTAGAACCGATGCGCCCTGATGCATCTCGAATGCGCGTATAAGCGGCATACCCATCGTTAATTGCTTTTAATTGCCCAGCATGTTCAGGGTTAGAGCGCTGCAAGCTAGCCCGAATGGACGTGCTTATCTCATTCAGTGCGGTACCTAACTCCCGCTTATCGAATGATGGATCACCTCGATAGCCTGAAGACAAGCGACCCAACTCACTTTCTACGACTTTAATACTATCTCCTGTTGCATGACCTTGTGGCGTTAAATGGCGAAGCACTTTTTCACGCAGAATTGTCTTAAACGCTTGCGCCTCTGCCTTCGGTAACGTCTGAGCCATGCATTGCAGTTGATTGATTTCCGTCTTAAATTGGTTATCTGCGCGAAACTTTAAGTTGGGTAACAATTTATTGTACGCATCAGACAGTTGGCGCGAGACGTGCCTCACTCCTTCACGTCCAACCTCGCTAGAAACCTTTTCTTCAATCGGGTCTAAAGTCCGATGATAGGCGGCACGGTTAAGATCTTCCACAGCGCGTCGGCGAGCGGATGTAATCGCATCACCCACTATGGGTACGCTGGTTAATTTGTCTTCAATCCTTTGGGCCGTACCGCCCATGACCTGCCCTGGCGTTGGCGTAACGCCTTCTTTAAGTAGTAGCTGAACATTCTTATTGGTCGAGGCCTTGGGGCTTAAGATCCGCGCTAAAGCGCCAGCCACCCCCGTCGTTGCACCGCCTGTCATGGCTCCAAAGGCAATTTGCTTGTTTTTCTCTTTCCAGAACTCCCCGTCTGTCACCGGCTCGAGTGCGCCCAGCACGGCCCCTGTACCCGCACCGGCTGCTAAGCGACCCGCTAATGCAGGCCCCGCAGCGGGTACCACAGCAGCCAACGGCGCTGTTATACCCATATTGCCAGATAGGCGCGCCCAATCCGTTCCACTTTGCCCCATTGCCTGACGCGCCGCTTGATAAGCCGCTTCTCTTTGCTTGAAGGCTTCATTGCTCAGAGGCACCAGGCCCAATGCTTGAGTGACTGGACCGACGATGGGCAGATCATTCACATACTGAATACCTTGATTGATTGCGCCAGAGACCTTATCCGGTAAGGCATTCATGACATTCTGTGCGAGTGCGTCGGGTAGATCGCTGACGCCTTTGAGCATTTGCATTGGAACAAACGCCGCTTTTTGCCAAGACGTAGGAGACGCAGCAGATGTATTTGGGGTGTTGAGTGAGGATGGAGCCTCATCGTCCCAAATCACTTCTTCCAAATTAATTCCTGGGGCAATTTTAGGCCCATGGGCTTGGGGTGGCGTAGCATCAAGTTCATCCTCCCAAATGACTTCTTCCAGGTTAATCCCAGGTGCAATTTTAGGGGATCTAGCCGGCACTGTTTTCTCAGGAAGCAAGCTCATCACTTAAGCTCCGTATCGCCATCTGAATATTGAATTACTACTCGGCCATCTTTCAATTTTCCGCGTCTGATAATCTTACGTGGCGTTTGCGAAACACGCGTACCCTCTTTCTGAGCAGGAAATTGAAGTAACTCCAAGTTTATTCGGTCCATATCCTGCAACGAATTATTGCGCATTTCCTGAAAAGCCTGCTGAATAATCTTTAGGTTTCCCACCACCTGTTCATAACTTTGCGCTCGATCCAGACTTCCTAACGCTTCCTCAATAAGCTTTGTCTGTCTTTCATTCATATTACCAAAGCCCGTTGCCCCTGCCGCACTGCCCTTGCGCATATCCTGAATCACACCTAATGAAACTTTCGATTTAATTGTTTCTAGGTCAGACTTGGCATTGGACTGAGCAGGTGTCATCAGCACAGTAGGCTTATGGCTTAGCTGAGGACCACTTATGCCTTTCAAACCTTCTTCATTCTTCAGCACCCGGTCCAAAAATCCCAAAGCGCGGTTAAGTGACTTTACATTCGTTTCATGCAATGCTGTATGCTCTCGTAAAGTTGTTTCAGCTTTTTTATGACGCCCCGCAGTTTTGGCCTGCGTATCAGCAAGCCTGGCTCGCTCATTTTCAATTTTAAGCTGCGTCAACGGCGATGACGCTTCCTCTAAGACTTTTTGAGTTTGTGCATTACGCAATGCATTTTGGGCATTTTGGGCCTGTCTAAAAAAATCCACCGTCTCCGCGTTACCTGGGAGAATCTGACCTGTAGCATGATTAGCCATATAGCCGGTGTTGCTTATATTCTTAAACGGCTCATAAGGCTTGCTCGACGCAATTGAAACCAGCCGGTTCTGTAAATCAAGATCCTGCGAATCCGCCGGAATCACCTGGCGTGCTTCACCGATTAGTGCTTGTTTCTGCGCGTCCCCTACAAACTTAGAAACATCGTGGTGGCCGGTCTGACCAAACATTTTGTAGCCTAGACGCAGGGCTTGCGCATAGTGAGGATTCTGTTGCGCTAACTTCTGAATATCGGGATCGTTATCCAGCCACTGAGCAATGTTTTTTCGATTGTCCAGCGTGTAGTTTGAGGCGTCAGCTTCTGCCTGCGCTCGCATCTGTTGAGCACCCATTAAGCCCGCTTGCATCTGCGCTTTCTCTTTGACCATCGGCCCCATGGCTATGGCCTGGAACAGTTTATTGATCCCTGCACTGATCGGCTCGGCTGCCAAGCCGTTTAGTTCGAAACTCATCTGCCTATCCAAAAACGATAAAACTTCTTTAAACTCAATGGGATTAACCCATCATACCCGTTTGCCCAAGCCCTGATAGCACGCTACCTCCAAGCTGCATCCATCCATTCGGAATCCCCGCTTGTTGAATTCCGGTGCGATCGGCTCTCATCTGACCCTGGCTATAATTCCCCAGCAGGCCGACCCTTTGGCCAGTATCTGCCAGCCCTCGTATCTCATTTCGCCGTAGTTGCTCCGTCGCTTTTATACCGCTCAGAATACGGGCCAGCGCTTGCGCATCCTTCAATCGTCTTTCCTGAGAGTGTTTAAATTCATCCAGATAAGAAGACGATACATTCCCCTGCACTTGAGGTTTTTGCTGCTGGATCGATGCTCTAATCGGCTGCATCATTTCCTGCTCGAACTGCTCAACCAACTGCCCGCGCTGTTGTTGGCGTACTTCAGGCTCAAATTGACGAGCCATGTCCATTACGGCCTTTTGCGCCTGCTGCTGATAGTCGTGCTGCCTTTGCAGGGATAGATTTATTTCATGCTGCTGGCGTCTATGTGCATCCTGCGATGTTTTCTGACGCAACGCAGTACCTGCTACCATCGACGCAAGCGCGGCCCATAACGGAATCATTTAATCTCCTCTTTTTTTACACAATCCGGCCGCTATCCCCGTCACGTACACTGTGCGCCATACTCGGGTTCCATTGCTGAAACGGCGCGTAACCTGAGCGCTGACCCTGCATCTGCTTAGTGTGCAGATGGGCATTCGCCAGGCTGTCAAACAGACCCTTTATATTCGCCCCTGTATTGGACAACATCGCGTTGCGCGAGTTTGTCGCTAAGGTGGCGTGCGCCATCCTAGCCATTTCTGCCGGATCAATCCCTGCTTGCGCCTGCGAGATCAACTGGTGTCGCGCCTGGTCGTCTGCATTCTGCCAATTGGCTAATGCTTGGTCACCGATCCTCTTTGCTCTGAGTACCCCTTCGTCTCTACGGCGTTGCAGCTCAGCATTGCTATAAGTATCAACAGAACCGCCCCGCAGACCTGACCTTGCCAAGCCAAACAAATTGGCCCGCTCAGCTTCCGTAAACTGCCGCTCGACGTCTCGTGCATTTAAATCTGTAATGTCCTGTCGATGCGCCTCATACCCAGGGTTTTGCTTCGCCTGATTGAAAATCTCATTGATTTTCTGCATGGATAAGTTAATTCGTTGTTGACGCTCAAACTCTATCTGACGTGCAGCGCTGCCATCATCATGACCACCATCGCCACCAAGACCAAACATGTTTCCCACAAAACCAAGCGCGTTTCCCAAAAAACTCATTATCTAGCTCCCAATACATCGTAATACAACGTGACTGCCTCCAGCCTGAAGGGCTGATTGGACAAATGGTGAAACCTCAACGAGAAGGCCGTACCTGCGCAAGTAACTGGAATTTTCCCGCCAGATCGGGTATTGCCACGAATACGAACCGGCGAGGTAAAGGCATCTGACTGGCGCACATCAAACGCTACAGAGAACGTGCACTCTCCCTCCATCACCAAATCCGCCCCCTGTATCCGTTTGAGTTGCCCTGGCGTTTTGAAGTCCATATAGGGCAGCTCTAACAGCACTTCAATTGGCGTACCCGCGTCATCGTGCGCATTTTCATCAAAGCGATAAATGTCATCTCCATTGCGTAGATACAGAATGCCACCCAGTTCAGCAAAGGCTTCTACCTGAAACGGCAACTCGTAGCGCGACCACGCGGCGATTTTTGACGTCGCTGATATAGAATAAACAAAAATCTGATACCCCATCATGCATAGATACTGCCCTGTGCCGTAATGGAAATACGCCATCGGAGCGGACTGCGCCGCCTGGGTTTCCCGTCGCACCAGCACATCGATTGGACTGCCAATATCGACATGGGTCAGACGATCCGTATACTGCATCGTCGTAATCGAGCGGAATCCAAAATCTGACAGAAAATATAAATCGCCGCTCACATTAGTGACGGTGCGCGAGAAAGAGGTCCCCACGTTTTCCACGACGTCCGACAATTTCATCGCTTGCGGATCTGAGTCGAGCGCCCACATCTGAACACTGTCACGCGACAAAACAGCCAGTTCATTCCGATATATCCCCAGCGCATTGGCGTTACGTTCACCCCGCGCATTCAGTCCTGTGGGCAAAGCCCCCGCATTATTAGGGCTGGACCAGTCGCGCGGCCTACCTGCTGCGCTATACCGTACGACATCGCCCGCCACCGCAAAAATTCTCGACGCGGCTTTAATTACGGCGGGCGTATGCGGACACTGCGGATCCGTAATCGCTGTCTGAGGACTACCGTCTAAATAATGATGTCGAATTGTCCCGTCCTGATACTCAACCGAAGCATAGATAAATGCATCAAACACATCGGTAAACCAAACTTGTTTCAGTGCCTGTTCACCCTCTGGATGAGCCACTTTATGCGCTTCAAATCGAGTATCGGCGTGCGTTACAGATCCTTGCCCGTAAAATGTATGCAATTTGCCAGACGCCGCAAAGAGTCCTCGCGTGCCTGGCTCAAGCGTTGTCACCTTCACCAAGCCTGGGCGCTTTTGTGTCGCCAGCCCCGTTGTCACATAGGCATTCTTCATTTCACGTAAACGATTCGCATCTGACACGCTCGCGCCTTTTCTTAAATCAATGCCGAGATCAAATCGGTCAAATGTAATGGATTTAACTACCATGTTTTATTGCCCCGAGACGGTATAGCCCCGAGCGGTACGTACCACTTGAGATGAAAGGGTTGAATCAGTATTTTTTGCAAAATAGCGTCGCTGGCCGTGCTGTTCGCTTTTATAGCGCGCCAATAATCGTTCAAAGGATTGCCCCGCTACTTGCGCATCGGAGTGGTGATAATGGGCTTTCGCTACCGCCAGCGCATAGAGCAAAACCAATTCATCGGGTACACAAGGCCGATCATCATCGCGCTCAAAGCGTCCCTGCGGCGCACTATACTCAATGAGTAATTCATATCGAGCGTCAGGTACCGGCCACACTTCGAGTTGGTTCATCAGTGTGTCATAGTGACTGGGCATACCCTGGGTACAAGAAGGCTGTGCGATACCGTGGACCAACGGGGAGTAGGCATTGCCCCTTTTGACTGAGATCGAACGTACCTGCGCTGGCTCAATCGGCTGATCCTCCTGCCTGTTGTGCCAGTCATAAAGGGATGAACCGGGTGAAGTCGTGATCGTAGCCCGCTTGCGGCGCAGAGGCAGGCCGCCGACTTTCGCCACATAGGTATGCGCTTCCTGTAAAAACGCATTCAGAAGATCACGGTTGTTTTCAGAGGCGGGGCCTTGATGAACGAACCCCATGCGCACCCGCAACGCTTTGCGCAACTCGCCTAATGTGCGATTCAATCCTTCACTCATGCCGCTTCCACCTTCAAAATCACCTGGTTATTCACCACCGATAGCGACAAGGTCAAGGTCGATTTACCTGCGATCGACACTGTATGTTTACTCGGATCAACGCTTGCCAGTTTAGACGCAGCGCTACCGGCTGGATCAAATAGCGTGCCAATGTCCGCGCCGGTCGCAATCTTCACACCCGTATTCGCGGCTCCGGTTCCCGCGGTATGCAGCCGCCCGACTTCTAAATCAACCAACGCAGCACTATCCCGCCCATCATCGACCCGTAAGCGCGTATTGTTCGGACGCAAGCGAATATTCGCACCGGAAAAATCATAACGCGGTGCAGCAGCTGAAATAGCCCCTGAGATCGTGCGCGCCGCTAAGCCACCTTGTAGCGATTGATCGGTATCCAGGTCGTTTAAAATGACACGGGCGTAATCCACTCTACCCGTTGGCCCCTGTACGCCCGACTCGCCGCATTCGCCTTTGTCGCCTTTCGGGCCACGTAATCCTTGAATGCCTTGTGCCCCTTTATCGCCTTTATTTCCTTTAGGACCCCGACTAAATTCGAACGCCTCAGACCAATCATCACACTCATCCGAAAGCTTAAAATAGAGCCGCCCGGTATCGATGGCTAAAAAAGAAAATCCTTCTGGATTCGCCCCATAATTCGTCCGCTCGCTTTCTAATGCGCGCACCTTGGCTTCAAAAGAGGGTCCCACTTCACCACGAGGGCCAACCTCGCCTTTATCCCCTTTAGGGCCTGGCTGACCTGGCTCGCCTTGCAGTCCAGCCGCAGCCAGCGCCGCGAGCGCCTCGGGCATCAAGTGCCTGGCGCCTACCGTCTGCGCTTTGAGCGACCCATCATCTTCTTGAAGCAACGCTGCATTCGCACGCACATCAGAAAGCGTCTGCGAGACTGCATCCAACTCAGCATTCAATGCGCCATGATCGGTCCGGTCTGGATTGTTATTTAAAAAATTCTTCTTACGGTGATAAGGTCTGGGCTGACTCATACTTTGCTTCGACCTGAAAGCGTGCGGCGACCGTCTTCAATAATCTCGCCAATATCCATCCCTTTGCGGCGTTCAAACCAGCGCACTATCGCCCCGACAATCCACCAAGCAGGCAACCCTGCTAACACTTGAAACGGTGCACAGACATACAGATAGCCAAACATCGGATCAAATTGATGCGCTTGAGTCAGACGCTTGGCAACCTCGAATAAGCCAGGCCAAGCCCAATACGCTGCCATCGCGGCCAATGGCCCAAAGATGAACGATAAAAAGAATGTGCCGGCCAAGCGAGCCGCGCCCTCCTGAGCATTTTTAGGCCAGGAAAGCAACAGCGTCAGGATGATCGTCATCACTGCAATGGCGGCTTGCGCGCCGATATACTTAATTAGCGCAGCTATACCCGTAGAGGTAGTGGGTTCCATCTGTGAAGTCCGAGACATAATGAATTGATTGAATCAGCAAGTCTGATTAATAACCGAGCGCAAACCATTGAATTTCCCACCCTGCGTGGCCTTCTGCAGTGTTATCAAAGCAGCGTAATTGAGTCCCTTCTTGCGATCGTCCCGACGAAGATTCGGTAACTGTCACGCATAGTCTGCCTCTATACATGCCTTGAATGCACAAACACTTGTTTAAGAAAGGCGTTAAAAACTTGATGTCTGCAATGCCGCCTGCCCTGGTAATGATCTCGCCCCACTGGAGGATGAACCCCCCTGGTAGTTTTTGATAACCATCGTCTGCGATTGATTTATACCTAGGCTCGTCAAACATCCTCAAAATAGCCGTTTGTGTGAAAGCGGTCGTGGCGATCCGTGTACTCTTATCATCTGCATCGGGCGTCGAAGCGTTGGGCGTGCCGATCAAAAAGAGATCAGGGGCGAGCTTGTCGGTGGTGACACTTCCATCGGCGGGCGTACTAAGCTGCTTAGCTTGGCGGACCATTTTTTGCACACGACTGATCGCTTCTCGCGCTGTATTCGCATATTGCGATGCGCGTTGAGCCGCGTCCCCTGTTTCTTTTTTTGTCCTGATAATTTGCGCCCTATCTTCCTCTACCAGCGACTGTGCTTGTTCCGCCTGAGCTTTGCAGATCTCCGCCTGAGTCTGCACTTGCTCCGCTTTTAATTGAACGGTCTGAGCCGCTTTATTCACCCACTCACTGAGATGATTCGTTTGCTGAACCATTTCTTGCACACTATTTTTCGCTTCTTGCGCTACGCTGGCAGATTGGAGCGCCTGTCGAGACGTTTGCGCAAACTCCCTGGCAACTCCGGCCACATGATCCGCATCCCGTTCTGCCTTTTCTTGCAATTGCCGGCACTGTTCCACATAATGTTTTGCTTGCCCGTGTGCTGCTTCAGCGCGCAATGCAAAGCCGCAGGCTGCAATTTGCGATTCCTGGGCTTTTGCCTGCAACTGAACTATCGCTTTTTGGGCCTCATCTGCTTGTGCATGTAACTGCACCACTTCTTCTTTCGCCTCTAAAGCCGTTTGCACATTTAAAATGATCAGCTCTGAATTGGATTGGGCTGTCTCTGCCGCTTCGTCTGCTCGTGTTCGCGCTTGCTCAACCACTTGCTCGGCATCACGCGCAGCAATCGCTGCATGCGTCGCTTCATTCGCTGCCGCTGAGGCTTCTTGTACATTTGCCTTGATCTCGCCGGATAGATATTTCACCAGGTCATCCCGAAAAGCAGGTGTCAGACTCCTTTCCTCGACAATGCCATCACGCAAACTGCCATCGTCTAACTGCAACAATACCAAATTTTGCCGCAGCGGATTAATCGAAGACGCGACCCGATCCAATTCGGCATTCAATGCGGTGTGATCGGTTTCATTGCCATAATCGACGGCAAAATCCTTTTGCCGGTGATAACGAGGCGGCTGCATCGAATCTATCCTTTAGCCGAGGCAGTCGCCTTAGCAACCGGCTTTTGCTGGGCATTAGATTGAATGACATTGGCCAGCGCTGGCGATTCGGCCACACCAAAAATACCCGCAACAACTTTCTCACCATACTTGCCAACCAAACGTGAATACTCGTTATCGAGGTCGATCTCGCGTTCGCAAAGCGGGTTACCGACACTCACGTTTTCCTTACCGTACAGACTGCACAAAATACCGAGTTCATGCTTGAACACGCTAGTCGGCGTCGTGGTATGCGCGTCCCGCCGAATTTCGACGGACACAATAGGGGCTTGAGTCATAGTTGAATTCTCTTAATGAAGCCCGCACCGCTCGTATCGCTACTAACGGCGCGAGGTAGTTATTTAATCGCCAAGACGGCGTGAGCATTACTTCGATCGGTACTCAATGCACATCGTAGATTGACCATTGTGTAGAGCGCTAACGTGTCATGCGGACGTGTGGGCGTCACAATATCCATATCGTCATCGGAATATTTCAAATACCGAGTATTGAGTAAGTAGCAACGCTTTTCCCACTGAGTCTCTGGCGTTTCAAGCGTATCCAACGTTTGAAAGATAGGATCCCAAATAATCTCAATGCCTTTATAGAAGAGACCTGTAGAGGTCGCTGTGCCAATCCCCAAATCTACCGTTTTGGGTTTGGCTGCGTCCGCGTTTTGAGTAAGGGTTATTTCTTGCTTATACGCGTCGATAAAATCCGAACCCGCTAAAATAAAGTTTGGACTACCGCCATTGCGGATACACGCACGCCAAGCTTTTTCTAGCTTGCCAGAGAGGTCTCCTTCGGCCGTCGTATCCAATGTTAAGTCAGCGTAATTACGCCAGTAGGTTGCCGTAGCGCGGTTGATACCGCCAATGATCCCTGTCGTGGGTTTAGTCGCAATAATCGCATCCAGGCCCGTGATCGCATCGGCCGAGGACGTCCCATCACGATGCAGCTCAATATCCAGCCTTTCTAAAAAGCCAAGCCGCAACGCCTCCATCTGCTCGTTGAGCAAATTAATCAGTTGGACTTTTTCATTTTGTTCAAGCTTGTGTGCGCCACGCTTACCTTCGCGCACTTTAATACCATTACCAAACAGTCGATCATGCTCAAGATAAAGTCCATCCACCGCACGACGCCATGGAAAGGCAGCAGATTCGGTTGTATTGCGTTTATTGAAAACAACGGGTTCAGCTCCGTAAGCCCATTTAAAGCCAGAGCCGTATTCCTTACGGACGTTTTCAACAATATTTTGCTTTGCGCCCATAAACGACTTGCGTTTGGACAGGAGTTTCTTAAGGAAGGGATGTTCCGTGCCGATGTTATCGACCGGGATATTGCGTAGATATTCGTCTAATGAGACCTTGGCGAGTTCCGCCAGGTCAGCTTGGGATATAGGCATTTGTCGCTCTAGAATGAAAGTTAAATAAACAACTTTCACACCACCCAGAACGCAAAGCTGGGAAAATAGGCTTGTTTGATTCCGTGCGCGACCTTCGGATTACTTCGACTTAGTCAAACAAACCACTGCGCTACGGGACGCGATCCCCGCGGTAACAGCGACAAATTCAAGTGTGACGGCATTTCCCGTTAAGACTGTTCATCTGGCTGCACACGAACTAATCAAGTTGTATTTCCAGACAAATCGCATTAACAGGTTACACCTACGAAATAATATAACCAATAGTAATTTATAAGTCAATATTTATTACTTAAAAATCTATACAGCAAAGCGCCCAATGAATGTCATCCCAAAAACGGGTTAAACACAGGCACTTGGAAGCGATCAAAATCCCGCGTATTTCGAGTAACAACTGTGAACTTGTGCACAAGCGCACTGGCTGCAATCATAGCGTCCTCATAAACAGTATTCGACTGCCGGTGCATCAGTTTTGCCCATTGCCGAAAGGTTGCTACGTCCATCGGTAATACATTGTAGGTTGCTCCGACCTGATCGGCCCATGCCTCTATCGCTGCTGCTTTAGCGGCATCTTGCTCACGGGTGATTTCAATACCCGCTTGAATTTCGCCGAGTGTGACAGCACAAAGATGAAGATCAGCATCAGCAACGCTTTCAAGCCACGCCACAACTGCTCCATGCGGTCGTGGTTTGCGTAGCTCCGAAACAATATTCGTATCCAAAAGAAACATGGTGCTCTTACAACTCTACAATCGTTCGACGTTTTGCCAATCCGCGCTGAGGTAGATCAAAATCAGCACGGCCCACATCGGACATTAGCAAAGCCTTGAGGGAGGGGCGTGCCGCATTAGTCAATCGGTTCCATTCCACGATAGGCACGAGCACAGCGGTTTCTGTGCCACGCCGGGTTACTACCTGCGGTCCCTCGTTTATGCAGGTGTCAAGTAACTCGCTGAAACGAGCTTTAGCGTCTTGTACGGGCCAAATATGCATAATAACTCCAAGGTGACTAGGTTTATGACTAGTCTATCAAGGTTTTGGCAATACTACAAATGCTTTTTACTTTTGGCTAAAAAATCGTTACAACCCCATGCTATTCATAATCTGCTCGATCCGCTTTTCAGGCTCTTGTGCAGAGTTGACAGCGGGCCGGCCTAACGTAGACGGACGCGAGCTAATCGGCGATGGGGATTTTGGTTGCGTCGCAGCAATTTGGACTGAATCGTAGAGCATACGAACCGCTGAGGCCCACTGCTGCGGCTGATAGGTTGAAGCAAATTCTTGAAGCTTGCTCGGGTCAGCAAAATACGACTCAACCACTTTCATCCGTGCAGAATGATCCATTTCATGGCTACGGCTTTGCAAATACTGTGCCATCGAAGCTTTTCCTTCCTCAACGGACACCGTAAATTTTTGCTGTTCTTGCTGCGCAGCAAATTCAGCCTGTTGGCGTTGCTGCATAACATGACGTTCTCGCCGTAGCATCGCCATCTCTATGGCTCGCTCGCGCTGGATTTCCCCACCAGTGACCGCTTGCGCCAAATCGGGAAAATCACTTAACGTATCCACCCCAGGCGCATCCACCCCTAAGCGTTTACACAGCGTATCCCGCTGCGCATCAGCCATTTGCAACGCTACGCGCCAATCAGCAGGATTATTCGACATTGCTAGACGGCCATATTCTAGTGTTTGCGCAAAATCCTGTGCCGACATGCCCGTTGCACTCACCATCGTGCGGATTTCATTCAGATCTGATTCGTACTGCTTACGTTCAGCAAACACTTGGCGAATGCGTTCACGCCCACGCTCAGAGTTCAGGCTTTCTAACAATTCGCCCTCTTCCTGATTGCCTGGTAATACCTCAGTCTCGCCCTGCGGTGCGCTCTCTTTAGGTAAAAAGCGCCCATCTGAACCACGCGAGGGCGGCTCTGGCTCTTCGTCTTGATCTTCATCTGGCACAGGCTGTGACGTCTCATCACCGTTCGCCGTCATCGAATCCAATAACGCTGACATTTTTGGGGGCAGATTATCGACACTATACGGTTCTGAGGAGGCTTCATGGCCTTGCTCTAACTCAGACTCAGCCAGCCCCGATACATCCTGGTCAGCCGTTTCGATTGCGATTTCATCTTGTGACACGATTTAAACTCCATTAAAAGTAGAAACAGGGGACTCGCTAGGCGGCAGCCCGGCAGGGCCACCAGGCAGAGAATGCTCGCTCATTTCAGGGGGCATGTCTGAAGGCGCTCCCTGCATGCCCATTGGCGCAGGTTGTGGCGGGCGTGGGATAAACTGCTCAATATCAATCCGCTCATCGAATCGAGTCATCGTCTCGCGCAACAAGGCTTTGATCGGCTCAATATCGACGCCCTGCGCCGACAACTGAATCATTTGCATAATCATCTGCTGTACAATCGGCAATGCTTTAGCCCACCCCTCTTGATTCTGCAATTTGTCAGGTGCGCCCGTGGTCCCAGCTCGAATCGTCACTTCGACCATATCAAACACCTGTTCGCGTGACATTTGCGGCCAATCAAACGATGAAATTTCAATCACTTGACCGTCAGGAGTCATTTGCTCTTTAGGCGGTCCCATATAACGTTGCACCTGTTCTGGCGTGAGTTCCTGCAACAGAATCTGCGCCGTGTAGATGCTCATTTCTTGCAACCAATCCTCGACCTTGTCCCGAAACTCACCAATGCGGCCAGATAGTGCCTGCTGCATAATGTTCGATTCGGTCGCCGTTTTGGGTGTCACAATCGTCGAGCGCGCCGCATCTTGCAAGCCCGTGACTTGCTCCCAATCCGCCCGAATCGGGCCGGTATCGTAATCTGCTGGTTGAATGGGTATGCCCTGCCCTGGCGTAATCACTTGATTGACTGGACGACCATCTGTATCCAGTAAAACAATTTCACCAATCGCCGTCTGAATGTGTCGCTCAATACTTTTTTCTGAAATATCGGAGGACGCCACCCAATGCGGTTTGTTCATGTCTCGATGCTGAACAAATTTTTCTCGCGTATCGTTGTATTCACGCTGTAATTTCTCGGTCAAGTCCACCAAGCAAGGCGCTGTGAATTGCCCATCCAGTACAGCAAAGGGCAGCAGGAAAAACGGATACCAGCGGCAGCCCACTCGGCTTGGCGAATACGGCTCACGCACAAAAAAATCGCATCCATCCGCCAAGGTATACACCCGCTTCGATTGCTTATCCCAAATTTCAATCAGGCAAATTTGTTCGTCTTCGCTTGCTGGCGCATCCGGCATCGCGAAGCGGCTACTGTGCTCTGTGGCTTGACCATTCGCTTCTTTATACGGTTTGGCCCCACGTAAATCGACCTTAAACACAGATTCAGCCTGAGCGCGTTTCATCGGCACCAGTTGCGCCATCCAGTCCGCTGACTCATAATCGTGAAACTCACATACCGCTGGATCGATCAACACGTTTTCCGACAGCACCTTATCGATCACGATCCCTTCTGCCGACACCACATCCACTTGTTCTTGTAAGGCTTGCAAAGTCTGCTTTAATTCCGCATGGTGGGCTTCGTGCTGTGCTGCCTCTTCAGGTCTCTGTGTACGTTGCATCAGATGCTCTAAATGCGCTAGAGCGCTCTGAGCATCGTTCATTCGATCCATAATGAGTGAATCTTGATGCATGTCGCGCTGATAAGTGACTTTTAAAGCCCCATAGTAGGTCACCATTGCAGCGAGCACCGCCGATTTAGCGCGCTTCTTGAGCTTGGCATCCGCCAGAGAGCGATTTAATACGGTTTCTAGCGTTTTGCAAAAGAGCGAGCGATCCACATTGGCATGAAGCGGTGAGACACTGATTTCAGGATTACGCGCATAAATATTTGGGAGTGTCGCCGCTACCGTAGCGAAAATCAGGTTGGTGCGCAGCGTATAAAAATCTTCTTTATCTGGCTCTTTGCTCCAGTTAAAACCACTCACCAGCTTACGATTGTGGCGCATCCGCTTATGCAGCGTATCCCAGTGCTTACGAGCAGTGCTTAAGCGTTGATTCCACTGCCGCGCCAATGCATCCGGCTCTGGTTTGGGCAAACTGCTTGATGGGTTTTCTTCAAGTTTCATACGTTGAATGAGTAACAATCGTTTTCGTGCTGATAATCAGGATGATCGAGATGGGCTGATGCGCGCTCTTCTTCGGGCATGCGACGGCGGCGCATTAAGCCGTAGCGCGTTGCATCCCAAGCATGATCCTCTGCATCGCTATCAACATCTTCTGGATTCATATGGTCGGCAGGCAGCGCCGGTATCGTGCGGATCCAGTGCTTACACGTTGAAAACACTTTCAGCTTGTCTTCACTGAGTAGCCGGATAATTTCCTGGGCGCCATTGACCCGTGAGCGCGGTCCATTCCAAGCCTCTTGCCAACGGATTCCGCTTTCTTTAAAAATTTGCCCAATCGATCGATCCGCGCCAATCTTGCTAAAAATCGATGGGTCAGCTAGGTTTTGGCGATAGTCATAGCCTAAACGGGCATCGTGCTCTTCAATGGTTTTAATTCTTTTAGCCACCGCCGCCGCATCTTCACGTGTGCCGGTATTGTCTTTGCCGCCATAGCCGTACAGCTCGCGCCAAATGTAATAGCACCCATCTTGATCCAGCGCAAACCAATACACCGCGTACGGACGAGCATAGCCCCAATCCAGCGCCTTCCAGACCTTCCATGTAGATGGGATTGGGAAAGGCGCGACGATATGCTTCTGAGGCTGCCAAACAGATTCGAGAAAAGCCCCCGCGTGAATCTCCCAACTGCCTTCGAGCCAAGCTTTTCTGCGGTTTGGGTCTTTAATGCTTTCTAACGTTGGCAAATAATTCGGATCGTTCTGGAGCAAATGACGGTTTTCTTCAAGGCGGCTATGAATGCGCACACGGGGTTGTTGGTCCGACTCACGAATGACGGTGCCAGGAGGCGCGCCTTCTATGCCAAGCTTAAAACGCGCCTTCACAGCGGCATGCCCTACTCCATAGGGATTACATGTGGCTCGCACCATGCGCGGCATATTGGGACATGAGGAGCGGCACGTCGAATGCATCGCCTCGTAAAAGCCCAGCGTGCGCCAGTTGGTTAGCTCTTCAAAACCCAGCCAGGGATATTCATGGCCGTGATAGTTCCAATAATCCTCTTCGCTGCTGCCATACCGAAAAAACAGCATCTCGCCAGTCGGCCACTTCCAGACATAGTTAGACTCATTAAACTGAATGCCAGGGAAAATGCGATAGAACCAGCGCTTGGATTTAGCGACTACATCAGCCAATTGGGGGTAGGTCAATCGAAACAACGCGCCCCGCCAGTGCTCACCAAAGCCTTTGCCGCAGTGCTGAGCAAAACTCATCAGCAACGCATCCGTCTTCCCGCCGCCGCGCGTGCCTTCTAATAACGCCTCGAAGATTGGGCAGCTCAGAAAAAGCATTTGGCTACCTGGCAACGGTGTCCAAACAACATGATCAGGCAATTTACTTGCCATGACTTTGCATCGTAGGAGCAATCTGTTCCCACTCGCCTTGCAGCACAGGAATCGCTAGTACACCCGATTGCAGCGCCTTACCATCGCTCTTCACATCAATATCTTGTGGAGGCCTACCAAATCCACGATCAAGCAGCTCTTTGGCGGCTGATACGCGCGCCTGGCCCTTTTCCTTGGGGTCGTGCATGATTTGAACCAGTGTTTCGACCGCCGAGGTCGTATGTTGGCGCGCCAACTCCCGAACATGGGTAATTTCTTTGGGCCGTCCGCCTGGATTGCCCGATTTACCTTTTTTAAACGGCATTGTTATCGCTTGCTCTCAATACGTTAAAAGATTCACTCCGCATCACTCTACACCTGAAATTCTTCGGTACATGCACCTTCTTATATCTTGTAGGCAACTGCGCTCTACATTCGAACCGACAGATGCGTCCAACGGTCCACCGGCTGATCTCAAATTTCTCAGCCAGGGCCTCGTAACCCATCCCCTCATCGTGCAAATCTCGGATCAGTTCGACTTCCCTATTCGTCAGCCTCGCCATGTGATGGCTTTCGCCGATCCTTAAGCCCCTGTCATTCACTGCTACAGTTTTTAGAAACATATAAATTTCTACTGATTAGATAATTTTTTGTTTGCCCACGGTCGGCCAGGGCTTGGCCAGGGTTCCGGGTCAGGGTGAAAAGCCAGTAACTACAAGGCTTGGTCAGGGTGGGTAGGGAAACAATCCCTTTACTCTTTATATATATATATTTATTTATTTATTTATATGTAATAAATAGAAAATAACCATGACCACCCTGACCAACCTTTATGATTATTGACTTTAACCCTGGACAATCACCCTGGACAAGCCCTGACCGACCCTGACCACGATCAAGCGAATCCGCATAAATCTACGTGTTTAACGCGTATACCCGTATAGCCACATATCCGCGCATCGCCAACTCTGTGCCGCATCGCCCTCAATCCGCAAAAAGCTGCACGTAAGTTCTTTGCAAAAATTTCCCTGTTCCACAATTGCTTGCGTTCCTGTTCGTTACACCAGCTTCGCCAGGCTCCAAAAAGTTCACTGGTCGGGGTAAAAAATTCACTGCCTAGTTCGCAAACCTCGTCCACGAACGCCCCAATCGGGCTGTTTAACGCAGCCATTTCGTCAACCTCAACTTGCCCGCTTGCTGGCTGTATAAAGCGCCCTCGCTGGCGAAGGCGATCCAGCCCTTCCAGTGACCACCGCAAAATACCTGGCATCTCTGCGATTAACCGATCGCTTAGCCCAAGGTCTTCCCGTCCGTAGAACGACTGGCGTAGAGATAGGATGATGAAGCGGCCTACTAGAGCCCCAGAGGCATCACCAAGTTGGGGCGTCTCGTTGGTCAACACCACGAACCGAGTAGATAAGCGTCCATGCCACGCCTCCCTGTTTTTACGGTCAATCGTTATGTCATCCTCGCCCGAGATCATTAGCAGGCGTTCTACGATAGCTTGCGTATTCGACTGGCCACTAATACGGGCGTCAGGCACCAGGGCGAGTAACTTGTTGATCAGGGGCTGCATACCAAAGTTCAAAGCCAAGCTATTCAGTGTCGGACTGGCTACATTGCTACGCCCCACCAGTACAGAAAGCACACGGCCAATGGTGCCTTTGCCCGAGCGCTTGGGCCCGATAAGGAGAAACATTTTTTGCTGGCGAGTATCAGCTGTAATTAAATAGCCGAACATCTCTTGCAATGTCTGAATGCTCTCGGTGTCCCCCTCAAAAACCTGGTCGAGGAATGTTAGCCAGTTTTGCGGCGTGGCATCGGCATCCCATGGATAAGGAAGTGCGTTGAGATTGAAGTAACCTGGCGTATGCGGCAAAAGCTGCCGGCTCTTCACGTGGAGAAGGCCATTCGCCACGGTAATTAGATCATGGGGTGCAGCGCCGCTGTATCCAGGCAACCAGCGAGGCGCAGCGACCCCAGGCAAAGCGCCAACTGCCCGCAATGCGTCCAAGCCGCTTTCCACTTGCGACTTGCTCGGTTTGAAAGGCTCAATTCCACCTTCCTTGGCATACTTTTTAGATTTTCCCAACCACAACCAGAAGGACGCACGAATTTCATCGTCAGACATCTCGACCCAGTGGCTGCCGACGTGCCGGTACCATACCCCTTGGACTCGTTGCAGAGTCTGACCTTCGTCGCCCTGCGCCTCACACTCGATGTAGCGATGCGCCATGCTGATAAAATCTTTGGCATCTAACACCACATCATCTTTGCTCTTAGCCAGAGTCGCGGCCCGACGAATATATCGCAATGTCACTGGAGGCCGGCTTCCTAAGCGTCCAAAACCATCCCATTTGGCCTCGAGCAATTCTCTCCCAGGATACTTTCCTGTTTTCTCGCTATCGCTCCAGGCATCCCACAAATCTATCCCCCTCACCTCCCCACCGGTTTCATGATGCAGCGCCATCCCGACTTGTAACCAATCTAGATAACCCATATCAGGATCTAGACAGGACAGCCATTCCCGTATCTCATCATCTGAAGCATTAAGCGGAGAAACATACGTCATTAGAGGATCGTCATCATCAGTTATCGCTGGATGAGTCGAGGCCCCGGGAAATCGTTCGTTAAACAGCGTCAGGATGTCATCACTCAGGTCTTCTATCCTGTCTTCGAAACCAAGCATTTCGCAAATAGGCAAGACATCCCCAGTAAAGGTCAGAAAACCTCGACTACAAAACGTCTCGAAGCCGAAAACGCCTGGCCTTGCACGAGATTTTTTGTCGGCAAGCATGCCGCGCATGAAGGCATGTACGCCCTTGCCGCTGGGCGACCATTCGGCGTAGGTGCCTGCGATGAGACATTCGACTTCCCGCAGTAAATTCCCCTCCAGGTCAACGACGTCATCGAAGTCCAGACCGACCAAGCCCCAGTCCGGTAGCATGGCGAAGCCGACTCCATCCCAGCCACCTGCCTCGAATACCGCGATAGCCTCATCGAACGAAGCAAGGTTCGCTCTATCCGCCACGCTGCCTTGCTTGCCGTTACGTGGTACGCCGTTAACATAAAAAGGTACCTTGAGCTGCTTCTTCCCCCCTGGCTCCTGGACAAATTTCCACACCAGCCAGCCACGCATCTCTTTCAACAACGAGGGAGCATTCATCATGCGCCATCCTGTAAACTTGCTGAGTACTGGCGAACATGACGGAGATTCTTTACGCTTTCAAAAAATTGTTTAACAGAAGCGTTCTTCTTGCAACATTTCATATTGTGGAAGAAATTCATTACATTCTCTTTCAATAAAGTGCTTTGACATGGGCGTTTGCTACTATCGTCTCTTCACCTCTATTCACATTCATTCAACTAACTCCTCCAGTTTAAGAACAGCATTACGTAATTTAACTACCAGACTGTATTTCGGGTCTTTGTGCATACCGTGCAAAATCCGACTAATGGTGGCTTGTGTCGATTCAGTCTCATTGGCAATCTCCTCCTGAGACCAACCCGCCCTAACTAACAAAACAACAAGCTCAGAAGGTGTGTGCAGATATGCTTGTGGGATATTGTTCACTATTAAATACCCTTTCGTTTTGATCAGGAGCGCATACTATAGCTATACTTTCCAAAAAATGAAATACCTTAATGGTTTGTATTATAATAATATACGTTTACGCATGCGTGGTTTAACCGGGGAAATATATGAAAACCGTGAACAAAAATTTGGCTTTTTTAATAAAAAAGGCCGGCATCAATGCCACCAAACTGGCGAAAGCCACTGGGATTAACCAGCCAACAGTCCACCGCATTCTTTCAGGGGAAAGTGATGATCCTCGCTCAACTACCCTAGCCCCTTTGGCGGAATACTTTGGATGTTCTGCTGAAGCGTTGCGCAGCATAGATCTAGAACGGATGTATGAAAAGCACCCTGCAGAGACGATGCTAAAGCTTATGGAAAACCTCAAAGATGAGAACAACGCGGCAACCAACGTTGCGTTTCTAGCTCCACTTGTAAAAAAAATGAAGGAAGTGCTAGTTATAGGTACTGTAGAAGGTGCAACAGACGGTTCTTTAAAAGAAATGAGGCCCACCGAGGATTTCAGCAACTTGGTCATTGAGTACCCAGGCCGAGGCAAAGATGTCTACGCCCTAAGAATCAAAGGCGAAGCCATGCGCCCCAGGATTCGATCTGGAGAATTTATTATTGTTGAGCCGTTCACTGAACCTCGCTCAGCTGATGACGTTATTGTCATTTTCGATGATGGAAAGAAGATGCTAAGAGAACTGCTTTATGTTCGTGATGGAGACGTTACCCTAGGCCCCATTAACGGTAATTCTGTGCCCATCAGCATTCCAACTAAAGACCTAAAATTACAATATGTCGCAGCCATTATCCCGAGAGGCAAAGCTTATAAAGCTGAGTAGAAAGACAGAAAAATATTTTAGAGTAAAAATACTAATTTAATTTTGAGACCTCCAGCATGGCAGCAGTGATACAACGAATATCCTGACTATTGCTTATTCCAACAGGCCCGATAGCCATCTCCTCCAACTGCGCAAATCCCGCCCATTTACCATCGGCGGGATTTTTTTCGCTTTAAGTTTATTTAATATACGTTTACGTATTGACATATAAAACACGAAATAACATTATTCACTCGGGTATCAAAAATGAAGAAGCGGCAAATGATGTCCGTCTAAATGACTCAAACCAACTTAAGAATTTAGGAGCTTCTATGTTTCCAATCACCGTCACCATCAGCAACCAGGCACAATTCAATGCCGTTATGGCCTTATTTCAAAATGCAGATAACGAGCCAGTAATCAATACCTCCCCTGCAATAAATGCCAAGAGCAAAACTGCGCCCAAAAAAGAAACGGTTAAAAAGGATAGCTCTGCGCCAGCAAATCTTACGACCACCGAGGTGCCAGCAATATTGGTAGCTAATAAGCAACCAACCTACACATACGAAGAGGCCGCGAAAGTGCTCCTCGAATTCTCAAAGACCGATGGATACGGTACGGTTAAAGCCGTGTTGAGGCAATTCGGTGCAAATAACCTGCCTGAGATTAAGCCGGAAAACTATGCAGCAGTGATTGAAGCTGTAATGGCCGCAAAGGGGTAAGTCATGGCGTTGGCACATGCGCAACTATCCCCTTCCAGCGCACATCGTTGGCTGTACTGCCCCGCTAGCGTAGCCCTTGAGGCTGCCTATCTTGATGAGTCAAGCGAATTCGCGGACGAAGGGACCGCCGCTCACGACTTGGCTGCTCTGGCTCTTACAGAAGGTAAAGATGCGGTTGCTTACCTGGGGCGCACCACCAAAGTCAACAACAAAGAGTGGGAGTTCACTGATGAGATGACCGGATATGTTCAGAAATATCTGGATTACGTCCGTAGCATCAAAGGTGTGCTGATGGTCGAACAACGTTTACCCATCGAGGATATTACGGGTGAAGAAGGAGCCAAAGGCACATCGGATGCTGTGATTCTGGCTGGCGATGAACTTATCATTGTCGACCTTAAATATGGCCGTGGCGTCAAAGTAGAGGCTGACCATAACGAGCAATTGGCAATTTATGCCCAGGCTGCACTTGACGCGTTTGGGTTCCTTGGTGAATTTAAACGCATGCGTCTGGTCATTGTTCAGCCTCGTCTAGGCCATATTAGTGAATGGGCCAGCAGCAGCCTCGATTATCTTCAATCTTTTACTGATCGCGTCAAGATCGGCGCGGATCGATGCAAAGCCGCTGTCACCTACTTTAAGCAACACAATACGCTTCATCCCAATTATTTCATGCCAGGCGAAAAGCAATGCCGCTTCTGCAAAGCAAAAGCAACCTGTCCCGTATTAGCCCAGCATGTACTAACGACTGTTGCTGATGATTTTGTAGATTTAGCCAAACCCATTGCACCGCAGATCGAAAACGCTACGAATCGTACGGTCGATAACAAAACTCTGGGCAATCTGCTTGGATCCGTGGATTTGATCGAGAACTGGTGCAAAGCCATCCGCGGCAAAGTCGAAAGCGAACTCCTAACCGGCAATCCAGTATCTGGCTACAAGTTAGTTGAGGGTCGCCGTGGCTCCCGTAAATGGATGGATGCAGCCGAAGTCGAAAAAACGCTCAAAACCATGCGTTTAAAAACCGAGCAGATGTATGAGCTTTCGCTAATCTCCCCAACAACAGCTGAGAAACTGCACAAATCCGGCAGCATTGGTCCGCGCCAATGGCCCAAGTTGCAAGCGCTGATTACTCAGTCAGAGGGTAAAGCAAGCGTTGCGCCTGAATCCGATAAGCGCCCCGCACTTGGTATTGCATCGGTCTCTGATGACTTTGAAAATTTGAAAGAAGCAGCGTGAAAGACGACCAGGACTACCCACTTGGGCTTGCAAAAGTACTACCGCTTCATGCAGCCAAGCTACTGCACCATGCAGCGCAAACCCCGATTTCTATATGCGACTCGCAGTCGAGGATAGAAGCAATCGACCAGGCCACCGATTGGATTAAACGAAAGTACCCACAATTTTTTAGATAGGAATAGATATGAAACTCAAACTAAATAATGTACGTCTCGCATTCCCTGCGTTATTTGAAGCCAAAACTGTGAATGGTGAAGGCAAGCCTTCGTTTTCCGCCGTTTTCCTGATAAGCAAACATGATCCTCAAGTCAAAATCATCATGCAGGCCTTCGATATAACTGCAAAAGAGAAGTGGGGCGCAAAAGCAGAAAGCATCCTCAAGCAATTACGTAACCAGGATAAAACCGCTCTGCACGATGGCGATAGCGACTCAAAAAAAGATTACGACGGCTTTGAAGGCAATTTATACCTATCCGCCCGCAACAGCGCACGTCCTCTGGTTCTCGACCTCGATAAAACCCCCTTGGTCGAAATGGAGGGTAGACCCTATGCGGGCTGTTACGTAAACGCTAGCGTAGAACTCTGGGCACAAGACAACAACTATGGAAAACGTATCAATGCCACTTTACGCGGCGTCCAGTTCTTCGCCGAAGGCGATGCATTCACTGGTGGCGGCTGCGCCAGTGAAGAAGAGTTTGATGATCTTAGCGTAGATACCAACATTGAAGATCTTGTGCCTCTAATGAAAGCAGCCGCATAGAGAGACTTTCATTCTTCTTCTTGCAGAAGTAATGCCGAATCTTCAGCCAGGAGGAATCCTGGCAGCCAGGGCGATTTTTTCCTCCTTTTAAATCGTGACCTGGCCGATTGACTGCCGTAAGCAGTCGCTTTCGCCGAAATAGCCTGAACGTACAACATATTGTCAGCGGGACACGCCATGTTAAACAGAATTGAATTAGCGAAAACAGGTAGTAAAAAGCCGATTGCGAACGACTTAATGCAGATCAAAGCAAGGCCCTCCAAATTTGAGAACCTTTACAAAAATATTTACGACACTCTATTTGCAATTTTTAACGGATTCAACTATTCTAGTCTTGTCTCGAGAGAGATGGAGCCTAGAACCTCCAAGGATAAGCGGTGCCCGCACCCGATAGATTTGCGTTTTTTTTACGCCCCGGACATTCAGCCATGGCCGGGAGGGCGACGGATACAAGACCCAAAAGGGAAAGAAGTCCACCTAGCTTATCCTAGGTTTCTAGCCTCCCGGCCGCCTTGCCGGATGTGTCTAGAAACGCTCCGGCAAGACGTTTATCACAACGTCTCGATAAGGAGCGTTTCATGACTACGTCCATTATTACTACGGGCGCAATTGCCCGATCCAATATCCCTACGATGTCTAGCTTGGAGATCGCTAGGTTAACTGATAAAACGCACAATAATGTTTTAAGGGACATTCGCAACGTTTTAATTCAAGCTGAAATCGATCTGCTCAGATTTGAGCAGATCGAAAAATTCGCAAACAATCGTACCCGTGTTGTCTATAACCTCCCTCGTCTAGAATGCGATCTAATCGTCAGTGGCTATAGTGTTAAATACCGTTGGTCTATCATCCAACGGTGGCATGAACTAGAAAAACAAGCTGCACAGCGATCTTTACCATCGACTACGCTTTTGCCTGTAGAGCAAATCAAAGAACTCCAAATCCGTTTGGATCGCTTGAGCAATCTATTTAACCCACTCAGTCAGCCTTTCGGTGATGTCACGGACATTTCTCGTTTGCTAAGAGGACGCTGCCCAAGGTTGAATAAACCTGTGCCTTCTTACGTTAACGTCCTCGATACATCTGCTGAGATTCACGAGAACTGGCCCACCTGGAAATTTCACGTATCTCCTACCAAGAAATTAGCGCCAAAACATGAACTGGAGGAGGTCTAAATGCTCGCCCACTCCATACATTCTCAATACGATAAGGATGCTCTTGTCTCGGCCCTGGCCAAGCAAGCTCAAGCAGTCCATTATCGGGAAGGCCTTGCCATAAAAAAGCTCTACATTGACCTTGAGACATACTGCGAAACGCCGATTACCCATGGCACGCATGCGTATGCTGAAAATGCAGAGATCATGTTGTTTGCCTGGGCGCTGGATGATAGCGCTGTGAATGTGTGGGACTGCACAGCGGATCCAGCAGTTCCGCCCGATCTACTCCGCGCATTCAACGATCCCTCAGTAGAGATTTGGGCGCACAACTCACATTTTGATCGTACCGTACTCGCCCATGCAGCTCCATTTCCGGCAGCCTATCTTGCCGCCCAAAATGTCCAGCGCTGGCGCGACACTCTGGTAAAAGCGTTTGCCCATTCTCTACCTGGCGCACTGAGTACCCTGTGTGAAATTTTCAAGATACCCACAGACCAAGCCAAAGATAAAGAAGGTCTCCAGTTAGTCAATTTATTCTGCAAACCCCGTCCTGCTACCAGCAAGATACGCCGTGCTACACGCGAAACCCATCCGGCAGAGTGGGCTAAGTTTGTCGAGTACGCCCGACTGGACATAGAGGCGATGCGCGCCATTGATCAGAAGCTGCCCGAATGGAATTATCGCGGCGCTGAACTTGCGCTGTGGCACCTGGATCAGCGCATCAATGATCGTGGCTTTCTGGTGGACACCGCTTTAGCCCATGCGGCGATTGAAACAGTAAACCGCGAGCAAGAGAAACTGGCGACGCGCACCCAAGAGCTGACGGAAGGCGACGTCAATACAGCGACCCAACGAGATGCCCTGCTAGGTTATTTATTAAAGACGCACGGTATCGAATTGCCAGACTTGCAAAAAAGCACGCTGGAGCGTCGCATTCAAGACCCCGCATTGCCTTCGGGACTACGTGAATTACTTGCTATCCGATTACAAGCCAGCACGACCAGCACCAGCAAATATAAGACCCTGGTCAATGGCGTTAGCAAAGACGATCGGCTACGCGGCACCTTGCAATTTAATGGTGCCCATCGTACCGGTCGTTGGGCGGGTCGCTTGTTTCAACCTCAAAACATCCCAAAACCTGCGTTGAGCCAGTCTCATATCAATATCGGTATTGACGCCATCAAATCGGATTGTGCTGACCTGATTTTCGATAATGTGATGGAACTGACCAGCAGCGCCATTCGGGGCAGCATTATTGCACCACAAGGTAAAAAACTGGTGATCGCAGACTTATCCAATATTGAAGGCCGTGTATTGGCCTGGCTTGCGGGCGAAGAGTGGAAGTTGCAAGCCTTTCGTGATTTTGATGCGGGTATTGGGCAGGATCTCTACAAACTGGCTTTTGCCAAATCCTTTGGGATTAAGCCAGAAAACGTGACGGACGAAAATCGGCAAGTCGGCAAGGTGCAAGAACTCGCACTCGGCTATGAAGGGGGCGTGGGCGCGTTTTTGACCTTTTCAGCAGTCTACCGCATCGATCTAGAAGCGATGAGCGAAAAAGCCATTGGCTCAATACCTGGCAATCTCCTAGCAGAAGCCGAAAAAGCGCTCGCTTGGGCTAGGATGATGAAACGCCCCACCTTTGGGTTATCCGAGAGAGCATGGTTAGTCTGCGATTCATTTAAGCGCTCGTGGCGCTACGCGCACCCGAAAATCACCTCCTTTTGGAAAGAACTGGAAGAAGCGGCACGCTCAGCTATTTTTTGTCCAGGTATGACTTTTACTTGCCGCCGCCTCAAGCTACAGCGCGATGGTGCATGGATGCGGATTCACCTGCCCTCCGGCCGATACCTCTGTTACCCCAGCCCGAAAATCAGTGAATCCGAAAAAATCTCTTACATGGGCGTAGACCAGTACACCCGTAAATGGAGCCGTCTAAACACATACGGCGGGAAGTTGGCCGAGAACATCACTCAAGCGGTTAGCCGCGACCTCCTTGCCGCGAATATGCAGGCGATTGAGGATGCCGGCTACAAGATTGTGCTTTCCGTACATGACGAGCTGATTACAGAAACGCCCGATTCCGAAGAATTCAATGTCGACCGCCTCGCAGCGATGATGTCAAGCAATCCCCTATGGGCTGAGGGATTACCGCTTGCCGCTACAGGTTTTGAAACCTACAGATATAGGAAGCAATAGACATGCAACGCATCATCAATGCCACTCGCCTTTTCTCTATGTACCGCAGCTGGGGATTTTCATTGAACGTAGCACTCCGCCTTTCTTGGGAGCGCTCAGCATGAAAGAAAGCATGATTGAAAAACATCTGGTCGAGCGCGTCAAAACACTGGGCGGAGAAATTCGCAAAGTTAAATGGATCGGTCGGCGCGGCGCACCGGACCGCGTAGCGATGTTGCCCGATGTCTGCGGCCCGCTATGGGTTGAACTCAAAGCCGCCGGTAAGAATTGCCGTCCTCACCAAATCCGCGAGCACGAACGCATGAAGCGAATGGGGCAGCGTGTTTTTGTCATCAACTCCTTGGAAGGCGTGGATGACCTGCTTTTCAGTATCCAAAACCGAGGATGAACATGGCCCGTCAGACATTCACCCCCCGGCCCTACCAGCACAGGATGATCGATCACACGCTATCGACCAAACGCGGTGCTGTTTGGGCGGGTATGGGCATGGGTAAGTCTGTTTCTACGCTCTCCGCGCTGGATATTCTGGAGTTGGTTGAGCCGGGTCCCGCCTTAGTGTTAGCGCCATTACGCGTTGCAGCCTGCACCTGGCCGGATGAAGCGAAGAAATGGGTGCATTTAAAAGACGTCGAAGTTTCCGCAGTAGTCGGCACACCGGCTGAGCGTTGTGCCGCACTCAAACGCCCTGCTACCGTCTACACCACTAACTACGACAACCTCCCCTGGTTAGTTGAGCACTATGGCAATAAGTGGCCGTTCCTCAAAGTCGTCGCTGACGAATCGACAAAACTTAAATCTTTTAGAATCCGTCAGGGCAGTAAGCGTGCGCATGCGCTAGGCTGTGTGGCTCATTCCAAAATAAACCGGTTTATTGAATTAACCGGCACCCCTAGTCCGAACGGATTACAAGATCTTTGGGGGCAAGCATGGTTCCTCGATCAAGGGGTGCGGCTTGGACGCAGTTTTGAAGCTTTTAAATCCCGCTGGTTCCAGTCGATTCAAGTGGGTTCTGATCGGCACGCGGTCAAGCTCAACCCCTTACCCTTTGCTCAAGAGCAAATTGAAGAGCGGTTACGCGACCTGTGTATCTCCCTGGATGCGCGAGACTATTTTGATACCGCACAGCCTGTCACGCACACCATTTACGTTGAGTTGCCGACCAAAGCCCGTCAGATTTATACAGAAATGGAGCGTGAAATGTTTCTGGCGCTGGACTGCGGCACTGAAATTGAGGCATTGAATGCAGCGAGCAAAACGATCAAATGCTTACAACTTGCAAACGGGGCAATCTATACAGACGATACTGGCAGTGCGTGGGCCGAAGTTCACGATGTCAAATTACAAGCGCTCGAAGAAATTATTGAAGAAGCAGCCGGTATGCCTGTGCTCGTCGCTTACCACTTCAAAAGCGACCTGATCCGATTACAAAAAGCCTTCCCTAAAGGCCGTGCACTTGATCAAAACCCTCACACGATACGAGATTGGAACGCAGGAAAAATACCCGTTCTATTTGCCCATCCTGCTAGCGCAGGCCATGGCTTAAATCTGCAAGACGGTGGAAATATTTTAGTGTTCTTCGGCCACTGGTGGGACCTTGAACAATTCTTACAGATTATCGAACGGATCGGACCGACTCGCCAAGCCCAAGCAGGACATAACCGGCCGGTATTCGTTTACTCCATCGTCGCAGCGGACACCGTGGATGAAAGTGTGATGGCGCGACGAGATTCAAAACGGGGCATTCAAGATTTATTGCTAGAAGCCATGAAGAGAAAGAGAGCCGCCTGAAACCAGGCTATCTAAACAGATGGAGATCCAATCATGCACGCTTTTTTCTATTACGCCAGACACTGCTATCAAAGTTGGTTGAAGGTTGCACCACATCGGGCAAGCGCGCCTAGATGGATGAATCTCAAAATCGGCATGATTCCCTTGCCTATTTTTAGCCTGATTGGGTTTTGCCTGATTGCGCTTGTTACATTGGGCAAAGTGCCGAGCGAAATTTCGGTGGTGCTGCCCATCATGGCAGTGCTTAGCGTTGGCTGCGCCGAAATGGGCAAACATCTACCCCTGTTGCGTCACATGGGCGGTCCCGTCATTGTGACAGTTTTGCTACCGTCTTATTTCGTCTACAGCGAGTTAATGCCCACTGAGTTAGTCGGCTCAATCAGCGACTTCTGGCACGCAACGAATATTCTTTATCTGTTTACGGTAGCGGTAGTAGTCGGCGGCATTCTGAGCATGGATCGGCATATTCTAATCAAGGGGTTCGTTAAGCTTTTCATTCCCCTTGCTGCCGGCTCAATAGCCTCAGCGATCATCGGCACCCTCACGGCGTGGCATTGGGGCTGAGCGCCCGTCACACATTCTTTTATATCGTGGTGCCGATTATGGCCGGCGGCCTAGGCGAAGGGGCCATTCCGCTCACGCTAGGTTATGCGGCGATTCTAAACATCTCGCAGCCTGAACTCTTTGCACAAGTCATGCCCCCGATTGTTCTCGGCAATCTGGCAGCGGTGGCTTGCGCGGGCGGGCTTCACCACCTAGGCCAACATTTTCCTCACCTCAGTCAGACCGGCCAAAAACTGTCTGCGGATCACCCTAGGGCTAGACAGAACTATTCAACACCAACCGCTCTGATGGAATCACTGGCCTCAGTAGGCATGTTGGCCCTGGGTCTCTATCTGGTCGGGGTTTTGGTGAATCAATTCACCGACTGGCCTGCGCCGCTTGTAATGCTGGGCCTGGCCGTACTCATCAAACTCACTTTGAGCCTTTCATCCAACCTAGAAGAAGGGGCTTATTTAATGCACCACTTCTTTGCCAAAGCCGCCGCCTATCCCATTTTGTTTGGATTGGGACTCACGCTCACGCCGTGGGAAACTTTGCTCTCAGCCCTTAACCCCGCTTATTTCGTGACGATCTTTGTGACCGTCGTGACCCTCGCTTTGACAGGTTTGATTGTCGGGCGCTGGATTGGTTTAAACCCGATTGAAAGCGCCATCATCAATGTTTGCCACAGCGGTATGGGCAGTGTGGGCGATATGGCCATTCTGACTTCCGCGCATCGTATGCAACTGATGCCATTCGCACAATTGGCAACGCGTATTGGCGGAGCGCTCACGATCATCATCGCACTGATGATGTTTAGTCAATGTTCCGTGTGAAGAAGGAATTGTAATGAATGATTATTTATCCGCAAGCGAATTAGCCAATTTGGTCGGCTGTAAATCTAATCAACGCAACCAGATGATTAGGTGGCTTGAAAACCATCGCTGGAGATTTGTAATAGATCGATTTGGGTTACCCAAAGTAGCTCGTGCCTATCACAACAAAAAAATGGGCATTTTTGAAGAAAAATTTCAAACAAAGTATGCAGAAACTCCCAACCTCCAAGCCTTCGCTTCGTAGAGAACCCACAGGGATTGCTCGCCTGTATAAGCGTACCGGCATTACAAAAACCTCGTTCATTTACCTTTATCCAGATGGACGCGGTGAAACTCTTGCATCCGCACCACGCGGGGATCGTTCAGCAGCGGCAAGAGCAGAATTAATAGCCAAGCGTCGGGCTTTGGATATTCAAGCCGGTCAAATCGTTGTCGGTTCGATTGCTGAATTGATTGATCGCTTCCTGAGTGAAATCGACCCGGTGCATTACAGAGATCAATCCAAACACGGTATCGATGTACGTAAGCTGCGCTACGCGAATTTACAGAAATTCTTCGGCAAAATGGCTCCTCGCTCACTCAAAATGGTGCACGGCTATCAATATCTGGATGCTCGCGCCAAGGCGGGTGCACCGGCCAGCGCTAATAAAGATATAGCAGCCATGCAAACTATTTGTCACTATGCGGTTCGATGGGGAGTCATTGAAGCGAATCCTTTCATTGGCTTACTCCTCAATAAAACAGAAACCAAAACACGTACTGTCACGCCCCGCCAAGTTATCCGCTTTTATTTATGGGCAGTCAAACAAGATTTACCCTTTAAAACCATGGGATGTGCGGCTTTATTCGCGTACCTAACGGGCTTTCGGGCAGCCGAGGTGCGCCCATTTGATATGAATGGAATCAAAAAGGAAGGGGTGATAGTTGAAAGCGCCAAACGTAAAAAGGGCGAAAAAGCTGTTTTTAAATTACGCGAGTGGTCCCCTCGGCTACGCACTGTCGTTGCCCGTGCTCAGCAAAACCGACGATTTTTCGGTTCAGCGCTGTTCGGAAACAAAAAGGGACTGGCTTATACGCGCAGTGGCTGGGGCGCAGTGTGGCAGGATGCAATGCAAGCTTGGATTAAAACCGAGGCAGAAAAAGTAAACCAACCCGAAAACCAGATTAGGGAGACCTTTTACTTCACTCTAAACGATGGTCGCCCAACGGCAATTACTAAAAAATTAGAGCGCAGAGATGCGGATGTTTATGATTTTGCGGCCCATGCAAACCCTACAACCACGCACAAACATTATGATCGTCGGAAGGTTAAAAAAGCCGCTGCTACAAATTAGAAAATTGACAAATCGGGAATTTCGTTGACAAATTGGGGTGGGCACTTCCCGCAAAGCCTTATGCGGTGGGGTGACCGACGGGGCTCGAACCCGCGACAACTGGAATCACAATCCAGGACTCTACCAACTGAGCTACGGCCACCACTGATAAACATATATCTGCCAGCCAAGAAATAGCTTGCAGAAAGAGTCGCATTATACAAAGCCCAAGGCTCTTTCGCTAGTACTATTTAGCAATCTTATGCATTACACTTCAACTTCAATCGTCCACTGGCGCTTTCTAAAAACACTCACTACGTTGTTCAGCAACTAAAAAGTGCCTGGCGTAACGGGGATTAATTTCCGAGAGATTGAATAGTGTAAGAAAGTCAGCCGTGTTAAAAGCCGGATCAAATGCCGGTGCGCCGCAAATTTTTGCGCCAAGGCGTAAATAGCCTTTGATCAGAGGTGGCAATGTAACGCTTGCCCCTGTTTGCAAAGAGTCGATGGGCAAAGCGACACGCGGAAAGGCGCGAAATTGCGCAGTAGTCATCGATTCAGCTTCTAAGGCCCGGTATAGATTAGCCGCAAAATGCCCACCATCAGCTACGGAAACACTCGCACAACCCAGCATAGTTTCATAGCCGTGGCGCAACATATATTCAGCCAAACCTGTCCATAGCGACATAATGACCATGCCGCGGCGGTAATCACGATGCACGCACGAGCGACCTACTTCAACCATTTTATGGCGTAAAGGCGCTAATTGCTCAATATTAAATTCGCCTTGTGCATATAAACGTCCAAGGCGCATAGCCCGATGTGGCGGTAAAACGCGGTAAGTGCCTACTATTTCAAATGTTTGCGGATCGCGCACAAGTAAATGATCACAGTGCGCATCGAATTCGTCGTTATCCAGGCCAGGCGCGCCCCCAATGCGAGCGCCCAGTTCTTCGGCAAATACCGTGTAGCGCAAACGTTGCGCAGCGCGCACCTCAGCCTCATCGCGCGCCCAATTCACCAACAATGGTTTTGCGTGCTTATCACCCACACAGAATGGCGTATCAGAGCTCGACCATTGCACTCGATTTAGCCTTTGTTCCATGTAATTAGTATCTCACTCTCGCCAATTCCTTGGTCACCACTCGATACTATAAAGCAGCTAGATATCATGCCTCCAGTTCCCCCTTAATGGAATTGTTGCAAGCTGACAACGTATCTAAAATCATGGCGGTGGCTATTTAAATAAGTCAAGGATCTGGTTGCGCTCAATTGAATCGGCCGCGGCTGGCAACGCGGGAGGCCTATCTTCAGCAGAAGGCTCGCCCCCTTCGCTTGCCTCGACCTCAGTCGGAAGCTCGGATACGTTGATATGCTCAAGATCAAGCTCAATCTTTTTAACGAAACCCACGCCTGGGGTCACGTTATTATAGTAGAACTCGCCGTCGAATAAGACGATGCTAGCTGGCATGGGCGCCTGATATTGGGGTTCATTGCGCAAAGCACGGCCCATATAGTCGACCCAAATTGGCAAAGCCAGCCGCGCGCCATATTCACGGGTACCCAAGCTTTTGGGTTGATCATATCCGATCCAGACGACCGCAACCAAATTGTGCTGAAAACCGGTAAACCAGCCATCCCGCGCCTGGTTAGTCGTCCCCGTTTTGCCCGCTAAGTCGGCGCGTTTTAAGACATTTGTCCCGGCCCCTGTACCATTTTGCGCAACAGATTGCAGCAGTTGGGTCATCATCCAAGCATTACGTTCTTCCAACACTCGCGGGGCGTCTTGGCCGGCGATTAAGGGCGGGGGACTTGGCAGTTCTTCGCCGTTTGCAGTGGTTATTTTGGTAATCAGATGGGGTACCACGCGGTAGCCGCCATTGGCGAATACTGCGTAAGCGCTTGCCATTTGTAGAGGTGTGGCCGACCCTGCGCCAAGGGCCAAGGGCAAATACGGAGGAAGTTTACTTTCTTCAAAACCAAATTTGCTGGTAATGAAATCCCGCGCATATTGCAAGCCAATATAATTCAAAATACGGATCGAGACTAGATTTTTCGATTTTTCAAGAGCGGTGCGTAAAGTCATTAGGCCTTCGGGCTGATCATCGTCCTTGGGCTCCCATGCGTCTCTTCCAGGACCAGATGGAAAATAAAGCGGTGCGTCGTTGATAATCGTGGCCGGCCCTATTTTTTTATCCAATGCGGCAGAGTAAATGAATGGCTTAAAGCTAGAGCCAGGTTGGCGCCAGGCTTGCGTAACGCGATTAAATTTATTTCTGCCAAAATCAAAGCCCCCTACTAACGCGCGTATTGCGCCATTTTGAGGGGTCAGCGATACTAATGCGCCTTCCACTTGTGGCATTTGTGTAATCGCCCAACGGCCGTTTTTCTTACGTATCACCCGGATAATAGCGCCTGCTTTAATTCGCTTAGCCTCTGGCGTACCCGTACTTAACGCGAGTGATGCAAAACGTAAATCATCGCCCTCAAGCGTGATCAAATCGCCGTTTAATAATTCAGCTTGTACTTTCTTCGGCTGCGCTGATAGCACCACCGCTCTTATCAATTCTTCGTCTGGCTCTTTCTGCAAGGCTTCAACAATGGCTTGCTCACGAGCTTCTGCTTTGGCCGGTAACTTAATATAGGCTTCGGGTCCGCGATAGCCATGGCGTTGCTCATAATCCATAATCCCTTTGCGCATGGCTCGATAAGCCGCCATTTGATCGACTGATCGAAGCGTCGTGACTACGTTAAAACCCTGGGTGTAAATTTCGTCTTGATATTGTTCATACATATACTGACGGACCATTTCGGCGGCATGTTCGGCATGCATGCTAAATTGATTGCTCGCACTCTTAAGTTGTAATTCTTCGCGTAAAGCCGTTTCGTATTGAGTCGCGTCAATATAATGCAAATCACGCATACGCTTTAGAATGTGCGCTTGTCTGATTTTTGCGCGCTTTGGATTAACAATTGGATTATTGGCGGACGGCGCTTTAGGCAGGCCCGCCAGCATAGCCGCTTGCGCCAGGGTAATATCTTTAAGCTCTTTACCAAAATATACATTGGCGGCGGCAGCAAACCCATATGCCCGTTGTCCCAGATAAATCTGATTCATATAGGCTTCAAGAATTTGATTTTTATTCAGAGTTGCTTCAATTCGATAGGCCAATAGCACTTCAACGAGTTTACGCCCCCAGCTTTTTTCGTTGCTTAAAAAGAAATTACGCGCAACTTGCATGGTAATCGTACTCGCCCCCTGAACTGCGTCAGTGTGCAATATATCGGCCAGCAGCGCCCGCATCATGCCAATGAAATCAACCCCGCCATGCTCATAGAAACGAGCGTCTTCAATCGCTAACACCGCATTTTTCATGGTCTGTGGGATTTCGTCTAAGTCCACTGCTTGGCGCCGTTCAATGCCAAACTCGCCAATCAGAACATGATCGGCAGTGTAGACCCGCAACGGAGCTTTAGGCTGGTAATCGGTCAGAGCATCAAGTGGGGGAAGCCTAGGGATCACCACAACCAACAGATAAATAGCGAAGAGCACGCTTAATGACAAGAAAACTGCCACGGCGCCGCCAAGCCACGCCAATAGCCTGCGTTTATCTAGTAAAGGATGGCGCTTAGCGCGCGTGGGCTCAGGGGAAGGGGTATGGTTGGGTTGCATCGAGCGTATCGCCTATAAAAGAAATTTCGTCTTTGCATTGTGCCTAGCTCGCTTTCTTGCCGGCTGAGCGGAATACAGCTATTTACGGTTCGGTTTAGGCTTAGCTGCGCTTCCTCCAGTTTCGACACGAGGCGGCGGATCAGACACTACCCTGACAAAAATTTCTCCTTTTTTAACCATGTTCAGTTGATAGCGGGCGCGCTCCTCAATGGCTGCCTCACCGTTCTGCAGATCGCGTACTTCTCCCACTAATTGCTCATTACGCAATTTTAGCTCCGCATTCTTGTGTTGCTGACGTGCAAGCTGCTGTTTAAGTTCATGCACGCGCAACCAACCACCCCGTCCCCACCACAATGGATACTGGATGAGGACCAAGAGAATGGTTAAAACAATTGTGACAAGCCGCATCGTATAACAAAAAAGCTAGGGCACTTCAATTTCGCGCTTACGCACTAGACAGTTGCGGTCGTCTAGGCAAATAAGCGCTACAAAAAACCAGCGCTTTACAGTGACCCATTACCGCAGATTATAGAATGCGGCGCGACCAGCATAGCTGGCGATCTCGCCTAAATCTTCTTCAATTCGCAGTAGTTGATTATATTTTGCAATTCGGTCGCTACGTGACAGCGATCCTGTTTTGATTTGCCCTACATTGAGACCTACCGCAATGTCGGCAATCGTCACATCTTCCGTCTCGCCCGAGCGGTGCGAGACCACGGCAGTATAAGCAGCGCGTTTCGCCATTTCAATCGCGGCAAAAGTCTCCGTTAGCGTGCCGATTTGATTAATTTTGATCAAAATTGAGTTGGCAATGCCACTGTCAATGCCTTGTTTCAAAATACGCGTGTTGGTGACGAACAAATCATCACCAACCAATTGGATTTTTTTGCCCAATTTATCGGTCAATAACCGCCAACCATCCCAGTCGTTTTCAGCCATGCCGTCTTCGATGGAGACAATCGGGAATTTATCAGCCAACGCGCTTAGGTAATCAGTAAACTCATGCGCGTGCAGTTGCAGCCCCTCTCCAGCAAGTTGATAACGCCCTTCTCGATAAAATTCGGTCGCGGCGCAATCAAGCGCCAGTAAAACATCTTCGCCCACCCGATAGCCTGCCGCTTCTATTGCTTGCAATATTGTCGACAAGCATTCCTCGTTGCTCGCAAAATCCGGCGCAAAACCGCCTTCATCGCCAACGGCTGTGCTCATTCCGCGCTTTACCAAAATATTTTTGAGCGCATGAAACACTTCAGCGCCGCAACGCAAAGCCTCGCGGAAACTCGGCTGGCTTATCGGCACAATCATAAATTCTTGAATATCCAAGCGGTTATTCGCATGCGCGCCACCGTTGACAATATTCATCATCGGCACCGGCATTTGCATCGCTGCTGAGCCGCCAAAATAGCGATATAGCGGTAAACCGGCTTCTTCAGCCGCGGCTTTCGCCACCGCCATGGATACCGCTAGCAATGCATTAGCGCCAAGCCGCCCTTTGTTGTCAGTGCCGTCGAGCTCGAGTAAGATTTTATCCAAAAACGCCTGCTCACAAGCATCAAGACCGATCACGGCTTCACAAATTTCAGTATTAATATGTTCGACCGCTTTGAGCACCCCTTTACCTAGGTAGCGACTCGGCTGATCCCCGTCAACGCCATCGCGCAGCTCAATCGCCTCGCGTGAGCCGGTTGAAGCGCCTGATGGCACAGCCGCCCGGCCCATGGTGCCGGATTCGAGCAATACATCGCATTCGACCGTAGGGTTACCCCGGGAATCGAGTATTTCGCGGCCGATAATGTCAACGATGGCACTCATATTGTCCTCAAAAAAGTCGTTAAGTTGTTAGATTAGAGAGCACTGATTTAATTAAAATCTTGCTCAAGCCATGGCGTTCGCTTGACCGCCGCATCTAATGTGCTAAGGGTTTCAAGCAACGCGCGCATGCGTTTAAGCGGCACCGCATTCGGGCCATCTGATTTTGCCTTAGACGGCTCTGGATGGGTTTCCATGAAAAGCCCAGCAATGCCCGTTGCCACTGCTGCCCGAGCCAGCACTGGAATAAACTGACGCTCGCCGCCTGAAGACGTGCCCTGCCCACCGGGTAATTGCACTGAATGGGTGGCGTCAAATACGACCGGCGCACCCGTCTCGCGCATAATCGCTAGCGCTCGCATATCGGAAACAAGATTGTTGTAACCAAATGACACGCCCCGTTCGCACGCCATAAACCGATCTTCATCAAGCCCTGCCTCGCGCGCGGCGCTACGTGCTTTGTCGATAACGTGCTTCATATCATGCGGAGCAAGGAACTGACCCTTTTTAATATTTACTGGCTTGCCGGAACGCGCGCAAGCTTGAATAAAATCCGTTTGGCGGCATAAAAAAGCTGGGGTTTGCAAGACATCGACGACTTCAGCTGCCAACGGCACTTCATCCTTGGTGTGCACATCCGTAAGCACCGGCACGCCAATCTGCCGCTTTACTTCTGCCAGAATATGCAGTCCTGCATCTATGCCCAAGCCACGGAATGACTCGCCTGAGCTGCGGTTGGCCTTATCAAATGAGCCTTTATAAATGAACGGAATACCTAACTCAGCACAGATTTCTTTGAGCGTGCCAGCCGTATCTAGCGTGAGCTGCTCAGATTCGATAACACAGGTACCCGCAATCAAAAAAAATGGCTGGTTAAGGCCAACTTCGAGATTGCCAAGCTTCATGCAAGGCTCCCTGCGGGTGCAGTCTCGCTACGGCTGCACTGATAATTCAGCGCCGCTGTCACAAAGGCTTTAAAAAGCGGGTGCCCATCGCGCGGGGTCGAAGTAAATTCAGGGTGGAACTGCACCCCCACAAACCAGGGGTGTAAATCGCTGCGCAATTCCATCATCTCAGGTAGATTTTCAGTCGGCGTGCGGGCGCTGATTAACATTCCCTGCGTTTCAAGCATTGGCACGAAATGATTGTTGACCTCATAACGATGACGATGACGCTCGTTAACATAAGCGCCATAGATTGCTTCAGCGCGCGTAGCTGGTCTGATGGGACAGCGCTGAGCGCCTAAACGCATGGTTCCCCCCAAGTCTGAGTTCGCGCTGCGCTTTTCAATCCGACCATCGCTCTCTTGCCATTCAGTAATCAGCGCAACTACCGGATATGGCGTTGCCGGCTCAAACTCAGTGCTATTTGCCTGATTCAGTCCGGCCACATGACGGGCGAATTCAATCACCGCGAGTTGCATCCCTAGGCAAATACCCAAATAAGGAACCTTGGCTTCGCGCGCGTATTGAATCGCAGCGATTTTGCCTGCCGTACCTCGTGCACCAAAACCACCTGGCACTAAAATTGCATCTAAATGCTGAAGACTATGTGGCCCCTCTCTTTCGATCAGCTCTGAATCAATATACTCGATGCTGACTTTGGTCGAAGTGTGAATGGCTGCGTGCTTCAGCGCCTCGATTAACGATTTATAAGATTCAGTCAACTCAACATATTTACCCACCATCCCAATCACCACACGCTGCTGGGGATGCTCAAGAGCCTCAACCAGCTTAGCCCATACCGATAAATTAGCTGGCGCAGGCGTTAACCCGAGTTCATTACAGATAATTTCATCGAGGCCCTGGTTATGCAGCATCTGTGGAATTTTATAAATATTATCGACATTCCAGACTGAAATGACAGCCTCTTGCGGCACATTCGTAAAGAGCGAAATTTTAGCGCGCTCATCAGCCGGAATCGGGCTTTGGGCGCGGCACAGCAAGGCGTGCGGCAAAATGCCAATTTCTCGCAGCTTTTGTACGCTATGTTGAGTGGGCTTGGTTTTCAGTTCACCCGCAGCCTCTAGATAAGGAACCAATGTCAAATGCACAAAGCAAGCTTGGCGACGACCCAAGCGCAAACTCATTTGCCGAGCTGCCTCAAGAAAAGGAAGGGATTCAATATCGCCTACCGTACCGCCGATTTCAACTATCGCAACATCAGGTTTGCCACACGTTGCCGCTTGCGCACCACGCTCTATAAAAGCCTGAATTTCGTTCGTGATATGCGGAATCACTTGCACGGTTTTACCAAGATATTCGCCACGACGCTCTTTACGAATGACTGATTCATAAATTTGCCCAGTCGTAAAGTTGTTCGCCTTGCGCATCTTAGTGCTAATAAAACGCTCATAATGGCCGAGATCAAGATCCGTCTCTGCGCCATCTTCCGTCACGAACACCTCACCGTGCTGGAATGGGCTCATGGTGCCAGGATCGACATTGATATACGGATCAAGTTTAAGCAGGGTTACTTTAAGGCCACGCGATTCAAGAATCGCGGCCAATGAAGCAGCGGCAATGCCTTTGCCAAGAGAAGAGACGACACCGCCGGTCACAAACACGTATTGAGTCATTGCTAAATTGCTCGCAGGAAAGCCGAATTATACCGTGTGCAAGCACTTATGTGTTTATGCTCTTACACACTTATACGCTTATGTGTGTATCTGCGTATGTGTTTATGCGCCCTTGCCAAATCTTCAGTTTTGGCCTCTTTAGAGCACTCTAATTTTGTCCCAACCAGTGCTCCAAATAAGCGGGCCTTAGTTTGGCTTAACTTTGCTCATGCCATCAGTGTCCCATCCAATAACGTCGGTGCGCAGTGCGATAGCGTTCAACAAAAATTTTAGCGCCGATGCTTTGAAACTGCACCGCGCCATCCTGATCACTCCGATGTAAGGTAATGCCATGCGCTTGATAACGAGCCACTACCCCTGCATTAGGGTGCTTAAAGCGATTACGGTAACCCACTTGAAAAACCACATCGCGCGGCGCAACGGCCGCCAAAAAATTCGCCGTTGATGAGGTTCGACTGCCGTGATGGGGCGCCAACAATATAGTTGCGCTTAATGCCGCCGGTTGCTGCGCCAACAAAGCACGCTCTTCGCGCGCCTCAATATCGCCTGGCAGCAATGCGGCATGATGCGCGTTACTCACGTGTAATACACAACTTACTTGATTGCGCGCCTCACGTCCCCGACTTTTTTGAAAGGCTTTTAAGGTGGCCCCGCGCCTAGACTGTTCATCCGGCCATAGCATGGTAAAAGTCACGCCGTCCCACACCCAACTTTCGCCTGTGCGACATGCGGCAAGGTCCCTAACTTGCTGCGCGCGCGCCTGACTCCATAACGGATGCTTAGGCGCTAGCGAGGCCCGCATGCGAACGACTGGCAACTCTGTCAACACAGTCCTCGCACCGCCTGCATGATCCATATCTGCATGACTAATCACCAGCGCCTCGAGTTGTTTAATGCCCCGCGCACGAAGAAACGGCATAATAATTCGCTGCCCTGCGTCAGAAGTCACGTCGTAACGCGGTCCGGTATCAAACAGCAGGCGATGATGCGCGGTTTCAATCAAAGCTGCGGCTCCTTGCCCTACATCTAGCACCGTCATACGAAATTCACCTTCTGCGGGAGCGGATGAAGGTGGCAAAGCCAGTGGCAAAAACAAAATTGGCGCCGCACCACGCAAGGGCCAACCAGGTAGCAGCAAACTCCAGCTAATGCCAAACGCAGCCAATGCCAGTGCCAACGCATCTGGCGTGCGTAATGAATACAGCGCCCACGATGGAGCAGCAATCACATCCAGCAGCGCAGCCAACACCACCAAGCATGCATGCGCTGCTTGCAACGCCAGAGCATCGAGCGGAGCTGGCACCACCATCCCTATCAGTACAAGAGGCGTGACTAAAAAGCTCACCCACGGAATCGCAAAGGCGTTAGCTAACGGGCTTAACAACGGTACTTGAGAAAACCACAGAGCCGTCAACGGGATCAGACCAAGGCTGACGGCTCCCTGAATTCGAGCCGCTGCCTTGAATCCTGATAACATCCGGCACCATCGAAAGGCTAGCCAGCTATAAATGCCGGAGACAAACAACTGCCCCCCAGCTTTGACTTTAGTTACTTGATCGATAGACTTAGATTGAGTGACACGACTGGCGCTAGCCGCCAATAAAATCACCGCCACCGCACCAAACGAGAGCCAGCAACCTGCTGACATCAGCGCCCAAGGATCAAGTGCAACCACCACCGCCAAGGCCCAAGCCAAGACTGCCGAGGCTGCAACTCGACGCGCACTTAAAAAAGACAGCGCCACGATCAAGAGCATCAGCAATGCTCGTTGTGCGGGGATGCCAAATCCAGCCAGGCCAGCATAGAGCAAGCCAGCGCCAGCACCGGCCACGGCAGCAACTCGCGGCGCCGCCAGCCTTAATGGCCAATCCTTGCTGATCCAGCAAGAGCGCCGCCATAACCAACCCGCTAGCGCCGCTGCAAAACCGGCGACCAGGGAAATATGCAAACCCGAGATTGCCACCAGATGATTTGTGCCAGTGCGCGTAAAGCGCCGCCTATCCTCTGGCGAGATGCCCATTTGCAGTCCAATCGCCAGTGCACTCACGATTCCTGTATGCGGTGCATTACCTAACACTTCATTGATACGCTTATGTTGTCTATCGCGCCAACCTTCAAGCGTAATCAGAATACCGTTCGCATGCCCCACCATACGCGGTGGCGTGGGGCGGTCACGCACATAACCCGTTGCCCGCAGATTACGTTCAAGCATAGATGCCTCAAAATCAGCCGCGTGATAATTAGCACTGCCATGTGGGCGCACTAACCGCACCGTGAACGTCCAACGTTCACCTGGATGTATGCGTACAGGCGGCAGCCCTCTTTGCGCGTACCAACTAAGTTGGACCAAACGCGGCATACAAGGCACAGCGGGATCGCTCTGCTCAATTTTGAAGACAAAACGCGTACGACGTGCATCAGATAGTGGCACGCTGGCGATGATGCCCGTCGCTTGAATATCGCGCCGCTCGAATTCAAGCGGCAAGGTATAGGCTAAGCGAAGCTGTGCGCGCCAGGCGGCCCAGCTATACCCTGCCAAAAAAGCCGCACACATGAACCATAGAACTCTGCCCCACGGCCACTGTATATGATGCAAAACGCGGGGGACCAGGGCGCAAAGGCTAAGCGATGCAACTCCTAAGCCTAGGCCGCCACAGAGCGAAGGAAGTTCAGCACTTTGCTGTAATGCCCAAGTCCCCGCTGCAAAGCAAACTAACGCAACTCTTACCATATTGGCTCATATTGAGTTTCTCGTTGCTTTAATTATGAACAAATGGCGTCAGCCTAGCCTAACGTACCTCTAAAATTGGCTATTAGGTCTATAAAACTTACCGTCTGTATTTAGCTATTTTATGTTGTAATGAATTAAAAATTGGGTTCAGAAAAATTTTTAATTCATGCTATTATTTGGTTTAAATTTAAACTTTCACAAGGTTAAATGTAATGAGTGCTATCTCGTTTGATGCGCTATTATTTGTTGAAACTCTTACAGAAACAGGCATCGATGAAAAGCAAGCCAAAGCCATTTCTACTGCAGTGCATGATTCGTATAAAATAGCGGAATTCGTCACTAAAAAAGATTTCAGTTTGTTTGAAACAAGCATTCGCGCAGACTTAGAAAAGCTTTCGATCGAACTGCGCCATGAAATAAGCGATCTACGTAAAGATATGAACACGCAGTTTACGGCGGTCTATGCTAAATTAGAAAACCTTCAGCTACATTTAGTGATTAAAATAAGCTCCATTATTGGCGGTATTTTGATTGCCGGCTTAGGGGCATTGGGCATTTTTATAAAAGCCCTCGTTTCAACTTTTCTATAGTTATTCAGAAAAAACCATCAAACAACTTTCGTCTCGAGTAAGGCCCCTTCTTTTAGCCGCAAGATCCGATCACAACGCATAGCAAGCTCGGCGTCATGCGTGACAATCACAAAGCTTGTATTTAAGGTTTGTGATAATTCAATCAACAACTCAAATACTGTCTTGGCCGTGCTGGCATCAAGATTGCCAGTGGGTTCATCCGCTAGCACACAAGCAGGATCATTGACCAATGCGCGCGCTACCGCCACTCGTTGCCGCTCTCCGCCTGACAGCTCGCCTGGACGATGCTTGGCGCGCGCCATCAAGCCCACTCGCGCTAGCATTTGAGCAGCAATCTCACGCGCCTTTGTTAGGGTAAGACGACGGATCAAAAGCGGCATGGCAACATTATCCAGTGCGCTAAATTCAGGCAGCAAATGATGAAATTGATAGATAAAACCTAATGCTTGGTTACGTAACGTGGTTCGTTCTCGATCATTCAGCGCACTAAATGCTTTACCCAACAGGGACACCTCCCCTTTATCCGCGGCATCCAGCCCGCCTAAGATATGCAATAAAGTGCTCTTGCCGCAACCCGATGCGCCGACAATGGCGAGCTTTTCTCCGCGCTGCACCGCTAGCTGCACATTCTGTAGAACTTCCAGGTGTGTGTTAGCCTGGACAAAAGTTTTTGTAATTCCACTCGCTTGCAATACAATTTCTGCGGCCGGATTGAGCGGCGGGCTGAGTTTACTCATAACGTAAAGCCTCCGCAGGCTGCACGCGGGCAGCCTGCCAACTGGGGTATAGCGTTGCCAGCACAGATAATAAACAAGAGATGGCACCAATTTTGGCCACGTCTAACAGCTTAAGATCTGATGGCAACTCGCTAATAAAATAAATACTAGGGGGTAGAAAGCGGATGCCCAATATATGCTCAATAAACGGCACAATAGTCGGAATATTGACCGCAATTAAACAGCCTAACGCCACCCCCAACAGAGTGCCGAACAAACCAATAGTCATGCCTTGCACCATAAAGATTTTCATAATCGAGGCAGGTTGCGCGCCTAGCGTGCGTAAAATCGCTATATCGGCCTGCTTGTTCGTCACCGTCATAACCAATGAGGAAACTAAATTAAAGGTAGCGACTGCAATAATCAGCGTCAAAATAATGAACATCATGCGTTTTTCAATTTGCACCGCCGCAAACCACGTCTGATTCTGTCGAGTCCAGTCCCGAATATAAAGATTCCCTGACAACGAACGGGTCAGCTCAAGCGCAATCTCTGGTGCGCGCTGCATATCTTGTATACGGAGTCGCACGCCGGTGGGGCCGGCCAAACTGAAAAGCGTCTGGGCATCAGCGATATTGATTAATGCTAAGGCACTATCAAATTCGTAATGTCCCGACTCAAAAATACCGGCTACTGTAAATTGCTTAAACCGTGGCAGCATGCCAAGCGGCGTCAGTGAGCCTTGCGGCACAAGCAAAATCAGCTTGTCGCCCACTTCGACCCCAAGCTGTTGCGATAGTTGGGCGCCTAATACAATACCAAAATCACCCGGCTTTAGATCAGCTAACCGCCCCGCCCTCATCTCTGCGCCTAGGCCCGATACTTGTTGTTCAAGGGATGGCTCTACCCCACGCAGTACAACGCCTCTCATCGCACCTTGGCGAGTCAATAATCCCTGCGCTTCGACGTAAGGCGCAGCCGCCAGCACGGCTGGGTTGCGCAATGCTTCATGCGCGGTTTGCCGCCAATCAGTCAGCCCTCCGTTAGGTGCGAAAACTTCAACATGGGCAAGCACTGACAGCATTCGATCACGCACTTCCTTCTGAAAACCGTTCATGACTGAGAGCACGATAATCAGCGCCGCTACGCCCAGCGCAATACCCGTCATCGACATCAGCGCAATAAAGGAAATAAAGCCATTGCCGGTGGTCCTTTTACCCGCGCGCGTATAGCGCCAGCCGATCTGCCATTCGTAAGGAAGTTTCAAGTTAAGCTACCAAAATCAAAAATCTATATTAAATGAGGGTGGAGTTTGCCATACAATGCGATTGCTATGACTATGCAATCTCCTGAGCTGCACCTTCTATTGCCGTTTTCGCTACCGGCCCAGCGCGCCGCCAACTATACGTTACCCGCTTTAGAACAAGGTGCACTAGCTAAATTCCTCGCCCGTGCAACCTTAACAGAAAAATCGCTCGGCGCAGATTTTCAGCGGACCTTACCGCATGAGCGTTGGCTAGCGCAGCGCTTTAATGTGATTGGATCAACTTCCGTTGATGAAGCGCCGCTCGCGCCCTATATGCTGCTAGCCGATCAAGCACAAGCTCAGGCTGAGACAGTCGCGCATACCGCAGCGGCGGCGCTTGATGATAACCCTCCCAATACTATCGTTCAGCCAGACGAGTCAACCGTTTGGGCGTGCGTAGAACCGGTGCATCTGCAAATCGCGCATGATCACCTCATCCTTATTGATCCAACGCATCTAGTGCTTGCTGCGGAGGAGGCCGCCGCGCTTCTTAAAACGGCTCAACCCCTGATTACTTCGCTAGGCATCACGCTGGTTGCGCCCACCCCATTACGTTGGTATCTCTCAGCGCCCTCATTGCACGGAATCTCAGGCGCTTCTCCCCTACGCGCCGCGGGGCGTAATATTGAAATCTGGCTGCCGCGCGAAACGCGGACAGACGCCCCTTCGCGCACCTGGTTAAAGGTGCAAAATGAAGTCCAAATGGCTTGGTTTGAACATCCGATCAATCAGGCACGCGAAACACGCGGCGCTTATACGGCAAATTCGATCTGGCTCCATGCGCAAGGCGAAAAACGGTCCGTCACCCGTCCGTTTACCAGCATTTTAGCGAAGACGCCGGCGGCACGCGGCCTCGCACTTGCCGCCGGATTAAGCGCGCCGCATCAAATCGGCTTTCCGCCTGCTCATTTTAACTTGCTCAAGCCCTTTACCACTGCACCCACTACGCGCGCAGCTGCAGCCAAAATACTGGTTGAGCTCGATACTCTAAGTGCGCCATTTTTGCAGCAAGATTGGCCTGACTGGGCTGCCGCGCTCTCAGCTCTTGAGCAAAATTGGTTTGCACCCGCGCTTGCTGCGCTGCAAAACGGAACCTTGCGCACCCTGACTTTAACTCTATGTGGCGAAATTTCCTCAATTACGTTAACCGCCACGCGCGCTGATCTGCGCAAATTCTGGCGCCGCCGCTCAACTGTCTCTCTGCTTGAAGCATGACTCAAATTATTCCGCGCTTACCTACGCCCGCCCAGACCGAAGTTTTAATTCGTAGCGGATTACATCCTGTGCTGGCCCGCCTCTATGCCGCGCGCGGCATCTGTCACACCGATGAGGTTGAAACTCACTTGGCGCGCCTCATCGCGCCAGATCAACTCAAAGGCATGAATACCGCCGCCACTTTGCTTGCCGACACCCTGCAAACGGGTGGCAAAATGATTGTCATCGCAGATTATGATTGCGATGGCGCAACCGCTTGCGCCCTTGCCGTACGGGGTCTACGCTTGTTTGGCGCACAGATCGATTATTTAGTCCCCAATCGCTTTACTTACGGCTATGGCCTAACCCCGGATATCGTTGCGCTTGCCGCGCAGCGAGAGCCCAAGCTCCTGATTACAGTTGATAATGGCATCGCCAGCGTCGATGGGGTGGCTGCCGCTACAGCGCTTGGCCTAGATGTGCTGATCACAGATCACCATCTGCCTGGTGCAACCTTGCCGGCGGCGCGCGCGATTGTTAACCCGAATCAACCAGGCTGCACATTTGCTAGCAAACACCTCGCTGGAGTAGGGGTGATGTTCTATGTTTTGCTTGCCTTACGCGCCGAACTTCGTAAGCGCGGCGCCTTTAGCAATCGTCCAGAACCCCGCTTAGATAGCTTGCTTGATTTAGTCGCGCTCGGCACTGTGGCTGATGTGGTTAAACTCGATGCCAATAACCGAATCTTGGTGGCCCAAGGACTCGCGCGCATCCGCTCTGGCCGGATGCAAGCTGGTATCGCAGCCCTCTTTCGCGTCGCTGGCCGCGATGCGAAATGCGCATCAGGTTTTGATCTTGGTTTTGCGCTTGGCCCCCGCCTGAATGCCGCCGGCCGATTGGCGGATATGACGCTTGGCATTGAATGCTTGCTGACGGATGATATTGGGCGTGCTTGGGCGCTAGTGCAGCAACTTGATGCCATCAACCGCGAGCGGCGAGAAATCGAAGCCGAGATGCAACAAACAGCGTTTGCTGAGCTAAACGAGGTTGATCCAGCGGATTGCGCCACCCTGACCCTCTTCAATCCAAGTTGGCACCAAGGAGTCATCGGGATTGTTGCAGGACGGCTCAAAGAACGTTTTTTCCGGCCCACGATAACCTTTGCGCTGGCGGATGACGGCGGCGAGCGGGTGAAAGGCTCTGGACGCTCGATTCCAGGCTTTCATTTACGTGATGCGCTCGACCTGATCTCAAAGCGGCATACAGGTTTATTAATTCAATTTGGCGGCCATGCAATGGCGGCCGGATTGACCCTACGCACCGTCGATGTGCCGCACTTTAAGCAAGCTTTTGAAGCAATTGGCCGAGAATGGCTGGGTCCTAACGCGCTAACCCGCGTGTTAGAAACCGATGGCGATCTTGAAGAAGCTTATTTCACCCCGCAATTTGTCGAATTACTCGACAATTTAGTTTGGGGACAAGGTTTTCCAGCACCGATTTTTTCCACTGAATTTGAGATTGCCTCACAAGCATTAGTTAAAGAGCGGCATCTAAAACTCCAATTAATACGCGGCAGACATCGTTATCAAGCCATTTGGTTCAACCGCACCGAGCCATTGCCGGCCCGCGCCCTGATTGCATATCGACTCGTGCGCGATACCTGGAATGGCGTTGCGCGTCTGCAATTGGTGGTCGAGCATGCAACTTGATTAAACTTTTGGGCGGTAACGGTCGCACGCTACGGCCCTAATTGATTCAATCATAGACCCGCATGAACCGTAGCTTACAGGGCGTCATCCTCGCCAATCCGTTATAATTCTTTTTTTTCAGCAAAGAATACGCTTATATGGAAGCAGAACGCCTAAACTCCATCAACGCCACCCTCACCAGCTTATGCACTCGTGCTGAAGAGCTTCGGGGGTTTCTTTGACTACGATGCCAAAAAAATTCGCTTAAGCACCCTCAATCAAGAGCTTGAAGACCCTGCTGTCTGGAGCGACACAAAGCGCACACAAGCTCTTGGCAAAGAAAAAAAGCAGCTCGAAGGGGTCGTCACGATGCTGGCTTCTTTGGATGATGACTTACGCAATACCCAAGATCTTTTCGAGCTGGCGCGCGAAGAAGCAGATGAAGACACGCTTTCAGCCGTTGAAGTAGACGTCGAGACGTTAGCCGTCCAGGTTGCGGATATTGAGTTTCGCCGCATGTTCAATCACCCGGCCGACCCTAATCATTGCTTCGTGGATATTCAATCAGGCGCAGGCGGAACCGAAGCGTGTGATTGGGCTTCTATGCTCTTGCGACAATACCTCCGCTACTGCGAACGCAAAGGTTTTAAAACCAGCTTGCTAGAAGAATCCGCGGGTGAGGTGGCAGGCCTTAAAAGCGCAACGATTAAGGTCGAAGGCGAATATGCATATGGCTATTTACGGACCGAAACCGGTGTGCACCGGCTCGTGCGTAAATCTCCATTTGATTCATCCGGTGGACGGCACACATCATTTGCTTCTGTATTTGTCTATCCAGAAGTCGATGATTCAATCGAAGTAGACGTTAATCCGGCTGATTTACGCGTTGACACGTTCCGCGCCTCGGGCGCAGGCGGACAGCATATTAACAAAACAGATTCTGCCGTGCGTCTCACCCATATGCCAAGCGGGATCGTTGTGCAATGCCAAAGTGACCGCTCGCAGCACCGTAATCGCGCTGAAGCGATGTCCATGCTCAAGGCGCGTTTATATGAGGCTGAACTGCGCAAGCGGCAAGCCGAACAAGACAAACTTGAATCCAACAAAACCGATGTGGGCTGGGGCCATCAAATCCGCTCTTATGTACTGGATCAAAGCCGTATTAAAGATTTACGCACTGGCGTCGAAATCAGCAATACGCGCGCAGTATTAGACGGCGATCTTGACGACTTGATCGGCGCCAGCCTAAAACAAGGTGTATAAACACTAGCTAAAAACACATTATGACTGATGCCACCCCAATGCCGACCAGTATTCATGAGCGGCAAGAAAAGTTAAACGCATTACGCGCGCAAGGTTGCGCCTATCCAAACGATTTTCGGCCCAGCCATCAAGCCAGCGAGCTCCACGCCCAATATGCGGAGGCTGACAAAGAAACGCTCGCAGCGCAGGCGCTCGAAGTGACCCTTGCCGGACGCATGATGCTCAAGCGTATTATGGGTAAAGCCAGCTTCGCTACGATTCAAGATGGTGCGGCGCAAATTCAATTTTTTATTACTCCCGCCGAAGCCGGAGCCGAAGCCTACGAAGCGTTTAAAAAATGGGATCTCGGCGATATTATCGCAGCGCGTGGTTTACTCTTTCGCACCAATAAAGGGGAGCTGTCAATACGCTGCACCAACCTACGGTTATTGGCGAAAGCCTTACGCCCGCTACCCGACAAATTCCATGGGCTCGCTGATCAGGAGATGCGCTATCGGCAACGTTATGTTGATTTAATCGTTACGCCAAGCACCCGCAAAACCTTTATAGCACGCACGAACGCGATTTCATCTATCCGCCGCCAGATGGAAGCCGCGGATTTTCTGGAAGTTGAAACGCCCATGCTGCACCCGATCCCGGGCGGAGCAGCCGCCCAGCCTTTCTCGACGCATCATAATGCGCTCGATATGCAAATGTTTTTGCGGATTGCACCCGAGCTTTATTTAAAACGGCTGATTGTGGGCGGCTTTAAACGCGTCTTTGAGATCAACCGTAATTTTCGGAATGAAGGCGTCTCGCCGCGACATAACCCTGAATTTACGATGATGGAATTCTATGCCGCCTATACTGATTATCAATGGCTGATGGAGTTCACTGAAAAACTGATTCAACAAGCGGCGATTGACGCGTTAGGCGCTGCCCAGATTCACTATCAAGGCCAACCGCTCAACCTGACTGCGCCCTTTCAGCGCTTAAGCATCACGCAAGCGATCACACACTATAATAGTGTCTACCGTGACGCACCTTTAGACGATAAACAGTTTTTGATCAACGAGCTTGAAAAGCTCGGCGTGAATATTCACGATGCCAAATTTCTCAATGCCGGCATTGGCGCGCTACAGCTCGCATTATTTGAAGAAACGACTGAAGCCAAGCTATGGCAGCCGACTTATATTATTGATTATCCGCTTGAAGTCTCACCGCTAGCGCGCGCATCAGATACCCAACCCGGCCTTACCGAGCGCTTCGAGCTCTTTATTGCTGGCCGTGAAATTGCCAATGGCTTTTCTGAATTGAATGACCCGCAGGACCAAGCCATGCGCTTTAAAAAACAGGTCGAACAGAAAAATGCGGGGGACGCAGAAGCCATGTACTATGATGCCGATTATATTCGCGCACTTGAATATGGGATGCCCCCTACTGGTGGTTGCGGTATTGGCATCGATCGGCTGGTTATGTTATTAACTGATAATGCAAGTATTCGCGATGTGATTTTGTTCCCGCATCTACGGCGCGAAGATTCAGCGTAACACGATTAGGCGATTGTCTATGTGCACCTTCTTAATTTCATACGTATTCAACAATTCCTTACAAATTTAAACAACTGTCAGCGCGCGGATCACCGACACTACGTTTCATAGCAAATGAAACGTCTGTCAACGGGATCCAGCATGAAAAATTCAAGCGCGCCTGCAACCCACCATTCTACTCAACTGCACCCACTGGTTACGCTAGCCACGGCGGCCGTACTGATCACATGCTTAATCGTGGTCGCCACCGTTACGGGCGTCTTGCCAACCGCATTCAGTAAAACCAAGCCCGACCAAGCGCTACCGAATTCAAGCGCGCCAAATAATTTAGCGCAGATCATGCCTGCGCCGGTCGCAACTGATGCACAACTCCTGCACAACGGGCAAACCGACGGCCCCATCCAGCCTGCCGAGCTTGCCTTACAACCTAAGCAACTCAATCCCGCTCAGCCCGCAGTAGGTCAATCACAATCCACCGCGTCATGCATATTGTGCGGCGTAGTTGAATCGGTACGAGTCGTGCAACTGCCTGGCCATAGCTCCGGTGTTGGTGCACTAGGCGGCGCCATCGCAGGCGGCGTCGTCGGCAATCAATTTGGCAGTGGCGGCGGCCGCACTGCAATGACGCTTCTTGGCGCTTTAGGTGGCGGGCTCGCCGGTAATTCAGTCGAGCGCAATATCAACACCCAAGCCATCTACAAAGTCAGAGTGCGCATGGAAAACGGCTACCGGCGGACCTTTACTTATCACTATGCGCCTCCTTATCAACCTGGTAATCGAGTGCGCGTCCTGCACGGCTCGCTTTCACGCATCACCTAAGCCCTAAACGCTTAATCTAGTCAACCGTTTCAATCTGGGCAAGTTATACTAATGGGATGAAACTCGCAAGCTGGAACATTAATTCACTCAACGTCCGCCTACCGCATGTTATCGACTGGCTTAGCGCTAATCCAGTCGATGTGCTTTGTTTGCAAGAGCTCAAGCTGCCAAATGAAAAATTCCCTTATGCACAGTTAAAAGCCATCGGCTATCACAGTTTCTATTTAGGCCAAAAAACCTATAATGGGGTAGCCATCCTCGCGCGGGACAGCATGCCATTTAATGAAGCTAGCATTCAACGCAATATTCCAGGCTTTGAGGATCCGCAGCAACGGCTGCTTGCAGTTACACTGGACGGCATCCGGATCATTTGCGCCTATTTTCCGAACGGTCAAGCGCCAGGAACCGACAAATTCGCTTATAAACTCAAATGGATGGACGCACTCAGCGATTGGTTGGCGACCGAATTGGCCACGTACGACCGGTTAGCCTTACTCGGAGATTATAATATTGCCCCAGCCGAGTGCGATGTACACGATCCATTAGCCTGGGAAGGGCAAAATCTCGTTTCTCCCGTTGAGCGAGCGGCATTTGCCAAACTTTGTTCACTAGGTCTTACCGACGCCTTCCGCTGCTTCGAGCAGGCTGAAAAATCTTATAGTTGGTGGGATTACCGCATGCTTTCGTTTCGTCGCAATGCCGGACTTAGAATTGATCATATCCTGTTATCGCCCCCACTGACTGCGGCTTGCGAGCGCTGCATCATTGATAAAACCCCGCGTGGCTGGCTCCAGCCCTCTGACCATGCCCCAGTCATTGCTGAAATCAGAGATTGACTATTAGCAGTGGGGCTGCAGCGCCCAAGCCAAAATTTTATTTAAACAGCGATAACTGAGTGATGATCTGCCTTACCAGTTGATTCACCGCAGCAGAAAGGGGCCGGCCTCGCCTAACAAATAAACGGCTCTCCGTATTGCTCAGGATAAGATTTTCGACCTCCAAAGGAACCAAGCCATGAACTTCTTCAACTTCTGGTTTTAGACTCGTCACCATAAATGCCACCCCCTTGCCGGCATTCACAAACCGTTCCAGCACAGTAATTGAATTAGTCGTCAAAGTGGGGGTTAATCTTATTTTCTCCGACTCCTCTAATGCTTGAAGTATTTGCGACAACCCTGCAGAAGAGGAAAAAAGCGCTAGTGGATAGCGCAAGACATCCGCTACCGTAACCTTATGCTGACGAGCCAACACATGATTTTTGCCTACCACCAAACGCACTAACCGTTTCGCTCGAGCACAGGAACGCAGTTCAGGAACATCTGGCGGATTATGCGCCAAGCCAATATGCGCAATATCTTGCATCACCTGGGTCACCGCTTCATTGGTCAATACCGTCTCGACATGAATCTTTAAGCGAGGATACTGTCGACAAAAGTCATTCAGTACGTCATCCATCAGCGGCCCAATGTACCCTTGATTCACTGCAAGGCGGATATAACCACGCTGTAGCTCACGCATTTCCTGCAGATAGGTTTCTAAACGCTTTTGGTGCGAGTGGCAGCTCCGGCAATATTCAAGCACAATTTCAGAAGCTTCATTCGGCTGCAAACCACGTGGGTGACGCTCAAATAACGTCACGGCCAGTTCTTTTTCCAACAATCGAATTTGCCGAGTCACCACTGAAGGGGCGGTATTCAAAGTTTCTGCTGCTTCACGGATAGAGCCTTGGGTAAGCACTTCGTAAAAATACTGCATGCGCCGTTGGTTAATCTCGTTCATTAATTTGCCTTTATTTCACGCTAACGCCCGTAAACAGCGTTGCGCCAACAAAACTCCAAGAAACATTGAAAAAACCTTTAGACTGGCCTGCTTCTGTTAACAAAGCCCTTGCTTTTTCTATATCAAATAACTCGTCTTTGCGCTCACCATTTATGCAAAACCTTCCCGCCACAAAAGTAGCTTTAATCATAACCTTTTTAAGGTTAACTTAGGGATACTTTCCTAAGTACGATAAGCTCACAGAGAAATTCTAGATTTATTTGGCATAAGATAATAAAAATCATGCCGTCGCGTAAGAGGTCGGATAAGGAAGGGCTATTACTAACCCTCCCTCTCCTAAGAACCGTGCAGGCGAGTCACCTCGCACACGGCTCAAGCCAAGAGTCCAGCGCTGGCTAAGGCACCGGGCAGTCTAACAAACTGGCTGCCTGAGCAATATACGCCTGGAGCCATTTCGCCCTTCTGGTAAAATCGAACCAGTTGACCTGGTTTCTTAATTCACCTGGGCGCGCAAGCGCACAACAAACCTAAACGGTCTGCCTCATCTGCTTTCCCGCGTATAACGGTTTGCCAAGATTTCTTGCCCACTCTGACCAAGAGCAAGTCTGCTCGCTTTCGCGCAAGAGAATGTTTCACTCTTTATCCCCCTCATTACAAGGCGGCCTTCGCTTTTTGCTCCTTCCTGTACCCGCAGCGCCAACAGCATTCCTCGCGGTTTGCCTACCATTTCTGGCAGCGTTACGGGCTTATCCTGTTCCGCTTGAATTTCAGTGCGAGTCGGATCCCTCTTCTTTGCCGGCGGTTGTTTGTCCATGTTGGCCGAACTTTGAGCGACCAAACCTAACCGCGTACCATTTTGGTTCAGGCCCAGCACCTTTGGCCTGTTCATTTTAACGACAATTACAGAGATTCACGTGTGTTGATCGTATTCGCACATCCCTAGCCCCTCTCCGCTTTAGTGCTAGCAGATTCGGCTTTGCCTCGCGGCTCGGCTTACCGATTACTCGGCGGTTACATTGTCATCGGAGCTTCACACCGGACCGTTGCCAGCCCCGCATGTCCGACTAGGGAACGATTGATGGAGCAATCGGTCTTATCTGGTTATATTTCTCCTGTAAGACAGAAATTCAAACGACTTTTCAGGTCGCACCAAAGTTCAGATGTCGCATGTCATGCTCGAGCTCCTTGATATAGGAGCGAGGTATGGCTGCACCAGATACGATTACCATGAAGATGCAGGAAGTAGATCGACTTAAAGTGATTCAGGCTGTGGTAGATGGTTTATTAATGCCGTGGAAAGCAGCAGAATGGCTTGACTTGAGTCGTCAACAAATAGAACGTAGCTGCGGGTTAAACGGGAAATTCAGACAAAAATGGCTTGTTTAAGCTCAAAAATTGCACACCATTTCATTGATTCTGTATTTTTCAGTAGCAATTTTCATGCCTGCGGAAATTCTCCATTAAATCAACGTTTCCTTAACTGGAAAATAGCTATATGATTATCCTTTCACCCCTTGCGCCATTTGGCGCACAGCGGGTAGATAGCGATCCCAGGTGGATAAACCCGACACCCCGAGCCTGCGCGCCACGTGTTCTACGGTGATTTCGGGGTCAATATTGATTTAGTAAATTGGATTGAGGGATTTTATAATTCATATTGTTTGCATTCCGCAATTGATTATCAATCTCCTGCTCAATATGAACGTCATTTAAGTTTCTGCAATAAAAAATGACTGTACGTCAAAATCGGGCAGGGTTACTGCTTCTTCAAAAACTGTATCAATTTTCAATTGCGGTTGACACCACGAGGTTCCATGCAGATCGAGTTACTGGAAATCAGCGAGCATTTTCATCGCTTTCCCCCTTTCGACGCCCTGCCCCAGGAAACCCTGGAAGCCATCGCCCGACGCGTCGAGGTCAGCTACTTCAAGGCCGGCAGCGAGATCCTCGAGGCCGGTGCCGTCATTCACGACCTGCATTATGTGCGCAGTGGCGCAGTCGAAATCTATCGGCGCAGTGGCGAGCTTTACAACCGTCTGGTGGAGGGCGATATCTTCGGTCAGGCCGGCCTGTTGCGTAGTAACAAGGTTCGCTTCCCAGCACGGGCCCTTGAAGACAGCCTGATCTATTTCATCCCAGCGGATGTTTTTGCCCAGCTGTGTGAGCGATATGACAGCTTCGCCGATTTTGTCGAGGCCGAAGGTCACTCAAGGCTGAAGTCGGCGGTCGAGGCCCAGGGGCGTGCAAGCGAACTGATCCAGCTCAAGGCCCGTGCGCTGATTTCGCGGGATCTGGTCTGGGTAACCCCCAAGACTAGCGTCCACGAAGCCGCACGGCTGATGTCCCAGGAAAGTGTCTCCTGTATCGTGGTCCTGGAGCCGGCCGGGCAAAATCCGGAAAAAATGCTCGGCATCGTCACCGACCGGGACCTGCGTACCCGCGTGGTAGCCGCCAACCGCACTGGCGACACCGCCATCGGCGAAGTGATGTCGACCGATCTGGTGGTCATCCAGGACGATGACTCGTTGTTCGAAGCCATGTTGTGCATGCTCAGGGGCAATATTCATCACCTGCCGGTGGTCCACAAGGGCCGTACACTGGGCCTGATCAACCTGTCGGACATTATCCGGCACGAGTCCCAGAGCAGCCTGTACCTGGTTAACAGCATCTCCAACCAGACCTCCGTCGACGGCCTGCGATCGCGGCACAGGGATCTGCGCGGCACCTACATTCGCATGGTGCGCAATGGCGCGACGGCCCATATGATCGGCAGCGCCATCTCGGGCATTGGCCGCGCCTTCACCCAGCGATTGCTCGAATTGGCCGAGCGGGAGCTGGGACCGCCTCCGGTTCCGTACTGCTTCATGGTGCTGGGATCGATGGCGCGGGACGAGCAATTGCTGGTCACCGACCAGGACAACGCACTGGTGCTGGACGATAGATTCGACCCGGCGCAGCACGACGAATATTTCAGGAAACTGGCCACCTTCGTCAGCGACGGGCTCGCACAATGTGGCTATAGCTACTGCAAGGGCGGCATCATGGCAACCAATGTCCAATGGCGTCAGCCATTGCGGGTGTGGCGCGACTATTTCAGCCAGTGGATCGAGAAGCCGAACGCCGCCACCCTTCTCAACAGTTACATCTTCTTTGATCTGGACGGGGTCTATGGTCAGCTGGACATGGTGGACGCGCTAAAGGCACTCTGCGCTGAAAGATCCAGAGTGACGCCCGCCTTCCTAGCGGCGATGGCCCGTAATGCATTGAACCGGACGCCACCGTTAGGTTTCTTTCGCACATTTGTGATGGAAACCGATGGCAGGCAGAAACAGATCATCAACCTCAAGGGCCGTGGTACAGGGCCCCTGACCGACCTGATCCGCATCCATGCCCTGGCTTGCGGGACCACAGCGCAAAACTCCTTTGATCGACTCGAAGCCATCAGCACCACGCAGCTGGTGCAACCCGAAGCCATCGAGCATTTACGCTACGCACTGGAATTTCTTTCGATGGTGCGCATTCGACACCAGGCCAATGCCATCGAACAAGGCCACAAACCGGACAACTACATCGAGCCTGAGCGCTTTTCCACGACTGAGCGTCACAACCTCAAGGAAGCGTTTCAGGTATTGAGTAATGCGCAGAAATTCTTGCGGTTCCGTTATCCCGGTCATGCCCGGCCAACACGATGAACCACCCACAGACCCCGAAGGGGCAGGAAACTCTAGACTGGGCGGCACGCTTTAAGCTACTAGCGCAGCAAGCCCGGCACCCCCTGCTGCAGCGTTTCTATCAGGCTGGCGTCATCAGCGCCCAGACCCCGCTGGAGCAGGTAGAACTGCTGGCCATGGACCTGGAAACCACCGGTTTGGATGCGCTCACCGACAGTATCGTCAGTATCGGCCTGCTACCTTTCACCCTGAAGCGGATACGCTGTGGCGAAGCCTTGTATTGGGTGATCAAGCCTTCGCAGCTGAGCCATGAATCGGTGACGTTTCACCGCATCACCCACGCCGACGTCCGCCATGCACCTCGGTTGCCGGACGTCATGAAAAAAGTGCTGGAGACCATGGAAGGGAAAATCATGGTCGTGCATTACCGAGCCATTGAGCGCAACTTTCTAGATCAGGCGTTACGCCACCACTTCGGGGAAGGCCTGCATTTCCCGGTGATTGACACCATGCAATTGGAGGCGCGACAGGTCTGCGGTGATCGCGGTTGGCTTTACCGGCTGTTTCGGCGGTCCCCTGCCTCTATCCGGCTAGCGGACAGTCGCGTGCGCTACCATCTGCCGCCCTATCACGCCCATCATGCCTTGACCGATGCCCTAGCTACCGCGGAGCTGCTGCAAGCGCAAATAGCCACTCACTACAGCCCATCCATCGCCATCAGGCAATTGTGGGATTGAAATGACATTGTGGCGAGGGAGCACGCTTCCTCGCCACAATGGGGTTAACACTTTACTAATGGGTCAGGCTCGCGGTTCAGACATCAATCCCTTGACCAGAGAAATACAGCCCAGCAGCAAGACAATGGCAAACGGTAAACCCGTGGAAACCGCCATGGCTTGCAACGCGATCAAACCTCCGCCCAACAACAGGGCAATGGCAATCACCCCTCCGATGATGGCCCAGAAGACACGCTGTGGAACGGGCGCATCGACCTTGCCGCCGGCGGTGATCGTATCGATGACCAGGGAGCCGGAATCCGAAGAGGTGATAAAAAATATGATCACCAGCACGATACCGAGCAGTGACGTGATTTCCTTAAGCGGGAGCCTTTCGAGCATGGCAAACAGCTTGAGCTCCAACACCGCATCCTTGACCCCGCTGAGACCCTGGAGAGCGGTTTGGTCGATGGCGGTTCCGCCAAAGGTAGTCATCCACAATACCGACACCAGCGAAGGCATTAACAGAACCAATATCAAGAACTCGCGGACGGTACGGCCACGGCTGACACGGGCAATGAACATGCCTACGAAAGGCGACCAACTGAGCCACCAGGCCCAGTAGAACGCAGTCCAGCCTTGGGTGAACTTGGTATCTGTGCGACCAAAGGGGTTGGAAAGTGCCGGTAAATATTCAGCATAGGTCACCAGATTCTTAAAGAAGCCGGTGAGGATAGCCAGAGTTGGCCCAACCACAATAATGAACAATAGCAGCAACAGCGCCAGGCCCATGTTGATTTCGGAAAGCAGCTTGACGCCCTTCTCCAGCCCGGCGAGCACCGACCAAAGGGCAATCAGGGTGATGCCGATGATCAGCACGACTTTGCTCACGTTGGTAGATTGAATGCCAAACAGGTGTTCAATCCCCGCTGCGGCCTGCTCGGCACCGATGCCCAGCGAAGTCGCCAGCCCGAACAACGTGGCGAATACCGCCAGGATGTCGATGATGTGGCCGGGCCATCCCCAGACGCGCTCACCCAGTATTGGGTAAAAAATCGAGCGTATCGAAAGCGGCAAGCCTTTGTTGAAGGAAAACAGAGCCAAGGATAACCCAACGATGGCATAGATGGCCCAAGGGTGCAGGCCCCAGTGAAAGATCGTCGCGGCCATGGCCAGGTCGGCGGAGGCTTTCATGTCGCCCGCTGCGCCGCCCAGAGGGGCCCAGTCGGTACGCGCCCCGGCGGCGTCGAGTGTGACACCTCCCATGGCCGCAGAGTAATGGGACATGGGCTCTGCCACACCGTAGAACATCAGGCCAATACCCATCCCGGCGGCAAACAGCATGGAGAGCCAGCCCAGGTACGAATAATCCGGCGTGGCATCCCTGCCGCCCAATCGAACCTTGCCCAGTGGCGAGACAATCAGCGCCAGACATAACACCACAAAGATATTGGCGACACTCATGAAGAACCAGGCCAGATGCTCAGTCAACCAACTGCGCATAGCGCTGAAAAGCGGTTCGACTTCATTCTGCAGTGCAAGCGTTACGATGACGAACAGCAGAATAGTAGCCGCGGAGATGATGAAAACTTTACCGTGAATATCCAGGGAAAAAGAGAACTGACCTCGGATATTGTCCTGCCCGATAACGTAGTCGGTGTCGATAAGGTTGGCTTTGCCGCTTGGGGCGGGTATCCCCTCTATGCTGGTTGACTGGGATTGTCCTGATAGATCGTCTACAGGGTTTTTACCCACGAGAAACTCCTTTTATTAATGGCATGCTTCGGCGTGCAATGGTCTGATAGGTCCCGCTGTTCCTATGGTAAAAACGAGATGTGTGCACCTGTATTAGAGTTAGCCCATTTTTTGCAAACAGCTTTTTTCAAAAATAATAGGTAACATATAATTGATAGCATAGTGCCTAGGCTTGAGGTTGTACCATGCCTCAATCCAGGTAAATACGGCTAAGCGTGCTTCTACTTTACTTTTAAAACTGCAACGGTTGAGTAATTCACATTCAAGGCTGGCAAAAAAGCTTTCCGCCATCGCATTATCATAAACATCCCCCACGCTGCCCATAGAAGATTTTACGCCCATTGCCTTGCAGCGGCTGCCAAAAGCAAGACTAGTGTATTGACTGCCGCGATCGCTATGATGAATGATGTTTGCATGCGCATCAGCCGCGCCACATGCTGACGACTCACAATCCAACGCTGTTCCATGAGTTCAGCACGCACACGGGGCATACCATAGGTGGCATCTGATTGAGCATGTATAGTGCGAATGCATACTATCAGTTTCAAATTTGCTTGCTTACGACGACTTGGCGCTCGCGTCAAGCATAGTATACACTGCGTGAAATTCCAAGAACGCGGCATAATACCTGTAAAGGCAAGTCGGCCTGATTCCCCATTAAAAGCTCGAAGAGGGGGTGAACATCTTCTCGCCTTTGGCGGCAAACCAGGCCGTAGCCTTTGCCAGAATATCTCGCTCCATTTGGAGTTGACGTACTTGGCGGCGTAATCGACTCAGCTCTTCGCGCTCAGCAGTACTCAGACTGGTTGTACTTAATGCGGTATGCGCTGGAGTAGTGGATGCTTGGGTTACCCATTTCTTGATCGTCTTGGCATAGCAACCAAATTCTTGTGCTAACTCATTAGCACTTTTACCAAGCTGCACCAATTCGATCATTTGTTGACGAAATGCTGCCGGATACGGCACTCTGGATTAACTCATCTTGGACTTCTTTTAGGTCCAAGCTAGTTACAGTGTGGCGAAATCAACGCATCGATAATATGAAGGCAGCGGCCGAATGGATTCCGGAACCAGATACAAAGACCCCTTTCTTGCCCAACTCATCACTCATTCGACGCTGCCTACATTCAGGTCACGCTAAGGCAATTTTTAATGTCGCCGCCGCTTTTTACTTCTGGAGTTAATCACCCAACCTGGTTTTTTATTATTTCTGATGCATTAAATTTTCTTTATCTCTCTTTCCATTTTCTACTTAAATAAGAAAAATGTCAGCTTAAACCTTAACTACCCCCTTATCAAAAGGGGGCAAAACTTGCTCACTCCAAACCCACACCCGTAAATAACACAGCGGTAAGATAATTCACTTTGAAGTTGGTCACTTCCTTTCTAGTTGCTTGGTAAACTGCTACGTGGGTAAGGGGCGTAAAGGGTTGTTCACGAATAAAAATCTGCAATGCTTCTTTATAAAAAATCTCGCGTTCAGTGGGGTTTATTGTCTCGCGCGCCTTTTGGATATATCCATCAAACGATGGGTTGCACCATTGCGCATAATTGTTGTTATTTCTTTCCCCACAGGTCAATAATACCCCCAACCAATCGTCTAGATCAGGAGAGCCGGTCCAGCTCGTTAGCGCGACATCATGTTCACCGGCGCGCGCGCGCCTAAGGTATTCGCCCCATTCATACAACCTAATGCTCGCTTCTACACCCATCTTACGCCAATCGGCCTGAATCATTTCAGCCGCGACTTCTGTTGATTTATGCAACGGGTTTACCCACAACGAAAGCTTTAAGCCATTTGGATAGCCTGCCTGCGCCAATAATTTTTTGGCTTCTTGCAAATTATATGACCGATTCGCATGGGGTCCATCTTGCCTCCAAAATACCGACGGGATGGGTATTTCCGCTACTTTCCCAGTCCCACGGAAGGCGATCTGGTTAATCGACTCTTTATTAATTGCCATATCCAGTGCCTGGCGCACGCGAATATCGTCAAACGGCTTATGCGACATATTGTAAGCCAAATAATGAAGAATCAGAGCGGGTCGGCTGAATAACTTGAGATTCGGCTCGCTCTTGATTGCATCCAGGTCATCTAGATTCGGATGATTAATCACATGGCATTCTTTCTTCTTAAGTTTTTGCAACCTTAATGCAGGATCAGGCGTAATTAAAAAAACCAACTTTGATACTTGTACGTCTTCTGGCTTCCAATAGTTGGGATTGCCATCAAAACGGATTGATACGTCTTTGGTATAGTCATTAAAAATAAAAGGGCCCGTGCCAACTGGCCGCTGGTTAATATCAGCCGCCTTGCCCATTTTTAACAATTTTTCCCCATATTCAGCGGACAAGATTGAAGCAAAGCCCAATCCCAAATTCATCAAAAACGGGGCATTAACCGATTTTAAAGTGAAGCGCACCGTGTAGTCATCAAGTTTTTTAATTTCTACAATTTCTTTGTCCAGGCCCAGATTAGTAAAATAGGGAAACGGAACGGGATAAGCCTTGCGAAATGGATGTTGTGGATCATGCATCCGCCCAAAAGTAAAGAGTACATCGTCTGCATTAAAATCCCGCGTAGGCTTGAAGAACGATGTTGTATGAAACTTTACGGCACGCCTTAAATAAAAGGTATAACGCAACCCATCCGGCGAAATCTCCCAATGTGTAGCAAGGCCAGGTCCAATTTTCATGACATCGCGGTCAAATTCGACCAGCCGATTATGGACTGTGAAAGCACCCGCTGTATATTCAACAGACGCGCCCGCTTGGGAAGGATCAAAGCTTCTTGGACTGGCTTCAGAACAATAAAGAAGGGTTTTATTTGGGAGTGCCGCATATGCCGGACGGGGCAAAATAAAGACAAACAGCAGGGTCAGCAACAGCGCCATCAATGCAAATATCGATACCGTGCTATGTAGAGTGCGCATCCAGTTATTCTTTTCCATGAGTTCCCCTTGCGTGCTGCAAAAAACTAAATTAATCTAAACGAACTCTCGTTCTAGCCTCTTGCCAGACAGAAAAAACTACAAAAACTGACCATGCTTCTATATCTACAGATACTCGCGCACTTCCCCATAGGACCGGTATCGAACAATTGATTTTTATCAAAACCTTTTTATTACTTTATACAAAAAAAAGTAAACATCAAGTAACAAACCTATATTTCATCTTGAGCGCCGTCAGGCAGAATTCAAATGGTCAAAGAATCAAGCTAACTCACGCGCACACTTGAGAAACGCTCCCCCCTCACCCAACAAATATTTGCTTTCACCTCAATCCTTTTCTAGTCGGCCTGATATTATTACAGCTATTTTTTATATAGGGATCCCGTCAGATCCCTTAATTGAAAAGCGATAATTTAGTTTCAGCTTGCTTTAAAAGCTGATTTATCGCGGCAGAAAGCGGCCGCCCCTGCCTCACAAATAAATGAATCTCTGGAGCAGTTAGAATCGGGTGATCAATTTCCAATGCAATCACTTCGCCGCTAAGAATCTTTGGATTAGTCATCGCAGGAGCCAGAAATGCTAGACCGCCACCTCTGATAAATTCTTGCAACACAAGCACTGAGTTCGTCGTCAATATCGGCGCTAATCGAATTTTTTCTGTCGCCTCTAAAAGTTGAATTGTCTGTGCTACGCCAGAAGTAGCGGACATCAGACCTAAAGGATAGTCCATCACATCCGCAATAACGATTTTACGTTGTTGATTAATCAGCGGATGGCCTTTTCTGACAAGCAAACGGATAGGACGCTTGGCTCTCAAATAACAATGAATATCAGGATTTTCCGGTGGATTATAGGCCAGCCCTATGTGCATCTCATCTTGAATAACTTGCGCCATAATCTCAGTGGTTAACAAAACTTCAACATGAATATTGAGGCGCGGGTACTGCTGGCTAAAATCATTGAGCACATCGTCCATTAATGGCGGAACATACGCTTCATTAACTCCAATCCGAATACTCCCGCGCTGCATGCCACGCATTTCTTGCAAGCAAGATTCCATATACTCTTGACTCGCATTACACTGCCGATAATATTGCAATACAACGTCGGCGGCTTCGGTAGGGACGACGCCGCGCGCACGCCTCTCAAAAAGAGTCACCGCCAACTCTTCTTCAAGCAAACGAAGCTGTCGGGTAATCACTGAAGCAGCAACATTTAAGTGCTCTGCCGCACCACGAATCGTTCCACGCGCAAGCACTTCATGGAAATAACGAATACGTCGCTGATTAATCTCTTTAAGCATTTTCTTGCGCGGAGAGCCCGGGCTTTTACACCAAGGAGGGATAGCGCATCACAGATAACGTGACCTGTTCCCCGCATTGCCTTTCTCAAAACTATCCTGCATTAAACATGTGCGCCCACTGTCAATTTGACCCATATACTAAAAACTTATAGCACTAAGCAGTTCATGCTCAATTCTTTTAATTATTCAAAAGGCAAACGCTTTACCACTATACTGCTTCTGCTCTAAATCTGATTGATATTAACACTGAGGTAAGCTGCGCAGGGGAGACTTCTTATTTTTATGTTGTTTTATTCACAAACCGGTTATGCGCTTAATAGAGGAAGAAACCATCGTGCTCGTAAAGCACTAGGGAAATTTAATTATTCAAAAATTCGAATGATACTATTTATTTTTTTAATAATTAAAAACTATACATAAAGTCAATGCCAAAGGAAAATACACCGTGAAACTCTGTTGCCTTTTCCCTTGGCCGGTCACCCCCAAATCTGGGCGTTTAAATAAGAGCTTATACGCTCGCCTCAAGCTTCTTCATACCCCCTAGATAAGGTTGCAACACGTTTGGCACGCTGATTGTGCCATCCGCATTTTGGAAATTTTCAAGCAGCGCAACTAAAGTACGCCCCACTGCTAAGCCCGAGCCATTTAGCGTATGGATAAGTTCAGGTTTACCCTGCCCCCGCCGAAAACGCGCTTGCATCCGGCGTGCTTGAAACGCTTCCATATTTGAACAGGACGAAATCTCGCGGTAAGTGTTTTGTGATGGCAGCCAGACTTCGAGATCGTAGGTTTTTGCACTGCCAAAACCCATATCGCCGGTACACAGTAAAACTTTCCGATAGGGCAATTCAAGTTTGTGCAAAACCGCTTCAGCGTGGCTCACAAGCTCTTCGAGCGCTTGATCAGATTGCTCAGGCGGCACAATTTGCACCAGCTCCACTTTTTCAAATTGATGTTGGCGAATCATGCCGCGCGTATCACGGCCATAACTACCTGCTTCCGATCTAAAACATGGCGTATGGGCAACCCATTTGAGCGGTAATTGATCCGCTGTAACAATGGTTTCTCGCATCAAGTTAGTGAGCGGAACTTCAGCGGTTGGAATGAGGTAAAAATCTTCAGACGCATTACTTTCGCCACTGGCTTTATGCGGCACTTTAAATAAATCTTCTTCAAATTTAGGTAACTGACCGGTGCCGCGCATAGAAGTGGCGTTGACAAGGTAAGGAACCTGAATTTCTGTATAACCATGCTGATTGATATGCAAATCCAACATAAATTGGGCCAAAGCACGCTGTAACCGTGCGAGCGGGCCGCGTAGCACCGCGAAACGCGTGCCACTGAGCTTGACTGCGCTATCAAAATCTAGCCCCAACGGCAGCCCAAGATCTACATGGTCTTTAATTTCAAACTCAAATCGACACGGCGCACCCCAGCGACTTATTTCAGTATTTTGCGTTTCGTCGCGGCCCAGAGGCACACTCTCATGCGGCAAATTAGGGGTATCCAGCATAAATTCCGTTAACCGTGCTTGCAGCTCGTGAAGCCGTAACGCCGAATCTTTGAGAATATGGTTAATCTCGTCCGCTTCAACGATAAGCGCAGAACACTCTTGCGCGCGGCTTTTTGCAATGCCAATTTGCTTGGCAAGGCTATTACGGCGCGCTTGCAGCTCTTCAGTGCGCACTTGCAGCTCGCGGCGCTCAGCCTCCAGTTTCATAAAGGTTGCACAATCTAACGTGTAACCGCGGCTTTTAAGACGGTGCGCGATAACATCAAGGTCTTTACGCAATAGCTGGATATCAAGCATGGACAATAAGATAGGATGAACAGGATAAACTATGATTCTAACGTAGGTTTTAAGGTGGCGCTGCGCTTATGTTTTATTGAAAAGCATTGGCGAACCAGAACGAACACAGTAAAAAGGGGGCGTTATACCCCTTTTCATTTCTTTCCTGCCTCTTCGTCCCACTTCCTCAACAGAGCCAGCTTCTCGCCAATCTTAATTTCCAAGCCTCTTGGGGTTGGTTGATACCAGCCCGGCTCTGTCATGCCGTCAGGCAAATAGGCCTCACCGGCAGCATAGGCATTGGGTTCATCATGAGCATATCGGTATTCATGCCCATAGCCCAGTTCCTTCATTAATTTGGTAGGAGCATTGCGCAGGTGAACCGGCACTTCGCGGCTCTTGTCCTGCTTCACGAAGGCTCTAGCCTGGTTGTAGGCGTTGTAGCCAGCATTGCTTTTGGCGGCAACAGCCAAGTAGATCACTGCTTGGCCTAGTGCCAGCTCGCCTTCGGGGCTTCCCAACCGTTCATAGGTGAGAGCCGCATCGTTGGCAATCTGCATCGCCTTTGGGTCAGCAAGCCCGATGTCTTCCCAGGCCATGCGTACGATCCGTCTTGCCAGATACCGCGGATCAGCCCCACCGTCCAGCATTCTCGTTAACCAATAGAGAGCAGCATCAGGATGCGAACCACGCACCGACTTGTGCAAGGCCGAGATCTGGTCATAGAAATTGTCCCCACCCTTGTCGAAACGCCGACTGTTTAAGGTCAAGGCGTTCTGAATGAAATCGGCGTCAATTTTCTTAACATCAGCAACGCCCGCAGCCGTTTGACACTGTTCCAGCAGGTTCAAGAGTCTTCTAGCATCACCGTCTGCATAACCAATGATGGTGCCCCTTGCCAATTCATCAAACTCAAGATGATCCAGTACTTTTTCTTGCGCTCTCTTCAAGAGTTGTTTTAACTCTTCTTCTGTCAACGACTTCAGCACGTAGACCTGTGCACGTGACAGCAAGGCCGAGTTCACTTCAAAAGAAGGGTTCTCAGTCGTGGCGCCAATAAACGTCACCAAGCCACTTTCCGCATAAGGAAGAAGAGCGTCTTGTTGGGACTTATTGAACCTGTGAATCTCGTCTACGAACAAGATGGTGTGCTTGCCCATCGCCAAGTTCTGTTCTGCCTGCTCCATAGAGGCCCTGATATCTTTCACGCCCGAAAACACTGCGGATAGGGCTATGAACTCGCACTTGAAGGCCGTGGCCGTGAGCCTTGCTAAGGTGGTCTTACCAACACCCGGCGGCCCCCAGAGGATCATAGAGTGCGGCTTGCCCGACTGGAAAGCCAGTCTTAGGGGCTTGCCTTCACCTAGTAGATGAGACTGCCCAATCACCTCGTCCAAGGCCTTAGGGCGAAGGGCTTCAGCGAGTGGTGCAGCAGGCTTCTGTGCGAACAGATCAGACACGGCTTGCCCTTACAGAACATAAGGCACGAAGATGAGGCGCGATACAGTTTATCCCTGAACCACGTCTACGTCTTGCGGCACCGTGAATTTAAAGCGATCAGGAGGTATGCTCGGGTTTTTCTTCATATCTGTGAAAACCAATAAAGTGACGTTTCCAAACAGATCAAATAATTTCATGGCCTCTAAATTTCCTTTTCGAAAGCCTATGAGAATGCGTTGAAATTGCGTGTCAGCAGCTCTGGGTTTTAGCTCAAGCCAATTTAATCCTGCTTCTTTACCAATATCGCGCAACTTAAAATTTTTATTAAGATCATTGCTGCCAAACAAAATCGCTGCCGGGCTGACCCCTAGCACACCGTCAAGCTTACGCTTGATAACTTGCTTGAGCTCTTTATCGTACACATAAAAATATGTACCGTCAGACTGCAAAATTTGGCGAGAAGGCTCTTCATAAGTCCAAATAAATTTACCGGGCCGCTCAAATAAGAAGAAGCCGCTTGATTTGCAGCATGCTTCTCGCGGCCAGGTACCCGGATCATTCACATCTTTCATGCGCTTTGGATCAGTTTTAATCTGCTGCTGCACAAAATGGCCTTTCGCCGTTTGTACTTGGACAATAAAATTATTGAGCTGCTCAGTAGCGGCAGGAGACTCACTAGCATAGACAGGCGACAAAACATTGATCGCTATGAATACCGCCGTTAGTCTTTTAAGTCCAAGTTTAATCTTTAATAAAGTTGCTGTTTTAAGCTTCATTGCTTGCCCCGTCTAATTTGAATCACGATTTGGCACCAAAATTTCACGGTTGCCATTTGCCGACATGGTCGATATTAACCCTGCCTGCTCCATTTGTTCAAGTAAACGAGCGGCGCGATTATAGCCAATGCGCAAATGACGCTGCACCAGCGAAATGGATGCGCGCCGATGTTTGATGACAATTTCAACGGCTTGATCATAGAGTGGATCTGCTTCAGCGCTTTGCCCCCCCCCATTGAGACTGCCCGTTTCTTCATCCATCTCGTTATTCACGCCGCCCTCCAGAATACCCTCAATATAATTGGGCTCTCCCTGCCCTTTGAGTTTTTCGACCACGCGGTGTACTTCGTCATCCGCCACAAAAGCACCATGTACCCGCACTGGCAAACCCGTGCCAGGCGGCAGATACAGCATATCGCCCATGCCCAATAGCGATTCAGCGCCTTGTTGATCCAAGATCGTGCGTGAGTCGATTTTTGATGAAACTTGAAAAGCCATACGCGTCGGCACATTGGCTTTAATTAAGCCCGTGATAACATCGACGGACGGCCGTTGCGTCGCAAGAATCAAGTGAATGCCCGCAGCTCTGGCTTTTTGGGCGATGCGCGCAATCAATTCTTCGACTTTTTTGCCAACTACCATCATGAGATCTGCCAACTCATCAATCACCACCACAATATGCGGCAGCCGCTCAAGCGGCTCAGGCGCATCTGGCGTCAGGCTAAATGGGTTCGGGAGGGTCTCTTCGCGCTTGTGCGCCTCATCCAGCTTATGGTTATAACCACCGAGGTTACGCACACCAAGCTTACTCATTAATTTATAACGGCGCTCCATCTCAGCGACCGTCCAATTTAATGCATGCCCGGCTTGCCGCATATCGGTCACCACCGGACATAACAGATGCGGCACGCCATCATAAACACTCATCTCAAGCATCTTCGGATCGATCAAAATCATCCTAACCTGCTCAGCCGTTGCTTTATATAGCAACGATAAAATCATCGCGTTAATTCCGACGGATTTACCCGACCCAGTCGTGCCGGCTACCAGCAGATGCGGCATTTTGGCTAAATCAGCAACGATAGGCTTGCCGCTAATATCTTTACCCAGTGCAATCGTCAGCGCTGAAGTAGCGGCAGCATACGCTTCAGAACCTAAAATTTCAGATAAACGGACGGTTTGGCGACGTAAATTGGGCAATTCAAGGCCCATATAATTTTTGCCCGGAATGGTCTCCACGACGCGAATTGACACCAACGAAAGCGAACGCGCTAAATCCTTTGCTAGGTTAACAACCTGACTCCCCTTAACACCCACCGCCGGCTCGACTTCATAGCGTGTGATCACAGGTCCCGGATAAGCCGCAATCACGACGACGTCAACGCCAAAGTCTTTTAATTTTTTTTCGATCAAACGTGAAGTAAATTCAAGGGTGTCCGCCGAGATCGTTTCTTGCACAGCTGACGGCGCATCAAGTAACGCAAGCGGCGGCAAAATGCTATCAGGCAAATCATGAAAAAGCGCTTGCTGCTTTTCTTTTTCAATCCGCTCGGATTTCACCACCGGGTTGACTGCCTGCACAATCCGCACCGGCTCATGTTCTTCAACTCGCACGCGATCTTGCTCAAGCCTGCCTTCACGGCGGACTGCAGCAACCTCGCCTACTTTTCGATCACGGCGCGCTTCATAGCGCATTTTAATGAACCTCAGCGCAGCGATAATCCCATCCCCAATACGCTCAACTGCATTTAACCAAGAAAAGCGAAAAAATAGCGAGCCCCCAATCGCCAACAGCAGCAAAAGCGCCAGCGTACCGCCCGTGAAGCCCAGAGCATGCAAGACTTGCGCCGCTACCGCATCCCCCAGCACACCGCCAGGCACACGCGGCAAGTTAGCGGATAAGGACCAGAGCCGCATTGACTCAAGCCCAACGCTAGCAATTAAGATTAACGCGAAAGAAAATAATTCAAGCAGCCAGCCCCCCTCCGGCAAGGGCGCATGCAATTGCTGCGTTGTTGCCGAGGGCTTTTGGCTGAGCTCAGGCTGCCCCGGAGCGCGTGCTATGCGCCAGTAACCCAAGACCACCCGACGCCCAAACAATACCACCCACCAATAAGCTGAAAAGCCGAAGAACAAGAGCAAAATATCCGCCATCCATGCCCCTACGCGCCCTCCCCAATTAGCAATATGGTTAGCCTGCACAGCATGGGTCCAGCTTGGATCCAATGGACTATAGCTAATCAGCGCCATCAACAGCAAAAATACACACGCAAGCTGCAGCAGCCAGCGAATTTCAATAACCAGGTGAGAGATCCGGCGCGGCAACGCCTGTGCACTATAAGAAAAAGAAGATTTCGCCATGAGCCAATATTTACTATTTCCAGCTTAAGAAGTCAACGCCAAGAGATTAAGGCCGTTTAGACTGAAAACGGGCGCGCGCAGAGGCTGAAATTAATCCGCAACGCAACACTATGCGGTTATAAATACGCACAATCGCATAAGCTGACACGCTTAAACAAACATATAATATGCTATTTGGCGCTCAAACTCTAAATTTTCCGTCCTCGATATGCGATCCACAAAACATGCAAAAGTTCTTATTCTAGGTTCTGGCCCAGCCGGCTATACGGCAGCCATCTATGCAGCGCGCGCAAACTTGTCGCCGATGCTCATTACCGGCCTTGCCCAAGGCGGCCAGTTAATGACCACCACGGAAGTCGAGAACTGGCCTGCCGATGCCGAAGGTTTACAAGGCCCAGCATTAATGGAGCGTTTTCTTGAGCACGCGCAACGCTTTAATACAGAGATAGTATTTGACTATATCCACACAGCAAAGCTTGATGAACGGCCACTGCGCCTGCTGGGCGAGGCAAGCGAGTACACCTGTGATGCATTGATTATCGCCACCGGCGCTTCTGCGCAATATCTTGGCTTGCCGTCTGAAGAAGCCTTTATGGGCAAAGGCGTCTCTGCGTGCGCGACCTGTGATGGATTTTTCTATAAACAACAAGAAGTGGCGGTCATTGGAGGCGGCAACACGGCTGTCGAAGAGGCGTTATACCTGACGCAAATCGCTAAAAAAGTGACCGTTATTCATCGCCGCAACACTTTTCGGGCTGAACCTATTTTGGTGGACCGATTACTCGCAAAAGAAAAGGCTGGCGTAGTCGAAATCAAATGGGATCATGTGCTAGATGAAGTGCAAGGCGATGCTACAGGTGTCACAGGCATTCGGGTTAAGCACACGCAAACCCATCAAATAACCGACCTCCCCTTACACGGCGTATTTATCGCCATTGGCCATAAACCGAATACCGATCTCTTCACCGGGCAACTTGAGATGAAAAATGGTTATATCAGCACCCGTGCTGGGCTCGTCGGCAATGCAACCGCAACCAGTATAGAGGGCGTCTTCGCTGCCGGTGATGTACAAGATTCGATTTACCGACAAGCCATTACCAGTGCCGGCACAGGTTGTATGGCTGCGCTCGATGCCCAACGCTACCTCGAAAGCTTAGCGCTGAGCTGATCAATCAGTGCGTCAAGCACTTCCTCTCTAATCTCGACCGTGCAGGCCACCTAAAATGGCCTGCCAAGTCAAGCGAAATACTATTTCTTCATCCACACAAAATAAGCCCCACTCCTGCCCCTAAACAGCGCATTACTGGCTTAAGGCTGCGATCGATAAACATAGCTACAGCGATGAGTGAGCAATAAATATAAAAAATCCATTAATACCCGCTGCCCGCCCACCCAATTTATAACTTTTGGCGTATATCAAAACCAAAGCCGAGCGTATACAGTAGATTAAATCATCCATTCACTGAGTTCTTAAAAGATTCTCATGGCGAATTTAATCAGTACGCCCCGCTCCCATGCCGATGAAGCCTGGAAGAGCGCATTAGATGTCTACTTTCGAGAGTTCATGCAATTTTTCTATCAGGAAATTGCGGCTCAAATTGCCTGGGACGCTCAGTATCAAACGTTGGATAAGGAGCTGCAAAGCCTGAGCGTAAAAAGCCAAGTGGGTAAAAAGCTCGTAGATAAATTGCTTAGAGTGCGCTTAAAAAGTGGGGCAACCTGCTTCGTGCTATTACATGTCGAGTTTCAGGGCCACTATGAGGTTGACTTTGCGCAGCGGCTTTTTGAATATTTTTACCGCTTATATGATCGTTACCGACAGCCGGTCCTCACGATGGCGGTTTTAACCGATGAGCGCTGTAACTGGCGCCCTAAAAGCTATCCGATGCAAGTCTGCGGTCATAAAGTGAACCATTTTCGCTTTCTAACCAGCAAACTCATCGACTATCGAGCGCAACGCGCCACTTTATTAGAGCACTCTAACCCATTTGGCACGATCGTGGCTGCGCATCTTGCGGCGTTGGAGACGCGTAGTGATCCCAATGCACGTTACCAGCATAAATTTGCGTTAATGCGGCAGTTATATCAAAAAGGGTTAACGCGAGAAGCGATTTTCAATCTGTGTCATTTTATCGAAGGGGTATTGACATTACCTAAAGAGTTTTAAATTATCTACAATAGTTCAATTAAACAACTTGAAGGAGAACGTAACATGCCGTATATGATAAGTTTCGAGCGCATTGGCAGAGAACAGGGTAGAAAGCAGGGCCTTGCAGAAGGTGTGCAACGAGGCCAATCTACGTTGTTAAAAACTCTGTTAGAAAACAAATTTGGTTTGTTGGCTGAGCCATATCAGCAACGGCTGAATAAAGCCAATGTAGATACCTTACAGCAGTGGGGTAAACGCACTCTCATCGCTCAAACGCTTGATGAAGTTTTTTAAAATGATTTGTTTGGCGCATCTGTTGCCAACAATCTATTCGCGCCGATGATGAAAATGATGCAAGTCAGAAGGCAAACTAAAATTTTTAATCGGCGCCAATTAATCGCAGATAGCATAATTGTTCATAGTACTTCGCTAAAGCCCGAAGTGATCGGATAACGCCAGTCGCGCCCAAAGGCGCGCGCAGTAATGCGCGGGCCGATCGGCGCTTGACGCCGTTTGTATTCGTTTTGTTTAATCAGCCGCGTGATGCGCGCAACGTCTGCTGGCTCAAATCCAGCGGCCACAATGTCAGCACCTGAATGGCCTGCTTCCATATATAGCTGCATAATCGCGTCTAAAATTTCGTAAGGAGGCAGGCTGTCTTGATCAATTTGATTCGGCCGCAACTCAGCAGAAGGCGCACGCGTTAGAATGCGCTCAGGAATAATTTGCTTAAACGCAAAAGCGTCGCTGGTGTTCCGGTAATGGCACAGCCGGTAGACTAAAGTCTTGGCAATATCTTTAAGCACAGCGAAACCGCCTGCCATATCGCCATATAACGTGCAATACCCGACAGCCATTTCACTCTTATTACCTGTAGTGAGCACAAGCCAGCCTAATTTATTCGATAGCGCCATCAATAAGGTACCGCGGATGCGGGCCTGAATATTTTCTTCTGTCGTATCTGCGGCTAATCCATCAAAGACCTGAGCAAGCGATAAACGAAACGCTTCAAATGCGGGAGTGATTGCAATTTCGTCATAGCGAACCTTGAGACGGCCCACCATCTCACGCGCATCGATCACTGAAATCTCAGCGGTGTAGGGTGATGGCATCATCACTGCGCGGACACGTTCTGACCCGAGTGCATCGCATGCAATGGCCAATACCAGTGCCGAATCGACGCCGCCTGACAGTCCAATCAGTACGCCCGGGAAACCGTTTTTTTCTACATAATCACGCACACCCAGTACCAGTGCGGCATAGACTTGCGCCTCGAGAGAAGATTCCGGCGCAATTTTGCTAGGTTGGGGCGTTATTCCATCAAACTCAACCAACGCAACACCGGCTTCAAATTGCGGCATCCGAGCGACACACTCCCCTTGCGCATTACAGACAAAAGAGCCCCCATCAAACACCAGCTCATCTTGCGCCCCAGCATAGTTTACGTAAACCAATGGCAACCCGCTTTCTCGGATGCGCGCGCGCACTATTTCTAGGCGCAAATTATCCTTGCCAAGGTGATAGGGCGAACCATTTGGAACCAGCAAAAGCTGTGCGCCTGCAGTTTTCGCTTGTTGTACTGCAGTCGGATACCAAATATCTTCACAAATCAGGACTGCGCAGCGTACACCCTCTAGTTCAAAAACGTAAGGCTTTGGGTCTGTCGCAAAATAGCGTCTTTCGTCAAACACCTCGGTATTGGGCAACTCTTGTTTGAAGTATGTGCCAAGCACGCGACCTTCTCGTAAAACCGAAACCGCATTAAATGTATCGCTTGGCGGCACGTTGGATTTAAGCGGCCGGTTTTCATGCGCATTCATCCGATAGGGATGGCCCACTACGACGTGCAACCCTTCGAAGGCGCTTAATTCAGAGGCAAGTTGCGCTAGCGCCGCCGCGCTAGCGGCGTAAAATGATGGACGCAACAATAAATCTTCAGGCGGATAGCCAGATAAGGCCAGCTCTGGCATGATGACTAAATGAGCGCCCTGCTGATAAGCATCACGCGCAGCCGCAACCATGATTTTTAGATTACCAACGAAATCACCAACCGTTACATTGATTTGAGCAAGGGCAATACGCATTTTTATTTTTCTTTAGAATAGACTATCTCACCTTGCTAGCTCATGCCTCGATGTCTTGCGGGTTAGCTTGCATTCAATTTTACTTTGGCACATCTTGACCTGGTGCGGGCGCATCGACCGGGGGCAAAGCCGCTTTGCCCGCATTGGCGCCAGCAGATGCAGGCGCCGGCGTAATTACGCCTTCCAAGACGCCGGCTGAAGCTTTAGGCTTATGCGAGCCAATAAAAGTCAAACTAAGCGTAGAGATAAAGAAAATGACCGCCAATATTGCCGTTGTGCGAGATAAAAAATTCGCCGCACCGGTTGCGCCAAAAAGACTGCCGGATGAACCGCTGCCAAATGCTGCGCCCATATCAGCACCTTTACCGTGCTGCAACAACACTAAACCAATAATGCCAAGCGCGGATAAGAATTGCGCAACAAAAATCAAATTTTTTAACACCAGCATGGATTCACCTTAATCTATAAAACATATTCAGAAATGATTGCGAGCGCCTAGGCTTGCGCTGCTTGGCAAATCGCAAGGAAATCTCCAGCTTGCAACGAAGCGCCCCCCACTAAGCCCCCATCCACTCCTGGCTCAGCCAATAGTGCGCGGGCATTGTCTGGCTTCATACTTCCTCCATACAGCACCCTAACGTGAGCCAGCTTAGCATCCACCGCAGCCAATATACGGCGCAAAAACAGATGCACTGAAGATACTTCTTGCACAGTTGCGCTCTTGCCCGTGCCAATCGCCCAAACCGGCTCATAGGCGAGCACCATACGCTCTGCTTGGGCAACCGTCAGGGCAGTCAGTACCGCTTGTAACTGCTGGCCAAGCACCTGCTCAGTCTGTCCAGCTTCACGTTCAGCCAAGGTTTCACCCACGCAAATAATTGGCGTCAAGCCAGCTTCAAGCGCGCGCTTTGCCTTAAGCACCACTTGCTCGTTGCTTTCTTGATGATATAAACGTCGCTCTGAATGCCCGACAATCACCCAACGCGCGCCAAATTCGGCCACCATCGACCCCGCCACTTCGCCCGTATAAGCGCCTGCTAAATGCGCCGAGAGATCCTGCGCCCCCCACGCAACGCAGCTCTGCTGCAACAGGGTTTGGACTTGAGCCAGATATGGAAATGGCACACATACGGCAGTCAGCACAGAAGCATTAAGTTTAGCCGCGCCTGCCGCGAGTGCGTTTAATAGAAGCGCATTTCCAGCCAAGCTGCCATGCATCTTCCAATTACCGACAATAAGTTTGTTCTTAGATTCTAAAAGTTTCATTTATATAATGATAACATTTGTCATGACTTCAAGCTTATAAGATCAAACAGATATTAAAGGTCGGGGGAAAATGACGAACGCACCAATACTAGAAGAAGCGAAAGAATTAACCACTGATGACAAAGAGCGCCTTCTCGCGGTTTTGCGTTATTGGCACAAACTCGAATTTTTTATCCCATTTGACCTTAGCGGATTGGTTGACGATGCAAAGGATTGGGAGGTTCGTTGGCTGTACGAGTCCGCTTTAAGGCAAGCGGCAGACGCGCCGGAGCATCTCTGGCAAGCGAATATTCCTGATGAGTACGAAATCACTGGATTTAATCTTTATCTGAATATTTTCGATAAAAGTGAAATTGTTCAAATCTGTGCGCAAAATCTCCAAGCTGAAGCGAATGGCGCACCAGAGTACGAAGAAGATGAACGGACCGAACTCGAGGGACTCACGTGCTTTGCCAAGCTTAAGTTCACCGCCCAAGGCGGACCGCGTTTTGAGCAAGTGTCTATCTCCACTTTACCCTGGGCGTTAGGACAAACCCAAAAGCACGGTCTGAAGGCTCTTACTCACGAAGCATTTGAACACAGCAAAAATCGACTCACCGAACTGCTGCAGAATTTTCTTGCTAACCGCTCAGTACCCGCAGACCATGAAGAAAGCTCAACCAGGCCGCTGACCGGCATAGAAATTATTGCTTTACATGAAATTTTTTGCGTCTGGGCAGAGTATTCCTCTCAAAGCAATCAAGCCGTTGCTTTGCTTAAGGTATGCACCCAAAAAAAAGCTTCACCCGTTATGGGAGGTTTAACCTCCGCGGAAATACCATCGGCTCCCTTGAAGTTCAATGCAGCGCCGCAAACTGAAGCGGATGCGAACGACACTGATACGGCACTTGAAGATGAGGACGATGAAATATTTGAATTTGAGATTGATATTCTTAATAGCTTTTTCATTCAAGATATTGAACGCGCGATAACTTGGGTAAAAACCCGCCCAATTCCGACACCACTCAAGCAATATTTAACCGCCATTCCAGCACGCGAGCGCCTTGACCTCTATTCAGAGGCTGGCCGTCAGTTAATTTTCGAGAGGCTTCACCCAAAGTATCTTAATCTCGGACATTGGCTCGATGACGCTGAAAAAGGCATGAATCTCATGCAACAGTTTGCTGTGAATACTGCTTTATCAACTCTGCATAAAACCGGCCTGTTCTCAGTCAATGGCCCACCCGGCACCGGTAAGACCACGCTATTGCGTGATTTATTTTCGGATAATATCGTGCGCCGAGCACAGGTGTTGGCTTCCTTCAAGCAAGCGCATCATGCATTTGACGGAAACATCCAAGTCCAATTCCCAGCCGAGCCAGAGCCCATCAGCATTCTCACACTCAATCCTAAGCTCACCGGGTTTGAAATGGTAGTTGCCTCATCCAACAACGCGGCCGTTGAGAATATTTCCCGCGATTTACCCAAGCGCAAACAGCTTGGCAAGGCTTGGCGCACGACGCAATATTTACAGCCCATTGCCCATAAAGTGGCCGCTCAAAAAGACAGTGACTCATTTGACGCATTGTCTGAGCAAGATATGCCATGGGGTTTAATTTCTTGCGCGCTAGGCAATTCAACAAATCGTTGGAAGTTTAAAGAGCGATTTGCTTTCTTAAAAAAAGATCCGCATAAAAAAGCTTCTTGGGCAGGACTCGAGCCACCCGAAAATATTTTTGATTGGCTTAAAAAAGATTACGCAGGCTTGAGTTTTAGCGAGGCGGCAGAAGCATTTAAGAAAGCAGAACAAGCAACCCTGAGCAAAATTGCCGAACGCATAAAATATGCGGAACTGCTGAATGAAGTAACAGACTCTGCCAAAAAACTCTTTTTTGCCGGAGAAGAGAATGAATTACACAAAGCGAAAGCTTTCTATCAACAAATTAAACTACACATTAATCAGGTCAAAGCACAGCTTTTAACTCTAACCCAACAGCTTACAGAATTAGAAAGATGGGTTCATGCTAATTGGTGGAAAAAGCTCACCTCATTTTTTAAACGGCTTACGATAAAAAGAGAAATTAGCTCACTCAAAAAACAGCATGTTAGTTTACAACTTGAGCTAGAGCTTACCCTTGATACGTATAAAAAAGCTCAAGAGGCGCTAGAGAGAAAAGCCGCGCTTTGGGCGCAGAAAATAGCGCAATTTGAGGAATTAAATCACAAATTTTCTTACCTTAAATTACCAAAATCATTAGATGAGCTAGACACAGAATTTTTTCAGAAAAACGGACTCTGGCATGATCAGGAACTCGCACACTGTCGTTCGACCCTTTTTAGCGCTGCTCTGACATTGCATGAAGCATGGCTGGCCGAAGTCGCAAAATGTCGGTGGCCGAATTTTAAGGAGAACATTCGGGCCATCACCCGCTTGCTTTCCAACAGACAACCCGATAAAGAAGAACATATTTTGCCGATTTGGCAAAGTCTTTTTATGATTGTACCCGTCGTTTCTACCACATTTGCGTCGTTTGCCAATCAATTTCGAGGCCTTGGCCCCAATTCTCTAGGCTGGTTATTCATTGATGAAGCTGGACAAGCTGTACCGCAAGCCGCGGTAGGAGCGCTGTGGCGAGCACAGCGGGCGGTGGTGGTTGGAGATCCGCAGCAAATCGAGCCCGTATATACTCTACCAAGCAAATTGGTAACAGCGCTTGCCGAACTCTCGGAGCATACCTGTAAAGGAACTTATGCGCCTAACAAGGTCTCCGTGCAACAGCTTGCGGATCACGCAAATCCCTATGGCGCTACGATAACCATGGAGGGTAATCCGCCTGTATGGATTGGGAGTCCTCTGCGCGTGCATTGGCGCTGCATTGACCCAATGTTCTCTTTATCGAATCAGATCGCTTACGAAGGTAAGATGATTTTTGGCCTAAAAGAAAGGAGTTTACCCGACGCAGCGCCGATTCATTGTCCAAGCGCATGGATTGACATTAAAGGCCCAGTCAATAGGAAACAAGATGTCCGCGAGCAAATTCAGTTTGTTATTGAAATCCTGATGCAACTGTATCTACGCGATAGAAAATGGCCGGCGCTTTATATTATTTCGCCCTTCAAAGCCATCAAAGACGAATTAAGGCGCTGCGCGTTGCATGCGGCAAGCCGGCACCCCTTGAAGATAAGGGGATGTGAAAAATGGTGTAGAGCGAACATCGGTACCATACATACTTTCCAAGGCAAAGAAGCGGATACCGTTATTATGGTGCTCGGGGTTGACCACCAGCATAGAGGAGCTGCGCAATGGGCGTCCTCTAAGCCGAATCTTTTAAATGTAGCGCTGACCCGCGCTCAGCGCCGATTTTACATCGTGGGAGATAAAGAGCTGTGGCGTGAGATGCCTTATTTTAGAGAGGCCATCAGCAAACTTCCTGCCACTACCGCCGACCAATTTCTTCATCAGGCCGGACTATCAACTCTCACCATGCCAGCATAATTTTGCCAATATGCCGCCCTTCTTCCATCCAGGCGTGAGCACTTGCTGCCTCTGTCATCGGGAAGACGCGGTCGATGACAGGCCGAATTTTACCCGCTTCTAATAACGGCCAGACGCGTTCTTTCAGCTGCGCTGCGATACGCGCTTTAAAATGGGTCGAACGTGGGCGTAAGGTTGAGCCCGTGAGCGTCAAGCGCTTCGTTAGCATCTCAGCCAGATTGAGATTAGCCTTCGCGCCGCCTAAAAATGCAATTAAGGCAAGTCGGCCATCCTGCGCCAAGGCTTTTAATTCACGCGCAATGTAATCGCCGCCGACCATATCGAGAATCACATCAACGCCTCGTCCGTTCGTTAGCGCAGCGGTAACAGCCACAAAATCCTCGGTTTTGTAATCGATTGCCCGTTCTGCACCAAGGCTTTCGCAAGCACGACATTTAGCCGCGCTACCGGCGGTAGCGAATACGCGGTGACCCAACGCATGCGCGAGTTGAATCGCCGCTACACCAATGCCGCTTGAGCCACCCTGCACCAGTAACGTTTCATCTTGCCCACGCTCAGTTGCGCCGAGCTGCGCGCGGTCAAATAAATTACTCCAAACGGTGAAGTAGGTTTCAGGCAATGAAGCAGCCTCAAGCTCTGACCATCCAGCAGGCACCGGCAAACACTGCGCAAGAGGAGCGGCAGCAAATTCAGCATAGCCGCCGCCTTGCAGCAAAGCGCAAACACGGTCGCCTTTTTTAAGCCGCCAGCGGTTATCTGCATGCTGCCAATCGCCATCTACAATCTCGCCGGCAACCTCTAAGCCAGGCAGCACAGAAGCGCCTGGCGGCGGCGCATAATGACCGGCACGCTGCAATAGATCGGGGCGATTGACCCCGGCTGCGCTCACCCGAATCAATACTTCGCCAGGCTGCAAAACAGGCCGCTTATACGCTACCGGTTGTAATACCTCCGGCGCACCATAAGCGGTAATGGCGATGGCCTGCATAGCGAGAAAAAAACCCGTTTAACGGATCGGGTCCATCGGTTCTAGAGTTGGGCTTGCCTGTTCCATGACCGGATTTCTGTCATTGATCACGGCTTTGGCAGATAATCGCACCCGACCTTTTTCATCGGTTTGGATCACTTTGACCTCTACCATTTGCCCTTCCTTCAGATGATCACCCACTTCTTTAATCCGCTCGTTAGCGATTTCTGAAATATGCAGCAGGCCATCACGCCCTGGCAAAATATTCACAATCGCACCGAAATCAAGCAATTTAAGCACGGTGCCCTCATAGATTTGGCCAACGGTAACGTCTACCGTGATATTTTCAATGCGGCGCTTAGCCTCAGCAATGCCTTCGCTGTTGGCGCTCGCGATCGTGACCAATCCGTCTTCGGAAATATCAATCGTCGTGCCGGTTTCTTCAGTGAGTGCCCGAATCACCGAGCCACCTTTGCCGATGACATCACGAATCTTGTCTGGATTGATCTTAAGCGTAACCATGCGCGGCGCAAATGACGATAATTCAGTACGCGCGCCTGACACTGCTCCTTTCATCTCGCCTAAGATATGCAAACGCCCTTCTTTGGCTTGGGCTAACGCGACTTGCATGATTTCTTTGGTAATGCCAGCAATCTTGATATCCATCTGCAATGCAGTGATACCCGCTTCCGTACCGGCCACTTTGAAATCCATGTCGCCCAGATGATCTTCATCGCCTAAAATATCGGTCAGCACAGCGAAACGATTTGCTTCTAGGATCAGCCCCATCGCAATGCCCGCCACATGCGCCTTGAGCGGCACACCTGCATCCATCAGCGCCAGGCTGCCGCCGCATACGGAGGCCATTGACGATGAGCCATTTGACTCAGTAATTTCGGAAACCACGCGAATGGTATAGCCAAATTCTTTTTCGTCAGGCAAACAAGCCATCAGCGCGCGTTTGGCCAGCCGGCCGTGACCAATTTCACGCCGCTTGGGGGTTCCTACCCGGCCCGTTTCGCCAGTCGCAAAAGGCGGCATATTGTAATGCAGCATAAAGCGGTCGCGGTATTCGCCCGTAATCGCATCGATCGTCTGTTCATCATTCTTGGTGCCCAGCGTAGCGACCACTAATGCCTGCGTCTCACCGCGCGTAAAAAGCGCAGAACCATGAGTGCGTGGCAAAACCCCCGTGCGAATTGAGATCGGCCGCACCGTGCGCGTATCGCGCCCGTCAATGCGCGGCTCACCTGATAAGATTTGCCCGCGCACAATCTGCGCCTCAAGGTCAAATAAAATATGACCAAGCGCAACCTCATCCGGCGCACTCGTGCCCGCTGCAAGCGCCTCTTCTAGAAGCTGTTTGCTCACCTCTTTATAAATCGCCTGCACGCGCTCGCTACGCAGTGATTTTTGACGGATCTGATAAGCTGCTTGCAAAGCGTTCAACGCAAGCGCACTAACTCGGTTAGACAACACTTCGTCTTTCGGCGCAGCTTGCCAATCCCATTCCGGTTGGCCGCCTTCACGCACTAGCTCATAGATCGCATCGATTGCCGTTTGCATCTGCTCATGACCAAACACCACAGCGCCTAACATAATCTCTTCAGACAATTGATCCGCTTCCGACTCAACCATCAATACTGCCCGCTCAGTACCTGCTACGATAAGCTCAAGCTGAGAGGTTTTAAGCTCACTGCAACTCGGATTAAGCACATATTGACCATCAATAAAGGCGACGCGCGCAGCGCCCACCGGACCATTAAATGGAATCCCAGAGATGGCCAACGCAGCCGACGCGCCCAGCAGGGCCGGAATGTCTGTTGGCACTTCCGGATTCACTGATAATACGTGCACCACGACTTGCACTTCATTGTAAAAATTTTCTGGGAAAAGCGGACGCAAAGGCCGGTCGATAAGACGGGAAATCAGCGTTTCGCCCTCAGAGGGACGCCCCTCGCGACGAAAAAAACCACCTGGAATTTTGCCTGCCGCATAAGTTTTTTCGATGTAATCCACTGTCAACGGGAAAAAATCCTGACCGGGCTTTGCGCTTTTTGCGCCAACTACCGTTGCCAGCACGACCGTTTCATCCATATTGACCAGCACAGCACCACTCGCCTGACGAGCTATTTCGCCCGTTTCAAGCCGGACGGTATGGCGTCCCCATTGAAATTCTTTAACAATTTTCTTAAACATAATATTCCTTATTTTATATGCTGCAAAAAGCAAAATGCCTGCATCAGCAGTAAGGCTGATGCAGGCATACGATCTCAATACAGCATTTACTTACGTAGTCCTAATGCTTGGATCAGTGCTTGATAACGCTCGAGCGATTTCTTTTGCAAATATTTCAGCAAGCTGCGGCGGCGGCTTACCATTTGCAGCAAGCCTCGGCGGCTATGGTGATCTTTATTGTGTGCTTTGAAATGCACGGTCAACTCATTAATGCGCGCCGTCAACAAAGCCACCTGCACTTCGGGCGAACCGGTATCTTTGGCGCCACGCGCAAATTGCGCAATAACTTCAGATTTTTTTTCACCTGCAATTGACATAACTTTCCTTTATAAAAACAAGCGGTCACGGAAGAAAGGCCGCGCCGTGAAAAACCTACGACTTAACCTATATAAATTTATCTGAGCGACTACCGCTAAGCTAGACGCTCACTTTCATGAGAACATGAAGGAGTGAGTATACTATGCTTTCTGTATAGTACATACTACACGGAAAGGCGTTAGACATCCTCAACTCGAAGTTTGTCGCCTCCAAAATTTACCATTTACACTAACTTTACTGTCCCTTGTTTCGGAATTTTCATGCAGATACAGTTCATTTCTCGGTCTCTTTTCTCAAACTCATGGCTGCGCAAAATACTGATGAGCATGGCTACGCTTGTCGTTGTGGCCTGCGCTTCCCCCTGGCAAAACGGGCAATTTGGCCCAGATGAAGCCTCCGCTATCGCAAAACTAGGCCAGCCGCGTGAAGTCTACGAGCTGCCTAATGGCGGCAAGCGCCTGATGTGGCCCGCGCAGCCTTTCGGCGAGAGAACAACAGCTATAGACGTCGAGGCTGACAGTAAAATTTCTCGAGTACGGCAAGTTTTGGCGGAATCAGAGTTTGAGCGAGCGCAAATTGGCTTATGGACTCAACACGATGTTTTGAGCAATTTCGGCAAACCCGTAGAAATCGCTAAGTTCCCTCGCATGCAACGCGAAGTATGGAGTTACCGTTATATGGACAATGATGTCTGGTACGTACTCTATCACTTTTATTTTGACGCAAATGGTATTTTGCGCAGCACCCAGCAAACCCCCGATCCACTGCATGATCCAGACCATCGCAATTTATTTCGTAGAATCTTTTGACGTGGGGCGCAACATCTAATAGAATTGCGGTCTTGTTGTCGGGGCGTAGCGCAGCCTGGTAGCGCATCTGATTTGGGATCAGAGGGTCGCATGTTCGAATCATGTCGCCCCGACCACATTGCAAGAATATAAATAGACAAATTTTTACTATCCATATCGTCTGTCCAATGCGCCAGTTTATGCAGATTATTGTACTGCTGGTGGGTTGCTTGATGCTCTTATTACCGCTTTCAAGCCATGCGGGCCGGCGTGATGAGCGCCTGGATTTAGTCAAGCAATTTATCACGCAACAACAAGCCAATCCGCTTGTCGCGGACTGCGCTGCTCACGCCAGTTTTGTTGCGACCACGCTACCGCTGTACACGCGGATTGAATTTCCAGATGGCGCGTTAGATAATGGACAAGCCAGTATTTTGCCTTGGCATCAACAGCCCTTCAATAACAAAAAACAGCGGGTTAAGGTAGATACAATCGTATCCATATCCGGCGTTGGCTACCGCAAAGCTAAACGATCTAAACCGGATGTTTTGGAATTTCGCTGCGGCTATTCAGCCAATCAGCTCTTTGCCTTTGATTATAACGAACCCAAGCCAGCATCAGTCAAACACAAAACGGTGCGCCGCATAAAACGCACGCCTCAAAGACGCAGCACCCCGTCTACGCGCTAGAGCGAATAACACCTCGATCGGATTGCCGACTGAAAATGAGTCACGCTCAACCTCTCTCGTAATACAGCTCTCTCAATTTTATGGTTTTGCTAAATGCCAGCGAATCTGTTTAAGACCCGCTAGCCTACCTCAGTTTTTCTGCTTTATCTTAAATGCATTGAGCTCCAAGCTCTAAAGGCTTAGGATTCCCAGTTGCGCCCTTTTGTTGTAGGAAATGCCTATTTATGGGGTCTAACCCCTTGGCATCCTTGATACCCATACCCTTTACGCTCGGCTCTGCTTGAAATAAGTCGGGGTCCGAATATACTCCCTCTCTCCAACCAGAGAAATTCCACAGTACAACCTGGTTATTTCCGCTCAATGCAAGTACCTTACCATCAGGTGAAAAACTCATCCCCCATGCTCCTTTTCGGTACCCTTTAAGCTGAACATACGAGTCGGCGCTTAATCTTCCACACATCCTGAGTACGCCATTGCCACTCACCGACGCTAAAGGTTCACCCTCTGGCGAAGCAGTCTGAGTCTGAGACTGTGACAACGCTATGCTTTCCTCTTCCTTCAATGCGAGCATCGGCGATCCATCCTTGCTCACCGCTACCGAAAATTCTTTACCTGACGCAAGCACGCTTCGCAAATTCCATAGTCTGATCGTTTCATCCTCGCTCGCCGTTGCCAAAAATTCGCCGTCTGGCGAAAACTCCAGAGCATTCACTCGATCGTGATGCCCTTCAAAAATACCCAGCCTTTTCTGTTTCTCCAGGCTCCACAGCTCTACCTTATTAAACGCCCCCAATACTAAAAACTTACCGTCTGAAGATACCTTCATGCTCTGGATTTGATGTGTATTTTTGCAAAAATAGGACGGTTCTTGCACAACTCCATCCCACCTTAGCGCCCCCATGCCGGCCCATGATACTAAAAGCTCATTATTAGGCAACGCATCCAGGGCCAGCACAGCACTAGGCCCCTGAATTTGACTAAACTTTTCAGATTGGAGATTCCATAACATCGCCCTACCATCTGCACTTCCTGACGCCAACAGCTCGCTATTTTTCAAAAACTTTACATTCATTACCGCATCGGTATGCCCTACTAGCTCACTCAGTAACGCTTTATGTTTTATATCCCATATCATCACGTTGTGATCTTTATCCGCTGAGGCTAAAAGCTTACTGTCTGACGAAAAACTCAGGCGTACCACAGCAGCGCTATGTCCATCCAGCGTACGCTCCAGCTTTAAAGTTTTCGCTTGATACAGTTTAATTTGGCCCTCATCCGTACTCACAGCCAACCAAGACCCATCAGGTGAATAACGGCAGTCATGCACCAAGCTGCCTACCCATACAGTGGGCAACCGCCAAAAATTTAACTGCACCAAATTAGCTTCTCGCAAATCAGCGCCTTCTAAGGTTGCGCCGTAGAAATTGACATTGCTTAAATCCGCCCCTTTAAACTGAGTGTTATTAAACCAGCCTTGGCTTAAATCTGCCGCTGGGACGCGGATTTTGTTGAAATCGTGCCCACTTAAATCTATGCCCGCTTTAACCAATATAGTTAAGGCATTCGCGGCTATCTTTTGCACCTCTTCGATAGATAAGGTGTTCCCTGCTATTTCTTGCATCCCTTCAGTTTTTGAGCGCTCGACCCAATCGAGTAATATTTGTTCTAATCTAGGGTTTGGTTGAGCGCCTGACGCCGAAATTCGACCACCTTTAATAGGTGTTTTTTCAGAAAATCCCCAGCTGTCTACCCAATTCCATAGCCCTTCTAATCTAGGTTTTGGGTGAATTTCTTGCTTAAAAAAATCCCATATCACGGGACTAGAAATAAGACGGATTAGCTCGAAAAGCTGATGGTCCTCCACGATTTTATCTAGCTGACCTGAGCCCGCTAATTCTTTTAACCGATTCAAGACATAAGTTTGTAAACGAGAATCTGTTTGGGCCTGAATTTGCCGGTATTTCGGTGGAATTCTCCGCCAAAACAAATTTTCTAATTTGGCCTCAGGCAAAACTGCTGACTGACTGTAAGGGAGCCAGCTAATTAACGCTTCGAAAAAGCCCTTGCTAGCTTCAAGCAATCTTTCTTCAAGCAAGTTTTTCCTACTTTCTACATCTAAATGTTGCATGATGTCTTCCAAGATTTCGAAAGGTAGCGAGTCTAGCCGAGATTCTGGCGAACTTTGCACTCGATGATGAGTTATTATTTTAGGTGGCTTTTCAGAGAAATACGGCCTAGCTTCTAGAGCCAAATTCTCCACTACTTTATTTTGATTTCCAGCATGGTAGTGAGGCAACAAAAGCATTGAAAATTTGTTAGCCATACGATACGCGCAGTTACTAATGCCTAACATCAGCATCCTCCTTTTAAATTATATTATCGCTATTAGAAATTTTTTATATCGCTCTGACTTAAACAAACCTAGCCGGCTATTTCAGAATTATGTTGGCCGGCCGAGCTAGGTAAACCAGAGAGCCTGGATTGTACAGAAATTGGAGATGTGTTGCAGCAGAGGCAACAGTACAAGCGCAGAAGCTAAACCAGCATTTCTTGTCTGAGCACTAGCCCAGTTATTATCTTTTGAGAAGGCGAGCCTATGCCGCCATGCGCCGCCTAAACACCCAATGCAGTTCATCGGATGCTTGGGGTTCGAACCGATACCCTTCGCTATCAAAATCCTTTAATTGCACCACCTCATCAATCTGATTCAAGACCGCATAACGCGCCATTAAACCTCGCGCGCGTTTGGCGTAAAAGCTAATGATCTTATAACGCCCATTTTTCCAGTCTTCAAAAATTGGGGTGATTACAGTTGCCTTGAGCAGCTTAGGTTTAATAGATTTAAAGTATTCCGCCGATGCAAGGTTGAGCAAAATGGGGGAAGCGCTCTGTAGCGTATGGCCTAACTCGGCATTCAGCGCTTGGGTGATTCTCTCGCCCCAAAAAGCATATAGATCTTTGCCATGAGAATTGGGCAAACGAATCCCCATTTCAAGCCGATATGGCTGCATCAAATCCAATGGCCGCAATACGCCATATAAGCCCGATAAAATACGTAAATGAGCTTGCGCCCACAGCAATGCATCTGCTGTAAGCGTTGCTGCGTTAAGTCCAGCATAAACATCGCCATTAAAAGCCAGTATGGCTTGTTTTGACTGGGCCCCGGGAAATGCCGGCGACCAATCGGCATAACGCTGAAAATTCAAGTGCGCGAGCTCATCCGAAAGACCCATCAAAGTTGCAATCTGTGCCGGAGAGAAAGTCCGCAGTATGTCAATCAGCTGAGCTGAATCCTGAGCAAAAGCAGGCAGCGTAGCGTACTCAAGTTGAGCCGGGGTTTTGTAATCAAGCGATTTAGCTGGAGAGAGGATAATGATCATCGGATCGATAAAGAAATTTTAGGATTTTTTTGGGAAATAGCGGATTTTGCGCCTGCCCACAAAAAATATAAATGACATAGGCTTCTCGGCCTTACAGGGCAGAGGTTACTACTTCTTATAGCCTACTGGATCAATTTTAGCCTGAGCAAAGCCAATTAAGGTTCGCCTAAGTTGGCTTAGATTCGTTGATACTGAAACGCTTTAAAACTCGATTCTATACACTGAATTTAATCTATTCTATCTTAACTTACTATGCCAATTCAGCCTACCCCTGCATCTGGAAACCGGCATCTCGGTCCAATGCCCCCTGCTTATTCCCATGAAACGCCGCACTCTACGCCGCCGATCAATAATCCTCCAAGGTCTATACGTGCTACGTTACAGCAACTGGTAAGCAATGTTAAACAAAAGAAGCTTGACCACAAATTACGTCAAAAAGCTAAAAACCCATATACAAGCCCTCAAAAGATAGCAGATCTAGTATATGTAGGGGCTGGGGTAAACACCGAATCAAAGAATGGAAACACAGCTTTACATCATGCGAGTTTTTCGGGAAACCCTAGAGTGATTCGATATTTATTGGGACAGGGAGCAAATGTAACGGCTCGCAATAATTGGAACTGGACACCTTTACACGCAGCGGCAGCCGCCGGAAGGGCGAACGCAATCAATATGCTTTTAGAGGCTGGCGCCAACCCGACTGCACGGACGAATAGTAAAAATACACCGGAAATGTTAGCTATAAGTAGTGGGCATGTACTGGCTGCCAACGTATTAAGGGGAGACCTTCCTTCTTATGCACCACAGGATCTGTTACTGAGTTCACCAGACACAGTTTAATGAATACAGCCATGATTAGGCTCGTTATAAAGTTCCTATAAGGTGATCAAGCAAAGACTAGCCTACTCCCGAAGCACGATTTTTTCAACGTTTCATCAAATAACAAAACACAAATCCGGGAAAAGCCAGCACTAGAAAAAAGCAAAAGGTCACCGCATAAAATGGCCAGCTTTGCACAAAAACATTCCCGGCTTGCGCTTCCAGCAAAAAGCTCAGCGCGCCTAAAGCAAAATAAAGCAAAATTAATTCAAGCAAGCGCCAGCCGATTTGTTTACGACCCTTGGCGAGAACCCACGATAACGGCAACACGCCAAAGAGCCGCTGATTCAAAAATGGCACATTCGCCGAGAACCAGGCCAACCCTACGATAAACCAACCCGCTATCGGCATTTTAAGGAAACAAGGTTTGCTGGAGCGCGCGCGTGCACAGCGACAGCAACGGGCCAGGCATTAAGCCTAATGCTAATAGTGCGCAACCGTTGACAACCAGCAAAATGCGCGCGCCCGCATAGGCAACCAACGGCGCTTGGTCGACAGGCGCATCAAAATACATCAGCTTAACGATGCGTAAATAATAGAAAGCCCCTAGGAGAGAGGAAAGCACCGCCAATATCACCAGCCAAGTCAAACCGGTATTCATCAACGCTTCAAGCACGGCAAACTTTGCGTAAAACCCTGCTGTGGGAGGAATCCCGGCCAAAGAGAACATCATCACCAACATGACTAATGCAAACAGCGGATGGCGCTGATTAAGCCCTTTAAATGCATCAATACTGTCTACTTCAAAGTCACGCCGCGCAAGCAGCATCACAATGCCAAAACTGCCCAGCGTGGTCAGTAAATAAATGATGCTGTAAAACGTTGCTGAACTATAAGCACCAACAATATTATCTAAGCGGCCGCCCACCACGCCCGACAACAGGCCAAGTAGCACAAAACCCATATTCGAGATGGCTGAATAAGCCAACATACGTTTGATGCTTTTTTGCGCAATGCCAACTAAGTTACCCACAATCAAGGAAAGCGCGGCCAGGATCACGAGCATCTGTTGCCAATCGATCGCCAATGGCAGTAGGCCGACCACCAGTAAGCGCAAACCCCAAGCAAAAGCCGCGACCTTCGGCCCGCCCCCGATGAGTAGTGTCATCGCCGTAGGTGCGCCATGATAAACGTCGGGGACCCACATGTGAAAAGGTACAGCGCCTAACTTAAAAGCGACCCCTGCCACAATAAAAATTACCCCAAATAGCAATACCGTATAGTTAATACGGCCAGAGGCAATCGCGCGGAAGACTTCGTCTAGATCAAGTGAACCGGTTGCGCCATACAGCATCGATATGCCATAGAGCAAAAAGCCCGAAGCTAATGCGCCCAATACATAATATTTGATGGCGGCTTCTGCGGCCAATTTAGACATCATGCTTGAAGCCGTTGGCTGTTGCACGTCATCAGGACGCAGTGCAATCAATGCATAGAGCGACAATGACATCAACTCGAGCCCGAGATAGAGCAGCAGAAAATTGTGCCCTGAGATCATCACCAACTGTCCAAGCAATGAGAACATTGCCAGCAAATAAAAATCGCCGCGCAAAAGCCCACGTTCCTCAATGTATTTCCTTGAATAAATCAGCGCCACAGCAAACCCTGCGGTCACGGTCGCTTTCATCAAGTTGGCGAATGGATCGACCACATACATGTTTTCGAAAAAATAATGTGACTGGCCCTGGGCGGCAAACCAAAGATAGCCCAATGCGCTTAGCAGCGACGCCATTACGGCAATCACATAAGTCGTGCGATTGCCGGCTCGATTTGTCGCGCCAGTGAAAATATCATTAAGCCAAGCAAGGATGACTGCCAACAACAACAAGGCATCGGGCAGCAACAGGGTCATATAGGTGTTTTGCATAATTGGACTGAAATGAAGCAAAGCAGCGCTAGCTTAGCGCAATAAAAGCTACGGCAAATCCACCTCAAGCCGAGCGCCGCGGTTTGCGGCGACTTTATGAGGGTAGTTTCGATTGCGCCACATGAGACAGCAGGTTAGCGACTGAGGTATGCATAACTTCGGTCAGGGGTTTTGGCCAAACGCCTAACGCGAGCACGAATGCCGCCAGTACCAACAAGACTGAAAATTCGCGCCGGTTAAGATCTTTGAGCTGGGCGACCTGCTGGTTAGCCACCGCGCCAAACTGTACCTTTTTATACATCCACAACGTATAAGCTGCGCCTAAGATCAAAGTGAGTGCCGCCAACAAGCCAATCCAGAAATTGAACCGGACCGCGGCTAAAATAACCATCCACTCACCGACAAAACCTGAGGTGCCTGGCAAGCCGCAATTAGCCATTGAAAATAGCATAGAGAATGCGGCAAATTTGGGCATGACATTGGCTACACCACCATAATCCGCCATCATGCGGGTATGCATGCGGTCATACAATATGCCAATGCATAAAAACATTGCGCCAGAGACAAAACCGTGCGAAATCATCTGCACCAGCGCGCCTTCCATGCCCAGCGCATCAAACATGAAAAAGCCTAGCGTCGCAAAGCCCATATGCGCAATCGATGAATACGCGACAAGTTTTTTCATATCCGTTTGCACCAACGCCACCAGACCGATATAAATCACCGCGATAAGCGACAGAGTAATCATCGCCGGCGCTAGTAGATGGCTCGCATCCGGCGCAATCGGCAGCGAGAAACGCAAAAAACCATAAGCACCGAGCTTTAGCATGATCGCCGCTAACACCACAGAGCCACCCGTCGGTGCTTCAACGTGGGCGTCAGGCAACCAAGTATGCACGGGCCACATCGGCACTTTCACCGCAAAGGCCATAAAAAACCCGCCAAATAACAAGAGTTGCGGCAGCATCGATAACGGCAACTGTTGCCACGCAATTAGCTCAAAGCTACCCGAACGCGCATATAAATACAGCAGCGCAACCAACATTAACAGCGAGCCGAAAAGCGTATAAAGGAAAAATTTGAACGCTGCATAGACCCGATTTGGACCGCCCCAAACGCCGATGATGAGATACATCGGAATCAAGGTTGCTTCAAAAAATACGTAAAATAATAGGCCATCTTGGGCGCAAAAAACCCCCACCATCAAGCCAGAGAGAATCAAAAAGGCGGCCAAATATTGCGCAATATGTCGCGTCACTGAGGTCCAGCTAGCAATCATCACCAATACTGTGATCAAGGCCGTGAGCGGTACAAACCAAAGTGAAATGCCATCAATGCCAAGATAGTATGAGACATTAAAACGCTCGATCCAATTGACCCTCTCAACAAATTGCAAAGCCGCGGTTTGCGCATTGAAGTACATTATGAGAGGCAAGGTAACGACAAAACTCAGGCTCGCACCGAGCAGGGCAAGCCAGCGCACGCATGCAGGTTTGAGGTAAGCGCTACTGATCAAAACCAAAACGCCAAAAGCAAGCGGCAGGCCAATCGCTAGGCTGAGAAATGGGAAAGACTGAAAAGATTGCATTTGGATACGGTTCTCTTTCTGCTTATTTGCCGCCAATCGTGACAAAGAGCGTAAGCAGCGCTAACATGCCAACGATCATCGCGAATGCATAGTGATAAATATAACCCGATTGCAAAGAGCGCATGACGCTTGCAAACCAGCCCACGAGACGCGCGCTGCCATTCACTGCGGCGTCAATAATTTTGCGCTCGCCGGTGCGGGAGAAACCCGCGCCAAGCGCGAGTGCGCCCCGCGCAAACACCGCTTGATTGAGCTTGTCCAAATAATATTTGTTTTCAAATAGCGTATAAAACCAGCGAAAACGGGCTTTAATCATGCCGGGCAAGGCGGGATAGCGTAGATAACATAACCATGCCACCGCCACTCCTGCGCACATGAGCCATACCGGCAGCGTGGTCAAGGCGTGCCGCGCCATCCCAACCCAGCCATGAAACTCAGCGGCCATTGAAGACAAGGCGAGGTGATTCGCGCCGATATAAATGACGCGCTCAAAGGCGACCCCATGCTTGAAAAAATCACCATAGAGCAGTGGACCAATCGCTAGCGCACCGCTCAGAACTGAGGGAATAGCAAGCAAAATCAACGGCACGGTGACGACCCAAGGCGATTCATGCGGAGTGTGGGCATGAGCACTATGGCTATGATCGGCTTCATGAAAGCGCGGTTTGCCATAAAACACCAAGAAAATCATTCTAAACGAGTATAAAGCAGTGACAAATACACTCGCCACCACAGCGAAATAGGCAAAGCCCGAGCCGGCAATCGATGAATATTGAACCGCCTCAATAATTGAATCTTTTGAATAAAACCCTGAGAAAAACGGGGTGCCAATTAAGGCTAGCGAGCCAATCAGCGAAGTCAGCCAAGTAATCGGCATGGCTTTGCGCAAGCCGCCCATATAGCGCATATCTTGCTCGTGATGCATCCCGATAATCACGGAACCTGCCGCAAGAAATAGCAAAGCCTTAAAAAACGCGTGCGTCATCAGATGAAAAATCGCCACCGGATAAGCCGACACGCCTAAGGCAACCGTCATATAACCCAACTGTGAGAGCGTTGAATAAGCGACAACGCGCTTGATGTCATTTTGCACCAGGCCCAGCAAACCCATCAGCAAAGTAGTGATGGCGCCGATGATTAAAACAAAAGATAAGGCGCTGTCAGTCAATTCAAACAGCGGCGACACCCGCGCAACCATAAAGATACCTGCCGTTACCATGGTAGCAGCGTGAATCAGTGCAGAGATTGGGGTTGGGCCTTCCATTGAATCAGGCAGCCAAACATGCAGCGGAAACTGAGCGGATTTGCCCATTGCGCCAATAAAAAGGCAAATACAAGCAACCGTTAACAGCCCCCATTGGGTGCCAGGAAAAGTGAGGGCCGCCAAGGTCTCGCGTTGCGCAAACACGTCGCCATAGTTAAGCGATCCGGCATAAGCGAACAGCAGGCCAATACCAAGAATAAAACCAAAATCGCCAACCCGATTCACGAGAAAAGCTTTCATGTTGGCGTAAATAGCGGTTGGTTTGGTGTACCAAAAACCAATCAGCAAATACGATACAACGCCGACGGCTTCCCAGCCGAAAAAAAGCTGCAAAAAATTGTTGCTCATAACGAGCATCAGCATCGCGAACGTAAACAGCGAAATATAAGAGAAAAAACGTTGATAGCCCGGGTCATCGCGCATGTAGCCAATCGTATAGATATGCACCATCAGCGAAACAAAACTGACCACGCACATCATCAGAGCGCTTAATGAATCAATTAAAAAACCAATCTCAAATTTAAGCGTTCCCAACTGCGTCGGTACGCGCATCCATTCATATACAGTTGCGTTATAGGCGGCTCCGCCCATCACCTGATATAAAGTCAAAACCGATAAGCCAAAGGCAAGCGCGACACCCAGTATCGTCGCAGTATGTGCGCCTGCGCGGCCAATGGTTTTGCCAAACAGCCCGGCGAGCACAGCACCAGCGAGAGGTGCCAGCGGGATTGCAAGCAGCAAATTAGAGTCAAGTGTTGCTGTCATTATGGAATAACCTAATTAACCTTTAAGCTGATCGAGATCTTCAACGTTGATCGTATCGGATCTGCGAAACAGGGTAACTAAAATCGCCAGCCCAATTGCTGCTTCAGCGGCGGCTACAGTTAAGACAAAAAAGACAAAAACCTGACCATGCGCATCGCCAAGATAGCGTGAGAAAGCCACAAAATTAGTGTTGACCGCGAGTAACATTAATTCAATCGCCATCAAAATCACAATCAGATTGCGTCGATTCAAAAAAATGCCGACGATGCTAATTGCAAATAGAATCGCTGCAAGGACTAGATAGTGGGCCAGGGTTAGGGTCATTTTTATTCCTTCTGCATTCAGCTTGTGCTTTTGCCACGAGCTGGGTCAGTCGATCCAACTGGATTGGCGGCGCTCTCCACGCTTGCTTCAGAGCGCATTTTAACGATCCGTACCCGGTCTTCGCGACGCACGCGAATTTGCTTGGCCGAGTCAGTCCGTTTACGATCTTTGCCATGATGTAGCGTTAGCGCAACCGCCGCAATCATTGCCACCAGCAATAAGAGCCCGGCAATTTCAAACGCAAAAATGTAATCGGTATAAATTAATTTGCCTAGTGCATGCGTGTTTGAAACTGTCTCGCCATTCGCCTGGACTTGTAAATGATTCGCTGGGGCAGTCGCTCCACCATACCCGCGCCATAGGATTAAGGCGATCTCCGTAATCATTAAACCGCCAATAATCATTGAGGTTGGCACAAAACGCTTGAAGTCGCGCCGCAGTTTCCCTAAGTCAAGATCGAGCATCATCACAACAAAGAGAAATAGCACCATCACTGCGCCGACATAAACTAGCACGAGTAGAATCGCCAAAAACTCAGCGTGCAAAAGGAGCCAAAGCGCCGCCGCGTTAAAAAAAGCCAAGACTAAAAAAAGCGCGGATTGCACCGGATCAGACGCTGTAATGATGCGCAACGCGGATACGACGAGGATCGACGCAAAAATGTAAAACAGTATAGTTGTGAATTCCATTTAGTCTCTCAATCAACGATAGGGCGCATCAGCAGCCTTAGTCTCGGCAATTTGAGCCTCATAGCGGTCTCCCACGGCCAAGAGCATCTCTTTGGTGAAATATAAATCACCTCGCTTTTCGCCGTGATATTCGAGGATCTGCGTTTCAACAATCGAATCGACTGGGCAACTTTCTTCGCATAAACCACAGAAAATACATTTCGTTAAATCAATATCATAACGTGTCGTGCGGCGCGTATTATCTTCACGCAATTCTGATTCAATCGTGATCGCTAACGCTGGACACACTGCTTCGCACAGCTTGCAAGCAATGCAGCGCTCTTCCCCGTTCGGATAGCGACGCAGCGCATGTAAGCCCCGAAAGCGTGGCGAGAGAGGGGTTTTTTCTTCTGGAAATTGCACGGTGATTTTGCGTGCAAACGCATAACGCCCGGTCAGCGCCATCCCTTTGAAGAGCTCAATTAAGAAAAAATTCTTAAAGAAATTTTTAATCGCGGTTAACATAATTTGATCCGTTCAATCGGCTTGGCAACGCGGCCAAAACCACGCAACGTCACGTTATCAGAGTTCGGTTTAAGATTCTTAGCGCCAAATATTCCAGGGCGACATAATCCAAAATCCCACCACCGCGAGCCAGACCAACGTCACTGGAATAAAAATCTTCCAGCCTAAGCGCATAATTTGGTCATAGCGGTAGCGCGGAAAAGTTGCACGCGCCCAAATAAAAATCGAGAGCAACAGAAAAATCTTGAACGCGAACCAAAGCCCGCCAGGTATAAATGAAAGCGCTGCCAAGGGCGCATCCCAGCCGCCTAAAAAAAGTAGTGCGGTGAGCGCCGAAATGACGATCATATTGATGTATTCAGCCAGGAAAAAAAGCGCAAACGCCATCCCTGAATAATCCACCATATGTCCCGCAACAATCTCTGACTCACCTTCAACCACATCAAATGGGTGGCGATTGGTTTCCGCAATACCCGAAATAAAATAGACGCCAAACACCGGCAATAACGGCAACCAGTTCCATGAGAGTAAGTTAAGCCCTAAGTCCGCAAACATGCCACGCTGCTGAGAATGCACAATCTCTGACAGATTTAAACTGCCTGCGGTCATCAAAACCACAACCAAAGCCAGCCCCATCGCAATTTCATAAGAAATCATCTGCGCTGAGGCGCGCATTGCTCCCAAAAAAGCATACTTGGAGTTTGATGCCCAACCGGCAAGGATCACGCCATACACACCCACCGATGAAATTGCCATCACGTATAAAAGGCCGGCATTCACATTCGCCAAAACCGCTTTGGCCTGAAATGGAATCACCGCCCATACGGCTAACGCCGGCGCTACTGTCATAATCGGCGCCAAGCCATACAACCAATGCGTTGCTTTAGTGGGCCGAATGACTTCTTTCAGCAGCAACTTAAGCACATCCGCAATCGGCTGTAGCAACCCTAATGGGCCGACCCGATTGGGTCCAAGGCGCAGATGCATCCAGCCGATCAGCTTGCGTTCCCATAAAATCAAATAAGCGACTGACAATAGCAAGCCAACGCAGACCACCAGAATACGTAAAATTATCCATACAGTGGGCCAGGCTGAGCCGAGCGCCTGCATACCGAGCGTGTTGATTGTATCGAACATAATGAGAGTCCTTGTGCCTTACACCCTTTCTACTTGCAGCTCGCCAAACAGGCCCGCAAGCTGAGCTGAGGCGCGAGTTGCGGCTGGCACCCGCAGCACATTTTGTGGCAAACGCGCATCGCGCAGCGCCGGCATCGTCACCGAATATTCTCCCTGACTGACGCGTACTATATCGCCTGCGGTCAAACCCAACTGGTCGAATAACTCGGTGGGCAACGATACACGCTCTGCGGCCTGTGCGGTACGGGTGAGTTGCAATGATTCAGCATGGCGCACCAGCGGATCAGCATGATAAATTGGCACCTCAGGCAAACGCTCAAACACCGGCCCGCCATTTTGAGCCGCTGGCTTAACCTGCTTAGCTTCTAGCGATGGCGCAAGCGGGCTGGCGTTAGAGAGCTGTGCGGCAACCTCAATCCCGCCCAGCGCAGCGACCCGCACAGCTTCAGGCGAGTCATAAGAAAAGCCTGGCAAGTCGAGCAATTTGCCCAGTGCCGTCAAGATTTTCCAACCTGGACGAGCTTCACCTAGCGCCTGCACCACACCATTAAAACTTTGCACGGTACCTTGTGCATTAATGAAAGTCCCGGCGGTTTCGGTAAACGGCGCGACGGGCAGCAACACATCAGCATAATCCAGTCCATGCTTAAAGCTTGATAAGCTCACCACCATTTCAGCTTGGGCTAACGCAGAACGCGCCTGCGCTGGATTGGCCGTGTCATAGTTAGCGTCTACATTCAACAAGAGATAAGCCTTGCGCGCTTGCTTAAACATTTCTGCCGCAGGCAAACCGCCCGCTCCCGGCACTGCGCCCACCAAATGCGCACCGACTGTATTCGCCGCCTCAGTTAAAAAACCGAGCTGCGCGCCAGTGTGCTGCGCAATCCACTGAGCAACCGCATAGAGCAAGCTAAAATCTGGATGCTGAACCACTGCATTACCTAATAATAGCGCGCGCCGCGCGCCTAGCCCAGGTTGGTTAAGCCGCGCCGCCATCGCTCGGGCAGCAGCCGATGGCGTGACGCCATGCAATCCCTCAGGCGCTGCTATCCCCTGTGCCTGCGCCAGCTCCACCGCGATCCCAGCCAATTCTTCTAGCCACTCGGAAGGCGCCGCTATCAGCCGCTGGGCGCTTGGAATCAGTGCATTATCATCAAGCGCATGCAATAAATTGATCTGTGCGCCGGCTTTTGCCGCTTGCCGCAAACGCGCAGCAAACAGTGGATGATCGTTACAGAGCAACGCGCCCACAATCAACGCGCTATCCAGGTTTGATAAATCTTCAAGCGCCATGCCAAGCCATGGCGCTTTAGGCAGAGCTTGATTAAAATCAATTTGCCGCAAACGGAAATCGATATTTTCAGTGCCAATTCCACGCGCAAGTTGCTGCCATAGATAGAGCTCTTCTAACGTACTATGCGGACTGGCGAGCGCGCCAATTGAAGCTGCGCCATGATTTTCCTTGATCTTGCTTAAGCCTTCTGTAATATAAGTTAATGCGCTATGCCAAGCCACTTCATGCCATTGCCCATTTTGCTTAATCATGGGCTGCGTGAGGCGCTCGCTGCTATTGAGCGCCTCATAGGCAAAACGATCTTTGTCAGACAGCCAACATTCGTTAATCGCTTCATTTTCAAAGGGTAGAACACGCATCACCCGGTTGCCTTTGACTTGCACGACCAAGTTAGCGCCCACGCTATCATGCGGGCTAATTGATTTACGGCGCGCTAACTCCCAAGTCCGCGCACTGTAACGGAAAGGTTTTGAAGTCAGAGCACCCACCGGACACAAGTCAATCATATTGCCTGACAATTCCGAATCGACGGTTTGTCCAACAAAAGCCGTAATTTCAGAATGCTCGCCGCGGCCCAGCATCCCAAGCTCCATCACGCCAGCCACTTCTTGACCAAAACGCACGCAGCGCGTGCAATGAATGCAGCGCGCCATTTCTTCCATGGAGACTAGCGGGCCAATATTTTTATGAAAAACTACGCGCTTTTCTTCGCTATAGCGCGACTGTGTTTTGCCATACCCTACGGCAAGGTCTTGCAATTGACATTCACCGCCTTGGTCGCAAATCGGGCAATCAAGCGGATGGTTAATCAGGAGAAATTCCATCACGGCTTGCTGGGCTTTAACGGCTTTTTCTGAGCGCGTTTTAACCATCATGCCAGCCGCTACCGGCGTCGCACAAGCAGGCACCGCTTTGGGCATTTTCTCAACTTCAACTAAACACATCCGACAATTGGCAGCAACTGACAGTTTTTTGTGATAGCAAAAGTGCGGAATATAGGTATTAACCTGCTGTGCAGCCTGAATTACCATCGTGCCTTCAGGCACTTCGACTTTTTTGCCGTCTATTTCCAATTCAACCATTTTGAAACCGTATTAAAAAGCTTCTACTGGTTGCCCAACCAGACAGCGCTTGTGTTCAATATGATGCTCAAATTCTTGCCAATAGTGCTTGAGCATGCCACGCACTGGCATCGCAGCCGCATCGCCTAACGCGCAGATGGTGCGGCCCATGATGTTTTCAGCAACTGAATTGAGTAGCTCAAGATCATTGTGAGCACCCTTGCCATGCTCGATTCGATGCACCACGCGGTATAACCAACCCGTGCCTTCGCGACATGGCGTACATTGGCCGCATGATTCCTCATAATAAAAATAAGCTAAGCGCAATAGCGCACGCACCATGCAACGTGTTTGATTCATTACAATCACAGCGCCTGAGCCCAGCATAGAGCCCGCTTGCGCGATCGAATCGTAATCCATATCCGTTTGCATCATGATAGCGCCGGGCACCACCGGCGCTGATGAGCCGCCGGGAATCACCGCTTTGAGCTGAGCATTGTCACGCATCCCGCCCGCGCAAGCTAATAAATCGGCAAATGGCGTACCTAACGGCACTTCGTAATTGCCAGGTTTAGCTACATCGCCTGAGACCGAAAAGATTTTAGTCCCACCGTTATTTGGCTTGCCCAGCTCTAAATAGGTCTGTCCGCCCAGCGCAAACAAAAATGGGACAGCGGCAAACGTTTCGGTATTATTGATCGTGGTCGGTTTGCCAAATAGGCCAAAACTTGCCGGAAAAGGCGGCTTAAAGCGCGGCTGACCTTTTTTGCCTTCAATGGATTCAAGCAAGGCGGTCTCTTCGCCACAGATATACGCACCATAACCGTGATGCGCATGGAGCTCAAATGAAAAATCTGAGCCCAGAATATGAGCGCCTAGATATCCTGCCGCGCGAGCTTGCTCAAGCGCTTGCTCAAAACGTTCATAGGCCTGCCAGATTTCACCGTGAATATAATTATATCCAACGGTAATACCCATCGCATAGGCCGCAATCGCCATACCTTCGATCAACGCATGGGGGTTGTAACGCAGAATATCGCGATCTTTAAAAGTGCCGGGTTCGCCTTCATCAGAATTGCATACCAGGTATTTCTGGCCCGGAAACTGACGCGGCATGAAGCTCCATTTAAGCCCCGTCGGAAAACCTGCGCCACCCCGTCCGCGCAAACCAGAAGCTTTAACTTCAGCGATCACTTGCTCAGGGGGTATTTTTTCCGTCAGAATGCGCTTTAATTGCTGGTAACCGCCACGCGCAACGTAATCGCTGAGTTGCCAATTAGCACCATTCAATCCAGCGAGAATCAATGGTTGCAAATGGCGTTCGTGCAAACACGTCATTGCTCAAGCTCCTTCAGCAATTGATCTATTTTGTCACGGCTCATAAAACTACACATTCGTTTATTGTTCACCAACAACACTGGCGCATCACCGCAAGCACCCATGCATTCGCCTTCGCGCAAGCTAAATTTGCCATCTGGCGTAGTTTCACCAAAGCCAATCCCCAACTTATGCTTTAAATAATCAGCGGCCGCTTCCCCGCCAGATAAAGCGCAAGGCAGATTTGTGCAAACGGTAATTTTCTGCACGCCAACCGGCGCCGTTTCATACATCGCATAAAAAGTTGCGACTTCCTGTACCGCAATCGCCGGCATGCCAAGATAATCCGCCACAAAGCCCATCACTTCCGTAGAGAGCCAACCCTGCTCGTCCTGCGCAATGGCAAGCGCCGCCATCACAGCAGACTGTTTCTGCTCAGCCGGATATTTGGCTAGCGCACGATCAATTTCTTTCAAAGCTTCAGCAGAGAGCATTTTCCAGTTCACTCTTAATTACATTACAACCTAGGTGCAATTCCTGATTAACGATCAATTTCACCAAAGACAATGTCTTGCGTACCGATAATGGTTACCGCATCCGCGATCATATGGCCCTTTGCCATTTCATTTAAAGCTGACAAATGCGCAAAACCTGGCGCACGAATTTTGAGTCGATAGGGTTTGTTAGCCCCATCCGATACTAAATAAATACCAAACTCGCCCTTCGGATGTTCGACCGCAGCATAAGTCTCCCCTGCTGGCACACAAAAGCCTTCCGTGAACAACTTAAAATGATGAATCAGCGCTTCCATATTGCTTTTCATCTCAAGCCGCTTAGGCGGCGCCACCTTAGTATTATCGATCATGACCGGACCTGGGTGGTGACGCAACCACTCTACGCATTGCCGAATAATGCGAGTCGACTGCCGCATTTCTTCAATGCGCACCAAGTAGCGATCATAGCAATCGCCATTGACACCCACTGGAATATCAAAATCCAACTGATCGTAGACTTCATAAGGCTGTTTTTTGCGCAAATCCCATTCAATCCCTGAGCCACGCAGCATCGGCCCAGTGAGACCCAGTTGCAGCGCGCGCTCGGGACTCACAACCCCAACATCCACTAAACGCTGCTTCCAAATCCGATTGTCCGTCAGCAAGGTTTCATATTCATCGACACAGCTCGGAAAACGTTGACTAAAATCATCAATAAAATCCAGCACCGAGCCTTGGCGTGCTTGGTTCAGCTTCGTCAGCGCCTTTGCATTGCGAATTTTGGACGCTTTATATTGCGGCATCGCATCAGGCAAATCGCGATAAACGCCGCCTGGACGATAGTAAGCAGCATGCATGCGAGCGCCTGACACCGCTTCGTAAACGTCCATCAAATCTTCACGTTCACGAAAGGCATAAAGAAATATCGCCATCGCGCCGACATCCAGCGCATGTGAGCCAAGCCACATTAAATGATTCAGAATGCGCGTGATTTCATCAAACATCACGCGGATATATTGCGCGCGGATTGGCACAGTAATGCCCAACAGCCGCTCAATCGCCATCACATACGCATGTTCGTTGACCATCATCGATACATAATCGAGACGGTCCATATAGGGCACTGATTGCAAATAAGTTCTGGTTTCCGCGAGCTTTTCAGTGGCTCGGTGCAGCAAACCAATATGCGGGTCCGCGCGCTGAATGACTTCGCCATCAAGCTCAAGCACCAGCCGCAATACGCCATGGGCCGCCGGATGCTGGGGTCCAAAATTCAGCGTGTAATTTTTGATTTCTGCCATCTTAGCGATCCCAACTTAATCTTCGCTTCAATCCGTTGTAGTCTGAGTTAATGAGGTTGACCTGGCTTTAAGCCGCCATAGCCGTCTTCGCGAATCACGCGCGGAATGATTTCGCGCGGCTCGATGGTGACGGGTTGGTAAACCACCCGTTTTTGCTCAGGGTCGTAACGCATCTCAACATAACCAGACACGGGAAAATCTTTGCGAAATGGATGGCCGATAAAGCCATAGTCGGTCAAAATCCGGCGCAAATCAGGATGCCCGTCAAAGACTAAACCGAACAAATCGAATGCCTCTCGTTCATACCAGTCGGCCGAATTCCAAATTTGGACAATCGAAGGTAGAACTGGAAATTCGTTATTGGGCGCAAACACTTTGACGCACAAACGCCAATTATGCGTAATCGAGATAAGCTGCAATACGGCGGCGAAACGAGCAGGAGCTAACGTAGGGTCGACTTGATCCGCCATCAGCTTGCTCTTAGCTTCTTCGGCACAAGCTGAATAATCGACTCCGCACAAATCCAGCAATTGCTCAAAACGCAACGAGGGTTCATCCCGTAGTTGGCGCATTACACTAAGATAATCGCTGGCTTTCACCACGGCCGTGATCTGCCCAAACGCATGACTGATGCGCAAATCAGCGCCAAATACTGTCTCGAGATTCGCCATCAGCGCTTCGAGTTTGTTTGTCATCGAGGAAGGCCCCACTTCTAAATACCGTATCAAAATCTGATTTAGCCGTATTGCAGAAAAACTAACGCGCAATCGTATTCGTGCGCGTGATCTTAGCCTGCAACTGAATAATGCCGTAAATTAAAGCCTCAGCCGTTGGTGGGCAACCGGGCACATAAACATCAACTGGCACAATGCGATCACAACCCCGCACCACAGAATATGAGTAATGATAATAACCACCACCGTTTGCGCATGAGCCCATTGAAATCACCCAACGTGGCTCCGCCATTTGCTCATAAACCTTGCGCAAAGCGCCTGCCATTTTGTTGCATAACGTACCCGCGACAATCATCACATCAGATTGACGTGGACTAGGCCGAAACACAACGCCAAAGCGGTCCAAATCGTAACGGGATGCACCCGCGTGCATCATTTCAACCGCACAGCAAGCAAGACCAAACGTCATCGGCCATAACGAGCCCGTACGCGTCCAATTAATCAACTTGTCCGCGGTCGTGGTGATAAACCCTTCTTTTAGGGCGCCTTCAATACTCATAACTTTGCGCTCCGCTCCAGCCTGACATCAATGCGATCCGCATCTGCCGCCGGCATTCGATTACTCCCAGTCAAGCCCACCTCTTCTCCAGATATAAGCGAAACCGAGCACGAATTCCAACAGAAAAATCATCATTGCGAGAAAGCCCGGCCAGCCAATATCCCTTAACGCAACACCCCACGGAAAAAGAAAGGCGGTTTCTAAATCGAAGATAATAAATAGGATTGCAATTAAGTAATAACGCACATCAAATTTCATGCGCGCATCTTCAAATGCCTCAAAGCCGCACTCGTAAGGTGCATTTTTCTCGCTATTCGGACGCTTAGGGCCAAGTACTTTGCCAATACCGAGCAGTACCATACCCAAGCCTACGCCCGTGAGGATAAAGAGCAAAACAGGAAACCAGGCTGTGAGGTTCAAGACAATCCTCTATCGTTCTAGGCTAGCTCATGGGCGCTGCTGCGCGCCCGCTGAGATAACCCATATCTATATACTCAAGCAATAATGCCAACTCAAACATAAACTAACGAGCTGACATTAAAAATACATGGTGCCGACGATGAGACTCGAACTCATACGGCTTGCGCCACTACCCCCTCAAGATAGCGTGTCTACCAATTTCACCACGTCGGCACAGGTTCTGCTCACGCAAATTACTGCAAAGCAGAGATTCTAACTTGTTCGCCGTGATTATTCAATGCAATTGATCAGCCAGTAACGCTAAGATGCGTTGCGCTGCTGGGGAAACATCGACCTCGCCATCTTCATTGACCACCGCCACATTGGTTGTGGTCTGGGTCATGGCGCGCACACGCAGCTTGTATTGTTTCGCTACCTTCTCTTTTTTGCCATGAAAAACTTGACTCCAAAAACCAGATTGAGGTGCATTCAAAGCTGCTGATTCAACATAACGCACGGTATATATGCCCTGTGCGCGGTTGCTTGTTTCAAGCGTGAAGTTGCTGCGTTCAAGCGCATAGCCTACATACAACCAAACCCGCTCAAATGGCTCAGCGAAATCGATTTGAGACAAACTGGCTGGGGCAGCCGCGCTTGGCTGAGCAGCAGAAGCTGAGGGATTTTGCGCCGCTACTGCTTGCTTTGACTTATTCGGCCCCAACGCGTACATCAAGCGTTGTAAATATTCCGCCTCAAGCACCGGATCATTTGGCGTGTTTTGCCACTCACTGGTTTCTTTGTTGCGACCAATCAATACCTCATGCATACCCTGCTGATTTAATAAGATATGGGTTCCCCCTTGCGGGCGCGGCTCCAGGCGCACGCGGTACCGATTCCTTTCACCGGTCACATAAGCACTCGGCAATGCTTTGGCTAGCGTGTTGCGGATCATGCCCTGATCAATTTTGGCATAGGTTTCTTTCCAATCCGTTTCCATTAGACCCTGCTCAGGCGAGTCAAGCGTTAGAGAAAAGCCTTGCTCTTGCCAAAACTGACGGATTTGCGGCCATAATTGCTGCGCAGTTTGCTGCTCCACGACCAACCAGCGCATACTCCCTTTTCGCTCAATCCGCATCCCTACCAATGGCTCAAGCGCCTGCTCAAGCGGCGCGGCAATTCGCTCAGGATGCAAATAGGAAGAGAGGGTTACCACGCCATCAGACGCGGGGACGCGCTGACGAGCCGCAGTCTGCGCCATATCAGGCGGTGCCACGAGCGGCGTGGGTTTACTTTTTGCTGCGCCTTGGTAATCAATGGCGCTGGGATTGGGCGAGCTGCAACTGGCTAGCGCCAGCACAAATATCGAGCACGCCACTGTACGGAGTATCGCAGTAGATTGGATCATTCAAAAAAACGCCGTGTAAATCAGAAAAGCTCTGGCGTAAATGCCACAGTAATTCTAGATTCTAGCATGGCGCTTGTAATGATCCGACGCATTACGCTTGCTCAGAGAAAGATTTAAACAACGCGTTATGCCGCATTGATAACTTTTCATCTTATCTGGTGTACGCTATAGCGTTTATAAGCAAAGCAGCCGCACTTGTGGCGCGCACCCTGTTACGGATAGTCAGAACATCGTGAAGATGCTAAGCCAAAGGAAGATCAAATGACCGCCGGAAAACTCCTTACAGATCAAACGCGTTTTTTTATGCAAGGGCTTAAGAAGTTGTACGGTATGCGGCAGCGGCGCATCTTATTGCTCACCCTTTTCGCGCTCACGCTCGCGCTACTCATCTGGTGCGGATGGCTCTATTTAGCTCACGCCAATGCACCCGCTAAAGGACATAGCAGCTCACGCCTAGACAGCGCTCAAGTACAAACCGTACGGGTGGCGCACGTCACGCGCGGCGCAATGCCAATTGAACTCAATGCGCTAGGCACCGTCACTCCGCTCGCCAGCTTCACCGCAAAAACGCAAGTCGCAGGCAGGTTGATGAAAGTCTCTTTCAAAGAAGGGCAATTTGTGCAAAAAGGCAATTTGCTCGCGCAAATTGACCCTCGGCCGCATCAAATTAATTTGCAAAATGCGCAAGGCGTGCTTGCCAAAGATCAGGCTTTACTCAAACAAGCGCAAGCAGACCTTAAACGCTACCAAATTTTGTTGAAACAGGATTCAATCTCCGCCAAGCAAGTCGCAGACCAAGCCTCTCTCGTCGAACAGTATCGGGGTATCGTGCAAGCGGATCGGGCTCAGGTCGACCAGTACCAACTGAATCTAACGTATTGCCGCATCACCTCCCCGATTAACGGCCGCGTTGGCTTACGGCAAGTTGATGTGGGTAATTATGTACAACCGAGCGATGCCAACGGCATCGTCGTGATTACTCAAATGCAGCCGACTAGCGTTATTTTTAGCTTGCCGGAGGACACGCTACCCACCGTCCTCAAACGTTTGCGCTCCACGCAAAAGCTACCGGTTTCTGCTTATGATCGCAACCGCAGCACAGTACTTGAAACGGGTTATCTGAAAACCATCGATAATCAGATTGATCCAGCGACCGGCACGGTAAAATTGCGGGCACATTTCGCGAATCAGAATGATATGCTCTACCCAAACCAGTTCGTTAATATTAATCTACTGGTTGATACACTAGATGGCGTAACTATTGTACCTAGCTCAGCCATTCAAAACGGTTCGATCGGTACCTATGCGTATGTCATCAATCCCGATAACACGGTCTCCGTGCGCACCCTTAAAACTGGCCCAGTTAAAGCCGAGTACACGAGCATCAAAACCGGCTTGACGCCAGGGGAACGGGTCGTGATTGACGGCGCAGACCGCTTGCGCGAAGGCACAAAAATCGCTGTTGCACCCTCCCAACCGGCATGAATCCCTCACGCATCTTTATTCTCCGGCCAGTTGGCACCACCCTATTAATGGCGGCCATTATGTTGGCTGGTTTGGTCGCGCTCCGCTTTTTGCCTATTTCCGCTTTGCCCGCCCTGGATTATCCAACCATCCAAGTGCAAACTTTTTATCCAGGCGCCAGCCCTGAGGTGATGACGTCGTCGATTACCGCCCCGCTTGAGCGCCAATTAGGCCAGATGCCAGGGTTAAAACAGATCGCCTCGGCCAGTTCAGCCGGAGCCGCCATCATTACGTTGCAATTCAATCTTGATGTGCCGCTTGATAGCGCTGAGCAAGAAGTGCAAGCCGCCATCAATGCCGCCAGCAATTTATTGCCCGCGGATCTTCCCGCCCCTCCCATTTATGCCAAAATCAACCCAGCCGATGCGCCCATTTTAACGCTGGCCCTGACCTCAGCCACGCTGCCATTAACCCAGGTGCAAAACCTCGCCCACACCCAGTTGGCGCAAAAAATATCGCAAGTTTCAGGCGTTGGGCTAGTGACTCTGAGCGGTGGACATAGGCCGGCGGTGCGGATTCGCGCCAATCCACGCGCCCTGGCCGCTTACGGTCTAACCCTTGATCAGTTACGCATTACTTTGGGCACGCTCAATGTTAATTTGCCCAAAGGCAGCTTTGATGGCCCCTCGCGCGCCTACACAATCAACGCCAATGACCAATTGCAAAACGCCAACGAGTACGCCAACGCGCTAATCGCATATAAGAATGGCCGGCCGATTAAATTGGCCGACGTGGCGACCGTGATTGAAGGCGCGGAAAACGATAAGCTCGGCGCTTGGATGAATACAACGCCTGCCGTGATTTTGAACGTACAACGCCAACCTGGCGCAAATGTTATCCAAACCACGGATAATATTAAGGACTTGCTGCCACAATTAAAACAGGCACTGCCCGCGGCCTTGCAAGTCACAGTGCTGACCGACCGCACTACGACCATTCGCGCTTCAGTGCATGATGTTCAATTTGAGCTCGTGTTGGCAATCGCGCTCGTGGTGCTGGTTATGTTTGTATTTTTGGCCAATTTCTATGCGACTTTAATCCCGAGTTTATCTGTTCCTTTATCGCTTATCGGCACGCTCGCGATCATGTACTTGTGGGGCTTCTCGCTCAATAACTTGTCTTTGATGGCGCTCACGATTGCGACCGGCTTTGTAGTGGATGACGCGATTGTGATGATCGAAAATATCGCGCGTTTCATTGAAGAAGGCGAGAGTCCGCTGCAAGCCGCGTTAAAAGGCTCAAAGCAAATTGCCTTTACGATTATTTCTCTCACGATCTCACTGCTTGCCGTGCTAATTCCACTGCTTTTTATGGGAGATGTGGTAGGCCGGCTGTTTCATGAATTTGCGCTGACTTTGGCGATTGCTATTTTAATTTCAGCGTTAGTATCGCTCACATTAGTGCCAATGATGTGTGCCTACCTGCTGCCCGGCGCAGCATCTGAGTCTACTCACGCCCAACGCAAACCTGCCATTACCGTCAAAACCCAGGCTTTTTTCAAGGCAACGATTAATTACTATGGACGCACGCTGACTTGGGTATTGGCCCATCAAACGCTGACATTATTCCTCGCGCTAGGCACTTTACTCTGTACTGTGCTCTTGTATTTATTCATTCCCAAAGGATTTTTTCCGGTGCAAGACACCGGCATCATTCAAGGCATTTCACAGGCATCTCAAACCACTTCGTACGCCGCTATGGCGCAGCGCCAGCAGGCGCTGGCTACTGAAATTTTGCAAGATCCCGATGTGCTTAGCTTGTCCTCGTTCATTGGCATTGATGGAACCAATATTGCATCGAATAGCGGACGTTTTCTGATTAATCTGCGCCCACACAAGCAACGCTCAGCTCATGCCAGCGAAATTATTCGACGCCTCCAGCCACGCGTGGACGCGCTTGCCGGCGTGTCACTTTATATGCAGCCGGTACAGGATTTGGCGATTGATGCAACAGTTAGCCCGACGCAATATCAGTTTACTTTACAAAACACCCAACTCGATGAATTTGAGGTCTGGCTGCCTAAGTTAATAACGCGCTTAAAACAATCTAAAGCGCTCGCTGATGTAGCCACCGACTTGCAAAACAATGGCTTATCCATTTACGTAAAAATTGACCGCGATCAGGCAGCACGCTTTGGCATCACGCCGGCAATCGTAGACAACGCACTCTATACGGCTTTTGGCCAACGTATCATTTCAACTATTTTTACCCAGTCAAACCAGTATCGGGTCATCTTGGAGGCTGATCCAGCCTGGCAACAAGGGATGGGAGCACTGGCTACGCTTGGCTCGATCTATTTGCCATCGGCAACTTCCAGCAATGGCCAAGTTCCACTCACCGCAATTGCTAGCCTCAGCGAACAACGCGCGCCGCTCGTTATAAACCACCTGAGCCAATTTCCAGCCGCCACCGTCTCTTTCAACTTAGCACCCAGCGCCTCACTCAGCACAGCGGTCCGAGAAATTGAAAAAGCCTGCGCCGAGATTGGGCTGCCCAACTCATTTACGCTACGTTTTCAGGGCGCGGCACTGGCCTTCAAAGCCTCGCTCACTAACCAATTGTTTCTGATTCTGGCGGCGATTGTCACCATGTATATCGTGCTTGGGGTGTTATACGAAAGTTTTATTCACCCCGTCACGATCTTATCCACGCTCCCCTCAGCCGGCGCTGGCGCCTTATTCGCTCTAATCATCAGTGGCCACGATCTCGATGTGATCGCTGTCATCGGCATTGTGCTATTAATTGGCATCGTCAAAAAAAACGCCATTATGATGATCGATTTCGCCCTCGAGGCACAGCGCAAGCAAAAGCAAACGCCGCGCGACGCGATCTATCAAGCATGCTTATTACGCTTTCGGCCCATTTTAATGACCACTCTCGCGGCACTCTTTGGCGCGATACCGTTGATGTTTAGCTCAGGCGTCGGCGCCGAACTACGCCGGCCGCTGGGGATTGCGATTGTGGGTGGATTGATTGTGAGCCAGGTCTTAACATTATTTACAACGCCGGTTATTTACCTCGCTTTCGACCGTTTAGCAGCACGCTTTAAAAAAGCTCAATCTTAAACCCGGTATGAATTTATCGCGTCCGTTTATTGCTCGCCCAATTGCCACGACGCTGCTGTCAGCCGGCATCGTCCTGGGCGGTATTTTTGCTTTTTTTAAACTACCAGTATCGCCGCTGCCACAAGTTGATTTTCCAACGATTTCGGTAGAAGCCAGTTTGCCGGGAGCCAGCCCTGAAGTTGTCGCCACCAGTGTGACCAGTCCGCTTGAACGGCGCTTGGGGCAAATCAATGGCGTAACCGAAATGAGCTCGGTCAGCTCAAGCGGCGCAGCGCAAATTATTTTACAGTTTGAACTTAAACGCAATATCGATAGCGCCGCGCGCGATGTGCAAGCGGCCATTAATGCAGCGCGCGCCGATCTGCCTAGCCATCTAAAACGAAATCCTAGCTATAACAAAGTCAACCCAGCCGACACGCCCGTCTTAATCCTCGCGCTCACCTCGCCAACGCTAACCCGTAGCCAACTTTACGACTCCGCCGCGACTGTCCTGCAACAAGCGTTGTCGCAAATCCCTGGCATTGGTGAAGTCGCTGTGAGTGGCTCTGCCAACCCTGCGGTGCGGGTTGAGCTTAACCCACATGCGTTATTCAAATACGGCATTGGCCTGGAGACGGTACGCACAGCGCTCTCAGCAGCCAATCAAAACCTGCCTAAGGGCGCACTAGAGTATGGCGCGCAACGCTATCAACTCTATACAAACGACCAAGCGACCCAAGCCAGCCAATATCGCAACCTCATAATTGCGTACCGCAACGGCGCAGCAGTCCGCTTAGCCGACATTGGCCAGGTAAGCAACGCCACGGAAAATGTGCGCACACTCGGTTTACTCAATAATGAACCCGCGGTGTTGGTGATTTTATATCGGCAGCCCGGCGCCAATGTCATCGACACGGTTGACCGGGTCAAGGCAATATTGCCTAAGCTACAGGCCGCACTACCCGCTGCCGTCAACATTACACCGATTGCTGACCGTACGAAAACCATTCGCGCGTCCTTAAAAGACGCCGGATATACGCTTGCAATTGCAGTTGGCCTGGTCATTTTTGTGGTCTTCGCCTTTTTGCGCAATGCACGGGCAACGCTGATTCCGTGTCTCGCTGTGCCGATTTCAATCATCGGCACTTTTAGCGCAATGTACCTCTTGGGCTATAGCCTCGACAATCTCTCATTAATGGCATTAACGATTGCGGCAGGCTTTGTCGTGGATGATGCAATCGTAGTACTGGAGAATATTTCACGCCATATTGAGGCCGGAAAATCGCCATTGCGCGCGGCGCTGGCCGGGGCGCGCGAAGTCAGCTTTACGGTATTGTCTATTTCAATTTCGCTGGTTGCCGTTTTTCTTCCTATTTTGTTAATGGATGGCATTGTTGGGCGAATTTTTCGAGAATTTGCGCTCACGCTCTCGCTGACGATTGGCATGTCACTCTTTGTATCGCTCACGCTCACGCCCATGCTGTGTTCGCGCTTCTTGCGCGCGCGCCCCAAAGAACCCGTAGCTCAATCCATGCTACAAAAACGCATGCAAGGTTTTCTCGACGCTTTGCCGCGCAGCTACCGGCGTTCCCTCAACTGGTCGCTAGAGCACCCTAAACTCATTGGGGTGGTCTTGCTGACCACGATTGCACTCAATATCTATCTATATATCACGATTCCCAAAGGCTTTTTTCCACAACAAGACACTGGACTCTTAGTTGGCAGCATTCGGGCCGACCAAAATATTTCATTCCAGCTCATGAAAACAAAGCTCGCGCAATCCATGGAAATTATCAAAGCCGATCCTGCGGTCGAGACCATCGCCGGCTTTATCGGTGCAAGACGCGCCAATTCAAGTTTCATGAGCATTTCATTAAAGCCCCGGGCTGAGCGCCAATTGACGGCGGCGCAAGTGATCGAACGGCTCCGTCCCAAACTCAATGCGGTGCCAGGCAGCCAACTTTTTCTAGCTGCCTCGCAAGATATTCGGATCGGCGGCAGACAAAGCAATGCGCAATATCAATTCACTTTACTGGGAGAATCCTCGGCCGAACTTTATCGTTGGGGACAAAAACTAACCGAAGCCCTACAGCGCAAAAGCGAACTGATTGACGTCAATAATGACCTACAACAAAAAGGCTTAGAAAATAAAATCATAATTGATTATGCTAGCGCTGCACGCTTTGGCATTACGCCAGCGCAGATTGGCAATACTCTATACGATGCCTTTGGCCAACGGCAAGTCTCAACCATTTATAATGCCCTCAACCAATACCATGTAGTAATGGAGCTGGCGCCGCGCTATACACAGCACCCTGAGGCGCTTAAAGATATTTATTTCAACGCGACCAACCATAGCGCAGCGCAAACCATGGTACCACTCTCAGCATTTGCGCATTACGAACCCGGCCACACGCCGCTGGCCGTATTTCACCAAGGTTTATTTGCTGCGGTCACGCTTTCGTTTAATTTACCTGCAGATAAATCACTGTCAGATGCAGCGATCGTAATTAACCATACAATGAACGAAATCGGCATGCCAGCGAGCATCCATGGCAGCTTTGAAGGCACAGCAAAAGTTTTCCAAAAGTCGTTAGCAAACCAACCGCTGCTAATTCTCGCAGCGCTCGCGGCGGTTTACATTGTGCTGGGTATTTTGTATGAAAGCACGATCCATCCGCTCACCATTCTTTCAACCTTACCTTCAGCCGGTGTAGGCGCTTTGCTTGCGCTGCTTTTATTTCGTACCGAATTTAGTCTAATCGCCCTGATTGCGGTGACGCTTCTGATTGGTATTGTGATGAAGAACGCCATCATCATGGTGGATTTTGCGCTTGCCGCCACCCGCCGCGGCAGTCGTCCGCGCGAGGCTATTTTTAATGCGTGCCTATTACGCTTTCGGCCGATTATGATGACCACTTGCGCAGCCATGCTTGGCGCGCTGCCGCTGGTGCTAGGTCAAGGCGAAGGCTCTGAATTGCGCCGCCCACTCGGTATTTCGATTGTAGGCGGCCTCTTTGTCAGCCAGATCTTGACGCTGTATACGACGCCGGTGGTGTATTTATATCTGGATCGATTACGCGAGTGGGTAGCAAGACGGCGCAGAGTCCAACATTAAGCTTCACACAAGCGAGACTTTCTGGTTGGGGCTGCAACTCTGGAAAGGGTAATCCCCCCACTCTAAAAATTAGCTCTTTCAGCTTAGCTTTCTACTTTTAAAATCCCTTAAAAATGGGGGGGGGTTACCACCAAATGGAACTGAATTATTAATACTATTTCAATTGGAAATAGTATTACGACTCACGGCAATAGTGGCAACCCCAGCTCCTTAAGAAACTCGTTGTGCTTGTCTCGTGCCTTCGTGATTGCCTTTTCAATATCCCCCAATTGCTGGTGAACCTCTTTCAAATCTATTTTTTCCTCTGCTTGCGTCGTGCTGATGTAGCGCGAGACGTTGAGATTGAAACCTTCTTTTGATGTTGCCCCCTTCTCACGGACAGTAAAGGGTTTCCATAAATCAATTGGAAACAGAGATGAAATTGTTTTGTAAGTCGGCATGAATACTAGGTAAAACAGAATCCATTGTGCCCAGTATCAGACCCTCTGACTCGTATAGAGAGTCATCAGGCTGAATGTCGTTTTTTTGCAAATGTTTCCTTTCAAAATGAATCGGTGAAACGTAATCAAGAGAGGAATGCCTACGTTTAGGGTTATACCAAGCCTCAATCCACGTAAATACAGCTAAGCGAGCGTCAGACTTACTTTTAAAGCTACGCCGATCCAGCAATTCGCACTCAAGACTGGCAAAGAAGCTCTCTGCCATCGCATTGTCGTAGGCATCACCAACGCTGCCCATAGACAGTTTCACGCCCGCTGCCTTGCAGCGATTGCTAAAGGCAAAACTGGTGTATTGACAGCCCTGGTCGCTATGATGAATCACATTCTCAGGCTGACGTTGTTCAAGTGCCATATTCAAAGCGTCGAGCATCAGCTCTGTAACGAGAGACTCGCCAATGGCCCAGCCCACGACACGTCGACTCCACACATCCAAGACAATGGCCAGATAGATAAAGCCAGCTCCAGTCGGCACAAACGTAGCATCCGCCACCCATAGCTGATTCGGCTCATCAGCAACAAATTGACGCTTCACCAGATCAGGTGCGGGCGGCTGCCGTAAGTCACGCCGAGTGGTCACTTGATAGCGACGACGGCACACGCCACGTAGGCCCTGAAGGCGCATCAGCCTTGCTACTCGGCGACGGCTAACGGCCCAGCCTTGCTCCATCAGCTCAGCTCGAATACGGGGCATTCCATACGTCGCATCTGACTCAGCATGAATGATGCGAATCTCTTCTATCAGCTGCGTATTTTCTTGTTGACGAGCACTCGGTTTACGCTGACTCCAAGCGTAATACGCACTACGCGAAACTTTTAACACTCGGCACAGCACCTGCACGGGGAATTCGGCCTGATTCGCCATCATGAGCTCGAAGAGGGGGTAGATATCTTCTCGCCTTTTGCGGCAAACCAGGCCGTAGCCTTTGCCAAGATATCGCGCTCCATTTGAAGCTGTCGTACTTGACGCCGTAAGCGACTGAGCTCTTCTCCCTCTGCCGTAGTTAGGCCCACCTTGATCGATGATTTAGGGGCTTGAGCTATTGAGGCTTGGGCGACCCAACTCAAGATTGTTTTAGTGCAGCATCCGAACTCTTTAGATAGCTCTTTAGCGCTCTTACCTGCTTGCACAAGCTCTACGATTTGTTGACGAAAGGCCGATGGATATGGCGCTTTGCTTTTACGCATTACAGACTCCTTTTTGATAGTTTAAGGGTGTCCGTGAAATGAACTGACCCCAGAAAGTTGGAAACCGATCTAAACTTTTTTGGGTTTTTTCATGGATAAATACAGCGATCAACTTAAGCTAAAAGTCGTGAAGGCTTATCTGGCAGGTAAGGCTGGAGCCATTGCTCTGGGGAAGCGGTATGATGTTGAGCCTTCGCTATTGCGTAGATGGGCAGCAGCTTACCAAATACACGGTCTGTCAGGCCTCAAAAGGAAATACAGACGATACGGTGCGGATTTCAAGCTTACAGCCCTCCAGCACATGTGGGATAACCATCTATCGTATCGCGAAACGGCAGCGTACTTTGATATTCGTAAGACAAGTGCTCTAGGGGAGTGGGAGCGCCTGTATCATATCGGAGGTATAGAAGCCCTATCTCCTGGCAAAAGAGGAAAATCTAAGAAAATGCGAGGCACCTCAAGTATTGCAATCAAGTCTGGAAATGACGAGACGCGCACTCGAGAGCAGTTGCTCGAAGAATTAAATTATTTACGCATGGAGAATGCATATCTAAAAAAGCTAGAAGCCTTGATTCAAGCGAGCAAAAAATCAGCACAAAGCAAAAAACACAAATAGTGCTTGAATTAAGGCAACAGTATCCGATAATGGGCTTGCTTAAAGTGGCCGGTTTGGCGCGTAGTACCTTTTACTACCAACTGAATGGATTGCAAAAAATCGATAAATACGCAACGCTCAAAGCGAAGATTAAAACTATTTTTACCTATCACAAGGGGCGATATGGCTATCGTCGAATTACAAGCGTTCTTCGGCAGGAAAGCTTTCTCGTTAACCATAAGACAGTTCAGCGTTTGATGGGACAATTACAGTTAAAATCGCTTGTGCGGCCCAAAAAATATCGGTCCTACAAAGGCTCGATAGAAGGCATTGCACCCAATTTCTTGCAACAGCAATTTAGTGCCCAGCGACCTAACCAGAAGTGGGTGACGGATGTCACTGAATTCCATGTCTATGGCCAGAAATTATACCTTTCTCCAATTATGGATTTATATAACGGAGAAATCATCTCCTATCAAATCGCCCCACGTCCTACGTTGGCGATGGTTAGCACTATGTTAAGTAAAGCGTTTACCTGCCTTGGGCCTGATGACAAGCTAATCATGCACTCAGATCAAGGTTGGCAATATCAAATGGCAGCCTATCGTGAGGAACTTGCGCAAAAAGGCATTACACAAAGTATGTCACGTAAAGGCAACTGCCTCGATAACGCGGCCATGGAGAGCTTCTTCGCTACAATAAAATCTGAGTTCTTTTATCTGAATAAATTTTGTAATATTGACGAATTACAAGTAGGTTTAAGTGATTACATTCATTACTATAACCATGAGCGTATTAAACTCAGATTGGATGGGCTGAGCCCTGTTCAATATCGACTACGGTCACAGCCTTTTTATTCTTAACTAACTTACCGTCCAACTTTCTGGGGTCAGTTCAAAAAGTGGTCAACATCATCCTAAAGTTAACCTTGTGAGGTACTGTGATGATTTCATCGTCACAGGAGCTTCCAAAGAGTTACTGGAAAACGAAGTGTTACCTGTGATCAAAGAATTTCTGAGTGAGAGAGGGCTAACTTTATCACCAGAGAAGACTAAGATCACAAATATTGCACAAGGATTCGACTTCTTGGGTCAGAACGTCCGCAAATACAACGGCAAGTTCTTAATCAAACACATCAAAAAAGAATATTCAAGCGGTTCTGACGAAAATTCGCTCAAGCATTAAAGACAACAAGGCAATTAAGCAAGTCAATTTGATTCGCTTACTCAACCCTGTCATCAAAGGATGGGCGAACTATCATCGGCACGTAGCCACCAAGCAAACCTTTGTCAAAGTCGATAACGCAATATGGCGTGCGTTGTGGCAATGGTGCTGTCGTAGGCACCCTCAAAAGGGAGGGCGCTGGATCAAGCACCGGTATTTCCATTCCATCGGAACCCGGACTTGGGTCTTTGCAGCATCAACGGATGAAAAACGTCCAGATGGCACAGTGGTCATGAAAACTTTGAATTTAGCCGCAGATGTGGCAATTCAACGTCATGTAAAAATCAAAGCCGAAGCGAATCCTTTCGATCCCGCATGGGAACCCTACTTTGAAAGCCGATATGGCCAGAAAATGAGAGAAAACCTAGCGGGTTATAAAAAGCTCCTTCGACTCTGGCTTGACCAGAATCGCCGCTGTTGTATGTGTCACCAACTGCTAACAAAAGCAACAGGGTGGCACATCCATCATATCGTGCGACGCGTCGATGGAGGAAATGATGCGTCGAGGAACCTTGTGATGGTTCATCCAAACTGCCATATGCAAATTCATAGCCTTGGTTTAAAAGTGACGAAGCCGGCTCCTGAAACGGGGCTTTGAAAGGCTCGAGCGTAATGCGGGGAAACTCGCCTGTTGCGTTCCTAGGGGGCGGTGGTGCAGTAATGTACTGCTGCTACCCGACAGACTTGACCACGGAAAAAAGAGGGATTTTGACCGGGAGTAGGCTCGGAAATCAGGGACAAAAAAGTGAATGGATGCGTCCCACACACTCGATCGTCCATCCCTACGCTATGATTTTTTGCAAAAATCATTGGCCCATCGGTACAATTCGGAAAAATGGTGGATGAAGACGATGCGGTCTTTGAGCGGAGTGCACAAAATAGGCGCGTACTCTCTTATTTGTAGACTTTACCTATTGTTCAATCTTAAAAAATTCGGCTTTTCTACACGGCTTGTTCATTAAACCGAACGAGAATTAGAAAATACTCGTACAAGGAACGTGATGTTTACACCTGCCAGTGGCTTGTTTTCAAGTTCCAATCCTGTTGCACAGGGGCAGCGTGCGCCCCAAACCCCTAAGCAACTGCTTGAGCAAGTGCAACACTATAAAAAGGCCGCGGATTGGTATAAAAGAGAAGGTCAAGTCGTTGAAGCAGGGAATCACTATAAAGTTGCCCAAAATTTGCTGGAAGAAGTGCTCGAAAAATCTTTTGTTGATCGTCAAACAGTCAGAATGTTTGGGTTGATTTATTCGGAATACAGTGGGTTATTAAAGGCGTTAGGACGGACTGCAGAAGCTGCCATATTAGATCAAAAGGAACAGACTCTTTTTGAACGCTATAGTGCCAGTAGCGCTTCTTCGAGAAAGCGAGAAGTCGAGCGTGGGTCAAGTAGTGAACATTTAAATAAAAAAAACCATCCCGTTGCCATTGAACGGCTCGCCGGGGTGGAGACGTTAGTACAAAACTGCCAAGGGACGATTAATGCGCCAGTCCATGGCAAGAATAACACGGTCAACGTGCATTACTACTCAGCGAATCCAGAGCTTCTGCCGCAAATCCAAGAAATCCATACGTCTGTTGGAGAATTAAAGTCTGCCTATCTCGATCGTTTTATAGAGCAGCAAGCGCGAGAGCTATGCTCGAAGAAAGAACCGTTGGCCATCTTAGGGCAGAATATCGAAGCAGAATATTTCACTGCGTGGGAAGAGCCGGGAGAGATTCAGGATGGGCTGGCGATGTATGTCGCCCCACAGGCGGCGACCCTCACAGATAAAAACACTCTTTTTGATTTAGACGAAGCGGTAACCGCCTTTTTGACTCAAGCCCAGGATTCTAGCCAGAAAACCCAGGTACTCCTACTACGAGGCGAAGCGGGTTCAGGTAAATCAACCTTTAACCGCCATTTAGCGCGTCGCTTATGGCGAGACTATAGTGCGGCTTCGGGAGAGCGACCGATCCCGCTGTATATCTCTTTACCGACGATAGATAAGCCCAACAAGAATCTCATTGGTCAGTATTTATCGGATAAATATGGTTTCTCGCCAGAGCAGATCGACGCGTTGCGAGCAAGCCAGCGCTTTATTTTCATCTTAGATGGCTACGATGAGATTCCTGCGGAACAGAGGAATTTATATGCGGATGAAAAACTGGATCAATGGCAAGCAAAAATCCTACTGAGTTGCCGGCCCGAATATTTAACGGAAGGCTATCAAAACCATCTGCAACCACGAGGACGTTCACGTGTGCTGCTGGAGTATCAGCTCGCACTGTTTTCAGAACAGTCGATCGAAACCTATATTCATCAATATGTTAAGCATATGCAGGCTCAGTGGAGTGCTGAAGACTATCAAGATAGATTAGCGCGTATCCCAAATGTCAAAGAACTCTTGGGCACACCCTTTTTGCTCAAAATGGCCTTAAGCGTGTTGCCGACGTTAGACGAAGCTCGGCCCGGCCAAGTGGCTTTAACCCGAATCAAACTCTACGAGCAGTTTGTGCAGACGTGGTTTAAGCGTTCGTTAGAGCGTTTAGATGCGATTCAGTCTAAATTGACGGAGACGCAGAAGAGCGCTTTCTATGGTTTAAAAGAAGAAGGATTTATCAAGCATAGCGAAACATTTAATACCGACTTCGCGTTAGCCCTATCAGAGGCTAAAACTACGGTAGCAGCCTATTCTCCGCTCACTCGTCGTGGAATACCGCAGGATAAAAGGTATGAAGCCTTTCTGAGCAATCAGGATGAGGGAAAAAAGCTACTGCGTTTTAGCGCTTTGCTCACTTGCCAGCAACAGCAATATCGCTTTATTCACAAATCGATCCAGGATTATTTAGTGGCGCGCGCGGTGTGGGAAGAGCTGGAAAACTTCACGGAATTGGCGTCATCGGATCATTTTACGCCGTTAAACTGGGTAGGAAAGGTGCGGGTGTTATGGGAAGCGCTCAGCCCTTCTGTTGAAGTGGATGCTGAGGCCTTATTGAATACTTTCAATGTGGTGGAGGATGTAGCGATTCAGCGCTTTTTGGTCGAGCGAGTTCAGCAAAATGGAGGGCTGCTGAAACCGCTGTTGGCATGGATTAAAGCATCAACGAGCCAGGATAGCGTGAGTATGGCTGCGGCGAACGCAATCACGATCCTGGTTAAAGCTGGAGTGCAGTTCAATGCAGCGGATTTAAAAGGAGTTCAGATACCTGGGGCAGATCTGAGCTTTGGGGTATTCGATTCAGCGCAGTTGCAAGGGGCGGATTTAAGCGAGGTCAATTTTCGGAATAGCTGGCTTCGCCATGCGGATTTAAGCGCAGCCAAGATGGCTGGGGTACGGTTTGGCGAATGGGCTTATCTCGAAGAAGAGAGCTATGTGTATTCCTGCGCGTATTCCCCGGATGGGGAAAACTGTGCGGTAGGGCTTTGGAACGGCACGATCAGCATCTATTCGACTTCGAATTGGGAAAAATCCTACACCTTAGAAGGACATACCTCTGGTGTTACTAGCGTGGTGTATTCGCCGAGCGGTTCGCAGATCGCCTCGGGGAGTGAGGACAAGACGGTGCGAGTGTGGGACGCGCACAGCGGAGCGGCTGGGCACACCTTAGCGGGACATACCGACTCTGTTTTTAGCGTGGTGTATTCGCCGAACGGCGAGCAGATCGCATCGGGGAGTGATGACTGGACGGTGCGTCTGTGGGACGCGGAAAGCGGAGCGGCTGGGCACATCTTAGAAGGCCATACCGACTGGGTTAGGAGCGTGGTGTATTCGCCGAGCGGTTCGCAGATCGCCTCGGGGAGTGGGGACAAGACGGTGCGTCTGTGGGACGCGCACAGCGGAGCGGCTGGGCACACTTTAGAAGGCCATACCGCCTCTGTTTTGAGCGTGGTGTATTCGCCGAGCGGTTCGCAGATCGCCTCGGGGAGTGAGGACAAGACGGTGCGTCTGTGGGACGCGACAAGCGGCGCGCCGGGGTTCACCTTGACAGGCCATACCGACTGGGTTAAGAGCGTAGTGTATTCGCCGAGCGGCTCGCAGATCGCTTCGGGCAGTGATGACAGAACGGTGCGTCTGTGGGACGCGGAAAGTGGAGCGGCTGAGCACACCTTAGAAGGACATACCTCCGCTGTTTGGAGCGTGGTGTATTCGCCGAACGGTTCGCAGATCGCCTCGGGGAGTAAGGACGAGACGGTGCGTCTGTGGGACACGCACAGCGGAGCGGCTGAGCACACCTTAGAAGGACATACCTCCGCTGTTTTGAGCGTGGTGTATTCGCCGAGCGGTTCGCAGATCGCCTCGGGGAGTGTTGACAAGACGGTGCGTCTGTGGGAAGCGCACAGCGGAGCGGTTGGGCACATCTTAGAAGGCCATACCGACTCTGTTTTTAGCGCGGTGTATTCGCCGAGCGGCTCGCAGATCGCCTCGGGGAGTCATGACTATACGGTGCGTCTGTGGGATGCGGAAAGCGGAGCGGTTGGGCACATCTTAGAAGGCCATACCAACTCTGTTATGAGCGTGGTGTATTCGCCGAGCGGTTCGCAGATCGCCTCGGGGAGTGTTGACAATACGGTGCGTCTGTGGGACGCGCGCAGCGGAGCGGTTGGGCACATCTTAGAAGGCCATACCAACTCTGTTATGAGCGTGGTGTATTCGCCGAGCGGTTCGCAGATCGCCTCGGGGAGTGAGGACAAGACGGTGCGTCTGTGGGACGCGCACAGCGGAGCGGCTGGATACATCTTAGAAGGGCATACCGACTGGGTTATGAGCGTGGTGTATTCGCCGAACGGTTCGCAGATCGCTTCGGGGAGTCATGACAAGACGGTGCGTCTGTGGGACGCGGAAAGCGGAGCGGTTGGGCACATCTTAGAAGGCCATACCTCCTATGTTATGAGCGTGGTGTATTCGCCGAGCGGTTCGCAGATCGCCTCGGGCAGTTGGGACAATACGGTGCGGCTGTGGGACGCGCACAGCGGAGCGGCTGGATACATCTTAGAAGGGCATACTGACTGGGTTAGGAGCGTGGTGTATTCGCCGAGCGGTTCGCAGATCGCCTCGGGGAGTGAGGACAATACGGTGCGTCTTTGGAAGGTCGCTTCGGGTAAGTGTTTAGGAGTGATTCAAGATTTTACCGAGGGAGTCTATAGCGTAGCCTGGAAGGCGACGCCGGAGGGTTCCTATTTGTTGACTGGCAGTGGCGATAAGTTGGTTCGGCAGTGGGAGCTGATAGGAGAGGAGGATGGAGTTCATGCGCACCTGCGTTGGATGTCACGACTGGATAATAAGCTGATGGTGAAGGATACGTTATTGGAAGGGGTGGTTGAGTTAAGCGAGATGAATCGAGCGCTGTTGGAGCAACGTGGTGGGGACGACTTTGATACAGACTCTGAAGAAGATTGGGAATAGAGTTGAGAGTCGGATGTTAAGATGTCGTAGCGAAAGATCCCCATGGAGGTCTTTCACTACGAAATAATGGCTGGATTTAACATAACTTTCAGTCTGGACAGTTTTTTTGTAAGGGCTAAATTGTAATGTCTGATCTACACCTTTTTTATCCCCATTTAAACAAAAAATAACTTTATCTGAAACACATTTATATCCTGCTGCGGCAGTAACGAAAAGCCTTGGGGAAGGTACGATGACATTCCTTTTGTGATCCTAAGGTTTTCGAACAATCGCTACCCATCTAATTTTTGCTTTATCTCTTTTATTTCTCGTCTGAGTTCTGCTTCTAGCTCTTTTTCCGTCGGCAAATGAAATTGGTATTTACTGGCAAAAACTTGTTTAGTCTTATCACCAAGCGTATATTGAACCATTGCGTCACTTTTATCGGTACAGAGTATCAGTCCGATCGTCGGGTTATCGTCTTTTTCAATTACTTCTCGGTCAAAATAATTAACATATAGCAGCATCTGGCCTAAATCAGCATGTGAGAGCTTTCTAATTTTAAGATCAATGATAACGTAACATTTTAAAATGACATGATAGAAGACAAGATCCGTATAAAAATGATCACCATCTAGCGAGAGCCGCTTTTGCCTTGCTACAAATGCAAAACCTTTACCTAATTCTAATAAAAAATGCTGTAGATTATTTATTAAAGCTTCTTCGAGTTCTGATTCAACTAATCGATGTGATTCTGGTAGATTAAGAAATTCAAGAACCAGGGGTTCTTTAATCGTATCCTCTGGTTTAGTAATTTCTTGACCTTTACAGGCTAGTCTCATTATGCCATCTCTATCTTTGCTTCTAGCCAGCCGATCAAACAATAAGCTCGCAATCTGCCTTTCAAGTTCTCGGCCAGACCAATGATTTTTTTCGGCTTCAATTTCATAAAACTGCCGTGCTTCAGGTCGATCTAATCTCATTAGCGCACGGTAATGGATCCACCCCAGTCTAGAATTCAATTGCTTTTCTGATTCACCACGCACCGCGTGGTGAATTGGCATGTAATCAGAATAAATCAAGTAGAATTGGCGAATATCTCGTAAAGTGGAAATACCGAATCCACGACCGTATTTCTTTGTAAGCTTCTCTGAGAGTGCGGGCAATAAATTGCTCCCATATTCCGCACGTGCATGCCCTTTTTGCTCTGCTTGCACTATATCACGACCAATACACCAGTAAGCACTGACCATTTGTGTATCGATGACACGATAAACAGTTTGGCGAGCGCTATCGATGTAACTTGCAGCTTGCTTATAAAGCTGCTCAATAACCAAAGGCGCTAAACTAATTTTATTCGAAGTTAATTTTTTATCTTGCATATACGATTTAAAATTTCTAAATTAATGGAGAAAATTACTTTCTGCGATTAACAAGATACGAAATCCAATCATCATCAAACTGGCCCAAGGCGACCTAGCGGTAAATCTCACGTCGGTTGCCGATTTGTAACGTAAGGACACGCCAGCATCGCCTTAAATAGGGCTAGGGGTACACGATATATTCTGCGGCTTCAACACGTACTATACCAGTGGCCCGTTCATTCACCCCCTCCTCTTTCATCCGTTGCCCACGGTTCTAATTGATCGGCCAGGGTTTCCACCTCAGTGCTAAATAGCGAGGAACTGACTTCCGCCAGATCGAATAGGCTTTCCATTGTTCTCGGCGCAAGCGCTGGAACAGAAAATATCCCACTCAACCTCAAGAGAGTGAGGAACAAAAACGGTATGCTCAGAATAAGCAGAAGCAGACAGAGCATTCAAAACCAACTAAAAAGTTTGTGTAATTTCTGTGTAATCGTGCGTAGAAAATTACACAAAAATGAAGAATTACATAGAATAGTGAGTAGCGCGCTATTCAGCGAAACCCTTTATAAACAAGCGTTTTGAGAAGATTTTAGCATTCGCTAGAATAGATATCCCGATTACTTTTAATCCGTTGGTCGAACGTTCGAGCATTACGCACAGGATACCAAAACATGAAAGCATATGGCTTTGCGTCATTTCGCAGATTTTGTATTTGCACGTTGCCCCTCTCCCGTTGCATGTAACATAATTTGGATCTATACATGATTCATGTAATATACAGAGGTGTTCTATGGAAAATAGTATCTCTCACCGTATAAAAAAGCATCGTGACGAATTACGTGCAGCAGGTTTTCGCCCAATACAAATTTGGGTACCAGATACTCGCCGCCAAGATTTTACGGATAAGTGCCGCCAACAATCATTGGCGTTGAGAAATGATCCACACGAAACCGAAATACTAAACTGGCTGCAAGAGGCTTCTGATACAGAGGGCTGGAAGTGAAGCGTGGAGATTTGGCAACAATTGCTTTGCAAGGCGCTTATGGCAAACCGCACCCTGCACTGATTATTCAATCTGATCTCTTTAATGAGCATCCATCCGTTACTGTACTACCTGTAACGAGTGAGCTACGAGATCCATCAGTGTTTCGCTTGGCGGTAACTCCTTCTAAAACTAATGGCTTGCAAAAAGAATCGCAGATCATGATTGATAAAGTGCAGACAGTTCCGCGAGAAAAAGTAGGACTTTCATTTGGCCGCTTGGATAAACAAACGCTGCTGTCTGTGAATCGTGCTTTAGCTGTCTTCCTTGGTTTTGCATAAAAGCGATGACGAACCTGTGAACAAGAGTCCGAGTTGGCGACATTCCGGTAACTAGACGGTAACGAAAGCCAGAAAACAACAATGAGTTACAGACGCGAATCTATAACTCATTGATTTTATTGGTCGGGGCGAGAGGATTTGAACCTCCGACCACATGCACCCCATGCATGTACGCTACCAGGCTGCGCTACGCCCCGAAGAAGTCAAGAATTATAGCAGAGCAAAAATGCGGGTTGGTGTTTCTCGAGTAAAACAAAGTTGTTTTAACGGATTATTTTTGCAAAATTCTAATCACCTGCTCAATCTCAGCACGTAACTGACTAAGATCCAGCGCATGAATTTGTGCTGAAGATTCAGACTCGCTCGTCAATAGGTTACCCTCAGCGCATGTCTGATGGCTATCCAAGCGGTTGCGCGCGCCATTAATCGTGAAACCTTGCTCATAGAGTAGCTCCCGAATGCGACGGATCAGGAGGACTTCATGATGCTGGTAGTAGCGCCGGTTGCCCCGCCGCTTAACCGGCCGAAGCTGAGTGAATTCTTGCTCCCAATAACGCAATACATGCGGCTTTACAGCGCAGAGCTGGCTCACCTCACCAATCGTAAAGTAGCGTTTTGCAGGAATCGGAAGCAATGTTACTTTTTGCAGCATCACTGAGCTCACCTTAACCCACTATCGCGGCGTATACGCGGATGCCTGCGCCGACGGCATATTGCATTCGACCAGCGCCTTAAGTTTTTGGCTGGCATGGAATGTTACGACTCGGCGCGCAGCGATCGGGATGATTTCACCGGTTCTCAGATTGCGCCCAGGCCGTTGCGACTTATCACGCAACTGGAAGTTGCCAAAGCCAGATAGTTTTACGCTTTCGCCTCTTTCAAGCGCAGTACTAATCAATTCAAAAAAAGCTTCCACCATTTCCTTGGCTTCACGTTTATTTAAGCCGACCTGATCAAATAAAAATTCAGCCAGTTCAGCTTTAGTCAAGGTGGGCGTTTCGCCTGCTATCTCAACCGACGCTTCGCTTGGAGCGCTTGCGCATAAGCTGTTAGGTGAATCCTCTGCTGAATTTTTCGGCCCTAACATCGCCCGTTGCTCCACTAAATCTGCGCTCCATTCCATTGCATTCGTACTCTTAAGCTATCAATTACGCAAGCGCACATCATAGATGCGCACTAGACGATCAACCAAAGTTTTAATGGCTAGATCAATCATTGCATCTTGCAAAGTCCCTTCAGTATCTTGCAAGGTGATTCGAAACGCAAGACTTCTTTGCTGGGGAAGCTGTGCATCCGTTTCTACTTGAGGGCGAAATTCATCAAACAGTGTAATCTGCTGTACATATTTGCAGGCTTCATCAGCGCGTGCTTTTTGCATTTCGTCAAGCAGCTCCTGCGCCTTAATTTGAGCACTAACGAGCACCGCAATATCACGCCGTACAGGCGGAAATTTGGCGACCTCGAGCGCCGTCGGCACAGTACGTTCGCATAACGCGTTTAGATTAATCTCAAAGAAAATGGGAGCACGGGGTAAATCATATTTTTGTAACCAGCGTGGGTGTAACTCGCCCAGCCAACCGACCTGTTTGCCGGCCAACTCAATCTGCGCGCTACGCCCTGGATGCAAGGCGGGATGCTTAGCTGCCGTGAAGCGTGGCGTTGCCGGCGCAAAAAGCGCCTCCAAATCACCTTTAAGATCAAAAAAATCTACCCAACGCGTCGCCACGCCCCATTGCTCCGGCCACACCGGCCCATAGGCTAACGCGCTCACCAATGATTGCTGATTTAACCCAGCCACCGTTAAATCGCCCGCTAGCGCGGCCGGGTCTAAAGAGAAGGCCCGCCCCACTTCAAATAAGCGAATCTGCGCAGCTTTACGTTTTAGGTTATAACTCAACTGATTGACCAAACCACCCAGCAATGTGCTACGCATCGCCGAGAGTTGGCTTGCAATTGGATTTAATACCCGCACCGGCGCCGCATTGCCAGCAAAATCTTGCTCCCATGCTTCGTCTACAAAACTAAAATTAATGGTTTCTGTATAGCCAAGTGCCGCCAGTTGATGTCGGATCGCATGCACGGAACGCCGAGTCTCCGTCGCCTCGCGCATGATATTGAGTGCGACTGGCAGGCGCGCTGGGATCTTCTCAAAGCCATAAATGCGCGCTACTTCTTCCACCAGGTCGGCTTCAATTTCGAGGTCAAAACGATAAGATGGGGGCGTGACGATAAATTGCTCGTCTTGAAACTCGAAAGGCAAGCCAAGACGCGTGAATATTTCTGCGATTTCATTTACGCTTATATTTACCCCGATTATGCGGCTCGCGCGGGTAGCGTCTAACGCCACTGGCGCGCGTTCTGGCAGCGCAATCACTTGATCGTCAATCGGCCCCGCTTCCCCACCGCAAATATCAACCACCAAGCGGGTCATATATTCAAGCTGGGCAACGGTAGCCGCATAATCAACGCCGCGCTCAAAACGATGCGCGGCTTCAGTGGCGAAATTGTACCGGCGCGCGCGCCCGCGAATACTATCTGGCCACCAAAATGCAGCTTCGAGATAGATATTGCATGTATCCAGCGAGACGGCGGTATGATCCCCCCCCATCACCCCAGCCATACTTTGCACAGCCTGTTGATCGGCAATCACGCCGACGGTCTGATCCAACTCAACCGTATTTCCATTGAGTAGTTTGAGCGCTTCGCCACACTGCGCCCAACGCACTTCGAGCGGGCCGTGCAGTTTGTCAAGGTCGAAGATATGCGTTGGCTGGCCTAATTCCAGCATCACGTAATTGGAAATATCGATCAACGCTGAAATACTGCGCTGTCCGGCACGCTCAAGGCGTTCCACCATCCATTTAGGGGTTTGCGCGCGCGCGTTCACATGGCGCATCACCCGTCCTGAAAAACGTCCGCACAGATCACTGGCAGCAACTTTAACTGGCAAAATTTCCGTCAAAGTAGTGCGCACAGACTCGAATTGAGGTTGGCGCAAAGGCGCGCCAGTGATCGCGCAGACTTCACGAGCAATCCCTAAAATCGATAAACAATCGGCCCGATTGGGCGTCAGTTTAATGTCAAAAACTATCTCATCCAGGTGCAACGCTTGCCGAATATCTTGTCCAACCGGCGCATCCGCCGGCAAAATGAGCAAACCGACTCCATCGCCTGAGATTTTAAGCTCGCGCGCCGAACACAACATGCCCTGGCTTTCCACTCCGCGCAACTTGCTCCGCTTAATCCGAAAAGGCGCGCCACCGGCCTCTGCCGCGGGCAACTCCGCCCCGATCAGCGCACATGGCACTTTACAACCCACGGCAACATTTGGCGCACCGCAGACGATAGTTAGCAACTCAGCCGCGCCAACGTCAACTTGGCACACATTCAGACGATCCGCATCTGGATGCTTAACCACTTCTCGTATTTGCCCTACGACCACCTTTGAGGTCGGCGGCGCGATGGCGCGCAGCGCTTCAACTTCAAGCCCCGCCATCGTCAACGCGTGGGCCAATGACTCCGTCGATAAAGTTGGATCAACCAAACTCCTTAACCAGGATTGCGGGAATTGCATGACACACTCTGTAAAAATAAATCGATAGAAAATTACGCAAACTGCTGCAAAAAGCGCACGTCACCTTCAAAAAAGTGGCGCAAATCTTGCACCCCATAACGTAACATCGTGAGCCGCTCTAAACCACTGCCAAAGGCAAAGCCGGTATAGCGTTCTGGGGCAAAACCCATATTGCGAATCACATTTGGATGGACTTGGCCTGCGCCAGAAATCTCGAGCCATTTGCCAGCATTTTTGCCTTGCTCAAATAGCATATCGATTTCAGCAGAAGGTTCAGTAAATGGAAAGTAAGATGGGCGAAAACGCACCTGCAAATCATCGCGCTCAAAAAAGCGTCGCAAAAATTCTGTATAGACGCCTTTCAGATCGGCAAAACTAATGTTTTCATCGATCCAAAGCCCTTCTACTTGATTAAACATGGGTGAATGCGTTGCGTCGCTATCGACGCGATAAGTGCGCCCCGCAGCGATCACCCTGATGGGCGGCTGGTTCATACGTGCATAGCGAACCTGCATCGGGCTGGTATGCGTGCGTAATAGCAGGAGTTGATCTTTCTCATCCCGTGCATCGATATAAAACGTATCCTGCATTGAACGCGCCGGATGATTTAGCGGGCTATTCAGCGCAGTAAAGTTGTACCAGTCCGTTTCAATTTCAGGCCCTTCAGCGAGATCAAAGCCAATCGAGCGAAAGATCTGTTCAACCCGTTCCCAGGTCTGCATCACAGGATGTAAGCTACCCTTACTTGCGCCCCGGCCAGGTAAGGTGACGTCCATCGCTTCCGCCGCAAGGCGCTGTTGCATCAGCTTATCCGCTAATTGCTCACGCCGCGCACGCAGCATTTCTTCTACTTGCTGCTTGGCGAGATTAATCTGCACCCCTTCGCGCTTGCGCGTTTCCGCATCAAGCCGGCCAAGCGCTTTTAAAAGCTCCGTCAACTGCCCCGCTTTGCCAAGAAAACGGGCTTTCTCATTTTCGAGAGAAACCGCATCGGCTGCTTGCGCGAAAGCATGACGAGCATCAGCGACAATCTGCTCCAAATCCATCGGTTTTTCCAAATATAACGTTGCTGCAAGCGCTACAATGAAAATGGGGTTCAGCAAGAACCCCATATTTCAAAGCACTATATAAATTGCCTCAACACGATTGCGCGAGGCGCCTCAATAGGGTAGTTAGTTTACAACCACTGTTTTAACCTGCTGAACAATGGCTGCAAATGCGGCTTTATCCATCACCGCCATATCGGCCAGAACTTTACGGTCCAATTCAATCGCCGCTTTTTTCAGGCCATTCACAAATACGCTATACGTCATATCATGCTCGCGCACAGCTGCATTGATACGGGTAATCCACAAAGCACGGAAAACGCGCTTTTTATTGCGACGGTCGCGGTAGGCATACTGCCCCGCTTTCATTACGGCTTGTTTGGCAACCCGATAGACATTGTTACGACGGCCACGATACCCTTTAGCAGCATCAATGACTTTTTTATGGCGGGCCCGTGCAGTGACCCCACGTTTAACTCGAGGCATGGTTTTCTCCTGTTCCTATGAGTGTGAGATCAAGCAAATGGAAGCATGGCGCGCACCGCGCCCATATCAGCGGCACACACTTGTGTGCTACCGCGCAAATGACGCTTACTTTTCGTCGACTTTTTGGTAAGGATATGGCGCTTAAAAGCTTGGCCCCGTTTAACGGTTCCACCTGGACGCACCACAAAGCGCTTAGCTGCGCTTTTCTTGGTTTTCATTTTAGGCATTAAAACTCCTGTTTTTCGAACATGAATCAAAGGTGTGCAGCTTATCTACGCTACCCTTAAACAACCTCTGATCACTTATACCGGCAATGCTCTGCCGAATTTTTTAGCGACCCCGCAAACCTGCCGCGTCATCGCTAAAACCTTGCACTGCATAGCCCTTAAGCTATTCAGCTACTTTTTCTTCTTAGGTGATAACACCATTACAATCTGTCGCCCTTCCATCTTGGGCATTTGCTCAACTTGACCATGTTCTTCCAGGTCAGCACGCAAACGCTCAAGCATGCGCATGCCAATTTCCTGGTGGGCCATTTCACGGCCTCGAAAACGCAAAGTGACTTTGGTTTTATCGCCTTCTTCGAGAAAGCGCGTCAAATTACGTAATTTGACATTGTAATCGCCATCATCTGTGCCCGGGCGGAATTTAACTTCCTTAACCTGAATCACTTTTTGTTTAAGCTTTGCCTCGTGCGCCTTCTTGGCTTCTTGGTACTTGAACTTCCCATAATCCATTAAGCGGCAAACTGGAGGAGCTGCTTGAGGCGCAATTTCGACTAAATCAATCTCGGCTTGTTCCGCTAAACGCAAAGCTTCAGCCAACTTTACAATCCCAATGGCCTCGCCATCTACACCCAACAAACGCACTTCAGGCGCTGTAATTCCGCTATTTAGGCGGTGCAAAGACTTATCTGTAGCGATGTTATTTCCTTTTTAAATTCAAAAAACCACTGTGCTCAACGTGCTAACTTAACCAAACGTTTTATAAAGTCACCTGATTGTTATAAAAGGCTCTTTTTAAACGATGTTATTTAAAGCTCAACATTTCATTGTGCAAACTCGCAACAAAATCGTCAAGCGAGATCACTCCACGATCTATGCCACCACGCGCACGCACAGCGACCATTTTAGCATCCCGTTCCCGGTCGCCTACAACCAGCAAATACGGGATCTTGCGTAACGTATGCTCGCGTATTTTATAGCTAATTTTTTCATTGCGCAAATCAGCTTCAACCCTGAAACCTTGCTTTTGCAGAGTTTCAGCGACCTCGCCCGCGTAAAGCGCTTGACTTTGGGCGATATTCAACACTACCGCTTGGGTTGGCGCGAGCCATACCGGCAACGCACCGGCATAATGTTCAATTAAAATTCCAATAAAGCGCTCCATTGAACCCAATACGGCACGATGCAGCATCACGGGTCGACGGCGGCTATTATCTTCTGCTACATACTCAGCATCAAGTCTTTCTGGCAAGACAAAATCAAGTTGCAGCGTGCCACACTGCCATGAACGGCCCAGCGCATCTTTAATATGATACTCAATCTTGGGGCCATAGAAAGCGCCTTCGCCCGGCAACTCTTGCCAATTTAAATTGCAGGCGGATAAAGCTTGGCGCAACCCTTCTTCTGCACGCTGCCAAGCTTCATCGGAACCCGCACGCTGCTCAGGACGTAGCGATAACTTAATCGCAATGTCCGTAAAACCAAAATCTTTATAAATCTCCATCGCCAATGTATTAAAGGCGATCGATTCAGCAATAATTTGTTCTTCCGTACAAAAAATATGCGCATCGTCTTGCACAAAACCGCGCACACGCATCAAGCCATGCAATGCGCCTGAAGGCTCATTACGGTGACATGAACCAAACTCCGCCAAACGCAATGGCAAATCACGATATGAATGTAGCGTGTGATTAAAAACTTGAACATGCCCCGGGCAACTCATCGGTTTAATCGCATAGTCACGTTTTTCAGATTCAGTCGTGAACATATTTTCACGATAGTTCTGCCAATGGCCGGAGCGCTCCCATAATAAACGATCGATCACCTGTGGCGTGCGAATTTCACGATAGCCGGCAACGGTGAGACGAGTCCGCATATATTGCTCAATTTGCTGCCATATCGCCCAGCCTGACGGATGCCAAAACACCATGCCCGGGGCATTATCTTGCAAATGAAAAAGGTCAAGCTGCTTGCCAAGTTTACGATGGTCGCGCTTTTCAGCTTCTTCTAGCTGGTATAAGTAAGCGTCTAACTGCTCTTGGGTCGCCCAAGCAGTACCATAAATCCGTTGCAACTGTTGATTGCGCGCATCACCCCGCCAATATGCGCCCGCGACTTTCAATAATTTGAAGGCTTTTAATTTGCCCGTATTCGGCACATGCGGGCCACGGCATAAGTCAGTAAAACCACCATGCGAATACAATGTAATCACTTCGCCAGGTGGAATTGACTCGATAAGTTCGGCTTTGTAATGTTCGCCGATACCATTAAAATAATGAATCGCTTGCTCGCGCGGCATTTCCCGGCGCAGCACCGCTTCGTTGCGCTTCACCAACTCGCGCATGTGTTTTTCAATTTTCTCAAGATCCTCTGGCGTAAACGGGCGACTATATGCAAAATCATAATAAAACCCATTTTGGATCACAGGTCCGATTGTCACCTGAGCTTCCGGATAAAGGTCTTTAACCGCATAAGCAAGCAAATGGGCGGCCGAATGGCGGATGATGCTCAAACCCTCTTCATCCTGACCCGTAATAATCGCCAAGGATACATTGCGCTCAATCAGCGCTGAAGTATCAACCAGCTTTCCATCAAGGCGCGCGCCGAGCGCTGCTTTAGCAAGCCCAGAGCTAATTGAGGCCGCCACTTCAGCCACCGAGACTGGGCGCTCGAAGTCGCGCACGGAGCCGTCAAGTAAATGTACTGAAATCATCAAGCGCTCCTAGCCGCGATTTAGAAGCCAATAACTTCTAGCGCAGCCATACAAAAAAGATAACAAAAATGCGGCCTTAACCATCTCTCGTTAAGACCGCATTAGTATTAATCAAATGAAATATTCGTTGGTAGGCTCGATTGGATTCGAACCAACGACCCCCACCATGTCAAGGTGGTGCTCTAACCAACTGAGCTACGAGCCTATAGAAGCCCGCATTTTAAAGGTTTTTTTTATAAAAGCCAATAACGATTTGCTCTTATGGCAGTGGTTCTTGGTAACCGGATCCAGATTTTCACTGTCCTCATGCCTCCGCGATAAAAGAAATCTACAATAAGCACTCTTTACCAATGTCTTCAAAGGTCGTTTTATGCTGCGCATTCACACAGTTTTTACATCGATTTTTCTCGCCGCCTAATTTTCCAGCATAACGACTCTACGACAATCCACTCAATGCGGTTTGCTCAAATTCTGAAACTGGGCGGCAATATCTTTAAGGGATAGTTGCGCCTGAACCTGGTTAAGAAAAATCCCAATAAAAATCGCCAACATAAACAATGTGATAGTTCCTTTGACAGGCTGACCATATGCCATAAGATCCAATTTTTCCGCGCCTTTGGCTAAAAACCCGAACGCCAAATCGACTAAAACTAAAATCAGTACCATCGGCGCTGCTAGCTTACAAATAATTTCCATCAATGTATCTGTCTGACGCAAGACGAATGCTTCAAGTATCGAGCCCGCCACCGGCGTCAAACTTTCGATCGGCCACCAATGGAAAGATTGGTAAAGCGCACCCAACAAGAAAATCATGCCGCCCAAAACCCAAAAAGCAGCGATTGTAAGTTGCTCTAACAACGAAGAAATAGGAGTGCTAATATCTTGACGCATTGGATTACTGACTTGAATATTATTAAAGCCGGCCAAATCGTCAATTAACACCCCAATACTAGAAGCAGCCCAAAAAATAGTCGAAGCAGCAAAACCCAGGATTAACCCTAACATCGCCTCTTTACCTACCACTAACAGCATCGTCAACGCGGGCATTTCCTGCAAACTCACTGGCTGGCCATAAGCGACAAAAGTACCAAACATGATGGCGACACTGTTTCTAGCCGTACCTTGCAAAACTTGGTCGCTTAAAGCAGGCAAAACCATTAGAACAATCAAAATCCGCGTACTGCATATCCCAATCGTCAGTAACAACCCAATGAACGACTCCGTAAGATGGTGCAACAATAGCAAGTCTTCCATAACTCGCTCCTAGAGATTATGTTTTGCGACATCGCGTAAGCGCCGTTGCGCTAATAGAGCCTCTTCCGCCTCTTCATCTAGCGCATTCTCAGCGGCACGCAATTGTGCGCGTCGTGCAACGCGCACCAACTTAGAATAAGCTTCAATTTGCGCCTCATTTTTGGCGATGCGTTGACGCGTCTCGGATATTTCAGCTTCTTTAGCTTGCACCGCTTTTTGGAGCGGTACTAATTCCGCTTCTAATTGCTGATGCCTCTCATTAACCAAATTTAGATACTGCCAAGCCGCTTCCAATTCAGCGATTTTAAGCAACGCCTCGCCACTCATCATATTATTAATGGCAATCGTACGCGTTTGCTGCTCTTGCAGTTGCTCAGCGATTTCGTCATTTTTTGCGGCAACTGCTTGCACCCGCTCAGCATATTCAGTGCGTTGCATAGCATAGGTTTTTTCTAGCTTTTCTGCGAGCCGCTTACGCGAGGCAAGCAATGTAGTAAACGCTATCATTCGACGATCTTTCATTCGCTGACGAGCTCCTGTAGCGTTTCAATTGTCTCAGTCGGATCGGCAAGCGCGTCTGTGCGCTGCGATAGCAAACTACGGATCGCTTCGATTTTTGCGATCGCCTCATCTGCAACAGGGTCACTGCCTGCTTGATATTCACCAAGCTGCAATAGGGTTTCTACTTCACGATGTTTAGCCAATAGACGTCGCACGCGCGCCGCGGCCTCCCGGTGCGGCTCAGGAGTGACCTGATGCATAACGCGCGATAAGCTGCCCAGTACGTCAATTGCCGGGTACTGATTACGGGCGGCAATCTCACGCGATAAAATAATATGACCATCAAGAATACTGCGCACTTCTTCAGCCACTGGATCGCTACTATCTTCATCTTCCATAAGCACTGTATAAAGTGCCGTAATAGAACCTTTATCTGACGTGCCAGCGCGCTCTAGTAAACGCGGCAACTCAGCAAATAACGAAGGGGGAAAACCACGCCGGGTAGGCGGCTCACCCGCCGCCAACCCAATCTCACGCTGCGCGCGCGCAAAACGAGTCAAAGAATCCATCATCAACAGAACGCGCAATCCTTGATCACGGAAATATTCAGCAATCGTAGTCGCTACATAACTGGCCTTCGCGCGTTCAATTGAAGAACGGTCTGAGGTTGCACACACAACCACTGAGCGCGCTAACGCCGTTTCGCCAAGAATCTGCTCAATGAATTCACGCACTTCACGACCGCGCTCGCCAATTAATGCAATGACACTAACATCGCAGGCTGAGCCTCGAGCAAACATGCCCATCAACGTGCTTTTGCCTACTCCAGCCGGGGCAAAGACCCCTACCCGCTGGCCGTCGCCGAACGTCATAAATGCATCCACCGCGCGCACACCCGTATAAAATGGCTCTTCGATTAAACGGCGGCTCATTGGATCAGGAGGATCGGCTAAAATCGGCCGCAGCGCCTCATATTCAAGTGGGCCGCGCTGATCAATCGGCGCGCCCAGCGCATCAATCACACGACCCAACAGTTGCGGCCCAACTTTAACTGAAAGCGGACGCCCCAGACCAATTACGCGAGTGGCGCGTGAAAGGTGGGTTAAGCTACCAAAAGGAGAAAGAATCGCAACACTTTGGGCAAAGCCAACCACTTCAGCATATTGCAGTAGTTTGCCCTCTGGACTGCGCAACTCGCACATCTCGCCCAGTTTAACCTCGATACCTGTAGCGCGAATCAGCGTACCGGTGACTTCAATGACTTTGCCAGCTTGCTGGACAGACGGCCGTAACCTGAGCTCGCGCTCAATTAAATCAGTCAGACCTTGGAAATCGCGCATTTGGTTCATTTGATTTAACCTGCCGACGGTGGATAAGGTTTTGTAGGAATTTTTTCAGAATTTACTTCGTCTGGATCTTCTGCATCTAAATCTTCTTCGTCTAAATTTCCTGTGGCTGAACCTTCTTCGCCTGAATCTTCTTCGTCTGAATCTTCTTCGCCTGAATCTTCTTCGCCTAAATTTTCTTCGCCTGAATCTTCTTCGTCTGAATCTTCTTCGCCTAAATCCTCCTCGTCTGAATCTTCTTCGTCTGAATCTTCTTCGTCTGAATCTTCTTCGTCTGAATCTTCTTCGTCTGAATCTTCTTCGTCTGAATCTTCTTCGTCTGAATCCTCTTCGTCTGAATCCTCTTCGTCTGAATCCTCTTCGTCTGAATCTTCTTCGTCTGAATCTTCTTCGTCTGAATCTTCTTCGTCTGAATCCTCTTCGTCTAAATCCTTTTCGTCTGAATCTTCTTCGTCTGAATCTTCTTCGTCTGAATCCTCTTCGTCTGAATCCTCTTCGTCTGAATCCTTTTCGTCTGAATCTTCTTCGTCTGAATCCTCTTCGTCTGAATCTTCTTCGTCTGAATCTTCTTCGTCTGAATCTTCTTCGTCTGAATCTTCTTCGTCTGAATCCTCTTCGTCTGAATCCTCTTCGTCTAAATCTTCTTCGTCTGAATACTCTTCGTCTAAATCTTCTTCATCTAAATCTTCTTCGTCTGAATCCTCTTCATCTGCATTCATCTCGCTGGCTACAGCGTGAGGCGCTTGCGTAATGTCTGCGGTAAGAGCCCGCTCAACAGCAGCGCGTAACGCCTGCAATTGAATGTCTAAACTTGCATCAACAATGCCAAAATCAGATTCACAGATGCAAGCTCCAAGCGCAAGCCGTCTATCTGAGCGCATAATTAATTTGATTGGCCGGCCTAGTTGGCCCAACTTACTGACAAACTCTTCAAAGGTCTGCTGGGCTGCTTCGAGCTGAGATGGATTAACTGAGACGGTAAGCGAAGAAGCCCCCTCAACAATTTGGTCCAAAGTCGACAGAGCGCGCGCGAATAAAGTTTTGGTGTCTTCTGTTTGCACTATTTGTTCAACTGCTGAGACGACCAATCCCGCTAGCCGCTCGCGCATGCGCAAACGAATCTGCTGATAATCACTCATGGCCGCTAAAGCACGTTCATACCACTCATCAAGCGCCTGCTCTTGGCCTTCTGCATACCCTTTTTTGTAAGCGTTTTCATATACCTTTTTAGCTTTTTCTTCGAGTTCGCGCTGCCCTTGCTCTCGCTCGCCTGCGAGTGCTGCAAAGCCATCCTCCAACTCAAGCAAACGCCCAAGCGCGGCCGCAGGAATTACATCGCCCTCAATGCCTATGCCTGCTTGCGCGAGCTTGGCAGCATTAGCGCGTTTTGGATAGCGCAGCCAGATCAACATAGCTCTTCCCCATTTAAATCAGGCAACATTGCCAGCACCGCCTCACTGCCATTAGGATCAAATCGTGTATCAATGCCGCCATCTTGCTTACACGTCGCCATAACCCATGGCAACGGCGCTTGCTCACGTGGAAAATGCATTTTCAACCAGGCAAACGGGCCGGTTGGCGCCCATATGCGATCACGTCCGAAGAGGCAAAGTCCTTCCCATTCAAGCTCAGCTTGCTGCAAAGCAATCAGCGGTTTCATCTCAAATGAACGCTCCAACAACGCGGTTTGCGGAGACCCCGGTAAAGCCATCAGTTGATCCAATTCTGCCGCATCCAGCCAAGTACGCAGTAACGCACGGCTTTTCCGGTCAATGCTATGACGCAGCTCACTGCGACGAAACGCCAATGCCCGCAAACGGAAACACTGTAATGCATGGGGGCTAGCTAAAGCGCCTAACTTACCTGACAGACCTTGAAAATCCTCCAATCGAGGGAGTTTCATATCTGCCAGCGCAAATAAAGCACGCGTACATTTAAGTCCTTCGCCCTGGTAACCGAGCACCACCAGCTTAGCTAATCCACCCCACCAGGAGGCGTGGATATAGCGCGGCAACACCGCAAGATTTCTACTATAAGCTGCAATTAACGCAGCATATTCTTGGTGTGTAGCGAGTAGCGAGTCCTGTGCAGCCATGGTGCCCAATTCCCATTTTGCTTTTGATTAAAGTCAAGTTTATGACCCGCCCGCATTTTTCTTGCGTGAACCTTTTTTCAATGTTTGAACCTGCTGCACAATTTTGCGTAGATATTGATTCGCCATGAGCACATCAGGTTTTAACCAAGCCAGTACGGCACCGGCTCCAACCAGTAACGCGATGAACACGATGCAGAGTGTTTTTAACCAGCCTACCGCATGATCTGGATTAGCGATTGCTGTATTAATGGGCTCCGCAGGCACTGTAATTACGCTCACTTGCTCGTAAGACAAGCCTTCAATGCTATGAACCACCAAATTTTTGATTTGCGGCGAGAGCGTAGCGACATTTGCATCGGGACGATATTTAATGAATACCGATGCCGAAGAAGGTTGTGCATGCTGCGCTAGCGGATCATTATTAGGCAATACAATATGCACCCGAGCGGTCACCACGCCATCTATTTCTGACAGCGTGCGTGAAAGCTCTTGTGAAACGCCATAAATAAAACGCACCCGCTCTTCAGTTGGGGTCGATACCAAGCCGTCTTTCTTAAACATGTCCCCTAAATTGGAGAATTTTTGCTGAGGCAATCCTTTAGCGCGCAACACTTCCATTGCACGCACTACTTGATCGCCCGAAACTGCAATGCTCCAGGTCTTGCCCCCATCAGGACTCGATTTACGCGCATCCACACCTGCTTGCAGTAGCGCAACGATCATTTCATTTGCGTCATGTTCACCCAGGTTGCCATAAAGCTCTTTCTGGCAGGCCGCCAGCAGCGCTATTAGTGCAATCGCGGCGAACAAGCGCCAACGTCTGCCAAACTGGGTATGAAACATAGTTATTGGTTCCTGAAAAGGGTCTCAACGGATTTTTTAGCGCCATCTACGACAGCTAATTTGCCTTGCATGTTAAAGCTAGTCATCATCATATCCATCGAAACTTGCATTGAGGCCGCGTGCATTTGTTGTATGCTCATATTGGGCATATTGTCCATCACGCTAGCCACATTTTGCATCGAATGTCGCAGCAGTGCATCTTGTTCTTCTGCAACTTGGCCGATCACGGATAAACTGTGTGAAGACTGCTCTGAGGCAACGAGTGGACCATCGCCATTGAACATTCCTTCAAATTTTTGTATCTGCGCTTCGTTCTGTTGGGCAACATAAGTCGGATTGCTCAAAGAGGTCAGGTCAGAAGGCATGGCAGACGTTACCTGCGCAGTCAAAAAGGGGTCCATGATTTATACTCCTCAAAACTCATTAAAATTTAACTTAGGCACGTGGGAAATATTCAGCACTTGTATTAAAAGCCTCTACCTGCGCCTTTGAACTCTCTTCTAGAATCTTAACCGCGTGTATTTCACTGGGAGCAAGCCGACCCTCAACAAACGCTATGTATTCTTGCAGCAACGTGACCAATTTCACCGCTTCTGGCGGTTCGTTGGCTTCTATCACTTGATCAGCTAGAATGGTCCACTTAGGATCTCGCTTCCTCAATAGGCAAAAAGCCAGGATGGCTTTACCATAATTAAAATCGGGCCGTAGACTAAGAATGCGATTAATCGTCCTAACCGCATCATCAAGCAAGCCTCGCTTCATGAGCAGCATGGCCTCATAGATTTCAAACTCGAGTAAATTCGGCCGCAAAACGCGCACAGCATTGATCATCAACTCAATATCGCCTGGGTCTGGCCCATCCCCCTCTTTCTCTTGAAAAGTGCTGTCGCCAACAACCGCTGCACTAATCACATCGATCAAGCCCCAGATCACTTCATCATCACAATCAAGGTAAGTCATCATGCTCTCCCTCATTTAGTGCATCGACTACGGGTAGGCAATGCAGAGTTAAAATATGCATTGAGCATAAGCAAGCAGCACTTAATCTGGGTGACCAAACCGAAATTATGGTATGAGACGCGAAGTCGTTTGATTGGCGACTCCCTAGGGGTTTAGCGGGTCAGGAGGCTGCCCCGAATATTGCGAGCTGCCCTTTTGGCACCCCTCATACGCTAAGCAAACTTATTCTTAGAGCAGAAAGGATGCCGGCTTTCACGCATTTATATTACTTTTTTTCAGCGGGGCGAGACTTGACGGCTATATTTGATTTGACCGGCGGCTTTACTGTGGCGCCAATGACCAGTCCTTGTTGTTGGAGCTTAGTCACTGACTTCTGACCTAGCCCCTTCACACGTGCAGCTAAATCCGCCAGATCCTGATATGGACCATGCGTATCGCGCTCTTTAACAATAGCTTCTGCTTTGACCGAATTAATCCCTTTTATGCTTTGCAAAGTGGCTACATTAGCAGCGTTCACATCGACTTGCGCATATGCAGAATGGATAACGCTGGTAAAGATTAGCGTTAGGATAGATACGATAAATAATAGATTCTTGAGCATTCTGGCTCTCCTTTGGCAGTGATTAACGCAATGCCGTGGTTAGCATTGCTTTAAGGAGATCCAGTGTAGGCGCTATGCGCCAGCAGTTATAGCTGGCCAATCAGCCAATTTACATAACGTGTAACGCCTTGCTCAACATCCAAAAATGGGGCGCTATAGCCAACTTTGCGTAACTGCGTTAAATCAGCTTGAGTAAAACATTGATATTTGCCGCGTAACGTATCTGGAAAAGGGATATATTCAATCAAGCCCTGCGCCACCAGTGCCGAAAGCGGTAAAGCCGCTTCACCGCCGGCGCGGCGTAAAGCATTCACTACACTTACCGCAATATCATTAAAAGGCTGCGCTCGGCCACTCCCCAAATTAAAAATGCCTGATTGCTGAGGGTGATCGAAGAAGTGCAAATTAACTTTGACGATATCTTCGACCGATACAAAATCACGCTGCTGCTGCCCAGCTGCATAACCATTGTATTCACCAAATAATTTCACCCGGCCCTGCGCCCGAAATTCATTAAAATTATGTAAGGCGACCGAGGCCATACGTCCTTTATGAGCCTCACCTGGCCCATAAACATTAAAATAGCGAAAACCAACAATCTGGGTTTGCGTCAGCGGCAATTTGCGGCGGACAAATTGATCGAATAAGAATTTAGAATAGCCATAAACATTAAGTGGATGCTCGCAAGCACGTGTTTCAGAGAAGTGCTGGCTCCCTCCGTAAATCGCCGCAGAGGATGCGTATAAGAAAGGAATCTGTTGCGCACCGCAGATCTCGAGCAACGAGCGGCTATACGCAAAATTATTCTCCATCATATAGCGGCCATCGGTCGCCATCGTATCTGAACACGCACCTTGATGAAAAACCGCACGTATTTTGCCAAACGCACCGCGCGCAAAACGTTCGATAAATTCAGTTTTATCGAGATAATCCGCGAGTTCACACTCCACTAAATTCTTAAATTTATCGGCACGAGTTAGGTTATCAACTGCAATGATATTATCTTCGCCACGCGCGTTTAAAGCCTTGACCAGATTACTACCAATAAAACCCGCGGCGCCAGTTACAATCAAAGTCATCAATATATTCTGTAAAATTATTAAGCTACATCGTGGCGAGATATTTGATCACCTACGCTGCATCAAACTTGCTTCGTTTTTTCGTCAGAGGCAGAAAAAAGTTCGTCATATTCTACTGCTGCTGCGCCGAGTTTGCCAACGACAATCCCCGCCGCCCGATTCGCATAAGTGACTGCGTCAATCAGCGGCATCTTCGCTGCCAACAGTGCAGCCAATGTAGCAATCCCCGTATCTCCCGCGCCTGCCACATCATAAACTTCTCGTGCCACCGTATTAATATGAAACACGCGCTCACCGTGATAAAGCGTCATGCCTTCTTCTGAGCGGGTGAGTAATAAAGCCTCAATACCAAGCGCCAAACGCAACTGCATAACGCGTTGCTTAAGATCTTCTTCTGATTGCCAGTCGCCAGTCACAGCCTGCAGCTCAGCGCGGTTTGGAGTAATCAGCGTAGCGCCGCGATAAGGCGTCCAGTCATTGCCCTTCGGATCAACCAACACCGGCTTGCCAGCAGAACGGGCGGTGGCAATCATATCCGTCATATAAGGCGCTAGATACCCTTTGCCGTAGTCAGACAGCAATACCACCGCTTGCTTGGCCAGCAATGCTTTAAAGTCCGTCAAGCCAGGGGACGGCGTTTCAGGCATTACTTTTTTTTCAAAATCAACGCGCAATAATTGCTGCTGGCGCGATACAACGCGCAGCTTCACCGTTGTCAGTCGTGCTGGATCACGCTCAAGGTAGGCATCAACACCACTTTCAACAAGTAGCTTAGCGAGCTGGCGACCCGCCTCATCATCGCCTACTACGCCGATTAAGCTAGCTTGCGCGCCAAGCACCGCAATGTTTCGCGCAACATTAGCCGCCCCGCCTAGGCGTTCCTCACAACGCTGGACATGTACTACCGGCACTGGCGCCTCAGGAGAAATGCGAGCGGTATCGCCAAACCAGTATCGGTCAAGCATCACATCTCCCACCACCAATACCCGCGCCAGGGCCAGTTGCTCCCGCACCGCAGGGGCACGATGGCAAGTTTGCGTCAGCGCTTCCTTATCTACAACCGCCATAGCCCCTCTTGTTCAGCAAAAGCAGCAGATACATTAAAACCCTTCATAAACCCGACCTATTGCATGATATTCAATGCCTAATTCGCTCATCTCAGCAGGTTCATATACGTTGCGGCCATCAAAAATCAAAGGTTTTTTAAGCTGTGCACGTAAACGCTGGAAATCAGGGTTTTTAAATTCATTCCACTCTGTAACCACCACCAGCGCATCCGCTCCCGCGACAGCCTGCATAGGATCCTCAGAGAGTGACAAGCGGGCGTGTGCCGCCGGCGCATTTTGCAAATCAAGCATAAAAACGCGCCGGGCTTCGTCCATCGCCACTGGGTCGTAAGCCACCACCGTAGCGCCACGCGCTAATAATGCAGCAATCAATATTCGACTTGGCGCTTCGCGCATATCGTCGGTGTTAGGCTTGAACGCCAGCCCCCAAACAGCAAACCGAAAAGCGGATAAGTCCTCACCCAAGCGCGCAACAATTTTTCGCACTAACACTTGCTTTTGTGCATCATTAACCGCTTCAACCGCAGACAGAAGAGGCAAAGGTTGATGATATTCGCTCGCGGTGCGAATTAAAGCCTGCACATCTTTTGGAAAACAAGAGCCACCATAGCCACATCCTGCAGATAGAAAATGATTGCCAATCCGCGGATCAGGGCCAATCCCACGGCGCACCTCTTCAATATCAGCGCCCATGCACTCAGCCAAATTAGCCAGTTCGTTGATAAAAGAAATACGGGTTGCCAACATTGCATTCGCCGCGTATTTGGTTAATTCAGCCGAACGCACGTCCATTTGCAAAATACGCTTATGATCACGGTTAAATGGTGCATATAAGCACCTCATGATTTCGGCTGCACGCACGCCATTTTGATCATTGTCGCAGCCCAGCACAATCCGGTCAGGCTGCATAAAATCACCAATCGCCTCACCTTCTTTCAAAAACTCTGGATTCGAGACAACGGAAAACGAGTGCTCAACTGCGCGCGCAGCTAGTTCAACTGCAATCGTTTGCTGGACGCGTTGCGCAGTGCCAACCGGCACCGTCGATTTATTCACGATTACTTTGAAGCCCTGCATGTGCTGGCCAATATTACGCGCCGCCGCTAATACATATTGCAGATCGGCCGACCCATCCTCATCCGGCGGAGTACCCACGGCGATGAATAAAATGTCGCCATGCGCGGCTCCGGCTGCGAGATCAGTCGAAAAATGAATCCGGCCAGCCGCGCGATTACGCGCAATCATTTCTTGTAGTCCAAGCTCATAAATAGGAACCCCACCATGATTCAAAAGATCGATTTTATGCGCCGCGACATCAATGCAAAATACATGATTGCCTGTCTCCGCCAAACAGGCTCCGGTGACAAGACCCACATAACCCGTGCCGATAATCGTAATATTCATGCGTTCTTATTTGTTTTGATAAAGCTCAATAGAGTCAATAATGTTAGCGAAAAGACAAATCCAAACCTAGCTATTCGACATAGGTTCAGTACGGCACGGCGCATAGGTTTCCCAGCCGCGACATCCCGGACATTGCCAATAAAAAAGCCGAGCGCGAAAACCACAATCCCGACAAATATAGCGCGGCAAATTTTTTGTGCGCTGGACTAATAGCGTGCGCATCAACTCAAACTCGCTACGGCGCACGTCAGTAGCCGTGGCCAGTTGCGCGTCAAGCAGTCTAATCATGCCCGCTAAATTGGGCGCTTTTTGCATTTGCGCGCGCGCCAGTGTATGCGCGGCCTCAATTCCTTGCTGTGCCGCAATATGCGGATACGCAATATCTAATAGATCATGTGACGCATGGCGCTCAAGGTAGTCAATCAATAAGCGGCTACCTTGTTCCGCGCGGCCCAATTTCTCATGAGCACGCATCAACTTCTCAGCGACCAGTGGCAAATATATCGCGTTTTCTTTCTCAATTTGCGTCCATTCATCTATAGCAGAGGTTAGGTTTCCCAACCCAAATTCAACCTCCCCCCGTAGAATAATTGCCCGTGGATTGGCGGGATCAGCCACCAGCGAACGCTCAAGCTCACTGCGCGCCTCATCGATTTGTTTACGCTGCAACGCCTCCTCAGCAAGCTCGCAGTAAAATTGCGCGATCTGCTTACGGCAAGGCTGCACCCCCAACGCTTCGAGCCGCTCGGCAATTGCAATGGCTCGCCGCCAATCTTTTTGAATGCCATAAATTGTTAATAAGCTGCGTTGCGCTTCACTTGCGTATGTCCCTGTCACCAACAGCTCAAACGCGGCTTCGGCGCGGTCAAAAAGACCCGCTTTCAAAAAATCTTGGCCTAATTCATAAAGCGCGTGATCCCTCTCCACCACTGGTAAATCAGTACGATTAAGTAAATTTTGATGCACTCGAATAGCGCGCTCCGTTTCACCTCTGCGACGAAATAAATTGCCTAACGCGAAATGGAGCTCAGTGGTTTCAGGATCGAGTTTGGCGATCTCAATAAAAGCATCAATTGCTTTATCATGTTGTTCGCTGAGCAGAAAATTAAGGCCACGGAAATAAGAGCGCGGCAGATGCGCCCCCTCCGCTAGCAAATGTTTAAGATCAAAACGCGCCGCCATCCAGCCCAAACCAAAAATGAGCGGAATAACCAGCAGCCACCAGAAATCAAGATCCATGCGTAGACCGTACTTATTGTTGTGATTAGATCAGTGGCGGCGGCAATTCATCGCGCGCATTCGGTAGCTCACGTACACGCTTGAGCTCACGCTTAAGGCGCCCAATTTCAAATTGCCGGTGAAAATTTGTAGGAAGCGTAAAAAGCAATCCAGCGAATACACCAACGGCGAAGAAAGCAAATCCAATCGTAATTAAAGGCGCTTGCCAACTGTATCCCGCAAAAAAATTCAATATTACGGTTTGCGTATTAGCCAGCGCCAATAACAGTAGCACTGCAAACACAAGAAGGCGAACTAACCAAACTAGAAAGCGCATGCGAATAAGCCCATAAGTGCTTGAATTAGGAAAACAGAGAGGCTTTAATCGCCTATCAGCGCAGGAAGCAAAAGCGTATTATAAACGAAGCGACTCCCAGCCGGAGAGCATAAAAATCTTTAATAACAGTGACACCACCTAGCCTCAACAGAATAACTGGTGTTCGTTAGAACCGTCCTCAAATTTATAACTGAGCGATCTAAGCGCGACGCATCAAAGCTAGACAGAAAAGCCTTCAAATCAAATATAGCCATTCGGCTAGCTATTACTCATCGGATAAGCGCTACACAATAACAGTACCGTACTTGAGCTGCTAAAGCATACAGTTGAAATGAAAAAATTATCCATGCCGCATGATGCGCTGTATAAGTCTTTCTTAAAAGATATTGATATAGCGCAAGAGTTTTTGCAGCTTCATTTGCCGCTGTATCTGCAAAAAGAATGTGATTTCAATACGCTACAACTGGTTTCAGGCGCTTTTGTGCAAAGTAATCTCAGCCAGCGCTTTGCCGATATAGTGTATTCAGTGAATAGCCCAGACGGACAAGACAAGCTGTATATCTTAATGGAACATGAGAGTACTGCCAGCGCTCTTCCGCCGTTTAAGCTTTCAAGTTACTTAAACGGCATCATGCAGCAGCATCTTGAACAAGGTCATAAACAACTACCAGCTGTATTTGAGATGATTTTTTACCGGGGCGAACGGCCTTATCCAGGACCTACGAATTATTTGAATTGCTTTAAGCGTAAGCAGTTAGCGCAAAAACGCTTGGGGCTGCCTGCATCGGTCAAAATTCTAGATCTACCCACTATTCCAGACGAAGAAATAAAGCGCTATAAACGTATGGCGGCGCTAACCTTAGCGCAAAAATACATAGGCACGCAAAATTTAATGCAGTTTGCACCGCAGTTAGCCGAACTGTTGCAATGTTACCCCTTGCCGGTTGAAAAACTGAGGCAGTTAATCTACTATTTAGTTGAAGAAGGCCGTGGCGATGATGGGCTGTTTTTACAGTTCTTGATGGAAAACGTAAGACAATGTCGAGAGGATGAAGAGATGAAAACACTAGGGCAATTTTTGCGAGATGAAGGGCGCGAAGAAGGGCGGAGAGAAGGCTGGCGTGAGGGCCAGCGCAAAGGCGAGCAACTAAAAGCACTTGCTATTGCTCAAAATCTGCAGAATCTAGGATTAGAGCTAGATACGATTAAAAGAGTCACAGGTCTTTCTGATCTTAAAGGATTCGCATAAATATATTTCACTATTAATATTTATCAATCCAAACGCTGGCGGGCTGGAGAGCATCAAAACTCAGGATTCCGGCCGCCAGCTCCGCAAGGATTTATATTCCTTCAGCTAGCTAAATTCTCTTCTTCAGTATTTAGTTTTGGACTCTGACCTTTTAATGACTGTTGCATACGTCCTATCTTATCAGCATCTAAGAGAATGAGATCTCGTAATCGGCCGACGAGGCGTATCTTTACGGTGCCTGAATGAAGAGGACCTTCCTGGAGTTACTTCAAGCCATATTCTTTCTGCAAAAGATAAAGGATTTATATCCATGCGAAGCCATATAGCGTCAATCTCTTCTTTTTCAGGTAAGGCACCGTCTATATCTTCCGCTTGCGAAAATGGTCGAAACAGTTCAACAGCGTTTCTAATTAAGGTCATTATTTCATTAATGTTATTTTTATCATTAGCCAAGCTTTTGAAGAACTCTTCGCTATACGTATTCTTATCACCAAGCGGCACAAGTTTCTTTTGATTGTCTCTGTAAAATTCCGCGATTTTTACTAGTGCTTCTTGCCTCTCATCTTGCGGAAAATTTGTCTCTTTCTCTTTTAAAAGAGTTGTACCTAATTTAAGTGCCGTAGTAAAAGAGCGCATAAATCCACTCGCATCTGCATTTTTTTTAAGCTTTGCCACACTTTCTACATCTTGCTTTTGTATCCATTCCTTAAATTTTTGAATGTTGAATACGCCATCTGAATCCGTAACAAATAATTTATTAAGCCCTACTAATGCACATTCAATAGATCGCTGCTGGCGTAGTTGTTTTTGATTAACACCGCCCAGACTACTATCTATAGGGAGCATTCCGGTATATGAAATAGGGGCTTGCTCCATAACCACTCTATTTTTGCTGCTCTTGTGAAATACTTGTTCCTCTCCTCCTGAAATCTTGCGCCATGCCTGATCGAGAATCTGTCCCATTTTTTGTCTGTATGAAGCCTTGGTTTGGCACTCCGCCGAATCTACCTGCTTAGGCACGCAGCCTGGCGACTCAGATAAAAATTCTGTAGCTGTAATAATATTATCCTCATTAGAATTTATCGGACTTAATGAATCTAGAGGGATTATTTCAGACGGCTCAATTTTGGCTAGTCTATTCATGGCCCTACGCTTTTCCTGCGCTCCACGCGCCAATGCGTTTTCAACTGACGCACGATGGATATTACGTTTTTTCAATGCATGATTAGCAGAAGAAAACATCATTGATTGATCGTGGTCTGACAATTCTAGCGTCACAGATATACGAATAGGCCGCTGTCGAGTAAAATCCTTTTCCTCCACTAAAGGAAAAGGCTGCCCTTTTTTACCTGCATATCCGCCTATCATTAAAATCACCTTAAAAAAAAGAAAAATCTAACCCTTTGATAGCTTCTCTGCAGCCAAGTTCGCACATCTGCACAAATTTTCCTGGAAGAAGAACTACCACTTGCTGCGCATGTGTTCATACGCGATGAAGACTATTATAGATTTTTCTAATTAAAATTAGAAATTAATTGTAATTATCTATTTTATAGGGGAATTGAATGAGAGAAGAGCGCTTCGTTGTTTCAACGATTTACTTGCTCACGTAATGCTTTGCCTGGTTTAAAGTGCGGCACGTATTTCTCTTGCACTAAGACTTCTTCGCCTGACTTGGGGTTTCGACCAACCCTAGGGCGACGACAATTGACAGAAAAACTACCGAAACCACGAATCTCGATGCGATGGCCTTGAGCCAGTGCTCCAGACATCGCATCGAGGAGCGCGCTTACCGCCAGGCTTGTGTCTTTAAGCACAAGTAACGGAAAGCGCGCCGCGAGTTGCGCGACCAATTCAGATCTGGTCATGCCCGCTTACTGATTTTGACTATCCAGCTTGGCTTTAAGCAGTGCACCAAGGTTGGTGGTCCCGCTTGCTGCTGCGTTATCGCGTTGGCTATCTGGCTGCACGCCGGCATCTTTTGCTTTTATTGATAGATTAATGCTACGCGCTTTACGGTCAATATTGATGACCATCGCATCAACCGCATCACCTTCTTTAAGTACAGTGCGCGCATCTTCAACTCGATCACGGCCGATTTCAGAAGCACGCAAGTAGCCGTCGACATCCGTTGTCAGCGCTACTACAGCGCCTTTAGCGTCCACTGATTTAACTGTGCCTTGCACGACTGAACCTTTGTCATGCACCGCAACATAGTTATTAAATGAATCGCCTTCAAGCTGCTTAATACCAAGCGAAATGCGTTCTTTTTCAACGTCGATACCTAATACCACGGCCTCAACCTCGTCGCCTTTCTTAAATTTGCGCACGGCCTCTTCGGCTGCTTCATTCCATGACAGGTCGGACAAGTGCACTAAACCGTCGATCGCGCCAGGCAAGCCAATAAATACACCGAAATCAGTGATGGATTTAATCGCGCCTGAAAGTTTGTCGCCTTTTTTGTAGTTACGGCTAAAGTCGTCCCATGGATTAGGTTTGCATTGTTTCATGCCAAGGCTAATACGGCGACGGTCTTCGTCAATCTCAAGCACCATCACTTCAACCTCATCACCCAACTGTACGGCTTTACCTGGAGCAACGTTTTTATTCGTCCAATCCATCTCGGACACATGCACTAAGCCTTCAATGCCGGATTCAACTTCAACAAATGCACCATAGTCAGTAATATTAGTGACTTTACCAAACAAACGGGTGCTAGATGGATAGCGACGCGCAATGCCTTCCCATGGATCGCCACCGAGCTGTTTGACCCCCAGTGAAACGCGGTTCTTTTCTTGGTCGAATTTGAGAATCTTGGCTGTGATCGTTTGGCCTACAGTCAGCGCCTCACTTGGATGACGCACACGCCGCCAAGCAATATCCGTGATATGCAATAACCCATCAATGCCGCCCAAATCAACAAATGCGCCATAATCGGTAATATTTTTAACGATACCTTCAACCACTGCGCCTTCTTGTAAGGTTTCAAGCAGTTTCGCCCGCTCTTCACCTTGTGATGCCTCAATCACAGCGCGGCGCGAGAGCACCACATTATTACGCTTGCGATCTAATTTAATCACGCGGAATTCAGTTGTCGTACCCTCATAAGGCGTGGTGTCTTTAACTGGACGCGTATCAATCAATGAACCTGGCAAAAAGGCGCGGATGCCGTTTACCATAACCGTCAGACCACCTTTAACCTTACCGGTAATTGTGCCAGTGACCAGCGCAGCATCGTCCAGCGCTTTTTCAAGCGAGAGCCAAGAAGCCAGACGTTTAGCTTTATCACGCGATAAGACTGTGTCGCCATAACCGTTTTCCAGCGCATCGATTGCAACTGAAACAAAATCGCCTACTTGAGCCTCAAGCTCGCCTTGGTCATTTAAAAATTCATCAACTGGAATATAGGCTTCGGATTTGAGACCGGCGTTCACGACCACAAAATTATGGTCAAAACGCACCACTTCGGCGGAGATCACTTCACCCGCGCGCATATCTTGGCGAGAAAGCGATTCTTCAAATAGCGCAGCGAAGGATTCGATATGAGGTGTAGAGGTTGAGGTTTGTAAATCGGACATAAAATTAGGATGTACTACGCGCACTATATTGGTATAGTTACTTACGGCAAAACTGCGCGCGGGGTTAAAAGTTAATCACCAAGCTGCTCTTTACAAATTTTCAAAAGCAGCCAACCTAAGCAGCACCGGCCCCTATGGCGATACGCCTATGCACTTGCATGGGCGTGCGAGACAGGGACCGATAATGCAACGAACCACTCGAGTATTTTACCAACCACTTGTTCTACAGAAAGATTGGAAGTATCGAGTATTTTCGCATCTTCAGCAGGCCTAAGCGGAGCGCTCACGCGCTGTATATCACGCGCATCACGCTTAGCCAAGTCTTGCGAAAGGATTTCTATACTAGCAGGAAAACCTTTCTCTATCAATTGTTTATAGCGCCTCTGCGCGCGCGCCTCAACGCTGGCCGTCAGAAAAACTTTTAAGGTCGCGTCTGGAAAAACCACCGTACCCATATCCCGGCCATCCGCCACCAGACCCGGTAAGGTACGCAAGGCGCGCTGCCGAGCAAGCAACGCGAGTCTTATGGGTGCATGTAGGGCAATTTCAGAAGCGCGATTGCCAATTTCTTCGGCCCGGATTTCATTCGATACTTTAACCCCATCGAGTTTTACATATCCGTCTCTAAATACAATATGCAGCTCACGCGCTAATAGAGTAAGGGCAGCCACATCCTGTACCGCTAACTGGCGCCGCAGACTCGCCAAAGCCAGCAACCGATACAATGCGCCACTATCAAGATAATGAAAGCCTAACCGCTGTGCCACTTGCTGCGCCACGGTTCCCTTGCCGGACGCCGTTGGCCCATCAATCGCAATTACGGGTGCGTGCAGCTTTGTATGCTGTTTTGCATGTTCTCTAACAGTCGTCATCGCACGATTGCGGCAAAGCGCTCAAAATAGTCAGGAAACGTTTTGGCCACACAATTTGGATCATTAATTCTAATTGGAACACCAGCCAAACTCACTAGCGAAAAGCACATGGCCATGCGGTGATCGTCATATGTATCAATCACCGCCCCCGCGCTTAGCGTAGCCGGCGGCGTAATGCGTAAAAAATCCGCGCCCACCTCAATCATCGCGCCCAATTTACAAAGTTCAGCCGCCATCGCGGCTAAACGATCCGTTTCCTTGACGCGCCAACTTGCAATATTACGCAATGTGCTCGTCCCTTCAGCAAAAAGCGCCAGCACTGCGAGTGTCATAGCAGCATCGGGAATTAAATTACAATCCATATCAATGGCTTTAAGCCGGCGTTGGCTATTTGCAGCGCCGCTGACTTCGATCCAGTCCGGTCCCATCGTTACATTTGCGCCCATCTGCGTCAACACATCGGCAAAGCCAACATCGCCTTGGATACTTGCGCGCCCTACCCCAAGCACTCGCAATGGTCCTTTCCCTACCGCGCCGGCCGCCAAAAAATAAGAGGCCGATGATGCGTCCCCTTCAACGGTTATATGGCCTGGTGCTTGATAAGAAGAGTCTGTGGCAAGAGTGAAATGGTGCCAGCCCTCACGCTCTACTGGCACGCCAAAGCGCGCCATCAGATTCATCGTAAGATCAATATAGGGCTTTGAAATCAATTCTCCATCAATTTTGATCATGGTGCGGCGCGCCGCCACTGGCAATAGCGGGAGCGCCATAAGCAAAGCACTCAAAAATTGGCTTGATACATCGCCGCGCACGTGGAGTTGCTGCGCCGGCGCGATGTGCTGCATACGCTCAATCACCAATGGCGGAAAACCAGCACGCCCAGCATAGGCAAGCGACGCGCCTAGCTCTTGCAAACTATCGACTAAATCCCCAATCGGCCTTTCGTGCATACGCGGCACGCCAGAAATTTGGTACGCGCTACCCTCTCCCGCTTGCAACGCAAGGGCAGCGCTTAGTAATCGCACCGCCGTACCCGCATTGCCCAGAAAAAGCTGTGCTTTTCTAACGGGGAACGTACCGCCTATCCCGTCGATTAGATAATCTTGCCCTTGTCGTACGTAATGCACGCCAAGTTGAGTTAATGCATCTAACATCACGCGCGTATCATCCGCCTCTAGCAGATTAGCAATAACGGTTTTTCCAGATGCCAGCGCCGCTAGCAAAAGCGCGCGATTTGAAATGCTTTTTGAGCCCGGTAACTGCACCGTACCCCCGGCATAGGTATACGGCCCTAAATCAAGATGTTTCATTTTTAGATAATGACCAGTGTGTGCGTATAGTGCGAGCGCGCTCAAACAGGGCTTGAATGGCTAGGCCATCACTCTCTTCAAGGGCCCTGCGCAAATTGTTTACTACTGCTAGATAACCGTCCAATTCTGCCAGCAAGGCGCTCCGGTTAGCCAAACAAATATCGCGCCACATTTCCGAGTTTGACGCGGCCAGCCGAGTGAAGTCCTGAAACCCACTTCCCGCAAGAGCGAGCTTGAGCTTAAGGTTACCCATTGTAAGCAACTGCTCAATCAATGCAAAGGCAAGTAAATGCGGCAAATGACTGACCGCAGCCAATACTTGGTCGTGCTGCGCTGGCGTCATAATATGAATCTTCGCCCCAACCGAGCGCCACATCGCTGCGATACGTTCACATGCTGACTCGGTATTTTCTGGCTGCGGGCACAACACCACATTACGCTGCGCATATAACGTATCTAGCGCCGCCTCAACCCCACTTAACTCACGCCCAGCAATTGGATGCCCTGGCACAAACTGATTTATTTTATCGCCCAAAGCGGTAGCCGCAGCAGCCAGCACATCCAGTTTTGTGCTGCCCACATCAGTGATTAATGCCTGCGCCTCAAGATACGGCGCAATGCGCTCAAGCACGCCACCCGTTTGCGCCACAGGCACGGCCAAGACAATTAAATCTGCGCCAGACAGAGCTTGGCTTAACGCCATAGGATCAGACCACGCGACAGCCTGATCAATTACGCCCAGCTGCAGCGCGCGAGCAATCGAGTCCAGCGTGCGGCCAACTCCAACAATTGTTCCTCTAGCCTCAGCGGGCGCCCGCCGCAGTGCACGCGCCAAAGAGCCCCCCATCAAACCCACGCCAACAATCACTAATTTTTTAAACGAGAAATCACTAGCGGGCAAAGCCTCAGAAGGAGAAGAGGCGGCAGAAAAAGGCGCGTCTGAGTACATGTTAATGCGCCCGCGGGTAAGAACCCAAAATTTTAATAAACGCCGCGCTTTGCTCTAACTCGGCAAATGCGGCAGCTAATGGCGCATCGGCATAATGCCCGGCTAGGTCGATATAAAAATAATACTCCCAAGCGCCACTTTTGGCTGGCCGCGATTCAAAACGCGTCATCGATACGCCATGACGCGCCAAAGGCTCGAGCATCCGAAACACTGCGCCCGCTACGTTTTTTACCGCTAAGATCAGCGCCGTTTGATCGCGCCCAGTGGGCGCACACGCTTGCTCCCCAATCACCACAAAGCGCGTGCGGTTATGCGGATCATCTTGAATCATAGCCTGCACTATGGCTAAATTGTAACGCGTCGCAGCACGTTCACTGGCAATCGCCGCTACGCTTGCATCCTCAGCCGCCAATTGAGCGGCAACGGCATTGCTCGCCACTGCTTGCCGCTCAAGCTGGGGCGCATGCAGCGCCAACCAATGTTGACATTGCGCCAGCGCTTGCGCGTGAGCGCACACCCGCGAGACGCCAGCCAATGTGCCCGTGCGAGTTAATAGATTATGTTGGATGGGTAGCACCACTTCACCCGTTAGCCTAAGTGACGAATCTAAAAGTAAATCAAGCGTGCGCGAGACGGCGCCCTCAGTTGAATTTTCAATTGGGACAATGCCAATCTTGGCAGCGCCCGCTTCTACCGCTCGAAATACTTCATCGATCGATGGACAAGGCAACGCTTCTACTGCAGATCCACTATATTGATGGAGAGCCTCTTCGCTATAGGTGCCAACCGGCCCAAGAAAGGCCGCCGTGAACGGTTTTTCAAGGGCGCGGCTCGCCGCCATGATTTCTCGCCAAATCGCGGCAATTTGCTCGGTTTGCAAAGGCCCTTGGTTAAGTGCTTGCAAACGCGTAAACACTAATAGTTCACGCTCAGGGCGAAATATCGGTGTTTTAAAATGCTTTTTGATCGCACCGATTTCAAGCGCTAGCCCTGCACGCTGGTTTAATAACGCAAGCAACTGTTCATCAATCAAATCAATACGGTCGCGTAAAGGCTGCAGCGCCGGCTGTTCATCATCCATGCTATTCAAAATAAGGCGGCAATAAAAAAGTAGATCATCGGCTCCAGCTTGAGCTCTGTGAGCAGCACCTGGCTAGGCATGGCGGCGCTCAAACTCTTGCATATAAGCAACCAACGCAGAGACTGCCGCAAGCGGCACTGCATTATAAATTGAGGCGCGCATGCCGCCAACTGACGCGTGTCCCTTTAATTGCAGCAAGCCGCGCGCGCGCGCGCCAGCCAAAAAGTCATCGTTACGCGCTTCATCAGCAAGATAAAACGGTACATTCATGCGCGATCTAACTGCTGGCTCAACCCGGTTAATATAAAAATCACTGGCGTCAATAGTCTGATAAAGCAGTTGCGCCTTTTCAATATTGCGCGCTTCAATCGCAGCGAGTCCACCTTGCCGCTTAAGCCATTTAAAGACCAGACCCGCGATATAAATCGCATAAGTAGGCGGTGTGTTATACATTGAGTTGTGCGCGGCAACCGTCTTCCATGCAAAAGCCGAAGGACAAATCGCCAGCGCTCGATCTAACAGATCTTCGCGCACAATGACTAAAGTCACTCCGGCGATACCGATATTCTTTTGCGCCCCTCCGTAAATTACGCCAAATTGGGTTACGTCCAGCGGGCGTGATAATAAATGCGATGAAGCATCGGCGACTAATGGCACGTCACCTAGATGCGGGATGTCAAAAAACTCAACCCCATTTACGGTCTCATTTGTGCAAAGATGGAGATAGGCCGGATCCGCCGACATATGCCAGTCTGTAAACGCAGGAATACCAATCCGCTCGCCAGCTTGGTGAGGAGTAGGCGCTTTTTTTTCATTCGTCGCCGCAATGTGTACGTCACAATACCGGCGCGCCTCCAATTGCGATTTGTGCGACCAAGATCCCGTCACCACATAATCCGCCACTTTACGCGCGCCAAGCAAATTCAATGGCACCAATGCATTTTCAGCAAGTGCTCCGCCTTGCAAGAAAAGCAGCCGGTAATTTTCCGGCAAGTCGAGCAATTCAGCTAAATCCGCCAATGCAGCTTGATGAATCGATTCAAATTCACGGCTACGGTGGCTCATTTCCATGACACTCATACCCGTACCATGCCAATCCAGCATCTCATCGGCAGCTTGCTGCAAAACTTCAACGGGGAGTGCCGCGGGACCAGCAGAAAAATTAAAGGCGCGCATCTGTATAACTTATATTCAAGGGCATTTCAGCTAATCTTTGGGTCGCTATCATGCGTCGAACTACGCAGCACAAAAGCATTCTGAGTCAGGTAAAAGCAGATAACTTTTAATCTGTGCCTATGCCATCGAGAAGCGTGCAGCAAAGAGCGAGACAATCTGACCTAAATTAAATGCATTATGGCCGTTTTACAGCGATATGCAAAACGGCCATTCTTTTTAAAAACGCATCACTCGGATTACTTCGCAGGGTTATTTGCCTTGTTTGCCGGTTTTTGCGGAGCGCGCGACTTGGCAACCAACTCAATCTCTTTATCAGCTTGCTCACGCGTCGCTTGGACCGATGGTGGCATGTATTTCTGCATTAAGCTGTTGAGCACATAACCGCCAACTTGGTCTTGTACTTGCAGAAATTTGCTGCCCGCTTTACTTTTGTAGAATTTGGTTAAATCTTTAATTTCATCTGCAGTGTAATACTTAGCATAAGCATCGCGTTGCGCTTGCAGCGCATCCTGGTGAAATTGCGCGGTTGTGAACGGCTGGCCAGCTTGCTCAGCAAGCTTAGCTAACGCGCTTTGCCGCAATTGTGGAACGGCTGCGCGTTTTTGTGCATCAGTCAGTTTTTTATTCTCTGACAAAGCATCGGACAAAATCGCCGGCACTAACTGCTTCATTTGCATCTGGGCGCTGTTGCCAATTGCGGTAGCATGCTTATCCGCATCAATCGCCGCCAGCAAATCTTTAATCGCTGCCTGCTGAGCTGGATCGACCGGCACTGCTGCGGGAGCCAAAGTCGAAGACGCATCACCTTGCATATTCAGCGGCTGAGCCATAGAAAAAGCCGGCGCCAACAAAAGCCAAGGGGCTAACAACATCCACTGTTTAAATTGTATCTGCATGAATTACTCCATAGAAGTTAACTGTGTTTCAGGGTTAGAACCTGCCTCAAGGCTGGTCTCGGTATCCGCCTCTTCCTCTGTCTCGGTTTCAGCGACCTGTTGCAGTCCCGATAATGTGGTTCCTTTGTCTAAGCTAATGAGTGTAACACCCTGGGTTGCGCGGCCCATTTCTCGTATGCCTGAAACACGCGTGCGGATCAATACTCCCGCCGTTGTAATCAGCATAATTTCGTGTTCCGGCTCAACTAATACGGCGGCAACCACTTTGCCGTTACGCTCTGTCGTTTGAATCGCAATCATCCCTTTGGTGCCGCGCCCATGACGCGTATATTCAGCAATTGGGGTACGCTTTCCGAAGCCATTTTCAGTAGCGGTTAACACAGACTGACGCTCATTATCCGCCACCAACAAGGCGATGACCTGCTGCCCTTCTTCTAACCTCATGCCCCGCACGCCACGCGTACCACGCCCCATCGGCCGCACATCGTTTTCGCTAAAACGTACCGCCTTGCCGCTGTCTGAAAAAAGCATGACATCATGCTCGCCATCCGTAATCGCCGCGCCAATCAGATAATCACCTTCATCTAGATTGACCGCAATAATCCCTTTTTTGAGCGGACGGCTAAAAGCTTCAAGCGGGGTTTTTTTGACCGTGCCAAGCGAGGTAGCCATGAAGATGTAACGTTCCGTAGAGAATTCTTTAACCGGCAGCACCACGGTGATCCGTTCACCTTCATTCAATGGGAACATATTAACGATAGGCCGCCCCCGCGCATTCCGCGAACCCTGTGGCACTTCATAAACCTTAACCCAATACACCCGGCCATGATTAGAAAAACACAGAATGTAATCGTGCGTATTCGCGATAAATAAGGTTTCAATCCAATCGTCTTCTTTCATCGAAGTCGCTTGCTTGCCTCGCCCACCCCGTTTTTGCGCACCATATTCGGATAATGGCTGCGCCTTTACATAACCGCTATGCGACAGCGTCACAACCATGTCTTGCGGCGTAATTAAGTCTTCCGTATTGAGCTCAGTTGCATTGAATTCAATTTGCGAACGACGCGCATCGCCAAATTCTTTTTTAATTGCCGCTAACTCGTCGCCAATAATGATGCGAATCCGCTCCGGTTTTGCCAAAATATCCAGCAGATCGGAAATTTGCGTCATCATCTCGCGATATTCCGCCAAAATCTTATCTTGCTCAAGTCCAGTCAGTCGCTGCAAGCGCATTTGCAGAATTTCTTGCGCCTGCACATCGGATAGTTTGTAGAGCCCATCAGAGTGCATCCCAAAGCTCGGATTTAAGCTCTCTGGCCGATACGCCTCACCACCGCCAGGTGTATCGCTCGCGGCGCGCAGTAGCATATCGCGCACCAGCGGAGAATCCCATGCGCGCGCCATTAATTCTTGCCGCGCGCTCGGTGGCGAAGGAGCGGCTTTGATAATCGCAATAAACTCATCAATATTCGCCAACGCGACTGCGAGCCCTTCCAATACATGTCCACGCTCACGTGCGCGGCGCAATTCAAATACCGTACGGCGCGTGATCACCTCGCGCCGGTGTGCTAAAAAGCACGCCAGCATTTCTTTCAGATTCAGGAGCTTTGGCTGACCATCGACCAAGGCCACCATATTCATGCCAAAGGTGTCTTGTAGCTGAGTATTTTTGTACAGGTTATTCAGCACCACCTCGGGCACTTCACCACGCTTGAGCTCAATCACGGCACGCATGCCGCTTTTGTCCGATTCATCCCGAATATCGGAAATACCCTCTAAGCGCTTTTCATGCACCAACTCAGCAATACGCTCAAGCAACATCCGCTTATTGACCTGATACGGCAGCTCGTCAATGATGATCGCGTTACGCTGGCCTCGGTCGATTTCCTCAAAATGCGTTTTACCCCGCATCACCACACGACCACGGCCTGTACGATAGCCATCACGTACCCCAGCAATACCGTAAATAATGCCAGCAGTTGGGAAATCAGGCGCCGGAATAATCTCGATTAAGTCGTCGATCGATGACTCAGGGCGATGCAACAGCAGTTGGCAAGCGTCCACCACTTCATTCAAATTATGGGGCGGGATATTTGTTGCCATCCCAACCGCAATCCCTGACGAGCCATTCACCAGTAGATTTGGCATGCGCGCGGGCAGCACCACCGGCTCACTTTCACTGCCATCATAATTCGGCTCGAAGTCGACCGTCTCTTTATCCAGGTCTGCCAACAATTCATGGCCAATCTTAGCCATCCGAATTTCGGTATAACGCATCGCTGCGGGATTATCCCCATCGACCGAACCAAAATTACCCTGGCCGTCAATCAGCATGTAGCGTAACGAAAAGTCTTGCGCCATGCGCACAATCGTACCGTAGACGGCTGCGTCGCCATGGGGGTGATATTTACCGATGACATCCCCGACAATTCTGGCGGACTTCTTATACGCGCGGTTCCAGTCATTATTCAGCTCGTGCATTGAATACAACACACGCCGATGCACTGGCTTAAGGCCATCATACACACTGGGCAGAGCTCGTCCTACGATAACGCTCATCGCGTAATCGAGGTAAGAACGACGCATTTCCTCTTCAAGCGAGATGGGTAAAGTCTCTTTGGCGAATTGATCCATGTATCAGGCTAGTTGGTTCTACGGCAAGAAGCCGCGCTAACGGCTACTGCATTAAGAATAAGGGGCTGTATCAAGAGCCAAGGTACAGATGAAAAACGCGTAATTTTAGCATGCGCAGCTGTTTGTCCAAGCCCAGTTATCCCCGCCCACCTGTTGCGTGCTTGCCACAATCACCTAATCACAGCCCGCTTTAGAAAGAATCTTCACCGACGGAAGGATACGATATGGCAGAATAGCTATGCGCAAACAGACATTGCAGTGCAATTTATTGAGTATTTTTCACTTGCTTTCAATGCCACCCTGCGAGCATCATTTTTCTAATCATCAGACACGCAGCAAACCTGCGATATATCTCAAACTCGAGAGGAGAAATATGAACAAACTATCCAAGCTCGCTTTCATCGCAGCTACTGCAGCTTTCGCTGCATCCGCTTCGGCGCAATCGGTGCCGCTTTCGCAACAAACAAGCACCGACAATTGGGCCAACGGCAGTCAAGAATATGTATGGACCAATGGTTCCAATGAACTGTGCTGGCGCAGTGCAACTTGGACGCCAACCACCGCCAATCCAAAATGCGATGGCGCACTTGTCGTTCAAGCTACTGAGACACCTCCTGTCGTGCCACAAATTACTAGCCAAAAAGTAACGTATCAGGCGGATACACTGTTTGATTTTGACAAAGCAGTACTCAAAGCAAGCGGCAAGGCCGAATTGGATACACTGGTACATAAAGTCCAGAGCCTTAACCTTGAAGTCATCGTTGCGACAGGCCATACTGATAAAATCGGTAAGGATGGTTACAATGATCAGCTTTCAATGAAACGGGCGCAAGCCGTTAAAACCTATTTGGCGAGCCAAGGTGTTGACGCCAACCGGATTTATACGGAAGCTAAAGGCAAGCGTAATCCTGTAGTCACCGATTGCCACCAAAAGAAACGCAAGGATTTGATTGAATGTTTGGCTCCAAACCGCCGCGTTGAAATTGAAGTGGTAGGCACCGTGACCGCGCAAACCAATCAGCCGACTCAACCTGAGGTAACGACGGTTAAGCCTGCTTATTAAGCTAAGCGGTATATAGTGATACGAAGGCCCTGCTGCTGCAGGGCTTTTTTTTACAGTCCAGATTAAATCGATGATCAACGCTGATCCACACGAACTCAGAAAATTTAGCGCTTTAGCCCATCGCTGGTGGGATCCGAATGCCGAATTCAAACCCCTGCACCAACTCAACCCATTGCGGCTTGAATGGATTAACTCTTATGCGCAACTGAATGGCAAGCGCATCTTAGATATAGGGTGTGGTGGAGGTATTCTGGCTGAATCAATGGCTCAGCTTAACGCTCAGGTCAAAGGCATTGACCTAGCTTCTGATGCATTAAACGCCGCTGAGTTGCACCGCCTTGAAAGTGGCGTAGCACTAGACTACGAAGAAATCTCAGCCGAAGCGCTCGCCATCCGTGAGCCAGGTGCTTATGATGTGGTGACCTGCATGGAAATGCTCGAGCATGTGCCGGACCCGAGCGCCATTGTCACTGCTTGCGCCAAGCTGGTTAAACCAGGCGGCTGGGTATTTTTTTCAACCCTTAACCGGAATTTAAGATCTTATCTATTTGCCATCATTGCAGCAGAATATATCGCTCGTATGTTACCTCGCGGCACACATGACTATGCCCGCTTTATCCGTCCGGCTGAATTGAGTGCCTATGTGCGTGCAGCAGGTTTGCGTTTACACACATTTAAAGGGGTCAGCTATGCGCCAATCAGCCAGCGCTTTACGCTCTCTAATGACACCCGCATTAATTATATGTTGGCTTGTCGGCGCAAGGCCTGAAAACCTAACCCAATAAGCTTAACTGGCCGCCCAATCGAGCTCGCTTTCAACCTAATTTAATCCGGCTGTTTCTATGTCCAGTCACACCAATATCTCATTTATCTCACCGAGTGCCGAACGGGCAATTCTGTTCGATCTGGATGGCACACTTGCTGATACTGCCCCTAACCTTGCAGCGGCAGCCAATAAAATGCGCCAGGCACGCGGTATGGCAATGCTACCGCTTGAGCAGTTACGGCCGTTTGCTTCTGCCGGTGCACGCGGACTGCTCAAAGGCGCATTCGGGGTTGATGCAACCCACGCTGACCTTCCAACGATGGTTGAAGAATTTTTAATTAACTATGCGGCTGACCTTGACAGTGCAACCGTGCTTTTTCCAGGCATTGCCGCCTTGCTCGCCGAACTCTCCGCCCATCAGGTGCGCTGGGGCATTGTAACGAATAAAATCGACCGATTGACGCAACCGTTAGTAGAACGGCTCGGCCTTAATCACGCAAGCTGTGTGGTCAGTGGAGACACTACAGCTCATGCTAAGCCGCACCCAGCGCCGCTTTTATACGCGGCCCAACAACTTCAGCTTATACCGACGCAGATTGTCTATATCGGCGATGATTTACGCGATATACAGGCTGGCCAAGCAGCCGGGATGAAAACCATTGCCGCAGCGTATGGCTATGGTGGGCAATTGTCACCTGAAAAATGGCAGGCCAATTATATCGTTGACTCTCCTGCGGAATTGCGGAATTTATTGTTTAGGAATAAAACTTCGGTTTAACTCACTTAATTTCGCAAATTAGCCATTAGAATAAATGGGGTGCATATTACATTTTTGCTTCTATAGTTTAGGAAAGCAAAAATGTTAAAATATTTGGCAAGTATGTATGCAACAATATCTGCTCAGATGAATGGCAATCAAGCCACTAATGAACAGCAATTGGAAGCAGCTGATATTTCGACTGCATCCCAAAATCCGTCAATTTCTAATCCCACCCCCTCAAAACACAATAATTATCCAGTAAGGCAACGCTTATTCCCAACACAAGTAGACTATCAACAAGTCCTGCCCCCTCAAATACTTCACAATTCTCATGTCTCTTTATCAGGAAAGGATGCCTCTTTAATCCAAGGGCCCACCGCTTTACTCGAAGCAAATAAACCTGAACAACTTATTTTCAATCTATATAATAATTTCTTCAAACTAAAACAAGAAGAATCTTCTTTAATTGATCGGAGAGTACAAATTTTATGCAATCCCTCAGAAAGTGCAGAGTATGACGAAGAAGACCTTAAAGTTATTGACGAAAAATTAGAAAGAATACGTAGTGATTTATCATCTCAGATAGAAAAATTACCTTTTGAAATCGAAGAAATTTATCTCAAAAAGCTTAATGATCTTAATATTAATGCTTATGATAACGCAGGGGAAAAAATCAGTTTACTCAAGGAGCCTGAACAAAAATTTCATAGGAAAAATACACTTAAAGAAATTAATCCAAAAATAAAACAAATAAAAGGAAAGCCAATTAATGAGATTGCAGAAATATATAAAAATTTACGTCTAAATCATTTAGATTTAAAAGATAAATACAAGGCACTTAATACTTGCAATTTAATCCCCATAAGGGAAGATCAGCTTATCAATTTAGAGAAAATGATTAATAATATACATACTTTAATGGAGACATGCGAAGAAAAAAAACTGACCCTCTTTGATATAGCAACCTTTGTACCAGCCCCCGCTGCCCCACATCAGAGCGCTCAAGTACCTGACACCACCGTTCCATCTCAGAGCACTCAAGTAAACTCTAGTGCCAAGATCCGGAACCAACCTAATAAAGCTCAATCAGACGATGCAACAACCAATCCTTATGACTACCGTTATCAAGCTTGGTAATGCAATCTACTTACTGTTCGGCCAACTGAATTTAGATCTACGCTAGCGACTAGGTTAAGCGCTCTGGTCAAGAATACGCAAAATAGAACCTGCATACAGCAGAACTTTGCCATTTTTCTAAATTAAACAATCGCTATGCCTAAAACCTCAATCTAAGCCTCGCCCACACCATCCGCCCCGGTTCATGAATTGGGACCAAGTTATCCGTTGGGTAGCCAAATCCTGCATTCCCTGCTCGATTTAAATGCTCAGCATAATTTTTATTCAACACGTTATCTATACCCACTGCCAAGTGCGCGATTTTATTGATTTGATAACCCGCATTCAGCGACAATAGACCAAAGCCGGCACTTCGGCCCAAATCCTTGCCAACCACATTACCTTGAGCTAATGCGTATCGCTGCTGCGCAGCAACCAACCGCCAAATTGCTCCAGCTGATAAGCGGCTATCATCATAACGCAGCCCAAAACGCGTATCTAACGGTGGCATCTGAGGTAAAGGCTTACCCTCATGGGTATTTTCACCCCAAGCATAGGCCAGGCTATTTTCCACGCTCCAATGACTCGCTAACTGCCAACTCGCTCCCAACTCGCCGCCCATAATGCGGCCATTGACCTGCGTCGTTGCCGTTTTTGCATTCAGCGTTTTAAATAAAATAAAATTATTCACATACCCCAAATAAGCCGACGTCCATACTTGCAATCGATCCGTCACGTAGCGTGCACCCAAGTCAAGCTGGGTGGTTTTTTCAGGCTGAATGCCAGCAAACGCATTCAGCGAACCCGTCGGGCCTAAGTCGGGCGAAAAAAGCTCCCAATAGTCAGGAAAACGCGCGACATGACCAATACCTATATACAACATAGCAGGAAGACGATTTAAATCACGCTCATAGCGCATAAACGCGCTAGGCAAAACAGCATGACGCTGCTGATTAGAAGTAGGACTAAAAGGCCGATGGTCTTTGGTCTGGACCCAGTCTAAGCGAGCACCGCTAATTACACGCATGTGCTCGGTCATATACCAGGTCAATTCGTTAAAAAACCCCATTTGGGAAAGGCTGACTTGTTTCGTCCATGGCTTGCTCTCGTAAGCGCCAAATCCTGCACCGAAACGCCCTTGGCGTTGATGAGTCTGCGCATCCAAACCACTTACCAGTTTGACGTCATTGCCCCACGGTAAAGTAGCTGCCAGACGCGCCCCTACAATCTGGCGCTCTACTTCAGACGCTTTTGGCCCCTGCGACGGAACCGGACGCAATGTGTAGTTATCCATTACGTGGTCTGCGTGATTGTAATAAATCTGTGCTTCTAGCGTATCCAATAAGCCACTTAAATGTTTTTTCTCAAAACGCAAACCAAAACTATTGCGCTTAAAACGCGCGCCATCCATACCCCGCCCAGCATATCGAGCGGCGCCATCGCCAGTACCAGCGCTTAATTCTAAGCGCGTATGCGCCGCAGGCGTCCATCCTAGCGCGACATCCGTATTCCATTTATCCCAGCCAGATGGCACGGTCTGACCCGCCCCATCCGCGTAGTCGCCGGCATGCGCCTGGTTCGCCATTAGCCGCAGATACCCTTCTGCAGCACCCACGGTTAAATCGGCTCTTTGCTCGTTACGGCCCCACGCTCCGCCCAACACACTTCCATCAAAGCGGATACCCGCCGTGTCAAATCTTTGCGCGCGGTGTTCGAAACGAATCGTGCCGGCTGAGGCCCCTGGGCCTCCAGTTACGGTTTGAGGCCCTTTAATGACCGTCAATTCATCATAGTTTTCAGGCGAAATATAAGAAGTCGGCGCGTCCATTCTGTTGCCGCATGCTCCCAATAACGTACTGCCATCGGTCAGGATATTTAAACGCGAGCCAAACATGCCGCGCAATACAGGGTCTCCATTCGCGCCGCCATTTCGGATCACCGAAAACCCAGGAATTTTTTTCAAGTAGTCCGCACCATCACTCACTGGCGTTTGGTTAAATTCTTTAGGGTTCGTTATGACCTTCAACGGCGTAGCTTGCCGCGTTGCCGTCACCACCACTGGCTGATGCGTTAAACCATGGCGGACTTCTTCTTCGGGTTGGGCGCTGACCTGAACTGGCAAAGTCGTAGCACAAGCCATAATCAACCCGGATGTATATCGATGAGCGCGCTTCATGCAAATCTAAAAAAATAAAAAACGCGAAGCATAGCACCTCGTTACTGCCTTAACCAACAAGCCTCAATGCAGCTTCCGAAAACCTACTCTAAATCAGCCACTTCGGATTTTCAGCGGGTGCTTCGCATGCCTCTCAAAAGCCTTTAACCATCTAGCTATCTTGCATTTAAAGCAGTCAATATTTAAAGCCATATATAGGGAGAAGTTTTATGAGAACGCATGGCTTATTCAGGCGTTGTATCGCAGCGAGCACGCTTTTAGTGAGTTCATTAGCTTGTGCCGAGTACGACATCATTGCCTCTAAACCTTCAGTTAGCGCAACGGATCAAACAGCGCACACGCAGTACCCAATCATTTTAGTTCACGGCATAGCCGGCGCCGCGATTCGGTTTGGCGTATCGGAATATTGGTATCAAATTCCAGTTTACCTAGCCCGCCATGGCGCACAAGTTTATGTCGCGGATGTTGCCGCTTTTAATAGTGAGTTAGTGCGCGGTGAACAATTACGCGCGCAAGTACAGCGCGTCCTGGATGTAACCGGCGCGCCAAAGGTTAATTTAATTGCACACAGCCAAGGCGGCTTTGATTCCCGTTATGTAGCAACGATTATGCCAGCGCAAGTTGCCTCCATCACCACTATCGGCTCGCCGCATAAAGGAACCGAGCTGCTAGAATATGCCGAAATGGATATTGGTCGCTTTTTAGTTAAGCTGGCAGCGCCTGTCGCCAATTTCGTCGGAACTCTGATGAGTTGGTTTAATGATGCCAATTATGAGCAAGACGTCGAAAACCCGCTCAAACTTATGACACCAGCAGGCGCCGCCGCTTTTACGCGAGATTTTCCAACCGCGGGACTCAGTTCGCAAAGGTGTGGGTATGGCCAAGAGCAAGATGTCCGCGCAGGCCACGTGCAAAAGCTTTATTCGTGGACAGGGAATTATTACTACCGGCCGTTTGACTTTAGTAACCTAAAAATGCCTAGTTTTATCGATCTCGTCTTCTCAGTATCTGGTACGATGATCAAGTTAAAAGAGGGTGGTGAGAATGACGGTGCAGTGCCGGTATGCAGTAGCTTATTTGGTAAAGTAGTGGGAGCGTATAAATGGGACCACTTAAACGAAGCGAATGGCGTAGCCGGTCGTTTACAAATAGGTTCGCCTGATCCACGAGCTGTCATTTACGCGCACTTGATACGACTCGTTAATAATAATCTCTAGGTTCTTCAAAAAATAACCATGATGAAGCATTCAATATGGCTGGGAGTACTCGTAGCCGTGATTGGAACAGTGGTGGGATATTTCGGCTGGCGCATAATGGCAGCGCCTGCGCCAACCGCAGCGCAGCTCACCCTACCTGCAATGCAGCCCTCTATGCCGACGTCATGGCTCGCTGGTGACGCAGCATCTTCCATCAGTGTTAACCTGCCCGCCTCTTTACAAGGGACAACCATACCTACGCTTTTGAAAGAGGATGCGCATCAACATTTACAAAAAACCAGCGATGTGCGCGATTTCTTTGATTTTCTGCTAATTGCGCAAAATGAACTTCCCGCTGAACAACTGAATGCTTTTGCACTTCAGCAAATTACCGCCCAACTCACCTCTGCTGCCGCGATCCAAGAAGCGCTAGATTTATGGCGCCGCTATCAAACTTATCGCGCGGCGCTCGGACAGCAATCCAACCATTCATCCGCCTCCGGCGCAGTCGATGAAATGCTGACAACACTTAATCAGGAGCAAGCGCTACAGCAACAGTATCTAAGCGATGTAGCTGAAGTTTGGTTTGCGCAAGAAAATAAAGAAAACCAAACCGCGCTAGAACGCTTTAAAATTGGGGCTGATACAACCCTAAGTGAAACTGAAAAGAAGCAACGCTTGTTAGCCCTAGGCCCGCCACAAAAAAGCCAACCTGTGGAACTTAGCCCAGAAGCCACCGAGCGCATACAACAAGCACGCCAGGCAGAAGAAGCCTGGCAAGCGCAATACGCAGATTATGCCGGCCAACGGACACAAATTGAAACCACCGCCGGTTTATCCAACGACGAAAAAGCATTGCAAATCCAACAATTGCGCCGTCGTTTTTTTAGCAGCGAGGCAGAAGCGGCGCGCGCGCTGGCTTTTGACCGTATCTACAAGAATCGAAATTGATAGAGTCTAACCCCACCCCTGAAGCTTTAGCCCAGCGCCGCGTGCGCAGTTTTGTGACGCGTGCTGGACGTATCTCCAACGCACAACAGTATGCACTCGACACGCTTGCGCCACGCTTTGTGTTGCCTTGTTCCGCCGCCACCGCAGCACTTGACTGGCAAGCGACTTTCGGCAGAAACGCACCCTGTATATTGGAGATTGGCTTTGGCATGGGCGCCGCAACGGCTGACATTGCGACCCATTTGCCTGATAGCAATTTTTTAGGGATTGAGGTCCATCAGCCCGGCGTGGGCGCATTATTAAAACTTATCGATGAACACCAGCTTGAAAATCTCCGCATCATCCAACACGATGCGGTTGAAGTCATTGAGCGCATGATTACTCCTGCGAGCTTAGATGGCATTCATATCTTTTTTCCAGATCCATGGCATAAGAAAAGACACCATAAGCGTCGCTTGATCCAAGCTCCTTTCGTCAGCTTACTTGCCTCTCGCCTGAAAGCCGGCGCTTACTTGCATTGCGCCACAGACTGGCAAAATTATGCTGAGCAAATGCTTGATGTACTCAGCGCTCAACCTTTACTCGAAAATACCGCGCGCGACTACGCAGCTCGCCCCGCTTATCGCCCAGTCACCAAGTTTGAGAAACGTGGGTTACGGCTGGGACATGGAGTATGGGATTTGGTGTTTCAGCGCCGCGCAGACTAAATTCAACCGGGGAGCATCCGCTCCCTAGTCGAGACTAAGTAGTTATGCGGCCCACTTGATCACACCGGTATAGGCTGTGATTAAAATCAATAAGCCAAAACCAATCCGATACCAGGCAAAAACTTTAAAATCATGGGTAGTGATATAGCGCAACAGCCAGCGTACACAAATAAATGCACTCGCAAACGCAGCGATCAAACCCAAAATAAAAGCGCCAATATCAATTGTCTCAAGCATGGCGCGCATTTTATATAATTCATAGACAGTCGCGCCAAACAAGAGGGGAATTGCTAAGAAAAAAGAAAATTCTGTCGCAATGCGCCGCTCAAGCCCAAATAACATGCCGCCAATAATCGTTGAACCCGAACGGGAGGTGCCCGGAATTAAAGCCAAACATTGCGCGAGCCCTACTTTGAGCGCATCTGTTATGGTTAGCTCATCTAGCGCACGCACGCGTGGCCTCTTATCCCCATGAGATTGCCGCCACTCCGCCCACAGAATGACGATCCCCCCAATAACCAGCGCTAACGCGACTGACACCGGCGTAAACAAGAACGCTTTAATCTGTTTATCAAACATCAGCCCGAAGATCACCGCAGGTATGCACGCGACAATAATGTTTAAGATGAAACGACGCGCATTGGGGCGGCGGCTTACGATACCGCTCGCAAGCTCTCCAATCTTACGGCGAAATTCCCAGCATACGGCGAGAATCGCGCCAAACTGAATCACCACATCAAATGCTTTGGCTTGCGCACCAGTAAAATTAAGCAGACTTCCCACCACAATCAGGTGACCCGTGCTTGAGACCGGTAGAAATTCGGTCAATCCTTCGACTATGCCAAGTAACAGCGCCTTAAAAGCAAGTATCCAATCGATGTTCAAACTACGTTCCTTTTTGCTAGAGTAAATGAGTATCCGTTATGCTGCTATCTGATCCAACCATCCTTTACTAAGCACGATTTAAGCCGCCATACTTGGCAAAATTGGTATACGCGCTCAGTTCGCCCAATCAATACCACTTGGAGTTTTCAGGTAGGAGGCAAGCGCTTAAGCAACCAACTTAATTGCCCCTTTTGACTCTCAATCGCAGAAAAAAATTCGTTCCATGCGGGCCAGCAAAGATTGAGCTAAATTTCGTCACAGGGAAAACTGGGGCGCCCAATAGACCGTCTTATAAGCTAGAGCTTAACGCTCAACAAGCTGGATCCGCACACCACTCGACACAACAGTAATCGTACTGGGCTCATAATTCACGTTAGCAAATAACAGTTGATCAGGCTTAAAAGTGTAAATTGGATAGTTATCCAATAATTGAGTTGCTAACAATGCAGCAGCGGTATTGACTTGCCGCCTGTATTCATCCTCCATGCCATCCAGTTGCAAGTGGTCGACTTGTGGGTGTTTAAGCACTACCGAGCGGCTCACACGATCATATGCAAGCTCGCTGCTGAGCGTGAATTGACCCTTTACTGGCTGCGCCATAAAAGGGCTGCTAATGTGCGCATCTAGCGCAATCGCGAGCCGGTTTGCTTTGGGCTGTAAAGTGATTTTAGGCTGAGTCAAGTTGAGCTTAAAAATCTGTATAAGCTGCTGCTCATAGGGGAATTTCTTCTCGACCGCGGCCTGGATTTCCTGCACCGAGAAAGTATACTGCCCAGAAACAAATGGGAAGAGAGATTTTGTACAAGCAACCAGCAACAGCGCAAGCACAAAAAATCCGGCGCCCCCCCATAAGATCTGGCGGCGGCGCTTAGTGTTAGTGAAAGGAGGACTCATCGTTTCATCAGTTTGATACAATACCCGTTATCATAAACTGAGTGGCCGCTTGTGCGCCACTTGGGCTGAGCTTTTGGCAGCTTTTTCTACTGTATTTACCTAATTTTTATCATTCTTCGGCCTACGCTAAATAGCCACTTTTATTATGAATCTCGAACAGGCCCGCCACAATATGATTCAACAGCAGATTCGCCCCTGGCAGGTGTCCGACCAGGATGTGCTGAATTTGCTTGAAATCATTAAACGCGAAAACTTCGCGCCACCCGCCTACCAAAATATTGCCTTCGCCGATCTAGAAATCCCGCTACCTTGCGGGCAGCATATGCTGCCGCCCAAAATTGAAGCACGGCTTCTACAAACGCTTCAATTGAAACCTCATGAGTCAGTCCTTGAAATCGGTACGGGCAGCGGTTATATGGCGGCGCTTCTCTCTTATCACAGTGCGCAGGTACTGACGGTTGAAATCCATCCTGAACTTGCCGCGTTCGCGCAAGAAAATCTGCGTAAAAACAATATCTCAAAGGTCAACGTTATAACTGGCGATGGGGTGCACGGCTGGCCACAGCAAGCGCCTTACGATGTTATTGTGGTTTCCGGCGGATTATCCGTCTTATCGCCCGCATTACTCACGCAACTTAAGCCAGGCGGCCGCCTGTGCGCTTTTGTTGGCGCTGCGCCAGTGATGAAAGCGCAACTGATTACTTGCGTGGGTCAAAAGGAATACCATAGCGAAGATTTATTCGAAACTTGGGTCACCCCTTTAGTCAACGCAATCGAAGCGCCACGTTTTAGTTTTTGACGTCCTGCAGAAATTTTAATTTAAGTCTTTGAGCAGCAACCTTAGCGCTTCCACGGTGCGCTTTGTTGCGCCGCGGTGAAGCGCAGCAAACGCTAATGCCGCGGCACTCATGGTGGTACGCTGGGATCTATCTGTAAGCAATGTGCGCAACGCTGCGCCAAGTGCAGCTGAGTCCGCTACGCGTAGCGCTGCGCCTGCCGCGATTGCATCCGCGCTGGCCTGCTCAAAATTAAAGGTATATTCGCCAATTAAAACTGGCGCCCCCGCCGCACATGCTTCGATCAAATTCTGCCCGCCAAATGGCAACAGACTACCACCGATAAAAGCCACCTCCGCCGCAGCGTAATACGCGCCTAGCTCACCCATCGAATCGCCAAGCCATACTTGCATCTTAGGCTCAAACAGTGGCTGCTGGGCGTAATCGGTTGCTGGTTTTGAAAAACCATCAGCAGCAACCGCAGAGATCGGCGCATGTAAGGCGGAGCGCCGAGCGAAGCGCCAACCCTCGCGTGCAAGTAATGCAGCAACCTCATTAAAACGTTGTGGATGACGCGGCACTAAAATCAATACAGCCTGATTCGCCAGCCCACTACGTTTAAATGCGTCAAGTACCAGCGCTTCCTCACCCGCGCGCGTGCTGGCCGCGACCCATACTGGGCGCGCGCCAAATCCTAAACGCCACGCTTGGCCGCGAGCAACCAGTGCAGCAGGCGCAGCCATATCAAACTTCAGATTTCCTAGCACCGTAACTTGGCGCGCGCCTAACGCGCTAAGTCGCTGTGCATCCGCTTCGCTTTGCGCAAATATGCGCGCCAAGCCGCCAAAGATTTTATGGGCCGCCGGCCCAAATTTAGCGGCGCGCTGATAGGAACGCTCAGACATGCGGGCATTAACTAATGCCAGTGGAACGCCAGCTCGGCGGCACTCATCGATTAGCGTTGGCCACACTTCTGTTTCCATCACCACCCCAAGTACTGGCCGATAGCGCGCTAAAAAACGTCGCACAGCAAATGGCATGTCGTAGGGCAAATAACAACGCAATACGCGCGCGCCCAAAAGCGTCTCGCCCATGGCGCGGCCAGCAGGAGTCATATGAGTAATTAATACACGCGCCTCTGGATAGGCTGCCAGCAAAGCTTCAATCAATGGCTGCGCTGCGCGTGTCTCGCCCACCGAGACTGCATGCACCCATAGCACAGGCGCATCACTCTCTGGCAAATCAGACGCATAACCAAAGCCGAAACGTTCGCCAATATGCCGCGCATAACTGCGCTCGCGGCGGGAACGCCATAAAAGTCGCAACACAGCAATCGGAGCGATCAACCACCACAAAGCACGATAAATTTGGCGTAGCATCAACGAGATTTAACAGAAAGCCTTAGTCAGGGAAGCCAAAATCGCCCGCCGCGCCATCATATGCAGGTTATTACAGACACAAAAATGGCTGCACATAAGCGAATTACAGTAGACCGAAATCAACTAGCGCGCGCCGTACATCATCCATTTTCGGAGAGTGTTGAGCACCCCCCAAATTAACAATGTTTGGCGCCCAATAGCCCCCCGTGCGCCAAGCGGTATCAAAATTGTACAGCTCAATCGTGGGCCGCTTTAATGCCGCCGCAATATGCACCAGCCCGGTGTCAACGCCTACTGTAGCCGCTGCGCCAGCCAGTAAGCCGGTCACTGCCGGCAAAGTTAATGCTGGCGGCACGTAGGCGGCTGCTTTTGTACTGCTTACTGACGCCATACGCGCATTGAGCCACCCACTAATCTTTGTGCTGACAGCACGTTCCGCCGCCTGCCCCCAAGGCAATACTAACGATATGCCGGCATGGAGCAGTAGCTGCCCAAGTTCGATCCATCGTTCTTGCGGCCACTGCTTATCTGCGCGCGAAGTAGCATGCACCAAAACCACGTAGGGCGACGGCAGCTTAAAGCCAGTTTCTATAAACGCCGCTATGGCCGTGTGCAGATCCAAACCAAAATCAATCTCGGTCGCTAACGGTACAGGATCTCCAAGCGCAACGGCAACCAACTGGCGTGAACGCTCAACAACATGAATGCGCGGCTCGATCGAAACACACTGATCGTACAAAAAGCGCGCCGGCCATTCATAACTAGAACCCTCTGTGCGATTACCCAGCCCGCTTACCCAAGCGCCTCCGGCCCGCGCCCAATGCGCGGCCCAAGCAGTTTTGATGAGGCCTTGGCAGTCAATTACAAGATCATAAGCTTCGCTTGCTAAACGCCGCCGCAATTGACACATTTCATCCCAGGTTGCAGGTGCCCATAAGCGTTTACGCCAACGACGCAGCGAAAATGGAATCACGTGGCGTACCCCAGTCACAAGACGCACAAGATCAGCAAAGCCCTCTTCAACTAGCCAATCAATTTGCGCGGTCGGATGCTGCCGCCGAATATCGGCGATCACAGGCATCGTATGCACTACATCGCCAAGTGACGATACTTTCACTATTAATATTTTCTGCATCTAAATCAAATGGCTTACAACTCAAACCTAAACGAAAATTATACTTGGGTGCTTTTTTGTTAAAAGCGCTTAAAAAGGCAGTTTAGCATCAGGCTTTTTCGCCAGAATCACGCGGCGAAAATCTCGTTGGATCCTCTCAAGCGCTTCTTCATCATCTGCTTCAAAGCGCAGCACAATCATAGGCGTAGTATTGGATGCTCGCGCCAGACCGAAACCATCTGGATATTCAACCCGCAAACCATCAATCATCACTATTTCATTGGCTCCATTAAAGCGCGCCGATTTTTGCAATTCTTCAATCAGCTTAAAATTTTCTCCCTCGCTTAATTTTATTTGCAACTCAGGGGTTGCAATCGAATCCGGTAGCCCATTAAGTAACGCACTCGGGTCATCCGTGCGACACAGTATTTCAAGTAACCGCGCCCCCGTATAAAGGCCATCATCAAAGCCGTACCAGCGATCTTTAAAAAAGATATGTCCACTCATTTCACCCGCAAGCGGCGCACCGGTTTCGCGCAGCTTTGCTTTAATCAGTGAATGACCTGTCTTCCACATCAATGGCTCACCGCCATGTGTCCGTATCCATGGTGCAAGCTTACGTGTGCATTTTACGTCATAGATAATCTGCCCGCCTACATGGCGCGATAACACATCACGCACAAACAACATCAACTGGCGGTCTGGATAGATAATCTGGCCATCTTTGGTAACTACACCTAGCCGGTCACCATCGCCATCAAATGCAAAGCCAATTTCTGCATCACCTGCTGCCAATACATCAATCACATCCTGCAGATTCTCAGGGCGAGCCGGATCCGGATGATGATTCGGAAAATGACCATCCACCTCACAAAAAAGCTCATGCACTTCGCACCCGAGCGCTCTAAAAAGACGCGGCGCAATCGCACCGGCTACCCCATTGCCGCAGTCAACGACCACTTTTAATGGGCGTGCAAGCTTAATATCGCTCACAATCCGCTCGATATACGCTGCCACACAATCATGCGTCTGATAGCTACCCTGCCCTACAGTAAATTCTTTAGCCACAATGCGTTTATACAACGCTTGAATTTGCTCGCCATAGATCGCCGCACCACGCAGCACCATTTTAAAGCCATTGTAATTAGGCGGATTATGACTACCCGTTACCACAATGCAAGAATCGACTTGACGACCATTTAGTGGCACATGGGTTGCAAAATAGCCAAGCGGTGTTGGCGCTAAGCCCAAATCGATGACATCAACCCCGGCTGCACGCAAGCCATCGGCCAACGCTTTGGACAACTCGGGGCCGGATAAACGTCCGTCACGGCCGATTGCAACTGCATCGCCACCAAGAGCGCGCACTTCGCTCCCAAACGCCAAGCCAATGCTGTGCGCAACACTCGTATCCAGTGTTTGACCAACAATGCCACGAATATCGTATGCTTTGAAAATTGAGTTTGAAATCATGGAATGAAAAAGTCTTAAAAAAGCAAATAAAAAAACTATCTTTTCAGAAGCTAATGGGTATGCAATTTATAATACAGCCTCAATTCATATCTATCTCTCTGAAATAGAATTCATGCAATGTGCGAATCATAGCCTAATGTACTTCCGCCTACCTCTCTTTAATTTAACCAACAAAGAAATATGCTAGCAAATCATAAAGGAACCATTTTAGTCACAGGCGGCACAGGGTATATTGGCTCACACACTTGTGTTGAGCTGCTGAATGCCGGTTATGAGGTGGTTGTGGTCGACAATCTGAGCAACAGCAAACGTGGAGCGCTCAAAAGTATTGAACGTATCACCGGCAAAACTTTACCATTCTTTGAAGCCGATGTGCGCAATCGGGATACCCTCACGCGCGTGTTCAAAGCATATGCGATCCAAGCTGTGATTCATTTTGCTGCACTAAAAGCCGTAAGTGAGTCCGTTGCGCAGCCGCTCCAATATTACCGTAATAATATGGACAGCCTTCTCACCTTGCTTGAAACAATGAATACATGCAATGTGAAGAATTTTATTTTTAGTTCGTCGGCAACCGTCTATGGCAATCCAAATTCTGTGCCGATTGATGAGTCATTTCCACTGTCAGCAACCAATCCCTATGGACACACTAAAGTCATGGCTGAGCAAATTCTGCGTGATTTAGCAGCCACAGATACAACTTGGAAAATTGCGGCTTTGCGTTATTTTAATCCTGTAGGCGCGCATGAGAGCGGGCTAATCGGCGAAGATCCAAACGATGTGCCTAATAATTTGATGCCCTATATCGCGCAAGTCGCGATTGGCAAACTCAAGCAATTGAAAATCTTTGGTGGAGATTGGCCAACACCTGACGGCACAGGGGTGCGCGATTATATTCATGTAGTTGATCTTGCGCGCGGACATCTCGCGGCACTTGATACGCTCGCCAAGCGTAATCTAGGCTTCACGGTTAACCTTGGGACTGGGCGTGGTTATAGTGTGCTTGAAATAGTCCGCGCATTTGAGATGGCGAGTAAGCGTAGAATCCCTTATGAAATTGTCGCGCGCCGCGCCGGTGATATTGCCTCATACTATACCAACCCTAGCGCCGCACAGCAGGTTATGAGCTGGCGGGCTGCGTATGAGATCGAGCGGATGTGTGCGGATCAGTGGCGCTGGCAGGTAAATAATCCACATGGGTATTTAGAATAAATCGGTTCAATCGGTTTAACCTTCTCATCTACAAAGGCTCGCAAGCCGGCAGCCGACTGCTAGTCCACAGGCCGATAGCTTCTATTCAGTCTTATCGCGACTAAAATGCTTCCCGCTCACTACACGATGACTGGTTGCTTTGCGAGCTTCAGATAAGCGTTAACTGGACTCACCGCCCTCAGTCGCTCTAAGTCAAATTATTATGCACAGCCTTAGGCCCAATAGAGGCAACGGCAAACTAGGTCACAGCCAGCGCCACCCGAAACGGTTAAAAAACCGATAGGCCGAGATGGTAAACATACGAATATGGCGCCAGCCCTTTTTAGAGGCATCACCGCCGAAATGAACAATACGTATCGCTGGCACATAAGCAATTCTAGCTATTGCGCTCGCGCGTAGGCTCAAATCATAATCTTCAAAATACAGAAAATAGCGAGGGTCAAAGCCATTCAATTTTTTTAATACATCCATCCTAAAAATCATATAGCAGCCGCTGATAATTTTCGGTGAAATAAATGTATCTGTCATTTGATTAGCTTGCTCATGCGTGGTCGATTTGGCTATGATCAAGTCACGTAATTCATAACGCGCAAGCCGTTGCGCAAATAAAGCTTGCGCCTTACCTCGCAGAAAACCACGAGCAAACAAATCCAGCACTGTCGGATAACGTCTGCACAAATATTGAGTCATGCCATCTTGGCCCGACACATGTGGAGCGAGCAACCCAATCTCAGGATGCTTGTCGAAAAAATTCAATGCGTGAATCAGTGCGTCTTCCGCCATCTCGACATCTGGATTCAAAATAAGGTGGAAATCACTGGCTAAGTATTCGATGGCGAGATTATGCCCTCGCCCATAACCAATATTGCCATGACCAGCAATCACTTTATATTCAATCGCATCTCGCTTAAAAACGCTAGCCCATGTATCAGGCATAACGTCAGCGCCATTATTCACTAATGCAATAGAAATCGATAAAGCGCGATTGCGCCGAGCCCGCAAATAAAAAATCGCGAGGCGTAGGCTCTCGAGTGTCCGATTTAATAGAATTAAATTCGGTTTAAAGATCACGACCGACACAGATAAGTCAACATGCAACATAGTAGTACCTTTTACGATTCCTATCTAACCGGTACAGTCTTCAGTATGACATTGATTTACCATATAACGCGCGATCGCAAGTTGAATAAAACCTGGATGACAAATACGTCTTAATAAAATATCCCAAACATCTACTGCTCTAAGCCGATACACTTTTATTCATCTATTTTTTTAGAAACCACTGTACTATTCGGCGTGCTATTCTAGCACCCCATAATATAGGACATCTCAATAGCGGATGCAGTGAGTAAACATAACCTTTCAGCGACGTTCTCAGTTGCTGATGTAATGCTGGCAACAACGTGCCAACTCGTAGCCCAGATACAATTGGCCCCTTCGTATATATACGTTCAGGCGTGTCATTTGACGATGACTTGCCTCGCAACTCTATTTCCGTCACCTCAACAAATCGATTCGTTTCAATAGATAATGGCCTTTCTGACATAAACGCTGCAGCCGCTTTACCCATCTGGATGCGTTGTTGCTCATCTTGAAGTAACGTTAAAATGCCTTCAGCAATCGCCTCTGGCGTCGACAGACATAACATTACCGCTTCTACTGGCAGATCATATAGAGTGTTCTCACGCCACATCTCAACGAGAGGTAGGCCAGCCGCCATCATTTCAAACGGAATGCGTGACGGATTTGACGAGCTTAAACAGAGCCCCACGGCGCTCCGGTTATATAGTGCGTTGCAATCATGTAAGTTTAGTAAACCCAAATGCTCGTGTTCAAACCCGATATGCCCCTTTTCTTGAGAACCATAAAGGTAGATTTTAACTTCTGGCATTTTATGCTTTACAATACTAAGCGCCTCAAGTCCAATACGAGCGCAACGGCGTGGTTTTCCTGGTTGGTAAATAAAGCAGACGGCTAATTCTTTTTCGATATTTGGCAGCGGCTTATAGACTGATAAATCTGCCCCAAATTCGAAATAATAGCTCTCAATATTGAAACGCTTTTTAAGTTCATGCGATAACCAGCGACCAATTGTCACTGGCGTCAGCCCATAAGTGTACGAACTCTCTGCCATTAAATAGTTATCGCCCATCGGATAAAAGTAGGGCTCATAATCTTGTACAAAATACATTTTCAGGCAAGGAAATGGTAAGCTCCGTACGATAGCAGCTGTATACCACATAGTCGCCATAGCTAAGTCGGCGGGCTTGATATTCTCCCAACCATAAACAGCATTAGCAAAACAATAGCCAAACATTACTTCAATTTGCTTAATTGCACTTTTTTTAGATGGAGCTGTGCCCTCTATATATAAAGCGCACTCATGCCCGCGTGCTTCTAACGCAAACGCATGCTGCAAAATAGTCCTGTGTCCCCCTGAACCCTCCATCAGAGGAGGGATAAGCCACGCAATTTTTGCCACAAGCTATTCTCTTAAATGTTAAATGGTCTAATTCAGTCTGGGAGCTCAGCCGCCCCAATTTCAACCACACAACCATGCTCAAGTTTAAAAAACCGATTGCAATAACTACGAACTAACTCCGTACTATGCGAAGCGAAGACAAAGATTCCTACCGATGAAATTAATGCCTCCATCCGTTCCTTCGCCTTAGTTTGAAATTCAGCATCACCCGTCCCAAAAACCTCGTCAACCAATAATATATCCGGTTGTTTTGAAGTCGCTACCGCAAACATTAAGCGCGTCGCCATGCCGGCTGAATAAGTTCTGACGGGTAAATGTAAAAACCCTCCTAATTGAGTGAACTCCTCAATTTCATGGGTTTTCTTTTGAATTTCGGCAATTGACATGCCCATTAAAACAGCCATGCGGGTGATATTTTGATAGCCGGTAAGCTCGGGATCCATCCCCGCTCCCATCTCAAGCACGGTCGCGACCGTGCCTTTTCGTGTAATTTCTCCAGAAATTGGTGTATAAATTCCCGCCATCGTGCGCAGCATTGTACTTTTGCCAGCACCGTTATGGCCCACTAACCCAACTGCATCGCCATTTTTAAGCTCAAAGTTAACCTCTTTGAGGGCAGTCACAATCTGAATCTGTCCTGCTTCACTTTCAATCCGCCCACCCGTACTAATACGCACAAGCTGATTACGCAGCGATCGGCTTCGACTGTTATAGATCGGATATTGAACCGTAACGTTATTAAATATTAAACTAGCCATAAACAACTATCATAGATTATGTGTGACTACACCCAAAGCGCTACACGCGTTTTTTTCTTATTAAAGAAAATGAGCGTCACTGACCAACCCAATATACAGAGAGCAAGATTGGTATAAACAACCAATAAAGAAGGCGGTATTCCTAATAAAGGGGCGCGTACTATTTCAATCAAATGGGAAAACGGATTAAGCCACATCAACTTCTGACTAAAAGGCAAATAATTCGGTCGATACATCACCGGACTCAAGAACATCAAAATCGGCATCACCGCCGCTACTAAATACTCGAGATCCCGCAGTCTAGCACCCAATAAACCAAGCATTAAGGTAATCCAAAGTAAATTGGCGACGACCAAAATCAAGCAGGGCAAGAGCAGCAGTGAATAATAAGTGAAATTAACCTGAAATACTATAGCCACCACAAAGTAAACTGGCAAATTATGCATCAAGTTGATTAGATTTTTAAACACTAACTGAATAGGATGAATCGAAAGCGGCAAAACTAAATTACGAATAATCGCTGCCTGACGGTTGAATAAGGTAGGCGCTTCGATAATGCAACCTGCAATGAACTGCCAAATGATTAAACCAGAAGTTAACGTAGGAATAAAAGTGCTACGATCAATTTTGAATAATTCACTCCAAATAAAGCCAAGTCCTACTGTACCTACCGCCGTGCCTAACGTTAACCAGAAGGGACCTAACACACTACGTTTATAGCGTGCGCTGACGTCACTCCATGCCATAAAAAAAATCAGCGATGCTTTTTGCATCGCCTCCCTGATGTCTTCCAGTGCGGGAAAATGTCTTTTAGTTGAAACGGTTGCCATACAAAATAGTCCATTGATTTTATAAAGAGTTATTCATGCGCAACTTGAACATACCCAACAGCTTCAGGCACACTTGCCAGCATTGGTCCCACGAGCGGAGAATACTCTGGAACCCAGCGCCGTAAATCACGCCGCACCTCAGCATCGGCTAAGATCCGCCGTTGCGTCAGCCACGGCAGCACCTCGTCCAGGAATGAGCTAGGGACCTCCCTGGCACGCGCAATACGTAATTTTATATGCGGTGTCGGACGAGTTGTTTCATCACATGCGAGCAGTTCTTCATACAATTTCTCGCCAGGACGTAAACCAGTATATGTAAATTTGACTTGATCCTCAGTCAGCCCAGAGAGCCGAACCAAATCACGCGCTAAATCAACGATACGTACCGGTTGCCCCATATCGAGAATGAAAATTTCACCACCCTGCCCCATGCTTGACGCTTGTAATACCAACTGCGATGCTTCAGGGATCGTCATAAAAAAGCGCGTAATTTCTGGGTGCGTTAAGGTCACGGGCCCTCCTTTAGCAATTTGCTTTTGGAATTTTTGCACCACGCTGCCTGCACTACCTAACACATTGCCAAAGCGCACCGTCTCAAACTGAGTAAACTGGGTGGTCTGTTGTAGTGCCTGGCATGCCATTTCAGCCAAACGCTTACTCGCGCCCATTACGTTAGTTGGGTTGACTGCTTTATCAGTTGAAATCAGCACAAAATGTTTAATGCCGGCGCGAATCGCTGCACGCCCCACCCGATATGTACCCAGTACATTATTCCGCACCGCTTGCCAGGCATTTAATTCCTCCATAAGCGGTACGTGTTTGTAAGCCGCCGCATGAAAAACGATATGTGGAGCGTAGCGCTGCATAACTTGATCAAGCAATAAAGCGTCTTTTGTATCTCCTATCACGGGCACTACCGAGAGTTCAGGAAATTTCTCGCGCAATTCCTCGGTCAATGTATACATTGCATATTCAGAAAGCTCAAACGCAATTAATTGCGCAGGAGCAAAGCGCAAGATTTGCCGACATAGTTCAGAGCCAATCGAACCACCAGCACCGGTTACCATTACCACCCGATCTTTGAGAAGCGCCTCAACATGGGCGCTGTCAATCGCAATGGGTTCCCTGCCTAAAAGATCTTCTAAATTAACCGGCCGTATAAGTGACAGAAAAGTGTGTCCTTGCGTAAGCGGTGCTAATGCAGGCAACACCATTACATTTACTCCCGCCCGTACGCACAACGTAGTCACCTGCCGGTGCACCTCAAGCGGCGCCGATGGCATGGCAATAATCACATGGTCAGCCTTAAGCTCGCTGGCCCAGCGTTGCAGCTCATTAATCGAACCCAGTATTTTATACCCTTGAATCTCACGACCGTGTTTAGTAGAGTCATCATCCAGCAACCCAACTAGACGCCATTCACTTGAGCGCATTAATTCACGCACTAAGCTTGCGCCCGCACTGCCCGCACCTAACAGAAGCACCGGCTTGCCTTGGGCGATCAGACCGCCATACCGATAGAACTCCCGGAGAGTTCGATAGAAGATCCGCGCGCCCCCCATAATTAGAAACAGAAAAATAGGAGCTACGATAAACACCGAACGCGGTATGATCGGAGCCGGCTGAAGCATTGCTGCGCCGATCATAACCGCAAAGGTGCTGGCTACAACCGCGCGCACGATGCGCAGTAAATCTGGCAAGCTCGCAAAACCCCAAATGCCGCGATATAAGCCCAATATGCGAAAAGCCAAGCCATGAATCGGCAACACCCAAACCAATGCCCACAGCGCACTTTCTTTAAATTCTTGCGGCACCTCGCCATTAAAGCGGACAAGATAAGCCGCTACCCAAGCTATGATAACTGCGCTCAGATCAAAAAAGAATACAATCGAAGAGAGCCAAGTGTTTTTAAGCCGAAAAAACATCAGTACGTTCCTTCCTGAATGTATTGACGCCAACGGCAATCAATACGCCATCCCAATGAAATCAATATCAACCCCCATGCGGCAAGCATCGTCCACTGAATACCTATTGGCATTTGCATACTAATCAGCGCCAACACCGCACTCACCGCCATTAACCCATACGCCATTCGGACTGGACCAAGATGGCTGCCATTCATTTGAATCATCCGCTGATAGTAATGCGTACGATGCGCTTGCCAAAATTTTTCGCCACGCAATAGCCGCTTACAGAGCGTCACCGATGCGTCAGCGATAAATGGCGAGAACACTAACGCTGGAAACCAAAACGGCCAAACTTCGCGCAACCAACCTAAAAAGCCCAGCGCGCCAGCTAAAAAGCCTAATGGCACCGATCCTGCGTCACCTAAAAACACGCGCGCCGGCGGCCAATTAAATACTAAAAAACCAGCCGCTGCTCCCGCCACTAAAGCAGCGCCACCCGCCAAATCAGGAGCCGCGCTAGCGGCGGCGATTGCGTATGCGCTGAACCCAAAAAACGTCATACCGCCGGCCAAACCATCAGCACCGTCCATAAAATTGTATAAATTGATCAACCACAGCAATAAAAATACGATCAATACCAATTTCCAACCAGCTAGCGATAGAGAAAAGCCCAACATTACCGTCAGCACGGCCAGCCCATGAGCGGCAAAGCGCACGCGCGCGGAAAGGCCGCGCCGATCATCAAATTGTGATACGAAAGCCACGAATAATGCAGCCAATGCAATGGGCCACAAGGTCCGCGCCCAACCGAGCATGCCTAGCACAATGATCGGCACCATAGCCCATCCGCCAATCCGGGGCGTAATCTGGGTATGCAGCGAACGATGATTGGGTACATCAGGGGCAAATTGCCGTACTTTTTCTAGCGCCAGCAAACCCCGCAAAATGGCGGCAACCAGCACGGCGGCAACTAACGCCAAGCTCGGTAATTGAAGCCAAATAACGGAAGCATCAATCATAGTAGGTAAAATTTGACAAAATCATACAAAATTGGTTAGTGATCTAGCCGCCCTTTTTTATTTTTGTCAATGCTAAGCTAGCAAGGCTGTCCACTCTCATTTTACTACGGCCATCCCAGGTTCTTGATACCAGGTTGCAGTACGCAACAACCCTACCTCCATAGCATACGGTGGCGACCAACCTAAAACCGTGCGCATTTGCGTGATGTCGAGGCGTAACGGCTGAAGCAAACGATTCATCTGCATTGTCTGCCCCGTTAAACGACCCAGCCAAATCAGCCAAGGCAATGGCACCTGCCATAATCGGGCTGGCGCGTCTAAAACACGGCCAAGCTCAAGCACAAGCTGTGCAACGGATAAGTCAATGCCATCGCTGACATGAAAAACTCGGTTAGCTGCCGCTGCATGGCTTACACATTGAGCAATCGCATCGGCAAGGTTTTCGATATAAATAAAGCTACGCTGGGCCTGCACAGCACCCAACGGGAGCGGAAAACCACGCTGAATAGCCCGCATGAGCTGCAGAAAATTCGCGCGCACGCCTGGGCCATATACCAATGGCGGACGCACAATCACAATTTCCATACCTGTCTCACGACCGAGTACAGTCAATGCCTTTTCAGCTTCATATTTGGAAATGCCGTAAGGATCCGTTGGCGCGGGCAAATCTTCTTCGCGCCACGGTCTGCCAGGCTCCACTTCACCTAGCGCTTTGACGCTACTCATAAAAATAAAGCGATGCGCCCCAGCTCGGGCTGCAGCCTGCGCAACCCGCAATGTGCCGCTCACGTTAGTAGCGCGAAATGCTTCTAATGGCGCTGACGATGTATCGCGCACTAGATGTACGCGCGCGGCCAAGTGAATCACAACCTGTGGCGGCGCCACGCCTAGCAAAGTACTTTCTATATCAGCAAAATCGGCCGCCTCATGCACCAGCTCTGGCACAGGACTCCCTTCGCTGCTGGCGCGCCGCACTAGCGTATTGACTGAATGCCCTATGGCCAGCAGTTTACGGCATACAGCACGGCCAATAAAACCGTTAGCGCCAGTTACAAGAACATTCATCAATTTATTACACAGTCAGGCGGCAAAAGCGTCATTATAGGCCCAATACTCTAAATACGAATATATCTAATGCATATCATTCCACATAAATTTCTAACTAATTGATTTTTTATGTTGAATTTAAATTAAAAAAACCTTTTATAATCAATTGGTTACGGATTTTTTATAGAGCGGCGCATAATGAGGTTCATCTTATGGGGAAAACAGATTAACGCTTACGAGGCAACGGCCCAGTGGTTTATAACTGCTTAATTTCTTTAATAACTTGTTGAAACTCGGAAATATCTTCAAAGCTTCGATAAACCGATGCAAAACGCACGTAGGCAATTTTATCAAGCTGGCGCAGCTCATGCATGACTAACTCACCCAGCTTATCGCTATTGATCTCACGTTCTCCTGCGCTTAACAGTTGATACTCAATCCGTGCAATAGCATCATCCACCGCCTCTGCGCTCACTGGGCGTTTACGTAACGCCAGTTGCATGCTCGCCGCTATCTTATGGCGATCAAACTCAACCCGACTACCCTCTTTTTTTACCACCGCGGGCAAGGCTAGCTCGGCTCGCTCATAAGTTGTGAAGCGCTTATCGCATCCTGGACAACGCCGGCGACGGCGAATGGCGGCGCCATCCTCCGCCAGCCGAGAATCGGCCACGTGGGTGTCCTCATGACGACAGAAGGGACAGCGCATAACAGCTTAACGATATACCGGAAAGCGTTTGGTCAATGCGGCAACCTGGCCACGCACCCGCTCAAGGGTATTGGCATCGTCGGGCGCCTCTAACACATCTGCAATTAAATGCCCCACCTGTTCAGCTTCGGCAGTTTTGAAACCACGCGTGGTCATGGCCGGCGAACCTAAACGGATACCGCTTGTCACAAAGGGTTTTTCCGGGTCATTGGGAATGGCGTTTTTATTCACCGTAATATGCGCAGCGCCTAAGGCGGCTTCAGCCGCCTTACCCGTAATTTGCTTCGCGCGCAAATCGACCAGCATCAGATGGCTTTCAGTGCGTCCCGAAACAATCCGCAACCCGCGCTTAACCAACGTTTCGGCCAACACCTTTGCGTTATCTAGCACTTGCTGCTGATATTGCTTGAATTCTGGCGCCAGCGCCTCTTGGAATGCAACCGCTTTTGCGCCAATCACATGCATCAGCGGACCACCCTGAATACCCGGAAAAATCGCCGAGTTAATCACTTTTTCGTATTCGGCTTTCATCAAAATGACGCCCCCGCGCGGGCCACGCAAGCTTTTATGCGTGGTTGTCGTCACGAAATCAGCATGGGGCACTGGATTGGGGTAAAGGCCGGCCGCAATCAAGCCAGCATAATGGGCCATATCTACCATAAAATACGCGCCGACCGACTTTGCAATACTCGCTAAACGCGCAAAATCAATCCGCAATGAAAACGCTGAGGCACCTGCAATCATTAATTTTGGAGTATGCTTTTTAGCCAGTTGGGCGACCGCCTCATAGTCGATATCTTCAGCCTCATTTAGACCATAGCTCACCACATTGAACCATTTGCCGGACATATTGACCGGCGAGCCGTGCGTTAAATGTCCACCATGCGCCAAACTCATGCCCAGAATGGTATCGCCTGGCTTTAGCATCGCAAAAAAGACCCCTTGATTGGCTTGCGAGCCAGAATTCGGCTGCACATTCGCCGCCTCAGCGCCAAACAACCTTTTGACGCGCTCAAGCGCAAGCTGCTCAACCTTATCAACATATTCGCAGCCACCGTAATAACGCTTGCCCGGATAGCCTTCCGCATATTTATTCGTCAATTGCGAACCTTGCGCGGCCATCACCGCCGGGCTTGTATAGTTTTCCGATGCAATCAACTCAATATGAGCCTCTTGGCGCTGGTCTTCTTGCTGGATTGCCTGCCATAATTCAGGATCAATATTGGCGATAGTGTGCTTGGTTTTGTCAAACATGGGAACGTCTTTAATGAGTCAAGGTAACTGGACCGAAAAAACCGCTTTGAAGTACAAGCGAACGAACATTTTGATATGATTCACTGATCATCTTACACAAAATTCTTAGTAGTCTTTAAATTATGCAGAACCTTTCATAGTAAGAATCTGCTGCCGCGAACTCAGCGCTATGCTGCGTTTGCTATAAAAACTCTCCCCTTTTTGCTCTACCCATTCTAGGGAGCAATGCGCATAACTGGCGGAGAAAACCTCAATCATACAATAAGGTGCACCACAATATGATCGTACTTATTACTGGAGCTTCTGCTGGCTTTGGCCAAGCTATCGCGAAAACTTTCGCCCAAGCGGGCCATCGCGTAGTTGCGACTGCCCGCCGCGCGGATCGATTGCAAGCGCTGGCCGACGAAATCGGTGAGCGCTTGTTGCCAATCCCACTTGATGTACGTGATCACGCTGCGATTGCAGCGCTGCCTGGCTCGCTGCCGCCTGACTTTGCCGAAGTTGACGTACTCATCAATAACGCCGGTTTAGCGCTTGGCGTAGCCCCTGCGCAAGAAGCCGCGCTTGAGAATTGGCAAACCATGATAGACACCAATATCAACGGTCTCGTACGCATGACGCATGCTTTTTTGCCCGCTATGATTAAACGTAATCGAGGCCATATTGTAAATATAAGCTCGATTGCCGCCAATTATGCCTACCCAGGCAGTAATATCTATGGCGCTAGCAAAGCCTTCGTCAAGCACTTCAGCCTTAATTTACGCGCTGACCTTGCAGGCACTGCAGTGCGAGTGACAGACATTCAGCCTGGCTTATGCGGCGGTACTGAATTTTCAAATGTGCGCTTTAACGGCGATGATCAAAAAGCCGCTACACTGTACCAAAATGTACAGGCGTTGACCGCAGAAGATATTGCCGAAGCGATTTATTGGGTCACCAACCGACCCGCGCACGTTAACATCAACAATATAGAACTGATGCCCGTTGCTCAATCATTTAGCGCCTTACCTGTGCATCGGAAATAAGACCCTTCAGCCTAATTCACCCCCTTATTTCATCTGTTTTGCGCTCTCTATGATCACCTCCTCTACCCAAGATTTATCCATCTTCTCTCTGATTCTTCATGCCAGCGTATTGGTGCAAGCCGTCATGGCATTATTGCTAACGCTCTCGTTAGTGTCATGGACATTTATCTTTAAAAAGTGGTTTGCCTTACGCAACGCGCGCGCGCAAACGGAGCGTTTTGAACATGATTTTTGGGCGAGTGGGAATTTACAGACCCTCTATCAGGGTACGATTGATCAACGCCACAACGCAGGCGCGCTAGCGCGGATTTTTGAATCCGGCATGCGTGAATTCTTAAAAACCAAAGAAAAAAATATGCATGACGCGAGCGCCATTTTAGACGGCGCCCGGCGCGCCATGCGCGCTGCTTTTCAGCGTGAAATGGACGTGCTTGAAGCGAATCTCTCTTTTTTAGCATCGGTGGGTTCGGTCAGCCCGTATATCGGTCTGTTTGGTACTGTGTGGGGCATTATGAACTCATTTCGCGGCTTAGCTAACGTCCAGCAAGCCACGCTTGCGAATGTTGCGCCTGGCATTGCTGAAGCGCTGGTTGCAACTGCAATTGGTCTATTTGCCGCGATTCCAGCGGTCATCGCCTACAATCGCTACGCGCACGATATAGACCGGCTATCCATGCGTTTTGAGACTTTTATTGAAGAGTTTTCAAATATTTTGCAACGTCAAACACATACTCAGCCTTAAATTTACAAATATAATCGCTTTCAGAGAATCCTCTTATGCCCGCCGCTTCTATCCGTTCTACGATGCGTAGCCGTCGCCGCGCAATGGCTGAAATTAATGTCGTGCCTTATATTGATGTGATGCTCGTATTGCTCGTTATCTTTATGGTGACAGCACCGCTTGTAACACCCTCGGTCATCAATTTGCCGAGCGTCGGCAATGCCGCACTCGCCCAACCCGCGCCACCCATTACGCTCAACATCCACGCCAATGGACAACTGTCAATCAGCTATCAAAATGGCGGCAAGATGCGCGAAGACACGCTGTCAAAAGCTGAGTTAGAAAACTTCTTACAAAAACAGCAAGCTTTAGCTCCGGATCAACCCGTAGTAATCGCAGCCGATAAAAATATCCAATATCAAACCGTCATAAGCGTTATGTCCGATCTGAAAACTTGGGGCATCAAGCGCGTTGGCCTATACGTTCAAGCATCAAAATGAAACACGACACGCCCTCTCCATTTAGCCCACCACGCGAACGCGGCACTCGGCGCGCGCTTGTCTGCGCCGTGCTAATGCACACCTTATTATTCGCTTTTCTATTTTATGGCATCCGCTGGCAAAGTAACCCGCCTGCAGGCGCCGAGGCCGAGTTATGGAGCGCCCCGCCTGAAACAACATCTAAAGCTACGCCGGCCCCCGCAATTGTAGATCAAACCGCGCCAGCGCCCCATCAACCCGAGCAGGCCGAAATCGCTCTCCAGCAAACCAAACCCTCTAAGCCAGAAACCACACAGCAACAACAGTTAGCGCAGCTCAAGCAACGGCAAGCAGCGCAGAAGTTGCAAGAGCGTCAACAACAGGCGGCACAAGAGAAAGAGAAGAAAACGCGAGAAGCACAACGTAAACTGCAACTTGCCGAGCAACAGAAAACCCTCCAGGCGCAGCAAAAAGCTCAGGAAGCGGCAAAACAGCAACGCCAAGCGCGTCTCTTAGCGCTCCAGGGTCTTGCCGGCCAAAGTCCCTCTGCCGCTGGCATGAGCACAAACGGATCAAGCACTGGCGCTGGCGGCCACAGTTCAGCCGGCTATGTCGATAAAGTACGACGGCACGTTAAATCAAATATGGCATTCAGCGCAGACTCCACTGATGGCAATCCACAAGCTGTTGTATCCGTGCAATGCGCCCCTGATGGCACGATCCTAAATGCACAAATCACAAAAACTAGCGGCAATCCAGGATGGGACGATGCCGTATTGCGTGCTGTACAAAAATCCGACCCTATGCCGCGCGATAGCGATGGTAAAGCTCCGTCTAGCTTTACTTTTACCTATCGCCTCAATGATTAAGCTAAGGCTTGTCCTACTAGCCGAATTAGAGGCCCTATATGCAACACACAAAGCTTTCGCCACGCTATCGTGTCATGCTATTTTGCTACCTGTTACCATAGTCTTGTAGTTGAGACAAAATACCAACCTAAATTCATTATGAATCTGATCATCCAGTTTATTCTTAGAACGGTAACCATAGGCTGCTTGTTTGCAGCCACAACTGCCGCGCACGCACAACTGAATATTGATATTGCTGGCGTTGGCTCAAATTTCTTGCCAATTGCCATCGCAAATTTTCGCGATGAAGGCGCGGCGCCTCAGCAAGTTAGCGAAATTATTCGTGCTGATTTAGCCCGTAGCGGCCGGTTTACTAACCTCAATGCGGGCCTAACGCCGATCTCTGAAACCAACGCCGTGGACTTAAACAGTTGGCGCGCAAAAGGCGCTGACGCCCTTGTGACCGGTAGCGTTACCCACTTAGCCAATGGTCAGTATGAGGTGCGCTTTCGACTCTACGATACAGTCAAACAACAAGATCTCAGCGGGCTCTCCCTCGTTAGCCCAGCCAGCGAGCTACGCTTAAGCGCGCATAAAATCGCCGACTATATCTACCAGAAATTACTGGGTGAACGCGGAATTTTTGCAACTCGTATCTCCTATGTCACGCGCACGAGCGGCCGTTATCAACTCCAACGCGCCGACTCAGATGGGCAAAACGCGCGCACCGTTCTGACCAGCTCCGAACCGATTATTTCGCCAGCCTGGTCGCCTAATGGCACAAAAGTTGCTTACGTGTCATTTGAACGCAAAAAACCTGTCATCTATGTCCAGGATTTAGTTTCAGAACAGCGTATCGTCGCCTCAAATCAAAAAGGGAATAATAGCGCGCCCGCTTGGTCACCCGATGGTAATCAGCTTGCCGTTGCCCTTTCCTTGACTGGCAACACGCAAATTTACCTGATCAACGCCAATGGCAGCGGTTTACGCCGTCTCTCAAACAGCCACAGCATCGATACTGAACCACGCTTTTCTCCAGATGGGCAATATATTTATTTCACCAGTGATCGTGGCGGCGCGCCACAAATCTACCGCATGTCGATCCATGGCGAAGCCAATACCGGCGCTGCCCAGCGCATGACTTTCAAAGGCAGTGAAAACACCAGCCCACGCCTGAGCCCAGATGGCAAACTACTGGCGTACATTTCACGCGTAAACGGCGCGCTCAAACTGTATATACAAGAGCTCAGCACAGGCGAGACGATTGCCCTAACCGACACCCACTATGATGAATCTCCTAGCTTCTCGGCTAACAGTAAATATATTCTGTATGCAACCCGTGTAGAGCAACGTGGCGTACTCGCTGCGGTCTCTACTGACGGCCGCACACGTCAAATCCTATCGATTAAAGACGGCGATATACGCGAGCCTTCTTGGGGGCCTTTTACTCAATAATTGACAAACGCAAAGATAAAAAAATAAGGGGCGGTTATAGTGTGAACGAGCGTTCTTGCGTCACACAGCACACCGATTTAGGCCAAAAACGCAGCACGAATTATTTTTGTTAAACCTTTAGGAGTTAAAAAATGACGTCAAAGCTTCGTCTAGTTTTCGCCACTCTTCTCATCGGCGCACTCGCTGCCTGTCAATCAGGCGTGAAGCTCGACCCCAATGCAGGGGCTGGAAATAACCCCGACGCGACCGGTACACAAACCCAACCAGCCGACACAACGCAAACCACGATCGATCCACTGAGCGATCCCAACAACCCGTTGGCAAAGCGCAGCGTCTATTTTGAGCTTGATAGCTACATCGTCAATGACGAACACCAACAACTGTTGCAACAACATGCGCAATATCTGAAGAGCCACCCACAGCAGCGCATTCTGATCCAAGGCAATACCGACGAACGCGGCACCAGTGAATATAATCTCGCGCTCGGCCAAAAGCGTGCAGAAGCCGTACGTCGTACTTTATCTTTGATGGGAGTGTCGGACACTCAAATGGAAGCCGTCAGCCTAGGTAAAGAAAAACCCCTAGCGATTGAACATAACGAAACTTCCTGGGCCCAAAATCGTCGCGCAGATCTCGTTTATCAACCCTAATTGCCAACCATGACCCGCCTATCTCTATCTTCCTACTTTGATTGCGCTAGGCTACGCAGCGCGCTCGCTACCATAGCCATCAGTGCGCTGCTACTTAACGCAATAACGCCAGCGCAGGCTGGTCTATTTGACGATGATGAAGCACGTCGGGCCGTGCTCGATTTACGCACACGAACCGATAACTTGGCCGACCAATTATCTGCTGCGCAACGCACCATTCTCAATCAAGCAAACCAACTCGAACAACTTCAACAACAAGTTGCAACTTTACGCGGCCAAAACGAAATACTAGTTAACCAGCTAGTCGATATGCAAAAAGCCAAGAAAGATTTTTACACCGATCTCGACGGGCGTTTGAAGAGAGTTGAGCCGCAACAGCAACAACAGCCAGAACAGCAGCCACAACAACCTGCTAATGGCGTGCCAGATGCAGCAGCGCAACTTAGCGAGGCAAATGCCTTTAAAGCAGCGTTAGCGCAATTTCAAAAAGGCGATTTTGCCCGCGCTGCAAACGCATTCAAAAGCTTCCTCTGGAAATATCCAAAAAGCGCATACCAACCCACCGCGCGCTACTGGCTTGGCAATGCTTTCTATGCACTCCGTGATTACAAGCGCTCGACCGAGATGCTGCAGAGTGTCGTCAAAGAATACCCAACCCATCCGCGCGCACCAGATGCTTTATTTTCAATTGCACAAAATCAACTTGAACAAGGGAAAAAAAGCATGGCGCGCAACACTTTAAGGCAAGTGATCGCACAATACGGCACAAGCGAAGCGGCTAAGAATGCGCGAACTAAGCTAACGCAAATACATTAAAATTGAATTTTGATTGACAGACTTTAGTATTCATTAATATAATTCCGCTCTTCTTTGGGTCGTTAGCTCAGCTGGTAGAGCAGCGGACTTTTAATCCGTTGGTCGCTGGTTCGAACCCAGCACGGCCTACCAATGAATATAAAGGGTTACGCAAATTCTTAGGTCTTAGGTAATTTGAGTTTGTGTAATTCCTGTGTAATCGTGCCAGCAAAATAGCTAGGCAATCATCATCCTCTGCTCAAATTTTTCCATTGCCTCCTGAATGTGTTGTCCGTTCTGGTGCGCATACCGCTCAACCATTGCCAATGTTTTATGTCCACTGATTCGTTTGACAGTGGGCAAGTCTATACCCGCCTGAACCAGGTGTGTAATGCCTGTATGGCGCAGCGTATGACGCACCACATTATTAGGATCAAGACCGGCAGCAATCACAGCCTTAATAAAAGGCTTGCGAATATCGACGGTATGGCCCGACTTTGCCGCAGGTGATGGAAATAGCCAAGGCGTGCCAGGCTGGAGTGCTGCTACGTAGCCTGCTAAAAAACGGGCTAAATGAGCTGTAATAGGCTGCTCGCGTCTGCCGGCCTTCGCTTGAGGAATCCAAATTCTAAGCTTTTCGACATCAATATTTTCACGGCGAATAGCTAAAACCTCTGACAGGCGCATCGTTGTTCCCAGAGCAGTCACAATAAACGGATAAAGCTGCGGATTGTTCGATGCTTTAGCGGCTTCAATGAGTTTGGCGACCTGCTCTACTGTCAAATAATGAATACGGCCATCGCCTTCCTTATAGCGCTTGATTTTTGCTGGCTGGCACTGAATCCATCCCCATTCAAGCGCTTTGTTGAACAGGTGGGATAAGACAGCAAGTTCACGGTTAATGGTGCCAGGTTTCGCTTGACTTGATTGCGCGCAAGGTAAGATGCCTACCTCTTTGGTTCGCTTGCTAACTCTATCTCCACCTCTTAAAGAAGGCTCCTGGTGGCGCTGCTTCTTATAACGTTCAATGTCAAAGCCGGTGATTTTTGACAGTGGCGTATTTCCGAAAAACGGTACCAAATGCCTTTCGAGCCGCGCTTTTTTCATTTTTAAATCTCTACCCCCTTCAAGCTCGAGCTTATGCAGATATTTCGCTGCCGCATCTCGAAATGACAGAGCAATCTTGCGCCCTTTGGGCAGAGATAACCGATCATGTTTAGCATCGGTACGAATTTGGGCGATAAATGCTTCAGCCTGTGTTCGGGTGGTGCCGTCCGATTCACGACCGACCACGCGATGAATGCGTTGACCGTTCACCATAATGTTGACGGTAAAAATACCATCGCCCTCTGCGGTACGCTCAAAGCGAATACCTTGTTCAGTAAGTGTTTCGCCCGACGTAAGCTTCCGCATGTTGGGACGGGTGAGTTTATTAAATGTTTTTGCCATAACCCGCCTCAAAAAGGGACGTCATCCTCTGGACCAAAAAATCCTATATCATCAACAACACAGGGATTGGAATTGGGATTGGGATTGAAGCGCTCCCACTCGGGCAAAACAGACCGATCCCTCTCTCCTCGAGCCACGGAGAAAAATATAGGCCAATGATCCCTGAGTAAGTCATAATCTAAACTCTTCTCTTCTATCCGCCATATCCATTCTTTATTTAGCCCGGTATACGCGCCATACCATAGCGCCCCATTTTCTCGAATTAATTTCCACACAATTTGCTCTTCATGTGTCATCAAATCTGGAAAATATAGTCCTAATTTGATAAAGCGCACTTCTTCATCTACGTCCCATAATTTATGCATTGAATCTACCATGGTCACGCCTTTGCTATGTTCAGAAGGCTCCTCTAGATAAAATTTTTCTAACTCTTTCTGAATAGTCCACTCGATAAAACTGGAAAGGGTACGACGCTGTCTACGGGCAGCTAGTTCAGCAAAGTAACGTAGCTTGGGTTCGAGTCGCACCGTCACAGTTTCTGAGCGAGAGGTTTTAGCTCCGCCGATCTTTCGTTTTTGTAGCTCCATTTATTTGTCCTTTCCTTTGTCCTTCACGCCACAGGTTCTACAACATTCTATTTTTGTAGTTTAAACGATTTTGTGTTCTATTACAACACATAGGTTCTATGTTGAATCTATTTTTTCAATTATCATTCTCGTGTTTTCTTAAACTATAAAAAGGTCTAGTGATGTCTGATACGTTACGCTTCTCCCAAGTTGAAGTTCTACCTGATGGTCGAATGGATCGTAAAAACGCTGCTGCATATATTGGTTTATCGATTAAAACGCTGGCGATGAAAGCCTCGGCTGGCACTGGCCCGAAATTTGTCAAGCTGGGGAAAGTTTGGTACTGGAAACAAGACATAGATGCGTGGTTAAGCGCTGGCGGAGTACTCAGCACAGCACAAAAAAGCGTTCAACGGTCTTAGCCTAAGGAGTCAATCATGAATCGTGCACACGCTGTGCAGAGAGTTGCTCCCATTAGTAAGCTTTGGCATCATGCCTCTTTTGCGCAACGAAGTGCCTTTCGACGCGAGCGGCTGCCATCACCCGCAGAGTATTTCTGCGCGCAAGGGTTGAAGCTCTTCGGCGGTGGTGAATGGAAAACTGCACTATGTCCTTTCCACGCTGATACCAAACCTTCGTTACGTGTCAGGCTAGATAGTGGCGGCTTTCGCTGCATGGCCTGTGGCGCACATGGCGGCGATGTATTGTCTTTTCATCGGCAACGGTATGGATTGGGCTTTGCGGTGGCAGCTAAAGCTCTAGGTGCTTGGGAAAGTCAGCCATGATTCCCATGCACAACACGCCTGAGCACGCCGCACAGCGATTTGCTGCATCAATGTTGTGCAACGGTTATCAATTGGAAGCCTTGCACTCTTACACTGACGTCAATGGTCAGCCTTGCTATTGGCGTATCCGTGCTAAACACCCTAACACGGGGGATAAGTGGATTCGGCCGATGAAATTAAATGGCCGAAGCTTTACGTTAGGCGAACCCAATTTTCCTAAAGGTAAGCCGCTGTATCGACTGCATGATTTAGCCGCGCGGCCTGATGAACCCGTTATTGTTGTAGAGGGAGAAATGTGTGCGGATAGATTGGCGCAAATCAGTGTGCTTGCAACCACCAGCGGCGGGGCAGGTTCTGCTGAAAAAGCAGACTGGCAAGTATTAGCCAAGCGATCGGTAACGATCTGGCCTGACCATGATGAAGCGGGAAAACAGTATGCCGATACGGTAAAAACCGCTTTATTAGCGCTAGGCTGCACAGTGCGTGTTATTGATATCACCGCATTGAGACTCGCGCCAAAAGCGGATGCTGTCGATTGGCTCAATGCCAACCCGCAGGCTACCGCCGCCCAAGTATTGGCGCTAGCTTGCACAGAACCCTCATGCAGTAAGTCGCTAGTCGACAAAACCGATGTCCCTTCGGCTGACTTAGCCCATACGACTAAATGCGCTTACAGCAATGGGCGCTTTGAGTTATCAGAACACGGCGTACTCTTCATCGGCACCGATAAAGATGGCCGCGAGAAAGCGCCGCTGTGGTTGTGCTCCCCTTTGTATGTGGTAGCAAAAACGCGGGATGCCAAAAGCGGTGAATGGGGGCGGTTGCTGGCCTGGCAAGATGACGACGGCGTACGACATCAATGGGCTATGCCTCTTGAAATGTTAGAAGGTGACGGCCTGGATGTGCGCCGTGAATTAGCTCGCCGAGGATTGCAGTTATCTCCAAATAAAGCAGTACGTGACTTGATCGCAGCTTATCTAAAAGTGTGGTCAGTAGAAACGCGAGCGCGTTGTGTGGATCGCCTTGGCTGGCACGAAAATGTTTACCTGACGCCCTCTTATACGATTGGAGAGGCCGAAGAGCATGTGGTCTTTCAGAATACGCACGCGATCGAACCCGCATTGGCGGCCTTAGGTACGGCCGAGGAATGGCGCGAGGGAGTAGCATCTTTGGCCCTAGGAAATAATAGATTAGTGTTTGCCTTATCCGTCGCTTTTGCAGGTACCTTGGCGCATCTCGTCGATGAAGACTCTGGCGGCTTTCATTTACGCGGCCTATCCTCCTCAGGAAAATCAACCGCTTTAAAAATGGCGGCTTCTGTGTGGGGCAAGCCATCGACGTATGTAAGGCTGTGGCGAGCCACCGCAAACGGTTTAGAAGGTCTCGCCGCCTTGCATAACGATAATCTGCTGATTCTCGATGAGCTTAGCCAAATTGACCCTAAAGAAGCTGGACAAGCCGCTTATTTACTCGCCAATGGGCAAGGCAAAGCGCGCGCGGCGCGCAATGGCACAGCACGAGCGGCGCAGCGTTGGCGTTTAATGTTTTTAAGTGCTGGAGAAGAGTCTCTCAGTGCCTTAATGGCCCGCGCCGGAAAGAAAACCAATGCTGGACAAGAAATTCGCCTAGCCGATCTAGAAATTGATGCAGGTGCAGGGATGGGGGCATTCGAGCAACTTCATCATTACGATACGCCAGGCGCGTTGGCTTTGGCAATCAAGGAAGCGACTGCGAAACTGTATGGCGAGGTAGGATTGGCATGGCTTAAACGAATCGTGAGTGATCAACTTTCGCTCACCCGTTTTATCCGCGATGGGATCCAGCAATTTATGTCAGAAGTTTTGCCAGCCCAGGCAGTTGGACAAATAGAGCGCGTGGCTCGACGATTTGCTTTAGTGGCGATAGCGGGTGAGCTAGCCAGCCACTATGGCCTAACTGGCTGGCCTGAGCATGAGGCAGGGCGCGCAGCCAAGACTTGCTTTATGACTTGGTTTGCAGCCTTTGGCGCGATAGGCAACCGAGAAGAAAGTACCTTGTTAGCGCAAATCCGCGCTTTCTTTGAAGCGCATGGCGGCAGTCGTTTTGAAGATGTAAATGCGCTTAGCGAACAACGTATTTTCCAACGCGCTGGATTTTGTCGTGCTCGTGCGAAAGGAGGACGGGAGTTTTTAGTCTTGCCTGAAGTGTTTAAACGCGAGTTATGTGCTGGGTATGATCTTAAGATAGCTGAACGCATTCTGCTTGCACGAGGTTGGCTTGCACCAGGCGGAGATCGAACCACACAAAAACTTAGATTGCCAGGCATTGAAACCCCTACGCGAGTGTATGTCTTCACCTCTAATATGTGGGAGGCGGAAGAATGAAGCTAAATTTTACTTGGCTCTCGCAATCGATCGAAATCAGCGGGGGACAGCTGGGGACATCGGGGACAGCGAGTATTCGTCAGGGTTTAGGCTGTCCCCAGTTATCCAAAAACAGTGGGGACAGTTGGGGACAAACCCAATCGACTGAGAAAAATGTATTACAACGCTCCCCGATTTTGTCCCCAGTGTCCCCAGAACTAAAAAACGGCTGGGGACAAGATAAAGCCAGTGTGGATAAGGCTGTCCCCATCGTCCCCGATGTCCCCACGCAAAAAAGCATGAATGAAATTGACCGGGAGGCATTTGAGGAGCGAGCAGCGATCATGGAATTTGATGGTGAATTATCTCGTGCCGAAGCTGAACGGCTGGCGATTAAATCATTGGAGGAGGTATGACAAAAAAAGTAAGCGTGAAGGATAAAAAGAGACCAAGATCGGCGGCGAAGTCCACAAAATCAAAAATTGATGCATCTGCTCTGGCAGCATTCGTATTAAAACCCAGTGCCAATGCAGCCGCTATCGTTAGCGAATACGCTACGCCCCTTGGTGAGCAGAATTTTGGCGAGCTGGCCCAAGCACTGGCAAACTCGATTATCGAGGTTCAAAGTGGCGACATGAGGCGGTGCGAAGCCATGTTGATGGCTCAAGCTCAAGCCCTGCAATCTATTTTTATGAACTTTTCCCGGCGAACACTCTGTCAAGAATATCAGAAAAATTTTGAATCCTTCTTTCGCATGGCGATGAAGGCGCAAAATCAATGTCGGATGACACTCGAAACACTAGCAACCCTCAAAAACCCACCCGTGATTTATGCCAAGCAAGCCAACATTGCGCACGGGCATCAACAGGTCAACAATGGCGTGGAACCTCTCGCACACGCGGAAAAAATAACAATCGAGTCAAACGAACTATTGGAGAAACAAAATGGGCAATGGCTGGACGCCAGAGCGAAAGACCCGGCAGCGGGCCATGATTCAACAATGGCGACCGTGGGAAAAATCGACGGGGCCGCAAACGGATGAAGGCAAAGTCAAAGCATCCAGCAACTCCTTAAGGCACGGCGGGCGATCTAAGGCTTGGCGCGAACAACTAAAAAGGATTCATGCTTTGCTACGTCAACAACGGAAAATCCTAGAAGAGGTGCGGTGACCTGCTGCTTTGCACCAATAGGTTTTGCTATGGAAAATGCGCTTAGTCGTCAGATTGGCATCACTAACAAGCTTGAATTTCCAATTATTGAAATTGCACATTAGCATAGATTTACTTATACTTCATTTGTCACTAAAACAATGGTGACCTGGGTTTGACGGCCTGGAATCTCATTATTTGGCGTTGCTCCATGGGCGGGCCAGGTGGGGAAGCCTTAGGGCTTGCCGTTCGTGAGATACGGTCCGTCAACCCTGCTTGGTCTGCCCACCTTTTTGACGGGAGGTGGGTAGAGTTAGTCCATATCTCACACGGAGTAGTGCAATGTATTGTATTCAATCTTATCCTTCTCCCCCGAAGATTAGCTTTTTTATCTCTCAAGCCTCTCTCCTTAAACAAAATCCCAAGGAAAAATCACCTGATTTACAATATTTTCAACGTTCTTCATTTTCCTTCAGAAAACTCGCCCCTTCCCTCTGCGCATTTTATTTTCACTTCACCGATTTTGCCCAGATTCAACCCTCAATTGAGGCAATGATTAAACCCAAATCGCCTCACCTCCCTCTAATACGGCCAGCCCCTCTTTTTGCTCCTTTTTCCACTCCCTACCGGCAAAAATTTCTTGATTTTGGAGAATGTTGCGAAGCCACACTCGCTTTTAAGCAAAACTTGATCAGCTAAATTCAAGGAGTCGAAAATGAGAGACATTAACCAGCGTCGGCTGAGGTACTTCCACGCGGTCTACACACACGGGAAAATTCGCACAGCGGCAGACTATTTGAATACAGACAGCTCGGTTATTACGCGGCAGATTGGTCTGCTAGAACAAGAGATCGGATTTAAATTATTCGAGCGGCGTCCCCGCGGTGTTGCTCCCACTGAGGTGGCTAAATCATTGCTTGAATATTATTGCAAGAACCGCGAGGCTCGAGCAGAGTTTGAAGCTGACGTACGAGCGCTGAATGAAATGCGACGAGGGAGTATCCATATCGCTACAGCCAGTACCTTTGTGGCTCCACTTATGGACGTATTCAATCAGTTTCATCGTCAATGCCCTAATGTCAGTCTGAATATCGAAGAAATTTTCGAGCCGAATAAGATTATTCGTCAAATCCTCGATGACATTTTGCATATTGGCATCATTCATCTTTGCCCTGAAAGACCAGATATTCAACTCTATGCAAGTGTGCCGTTACCTTTATACATGTTAGTGAGTAAAGAACACCCTCTTGCTCAAAAACAGAAGGTCACGCTTAAAGAGGCGATGAGTTCCTCCCTCTCACTACCGGCTTCGGGTGTGTCTCGAGAACTGGTTCAGTCCGCTTGCCGCACAGAGAAAATCGCCCTTCCCCCTTGCATATTTGAAAGTGATTCAACGGTAGCGCGTAAAAAGTTTGCTTATGACGGCTTGGGCGCAGTATTTATGTCGATTTTTTCAGCACGTGAAGAAATTAAAAAGGGGAAGCTGATTGCGCTAGAAATTGATCATCCATTTTTTCAGTCCGCCAAACTGTCTTTGGTGGTTAGGCGGGGTAAGCCCTTGCTGCCCGCTACTCATCAATTACTTAAATCGCTCCATAGAGGTCTCTCTATTTTTACGCATAAGGCAGAGGTGAGCGATCATTCACTCATCAGATCTGGGGAGGAAAACTAAATGAAAGAGCACAATCAAATTTCTGAAAGGCGTCGTAATATGATCAAGACGGTGATAGCCGGTTTGGGCGTAGCCTCCGTGGTGAGCGCACCCCTCATCAAGCCATCTCTTAAACTCGCCAAAAAATCAAAACAAAAAATTATTATCCGCACCTCAGGCGGAAGAGATCATATTGCTTATACCAAAATACTCTTCGAACCCTTCACAAAAGAAACAGGGATTGAGATAGAGGCCGTTATATCCAATGTGGAGCCTATCGCCGAAATTAGAACGATGGTCAATACGAGGACGTATCGCTGGAATATGGCATGCCTGAGCAATCGGGCGGTTCCAATCCTGGGCAAGGAAGGTTATTTAGAAAAGCACTTGCTTGAGCATGACCCTGTAGTCTCAGCCATCGTGCCGCGCTTTTTGTCGGAGTATAGCGTTGGCATGAATGTCTACTCTACGGTGCTCGCATATCGGGAAGAGGCGTTCAAAGGACGCCCAGCGCCGAGAACTTGGAAGGACTTTTGGGATGTGAAAAATTTCCCCGGCCGCCGCGCTCTGCGCAAAATCCCCTTTGATACGATAGAGGAAGCATTATTGGCCGATAACGTACCTCCAGGAGAAGTCTATTCTTGTAATGATCTTGACCGCGCCTTTCGTAGTCTGGATAAAATCAAGCCGCATATTTCTGTCTGGTGGCAAAATGCGCCCCAAGCTGAGCATCTCTTGAAAACGGGTGAAGTCGATTTACTCCCTGCTTTTTCACTTGGTGCACTCGCCGCTATTGAAGTAGGTGCTCCTGTTGCGTTTTCCTGGGATCAACATATCTACGGCTACGATAATTGGACAATTTTAAAAGGTACGCCTAATGCAGATGCCTGCCGTCAATTTATCCAGTTTGCCACCGACCCTGAGCGACAGGCGCGCCTTATCCCCTATGGGGTAGCCCCTACCCAATCTAGCGCTTTAGCCCAGGAAGTTCTGCAAAGAAACCGGATTGATCCCAAATATGTCAGGCTACTTGCTACTTATCCAGCTAACTTAGAAAAAGGGATGCCGAGCGATGGTTTGTACTGGGCAGATAAACATAGCTCAACCATTGAACGTTTTAATCAGTGGATGCTGAATTGACCACTCACTGTAGCTGTTCCCCCTGACAAATAGATGCGCGTCAGGGGTGCTGAAAATCATGTTTCGATCAGAATAAATAATTCGCTGCGGAAGGCCCTTAAATAATAAACATCGGAATGAATATATAGATCTTCAATGCCCACAATCGCGTTATCTGTATCAATTTTTCTGTTGCGAGGGAGAGTTTAAAGCAACCTCTCTTACTCGCATAATTGTTTGTCGAGTCGTCCTGAATTCGCGCACGATCCCAGCAATGCTGACACCCGCATCGAGCCGCTCTAAGACGATAGCATGCTGTACGGCATTGAGTGTCGATGGTCCTCCAATTGCCAGTGAGCAAAACGCATGGCATGGCTCTAAATTAGTCCCAAAGTGGCATACGAATTACAGCTTCTCTCCCACTGGACTAATTACCCTTACTAAAATCAACTTATTCTTAAAAACCCGATATTTTGCGAAGCAAATGCAAGTCTGATAACAAGCAATTATCAGACTTGACCTGTGGAAAAAAGAGAGGAGTTTGACCGGGGGACTGCGCGGAAATCAGGGACAAAAAAGTGAATGTATGCGTCCCACACACTCGGTCGTCCACCCCTACGCCCTGATTTTTTGCAAAAATCATTTGCCCATCGTTACAATTCTGAAAAATTGTTTGTGAAGACGATGCAGTCTTTGAGCGTAGCGCACAAAATAGGCGCGCACTCTCTTATTTTCAGACTTCATCTATGGTTAAAAATCTTAAAAAATTCGGCTTTTCTACACGGTTCGTTCATTGGACTCAACGGAAGTGAGAAAATACCGGTACAAGGAAAACGATGCTTACACCGATCAATGACCTGCTGTCGAGATCCCGTCCTGTTGACTCAGGACAGCTTGCTGTGCAAACTCCGCAGCAAATACTTGAGCAAGCCGAACACTATAAAACTGAAGCGGATGGATATGCAAAAAGCGGTCAGGTTGATGAAGCAGAAAGGCTTTATCAGGCGGCTCAAAAGCTTTTTGAAGAAGACGCAGAAAAATTGTCCCATGAGCCTCAGTCGGGAAAAATAATTGAGTCTATTTATTTGAGTTATGGCCTATTGTTGAATGAACAGGGGCGCAGGGCCGAAGCAGAGGCGCTAGAACAAAAGAGACAGAAATTTTTTGAGCGATATAGACTCAATAACGTAGGCTTTTCTAAAAAGCGAACGGTTGAGAGGGGGTCAAGTAGTCTGCATTTAAATAAGAAAAACCCTCCCGTTGCCATTGAACGACTTGCCGGGGTGGATGCTTCTTTATTCAGCTATCCAAATGCAAAGCTCGAAGCCCTCCCGGAGAGTTCCGCCGAAGCCCAAACCTTCTCCTTTACACCGATATTAACTGATTCAGCCGGTACCGATTATGTTGGGGTGGAAACGCTAGTACAAAACTGCCATGGCACGATTAATGCGCCAGTCCATGGCAAAAATAACACGGTCAATGTGCATTACTACTCACCGAATAGAGAACTTCTGCCTCAAATCCAAGAAATGCATTCTGCTGTTGGAGAATTAAAAACCGCCTATCTAGATCGGTTTAAAGAACAGCAAGCGCTAGAGCTACGCTCGAAGAAAGAACCGTTGGCCATCTTAGGCCAGAATATCGAGGTGGAATATTTCACCGCGTGGGAAGAACCCGGGGAAATTCAGGATGGGCTGGCGATGTATGTCGCCCCACAGGCGACGACTGTTGCGGATAGAAAGACACTTTTTGATTTAGATGAAGTGGTAACCGCCTTTTTAACACAAGCCAGTGCTTCTGGCCAGAAGACCCAGGTGCTATTGCTGCGGGGCGAAGCGGGTTCAGGTAAATCGACCTTTAACCGCCATTTAGCGCGCCGCTTATGGCGAGACTATGGTACTGCTTCAGGCGAGCGGCCGATCCCGCTGTATATCTCTTTACCGACGATAGACAGGCCCAACAAGAATCTCATTGGCCAGTATTTATCGGATAAATGCGGCTTTTCGCCAGAGCAGATCGACGCGTTGCGGGCAAGTCAGCGCTTTATTTTCATCTTAGATGGCTATGACGAGATTCCTGCGGAACAACGGAATCTCTATGCGGATGAAAAACTCGATCAATGGCAAGCCAAAATTCTACTGAGTTGCCGGCCCGAGTATTTAACGGAAGGCTATCAAAACGATCTGCAACCGCGAGGGCGTTCACGGGTACTCTTGGAGTATCAGCTCGCGCCGTTCTCAGAACAGTCCATCGACACGTATATTCATCAGTATGTTCAATATATGCAAGCTCAGTGGAGCGCTCAAGTCTATCAAGACACGCTAGCGCGTATTCCCAATGTCAAAGAACTGTTAGGCACGCCCTTTTTGCTTAAAATGGCTTTAAGTGTGTTACCGACGTTAGATGAGGTTCAGCCTGGTCAAGTGGCGTTAACCCGAATCAAACTCTATGAGCGGTTTGTGCAGACATGGTTTGAGCGTTCGTTAGCGCGTTTAGGTGCGATTCAGTCTAAATTGACGGAGGCGCAGAAGAGCGCTTTCCATGGTTTGAAAGAAGATGGCTTTATCGAGCATAGCCAAATATTTAATACCGATTTTGCGTTAGCCCTGTCAGCGGCCAAAACTACGGTAGCTACCTATTCCCCGCTCGCTCGCCGTGGAATACCGCAGGATAAACGGTATGAAGCCTTTCTGAGCAATCAGGATGAAGGAAAAAAGCTGCTGCGTTTTAGCGCGTTGCTCACTTGCCAGCAACAGCAATATAGGTTTATTCATAAATCCATCCAGGATTATTTAGTGGCGCGTGGGGTGTGGGAAGAATTAGAACACTCAGCAGGCATAGATTCATCAATGGGTGCTGAGCCCTTGAATGGAATGAAAAATGTGCAGCGCGTATGGGAGGCACTGAATGATTCGGATCAAGTGAATCCAAAAGGATTATTGAATCGCTTCAATCTGGTGGAAGATGCGGCGATTCAGCGCTTTTTAGTGGAGCGTGTGGTGCAAGATAAGGCTTTGGTTAGGCCGCTGCTGGCATGGGTCAAGGCTTCAGCGCGGAGTGATTCGGCGAGTCAAGGGGCTGCGAATGCAATGACGATTTTAGTTAAAACGGGTATCCAGTTTAATGGAACGGATCTGAAGGGCATCCAGATTCCCGGGGCTGATCTGAGTGAGGGGGTATTTGATTCCGCTGAACTGCAAGGGGCGGATTTAAGGAGGGTGAGTTTACGCAAAAGCTGGTTACGCCAAGCCAATTTAAGTGGGGCCAAAATGCAAGGGATCCGGTTTGGCGAGTGGCCTTATCTCCAGGAAGAGAGTACCGTATATTCCTGCGCGTATTCGCCGGATGGGAAAGCGTGTGCACTGGGCCTCGGAAACGGTACGATCCGCGTCTATGGCACCTCGAGCTGGGAGAAAACCCACACCTTACAAGGGCATACCGGCTCTGTTAAGAGCGTGGTGTATTCGCCGAGCGGTAATCAGATCGCCTCGGGCAGTTATGACAAGACGGTACGGCTATGGGACGCGCACAGCGGGGAGGCCGGCCCTACCTTACAAGGGCATACCGACTGGGTTAATAGCGTGGTGTATTCGCCGAGCGGTAATCAGATCGCCTCGGGCAGTGCTGACCATACGGTACGGCTGTGGGACGCACACAGCGGGGAGGCCGGCCCCACCTTAAAAGGGCATAACGGCTTGGTTTATAGCGTGGTGTATTCGCCGAGCGGAGATCAGATCGCCTCGGGGAGTTATGACCAGACGGTACGGCTATGGGACGCGCACAGCGGGGAGGCCGGCCCCACCTTGCAAGGGCATACTGGCATTGTTAATAGCGTGGTGTATTCGCCGAGCGGAGATCAGATCGCCTCGGGTAGTAAGGACCAGACTGTACGGCTGTGGGACGCGCGCAGCGGGGAGGCCGGTCCCACCTTGCAAGGGCATACCGACTCTGTTAGTAGTGTGGTGTATTCGCCGAGCGGAGATCAGATCGCCTCGGGCAGTGAGGACAAGACGGTACGGCTGTGGGACGCGCACAGCGGGGAGGCCGGTCCCACCTTGCAAGGGCATACCTCCAAGGTTTGGAGCGTGGTGTATTCGCCGAGCGGAGATCAGATCGCCTCGGGCAGTGAGGACGATACGATACGGTTGTGGGACGCGCACAGTAGTGAGGCCGGCCCCACCTTACAAGGGCATACCCGCTCTGTTTTTAGCGTGGTGCATTCGCCGAGCGGAGATCAGATTGCCTCGGGCAGTGAGGACAATACGGTACGGCTGTGGGACGCGCACAGCGGCGCGGCTAGGCACACCTTACGCGGACATACCTCCTGGGTTAGGAGCGTGGTGTATTCGCCGAGCGGAGATCAGATCGCCTCGGGGAGTTATGACCAGACGGTACGGCTGTGGGACGCGCACAGCGGCGCGGCTGGGCACACCTTACGCGGACATACCTCCTGGGTTAGGAGCGTGGTGTATTCGCCGAGCGGAGATCAGATCGCCTCGGGCAGTGAGGACAAGACGGTACGGCTGTGGGACGCGCACAGCGGGGAGGCCGGTCCCACCTTGCAAGGGCATACCGACTGGGTTAATAGCGTGGTGTATTCGCCGAGCGGAGATCAGATTGCCTCGGGCAGTTATGACTTCACGGTACGGCTGTGGGACGCGCACAGTGGGGAGGCCGGTCCCACCTTGCAAGGGCATACCGACTGGGTTAATAGCGTGGTGTATTCGCCGAGCGGAGATCAGATCGCCTCGGGCAGTGAGGACAAGACGGTACGGCTGTGGGACGCGACCTCGGGTCAGGGTTTAGCGGTCGTGCGAGATTTTCAGGGAGGTATCTATAGCCTTGCCTGGAAAGCAATATCGAATCACAGCTATTTGGTCACCGGCTGTCAAGATAAATCGGTTCGCACATGGCAAGTCATCGAAGAGGCGGGCCGTTATGAAGTGCGGCTCTCTTGGAGTTCAACGCATGGTGAGCTGGTTTTGACAGACACGGCGATTCAAGGCGTGCAAGGCTTAAGCCAGGTGAATCGAGCGCTGTTGATGCAGAGGGGTGCCGACGACGGGACTTTACGATCTGATCCGGAAGACTTTTCCGAAGAGGAAGAAGACTACTCTTTTTGATACGGGGGTAAAGCGATAAACTGGATGCAGGGGTTTTCCTGCATTTTCGGATGCTCAATTTAACATAACAGAAATTCAGGCCACTCATAATGTAAGGGGTCGGATAAGGAAGGGCTATTACTAACCCTCCCTCTCCTAAGAACCGTGCAGGCGAGTCACCTCGCACACGGCTCAAGCCAAGAGTCCAGCGCTGGCTAAGGCACCGGGCAGTCTAACAAACTGGCTGCCTGAGCAATATACGCCTGGAGCCATTTCGCCCTTCTGGTAAAATCGAACCAGTTGACCTGGTTTCTTAATTCACCTGGGCGCGCAAGCGCACAACAAACCTAAACGGTCTGCCTCATCTGCTTTCCCGCGTATAACGGTTTGCCAAGATTTCTTGCCCACTCTGACCAAGAGCAAGTCTGCTCGCTTTCGCGCAAGAGAATGTTTCACTCTTTATCCCCCTCATTACAAGGCGGCCTTCGCTTTTTGCTCCTTCCTGTACCCGCAGCGCCAACAGCATTCCTCGCGGTTTGCCTACCATTTCTGGCAGCGTTACGGGCTTATCCTGTTCCGCTTGAATTTCAGTGCGAGTCGGATCCCTCTTCTTTGCCGGCGGTTGTTTGTCCATGTTGGCCGAACTTTGAGCGACCAAACCTAACCGCGTACCATTTTGGTTCAGGCCCAGCACCTTTGGCCTGTTCATTTTAACGACAATTACAGAGATTCACGTGTGTTGATCGTATTCGCACATCCCTAGCCCCTCTCCGCTTTAGTGCTAGCAGATTCGGCTTTGCCTCGCGGCTCGGCTTACCGATTACTCGGCGGTTACATTGTCATCGGAGCTTCACACCGGACCGTTGCCAGCCCCGCATGTCCGACTAGGGAACGATTGATGGAGCAATCGGTCTTATCTGGTTATATTTCTCCTGTAAGACAGAAATTCAAACGACTTTTCAGGTCGCACCAAAGTTGTAATGTCGTATCTGGGCAAAGTTGAGATGTCGCATGGCATGCTCGCGTTCCTTAATATGGGAGCGTGGTATGGCAGCACCAGATACGATTACAATGACAATGCGAGAATTAGATAGATTAAAAGTGATTCAAGCCGTTGTAGACGGCGGATTGATGGTGCGGAAAGCCGCAGAACGGCTTGAGTTGAGTCGACGACAGGTAGAACGCATGGTTGCGCGATATCGAATCGAAGGTGCCTCAGGCCTGATATCGAAACGAAACGGACGTCGGAGCAACAACCAATTACCGGAGGGCGTTGCGAGCCACGCGCTGGGTTTGATACGAGACCGTTACGCTGACTTCGGCCCAACGCTGGCTTGCGAGAAGCTTCGAGAATGCCACGGCGTTATGGTCTCTAAAGAAACCCTCCGACGCCTGATGACAGAAGCGGGTTTGTGGGTGCCGCGTAGACAGAGGTTGGCCAAGGTATATCAGCCGCGCGCCCGGCGTGCGTGCCTAGGTGAGCTGATCCAGATTGACGGCAGTGATCATAGATGGTTCGAGGAGCGTAACCCTAGCTGCACACTGCTCGTGTATATAGACGATGCCACGAGTCGCATCATGCACTTGCATTTCACGGCGACGGAATCGACCTTCAGCTACTTCGAAGCGACGCGCAGCTATCTGGAACAATACGGGAAACCCGTTGCGTTTTACAGTGACAAGGCCACCATTTTTCGTAGTGCGCAATATGCGACAACTGGCGGCAAAGGTGTGACCCACTTTGGTCGCGCTATGTATGAACTGAACATCGAAAGTATTTGTGCAAACTCGAGCCAGGCTGCGTATTTCAGCCTATCGTGACCGTCCATTTCAGAAGCGTGACCGGTCATTTCAGATTTATCGTGACCGCTGATTTCAGAATTTTCGTGACCGATTTTAGGTAAGATTTTTGAAATCGGAAAGCTAGAAATGATCGGCGATTTGATAAGCCTATAGGCAGGCGAAGGTAATTTGAACAACCCGGTATCGTGTGCGCTTTTTAGGTATGCGATGCCAAGTCGACGAATTACCATGCGCAAAGTTAAAGAAGTATTAAGGCTGCGGTATGAATGCCGCTTGTCGCTAGAGGCGATAGCCCGGGTCCTATCGCTCTCTAAAGGTGTTGTCGCCAAGTACATTAAGCTTGCTAGCCAAGCGGGTTTGGCCTGGGAAGAGGCGCAAGCGCTAGACGAAACAGCGCTGTCATCCAGACTGAAGCCCCCATCTGAGGCCTCTGTGGTGCGTGCGTCTCAGTTCATGCCGCCGGATTATGCTTGGATTCATCAAGAACTCAAACGCAAAGGCGTCACGCTGCAACTGCTGTGGGAGGAGTATTGCGCGCAATGTCCGGGTCGGCCCTACAGCTATACAAGCTTGTGCGTACATTACCGCGCTTGGGCCAAGACACTCAAGCGCTCGATGCGTCAGGTTCATCGAGCTGGCGAGAAGCTATTTGTCGATTACGCAGGCCAGACGATTGCAGTGTCTAACCCGCATACTGGTGAAATCCGTCAAGCCCAACTGTTTGTAGCAGTACTTGGCGCCTCTAACTATACATTTGCCATAGCCACGGGGACTCAAACTGCAGCGGACTGGATTAACGCACACATCCAAGCACTCATCTATATCGGAGGCTGCCCTGAGCTGATCGTTTGTGACAATGCCCGAGCCTTGATTGCTCACCCTGATCGGTATGAGCCTCAGGTGGGGCGCCTGTATGCTGAGTTTGCTGCCCATTATGGTTGCGCCGTACTTCCTGCACGACCTTATAAGCCGCAGGACAAAGGCAAAGTAGAGGTCGGCGTGCAAATCGCTGAACGCTGGATTCTCGCACGCTTGCGTAACCGGCGTTTCTTCAGTTTGCCCGAATTAAACCATGCAATCGCGACTTTGCTGATCGATCTCAACGCCCGGCCATTTAAGAAGTTGCCTGGCAATCGTATCCAAGCGTTCGAGGCAATCGACCGTCCGGTACTGCGGCCGCTGCCGTTACAGCCATTTGAACTCGCGCACTGGAAAAAAGCGAGAGTGTCAATTGATTACCATATTGAAGTTGATCGTCATTATTACAGCGTGCCTCACCAATGGGTGGGCCATGAGGTCGAAGTGCGTATCACGGCGGGCATCATTGAATGCTTCCATCAAGGCAAGAGGGTGGCCTCTCACCCTAACGTAGCCAGTCACCTGATACCCAGCGTGAACAATCATCACACGACCTTGGCCGAGCACATGCCTAAATCACACCAAGCTCACCGGCAATGGTCGCCCGGACGATTGTTGAATTGGGGCGAATCGATCGGAGAGGCCACCCATCAGATCGTGCAACATCTCTTGGACTCTAAGCCTCATCCTGAAATGGGCTATCGCTCCTGCCTAGGCTTAATGCAGTTGTCGCGCACCTACGGAAAAGAACGCTTAGAAGCAGCGTGCGCCCGCGCCGCCGCCTTACGTGCCATGACCTATAAAAGCGTCTCCAACATCCTTAAATCCGGCTTGGACCGTATCGAGTCATCGCCACCGGTTACACCCGCCGCCCAAACCGAACCTCGCTTCACCACGCATGACAACGTGCGTGGACCGCGCTACTACCACTAATACCCTCACTCACCTCAAAGGAAATTCATGTTAAATCAGCACACCCTCAACCAACTGAAGGCTCTCAAGCTCGATGGCATGGCCATCGCATTGAGCGAGCAATTTGCTTTGCGCGCGACCGATGATTTATCGTTTGAAGAGCGTTTCGGTATGTTGGTGGACCGCGAATGCTCGCATCGTGACAACCGTCGCATCGCGCGCTTACTCAAGCAAGCACGCCTAAAAGTGTCCTCGGCTTGCTTGGAAGATATCGACTACCGTACTGGGCGAGGCTTGGAAAGGCGGCAAATCGCCAGCTTCGCATCTTGTGATTGGATCCGGCGCGCACAAAGCATCTTACTCACCGGTCCCACTGGCGTCGGCAAAACCTGGCTGGCTTGTGCATTGGGGCAACAGGCGTGTCGCTGTGGCTTCTCGGTGCTGTATGTGCGTATACCCCGGCTATTTGAAGAGCTGCGTATTGCCCATGGTGACGGCAGTTTTACTCGCAAATTGCAGGCTATCGCTAAAACCGATTTGCTCATATTGGACGATTGGGGCCTACACCCACTCAACCAGGACCAACGCGCTGATCTATTAGAAATCATTGATGACCGGGTCTCCTCGCGCTCAACCCTGATTACCAGTCAATTACCGATTGAGCATTGGCATGAATATTTGAACGATCCGACTCTCGCTGATGCCATCCTCGATCGCATTGTGCATCAGAGCCACAAGCTTAAGCTCAAAGGCGAATCGTTGCGCAAACAGGAAGTTCGTTCCGAGTACGCGGCACCGTCACAACGATCAGACCTACAGCCTTCACTTTAGCCATGGCGCTTATCGCATCCTCTTTAGGGCAAACGTTTCTGTGTGCCTAAATTTACTCTTATGGCTACTGCGTAACCTACTAGGATCAAAAAATGACAGTCAATAACACGGCTCAACGTCAACGAACATATCGAGATCGCCACCTCCGTGAGGGTCTAGCCAAGCGGCTCAACATCATTATTGAGCCCGATTCAAAATGGACGCTCGAGCTATTGGCTAAATGTTACGGTGTCACGCAACGAACCATCATTGAGAAACTACTGCTTCAGACTGAGATAGAGGTGATCAGAAGAATCAGGCGAGAGCAGGCAGACGACGGTATCGTAAAAAGTCGTGTGAGTGACTATTATGGCGGACGACTGCGCCTCAAATCAGAGCTTTTTACACTCTCGCTCAATTCGGAATCTCAACCTATTTCCGTTACTGCGTAACGCATTCTTGATACTAAAAAGCAAAGTATGAGGTCTGTGATTGAGCAAAAAAATAGAGAGTGTTCATTCGAATTTGATACTCATCGTGACCGATTTATGTACAATCTAAACTCCTTCGCTTGCCCGAATTTATCGGTCACGATAATTCTGAAAGGACCGGTCACGATCGCTGAAATACGCACCAGGCCAAGGGACGTGTTGAGCGGGCTAATCTGACATTGCAAGATCGGCTGGTCAAAGAACTTCGATTGCGTGGCATAAACACCATGGAAGCAGCCAATGCTTTTGTACCGCATTTTATTGCCGACTTTAATGCGCGCTTCGCTAAGCCGCCTAAAAGTGATTTCAATGCTCATCGGCCACTGCGCAAAGATGAAGATCTCGATAAGATTTTGACATGGCGTCAGTCGCGTTGTGTGACGCACTCGCTAACAGTGCAATATGATCGGGTGATTTACATACTTGAAGACACGGATGAGGCTCGCAAGCTCATCAATCGATATATTGAAGTGTACGAGTATCCTGATGGCCGTATTGAATTGCGGGCTAACGGCATTGCTTTTGCTTATCGACGCTATGACAAACTGTCTGAAATTAATCAAGGAACGATTGTTGAACATAAGCGTTTAGACCATGTTTTACATGTGGCTAAATTGATGCAGGCTCAACGCGATGACCGAAGGCCTTCATATGCCCCTTCTAGGACTAACCGGGGTGCTGAGCCTCGTCAAACAAAGAGTAAGGAGGGAACGAAGCGGCCGCTCCAATTTACGGCTGATGATTTAAACGCAGCAATTATGCATAAAACTGTTTAATGCGATAGTCAAAAGTCGCTACATTCAACTTAATCTGCTCTAAACCCGTCCATTTTATACCCGTGTGCAGTGTAAATTGCGACATCTGAACTTTGGTGCGACCTGAAAAGTCGTTTGAATTTCTGTCTTACAGGAGAAATATAACCAGATAAGACCGATTGCTCCATCAATCGTTCCCTAGTCGGACATGCGGGGCTGGCAACGGTCCGGTGTGAAGCTCCGATGACAATGTAACCGCCGAGTAATCGGTAAGCCGAGCCGCGAGGCAAGGCCGAATCTGCTAGCACTAAAGCGGAGAGGGGCTAGGGATGTGCGAATACGATCAACACACGTGAATCTCTGTAATTGTCGTTAAAATGAACAGGCCAAAGGTGCTGGGCCTGAACCAAAATGGTACGCGGTTAGGTTTGGTCGCTCAAAGTTCGGCCAACATGGACAAACAACCGCCGGCAAAGAAGAGGGATCCGACTCGCACTGAAATTCAAGCGGAACAGGATAAGCCCGTAACGCTGCCAGAAATGGTAGGCAAACCGCGAGGAATGCTGTTGGCGCTGCGGGTACAGGAAGGAGCAAAAAGCGAAGGCCGCCTTGTAATGAGGGGGATAAAGAGTGAAACATTCTCTTGCGCGAAAGCGAGCAGACTTGCTCTTGGTCAGAGTGGGCAAGAAATCTTGGCAAACCGTTATACGCGGGAAAGCAGATGAGGCAGACCGTTTAGGTTTGTTGTGCGCTTGCGCGCCCAGGTGAATTAAGAAACCAGGTCAACTGGTTCGATTTTACCAGAAGGGCGAAATGGCTCCAGGCGTATATTGCTCAGGCAGCCAGTTTGTTAGACTGCCCGGTGCCTTAGCCAGCGCTGGACTCTTGGCTTGAGCCGTGTGCGAGGTGACTCGCCTGCACGGTTCTTAGGAGAGGGAGGGTTAGTAATAGCCCTTCCTTATCCGACCTTTGACACATAATTTTTAACTATAAAACAGAAAAATAAATTGTTCTATGCTATAAAACGGCACGCCCTGAATCTATTGCTGCGTCGCAGCATGGCGAGTCGTTTTTTAAAGCACGCCTAACACGTTGCCACTCCCATAAGACAAGTGTGCCGACCGAATCACCCGCTTAATGCGTTTGCTTAAGCAGCGTGGTGACGTCCTCATCACTCAATCCGGTCACTTTCCCAATAAAAGCCTTGTCCATACCCATTGCGCTCAAATTCTGAGCAATCGTACGCGCTTCTTCTTGACGGCCTTGTTGCATGCCCTGTTGCATGCCTTCTTGACGGCCTTGCTCTAGACCCTGTTGCCGACCTCTTTGCTCTAATTGTTCCGCAAAAGTCATAATCATCTCCTTTCTTTCCGGTAATCCTTTCTTAAGAAGCTGAATGAACGCCTCAACCGGCTGATTCTCATCTCCTTGATTCACCGCATAGTTTAGCACCGATAACAAATAAGTTTCCGTCGTTTGATCCAGCACCTGCTTCAATATACCACTCTCTAACAATTGTCGAAATGTCGACAACAAATCTTTCACCCACGCTTGCTTCAGCAATAATTCCATCAAGGCCGCTGTGCCATGGTGTTGTATCGTTTCTTCGTTAAGCACCGTCAGATCAATCAATCTGAACGGCTTAAACACTAGTTCACGCGCGAGTTCCGCATCTTCAAATTCGTCATAAATATCCGTCGAATGCGGAAACGGTGAGGGTCTGCCGTGATAGACACAAATGGGTAAAATCAGCGGCAGCTTATTATGGCCTGCCTTGAGATGGTCTTCCATGGCGCTTAAAGTATATTGCAAGAAACGGAACGCAATATGTTCAGGAGCCGTTGAAAAATGTTCCGCCAGAAAGATGAGAGGAATGTATCCTGTTTTTCCATCAATTTGGCAAGAAAACACCAGATCACTATGTGTCGCTTGGAGCGCAGGACTCAGATAGCTCTTGTCCAGGGTCGTCAGACTTTTCCAGTCGATCCGCTTATACAGCCCAGCCGGCAAATGCGCTTTGAAAAAATCCAGGGCAACCTGGCGTTCTTTCAGCGATTGTTTAAACAGTTTATCGAAGGGTTGGTGAATCAGTGTCATAGTCAAATACTGATAGGCGTCAATAGCCTATTTTAGAGATGCTGCTTACTGTCCTGCCACGCTTTCTTTAAGCGCTTGACCTGCTGAAAACGCCGGGACCTTCTTGGCCTTAATCTGAATGGCTTTTCCAGTCTGTGGATTACGCCCTGTACGCGCTGAACGTTGATTCACTTTGAAGGTTCCAAAACCGACCAACTGGACCGGCTCCCCTTTTTTCAAGGCCTTCGCTATTTGATTGAGTACGCTTTCCAGGGCAGCCTTGGCTTGCGTTTTCGACAATTCGCATTCTTCTGCAATCGCTTCAAATAATTCTTGTTTATTCATTTATCTATATCCTCGTTATGCAATTATAAGACATTATATTTAGCTGCTACACAGGTAAATTATTTGGAGTCCGCCTTATGTTAAGTTGATTACCTGTAGATGCAAGGAAACCCCTACATCGGGTTAATCGTTTTACTCTTCCATTAGAAATATTTCTTTTTCAGGTAACACGGCAATACCTGATTCCGCTTGGATCACCCTCAATACTCTAATTATCCTTGCAGTTTGTTCCGATGTAAGTTCAATTGGTTTCCCCAAACCTGCCGACGTATAAAAATGAAGTTTATTGTCTTGAATATAAAGCGATACATTCTGTTTACAGCTGTGCGGAAATAGGACTAGATTGTAGATTGCCTTTATTTGATTTGGCGCTAAGTTTGGTAGCATAGTGAAAAGCTGTTCGAGATGTGAACATAATGCGATAACTGCATTAACCCTGAGATCCTTATTGTCATCATTTAAAGCCATGATAAAGGCTGAGACAGCGGCATCTGCAAGTATTTTCTGCCTGCTTAATGCTTGGGCTGCCGCAAACCTAACAATTCTATGTTGTTCCTTAAAAGCTAAAATCAAGGATGAGACCGTATCATTGGACAGTATTTTCTGTTTGCCTAATGCTTCGATAGCCCAAAGCTTAACAGACATCTCTTCATCCTGTAGAGCTAAAATTAAAAAAGGTATAGCATCTTCGGACAGTATTTTCTGCTCGCTTAATGCTGTGGCTGCCTCATGCCTAACATCTTTATCATCATCCTGTAGGGCAGTGATCAAGGCCTTGATAGCAGCATCCGGAAGCATTTTCTGTTTGCCTAATGCCTCGGCTACCGCACTCCTGACATCCTTATCACTATCTTGTAGAGCCGTAATCAAAGCCGAGATAACAGCATCTGAAAGTATTTCCTGTTTGCCTATTACCTTGGCCGCGGTAGACTTAACATAGCTCTCCTCGTTCTTTAAAGCCATGAGCAAGGCGGAAATAGTGGCATCTGAAAGCATTTTCTGTTTGCCTAATGCATAGATTGCCGCAGACCTAAAATATTTACTTCCATTTTGTAAAGCTGCGATCAAGGAAGTGACGACCACATCCGAAAGCATTTTTTGTTCGCTTAATGCATTGATTACTGCATACCTAACATCCTCCACTTCGTCTTGTAAAGACATGGTCAAGGATAAGACGACAGTATCTGAAAGCATTTCCCGTTTGCCTAATATCCTGGCTGTCGCATACCTAATATATTTATTTTCATGTTGTAACGCCACGATCAACAATTCGTCGGATAATGTTTTCTGATCGGCTAATGCCATGGCCGCATCAGACCTAACATCATCATCTTTATCATTTAAAGCCGCAAATAAGAACGAGACAGTGCTATCTGAAAGCATTTTTTGTGTGCCTAGTGCATTCACTGCCGCAGACCTGACAAGCCAATCTTCGTCCTGTAAAGCTGCAACCAAAGCTGAGACGACAGCATCTGAAAGCATTTTTTGTGTGCCTAATGCATCGGCTGCGGCTCTCCTAACATACTCATATTCATCCTGTAAAGCCGCGGTTAGGGATAGGATCGTAAGATCGGAAAGCGTTTGCTGTCGGCCTAACGCCCAAGCCGCCACAGCTCTAACAACCTTATCTTGATGTTGTAAAGCCGTGATCAAGGCCGAAACAGCGGTGTCTGAAAGCATTTTTTGTGCGCCTAATGCATTGGTCGCTGCTTCCCTGACGTCCTTATATTCATCTTGTAAAGCCGTGATCAAGGCCAAGATAGCGGCAACCGAAAGTATCTTCTGTTTACCTAATGCCTTGGCTACCGCACTCCTGACATTCTTATGATCATCCTGTAAAGCCGTGATCAAGGACGAGGCAGCACTATCTGAAAGCATTTTTTGTGCGCCTAATGCATTCACTGCGGCAGACCTGACAAGCCAATCTTCGTCCTGTAAGGCTGCAACCAAAGCCGAGATGGCTGGAGCAAACAAAACCGAGCGGTTTTCAAGAAAAGCAATTATTCTATTTTTCTTTACCTCAGGCTGATTGAGGCACGTAAGCAATAGATGTTCCGGAAAAGCACTTTGGCTGCCTAAGTTACTGGAGAAGCTATTGCTTTCCGTATTTTTAATCTCGAAATGCAACCATTGCATTAATTCTGTTTCCAACTTCTTGACAATCAGTTCTTCCAATTGGGAACGGGCTTCGTTCAAACACCCCATCATTACCTGCTGATGGCGGATACCAATCAAATCGCGCGGCGCTGTCTCTAACAGCGTAAAGAAACGCTCTGACGAAGCGCCCTTTAGTAAGCCGGCGATCATCCACCAAACAATCTCATACCGCGGATTATATTTATTTGTGGCAATAAAGGCTTGCAGTTCGCCCTGGGAAGGGCTTGGACTTAAACCCTTATCCAACATTTTCACAGAAGTACATTCGCTACGGACTTTGATATCAGTTTGCAGATGCCTTACCAAAAACTTCGCCGCAAAAAACTCTTGAAACGTTAAGTGCAGGAAATGATAGTAACGCTCAGATTCAGGTCGTTCAGTATCGGCTGAATGTAAATATGAAGTCTTTTTCAGATTCGTCGTGAAATCCAAGGGTAATTTTCGCTCTATCTGAGATCCGATATTCAATTCTTTCCGACGCTGACTCAGCTCTTCGCGACTGAATTCTATTTTTTCCGCCTCTAACCCTTTAAACGCCAGATACCCTAGGTAATCGATTTCGGCCATCATCAGTTCTTCCAGGTCTTCTTCTGATAAGCCTTCAATTACATTGGCCCTTAATACTTTCCCTCCCTCCTCTTTCTCTAATCGCACGCTGTCTTTGCGCCATAATTTGTCTACCATCGCTTCATACAGCATGGACATGGTGATCGCTTGATTCTTTGGCAGCTTATCCCAGCTATAACACAGTGCATCCAGTTGGATCGGAATATTCACCAGGCTTTGAATCAATGGCGTACGATGGATAAATTGCTGAAGCGCCTCCTGGTTCGATTCAGGCGTAAATTTTTGAATATAAGTCTGAACATTCTCAGGGCTAAACCCGATCGTTTCCAACTCTAAATCCAACTCATTGCACTGAGATGCGTTCACCCCTGCAGGACGGGACGTGATTAATACGTGAGCCTGGTTAAGGAGGTGATTTAAAAAATGATTTAAACGATGACGCTCATCGAACATTTCAGTCACTTCATCCAAACCATCCAGGATAAATAAAGTCTTGCCTTGATATTCGAGAAAGGTTTTTCCTAGGGCTTGTGCTTTGACGCGGCCTTGATCTGCAAAATAACGCTGACACAGCAAATCTTCCAGATGTTGAGGTGAATGTGTTTTGAGTTGCCGTAACGGCATCCACAATACGCTATCAAAGCGATCCTGCCACAGCCCATTATGATGATATTCATAAACCAATTTTTTGCATAAGGTAGTTTTACCTATCCCCGCTCGCCCCTGAATTAAAATCCGTTTCGGTATCCCTTCTGAACCATCCAGTAATCGCTGTTTTTCAAAGAGTTGATCTAAGGGGATCAACTTATTCGGATTGGTCGCCTCAAGTCTTTCACTGCTGGGCAGGCGCTCAAAAGCTGCCGCTTGCTTTTTCAGTTCAGCCTGGTCTTTTTCCTTTTGCGCCTGACTTTCTACGATAGCCAGATTGATATAGCAATCGTCAAGCGAAACCGTCTGCCCTGAGACGCGCTGAATCGATAGATTAGATGTTTTATCGTAATACCAATGAAACGCATGGCGCAGATTGGCTAACGAGGCTGCATGAGGCTGTCTAGCCTCTAAATTCGGTGAATAGTACACGTTGACCGTGTTATTTTTGCCATGAACTGGCGCATTAATCGTCCCTTGACAGTTTTGTACAACAATCGTTCCTTCAGTACCCGCTTGAATAGGAAAAGGCAGAGAGTAGGATGAAAAACTAGGCCGATGCGCTGCAGAAGCTGAATTGCTTTCTGGTACCGAAGGTTGCTGTAATGAGGAGGCGTCGGACGCGTTCTCTCGTGCTAGAAAAGCGGCGTATTCAGCGCTTATTTGAGCAAGCGCCATTTCTCTTGAATAGCTAGGATTTTTTGCGAGTTCCGCTTTCGCCAGTTTTATCGCGGCTTTATAGGATTCTTCAGCATTGGCCCGATCCCCTGTGGCACTATGCGCCTGGGCCGCCGCCACATGATTTTGTGGTGTTATTACCGGTGCTGGCAGAGCCGTTCTAAAATTTTGCCCCCAACCTGATATATTCAAAATATTTTCCCCTGTCCATTCAAATTTTTTATCGTTCAAGAAGCAGCTTCTAAAAAGCGTCTCTAGAAGGCGAAAAGATATTCTCTTCTTTTGGCCTAATCTAAAGGCAACCGTTTTCCATTTCTCGTTCTGGCGTGTTGCAGTGCGTTTTTTTCTCTAACCTTTTCTAAGGCCTGGCTTCAATCAACGCGGATAACTCTCTCGGCGCGATTTTAGCAGAGCATCTTGAGCGGATCTTAAGCGTGACCACCTTCCCTCAACCGCGACCGATTTCCGAGCCTGCTCCCTGCCAAAATCCCTCTTTTTTCCGCGGTTCAAGTCTGATAATTGGGCTTACGTACGGTGGATAAGGGGACGCCCCAAAAAATGCTGGAGGGACAGTGAAGCACCGCTCGCCGTTTTTTGACTCCGAATGAGACCGATCTGGAGTATTCGAATCCGTCAAAAAATCGCGCCCCTTGTTTGATAATTGGTGAGGTGGTGACTGATGTTGCCCCCTTACTAGGTCGAAGTAATCCTGAAATCTCTTGTGAAGTTTTACTTCAGCCCATTGAATGGCAAGCTTTATATTGCCGTGCTCACAATACCAAGCATCCTCCTAGCGATCCTCCTACTTTGAATCAGGCCATTCTGTGGATCGCTAAACTCGGCGGATACCTAGCGCGCAAGCATGATCTCCCGCCCGGCCCTACTGTATTGTGGCGTGGGTTCATGGCTTTGCATGAGGCTACCAAAATGTTTCAAATCATGCACCAGTGTGACTAAAATTTGTGGGTAATCCTGAGCTATTAATAGGGGTAATGACCACCAAGAAGCGAAAAGTACCATATGCACTCAAGCGCCTTTATTTATAAGGCTTTCTAAAGTCAAATTTAGTATCCGAATTCATCTCTGAGCTTTCTTAAAAAATGGCATCTTGACAGAAAGTGTCAGTTAAAAGGGGCACATCAAAGGGGCTTTGCGCTACGCCCTTGTCAAACCCAATTTTTGATACCAGCGCTTCAATTTCGACATCACCACCGGGGCCTCACTTATAACCGCCTCCATCCCCGATGAAATTGGTTCGCCTACGGCATTCCTCTGCTTCAATAGCGCTCTATTCACTTCGCTTAACCCTACGACGTCTTTTATGACTGTTTCCTTCACGCTCAACTCCGCATGCGGGGACATCCAGCGCAGGCGCACCTGAACTTCATCCCCCTCTCCGATCACTTCCCACTGCCGAACTAACTTATCACCACTGCCAGTCAACAGGTACGAACCCTCGGGCGTCGCTTTCCAGGCTACGCTATAAACATCTCTGGTAAAACCTTGAATCTTTCTTAGACACGCTCCCGATGCGACCTCCCACAGACGCACCGTATTGTCCCTACTCCCCGAGGCGATCTGCGTTCCACTCGGCGAATACACCACGCTATTAACCCAGTGGGTATGTCCTTCTAAGGTGTGACCCGCCGCGCCGCTTTCCGCGTCCCACAGACGCACCGTATTGTCATCACTCCCCGAGGCCAGCTGCAAACCACTCGGCGAATACACCACGCTACTAACAGAGTAGGTATGTCCGCGTAAGATGCGACCCGCCGCGCCGCTGTGCGCGTCCCACAGACGCACCGTCTTGTCACCCCCCCCCGAGGCCAGCTGCAAACCGTTCGGCGAATACACCACGCTATTGACACCGAAGGTATGTCCTTCTAAGGTTTGACCTGCCGCACCGCTGTGCGCGTCCCACAGACGCACCGTATCGTCATGACTCCCCGAAGCCAGCTGCAAGCCGCTCGGCGAATACGCCACGCTATTAATCCAGCTTGTATGTCCTTCTAAGGTGTGACCCGCCGCGCCGCTTTCCGCGTCCCACAGACGCACCGTATTGGCATAACTCCCCGAGGCCAGCTGCAAACCGCTCGGCGAATACGCCACGCTCCTAACAGAGGAGGTATGTTCTTCTAAGGTGTGACCCGCCGCGCCGCTTTCCGCATCCCACAGACGCACCGTCTTGTCATCACTCCCCGAGGCCAGCTGCAAACCGCTCGGCGAATACACCACGCTAGTAACATAGGAAGTATGTCTTTCTAAGGTGTGACCCGCCGCGCCGCTTTCCGCATCCCACAGACGCACCGTCTTATCATGACTCCCCGAGGCCAGCTGCAAACCGCTCGGCGAATACACCACGCTCTTAACCCAGCTTGTATGTCCTTCTAAGGTGTGACTCGCCGCGCCGCTTTCCGTATCCCACAGACGCACCGTATAGTCAGAACTCCCCGAAGCCAGCTGCAAACCGCTCGGCGAATACACCACGCTACTAACAAAGGAGGTATGTCCTTCTAAAGTGTGACCCGCCGCGCCGCTTTCCGCATCCCACAGACGCACCGTCTTATCATGACTCCCCGAGGCCAGCTGCAAACCGCTCGGCGAATACACCACGCTCGTAACATAGTCTGTATGTCCTTCTAAGGTGTGACCCGCCGCGCCGCTTTCCACGTCCCACAGACGCACCGTATTGTCCCAACTCCCCGAGGCCAGCTGCAAACCGCTCGGCGAATACACCACGCTACTAACCCAGTGGGTATGTCCTTCTAAGGTGTGACCCGCCGCGCCGCTTTCCGCATCCCACAGACGCACCGTCTTGTCCTGACTCCCCGAGGCCAGCTGCAAACCGCTCGGCGAATACACTACGCTCGTAACAAAGTGAGTATGTCCTTTTAAGGTGTGACCCGCCGCGCCGCTTTCCGCATCCCACAGACGCACCGTCTTATCATGACTCCCCGAGGCCAGCTGCAAACCGCTCGGCGAATACACCACGCTCGTAACAAAGTGAGTATGTTCTTCTAAGGTGTGCAGTTTTTTCCAATCCGAAGTCGAATAGAGGCTGATCGTGTCGTTATTAAGCCCTACCGCACAGTTTTTCCCATCCGGGGAATACGCGCAGGCATTCACCCAGCTCTCTTCCTGTAGAGTCGGCCATTCACCAAACTGCACCCCAGCCATCTGCGCCGCGCTTAAATTCGCTTGGCGCAGCCAGCTCGCGCGAAGATTGGCTTTTCTTAAATCCGCCCCTTGCAACTGCGCTGAATCGAATACCCCAAAACTCAGATCGGCCCCGGGAATTTGGATCCCCTTTAAATCGGCTCCAATAAACTGCTCCCCAGCTTTAACCAAGATCGTGATCGCGTTCGCCGCGCCTTGATTCACCAACTCTCTCTGCGCGGAGGCCTTGATCCATCCCAGCAACGGCTTCACTAACCCTTGATCTTGCTTAACTCGCTCCACTAAAAACCGCTGGATCGCTGCATCCTCCACCAGATTGAAGCGGTTCAGTAATCCCTCTGGATCCACTTGATTCGAATCCGTCAGCTCTTCCCACACCGCGCGCGCCACCAAATAGTCCTGGATCGATTTATGAATGAAGCGATATTGCTGTTGCTGGCGAGTCAACAAAGCGCTAAACCGCAGGAGCTTTTTTCCTTCATCCTGGTTGCTCAGAAAGGCTTCATACCGTTTATCCTGCGCTATCCCGCGGCGAGCGATTGGGGAATAGGCGGCTACCGTGGTTTTAGCCTCTGATAGGGCTAACGCAAAGTCTGTATTAAATGTTTGGCTATGCTCAATAAAGCCTTCGTCTTTCAAACTGCGGAAAGCCTTTTGCTCAGTATCCGTCAATTTAGACTGAATCGCATCTAAACGCGCTAAAGAACGCGCAAACCACGTTTGCACAAACTGCTCATAGAGTTTGATTCGGGTTAAACCCACTTGACCGGGCCGAGTTTCGTCTAACGTTGGCAACACGCTTAAGGCCATTTTGAGCAAAAAGGGCGTGCCCAAGAGTTCTTTGACATTGGGAATCTGCGCTAATTTGCCTTGATAGTTTTGAACGCTCCACTGAGCCTGCGTATGCTTAACATACTGATGAATATAGGTTTCGATCGACTGTTCTGAAAACGGTGCGAGCTGATACTCCTTCAGCACGCGTGAACGACCTCGAGGCTGTAGATGGTTTTTATAGCTCTCCGTTAAATACTCGGGCCGGCAACTCAGAAGGATTTTTGCTTGCCATTGATCCAGTTTTTCATCCGCATATAAATTCCTCTGTTCCGCAGGAATCTCATCGTAGCCATCTAAGATTAAAATAAAGCGCTGGCTTGCCCGCAATGCATCGATCTGCTCTAGCGAGAAACCGCATTTATCCGATAAATATTGGCCAATGAGATTCTTGTTGGGCCTATCTATCGTCGGCAAGGAGATATACAGTGGGATCGGTCGCTCTCCCGAAGCAGCACTATAGTCTCGCCATAAGCGACGCGCTAAGTGCCGATTAAATGTCGATTTACCTGAACCTGCTTCGCCTCGCAGCAACAGCACCTGGGTTTTCTGGCCAGAATCATGGGCTTGCGCCAAAAAAGCCATCACCGCTTCGTCTAAATCAAAAAGAGTCTTTTTGTCTGTGACAGTTGTAGCCTGCGGAGCCACATACATCGCTAGGCCATCCTGAATCTCCCCCGGCTCTTCCCACGCGGTGAAATATTCTGCCTCGATATTCTGGCCTAGGATGGCCAGAGGTTTTTTCTTCGAGCATAGCTCTAGGTCTTGCTGCTCTTTAAAACGATCTAAATAGGCGGTTTTCAATTCCCCAACAGTCGTATGCATTGCCTTGATTTGGGGCAGAAGCTCTGGATTTGCTGAGTTGTCGTATATATTGACCGTATTATGATTGCCTTGGACTGGAGCATTAATCTTACCGTGGCAATTTTGTACGATAATCTCTCCTTCGGAGTGGGCCGCTTGAATAGAAGAGAGCAAAGAGGCAGGCGAAAAATTGGGCCGATGCGCGTCAGACGCTGAATCGTTTGTGGAGGGTAAAAATTCGTCTGAATGAGCTTTGTCAGCGGTATTCCCTTTAACCCATTGAAGCGTTTCTTGAAGCACTTGCTCGGATTGGGTGCTCTGTCCTTGAGCCAATAAATATTGGCTGCGACGACGGCCAATGTTTTGAAGTAAACCCTGAACGTTGGCTTGATCCGACTCTAATCGGTATGCATCCAGTCCGTATTTTTGAGCTTCTTGATAAGCATTGCCTGCCTCTATGACATCCCGCTGCTTTTCCAACAAACCTGCATAATCCAAATAGATCCGAGCCAGGGTTTGAGACACTTTGGATTCAGTTGAATTTAAATTTTCCGTTGCGCGAAGGGCCTGTTGATAGCACGCTTGAGCCTTATCTAGATCACCTTGTTGTTCATACTCCAGCGCTTCTTTGTAAAAATCCCCCGCGGATTGATGAGCACCACGCGCTTTCCCTAAATGAGCGCTCGATACTGGCTCTAGCTCCATTTTTCTTCCTTTAGCTTGTTTGACTTAAGGAGTGCGACTTGTATCCCGCACCTATTTTTTATTCATTGCGCGATTTTAGCAGAGCAAGAGGACCCTACACCTCTCTCTGGTGAAGTATGGTGAAACGCTGACGCTCAGCGCACGGAGCGGCCTTTTTTCATCCCGCTAAATTTCACGATACAAAAAATCCACCCGTGGCCAAGTCTGATAATTGCTTGTTATCAGACTTGCGCTAACTTTCCAAAATGTGATTTTTCAACGTGGAGGGACGATTTTTGAGCGCCCCTAAGCGAAATTTCTCTTTTGAAGCACGGCACAGAGGCGTTCAATAGCGATTCATGCACGCGCGTGCGCTGATAAGCCGCCCGCCTGAGTCGGCCTCTGACAAGAGCGAAAAAAGTGCTTTTTTGGGGGTTTTTCTGGAAAACGCACTCATAATAACTGCTATTCTCATGAATGCACTTTCGCTTGCTAACAAGGTTAATACTCCGGATTTCATCGTTGCTCCGATTCAGTGGCTGGCTGTTAAACAGCCTGCACGCCACGCGCGATCATCAATGATATAGACAAGTCTTTCCCCGATCTCTACAAAATCAGCACTAGTAAGATAATTGCGGCGTAGTGAGCGCTCCTCCTAGACGAGTCGCTAAAGTAAGGACAACCACATATTAGCTGCGATCTAGCCCTCGCGCCGATTAAGACAAGCCAGCGTAGATCTCTGATAAGAGCGAAACCGAACTTTTACTTTTTATGTTGAGAACAAGGCAGAACAATACCTTCTCAAGAAAATACAATCGAGGCTTCAGCCACATAGCTTTTTCTTATAACTGTGAAGAAATAAGCGACTGTAGGATGAGAGTTGCCAAATTACAGGTCATTTTGATTTTAACTTCTAATTCACTTTAAAAAGTTTGTGTAATTTCTGTGTAATCGTGCCTAGAAAATTACACAAAAATTAAGAATTACATAGAATACCAAGTAATGCATTACTCAGCGAAACCCTTTATAAACAGACGTTTTTAGAAGATTTAGGCATTCTCCAGAATAGATTATCCGATTACTTTTAATCCGTTGGTCGCTGGTTCGAACCCAGCACGGCCTACCAAGTACCATAAGGCTTACAGCGATGTAAGCCTTATCTATTTTGTTCTACAAAAGGTAGCTTGTTCTACAAAAATTTATTTTGTAGGCCCTACTACCCTCCCACGCTTGCGCACATAATGCTCTGTCATTGCAACACTACTATGGCCTAATAGCGCCTGCGCTTCTCGAATATTGCCGCCGCTCCCTACTTCTTTATCCGTCCCTGCCTTAGCCCGTAAATCTCGGAATTGAAAGGTTCGTGGCGTTCTTACACAACGCTCCCACTGGGCCCTGTAAGCCGATTTCGGGAGGCCTACTCCCATCTCTAGTACAGCATCGCAAGCTCACGCCTGCGTTCGTGACACACTGAAATACTCTCCATTTTGATCCTTTGACGCTTTTTTCTTCATTCATGGCGTCCACCAAATCGATACTACATCATTTTATTTGGCGATCGTTTTACAGCTTCATTATAAGAAGCTGTAAAATTTGACCGTGGCTTCGGACATACAAAAAAGCTGACACGCTCCATTTATGTCAAGGTGGGGTTAATTTCGCGCTTACATTCTATCGCACCACGCTGCTTCAAAAGTTGCTTATTCATTCCGCTTAACCCTTCCACTCCATCGATCAAGGTCTCCTTCACCGTCAACTCTGCATGCGGTGATATCCAGCGCAAGACCACCTGATATCGTTCACCCTCTACTATCACCTGCCACTGGCGAATTAACCTATTGGAACTACCTGTCACCAGATAGTTGCCGTCGGGCGTCGCTTTCCAGGCGACACTCTTGACTTCCCCGAGAAAACCTTGAATCACCGACCGACACTGACTCGAGACAACATCCCACACTCGCACCGTATGGTCAGAACTGCTCGATGCGATCATCTGACCGCTCGACGAATACGCCACACTACTAACAGGGTTTGTATGTCCTCTTAAAGTATGCACGGTGAACCCGCTTTGCGCGTCCCACAGACGAATCGTCTTGTCATCACTGCCCGAGGCGATCTGGGCACCGCTGCGCGAATACACCACGCTATTGACAGAGGAGGTATGTCCTTCTAAGGTATGCATGTGGGTTCCGCTTTGCGCATCCCACAGACGGACCGTGTTGTCATCACTGCCCGAGGCGATCTGGGCGCCGCTCGGCGAATACGCCACGCTCCAAACAGTGCCTGTATGCCCTTCCAAGGTGTACACATGGACTCCGCTTTGCGCGTCCCACAGACGAACCGTCTTGTCAAAACTACCCGAGGCAATCCGGACACCGCTCGGCGAATACGCCACACTCCAAACACCGCTTGTATGTCCTTCTAAGGTATGCATGTGGACTCCGCTTTGTGCGTCCCACAGACGAACCGTCTTGTCAAAACTGCCCGAGACGATCTGGGCGCCGCTCGGCGAATACACCACGCTCAAAACATAGGAGGTATGTCCTTCTAAGGTGCGCACCGGGGCGCCGCTTTGCGCGTCCCACAGGCGGACTGTCTCATCAGAACTGCCCGAGGCGATCTGGGCGCCGTTTGGCGAATACACCACGCTATAAACAGTGTGTGTATGTCTTTCTAAGGTGTGCACGTGGGCTCCGCTTTGCGCGCCCCACAGACGAACCGTCTTGTCCCAACTGCCCGAGGCGATCTGGGCGCCGTTTGGCGAATACACCACGCTACTCACACCGTGTGTATGTCCTTCTAAGGTATGCACATGAGCTCCACTTTGCGCGTCCCACAGACGAACCGTCCTGTCCCAACTGCCCGAGGCGATCTGGGCGCCGCTCGGCGAATACACCACGCTACTAACAGCGGTGGTATGTCCTTCTAAGGTGTGCACGTGGGCTCCGCTTTGCGCGTCCCACAGCCTCACTGTCGTGTCATGACTGCTCGAGGCGATCTGGGCGCCGCTCGGCGAATACACCGCGCTATAAACAGCGTGTGTATGTCCTTCTAAGGTGTGTATATGGACTCCGCTGTGCACGTCCCACAGACGAACCGTCTTATCAGAACTGCCCGAGGCAATCTGGGCGCCACTCGGCGAATACACCACGCTCCAAATGGAACAGGTATGCCCTTCTAAGGTGTGTATATGGGCTCCGCTGTGCGCGTCCCACAGACGAACCGTCTTGTCAAAACTGCCCGAGGCAATCTGTGCGCCATCCAACGAATACACTACGCTACTAACACCGCCTGCATGTCTTTCTAGCGTATGCACGCGGACTCCGCTGTGCGCGTCCCACAGCCGTACCGTAGTGTCATTACTCCCCGAAGCGATCTGTGCGCCGCTCGGCGAATACACCACGCTAATAACTGCGTTTGTATGTTCTTCCAAGGTGTGGATCTTCCCCCAATCCGAAGTCGAATACACTTTGATCGTACCATCCTCAAGACCCGCGGCACAAGTTTTCCCATCCGGGGAATACGCGCACGACTGTACCTCGCTCTTTTCTTGGAGATAAGGCCATTCTCCAAACTGCACCCCGGCCATCTGCGCGCTCCTTAAATTGGCATTGCGCAGCCAACTCATGCGAAGAGTGGTCTTTCTTAAATCCGCTCCTTGAAACTGCGCTGAATCGAATACGCCATCACTCAGATCCGCACCTGGTATCTGGATTCCTTTTAAATCCGCTCCATTAAACTGCACCCCCGCTCTGACTAAAATTGTCATTGCATTGGCTGCTGTTTGACTTACCCCAGCATCTTCCTTAGAGCGCTCAATAATCGCTAAGAGATGTTTTTTAAATATGGTCTCTTGCTGAACGCGCTCGGTTAACAATCGTACAACGCCCAGATCGCCAACCCAATGCTTGGGGGCTAACGACATGTCTCTTGGCGTTTGAGAGGATTGATGTTGGTTCCCAAAACCATAAACTGAAGCATCACTACCACGACGATGATGATGAGTATCTGCCACCATGCACGCATCAAGCGATGCAAAAATAACCCGCGCCGCAAAATATTCCAGTAGCAATTTATGGATAAAACGGTACTGATTTCCACTTCGGCTCAGGGGCCAGGCTTCTCGCAACAGCTGCTTCTTGTCATTCAGCTCAAAAAATTCCTTTTTCCAATTCCCCTTGTCTTTCAACGACGAATACTCAACAACCGGGTTACCCGAATTCTTTATATAAAGATGCACTGCCAGGTCTTCCATAAATTCAATACCGTGCTCGGCAAAGCCCTCATCGCACATCTCTCTAAAAATATCTCTTTTGTTCTCCGTTAAATCGCGTGCGATTAAGCGCTGCTCGTTGCGTTCGAACCATTGTCTGACGAACTGGTTATACAGATCCATGCGTAACTGGATAGCCGTTCGCGGTTTCCCCTCGTCTTCCAGATACGGTAACACTTCCAACACCACGCGTAGCAAAAATGGGTTGCTCACCAGTTCTTTTAAATGAGGTTGTTCAAGAGCTTTGTTAAATTGTTGCGCATCCCAGATTGGTTGATTGCGCTCAACATATTTTTCCAAATACTGATTCTGCTCTTCTTCTGAAAACGGCTCGATCACAACCTCTGGAAATGACCAGGCTCCGCCCTGTCGATACTGATCCGGTTGAAACCACTTTCGATAGCCTTGGCCCTGGCCTAAATACTCGCTGCGACAACTGATGACCATTTGGCCTTGCCAGCTACCAGGTTGGTTGATGCCATTGCTCTGATACAGATTCCTGGTCTGCCGAATCTCATCATAGCCGTCCAAAATAAAAATGAACTTTTGTTTTTCTTTCTTTAATCTCTGAATCTGATCTTTTGACAGGCCCCTTTTCTTTAAAGTCGTGGGGATCAGATCGTGCACAGGATTGTCAATACTCGCCAGAGAGATAAAGAGCGGAATCGCATCGTGTTCTTTTTTATCCTTCCATAATTGCTTTTCCAGGACGCGGTTGAAGCTGGTTTTGCCCGCTCCAGAATCCCCCGTTAGCAAGACCACTTTCACTTTTTCATCGTTTAGAAAAGCTTGAATTTTGGGTAAGAGATTGAAAGTGTTGGCCTCATGCGAATTCGCTTTGCCGCGGGGTTCAACATAGAGTTGTAGTGTTTCCTCAAATTCATCATCTTGCCCCAAGGCATCGAAATATTGCTCCTTTATGGCAGATCGGGGATCGGCATTGAGCACCCTCAGTTGTTGCTGGTGTTGCTGCACAGTGAAAAAAAGCTGGCTGTGCAGCGCCGTCCGTATGCTGTCGAAGATGCCGTCTAATTGCTTGGCAAATTCAAGTCTGCCAAGCAGTGGCTTGGCATTTAACCGCGAAATAAAATCACTGTACCCCTGCCAAAATTTATCAAGAAACGTTTTGGCCTCATTGCTGCCCACCAACAAGCGCTCGATCAGCTTAAACAACACCCAGTGCCGACTTTGATTTAGAGACAATGCTTGTCCCTCAAATCTTGGAATATCCTCCATCCGAACCGTGGTTGCTGAAATAAAACGCGCCAGGCAGTGATTATAGCTATTTGGGGTTAACGAAACCGGGATAATACCGTGCTGATCTTTCAGCTGCTCTGCCCGAATTTGCAAAAAAGCCATTTCCGTCAACACATGATGGAACCCTGCCTTATAGTCTTGCTCTTGTGAAAATTGTCTGACCACCTCACGGATTGCCGGAATGCCCGACTGTTCACCGTCTTTGCCATAGGCTTCTCGATCTTCAAGATAAGCTTTTCGAAGTGCTTGATAAAAATCTTCATAGTGCAACCATTCCAGGTAGTTTCCTAATACCTCAGAACAGCACACCACGACCTTATTAACCGGTTTCACCTCTTTTTCTACTTGAGTAGGCAACAAACAGAGCTGACTGGTTAAAATATCCTCTAACTTACCGTCCTCTTTCAGATCCTCCGAGGAATCTGAGTAAGGTTGCCCCAGCGGTGTTTGATCGGAATGCAAGGTGACTTGGATTTTAGATAAATGATTGATTAAATATTTAGAGGTACTGGCCTCGGCCTTTCCATGAGCGGGGTTGCCATGGGCATAGACCAGAAAAATGCTGGGTTTACTGGATACCTTTAATGATCCCAGCGTAAACAGTGCCCTTTCAAACAGATAGTCCACCAGTTCGCCTTTCTCCTGGACAGACATTGAGGCAGGCGTAGCCGTCTGAGCCAAAATCAATGCATCGTGCTCAGCAGAGACAATAGAAGCAGCCTCGATCGGCTTATGGCCCCATTCTTTTGCTTTTTTGTAACTCGCCTGTGCTTTGTCGGTTTTGCCCAATTTGGCTAGGAGTTCTGCACGCTCAAAATAAATATCAGCGATGTGCCGTTGCAATGCTTCATCTTCTGTTGTCTGAGGTGTCTGAGCCTGGCTCAAAGCATTTTTTACCTCCGATAATGCAATAACAAGTTTGCGTGTATCCGCGATATGTCTAAAAGTCACTTTTGCCTGATCATACAAAACCAAGGCTACATCGAGCCGCTGCGCCGTCTTTTGTTGGCGGGCCTGATATAGATAGATTTTCGCCGCCAGAATCTGCGCCTGGTGGCCCGTCAGAGCTTGAGAAACAGAATTACCCCACATCATCATTCCTTTTTCTAAGTTATTCATTCTAGTTTGGCAGTAGGCTGTTGAATACTTTTGAATTACATGATCGTACAGCGATTCCTCTGATGATGTGTGATGTAGTATCGATTTGGTGGACGCCATGAAGGAGAGTGTTTCATTCCGGGGGCTGGCGTTTTCTAGGCCGCCTCCTTGAGTGGCGCCAACTCTTGCGTTTTCATACAAGGAAACCAACGGCAGAAGGTTTGACGCAGATCACCATTGAGCACTTGCACACGCGTTTGTAACAACAGATGTGCACCACGTCGAGTCCAACGCATCTGTTGTTTTTTCACAAAGCGCTTGCTGACCACATAATTTACGGTCGATTCGACAAATGCCGTGGAGATCGTTTCGTGGTGCCGATAGCGATCGCCATAATTTGGAATGAACGCTTGATTTGCCTCAATATAGTGGTGAAACTCTCGCACCGCTTTCTTCAGCTTTTTTTTGTTCTCCGGATTTTCTTCTAGCATTTCCAAATCGTCTTCCAGGTTATCGATGTGTTGCAGCGCATGCAAGACATCACCGTGCCACAGACGCCATTTGAGGCTTTCCAGGTGTTGGCTCAAATCCGCTAACACGCTCTGTGTTTCCGGATATTTGTCGGGCTTCAGTTCTGTTGTCATTCCCTTAACCATCTGCCTCATCACCGTCAAGCGCATAGTAATGTGAAACCAGTCAAGCAAGTGCTCGGACTCTGGACTGAGATAGTACTGTAGATCACGCACGGTATCTCCTCCATCCGATAGAAACACGATCTGCTGATTCATTTGTAGACCCTGCGATTTCAGCACCTCGTACAGCCGCCGTTTGAGCTTGGTATCGTACTGGTTGACGAATGCAAACACTTTATCGCTGCCGTCAGACAGAATACTTTTGCCGGTCAGGGCTTCAAACCACCCTTCGTTTTTCGAGCGCTGGTCCGACGCACGCACATAACCGCCATCCAGGCCGACCGTCAAGGATGGTCCCGGTAGCGGTTGCTTTGCCCAATCTCGAGGACACCCTTCTATAAACTGGCATTGCTCCTCGCCCAACTCACCCTCCATACGTTCAGCAACGCATTGCTGGTGGCGTTGCATAGACGTACGGTTGATATTCCCCGAGAGCGGCAAGATTTCCGTCAACAACTCCATGCTTAGCCCATAAGACATCAACGAAGCAAACTTGGTCTGCAGATACAGCAGTTCTGGAGCATAGTGCGTGCTCAGCAGCGCTGCCAGGGGACTCGAACTAGGACGGCCACGATGATGTTGGCATCGGCAATCGTAAAAACGAGGACTGTTGAGGTTGAATTTGCCGAACAGTGTCCGATAAATGAACTGACCCCAGAAAGTTGGACGGTAAGTTAGTTAAGAATAAAAAGGCTGTGACCGTAGTCGATATTGAACAGGGCTCAGCCCATCCAATCTGAGTTTAATACGCTCATGGTTATAGTAATGAATGTAATCACTTAAACCTACTTGTAATTCGTCAATATTACAAAATTTATTCAGATAAAAGAACTCAGATTTTATTGTAGCGAAGAAGCTCTCCATGGCCGCGTTATCGAGGCCGTTGCCTTTACGTGACATACTTTGTGTAATGCCTTTTTGCGCAAGTTCCTCACGATAGACTGCCATTTGATATTGCCAACCTTGATCTGAGTGCATGATTAGCTTGTCATCAGGCCCAAGGCAGGTAAACGCTTTACTTAACATAGTGCTAACCATCGCCAACGTAGGACGTGGGGCGATTTGATAGGAGATGATTTCTCCGTTATATAAATCCATAATTGGAGAAAGGTATAATTTCTGGCCATAGACATGGAATTCAGTGACATCCGTCACCCACTTCTGGTTAGGTCGCTGGGCACTAAATTGCTGTTGCAAGAAATTGGGTGCAATGCCTTCTATCGAGCCTTTGTAGGACCGATATTTTTTGGGCCGCACAAGCGATTTTAACTGTAATTGTCCCATCAAACGCTGAACTGTCTTATGGTTAACGAGAAAGCTTTCCTGCCGAAGAACGCTTGTAATTCGACGATAGCCATATCGCCCCTTGTGATAGGTAAAAATAGTTTTAATCTTCGCTTTGAGCGTTGCGTATTTATCGATTTTTTGCAATCCATTCAGTTGGTAGTAAAAGGTACTACGCGCCAAACCGGCCACTTTAAGCAAGCCCATTATCGGATACTGTTGCCTTAATTCAAGCACTATTTGTGTTTTTTGCTTTGTGCTGATTTTTTGCTCGCTTGAATCAAGGCTTCTAGCTTTTTTAGATATGCATTCTCCATGCGTAAATAATTTAATTCTTCGAGCAACTGCTCTCAAGTGCGCGTCTCGTCATTTCCAGACTTGATTGCAATACTTGAGGTGCCTCGCATTTTCTTAGATTTTCCTCTTTTGCCAGGAGATAGGGCTTCTATACCTCCGATATGATACAGGCGCTCCCACTCCCCTAGAGCACTTGTCTTACGAATATCAAAGTACGCTGCCGTTTCGCGATACGATAGATGGTTATCCCACATGTGCTGGAGGGCTGTAAGCTTGAAATCCGCACCGTATCGTCTGTATTTCCTTTTGAGGCCTGACAGACCGTGTATTTGGTAAGCTGCTGCCCATCTACGCAATAGCGAAGGCTCAACATCATACCGCTTCCCCAGAGCAATGGCTCCAGCCTTACCTGCCAGATAAGCCTTCACGACTTTTAGCTTAAGTTGATCGCTGTATTTATCCATGAAAAAACCCAAAAAAGTTTAGATCGGTTTCCAACTTTCTGGGGTCAGTTCAAAAATGAGTCAACTCCACTGCAATGGGGGCAACTTAGCGCGGACACTGCGGGCAATATCCATATCCTCTTCCCCACTCCTTTTTTACACGAATGTTTTGGCGTTCACGGCATACATATGGGTGGCGGAGCTGCCATTGTGATTGAAGTTCATGGAACCCGGTCAAAAACCGGGGTCGTCCTGCGCGCATTTAATCTTCAGGGATGCAACGCTGAATGGCTCACTCAGTGGATTGCCATTGGACGGTAGCGGCGAATTGAGCTCAGTTTCCCCGTTCACGCTTTTTTATTCTGGAATACCCCTATGACTTTTTATTATTCAAAATCGCAACCTGGTTTTTACACTCGTGAAATGCACGGAGACACCATTCCTAAAGATGCCGTCCCCATTACCGACGAAGAATATCATGCTCTGTACGAAGAGTTAGCGAAAGGCAAAATGCTTCAATCCGATCACAGGGGATACCCGATTGCCATTGACCGGCCTCCCATTACCCCCGAACAATGGGCTGAAATTCATTTAAGCCAACGCCGCGCTTTGATCATTGAAACCCTGGTCAAGTCAACGCCTTTACAAGATGCAGTAGATCTGGAGAGAGCAACAGACGAAGAAAAACAGCGCCTCAAAGCGTGGAAACTCTATCGCATTAAACTCAGCCGCATCGAGCAGCAGTCCGGCTTTCCTACTAAAATCGATTGGCCGAAAGCCCCTGAGGCCACTTCGTGGGCCACTTATCCGTAGCACTAAGGGCCGCCTTCATGCGGTCTTTTTTTCGTCTACACCCCTCTCAACATGACCGAAACCTTTGACAGGGCCGCTCTCATAGCTGAACTCAAACGCGATGAAGGCGAGCGCTTTAAACCCTACTTCGATACCGTCGGCAAAATCACCATCGGCATCGGACGCAATCTCACCGATGGGGGCATCTCTCAGAGCGAATGCGAAATTCTTTTACACAACGATATTGCACGAACGCTGAGATGGCTGGATCGGCATTTATCGTGGTGGCGGACCCTGGATGCAGTACGGCAACGTGTACTCATCAATATGGCCTTCAACCTCGGCGGCAAGCTCCTGACCTTTGTGAATACTCTGGACGCCATGCAACGCAGCGATTACGCAGCCGCGGCTAACGGAATGCTTGCGTCCAAATGGGCCACTCAGGTCGGCCAACGAGCACTACGCCTCGCCAATATGATGCGCACCGGAATAATTTAACTCTCAACATTAAAAAATGAATCTTCACGAACATGATCGAACGCTGCTTGCCACATTGGCGGCGATGGGGGCAGCCATTGCGATTGGAAAACTCCTCACCGGTGGCGAGAAAATCACCGCTCGGCTGATTATCGGGCGCATGATTGTGGGCGCGGGCTTAAGCGTCGCCGCGAGTTCGATTCTTACGCTGCTACCTGAACTCTCTCCAATCGCCGTTACGGGCCTGGGTGCTGCACTTGGTATTCTCGGCCAGTCTTATCTTGAATGGGCTGTACAGCGCTGGTTGGGTAAACGCAACCATGCTGAATAATTGGATTACTGCATTATTAAGGCCATTGTGCATTGCAACAACGACCTTTTGCTTTGGCATAGGATGCGCAGGATCTTTTTATTACAAGCCACGTATCCAAAAAGCGCAGGCGGCACTCGTGCAGTACAAAATGCAAGTTGCTTTGGCTCAGGCTCAACTCGCTGAAGCCCAAGCCAAAGTTGTCATACAAACTGAAGTTCAATACCGTGATCGTATCAAAATCGTCAAAGAAAAGGGCAACACGATCATCAAAGAGGTCCCTATCTATGTTAACCAAGCTGATACTGACCATTTCGGCGTTAACGTTGGCTTCGTGCGCCACTACAACGCAGCATTTTCCAACGAGCCTACCGGATCTCCCGCCGAGTTTAACCGAAAACCCGCCGGCGTTTCGCTTGCTGAGATTGCCGAAATTAATGCCTTTAACGCCAATATCTGCTGGCAGTGGCGCGAACAGGCACTTGGACTGAGAGTGTTTTATCGGCAATTACAGCAAACTCAACAGTCTATTGCAGCAAAAAACTGAGATCCCCTATCAAGCAATTAAATTGTCTGACAGCGAGTATCTGGTGCCGGCTAGAAGTGCATCTCTGGTGCTTGCGCAGGCTCACCCTGTGCATCCCTTTGCTTGAGTAGATGGGTATTCAGTGAACTTAAGCCCTTTGCGTCTTGAATAGACATACCAGCTACGACCAGCTCGTTTTGAGAGGAGGTCCAATCTAACTCGACTGTCCAGTCATTACCTTTGCATTTTATTTGCCAAATATGAACCGCGCTACCCTCACTGCCTGCCATTTTAAAATCCCCTTTTGGAAACTCTTGCCAATCTATTGAAGCAATTTTCCCGACACAATCTGCAAGCGTTCTCTTACATTGCTCTGTGTCTATTGACCATAGTTTTACCGTCCTATCGTAACTCCCCGACGCCAGGAACTTGCTGTTGGGCGAAAAATTTACACTCATCACCCTATCACTATGCCCTGCAAGCTGCGACACTGACACTTTTTCGCTTGTCACGTTCTTCCATAGCCTCACCGTCCTATCATTACTCCCCGACGCCAGGACCGTGCTGTCCGGCGAAAAATTCACACTATTCACCTCTTTGCTATGTTGTTCTTCTTTTTCTTTAGGCATACGCTCCGCTTCTCTGCTTTCTTCTTTCTCCCACCCTTCTCCTTTCTTCCACAGCTTCACCTTAAAATCTCTTCCGCCTGACGCCAGGAACTTGCCGTCTGGCGAAAAACTCACACTCGACACCCATTCACTATGTCCTGTAAGCGTATACAAAAACGCATTTTCGCTAGTCACGTTCCATAACTTCACCGTATTATCATTCCCCCCCGACGCCAGGAATTTGCCGTCTGGTGAAAAACTCACACTCCACACCGAAGCCGTATGCTCACCAAGCGTACGCAACTTTTCTCCACTGTTTACGTTCCACAGATTCACTGTATTATCATGACCTCCCGATGCCAGCATCCCGTCGTCTTTGGGCGAAAAACTCACACTATTCACCCCCCCACTATGTCCTTCAAGCGTATGCAACATTTCTCCGCTTTTTACGCTCCACAGCTTTATTGTCTTATCATCACTCCCTGACGCCAAGAACTCGCCTTTGGGCGAAAAACTCACACTATTCACGTTACCACGATGCCCTTCAAGCGCATGCAACTCTTGCCTGCTTTCCACTCTCCACAGCCTCACCGTCTCATCAACACTCCCCGACGCCAGGAGGTCGCCGTTGAGTGAAAAACTTACACTATTCACCAAACTGGTATGCCCTTCAAATGTATACAACGGTTCTCCGCTTTCCGCTTTCCACAGCTTCACTGTATAATCGAAACTTCCCGACGCCAGGATCTCACTGTTGGGCGAAAAACTCACACTTTTTACTACATTAGTATGCCCGTTAAGCGTGTGTAACTCGCTTGTGGATAAATTTTTTCCGTTCCTTTCTACTCCCCACAGCCTCACCGTCCTATCAGCACTCCCCGATGCCAGGAACCTGCCATCTGGCGAAAAAGTTACACTCTCTACCCAACCATTATGCTTTTCAAGCGTATCCACCAATACCCATTTACTATTTCCTTCAGGCGTATGCAACGCGTCTCCGCTCTGCCTCATCCATAGCATTACCGTATTATCATCACTCCCCGACACCAGGACTGTGCCGTCTACCGAAAAATTCACACTCTTCACCCCTTCGCTATGCCCTTCAAGCGGAGAATCCAATAGTTTTCCACTTTCTACCTCCCACAACCTCACCACCTTATCTCCTCCCCCTGATGCAAGGATGCCATCTGGCGAAAAACTCACACACCATACTCCACGAGCACAACTCGCCTCAAACTCATGGTGATCAGAACGCTGTGCAAGTTTTCCGTTTTTAACCTCCCACAGTTTCACCAGCCCATCCCCACTCCCCGACGCTAGGTATTTGTTGTCTCGCGAAAATTTCACGCTATACACAGGTTGATTATTATGTGCACTAATCTTATCCACCCGCTTTAATGTCTCAGTTTTATACAGTTGAATCTCACCATCATTCGTACCAACAGCCAACCAGCGCCCATCAGGAGAATAACAACAGTCCATAACCTTTTTACCTACCTCTAAACTAGGCAGCTCACCAAAGTTAACCTCTTTCAGATTCGCTCCTTTGAAATTCGCCCCACGCAACCACGCGCCTCGCAATTTCACTTCGCTTAAATCCGCCCTTTCAAATTTCGTTTGATCGAACACCCCATAATTTAAATTCGCTCCGCGCACCTTGATTTGGCTCAAATCCAATCTACTCAGCTGCACCCCCGCTTTGACCAAGATAGTCAGCGCATTCGCTGCTGCTCTTTCAACGCCATATCGTGTCTTCGAGGCCTTCACCCAACCTAAGAGCGGCTTTATCAACGTGCGCTCCTGCCGTACCCGCTCTGCTAAAAAGCTCAGCACCGCGGGATCTTCCACTACGTTCAGTTGGTTGAACAAAGCCGATGGCTCCAACTTAACAAGATCTCCCAGCCCTTCCAATAGCGGACGCAGATTTCTCACTATGCTCAGTTCATTGGACAAATCTAACTGCCCGATCTCAGTGAGTTCTCTCATCTCTTCCCACAACGCTCTCGCCACAAAATAATCCTGGACCGATTTATGGATAAACTCATATTGATCGTCTCGGCAGATCAGCGGAGCATTAAAGCGCAATAATTTTGTTTCTATATTCTTATTATTAAAAAAGTCTTCACGCCAATCCTGTACAGATTGCTTCTTCCACGATAGAGGCGGCGAATATGCCACACGTACTACTCCAGCTTGGTACATAGCGACCGCCAAATCTTTGCCAAAATCGGCTCCATATTTGGTGAAATCTTTATTTAGAAAATCAAATGCTTCTCGTTCCTTATCAGTCAAGCGAATACTTCTTAAACGATCTTGCGAACGCTCAAACCAGCTCTCTACAAATTGATCATATAATGCAAGCCGAGTAATACGTTGACTGCTATCCTTGTATTTCTCGGCCAAAGTTGGCAATTCGCTCAATGACAATTTGAGTAAAAAAGGATTACGTATCAGGTCCTTGACTTCAGGTCTATCAAGAATTCCCCTATGTTCCGCGACACTCTTTTCTAATTCTGGGTATGAGCTTTCATATTTGTTTACATATTCCTCAATCGTCAAATCAGAGAATGGGGCGAGTTGATAGGTTTGAAGTAGATATGCCTGGCCTTTTGGGTGAAACTGGCGCTCATATCGGTCCCCCAAATATTCTGGTCGGCTGGTAACAATTACTTTAGCCTGCCATTCATCTAGTTCATTCTCAACATAGAAAAGACGGGCTCGGTCTTTAATCTCATCATAGCCATCTAAAATAAAGATAAAGCAATAATTCGCTTTTAAATCAGCTATCTGGTCCTCTGCAAATTTCTCTTTTTTTAGGTACTCTGAAATAAGATTGTTATTCGGCTCCTTCAGACTCGATAGCGGAATAAATAACGGGATAGGAGTTTGGCCGGATTTATTGGCCTCTTTGTCATAAGCCTCCCATAGGCTACGTGCCAAATACCGATTAAAGGTTGATTTACCAGAACCCGCTACGCCCAACAAAAGCAGCACTTTCTTTTCCTCTGAAGCAAGGAAATCTCTCACCTTCTCTTCCAGACTAAAGCGTTCTTTTGTATTGATTATTAAAGTGCATTCCGGCGCAACATACATCGCCAACGCCTCTTTAATTTCGTTATCTTTTTGCAGGCTCTCTAAATACCTTTTCTGCAACTGCTGAATACCCAGGCTCGCTAATGGGGCAGTATGCGGGTGCCAGGCCGTGCTTTGCAATGGCCTCAGAATTTCTGCTAACAAGTTGGCATCTTCAGACGTTGAGTGGTAATTCACGGTGACTGTGTTGTGCGAACCATCCTTGAATGAGACGTTAACCAAGCCATAGTTGATTTGCATGACAGGTCCCCTCTCTGCAGCATAAACCGCATGGCTTGAATCGATTGGTGCCCCCCGCGTATTGGAGGAATACGAAGCTAAGGAAGCAGGAGTGCTTGGGGTTGAACTAATCGGCAACATCTTAATTACCCCTTTCTAAGGGTTCACTTTCATCTGTATAGGGTTGGGTACCCCTTTGTCTTTCATGCCGTACTTATTTTTGATGGCAGTCATTTTGGATCCAATTGAATGTCTACTCTTCAAATTATTTCTTTTTGATGTCTAAGGTTGCTAGATCAGAAACCGCTGCGGGAGCATTACCCGACTTTCATTTTGCTCCTGTTACCCTTGCCTGATATAGCGATGTTACCCACGCCACTTGTGAATTGAGACACAAATTCCCCCCCTTGTGCCTGAGAGCGCAGCGCGAGCCCAGAGAGTTCAGCAGCCACCTCTGGAGTGGGCTGCGTTTGGCTGGCCGCTAACAACTGCGGGTCCACGGCTGTGGGGTTGCAAGAAACGTCGCTGATGTTACCCGAGCCCTCTATTACTATATTCGCCAAGCCCTCTGCTCTTTGCATGAGAACTTTCCCCCTTTTTTCTGACGGCAACTGTGTGCGCTGTCTCAACTCACGCTCAAACAGCATGGGTACCATTTCGTACTTCATCTTTTCGAGCTGCTGCGATATCTGCCTTACTTTTTCGTTGGAAGCAAAGAGAACGGTCGCCGCGTCGTCTAAACCAAAGGATCGGGCTGATTCAGTCGTCGTATGACCTTGCATCGCTCTATACATCTCAAGCGCCACCTTAATTTCACCGCTCTTCTCTAAGTTCCCTAAATAAACGCCTTTCTGCTCTTTAAGATCCGTCAGTAAAATAGTCAATGAGGCTAAGTCAGGAAGCGGCAATTGCGTTTGTTGCTCTAGCAGACTCTGCATTTGCTGCATCCGCTGCTCTATCCTTTCTTGCGTCTGCTGCATCTGACTTTCTAATATGGCTTGCATTTGTTGCTTGAGGTTAGGCAGCTGCTCTAACATAAGGCTGATTCCTTCTAGCTTGGCGGGCATCTGGTTGAGACGAATATCCCCCCGCACCTTATCTAACAATTCGGTGCCTAACGGCTCCTGCCAGAGAGAAGACCAGACAGGAACATAATCCTGGCCACCCTTTGGTAGAGGCTGCCTTAAGCGCTGTAAGGTGGCCCCTGCCATCTTTACAACGCGCTCGTGCCCGCCCCAGTAATCCTTGTGTTGCATAAGGCTTTCTAAAAATTGCTCCGCGCTTTCTTGCATTTCGGTACCCGGGTGCGTGCGGGCAATTTGTTCTAGACGATGACATAAACCTTGCAGGAATTTTTCGTCCTTACGATACCGAGAGTCGCGCGCGAGTTTCTCGAATGCCACCCACTGATTTTCTTCAAGCAACAGATCAATAAACCGTAGCGCTCCATACCATCCATGCGGGCGGTTGAACTGCTCAACCCCTTCGCTAGCCGATTGGTATGCCGTCGTCAATGCCTCGACGGTAACTTTTGCTGCATCGCCGACTTGGCCTATCGCGAGCGCTACCTCGCGCACGCCTGTAAATGCTTCTTCGAATCGGCCCAGAGACTCCTCTAATTTATCCACATCAAGATTTTTAACCGCAGCGGCCAAGTTTAAAACGCCCATCCCTACATTAAAGGTGTGACGTAATACGCTCCGCCAAACGGCTTCATCATTGGGAATATGCGCCAATGCCTGACGCGCATAGCGCGCTTGCCAGGCCAACGCTGGGTCAGAATGATCAATTAATCCATAGAACGTGGCGTAGAGCGGAGCTTGCACTCCCTCGCGGTTGATGCCACTCACCCCCAAACACGTCATCACATCCAGCAACTGCGAAGTCGTTTGCAGCAAGGTCTGACACTGGACCTTATTGTCTTCTTTATGCACTTTATCCAAGCGCGCTCCAAGAACTTCAAGTGCGCCCACTAAATCCCCGGAACGCACTTGGCTCAATAGCGCTTGTGGGCAGTGCCGGAGAATCACAGCCAGTCCTTGCGCCACCGATACATTCAGCGAGACTGACTGGTTCGCAGACAATGCATTCACCGTTTGGCCAATTAACTGCTGGTACAATTCAATATCCGCTATCGATGCGAGCGGCACAATTTCTCGTACCAATTCGAAGTAGTCTTTGGTTTCAGTGCACGCAAACGCTTCCAATATGCTGCGGGCGAGTTGCTTAAACTGTTTTTCTTGTGCTTCAGAAAGATAGCCTTGTTGCAAACACCAAGCTAAATGCCTGGTGTCGACAAGCTGATCGGGATCAGTTACAGGGTCATAGATTTTGCCGAGTGCAGGCAGTGTCAAATTTTGATCTAGCTTAAAAAAGCTTGCGATGGGCTGAGATGTAGATGAAAACTGTTGTTTGATCGAACCTTTGGCTTCCTCTACTTTTAAGATAGATTGCCAAGGAGCCGGCGTGTTGGGAAGCTTTAATACAGCTATTTTCTGCTTCACCTCATTCACACGCGAATTGTACGGTTCAATAGTGGCCTTCTCATAACTTTCGAGGGCTCGTGTAAATAATTTATGAGTACGCGCGAGATCTTCTTCTTTTAAAGAGAGCTGACCGCGCTCCTGATAAAGATCACCTCGCTCCACATAGACTGTGGTAATGGCGGTGTTGATCTCTTGAGTACGTGGGGTGCCCTTCTTAAACGCGCTTTTCGCTCGATTGAACTGGCTGAGCGCGCAGTCAAACTCCTTATCCTTGCTCTCTCCGTGCTCACGAGCAGTCTTGAGGTGTTCCTGAGCGCTCTTTCGAAAAACTTCACCTCGTTGCAAAGCAACCGCAGCATCGACTTTTCCCCAACTTATCATCTTATTACTCCTATGTCCAAATAGAGTTTAAATTTATTTTTCCTCATCTTATTTAGGGAGTGGCGGTAACTCTTTGGATTCTAACTTTGTGCCACCTGGGACGCTGACATTAGAAGTTGCTTCAAAAGTACTACTCGAACCATATATTACGGTAGTGTCGTTCCTATCTCCAGATATCGTGTAATTAGCTACTCCCCTTGTAGATTGAAATACAATATCCCCCAATTTTTCAGATGGTACCTGGCTAACCATAGAGACCGCAGCATTAACGTCTTCAGAGTGGTATTCTAGGCTTTCCTTCAATAACGGCAAATCTCGATCCGTTGGACTGTAATGTAACTTGTTGATGTTTCCTGAACTTTTTATTGCTATGTTAGCCAAACCGCTTACCACTTGTAGGTTGGCGTTTACTTTCTTTTCTTCTTTCACCGTCGTTTGTGCGGAAGGCGATAAGGAAGATAATCTCTGCTCTGCCTCTTGCGCCCCGTACCGCCGCGCCTCCATATAATCAGCCCGCGCCTCTTCTATCCTGCCAAAATCTCTTAAAATATCTCCCCTTAATAAGCAAGCCTGGGCAAGGCTAGCTTGAATATCGCGCTTTTCGTCGTAAGAGAATTTTTTGTTCTGAGCGAGCACATCACTAAATTTTCTTTTTGCTATATCTAACGAATCCAGCGTAGTCACTGGGTCCTGCTCTCGCTTTAACTCAGCACGTCTTAAAGCAGATTTGCCTTGTTCTAAAGGGCTTAAAGACGATAAAGTAGTGATATTTGTTGACGTCGAAAAAGTTGTGTTTACAGTGTTATTCATACAATCTCCTTACCTCATTTGGTATTGATCGAATGTTAAAATGTATAAATACACCCTTCAAAAAACAATTTGAAACGGATTTGTTTATAACTCGTCAACTTTTTTATTCTGCTGCATTCTTAAAATTTGTTGACGATTATTATTGTAGTTATAGTTCACCAAAAATGCGTTTTGATTTTTTAAATAGCTTATCAAAATTAATAAAAAAATGTTATTTATAAAAGAGAGCAAGACATTCCCATCCGCGTTCCATAGTAATTAATGAATTTAGGTTGCCATGACTCTGCGACTCTTGCTGTAAGTTCTGAAAGCATTTTTACCCCCTCTTATTTTTAACTCGTTGGAAAACACAAGTTGTGCATTTTTCTTTTACGTGGTCCCACAGATCCTTGCTACCTTGGCCTTGAGGCTATCTATCGAAATTTTCTCGCACAATTCTATTTCAAAATCTGCTTCGGAAAACTTATGCTTAATTCGCCCTAATAAGGCCTAAAAAGCCCTAATTTAGCTATTGCTCCGAAGCAAGAAAATGGCTATCCTGTTGTTTTTATTAGCTTTTGTTCAATTTTTCTCCGGACTCAATGGGATGGACGCTCCCCCCTTTGAACGGCATCATGATGTGCCAAAATGGGAGTTCAATCTCACCCATTGATAGACAGGAGCATTCGCCATGGAGATCACAACAGTAGGCATCGATTTAGCAAAGACATGGTTCCAATTGCACGCCGTAGGCAAATCTGGCAAAACAGTACTTAAGAAGAAGTTAAACCGTGGCCAGATGATTGAATTCTTCGCCAACCTACCCACTTGTCTGATTGGCATGGAGGCCTGTGGTAGCGCACACCACTGGGCACGGAAGCTACAGAGTTTGGGCCACACGGTAAAGCTCATGGCACCACAGTTCGTCAAGCCCTATGTCAAGACCAACAAGAATGATATGGCTGACGCCGAGGCAATCTGCGAAGCCGTGAGTCGACCCAACATGCGATTTGTACCGATAAAAAATCTGGAGCAGCAAGCAGTACTTTCGCTGCATCGAGTGCGTCAGGGCTGTAAAACAGCGTGCAAAACTTACCAGTTTAGGAGAGGAAACAGCGTCCAAAAGTTTCCATCCTATTTATGCAAAGATCCGGCGAATTTGCCGGGGAAACTGGAGTGTTTTACATGGAAATGATTTACGAGATAAGACGTCGATACAAAGTACAAAAGCAGAGCATCAGCGCGATAGCACGAGAGATGGGTCTATCGCGTCCGACAGTGCGCAAACATATTGAGACGGTAGAGGAGCCCAAGTACGATCGAATACAGCCGATACGGCCCCAATTGGGTGCTTATGAAGGACAACTAGAGCAATGGTTAGAACAGGAAGCCAAGTTTCCCCGTGGCCGTCGTCGTACCGCTCGTCGACTGTTTGAAGGGTTACAAGAAATGGGATACCCGGGCGCTTACGACAGCGTGCAACGCTTTGTTAAGGATTGGAAACTAAAGGCTCGAGGGCCGCGAGTCACACAAGTTTTTGTACCCCTCGTATTTGAGCCTGCTGACGCTTGCCAATTTGATTGGAGCCATGAGCATGTCGAATTAGGGGGCGTTGGGCAAACAGTTAAGGTGGCCCATTTTCGGCTGGCGTATAGCCGTCAGCTCTTTGTTATAGCCTATCTGCGCGAAACCCAAGAGATGGTATTCGATGCACATAGACAGGCTTTTGCTTTTCTGGGTGGCGTGCCCAACCGAATCATCTACGATAATCTTAAGACGGTGGTGGATACCATTTTAGTCGGTAAAGAGCGTCAATTTAATCGGCGTTTTCTGACTCTAGCCAATCATTACTGATTCGAGCCGGTCGCCTGTACGCCAGCCGCAGGCTGGGAGAAAAGGCAAATTGAGAATCAGGTGGGCAATGTACGGGAATGGCTATTCACGCCGCTTGCGCGCTTTTCTAATCTGGTCGAACTCAATGACTGGCTGGCTATACGCTGCCGAGAACTCGCTCAACGCAAACACCCCTGCCATCGTGGACGCACTATCAACGAATGTTTCCAAGAAGAACAACGCGTGTTACGTCCAATCATCGCCCCGTTTGAAGGTTACGTTGAACAGATGATGCGCGTCTCAAACACCAGCTTGGTGCACGTGGATAGAAATCGTTATAGCGTTCCGGTTCGCTTTGCCAGACAAGCCGTGTCTGTACATATAAGCGCCAACCCAATCCAAGTGGTAGCCCAGGCTCAGGTCGTTGCGACTCACCAGCGAGTCTTTGGGCGGGACCAACTCATCTGCGATCCTTGGCATTATCTGCCTGTGCTAGAGAAGAAACCCGGTGCCTTACGCAATGGTGTGCCTTTTGTTGAGTGGGATTTACCGCTTCCCATTCAAGCGGTACGGAAATGCCTGCTGAAGCGCCCTAAGGGGGATCGTGCCTTTGTCGAACTGCTCCTGTTGGCTCAGAAAGTCGGCCTGGAGGCTTTAACCGTGGCGTGTGAATGTGCTTTAGAAGCCGGTACAGTGACGGCCCCCATCATTATGAACGAAATGCGCAGACTGACCGACCCGGGTCCGCCCACTTCGCTTGAATGGCCCGATGGTATTGTTTTAACGCTAGAACCCCTAGCAGATTGCCAGCGCTATGACCACCTGCTCGGAGAAACCCATGCCCACTGACATTCACGCCACTCTCACCGCATTGCAACTGCATGGCATGGCCACGGCCTGGAGCGAGTTACAAGCCGAAAAGCCAAAACTCATTCATCGCCCTGAAATTTGGATAGAACGCCTGATCGCCGCTGAGCAAACAGATCGAGCATTACGCCGTTTACGCTATCAGCTTAAAGCCGCACGCTTTCCTATCCATCGAGATTTACTCAGCTTTAATTGGCAAGAAACGCCTCTGTCACAAGCCGTCATCGAGCAACTCGCCACGGCCGACTTCACCGATGCCGCACATAACTTGATCCTAGTCGGCGGGTGTGGAACGGGCAAAACTCATCTTGCAACGGCGCTGGGCGTGGCCACCATTCATGCCGGAAAACGGGTCCGTTTCTTCAACGGCGTCGAATTGGTCAACGCGCTCGAACACGAAAAGCAATTCGGTAAAACAGGTAACCTAGCCAAACGCCTTACACAGATTGATGCTCTCATCATTGACGAGCTTGGCTATTTGCCTTTCCCCGCTTCCAGTGGCGCACTGCTATTCCAGCTCATCGGACAGCTTTATGAGAAAACTTCTTTAATCATCACGACCAATCTCTCATTTAGCGAATGGGTACAGGTCTTCGGTGACGCAAAAATGACCACCGCTCTCTTAGATCGTATTACTCACCATTGCCATATCCTGGAAACTGGCAATCAATCTTACCGTTTCAAACATCGAAATATCCCTTCAAATTGAGTCCCTTAACTGGAAACTTTTCGGCGCTGTTTACTGGCAAATTTTGGACGCTGTTTGACAGCCAGTGAGTAAAAACGCATGGCATGGCTCTAAATTAGTCCCAAAGTGGCATACGAATTACAGCTTCTCTCCCACTGGACTAATTACCCTTACCAAAATCAACTTATTCTTAAAAATCCCGGTTTTTACGAAGCAACTGCAAGGTTGCTAATAGGCGTTATCAAACAAGGCCCCTAATTAATTTTTTACATAGTGAAATTTAATGAGAGGAAAAAAGCTACTCCGTGCGTTGAGCGTCGGCGTTTCACCACACTTCACCAGAGAGAGGTGTAGGACCATTTTGCTCTGCTAATATCGCCCAATGGATAAAAAATAGGTGCGAGGTACAAGCCGCACTCCTTAAGTCAAATAAGCTAAAGGAAGAAAAATGGAGCTACTAGGGCAAATATGGAGAGCGGGTTGGGGAATAACACGTGATTTTAATAAATCAGCAACGGATTTTTACAAAGAAGCGCTGGAGTATGAAAAACAAGGTGCGCTGGATAAGGCTCAAGCCTGCTACAGACAGGCACTTCGTGTGACAGAAAAATTAAATTCAACTGAAACCCTCGCTCGGATCCATTTGGATTATGCAGGTTTGTTGGAAAAACAGCGTAATATGATTGAGGCAGGCAATGCCTATCAACATGCCCAAAGATACGCACTGGATGCATCTAGATTAGAGCCGGATCAACTCGAAGTCCAGGGCTTACTTAAAAACATTGGCCTTTGTCACAGTCAATATTTATTGGCTCAAGGACTGAGCGCCCAATCCGAGCAAGTGCTTCGAGAAACTGTGCAAGTGGTTAAAGGAAATGTGTCTGAGCAAAACGCGAGGTCAGACACATTTTTACCACTCCTCACAAACAATTCGGCATCCGACTCTTTGCCTTTTTCTACTCAAGCAGGCAATCCCGAAGGAAAGATTGTCGTACAAAACTGCCAAGGTATGATTAATGCGCCCGTCCAGGGCAAGAATAACACGGTCAACGTGCATTACTATTCACCGAATTCAGAGGCTAGGCAGCCTCATGCGGTCTCGTTAGACAGCTTGCGCAATGCGCTTTATCAGCACTACCAATTATCTAATCTGTCGATTCAGCGTATATCGGGTGAGACCGCCTCACTGGAAGACTGTTATATCAATCTGGCGATTGTAGAAGGTCAGGCGCAACGTGAAAAAGACAAAGAAGAGTTGAAAAAGAAAGCTGTGTCTTTCGAACGTTTGCCCAGCAGTGAGCGGCAGCAGCTTGAGTCGACGAATCTAAACAAGTTAATTGCGTTAGAGCGCCTGTTTGAGAAGCAAAAATTACGCGATGGTTCAGAAGGTACTCCCAAACGGATCTTAATTCAAGGTCGAGCAGGGATTGGGAAAACCACCTTGTGTAAAAAATTGGTGTATGACTATCAGAACCATGCATTTTGGCAGGATCAATTCGATTGCGTCTTGTGGGTTCCTTTACGACAACTGAAGACGCATGCCCCTAAACGTTTAGAAGATTTGCTCTGCACTCAGTATTTTGCGGGCTATGAAATGAGCCAAGCGCAGGCACTATCCAAGACTTTTTACACACATCAGGCCAAAACACTGTTTATCTTAGATGGCTTGGACGAAGTCGTCGGGGAACTTAACGACGGCAGGCCTTTAAAAGATTTTTTACATATATTACTCAATCAGGCGCATGTGGTGATTACCTCCCGACCTGCCGGGGTGGATGCCAAACTGTTGGGGGAGTTGGATTTGGAGTTGGAAACAGTCGGTTTTAGTCCGGCCAATGTACAGGCCTATATTGAAAAATTTGCGCCTGGACCGAATCAAGCAGCGATTCAACAGTTTATCAACCAGACTCCGTTGATTCAGGGACTGGTGAATATTCCGATTCAACTCGATGCACTGTGTTATAGCTGGGATCAGATTCCTCAGAATAAAACGGTGACGATGTCGACACTGTACGAGGCGATGGTGGACAAATTATGGCGTAAAGACAGTGTGCGTTTGGAGAAAGAAGAAAAAGGAAAGGTATTAGGGGTGGAGGTCATTGAAGATTTATCAGAATCGGATCTGGCAGAATTGATGACGGCTGAAATCGATTATCTAGGCTATTTAGCGTTTAAAGGCTTGGAGACGGAAAAAATTGAATTCAGTCGTGAAGAGCTCAGTCAGCGTAGGAAAGAATTAAACGGAAGCGCTCAAACAGGGCGGAAATTGCCGCTGAATTTTACGACGAATCTGAAAAAAACGTCATATTTACATACAGCGGATGCGCATCGGCCTGAATCGGAGCGACAGTATCATTTCCTTCACTTAACGTTTCAGGAGTTTTTTGCGGCGAAGTTCTTGGCAGGGCATCTACAGGCGTATACAAAAGTGGAAGAATCCTCTACCCCCGTTGGGCAAAAGGACTTAAGCGTCATGCCGCAGCGACATGAAGTGGAAGCATTTATCGCCACACATAAATACAATCCGCGGTATGAGATCGTATGGTGGATGGTGGCGGGTTTACTCAAGGGCGCAACGCTCGAGAATTTCTTTGATGTACTTGAGCAATCGCCGCGAGACCTGATCGGAGGACGTCACCAGCAGGTGTTAATGGGATGTTTAAACGAAGCGCGGAGTCGATTGAACCCAGAGGCCGTGCTTGGATTAGAAAAAGCGTTTATGAGGGGGTTTAATTTCGAGAGGAAATTGAGCAATGGTGAGTACGAGAGCAAGCTGGGTCGACAAAGCGCTTTCCCGGAGCATCTGCTGCTCGCATTGTTAGATCAGCCTGATAACATAAAGAGCGAGATTATTAATGCATTAGGCGCACGCCCCACGCTGTCCGAAGCTGCCGAGCTGGAGCTGATCAGCACTTTGCAGGATCAAAGTGAGAATATCAGGTCTGCGGCAGCCACGGCGTTAGAACGCCGCACGCTGTCAAATGCCGCCGTGCAGGCCTTAATTAGCGCTTTGCAGGACCAAAATGAGAATGTCAGGTCCAAGGCAGCCGAAGCGTTAGGAGGCCAGAGTATTCTATCTAATACCGCGGTGCAGGCCTTGATCGACGCGCTGCAGGATCAAAATGAGAATGTCAGGTCCAAGGCAGCCGGAGCGTTAGGAGGTCAGAGCATTCTATCTGACACCGCGGTGCAGGCCTTGATCGACGCGCTGCAGGATCAAAATGAGAATGTCAGGTTCAAGGCAACCGGAGCATTAGGAGGTCAGAGCATTCTATCTGACACCGCCGTTCAGGCATTGATTAGCGCTTTGCAGGATCAAAATGAGAATGTCAGGTCCAAGGCAGCCCGAGCGTTAAGAGGTCAGAGCATTCTATCTGACACCGCCGTTCAGGCATTGATTAGCGCTTTGCAGGATCAAAATGAGAATGTCAGGTCCAAGGCAGCCGAAGCATTAGGAGGACAAAGCATTCTATCTGACACCGCGGTGCAGGCCTTGATCGACGCGCTGCAGGATCAAAATGAGAATGTCAGGGATGCGGTAGTGATGGCGTTAAGAGGCCGTGATACGCTGCCTAAAGCCGCCATGCGGACCATAGTAATTGGCGCATTACAGGATCAAGATGCAGATGTCAGGGATGCGGCATCGAGGGCGTTAGGAGGTCGGCGCACATTGTTCGTAGCCGACGAGCAGGCCTTGATCAGTGCTTTGCAGGATGAAAGTAGAGGTTTAAGGCGTGCCGTAGCAAGTTGGTTAGAAGGCCCGAGTACGTTGTCTGACGCCGTAGTGCAGGCTTTGATCGGTGCCTTGCAGGATGAAGATTGCACTGTCAGGTCTGCGGCAGGGAGGGCGTTAGAATACCAGAGCACGCTATCTGTCGTCGCTACGCAGGCCTTGATTAGCGCTTTGCAGGATCAAGATCAGTATGTCAGGTTCAAGGCGGCAAGGGCTTTAGGAAGCAAGGACTCCCTGTCCGAAGCCGCTGTGTTGGCCTTGATCGAAGCTTTGCAAGATCAAAATAGTTATGAGGTCAGTTGTATTGCAGAAATGGCATTAAAAGGCAAGAGTCTGCTGTCAAATGCCGCTGAGCAGGCCTTAATCGGCGCTTTGCAGCATGAAAATAAGGAAGTCAGATATAGGGCAGTGAGTACCTTAGATGGCGAGAGCGCGCTGTCAGATGCCACCGTGCATGCCTTAATTAACATTTTACAGGATGAACATAAGACTACCGGATTTTCGGCGGGGATCGCGTTACGTGGCCGGAGCACGCTGCCAGATGCCGCCGTGCAGGCCTTGATCGGCGCTTTGCAGCATGAAAATCCGGATATCAGGTATGTGGTGACGAGGGCGTTAGACAGCCAGAATACGCTGTCAGATGCCGGTGTACAGGCCTTGATCGGTGCTTTTGAGCATGAAGATACGATTAGGCCTGTGTTAGCGAGAGCGTTATTAAACCATCTTGAGGATATTTACGCTGTGCTGCCCGGTTTGTCGCCTAACCAGATTGAGACCCTCTATACGAAATGTTTGTTCAATTACAGCTGTAAACACAGAGCTCCACTGTATGTTCAAGATGATCGGCTTCATTTTTATACAGAAAGGGGGGCAGGCCAGACAGCCCGGATAGAAAAAGTTAAGCTAGAAAAAATCATACAGGCTTTTGAAGCAGTGCAAATCAAGGGCGGACTGTTGCTAAAGGAAGCTTAGTCTCAAGGTCGAAAGGAGGGCGTGGAGCGGCTCGCGTAGCAAAAAATTTTCACCGGTTTTTTGCTACGAAAGAATCGTCTGATTTAACATAACTCTCATTCGAGATATTTTTGGTTGTAGCAGCTAAATTGCAATGTCTGATCTGCACCTTTTTTATCCCCATTTAAACAAAAAATGACTTTATCTGAAACACATTTATATCCTGCTGCGGCAGTAACGAAAAGCCTTGGGGAAGGTGCGATGACATTCCTTTTGTGATCCCAAGGTTTTCGAACAATCGCTACCCATCTAATTCGTTGCTCTTGACAAACGGACGGACAAATAGCGGGGGGATTAGCTTGACCTGATGCCCAAACTCTACCAACTCCCAAGCCATCTGGTGCGCTCCTGCACACGCTTCCATAACCACCATAGTAGTCTGAAAATTGTTGAAAAACTCAAGCAATTGCTTACGGGTGAGCTTCTTGCAAAGTGCCATCCATTCAGCCTTGTGTTGTCCATGAACGCGAAATAACTTTTTACCCAGATCAATACCTACCAGCTTCACTTTATCCATGATGGCTATATGAACGCCTCCCGTTTGAGCAAACTTTTCTTAAGTTCAGACAGATAGGTTAGGCTGCAGCTCTATATTCGACCTCTTGCAGCCGATACTAAAGCTGCGGGCCCCGATGAAATTCGCTGACTCACACCTCATTCTTCGAGCGAACTTAAAGCTCTGGCCATCATGCAGGTTTAGTGAGTCCCGGTCCAACCTGTTTTGTCATCCCATTTGAAATGCCTGCGCAACCTTTGGAGGTGTCACTCTTTAAAAAATAAAGATAAACTTTCTACACCGTGCGGCCTGCTTATGCAGGCTTAACGCTAACGTAGTCTGTTTGGTACAACCGGTTATGAGCCAATAGTGCCCAAATAGTTCGAGCCATCTTGTTGGCGAGCGCGACGACCACAACATTCAATGGACGCCGTTTGAGCATCTGCTCAACCCATAAGCTTGGCTGTTTCGCATGTGCGAGCACGCTACGCGCTCCGTGAATGAGCAAGGTACGCAAATACACATCACCACGCTTGCTGATGCCTTGCAACTTCACTTTGCCGCCTGAGCCTGTTTGCTTGGGAACCAGACCAATCCAGGCCGCAAACTCTCGACCTGACTTGAACACTTTCGTATCCCCTATCGTTGCAACGGCAGCACTCGCGGTGAGCACCCCAACCCCAGGTATCTCCATCAGGGCCTTGGCTGCTTTATCTTCTTTCATCCATTCACGCAACCGTCTCTCGATTTCAGCGATTTGCGCGTCCAGCTGCTTTAACCCATTCCACTGTTCTCGTAACGTATCAAGCAACATGCTTGGCAGGCGATCGGCTATCCTTTCCAACACAATAGGCATCGCTTTATCCAGCGCGGCTCGCCCTTTTCCTATCACTTCACCGTATTCAGTCAATAAACCGTGCAAACCGTTTATTTGCATCGTGCGAAACTTCACCAACTGCTGACGCATTCGATGTAACGCCAGCACCGCTTGTTGCGCTTCTGTCTTGACGGCAATTGCCTTACCTGGCTGCTGCACGGCTAGCCAGATGGCTCGTGCATCCGCTGCATCATTCTTATTACGCACATTAAAAGCCTTCACAAACTTCGCTGGCATCAGCTTCACCTGGTGTCCCATTAGGATCAATTGCCGAGCCCAGTGTTGGGCTCCACCACATGCCTCCATGCCTATTAAACAGGACTCCCGATTGGCAAAGTGCTCAAGGAACTTCGCGCGTTTAATCGGCTTGTTCACTATTTCCCCTGTCTCTATGTCTATGTAGTGCACCTGCATCACATTTTTTGCAATATCAATTCCGACTGTTGTAAGCTTCATTTTGGACTCTCCTGTTTGCCTGTGAAGAAAATCTTCGTGATCTTCCATTTTAGGCACTCTGATGCCGTCGGCCTGGAGGGTCCTCTTCCATTCGCCCTACAGACTGGTGGGAGGCGTTCATTACATTCTTCTAACTTCATAAGTTTAGAAGGTGGAAGGGACCATCTCATTACGTGTGGCACACACCTTGAACTCCTTCGAGCGATTTAATCACCTATTCATTCAACTTCGATACATTATGTGGCACTGTCAACGTCCAAAAAATAGCTGGATTTTTATTATGGACACCCATATTGCTTCAAGCATAAGCAGGTGATGAGGATCTCATAATTATTTGTTGATCGAGTGGTACAGGGGCGGGCTTGCCTTTTGCCATTTTTTGCTCAAGCAACATTTGATTGAATGACGTTAATCCTTGCGCCCCTTCTATAGAAGCTCCATCAAGCGTCAATCTATTTTGATGCGAAGCCCACCGGAAAATAACTCGATGCCCTTCTTCTAATACTTGCCAGAGGCGAATAATATGATCCCTTCCCCCTGTCAATAAATACTTGCCCTCGTCGGTTTCGTACCAAACTACGGATTCAATGAAAAAACCAGCACCTCCAAGTGTCGCCAAACATGTGCCGGAAGCGATATCCCATATCTTGGCTGTATCGTCTAAACTGCCTGAAGCTAATAAATTTCCTTTTGAGGAAAAATCAATACTGACCACCGTACTCGTGTGTCCTTTTAAAGATTGTACTTGGGTTCCTTTTGTTATAGACCATAAATCAATAGTATATGAATGACCTCCTAAAGCAATCAAAGATTGGTCAGGTGAAAATAATAGGCATTCGAGCCGCTGAGAGATTTTTTCTTTAAAAATTTTTAGAGGAGTAGTTTTGTTCCCTTCTACTTCCAATAATTCAATCATCTTTCCCTCAGGAGCTCGAGCCAATAAAGTCTCATCTGGGGAAAATGCAGAAGCTGTATAAAAAAGATATCTAAAACTTTTCCGACGAACGGCTCTTTCCATCTCTATGGCCCATAATTCCCCCGCGTAGTAGAAATATTTTCCGCTACACGAAGTCGCAGGATTTCCAACCATATTACGATGCGGTAGAGTTCCAAGAAGTTTTAGATTCCCACTCCCCGCTATCAAAAAAATCAACAAATCACGCTCACTGAAACCTCTATTATTCCGAGTTGCAAGTAACACGTTCTTATTAGACAGAAATGCAAGGCTATCAATCCAGTTACCTTGCATTTGGAAAGTTCTGAGAAGAGCCGCTTTATTGCCAGATATAGACCATAGTTTAACTACATTATCCTCGCTGCAAGAGGCGAATTGACCATTAGATACGGAGGCAATATGCCTAACATAGGCGCGATGGCCTATAGAAGTACTTGAAAATTTTTCGTCAATATTTCCAACTGACCAAAGCTTAACCATGCCTTCATTACTACTTGAGAGAATTTGAGTATCATTATTCGAAAATGTAACGCTCTCAATCTCCGCACGGTGGCCTCGAAATTCTCTGATAGGAATTACACTTTCTCCTTGAACAGGCCATACTTTGACCTCATTATCATTGCCAGCCGAAACAATCCAGCCACTATCTTTAGAAAATTTAATACGATGGTATCCTCCTTCAAAAGTTTTCAAGAGACGTAGATTATTATCTTCAAATAACCATAATTTCACAGTCTTATCTAAATACGATCCGACAGAAGCCAAAAGAGTATCATTGCCACTGGGGGAAAATACGACGCGTTCAATGTCATTTTTATGCCCGCTTACTGCTGCTAGCGGCATCGTGCTATCACCCTCAACAAGCCAAATTTTGATATTAGTATTGTCATCATCTTCCCAAAATCCCCATCCTGGCCACCCTCCAGAGGCCAGCAGCTTGCCATCAGAGGAAAATGCCACACTATTAACCGCTCTAGACTGCTTCTGAAATTCTTTCAACGGCCTGATATCGTTATCTTTCACCCCCCATAACCGAAGAATTCCATTATGGCTACCCGAAGCTAATTTAGCTCCATTAGGTGAAAACGAGATGCCATTAATCTGTCCAAAACTTTTTGTAATGGTTTTTAATAAATTGAAGCCATCTAATCCAATTGACCAAAATTTAATCGTGTCCGTTCCACTATACCCTTCTGGGAATCCTCCATTACCATAAGTTATCGCTGGCCCTGAACCACTATACTCTGCAAAACTGTAATTATGGCTCACAGAAACTAGGTATTTCCCATCCGGAGAAAATTCAATATGCTTAACCTCCTCTTCATGACCATTAATAACATGTAGGGGCATTAATGTTCTAGCATCATAAATCTCAATAACATTATTCAACGCTATTACTATCCAACGTTCGTCAGGCGAATAACAACTATGGCACGTATTCACAGAATCAGGAAAATTCAAAGCAGGAAATTCATTAAACTCTATCCCACTTAGTTGGGCACGATCAAATTTCGCATTTCTTAGCCACGCTCCAGTTAAATGCACGTTACTTAAATCAGCTTCACTAAAGTTAACACTGTCGAATACTCCTTGCATTAATTTCGCACCCGGTATATGAATTCCACTAAAATCTTCACCATTAAACTGTACCCCCGCTCTGACTAAAACCGTGATCGCATTCGCCGCTCCTCTTTCAAACTGCACCCCTTCTTCCCCTTTAGATTGCTCAATCACCCTTAAAAGGCGCTCTTCTAACCGCGGCTCTTGTTGTACGCGTTCTGTTAAAAACAGCAATACTGTTGGATCATTCACAATATTTAATCGGTTGAACCATGAAAAAGCTTCAATCTTGTCAACAGCGGCAAGCCCCTCCCACAACGATCTCGCCACTAGATAATCCTGAACTGATTTATGGATAAACTCAAATTGTTCGTCTCGGCAGATCAGCGGTGCATTAAAGCGTAATAATTTAATCTTTTCATTACTGTCACTAAAGAACTTATCTCGCCAATCTTGCGTTGCCGCGCTAGATTCGTCATAGGAAAGCTGCTCCGAATACTTCACATGCACCAATCCAGCCTGATACATTTCTATTGCCAAATCTTTACTAAATTTTGTACCATGCTTAGCAAAAGCTTTATTCAGAAAATGAAATGCTTTCTGTTCTGCATCAGATAAGCGAATACCACTTAACCGATCTTGCGAGCGCTCAAACCAGCTCTCTACGAATTGATCATATAATGCAAGGCGAGTAATATGTTGATTACTCGCCTTGTACTTCTCGGCCAAAACAGGCAATTCGCTCAAGGACAATTTGAGCAAAAAAGGATTGCGTATCAACTCTTTAACTTCAGATCGCTCTAGAATTTCTCCATGCTCCGCGACACTCTTTTCTAATTCTGGGTATGTGCACTTATATTTGTTTACATATTCCTCAATCGATAAATCAGAGAATGGAGCGAGTTGATAGGTTTGAAGTAAGTACGCCTGATCTTTTGGGTGGAACTGGCGTTCATATCGATCTCCTAAATATTCCGGGCGACTGGTAATAATCACTTTTGCTCGCCATTCATCCAGTTCATTTTCTATATAGAATAGGCGAGTGCGATCTTTAATCTCATCATAGCCATCTAAAATAAAGATAAAACGATAATTCGCTTTTAAATCAGTTATCTTATCTTTTGTAAAACCCTCCTTTTTTAGATATTCTAAAATAAGATTGCTATTCGGCTCCTTTAAGCTCGATAGCGAAATAAATAATGGAATAGGAGTTTGGCCGGACTTATTGGCCTCTCTGTCATAAGCTTCCCATAAGCTTCGCGCCAAATATCGATTAAAGGTTGATTTTCCAGAACCCGCTACGCCCAACAAGAGCAGCACTTTCTTTTCTTTTGAAATTAAGAAATCTCTCACCTTCGCTTCCAAACTAAAGCGCTCTTTTGTATTTGTAATTAAAGTACACTCCGGCGCGACATACATTGCCAGCGCATCTTTGATTTCTCTGTCTTTTTGCAGGCTTTCTAAATATTTTTTTTGTAGCCCCTCGATACCTAAACTAGCTAGAGGTGCATTATTCGGTTGCATAGCCATGCTTTGCAGTGGCCTCAGAATTTCTCGTAATAATTGAGCATCTGAGCCTGTTGAGTGGTAATGCACTGTAATTTCGTTATGCGAACCAACGGTTGGGATATTAATCAAACCATAATTAATCTGCATGACAGATCTTACCGCATCATAAATCTCAGCAGCTGAATGGATTTGGGCTCCCGCATCAGAAAAAGATGAAGCTAATCGAGGTAAATATGAAGCTAAGGAAGGAAGAGTACTTTGGCTTGGATTAATCGGCGACATGCTGGCTACCCCTTTTTAATAATTCGTATTTAACCTATATCTGAGTGATTCACCATCGGATAAAAACTCAGCTTTCACTGAATAAAACCTATCTACCCCAAATTACGACAGCATGGGCAATACCAAAAACTCTGAAAGCAGTCTCGCTATTTTTACTTTTATCTGGATTCCCGAATTCGACCAAAGCCACTCCAGGATTACGCTGCCTAAGCTGGCCGAGGTCAATGTCTATAACGCCAATACCTGCTAGCAGTGGCGTGAACAGGCGCTTGAATTACAAGCGTTTAGCATATGTAGCAAATTCATTAATAAGATTCATCGGGCTTTTACATTTAAAAAACTTCAAACCATCCAATTAATTCTTAGGTACCATTTTCAAAAAATTTGACAATCTAGACGTCTAACACAAACGAAAATATGGCTTCAGACCCCTTTCTTAAAATGCTTAAATGATCTTTCCTTTTTCAGAAATTTTACATCAGAAAACACATTTTTTTATATTGCTCACCAGCAGAATAATTCCCTTCAAAGTATTGCTAGAGGATTCTCCAAAAGAGGATCGGACACCTTCCTCCCTCTCAAACAACAATGCGCGGCGCTGCTTTAATAGCCGCCGATTCATTTCACTTAATCCTTCTACGCCTTCGATTATTGTATCTTCCACCGTAAGAACCGCATGCCCCGAACTCCAGCGCAGTACGGCTTTATATTCTTTTCCCCTTTTTATCACCTCCCACTCCCGTACGGACTTATCTTCACTACCAGTTATCAGATATTGGCCGGGAGAATTCTTTTTCCAGCAAATGCTTCTCACTTGTCGGCTAGAACAACCAATCTTCCCATGGAATTGACTCCATTTCATAGACAATAAATGGTTTCCATCAATTAGTTCGAAATGGAGTCAACTTGTATCATTTTATCTGTGGTGGTTAGCTACCACCACATGAGGCTATCTGTGATGCAAACTCACTCACCAAGCAACTCGCCGCTTATCTTGGTCTAGTACCCGTGGAGAGGCAATCAGGTTCCTCAGTATTTGGCCGTGTCCGACTTTCTAAGGCTGGCTCTCCAGAAATTCGCACCAAGCTTTATATGGCAGCCATTGTTGCTATGCGTTATAACGCCTATGTCAAAGCACTATATGAACGATTACGCGCCCTTGGTAAATCGGCTATGTCTGCTCTCGGCGCCTGCATGCGCAAACTTGTGCATCTTTGTTTCGATGTACTTAAATCGCGCGTGCCCTATGATGAAAATTATGGAAAAATCGCTTGACTAAAAAGACGGTATCTCCACCATCCCTTAACAAGCGTTGAGACATCAAAAGCAAGGGAATGAAATTAAAGCGGAGGAACAACAATACCATCAAGCGCCGGCCATAGACCAAAAAGCACAACAATTCAATCCCAAAAATTCGAGGGCATTTACCATTGATAAATCACAGCATGGTGTTATATTAAAATGTATTAGCCATCTAGATCTTTTAATTTGATAGAAAAAAGCTCACTTTTAGCTATAGCGTGGTCTTTTTCTCACATTTTTATAAGGAACAGAAAATAATTTTCTCAAAGCGCTTATCGAGCTTATCGAGCTTATCGAGCTTATCGAGCTTATCGAGCTTATCGAGCTTATCGAGCTTATCGAGCTTATCGAGCTTATTGAGCTTATTGAGCTTATTGAGCTTATTGAGCTTATTGAGCTTATTGAGCTTATTGAGCTTATTGAGCTTATTGAGCTTATTGAGCTTATTGAGCTTATTGAGCTTATTGAGTTCGGCTATGACGCTATCGAAGCGTCTCAAGCTGTGATTGAGCGCATAAAGGATAAAGGGGGCGTATCTATAAAAGAAATTTAGAAAAATTTCAGCAGGACCATAAACGCCATATTGAGGTGAATTGTGGCTATAAATACACATATTTAGAGAATAGAAATTTTATTCATCCATAAGCATTGAAAAAGCAATAAGATAGGATATTCGGATTGAGTTAACGCAACTTTTTTGACTAATATAAAAAACGTTGGGAAAAAGTAGTTGATCCTGAATGAGATCAAAGAATTTCAAAGAGATCTGTAAGGCTAAACGCACTACGATCGATGCTTTGAAGGTAGTAGATGTATTTAATGCTTTGAATTCACGATAGAGGAAAAGATGAGTACACCAAACTTAGCCAACACAACCCCACGCGGGAGCAGCCAGACAGCACCCAGCCTTCATTCAGCTGAGATAGCTCCCATCACCTCAGGCGTTTCTTGGGGTGCCATTTTTGCAGGCGCAGTCGCGGCAGCAGCGCTTTCTTTGATTCTTCTGATGCTTGGCACGGGCCTCGGCTTGTCATCCATCTCGCCGTGGTCAAACCAAGGCGCCAGCACGGCGGCGATAGGTATGTCGACTATTTTGTGGCTTACTTTTACGCAAATAGCGGCGTCTGGTGTGGGCGGCTATCTGGCCGGTCGCCTGCGGACGAAATGGATGGTCGTGCAAACGGACGAGATATGTTTTCGCGACACAGCGCATGGTTTCATTACATGGGCCGTAGCGACGCTATTGACCGCAGCATTGCTAACTACAACGATCAGCTCTATTGTCACCAGAGGCGGCGAAGCGGCTGCCTCAGTAGCTGGCACTGTTGCCAACGCTGGAGGGGCCGTAGTCAAGAACGCTGCTCCTTCCCTTGGTGAGAACATGGATTACTTTGTCGATGCGCTTTTTCGCAAGGACATGAGCGCATCATCGGGCTCATTTTCAGCCCAGTCAACAGGCAGTGAAATCAACTCGGCCAATTCCAACTCTGAAGTGATTCGTATCCTTTCCAATGGCATCCGAACGAAAATTTTGCCTTCAGAAGATAGGCGCTACGTTGCCCAATTGGTTGCGCAACGCACAGGCATGGCTCAAGCCGATGCCGAAAAGCGTGTGACAGCTATCTTTGACAAGGTTCAGGCGAAGCTCAAGGAGGTCGAGGTCACTGCGAAGGAATCCGCCGACAAGGTGCGCAAAGCGTCTTCCTATGCAGCGCTTTGGTTTTCTGTATCGTGGCTTTTCGGTGCTTTTTTTGGCAGTTTAGGCGCCATGTATGGCGGCCGTCGCCAAGGTTTATAAATCGCCATGGAATGGATAGCCGTAACATGCATTCACCGCTGGTATTCTCATTCCGATCACCATTTTGATCGATTTGTTCATGCCCTCATTCTTGTGTCACCCTTTTAAAGGACTTAATCATGGCAAGCACAAAGACGGCAACGACGGCCACAAAGAAGAGCACCCATGCATCAAAAACCTTAGGAGCCACGGCGATGCTGCGGGCTGACCACAAACACGTCAATGAGCTTTTCGAAGAATACGAAAAAGCGCGCGCGGCCACGAAGAAAAAAGACTTGGTCACGCAAATCTGCATCGAGTTAACGGTCCATGCCCAGCTTGAAGAGGAGATATTTTACCCCGCCGTCAAGAAAGCTTTAAAGGATCACGAGCTGGTGCCTGAGGCAACTGTCGAACACGATACCCTCAAGAACCTCATCGCTCAAGTCAAGGACGTTGAGCCCAATGGCGAAATGTTCGACGCGAAGATCAAAGTGTTGTCCGAGTACGTAAAGCATCATGTCAAGGAAGAGCAGAACGAGATGTTTCCAAAGGTCGAGAGCTCAAAGTTAGACATGATTGAACTAGGTGCCCAGATAGCAACTCGTAAGGATGAGTTGATGATAAAGTTTGCGTAGCTGATGTAGCCCATCTCAGTTTTTTGCAAAAACTGAGATGAACTGAAATTGCCCCGCTTTTAAACTAAAGCGGGGCTTTTTGTATGATGCTATTTAAATCGTACCTATTCAAAAGACAACGCTTTGTTGACCTTGCCTCGTTTTGACGTACAGTCTGGGAAGTAAAAAACCGGAAGTACGGAGAAAACAATGAAATCGTCAACCGCCTTCTGGACTTCTACTGCACTCAGATCGTGGTAGCCAGTGTGCCAGTGTGGAATATCAGGCATTAATTGCCGAAAAAAGCCTTGTACAATCGATGAGTCGCAACGGTAATTGCTGGGATAACGCCCCTATGGAGAACTTCTTTGGTAATCCCCCCACAAATTGATAGGATTTGAAAGTAGAATTTCCTCCAAAGAGAAAAAGGAAGTTTTACGTGAAGAAATCAAAGTTTTCAGAAAGCCAGATCATCAGTATTTTGAATCAGGCGGAAGCGGGATCGCCGGTACCAGAGCTATGCAGAGAGCATGGGATGAGCTCGTCGCTATTTTATAAATGGCGGAGCAAATACGGGGGAATGGATGCGTCGATGATAACGAGGCTAAAAGAGCTTGAAGAAGAGAATCGTCGTCTAAAAAAGATGTATGCAGAAAGATTAAAGGCGGAAATTATCCAGGAGGCCATGCAAAAAAAGTGGTGACGCCATCTTGCCGACGCAAGGTGGCGCAATGGGCAGTAGAGACAAAGGAAGTGAGTGTCCGGCTGGCTTGTGAGATGTTTGGGGTAAGCCAAACATGCTACCGTTATAAGCCTAAGCAGTCTTCAGAAAACGATCAGATCGCAGATTGGTTGATTCGATTAACCAGGCTGCATCGCCATTGGGGTTTTGGTTTATGTTTTTTGTATCTACGCAATGTTAAAGGCTTAAGCTGGAATCATAAGCGTGTTTACCGTATTTATCGAGAGCTGGAATTGAATCTGCGAATCAAGCCGAAAAAGAGGTTGATCCGAGAAAAGCCTCAACCCCTTGCAGTGCCAGAAAAAAGTAATGAAGTATGGTCAATGGATTTTATGCACGATCAGCTCTCGGATGGAAGAAGCATCCGGCTATTTAATGTCATCGATGATTTTAATCGCGAGGGATTAGGTATCGAAGTGGATTTCTCACTGCCCTCAGAGCGCGTGATTCGCTCGTTGGAACAAAACATTGAGTGGCGAGGTCAGCCAAAGCGCATTCGTTGCGATAACGTACTAAATGCAATAGCATAAATAGGTTATCTAAATAAAAAAACGAGGAACTCTAGCCAAGCGAATAAATCCGTTTGGAATTCAGAAAATAGCGAATGAAGCAATACAGTTAATCCAGTGTTCTTTCACGTAGATGGGCAACCTTGCCTGACCATAGTAGACACAAGATTCGAAGCAAGCGCCACGATCTTTACCGTACCTAAAACAGCATAGGGAACCCAGTGAAAGGTCCGAGCATTATCTACGGGGTCGCACAAGCGCCCCAACGGCTGCCGAGAGAGGGATCGATTCACTGGGTAAACTTTGTTCAAAGAACTGCCGGTAGGGCTGGTTCGTCTTACAAAGACTGTAGGCTACGCGCGCCATTTTAGCTGCGACAGCGGTTAGCGCCTTACGTCGCACATCTGCATCATCTGGAGCAGATTGAATATATCGTTCATATTTATCGCGAAATGAATTCTCACGCATCCGCACGGCACCCACGCCAGCGAGCCAGAATGCGAGCCGCAACCTGGCATTACCTCGTTTAGAGAGTCGCTCTTTGCCACGATAGCTACCGGATTGCTGTTTAGCCAGATCAAAGCCACAATATTTTAAAAATTGGCGATGATGGCTGAACCGGCGCACATCGCCCGCTTCGGCGAGGATGGTTAAGGCAATGATGGGGCCAACGCCAGGTAGTGTTTGTAAATATTCGAATTCAGGCCGTCCACCAAGAGCTTGGGTTGCACGAGCTTCAAGCTCATTACGCAGCTGATTGAGTTGTTGATAACGTGTTAGGGTTACCCGAAACATCTCAACTGCAAGGCAATCCGGCGCATGGGGCAGTGCCGTAGTCGCCCCCGCCATTTCCCACATTTCCTCCAGTTTGGCTTGTTTGTTGACCTTCCGTCCAACGACATCCCATGCTGCGAGCACGAAAGCCTTTTTTGAGAGAGCTCGGACGTGTCTAGGGGTGGGGAATTGGAGCAAGAAACGAATAAACCACTCGTTGCGTGTACATGCCCAATATCGGTGCATTTCGGGAAAATATAAAGGTAATCCGTGATTAATTAATGCATGTTGGACTTTGGTCCGTGCTTTGGACACCTGGTAATAGGTCTTTGCGAGTTCTTGCAAATCATGCGTTCCGGCAACCATGGGGTCCACGTATCGCTGAAAGGCGTCTCGTCGGAGCATTTCAAGGATCACCGCCGCATCTTTGGGATCATTCTTATCCCATGAATTGAACATTGCCTCTCGATAACGCGCTTGAGCGACTGAATTGATACTGACCACCTCAAAACCCGCGCTAAGCAGCCGATGCGCTAGGGAACGATGGTAATCGCCGGTTGGCTCCAGTCCGATGCGGACTGGGCCAGATAGAGATTGTAAATGTTGAATCAGTCGGTCAAAGTCTGCCGCTGTGTTGGCCATCTTGAATCGCTGCCGCTTGCCTGTACTATTCTCAATCAGAACATAATTCCAGTAGCGTGCGATATCAATCGCGACTAAGTTTCGGGTTGGCGTACCCTGTATCGAGTCAGTCATTTCGGGTTTCTCCTTCTGTTAACGGATAAACTGAAGATGGAAGTGTCTCTTGGCTTAAGCCAAGAGACACTTCCCTTTCTGATGACTAACATTCTGCATGTACTATGGTCCGGAAAATGTCAGTGTTGTAATGCAAACTTGGGCTCAAAAACACCGTATCACCCTGGAGTTTATTCAGCCGGGTAAGCCGCAGCAAAATGCTTATATTGAGCGTTACAATCGAACTGTTCGCTACGATTGGCTGGCTCAGGATTTATTTGATACGCTTGAGCAGGTGCAGGTTTGCGCCACACGTTGGCTATGGACATATAATCACGAACGCCCCAATATGGCCATTGGTGGCATTACCCCTAAACAAAAACTGGCCCTTGTGGCTTAGCTTTCTACTTTTAAAATCTATTAAAAATGGGGGGATTACCCCTCGTCTTTGAGCCTGCTGATGCTTGCCAATTTGATTGGAGCCATGAGCATGTCGAATTAGGGGGCGTGGGACAAACAGTTAAGGTGGCCCATTTTCGGCTGGCGTATAGCCGTCAGCTCTTTGTTATAGCCTATCTGCGCGAAACCCAAGAGATGGTATTCGATGCACATAGACAGGCTTTCACTTTTCTGGGGGGCGTGCCCAACCGAATCATCTACGATAATCTCAAGACGGTGGTGGATACCATTTTAGTCGGTAAGGAGCGTCAATTTAATCGGCGTTTTCTGACTCTAGCCAATCATTACTGATTCGAGCCAGTCGCCTGTACACCAGCCGCAGGCTGGGAGAAAGGGCAAATTGAGAATCAAGTGGGCAATGTACGGGAGTGGTTATTCACGCCGCTGGCGCGCTTTTCTAATCTGGTCGAACTCAATGACTGGCTGGCTATACGCTGCCGAGAACTCGCTCAACGCAAACACCCCTGCCATAGTGGACGCACTATCAACGAATATTTCCAAGAAGAACAACGCTTGTTACGTCCAATCATCGCCCCGTTTGAGGGTTACGTTGAACAGATGATGCGCGTCTCAAACACCAGCTTGGTGCACGTGGATAGAAATCGTTATAGCGTTCCGGTTCGCTTTGCCAGACAAGCTGTGTCTGTACATATAAGCGCCAACCCAATCCAAGTGGTAGCCCAGGCTCAGGTCGTTGCGACTCACCAGCGAGTCTTTGGGCGGGACCAACTCATCTGCAATCCTTGGCATTATCTGCCTGTGCTAGAGAAGAAACCCGGTGCCTTACGCAATGGTGTGCCTTTTGTTGAGTGGGATTTACCGCTTCCCATTCAAGCGGTACGGAAATGCCTGCTGAAGCGCCCTAAGGGAGATCGTGCCTTTGTCGAACTGCTCCTGTTGGCTCAGAAAGTCGGCCTGGAGCCTTAACCGTGGCGTGTGAATGTGCTTTAGAAGCCGGTACAGTGACGGCCCCCATCATTATGAACGAAATGCGCAGACTGACCGACCCGGGTCGCCCACTTCGCTTGAATGGCCCGATGGTATTGTTTTAACGCTAGAACCCCTAGCAGATTGCCAGCGCTATGACCACCTGCTCGGAGAAACCCATGCCCACTGACATTCACGCCACTCTCACCGCATTGCAACTACATGGCATGGCCACGGCCTGGAGCGAGTTACAAGCCGAAAAGCCAAAACTCATTCATCGCCCTGAAATTTGGATAGAACGCCTGATCGCCGCTGAGCAAACAGATCGAGCATTACGCCGTTTACGCTATCAGCTTAAAGCTGCACGCTTTCCTATCCATCGAGATTTACTCAGCTTTAATTGGCAAGAAACGCCTCTGTCACAAGCCGTCATCGAGCAACTCGCCACGGCCGACTTCACCGATGCCGCACATAACTTGATCCTAGTCGGCGGGTGTGGAACGGGCAAAACTCATCTTGCCACGGCGCTGGGCGTGGCCACCATTCATGCCGGAAAACGGGTCCGTTTCTTCAACGGCGTCGAATTGGTCAACGCGCTCGAACACGAAAAGCAATTCGGTAAAACAGGTAACCTAGCCAAACGCCTTACACAGATTGATGCTCTCATCATTGACGAGCTTGGCTATTTGCCTTTCCCCGCTTCCAGTGGCGCACTGCTATTCCAGCTCATCGGACAGCTTTATGAGAAAACTTCTTTAATCATCACGACCAATCTCTCATTTAGCGAATGGGTACAGGTCTTCGGTGACGCAAAAATGACCACCGCTCTCTTAGATCGTATTACTCACCATTGCCATATCCTGGAAACTGGCAATCAATCTTACCGTTTCAAACATCGAAATATCCCTTCAAATTGAGTCCCTTAACTGGAAACTTTTCGGCGCTGTTTACTGGCAAATTTTGGACGCTGTTTGACAAATTAGAACTCTGTAGCCGGATCGCGTCATCATTACAATGCGCGTTTACGCGCCTCCACTAAGCAGCGCTTTTGCTCTATGCCAAGCTGTCCACTTATCCATTTCAACTATTTCAAGTGCTCATCCATAGATTTGTTCCCTTCACTTGCCAAAACTTCTGCAAACTCTTAAATACTCCATCACTGCTTTACTCTCAGAATTCATACACAACACTTTCTTCTTCAGAGATGGTGGACCAAGAATCTTCTTCCTCTGAAAGCTCATGAATAGAATCCCCCTCTTCTGAGTAAATTTCGTCTGAATACTCTCCCTCTGAGGGTATTTCATCACACTTTTCTTCGGACGATGCTATGTCGCTTTCATTATCACGATAAGCTAACACTGCTCCTCTCTGTTTTAACAGCTGATGATTTATCTCGCTTAAGCCTTGCACTTCTAACACAGAGGCTTTCGTCACTGTCAGCGACGTATGCATTGAACGCCAACATAACTCCACATGACATTCACTTCTCTCTTTTATTACACGCCACTCTCGAACGAACGTATCCCCACTGCCAACCAACAAATAATCCCCCTCTGGGTTCGCTTTCCAAGCAACAGTCTTCACTACCCCGTTAAAATCTCGAATCACCTTCTGACAATCACCAGAGCTAACATCCCACAGTTGTACGGTCCAGTCCGAACTACCCGAAGCGAGCTGATCTCCTTGCGGCGAATACGCGACGCTATAAACACTCTCAGTATGGCCCTTTAAGATGCGGACCCGCACTCCTTTTTGAACATTCCACAGACGCACAGTCTTATCCCCACTACCCGAAGCAAGTTGATCTCCTTGCGGCGAATACGCGACGCTATAAACACCCTCAGTATGGCCCTTTAAGGTGCGAACCCGCACTCCCTTTTGAACATTCCACAGACACACAGTCTTATCCCCACTACCCGAAGCAAGTTGATCTCCTTGCGGCGAATACGCGACGCCAGTCACAACATTAGTATGGCCCTTTAAGGTGCAGACCCGCACTCCTTTTTGAACATTCCACAGACACACGGTATTGTCCTCACTACCCGAAGCAAGCTGATCCCCTTGCGGCGAATATGCGACGCTCCTAACAGGGTTCGTATGACCTCTTAAGGTGTGGCCAGGTTCTCCGCTTTGAGCATTCCACAGACGCACGACATTATCGAAACTACCCGAAGCAAGCTGATCCCCTTGCGGTGAATACGCGACGCTATAAACACCACGCTCACCGCCCCTTAATATGTGGCTGGACACTCCGCTTTGAACCGTCCACAGTCTTATACTATTGTCGTTACTACATGAGGCGAGCTGGCCCCTTTTCGGCGAATATGCGACGCCAGTCACCCCCGAAGTATGGCTCCTCAAGTTATAATACGCAGAGCCTGTTTTGACCTCCCACAGACGTATGATCTTGTCCCCACCGCTTGAGGCAAGCTGATTCCCTTGTGGCGAATATGCGGCGCTAATAACACTATTCGTATGACCGCTTAAGATGCGGAGCGGAGCACCTGTTTGAACCTCCCACAGATATACCGTATTGTCATCACTGCTCGAAGCAAGCTGATCCCCTTGTGGCGAATATACAACGTTCAAAACAAAACCCGTATGACCCCTCAAGTTATGGCGCACCTCGCCTGTTTTAACGTCCCACAGCCGCGCTGTTTTGTCTAAACTGCCCGAGGCAAGCTGATCTCCTTGCGGCGAATACGCGACGCTATAAACACCATCAGTATGGCCTCTTAAGATGTGGCCGTGCGCTCCGCTTTGAACGCTCCACAGCCGTACAGTCCTGTCCAAACTACCCGAAGCAAGCAAATCTCCTTGCGGCGAATACGCGACGCCAGTCACAACATTAGTATGGCCCTTTAAGGTGCGGACCAGCACTCCTTTTTGAACATTCCACAGACACACAGTCTTATCCCCACTACCCGAAGCAAGTTGATCTCCTTGCGGCGAATACGCGACGCTATAAACACCCTCAGTATGGCCTCTTAAGGTGTAGCCGTGCACTCCGTTTTGAACATTCCACAGACGCACGGTATTGTCCTCACTGCCCGACGCAAACTGATCCCCTTGCGGCGAATACGCAACGCTTCTAACAGGACTCGTATGACCTGTTAAGGTTAGAATCTTTTCCCAATTTGACGTCTGATATACATTGATAACCCCCTTCTCAACACCCACAGCGGCAGCGCAGAATCCCCCATCCGGTGAATACGCGCAGGATAACACTACGCTCTCTTCTTTGAGATAAGGCCACTCGCCAAACTCCACCCCATCCATCTGCGCACCGTTTAAATTTGCCTCGCGCAGCCATATATTACGAAGATTTGCTCCGCTCAAATCCGCCTCTTGCAACTGAGCGGAGTCGAACACCCCAAAACTCAGATCTGCGCCGGGAACCTTGATTCCCTTCAAATCCATCCCATTAAACTGGATCCCTGCCTTGACCAAAATCGTGATTGCATTCGCCGCCCCTTGACTCACAGATTCCACCTGCTTGGAGGCTTTGATCCATGCCAGCAGCGGTTTCATCAGCGCTTTGTTCTGTCGCACGCGCTCCACTAAAAACCGCTGAATCGCCACATCCTCCACCAGATTAAAGCGGTTCAATAACCCTTTCTGATCTACCTGATCCGAATCATTCAGCATCTTCCATAGACCCTGCACATTCTTCATTTCGTTCAATGGCTCGCCTATCGATGCATCCGATCCAGCTGTACTTTCCAGCTCTTGCCACATTTCACGCGCTACAAAATAATCCCGCAACGATTTATGGATAAAGCGATATTCTTTGCCCAAATCATTTGGCCTGTCCTGGCAGATTAAGGGCGCATTTAAGCGCATCAGCACTGTGCTAGTTTCCTCATCGCCTAATAGGCGTCTGCGCCAATCTCCCTCTGTAGCTGAGTTATTTTTTTTCCATTTCGCATAAGTACTGGCCTTATAAGACGCTATCACCTCCCCAGCTTGGTACATTTCCAAGGCTAGCTCTTGGCTATATTCCACCCCGAAGTTGGCAAATCCTCCTCGCTCGATTTTTTTGAACTCATCTCTTTCTTTTGAATTAAGCTCAAGTATCTGATCTAGCCTCTGTTGTGAACGGTCAAACCAGCTCTTTACAAACTGATCGTAAATTGCAATTCGAGTTAAGCTCTGATTCTCTATTTGGCCTCTTTGGCTCAATTCAGGCAGCACGCTCAAGGTTATTTTCAGCAAAAATGGATTACTCACCAGCTCTTTTAAGCTTGGCTCCTCCAACTCTTTTTTGTATTTCTCCGCGCTCCACAAAGCATCAGGGTGTATTTCGCTATATCGATCAACATACCGCTTTATCGTTTCTTCCGAAAATGGTGCCAGCCGATACTCCTGTAAAGCGGTACGCTCGCCTGGCGGATGAAATTTGTATTGATAGTTTGGTCCTAAATATTCCGGGCGACTGCTGATTATGATTTTTGCGCCTTTCCAGTCATTTAACTCATTATCTTTATAAAATACCTGCTGCCGATGCTCGATCTCGTCAAATCCATCTAAAATTAATACAAATCGATGTTTACTTTGTAATTCTTTGATCTGCTCTTTCGAGAATCCATGCCTTTCGAAAAAGGCGCTCACTAGATTCCGATCCGGCCCTAACAAGCTCGATAATCCTATAAATACCGGAATTGGCATATTTTCTGACTTACCGCTCTGGATATAGGCCGCCCACAAGCTAACCGCGAGATCTCGGTTAAAGGTCGATTTGCCTGAACCCGCTTCACCTAGTAGGAGTAAGACTTTTTTATTGGAGTTCAAAAAATCTTGAACGTTGCTTTTTAAATCAAAGCGGGTTGAATCGTGAAGCTCCATCCCTTCCGGCTCCACATAGTTCGACAACGCATCTTTAACTTCGTTGTCTTCCTGTAGTCCTTTTAAATACCTTTTCTGCAACGCCTCAATAGCCGAATTTAAGTTGACCAACGGCTTAATATTAGGTTGCAAAGCAAAAATATGTTGCAACATCAGGGTTTCTATCAACTTCGAATCTGCCGCCGCTAAATGTATATGGTTATTCGCTGTATTATTATTTCCAATGGTTAAATTATTTAAAAAACCATTACCGATTTGCACTTTATTTTCACTTGAGTCATCAGCTCTTGTTTGCGTATCAGAGAACGCTGAATTGATCTGAGGGAAATATGAAGCCAAGGAAGGGAGAGGGCTTTGACCTGAATTAATCGACGACATACTAGCTACTACTCCTTTTTAATAATTAGTATTTAACCTATATTTTAATGATTTACTATCATATAAAAATTCAGCCTTCATTAAATAAAACCTATCTGCCAAAAATTACGGCAGCATGGGCAATATCAGAAACTCTGAAAGCGATTTCGTTATGTTGGTTCTATTTACTCGAACTTGGAATCTAGCAATGAGCTTTTTGCTTTAAAAGTAACCTCGACCACACCTATCAAGCCTTCATATTTTTATAGAGAAAATTTAATACGCTATTTTCTGAGAACCGCGCTCCACGCTGCTTTAACACCTTATGATTTACTTCGCTTAAACCTATTACTCCTTCTATTAGCATATCTGTCAACGTCAACTCCTCATGCACTGACATCCACCGCAGCTTTAATTTATACCCTCCTCCATCTTTTTTTACTTCCCACTTACGCACCAATTTATCTCTACCGCCCGCCAATAAATATTCCACTTCGGGCAGACCTTGCCAGGCTACGCTTTCGACTGCACCTCTAAATCCTTCAACCTTCCTCAGACATTGACCCGAGGATACATTCCACAGACGTACCGTCTTGTCATCACTTCCAGAGGCGAGCTGGGTTCCACTCGGCGAATACGCTACGCTACACACACCATCCGTATGTCCGCGCAACGTCAGGCCCCCCGGTGCTCCGCTTTCCGCGTCCCACAGCCGTATCATACAGTCACCACTCCCAGAGGCGAGCTGAGTTCCACTCGGCGAATACGCTACGCTCAAGACACTACTCGCATGTCCGCGCAACGTCGGACCCGATTCTCCGCTTTGCACGTCCCACAGCCGGACCGTCTTGTCATCACTCCCAGAGGCGAGTTGGGTTCCACTCGGCGAATACGCTACGCTCCTGACACCACCCGTATGTCCGCGCAACCTCGGGCCCGATTCTCCTCTTTGCACGTCCCACAGCCGGACCGTATTGTCATTACTCCCAGAGGCGAGCTGAGTTCCGTGCGGCGAATACGCTACACTATTGACAGCACTAGTATGTCCGCGCAACGTCCGGACCGATTCCCCGCTTTGCACGTCCCACAGCCGGACCGTCTTGTCATTACTCCCAGAGGCGAGCTGGGTTCCGTGCGGCGAATACGCTACGCTATACACATAACCCGTATGTCCGCACAACGTCCGAACCGATTCTCCGCTTTGCACGTCCCACAGCCGGACCGTCTTGTCGTAACTCCCAGAAGCGAGCTGGGTTCCGTGCGGCAAATACGCTACGCTCCTGACACCACCCGTATGTCCGCGCAACGTCGGGCCCGATTCTCCTCTTTGCACGTCCCACAGCCGGACCGTACCGTCATCACTCCCAGAGGCGAGTTGGGTTCCGTGCGGCGAATACGCTACGCTCCACACAGAATTCGTATGTCCGCGCAACGTCCGGACCGATTCTCCTCTTTGCACGTCCCACAGCCGGACCGTATGGTCCCTACTCCCAGAGGCGAGTTGGGTTCCGCTCGGCGAATACGCTACGCTCCACACAGAATCCGTATGTCCGCGCAACGTCCGGACCGATTCTCCGCTTTGCATGTCCCACAGCCGGACCGTCTTGTCATTACTCCCAGAGGCGAGCTGGGTTCCGTGCGGCGAATACGCTACGCTCCACACAGAATTCGTATGTCCGAGCAACGTCCGGACCGATTCTCCGCTTTGCACGTCCCACAGCCGGACCGTCTTGTCATCACTCCCAGAGGCGAGCTGGGTTCCGTGCGGCGAATACGCTACGCTCCACACAGAATTCGTATGTCCGCGCAACGTCCGGACCGATTCTCCGCTTTGCACGTCCCACAGCCGGACCGTATTGTCCAAACTCCCAGAGGCGAGCTGGGTTCCGCTCGGCGAATACGCTACGCTACTGACAAAATTCGTATGTCCGCGCAACGTCCGGACCGATTCTCCGCTTTGCACATCCCACAGCCGGACCGTATTGTCAAAACTCCCAGAGGCGAGTTGGGTTCCGTGCGGCGAATACGCTACGCTCCACACAGAATTCGTATGTCCGCGCAAAGTGTGGATTTTTGCCCAGCTCGACGTGTCATACACGCAGACCTTACCATCTCCAAACACCATCGCACACGCTTTCCCATCCGGCGAATAGACACACGAATACACCGAGCTCTTTTCTTTCAGAGTCGGCCATTCGCCAAACTGCACCCCTACCATCTGCGCTCCACTTAAATTCGCCTGATACAGCCATACCTGACGAAAATTAACCCCGCTTAAATCCGATCCTTTCAACTGCGCTGAATCAAATACACCATAGCTCAAATCCGCTCCAGGTATCCGGATTCTATTTAAATCCGCTCCATTAAACCCCACACCTGCTCTCACCAAGATCGTCATCGCATTCGCAGCACCCACCGTCACAACGGCATCGGGATCCTTGGAGGCTTCTATCCAGGCATGCAAGTGGGCTTTGAAAACCGGATGCTGGTTAACACGTTCCACTAAAAAGTCGAGAATCAACGCTTCATCCACCAATAGGAATTGATTCAGCACCGCATCAACGCACGGTTGAGCGTCGCTAAATTGCGGACTACAAATCGCTCGCGCCACACAATAATCCTGGATCGATTTATGGATAAAGCGATAGTGTTGCCCTCGGTGAATCAGCGGTGCATTAAAAAGTAATAAACGTTTTTCTGTATCTTTTTTATTAAGATACGTCCGCCAAACTTCTGGGACAACTTCATTCTTCTCAAGGTCATAGGAAGCTTGTACAAGCCCATTTTGGGTCAGGGCTATCGCCATTTCTTGGCTGGCTTTCAGTCCTTCTGTAGCTAGATGTTGCCCCAACTTATTTCGTGCATCTTTCTCTTCCGCAGTCAATTTAATATGCTGTAACCGCTCTTCTGAGCGATTCCACCAACGCGATATAAATGCGTCATATAGCGCTATGCGAGTCAACAGCGCTGACTTGTTTTTGGCCAAATCGGGTAAAAGATCAAGTGCCATCCGCAGTAAAAATGGACGGCGTATCGCTTCTTTTAAAGTCGGCAAATTATTTAAGGCACCCTGGTATCGTTTTAAACTCCATTCAGTGCGTTGGGTATGCTGAATATATTTCTGAATATAAGCGGCAATCCAATCATCTGAAATCGTAGAAAGCCAATATTCCTGTAAAGTGGAGGTCTGCCCCCGTTTCTGAAACTGGCTACGATAGTTTCCTCCGAGATACTCTGGGCGTGAACTAATAATGACTTGAGCATTCTTCCAGTGATCAAGCTTGTTCTGCGTATAAAATGCTTGCGTGCGATCTTTTATTTCATCAAAACCGTCTAAAATAAAAACCAGACGTTTTTCTTTTCGAAGCTCAGTAATCGCTTCTGGCAAAAACTTTTGTTCCAGCAAATAGCTCTCTATTAAATCCTCACTAGAAGGCGTATGTTCAGCAAGCGCAATAAAAATCGGAATAGGAGCCGTAGAGGATTGTTGATGTTCCTCCCAGAGTATGCGCGTTAAATGTCTATTAAAGGTCGATTTACCTGAACCCGCCTCGCCAAGCAACAAAAGCACTTTTTTACTAGACGATAAAAACTCGCGGACTTTGTCAATGAGCGTAAAGGCAATTTTGCTATCCGCCCTTTCTTGTCCTTCAGAAGGAATATACAGAGCAAGGCCGTCTCTTATTTCATCGACCTCTTCGAGCACGTTGAGGTAGGCGGTTCTAAGCTCTTCAATCTGTGTACCTAATTGAGCCAAAGGCTTGTAACGCGTAGTTTCTGCATGGGCGTTTAGCCTTTCAAATATCAACCTGGTGTTTGAATTCGAATCCGTTAAGAAAAAGTTTGTTGTGACTGTATGGCTCTCTCCATAGAGTTGATTGCTCACCACACAGCTTTCGCTAACTTGTACAACGCTCTGCCCCTCTCCGCTCGCTTGCTCATGAATTGCTTCAACCTGTGTCAGCAGATTGGAGCGAGTTGAAGCATTGGAGATAGGGGGAACGTTTGAACCTGAAATTGGCAACATTGCTGGCTACTCCTCTTGTATCATTATTTCCGTGGTGGTTAGCTCCCATCACACGAAGTGAAGAGAGTTTGTTACTCCTCTTAAGGCATAGACCTTGTTATAAAGATCAAACCCTTCACTTCACTTCTCACCAACATAAAACTGAACGGTAGCCAAGGGTTCGACCCTGTATGCACAAGGATAGTGAGTGAGTTGGTAATTCTATTGTAAATTGAGAACATAAAGATGTATTACCTCGGAATCGATGTCGCCAAAGCCAAGCTGGATTGCTCGTTTTTACTGGATGAAACCGGTCTTAAACGTAAATCCAAAAAAGTAACCAATAGCCAAGCTGGGTTCAGTGAACTATTAACCTGGCTTGCCAAACAAGGTATTGAGCTTACGGAGCTTCACGTCACAATGGAAGCTACGGGGGGTTATCATGAGCAAGCCGCTCAAGCCTTACACGATGCAGGTGTTGCGGTTTCCATCGTCAATCCGGCCCAAATAAAGGCTTTAGGAAAGACCCTAGCCATACGGACTAAAACTGACGCAGTTGACAGTTTCTTGATCGCTCGTTTTGGCTTGCTATGCAAACCTGATGTTTGGGTTCCTTCAGCTCCAGAAGCAAGAGCGCTTAAAGCTTTGCTCGCCCGCCAGGAAGCTATTTCTGAAGACCTACAGCGTGAGCGTAATCGCCAAGAAAAAGCCAGCATTTCGACTACTCCAGAGCGTGTTCAGAAATCGCTTGATGACAGCATTCATTTTCTGCAAACCCAGTTAAAACAACTTCAACAAGAGATCGATGATCATATCGACAAGCATCCTGCTTTGAGAGAAGACTTAGGTTTGCTAAAAAGCATTCGCGCGATTGGCCCACAAGTCGGCAAAGCGATGCTTTCTGTGATGCAAACCCATTCATTTAAAACGGCCGAACAACTCGCCGCTTACTTGGGCCTAGTGCCCGTAGAAAGACAATCCGGTTCCTCTGTATTGGGCCGCTCCCGACTTTCTAAAGCAGGTTCTCCTGAAATCCGCGCTAAGCTTTATATGGCCGCTGTTGTCGCTATACGCTATAACGCACACGTCAAAGCTCTATACGAACGTCTACGCGCGCGCGGTAAATCCGCTATGTCGGCTCTGGGCGCTTGCATGAGAAAACTGGTTCACCTGTGTTTTGGCGTGCTTAAAACACGTATGCCTTACCAAGAAAATTATCGAAATATTGCTTGACTTGGAAGACGGTATCTTTATATTTTGTGTTTACTTGTCTCTGAATACACCATTTAACAATCTGGCTTCCACCAAATAAAACTCAATGCTTCGAGCTGGCGCTTAGGCAATACCAAAATCTCCGAAAGAGTTCTATTTTTATTCGAAGTTTTATTCGCGCAAGTTTACATCAAAATTTACTTCGGAAAGCTTATGCTTAATTCGCATTAACAAGACATAAAAACCCTTAATTTGGCTATTGCTCCGAAGCAAAAAGCAGCTTATTTCTTTGTTTTTATTTAGTTTCAGTGTATTTTTAGCCCGAACTGTAAATCCGGTAGACCCACCTCTGAATCAGAAGTCCCGAATTTTTTAGAGTGAAAATGCTTTTTACTGTACATCCATACAGATATTTTGCACTGTTCCTAATGCTTTTTTAGCGCTCAGTTTTTGAGGATTTGGACGGCTACGAAATCGGCGTTCGTTGTAAAGTTACTAAATCCGTTGTAAAGTTTGGATTTAGAAACCTCGCAAAGCCTTATGCGGTGGGGTGACCGACGGGACTCGAACCCGCGACAACTGGAATCACAATCCAAGACGCTTAATCCGGCAACAGGCTTCCCAAATTTGACCGAAGGCCCGCCGAAATTCCGCGTGCTGACATTGCCGAAGCTAACGTTTTCAATGCCAACGTCTGCTGGCAGTGGCGTGAACAGGCGCTTGGACTTAAAGCATTTTATCGGTAGCTATGGCAGATTCATAATGAAATGCCATAGCCTCGATTCATTGAGATTCAATCGAGAGCATGATTGAATCAAATGAATTGAGTTTTTTACTAAATTCTGAATCCGCTTCGTCTGAGTCATGGAATATATCTATTTCGCCTAAAAATTCTTTTAATTTTTCGTCATTTTTTATAAGATTAGATTCAAATAAATATCTTCTTTTACTTTCTAAACATTTTTCAAAAATATCTGTTATTTCCATAATATATTTATTAAACATATCCAAATCTTTTCCCTGCCCTTTCATTTTCATGCATTCCAATACCTCGCCTCCTTTCGCAGTCAAATCACCTTTAACGTCCTCATGCAATATAAATGAGAGAGATGCTCTTATGCGCAAAATATTAAACAACATTACATTTCTATATAAATCAAAATCAGTTAATATAAATAATTTTTCCTCGCCATCTTCCAGCTTTATATAATCCTCTGTTTTTTCTATTACATTATTAAAATAAATAAAATTTTTGTGAATTTCTTTATTCAGAATTTCCAATGCATATTTTAGATTATTCTTGTTATCATTAATCACATCTTCAATAATTAATTGAGTGAATCTATCAATCTGAGATTGAATTTCATTTGTATTTTCTGTTTTATTTAAAATTTTCGCTATAGATTGCAGCACTGACTTTGTCTTAGCACATTTTTCAGTCAAAATATCTATATAGATTTTCTTATATTGATCGTTATTAGAAAAGCTAAAATCTATGGAATGTAAGTAAAACAAGCTGGCTAAAATATAACTTTCCAATTTAAGAGCTGCAGCCAGCTTTCTATTATCACTGTTATGTTCTATTTCAAATGAACCAGCCTCAACTCCAGTGGATAACACCACAGGAGATAGCCGCGCAGAAGGTGGCGGCTCCAAAGATGGCATCTTCGCCAATAACTCCGGAGAAGGTGATATTTCAAGAAATTGCGCCGCAGAAGATCGCACTATAGTAGATTGCGCCCGAAGGGGTCGCATCGTAAAATATGACTCCTCAGAGGAAATTGCAAGCGTTGGCGCTTGTGTACTCTCCATGCTGACTTCATCACTGCCACCACCACATGCAATGAGTGCCTGGAATGCAACGATGCTACTAGCTAATTTAATTAATTTCATAATATTGATTTTTTTGCATTTAATTAAGCGACTTTATTTAAAAATAAAAACCCCCAGAATAATAACATGCAAAATTAAACAAATTAAAAAAATTAAACAAACCAAACAAATTTCTCTAATAATTAATTTCAATAACTAAGATTTAAGGGAGCAATATAGGTATAAAAATTTAAAAAAACAGGATGCCAGCAGTTTATACTCCGTAGATTTCATACAAAGCACAGATACTGGCAGAGCTAATAAATATTAAGTAAGTTTATTCACACAATAAATTTGAAATATCTTTTTAAATTTATAAAACAATAACTCTGAGTCCAGAGCTCTTGATGAAGACCTCTATGAATCCGATTTACTAAAATATTTATAGCCAGAACACAGAGAAACTTACTAAATTACCCTGTCAGTGAACTGCTCCCAGAGAGGGAGACTTGACCATCAGAATTCTAGAGTTAATTAAATATAAAAATACTTCATCGCGCGAGCATGTTTTATCTCGTTACATCACAAAAGCATCGAACCGAGGTGCGGATGAAAAAATTTAATATTAAAATTTATTGGAACGAAGAAGAGCATCATTGAGCGTATTGAACTGCCTAATTTTGCTTTTGGAGCATCCAAGGAAATGTATGTCCGGATTATGAACGACAAGGTTTGTTCACTGCAGAACTAATGGGGTCTGAATTTGATGAAGGCGGTCGAATAGAGTTCAATACATTCTTTAATTCCATCACAATTCACACGTGGATGCAGCAATCTCATATGAGAGCATCAGCTTGACGCTTCGTGGAATTCGTGCAAGTGGCCGGTTAATCATTCGATTCGGTATATATCAACTTGGAAATGCACAGCGCCTGGCTTGATGAAAAAATTATCGGCATCAAGTTTGAAATCGTCATCACCCGCTTCAATCGAAAGCAGTACAGGCCTTTTTGACGAGAACATTAAGAACACTGTACCTAAACACTAAAGATTTTAGCTAATTGGGGCGAATTTACATTGCCTGCGTAGCTTAGCGAATCACCTTTCGTTCCGCTGATTACTTCCCCAACCCACGCGCTAAATCCTGCTGCAGATCATCGCTATGCTCAAGCCCAACCGCCAGTCGAATCAAGCCCTCGGTAATCCCTGCTGCCGCGCGAGCTTGCGGTGAAATACGGCTATGTGTAGTGGTCGCTGGATGTGTGATGGTGGTGCGCGTGTCACCTAGATTACCGGTGATTGAACATAGCCGGGTCTCATCTATCAAGCGCCAGGCATTGGCACGCTTCGCTTCAGGAGTAGCGCCTTTGACTTCAAATGACAGTAACGCACCCCCTGCTCGCTGTTGCCGCTGAGCAAGTTCATATTGTGGGTGCGAAGGCAAGCCTGGGTAAAAAACTTGATCAACCACGGGCTGAGTCAGCAACCATTGCGCAAGCGTCAGAGCATTTTTAGACTGGCGCTCAAGCCGCACGGTCAGAGTTTCCATTCCTTTGAGTAGCACCCACGCATTAAAAGCAGACAGGGTTGGCCCAGCATTGCGCACAAATGGAAAGATTTTTTCTTGCATTAAGGCTTTAGAGCCCACTATGGCCCCACCCAATACGCGGCCCTGCCCATCTAGATATTTAGTCGCCGAATGCACTACCAAATCGGCGCCAAGTTTGAGCGGTTGTTGTAGCGCCGGCGTGCATAAGCAATTATCAACGACAAGCAATGCATTTGCCGCTTTGGCAATGTCTCCAATTTTTTTAAGGTCGGCGATTTCCGTCAACGGATTAGAGGGGGTCTCGAGAAAAAACATTTTTGTCTCGGGCCGCACCGCATTTTGCCAAGCCTGATGATCCGTCAGATCGACAAATGTCGTCTGAATCCCAAAGCGGCTAAAAAGCGTTGAGAACATATTGATAGTCGAGCCAAAGATACTGCGCGAACTCACCAAGTGGTCTCCTGCTTGCAATACCCCCATTACAGCCGCCATAATGGCGCTCATTCCAGATGCCGTCGCCACACAGACTTCTCCGCCTTCAAGTGCGGCAAGCCGACGCTGAAACATATCAACGCTCGGATTCGCAAAACGCGAATAGGTGTAATTTCCTTCGGTCGAATTAGCAAAGCTTTTAGCTGCTTCAGCAGCGCTGGCGAAGCAAAAGCTTGAGGTTAAAAAAAGCGCCTCTGAATGTTCATTAAATTCGGTACGCAGGCTGCCAGCGCGAACGGCTAGCGTATCAAAATTAAACTCATCCATGATCAGTCAAAGCCATTTATTCCGCTGACAATTGCAAATGTAATTGCGAAAATGCTTTTTCATGGTCCGCGCCAGCCTCGCGCTCGTTGACCGCTACTGGCGCTAAACGCGCCAACTCTAGGCTATTCAAATAATCCGGCGTAACATCGTTGGTTATATAGCGACCATCAAAACATGCTGCTTCAAAAGAGGTTAACGCCGGATTCAAATCGCGCACAGCTTGTTTCATGGCTGCCACGTCCTGATAAATAAGTTGGTCTGCACCAATGATGCGCGCCACTTCTTCGTCGCTGCGGCCGTGGGCAACAAGCTCCCCCCGGGTTGGCATATCAATGCCATAGACATTCGGAAATTTAACCGGTGGCGCTGCAGAGGCAAAGATCACTTTGTTAGCACCCGCATCGCGCGCCATTTGGACGATTTCCTGGCTGGTCGTGCCGCGCACGATTGAGTCATCGACAATCAACACATTGCGCCCTTTAAACTCAATTGGCATCGCATTGAGCTTTTGCCGCACTGATTTTTTGCGCACCGCTTGACCCGGCATAATAAAGGTACGGCCTACGTAGCGATTCTTAAAAAAGCCTTCGCGGTATTCAATGCCTAACCGATTCGCTACCTGCATTGCGGCCGGCCGGCTTGAATCAGGTATGGGCATCACCACATCAATATCCCCGGCCGAGATTACACGTTCGATTTTTTGCGCTAGATAATCGCCCATACGCAGTCGCGCATTGTAAACCGGCACGCCATCCAAGCAAGAATCTGGGCGCGCCAAATACACGTATTCGAAAATACAGGGATTAAGGCTCGGCGCAGGCGCACACTGACGGCTATAAAAATCGCCATCAAAGCTAATAAAAATCGCTTCGCCCGGAGCTACATCCCGCACCAACTCAAAACCAAGCCCTTCAATCGCCACGGATTCAGACGCACAAATCCATTCGACGCCCTGCTCAGTTTCAAGTTTACCCATACAGAGCGGGCGAATACCGTAAGGATCACGAAAGGCTAACAGACCATAACCCGCAATAATTGCGACAATCGCATATGAACCCCGTACGCGCTGGTGCACCCCGCTGACGGCTTTAAACAGCATCTCGGGATCTAGCGAGTAACCCGCGCTCGCCATTTGCAATTCATGCGCCAGCACATTTAGCAAAACTTCTGTATCGGAATGAGTATTAATATGGCGCCGGTCAATCCGAAACAGCTCGTCTTTTAATTGCCGAGAGTTCGTCAAATTGCCGTTATGCGCCAAAATAATCCCATATGGCGCATTCACATAAAAAGGCTGCGCTTCTTCTTGGCTACTGACTGAGCCCGCAGTTGGGTAGCGCACCTGGCCCACGCCGCATGTGCCAGGCAACGAGCGCATATTTCGCGTCCGAAAAGCATCGCGCACCATGCCATTAGCTTTATGCATATAGAAGGTATTGCCATTTGCTGTGGCGATACCCGCAGCGTCCTGACCACGATGCTGTAACAGCAGCAGGCTGTCATACAGCAACTGATTAACCGGAGATTTTGAAACTACACCTACAATGCCACACATGGCGGGTCCTTCAAATGATACAAATTTTGACTGTATTCTTGTTTAGAGCGCCTAACTAGCTTGCCAACGGCTATTTATTTGCCTCTTTAACACTTTTTAGCAACGGCGCAATCATTTTACTTCATTCAAGGTGTGCCTGCATGCACATAACGCGCTAGCGCATCGGGCAGCAGGCGTTTCATAATCTGCACGCCCGACGCTACATAAGGGCGGAGTAAAGCTTCACGCCAAAACCGTTGTTGCGGCAAATCAGTCAAGCTCGCCAGCGCTGCTGCCAATGCCACCACCAGCACGAAGCCGCGCAATAAACCGAAGAGCGCGCCCAATGATGAGTTAAGCGTACTCAGTCCAATCACGCCGACAAGCCGGTTTAATAAGGCATTCAGCACACTTGCGGTGAGCAGCACGGCAACCACGATGAGAACAAACGCCAATAAAAACTGTGTCGTTTGCCCCCCCGGCCAATGCGCGGGCAAATAAGGCGCAACCCACACCACACACCTTGCGGCGATAATAAAAGCCACGATCCAGCCAATTAAACCCAAGGTCTCAGCCACGAAACCCCGCCATAAACCGCGCAAGGCCGAAAGACCAAGCACCAGCAACACAGTAAAGTCGAATATAGTTAGCATGAGTGCCCCTATTTAGCGGTTTGTTTAGTAGTTTTTAGATTCATCTGAGCCAAACCAAGCTCTCGAATACGTTTGCTCGCTGCCTCAGCACTTGCACGATCTTTAAAAGGTCCAGCACGCACAAGAAACTGTTGGCTGCCATTAGGCAACTTTTTACGCTCTAGATAAGCAGGTATATTCGCCGCCTTTAAGCGTTCTGTCCAGGCACGAGCGCGCGGCTCGTCACCTAAAGCGCCGAGCTGAACGGCAAAACGATTGTTCGGGAGGGCGCTAGCGCTCGTCCCCTTCGCAGCCGTTTGCGGGCTTGTTTTTGTACGCGGGTTAGCTTGTGTGGAAGGCGCTGTGGCCAGCGGCGGCGGATTCGTTACAGTAGGCGATGGAGCTGGCTTACGGGTGAACTGAATGGGCTGGCTAGGCGCAACGGATGGCTGCGCCGAAGCGGCCTTTGCCGTTAGATTGGTCGTATTGGGGATAGATTTTTGCGCGACAGAAGGTGCTGCGGGCTTATCCAAAGCGCTTAATAAAGCCTTCTCTGAACTCAATGCCGGCGCTGGTGGCGTCACTTTAGCCGGAGTCGCCACGTGGATTGCGATGTCATCAATTTGTGGCCTAGGACCTGGTTCCAGCACTTTAGATAAAATCACAATGGCGACTGCCACCAAGACTACCGCGCCTAACAAGCGACTGCGCGCGCGGCGCTTTTCTAGCAGCAGCGGATCAAGTAGAGTTTCTTGTCCAGCGTGACGCGCACCACGTTTTTCACGCGTCGCCGCTTTCTCACGGGCCGCTGCGGCCTTATCCGAGCGCTCTGCCCGCACATCATATGCACCGTTTGCATTGCGCCGATCATTACTTTTACTGCCGAACGAGAAAAATCCCATAAATGGCTTAAACCACGTTACCTTGTATCATGAAATTTTGGAAGGGCCACCCATTTATGACTGGCGTTGCCGATATGCAATCACATCAGCCACCGTATAGAAAGATCCAAAAACGATGATTCTATCATTCTCTGCGGCATTCGCTAATGCCTTTGCGTAAGCTTGCGCTGGCGTCGCAAAACATTCGATGTCGCGAGGCGTATTGAGGGCTGCGGCGCTATTCTTATGCGCGGCTGGTATTTCATGCAGGAGCGCCTCAATCATGGCGGCTGGCGCAGCACGCGAGGTTGGCAAATCAGCGATATACCAGTAGTCAATCTCGTTTTTTATCAAGCGCAGGATAGCCGCAATATCTTTATCCTTCATCGCGCCAAATACAGCGTAGGTATAGGGGAAAAACCCCATATTGCTTAGATTTTCCGCCAGCGCCGCGACAGCATGAGGATTATGCGCAACGTCTAGCACGACGGCCGGCTTGCCAGGCAGAATCTGGAAACGGCCAGCTAACTCCACCCGCGCTAGTCCAAGCCGGATGTGTTGCGCTGAAACCGGCAATCTATCGCGCAGCGCTTCAAGCGCTGCCAGCGCGGCTGCGCTATTTAGCAATTGGTTGGCGCCGCGCAAGGCTGGATAAGCCAGCGCCGCGCGCGCTAGAGTACGGCCCTTATAACGCCACTGCTGACGTTCATTGCCCGCTTGCGCCTGATAACCAAAATCGCGGCCGGTCAGCCATAAATCTGCGCCGATACGCTGCGCGTAGTCAATCAAACTGTGTGGAGGTAAGGGGTCGCCACAAATCGCTGGTTTGCCAGAGCGAAAAATACCGGCCTTTTCAAAACCAATTTTTTCGCGCGTGTCGCCCAGGTAGTGAGCATGATCAATATCAATGCTGGTCACAATCGCACAATCTGCATCGATACTATTGACTGCGTCTAAACGCCCGCCTAAGCCAACTTCAAGGATCACGACATCCAGTTTACTGGCGGCAAACCAGTGCGCAATCGCCAGCAAAGTAAATTCAAAATAAGTTAGCGAGATGGGTTCAGCCAAGCTATGGCGCGCGCGTTCGACGGCCTCAAAGTGAGGCAATAAAGCCGCATCAGAGGCCATTTCGCCATTGATGCGCGCACGCTCATTAAATGCGAGCAAATGGGGGGAAGTATGGCAGCCGACTCGATAACCCGCGGCGAGCAAAATAGACTCAAGCAATGCACAGGTCGAGCCCTTGCCATTAGTGCCCGCCACTGTGATCACTGGGCACTTAAAATCTAGCGCGAGAGCGTGTTTAACTTGGCTGACCCGCGCCAGACCTAAATCGATGCCGAGAGGATGGGCTGTTTCAAGATGCGCCAGCCAGGCGGCTAGAGTTGGAAAAACCATCATTCAGTCGATATGCGCTGCAGCGTAAACCCAGCAAACCTATTATTCATAATCAAAGAAGTGCTGCCATAAAAACGCCTCGGCCGATTCTTTAAGGAACCATAGCATCATGCGGCTGTAATGTGAGCAATGCTAACAACTGGGCAATTTCTTCGCGTAGCCGACGACGGTCAACGATCATATCAAGCGCCCCTTTTTGCAGTAAAAACTCGGAGCGTTGAAAACCTTCCGGTAGTTTCTCGCGCACCGTCTGCTCAATCACGCGCGGCCCGGCAAAACCAATTAAGGCTTTAGGCTCAGCAATCACGATATCGCCTAAAAAAGCAAAGCTCGCCGAAACCCCACCCATGGTTGGATCGGTCAAGACAGAAATAAAGGGTAGTTTAGCTTCAGAAAGTTTGGTCAACATTGCAGTTGTTTTAGCCATTTGCATAAGAGACAGCAAACTTTCTTGCATGCGCGCACCGCCCGAAGCTGTCACGCAAATAAAGGGTGTACGTTGCTCAAGCGCAACCTTCACGCCACGCGCAAAACGCTCGCCCACCACCGAGCCCATTGACCCGCCCATAAAAGAAAACTCGAAACAGGCGACGACCACTGGCAAGGTATGAATCGCACCACCTTGCACAACTAATGCGTCGGTCTCGCCGGTATCTTCCATCGCCTCTTTAATGCGCTCGGTATATTTGCGGCTGTCCTTGAATTTAAGCGAGTCGACTGGCACAATTTCCTGGCCAATCTCATAACGGCCCTCGGCATCTAGCAGGCTATCGATGCGGGCCCGCGCGCCAATGCGCATATGGTGATCGCATTTAGGGCAAACGTGTAAATTACTCTCTAGATCATTGCGATAGAGTACGGCCTCGCATGAGGGGCATTTGATCCATAGACCTTCAGGCATGCTTTTGCGATTTGCCGGATTGGTCGGTTTAATTTTAGGTGGCAGTAATTTATCAAGCCAGCTCATCTTCTATCCTTAATTTCCTAACTGCTCTCTAACTTTACGTCTGTGTCGAGCGCATGTCTTATTTGTGCAATAAAATCAGTGAGTAATTGTACCGCGTCTGCGGGCGGCGCTTCTGCTAGAAGTTCAACAATTCGGCTACCCATTACAACTGCATCGGCATTACTCGCCACCGCGCACGCGGTAGCTGCATCGCGAATGCCAAAGCCGACCCCTACTGGCAACGTTATACGCGCTTTAATCGCTTCGACCTGACTGGCGACACGCGTCAATGCCGGCTGCCCTGCGCCTGTCACGCCTGTGAGCGATACATAATAGACATAACCGCTAGCCAGCTGCGCTACAGCCGCAATGCGCTCAGCGGTTGAGGTCGGCGCCAGTAAAAAAATCGGATCAATGTTATGGGCTCGCATCTGCTGCGCAAAATGTACCGCCTCTTCGGGCGGATAATCAACCACCAGTACCCCGTCGACACCTGCTGCTTGCGCCTGAGCCGCGAACCCTGCGCCCAGGCGCTCAAGCGGGTTGGCATAACCCATTAGCACAACTGGCGTCACCGTGTCACGCTGGCGAAATGCACGCACATCAGCCAATACTTGAGTCAGCGTGACGCCACGCGCTAACGCGCGCTCGGATGAGCGTTGAATCACTGGGCCGTCCGCCATTGGGTCGGAAAACGGCACGCCCAATTCGATGATGTCCGCTCCCCCGGCAACCAATGCATGCATATAGGTAACCGTTTTTGCCGGATCGGGGTCACCTGCGGTCATAAATGGAATCAATCCTTTACGACTTTGTGCAAATAATGCGGTGAAAGTGCTTTGAATACGTGACATATATAAAAGTGCTTTATAGTTTAATGCCAGCGGCTTCAGCCACAGTATGCATATCTTTATCCCCGCGGCCCGACAAATTAACCAGCAAGATTTTATCTCGTCCGAGCGTTGACGCCAATTTTTGCGCATAAGCAATCGCATGGCTTGATTCAAGCGCGGGAATGATACCTTCCATCAAGCAGCAATCATGAAATGCTTGCAATGCTTCAGCGTCAGTTATATTGACATATTGGGCGCGGCCTATATCTTTAAGCCAGGCATGTTCCGGGCCCACGCCCGGATAATCGAGACCGGCCGAAACCGAATGCGTCTCATTAATCTGCCCATTTTCATCTTGTAATAAATAGGTTCGATTGCCGTGCAATACACCTGGCGAGCCGGCCGTCAGGGAGGCCGCATGTCGCCCCGTGGCAATTCCTGCGCCGCCTGCCTCTACGCCGATTAACTGAACCTGGGTATCCTCGATATACGGGTAGAACATGCCCATCGCGTTGGAGCCCCCGCCCACGCAGGCGATCACCGCGTCAGGCTGACGCCCAACCAGCTCTAACATTTGGGTTTTGCACTCATCGCCAATCACCCGCTGAAAATCCCGCACCATCATTGGATAGGGGTGCGGGCCTGCGACGGTACCAATGATATAAAATGTATTCTCAACCTGCGTAACCCAATCGCGCATCGCCTCGTTCAACGCGTCTTTTAAAGTCTTCGAGCCCGCCTCAACTGACACCACCTGCGCGCCGAGCAGCTTCATGCGGTAAACATTCGCGGCTTGTCGGCGCATATCTTCAGCGCCCATATAAACGACGCATTCCATGCCAAAGCGCGCCGCGATCGTAGCCGTCGCTACGCCATGCTGACCCGCGCCGGTTTCTGCAATCACGCGTGATTTACCCATGCGCTGCGCAAGTAAGGCTTGCCCCAGCACGTTATTGATTTTGTGAGCGCCGGTATGGTTCAGGTCCTCACGTTTAAAGTAAATCTGGGCGCCTCCCAGTTTTTCGCTTAAACGCTGCGCGTAATAAATCGGCGATGGACGGCCGACGAAATGCTTGAGTTCCGTATGGTATTGAGCAATAAAATCAGGGTCTTGTTGAGATTCTTGGTAGACGCGCGTTAATTGCGTCAACGCGTGAACCAAAGTCTCCGCAACAAAAATGCCCCCATATGGGCCAAAATGGCCTTGTGGATCAGGTAAGTTATACATTTGGCTTTAGGTCTCAATCCAATTTAGCAGCTATCGGCTGCCTGCGCCGCGCGCATAAATGCCGCCATTTTGCTATGATCTTTCACGCCTTTGGCCCCCAAGACTTCAATTCCAGTAGATACATCAATCGCATAAGGGCGCACTTGTATAATCGCATCTTTAACGTTTTCCGCGTTTAAACCGCCACTCAAAATAATCCGCGAGGTCAGTGCGGTTGGAATGCTCGACCAATCAAAACTTTGCCCGCTTCCCCCATATCCATCACTTAATGTATCAAGCAACAGGCCATCCGCGGCAGCATAGCGATGAGCAACCTCTAATAACGCAGCAGATGCCGCTAAGTCGCCAGCGCTGACATGCAAAGCGCGCAACCATGGCAAGCGCACGCTAGCGGCAAGTGTTGAGCACTGGGCCGGCGTTTCATCGCCATGAAATTGCAATATAGATAAGGGAACAGCTTCTACCGCTTGGCGCAGCGTAGCCGCATCTGTATTCACGAATAATCCAACCAATGAGACAAATGGCGGCACATAACGCGCCAATTCTGCCGCCCGAGAAAAGCTCAACGCGCGCGCACTGGCGGGATAAAATACAAAACCAATCGCATCCACGCCCAAGCTAACTGCGCGCTCTATATCTTGTGGTCGCGTCAAGCCACAGAATTTAATCCGGGTGCGTGCCTGCAACCCCGTTGCTAGCTGCTGTGCGACCATACTTCTCCCCACGACTGACTCGCCAACTCAGGCGCGGGCACGCTCAAAGCGAGCGGGTAGCCAATCTGCGCAAGGTATAGGCCATCCGCCATAAAAGTAGGAGCTGCGTGGCGTCGCTCACGCGCAGCAAGTACTATTTTCAGCCAGTCAACCGACTGCCTGCTGCGGCCGATTTCAATCAAACAGCCCATGATATTTCGCACCATATGATGCAAAAAGGCATTCGCCCTAAAACGAAAATGAATAAAATGACCCCGCGCTTCGATATCCAGCGCATATAGATGCTTGCAGGGCGATTTGGCCTGACATTCAGAAGAGCGAAAGGCGGAGAAATCATGCTCGCCCAGTAATATACGCGCCGCAGCACGCATTGCGCTCAGATCAAGCTCGGCCTGGTGCACCCATCCGGCGCGGCCAGCCAAAAGTGGCGAGCGAATCGCATGCGTATATAGCATGTAGTAGTAAGTCCGCTCATGGGCGCTAAAGCGCGCATGAAACTCTGCGGGCACCTGTTTTGCCCATTGCACCGCAATGCTATCCGGCAAAAAAGCATTGACGCCGCGCACCCACGCAAACATCGGGCGCTGCACCTCAGTGTCAAAATGCACAACCTGGCCCAACGCATGCACTCCCGCATCTGTACGCCCAGCAGCGACGGTTTTCAACGGACAGGTGGCAAATGATGTCAACGCGCGTTCCAGCACATCTTGCACCGTATTGCGGTGCTGTTGCGACTGCCAACCAGAGAATGGCGCGCCATTATATTGTAAGCCTAAAGCAATACGCATCGCGGCTTACACGCTCAATGCGCGCAGTTGCTTAAATTTCATGCAGTGGCCAACAAAATTCTTAGCATCCGCCGTAAAGGTTCAGCCGCGCCCCACAGTAACTGATCGCCTACAGTAAATGCGCACAGATATTGATCACCCAGCACCGGCTTACGCAATCGACCCACTGGTACGGATAGCGTGCCAGTAACGGCGGCCGGCGTGAGTTGGTTCAGCGATGCAACACGTTCATTGGGGACGACTTGTACCCAGTCATTCGCTGCCGCTACGATATTTTCGATGTCAGCGAGCGGTACATCTTGCGTGAGCTTGATGGTCAATGCTTGGGCATGGCAACGCATCGCTCCAATGCGCACGCAAATGCCGTCTATTGGCACTGAACCGGGCACGCCTAATGGCGGTTTGCCAAGAATTTTATTGGTTTCAGCGGCTCCTTTCCATTCTTCGCGCGATACACCCTGACCCAGGTCTTGATCAATCCAAGGCAGCAGTGAGCCCGCCAATGGCGCGCCAAACTGCGTCACCGGCATTTGCTCGCTATTCATGGCAGCCAACACCCCGCGATCAATCTCCAAGATGGCGGCTGTCGGATCGGCTAAGTTTTGCTTGGCTGCGCCATATAGCACGCCCATTTGTTGCAGCAATTCACGCATATTCTGGGCGCCAGCGCCTGAAGCGGCCTGATAGGTCATCGCACTGACCCACTCAACTAAACCGGCGCTAAAAAGACCGCCCAGCGCCATTAACATAAGACTGACCGTGCAATTACCGCCAATATAATTTTTGACGCCACGGCCCAATGCATCCTTAATCACGTGCGCATTGACTGGGTCTAAGACAATGACGGCATCCTCTTCCATCCGTAGTGAAGAAGCGGCATCAATCCAATAGCCATCCCAGCCCGCTGCGCGCAGCTTGGGGAATATCTCGGTTGTGTAAGCGCCCCCTTGGCATGTTAGAATAATCTCGCACTGCTTAAGCGCCTGAAGATCATAGGCATCTTTTAGTTTCGTTTCATTTTTAGCCAAGGATGGCGCCGCTGCGCCAGCACTACTCGTACTAAAAAATAACGGCTCGATCAATGCAAAATCATTTTCTTCGCACATGCGCTGCAGCAAAACTGAGCCCACCATGCCGCGCCAACCCACCAAGCCAACAGTTTTCATTTTTTTACTCATTCCACACCCACTCGCTCAAGCTACGCCAGTGCCTTAACCACTGCATCACCCATTGCTTGAGTACCCACTTTATGTGTACCCGGGGTCCAAATATCCGCGGTACGCAATCCTTGCGCCAAGACCTTTTTGACCGCAGCCTCAATCCGATCCGCCTGCTGTGGCTGCTGCAATGAATAGCGCAACATCATCGCCGCCGATAAAATCGTCGCCAACGGATTGGCCAAATCCTGACCAGCTATATCCGGCGCCGAACCGTGCGCCGGCTCATACAGCCCTTTATGGCCAGCGCTCAGCGAAGCAGACGGCAGCATCCCAATCGAGCCGGTTAACATCGCCGCTTGATCAGAAAGAATATCTCCAAATAAATTGCCGGTCACAATCACGTCGAATGCCTTGGGCGCCCGCACCAACTGCATCGCAGCATTATCGACATACAGATGCGATAGCTCAACATCTGGGTAGTCCCGTGCCACGTCAATCACGGTTTCACGCCACAGTTGAGAGGTCTCAAGCACATTGGCTTTATCCACACTCGTCAGCCGCTTACTGCGTTTTTGTGCGGCCTGAAACGCGACCTGAGCAATCCGGCGTACTTCGGACTCGCTGTAACGCATCGTATCAAAGCCTTCACGGCAATCTTTAAAAGCGCCATCCAGTACCAGCCGGATCCCGCGCGGCTGACCAAAATAAATATCGCCGCTCAATTCGCGCACAATTAAAATATCAAGGTCAGCGACAATTTCTGGCTTCAAAGACGAAGCCGACGCAAGTTCTGCGTAGAGAACCGCCGGACGTAAATTGGCAAATAATTGCAAATGCTTGCGCAAACCTAAAATGGCTTGTTCAGGGCGTAATTCACGCGGCAGAGTATCGTATTTCCAATCGCCCACAGCGCCAAATAAAACCGCATCTGCAGCCTGCGCCAACGCTAGCGTTGCAGCCGGCAGGGGATGTCCAGCCACAGCATAACCTGCGCCACCCACTGGCGCTGGCTCAAAGTCAAAAGAGACATCAAGCGCCTCTAGAACCTTGAGCGCTTGCGCCACAATCTCCGGGCCGATCCCATCTCCTGCCAAGACTGCGATTTTAGTCATTTTATCGCTACCGCTGCTCAATCGGTTTGGCTTCACGCGGGGTCTGCCCAACAAAGAGCTGACGTGGCCGGCCAATTTTTTGGTCCGGCTCAGAAATCATTTCATTCCATTGAGCAATCCAACCAATCGTACGCGCCATAGCGAAGATGCAAGTAAACATCGAAGTTGGAATCCCCAATGCACGTTGCACAATCCCTGAATAGAAATCGACATTAGGATAGAGTTTGCGCGAAACAAAATATTCGTCTTCGAGCGCAATTTTTTCTAGCTCCATTGCCAATTTGAAGAGCGGCTCGTCATGCAAGCCTAACTCTTCCAGTACATCATGGCAGGTCTCGCGCATGAGTTTAGCGCGTGGATCATAGTTTTTATAGACGCGATGGCCAAAACCCATTAATTTTACGCTTGATTGCTTATCTTTAACCTGACGAATGAACTCTGGAATCCGCTCTGGCGAGCCAATTTCTTCTAGCATATTCAGCGCGGCTTCATTCGCCCCACCATGCGCTGGCCCCCATAAACACGCAATACCTGCCGCCACGCAAGCAAATGGATTAGCGCCAGAGGACCCAGCCAAACGTACCGTTGAGGTTGAAGCATTTTGCTCATGGTCGGCATGTAAAATCAAAATGCGATCAAGGGCGCGCACCAAAACATCGTTGATCTTATATTCTTCGCACGGATTGGCGAACATCATGCGCATAAAATTAGCGCTATAAGACAGCTCATTGAGCGGGTATACAAACGGCATCCCAGTATTATATTTATACGCCATCGCAACCAATGTTGGCAGCTTAGCGATAAGCCGGATGGCCGATACTTCGCGGTGGCGCGCATCATTGATATTTAATGAGTCATGATAAAACGCAGATAGAGCGCCAACACAACCCGTTAATACGGCCATAGGATGGGAGTCGCGCCGAAAGCCCCGGAAAAAAAACTGCATTTGCTCGTGCACCATCGTATGCTTAGTGACAAGCTCGCTAAATTCCCGCTTCTGTTCCAAATTGGGCAAATCGCCTTTTAACAGTAAATGGCAAACGTCTAAGAAATCGCCATGCACCGCAAGTTGCTCAATCGGATAGCCGCGATGCAGAAGTTCGCCTTTCTCGCCATCGATATAGGTAATGGCTGAATTACACGCTGCCGTGGACATAAAACCGGGATCGTACGTAAATTTTCCAGTCTGGCCATATAGCTTACGAATATCAATCGCATCGGGACCAAGGGTGCCCTGGTAAATTGGCAGCTCAACACTGGGCGAGCCATCGCTAAAAGAAAGCGTCGCTTTTACATCGGATGGAGTCATAAGCGTCCTCGAGTTAAAAAATGGCATAGCGGATATTGCAAAAAAAGCAAATCGTGGACCTGCTTAGGCCCTACAAAGAAACTAGAGTACATGGTCAATTTAACTAGCGCGTAATAACGCTAACACATGTAATCCGTCTGGACTGGCGAGCTCACCCTGCGGCTGCGCTCGGGCAAGGAGTAAGTCTAACAAATCGCTATCGCTAAGCTCCAATAGCCGAGTTAACGCTCCCACTTCTGCATTGCTTAGGCCGTGCTCATAACGACTAAAGAAACGTTCAATGATGAGATCGTTTTCAAGCAGCCCGCGCCGCGCCCGCCAACGCAAGCGAGCGCGTTGCACTGGGTCTGCTTGATGGGACACACTTTCCATTTTAGCTAGCGGCTCGAAACTGATACTTAGATTGCACGGCGTTAGATTGCACGGCGCACCATGAGTTCTTTGATTTTACCAATCGCCTTCGTCGGGTTCAGCCCCTTCGGGCAAACGTCAACACAATTCATAATGGTGTGGCAACGGAATAAGCGATAAGGGTCCTCTAGATTATCTAAGCGTTCCCCAGTGGCTTGATCCCGACTGTCTGCGATAAAGCGATACGCCTGCAATAAGCCGGCGGGTCCGACGAACTTGTCTGGATTCCACCAAAAACTCGGGCAAGAGGTCGAACAACTAGCGCATAAAATACATTCGTACAGTCCATCCAATTCATTACGCTCTTGCGGTGATTGTAAACGCTCTTTCTCCGGCAAGGGTTCATCATTAATCAAATAAGGCTTGATTGAATGGTATTGATCAAAGAAATGTGTAAAATCGCAAATCAAATCGCGCACGACAGGTAAGCCCGGCAGCGGTCTGAGCGTAATGCGCTGCGGCAGCTCATTCATATTAGTCAGGCAGGCCAGACCATTCTTGCCATTAATATTCATTGCATCCGAGCCACATACGCCTTCGCGGCATGAGCGACGAAACGCCAGCGACTCATCAATGGATTTCAGCTTGATCAACGCATCGAGCAGCATTTTGTCGTGCGCATCGAGCTCAAGCTCGTAAGTCTGCATCCGCGGCGCCGCGTCTTGGTCTGGATCGTAGCGATAAATCTCAAAAATACGTTTTGTCATCTCGAATTCCCGTTAGCCTAACTTAAAGCACCCACACACTGTCTAAGCTTGTTATGCTTGATGCTTAGGTCCGGCCTATCTAGCAAAAATGGTCATGCTCAAAAAGTGCGCGCTTTGGGCGGGACAGTTTCAACTGTCAGCGGCTTCATTTGCACGGGTTTATAGTCCAAACGATTATCCGCGCTATGCCAAAGAGTATGGTGCATCCAATTAACATCGTCGCGCTCTGGATAATCGCGGTGCGCATGTGCGCCACGGCTTTCTTTGCGCGCTTCGGCTGAAGTCGTTGTGGCCCGCGCCACTTCAATCAAATTAGCCAATTCCAGGGCTTCAACCCGTGCTGTATTAAATACTTTTGATTTATCTCGCAAATGGACATGCTGCACGCGCTCGGCCAGCTCAGTCATCTTTGCAACGCCCTCCGCCAATAGATCATTGGTGCGGAAAACACCCACATGGTCTTGCATAGTCTGACGAATATCACCCGCAATATGCTGCGTATATTCGCCAGTAGTACTTGCCTCAAGCTTAGCTAAACGCGCCATCGCGCGCTCAGCGGCATCTGCTGGCAACGGCTTATGTTCACGTTGGGCGCTCACTTGCTTAATAATATGGTTGCCCGCGGCTCGACCAAACACCACCAAATCCAGCAACGAATTGGTGCCAAGGCGATTCGCGCCATGTACGGATACGCACGAACATTCGCCGACCGCGTAAAAACCATTAATTGGGGCTTGGTTATCGCCATTTCCGGCGACCACTTGACCGTTAATGTTAGTCGGAATACCGCCCATTTGATAATGGATCGTAGGCACGACTGGAATCGCCTCTAAAATACAATCCACATTAGCGAATTTCAGGGCGATTTCACGGATTGACGGCAATCTTTTAACGATTGTCTCAGCCCCGATATGGGATAGATCTAATAGCACGTGGTCCCGCCGTGGGCCACACCCCCGACCTTCTTTAATTTCTTGGTCCATCGCCCGCGAAACAAAATCACGTGGCGCTAAATCTTTCAAAGTCGGAGCATAACGCTCCATAAACCGTTCGCCATGGGCATTACGCAAAATTCCGCCCTCACCACGCACCCCTTCAGTAATGAGCACGCCAGCGCCAGCCACACCAGTTGGATGGAACTGCCAGAACTCCATATCCTGGAGTGGGACACCCGCCCGGGCCGCCATCCCAAGACCATCGCCGGTATTAATAAATGCATTCGTTGAAGCCGCATAAATGCGACCTGCGCCGCCTGTTGCAAAGAGCGTGCACTTGGCTTCTAAAATATAAACCTCGCCCGTTTCCATTTCGAGCGCAGTCACGCCAAGCACATTCCCTTCTTGATCGCGGATGAGATCAAGCGCCATCCATTCAACAAAAAACTGGGTTTTCGCTTTGACGTTCTGTTGGTAAAGCGTATGAAGCAATGCGTGCCCAGTCCGATCCGCCGCAGCGCAAGCACGTTGCACAGGTTTCTCGCCATAATTTGCGGTATGCCCGCCAAACGGACGCTGGTAGATCGTGCCATCCGGGTTACGATCAAACGGCATACCAAAATGCTCAAGCTCATACACTGCGCGGGGCGCCTCACGACACATAAATTCAATCGCGTCTTGATCGCCGAGCCAATCCGAGCCTTTAATGGTGTCGTAAAAATGATAATGCCAATTGTCTTCGCTCATATTGCCTAACGAAGCGCCAATTCCACCCTGAGCGGCAACCGTATGCGAGCGAGTTGGAAATACCTTAGATAATACGGCAACCGACAAACCTGCCTGCGCCAATTGCAACGAGGCACGCATACCCGAGCCTCCCGCACCGACAATCACTACATCAAAACGGCGACGGGGCAACGTACTCTTAACTGCGACCATTCTTATACTCTCCACAGAATCTGCACGGCGTAACCTGCACAGGTCAGTAGCCACACGATCGTCAACACTTGCAGCGTTAGCCGCACGCTAAGCGGTTTTACATAATCCATCCAAATATCACGCATGCCCACCCAAGCGTGATAAAAAAGCGCCAGCAGCGCAACCAAAGTGGCCGCTTTCATCCATGGCGCCGCAAAAATCGAGGTCCAACCCTCATAGGAAAAATTTTTCGCCGCAAAAAACCAAATGAGTAGAATCAGCGCATAAATAGCCATCACGGCGGCGCTCACCCGCTGCGCTAGCCAGTCACGCAAACCATAATGCGCGCCAACCACAAGTCGCTTTGGGCCAAAATTATTGTGCGTTGCCATTTAAAAAATTCCGAATAGTTTGAGCGCAATAGCAAAGGTGACTATTGACGAGAGGGCACATACGACCGCCGCCGTTTTTTTGCTAGAGGCTTTAGCCACCCCGTAATGCAGGTCCATCAGCAAATGACGAAGACCGGCAAAACAATGAAATACAAAAGCCCAAATAACCAATAAAAGGCTTAATTTAACCAGTGCGCCACTCGCAAAACTCTTTAGCGCCTCAAAGCTCTGCGCTGAAGTTAAGCTTTGCTGAAACAAATACAGAGAAAACGGCAAAGAAAGAAAAAGCAGTGCACCGCTAATACGGTGCAAAATTGACACGATCCCTGGCAACGGAAGCCGGTAACTGAGTATCTGTCCGATCCCAATATTACGGAATTCCGGCCTTGATTTTTTTCTAATTTCAGCCATACGGTTAAACCTCATTGAATCCACAGCCCGAGATTTTAACGCGTTTTTCGCTTATCTGACACTGGGAAGGCTTCGCATGGCTCAAGTCTGCGTACAAAACTCTTGTAAATAGAGGGTCAACAAGCGATAAAGCTTGGTATGAATAAGCGATCTATAAATTAAAATCTCTTGGGCGACCCAAAGCTCGAAGAATTTATGTTAGCCCTTTCAGATCAGAAAGACCCGTGATTTTTTTAATTGTATCTAACTCTAATCCTAGATTCTGCAGATTTTGAGCGATGGCAAACGCTTTTAGTTGCTCGCCTTCGCGCTGGCCTTCTCTCCGCCCTTTTTCTCGCCCTTCATCTCGCAAAAATTGCCCTAGTGTTTTCATCTCTTCATCCTCACGACATTGTCTTACGTTTTCCATCAAGAACTGTAGAAACCGCCCCTCATCGCCGCAGCCTTCTTCAACTAAATAGTAGATTAACCGCCTCAGCTTTCCAACCAGAAAGGGTTAGCATTGCAACAGTTCGGCTAACTGAGGCGTAAACTGCATTAAACTCTGCGTGCCTATCTATGTATTTTTTTCGCTAACTGCTTACGCTTAAAACAATTCAAATAATTACTGAGTTTTGATGCTCTCCAGCCAGCCCGCCTTTGGATTAATAAATATTAATATTGAAATATATTTATGCGAGTCCTTTAAGGTCGGAAAGACCCGTGACTTTTTTAATCGTATCTAATCCTAATCCTAGATTCTGCAGATTTTGAGCGATGGCAAACGCTTTTAGTTGCTCGCCTTCGCGCTGGCCCTCTCGCCAGCCTTCTCTCCGCCCTTCCTCGCGCCCTTCCTCGCGCCCTTCATCTCGCAAAAATTGCCCTAATGTTTTCATCTCTTCATCCTCTCGACATTGTCTTACGTTTTCCATCAAGAACTGTAAAAACCGCCCATCATCGCCACGGCCTTCTTCAACTAAATAGTAGATTAACTGCCTCAATTTTTCAACCGGTAAAGGGTAGCATTGCAACAGTTCGGCTAACTGCGGTGCAAACTGCATTAAATTCTGCGTGCCTATGTATTTTTGCGCTAAGGTTAGCGCCGCCATACGTTTATAGCGCTTTATTTCTTCGTCTGGAATAGTGGATAGATCTAGAATTTGGACCGATGCAGGCAGCCCCAAGCGTTTTTGTGCTAACTGCTTACGCTTAAAACAATTCAAATAATTCGTAGGTCCAGGATAAGGCCGTTCGCCCCGGTAAAAAATCATCTCAAATACAGCCGGTAGTTGTTTATGACCTTGTTCAAGATGCTGCTGCATGATGCCGTTTAAGTAACTTGAAAGCTTGAACGGCGGAAGAGCGCTGGCGGTACTCTCGTGTTCCATTAAGATATACAGCTTGTCTTGCCCGTCTGGGCTACTCACTGAATACACTATATCGGCAAAACGCTGGCTGAGATTACTTTGCACAAAAGCGCCTGAAACCAGTTGTAGCGTATTGAAATCACATTCTTTTTGTAGATAGCATGGCAAATGAAGCTGCAAAAACTCTTGCGCTATATCAATATCTTTTAAAAAAGACTTAAACAGCGCATCATGCGGCATAGATAACTTTTTCATCTTATTTGGCGCAACAATAACTACGATCACGGATACCGTTATTATCTTGTGTACGCCAAATGATTTACAGCTAGCCGAATGGCTATATTGGTTTAAAATTTTTTATATTTTTTAGTTGATTGCTTTAGTAGCTCAATCGATATAGCCACGGCTCTTAACTTTCAAGCTCGATAGAATCATTCAAAATTAGCTTAAGTCATTCTGATAATAAAACGTATCCGTCACATACCAACCACGCCGCACTTCAACTGGCTTGTCACCATAGGTGTAAGACACTCGCTCTACATTTAACAGCGGGTGACCTGGCGCAACCCTAAGCGCTGCTGCGACCACCGCATCCGCTGCTAATGCACGAATTTTCTCTGAAGCGCGGATCATGCGCGTGCCAAACTCTGTCTCAAAGAGGCCATAAAGCGGCCCATGGTACGCCGCCAATCGCTCTGGCGTTAGCCCTCGAAATAGATTGCCTGGCAACCAAATTTCATCGAATACGGCAACTAATTCACCAAACTGCAAAGTACGTTTGATTAATATCACTGGCTCATTAGGTTTGAGCTCAAGCGGTCGCGCAATCTCGGCCGGCGCACGCAAGCGCCGACACTCCAGCAAATGACTTGCGTAAGCGGTCGACGCCCCCTCTTCCGAGAGTAAGCGCAAAAAACGGAACTGTGCGCGTGCTTCGCTATGGGTCGCCACAAAAGTGCCTTTGCCCTGTCGACGGACCAGCAAATTTTCAGCCGCCAGCACACTGATTGCCTTGCGTACGGTGCCTTGACTGACCTTATAGCGCGCAGCAAGCTCAACCTCGCTTGGAATGGGTGCGCCTGGCTTCCACTCGCCCGCCTCTAGACTCTGCGTAATCAGCGCTTTAATTTGTTGATAAAGAGGACTAAAAGTAGGCGCGTGCGGCAGCCCTATCTGCTCACTGCTCGCAATTTCAGCAGGGCTTTTGGATAAAATGGTTGAGCTACGATTCATTCTAGTATTGGAGCACAGCGCATTCATACCGTCCACTCCTGTTTCAATTGATATGTCTTATATAAGACACATGATAATATTGACTTTCAAAACAGCGGCTTTTAGACTTGGGACCGATATCAAGCGCCGCGCCGGTTTTACACGCGGATTGTTTTAATGACTCTCTCAGGAAATAATTATGTCTAAACCTGCAAAGCGTATCGCCATTTCCGGCGCTGCCGGACAAATTGCTTACTCGCTGCTCTTTCGTATCGCCAATGGCGATTTACTAGGTAAAGATCAGCCCGTTATTTTGCAGCTATTAGATTTGCCGCAGGCGCAAGCTGCTGTGAAAGGCGTGGTCATGGAGCTTGAAGATTGCGCCTTTGAACTGTTGCAAGACATTATTATTACAGATGATCCTAAAATTGCTTTTAAAGATATTGATTACGCATTGTTAGTTGGAGCGCGCCCCCGTTCCAAGGGAATGGAGCGTAAAGATCTCCTAAGCGCAAATGCCGAAATTTTTACGGTACAAGGTCGCGCTCTAAACGAAATGGCCAGTCGCAATGTAAAAATCTTAGTTGTCGGCAACCCAGCGAATACCAATGCATATATCGCTATGAAGTCTGCACCCGATTTACCGCAGAAAAACTTCACCTCAATGATGCGCCTTGACCATAATCGCGCTTTAGCGCAGCTTGCTGCTCAATCAAAACAGCCCATCGCAGAAATCGAGAAAGTAATTGTCTGGGGCAACCATTCGCCTACGATGTACCCGGATTTTCGTTTCGCTACAGTTAAAGGCGCCAGTTTGCAGCAAATGCTCAATGATGAGGCCTGGAATCGCACGGTCTTTATTCCTACTGTAGCGCAACGCGGAACTGCTGTGATCGAAGCGCGCGGCTTATCGTCAGCCGCTTCTGCCGCGAACGCCGCGATTGATCATATGCGCGACTGGGCATTAGGCAGCAACGGGCGTTGGGTCACGATGGGCATTCCTTCCAATGGGGCTTATGGCATTCCTGAAGGTCTGCTCTACGGTTTTCCAGTGACGACCGCAAATGGAGACTACACTGTAGTCTCAGACCTTGAGATCGATACGTTTTCACGCGAGCGGATGGATCTTGCGTTGCAAGAATTGCTCGAAGAACAAAATGGCGTAAAACATCTGCTTGGGTAGTCAATATTGTTTGAAATAAACGGTATAAAAGGAGACCTGTATGAGAAACCTAGTCATTGTTGCCCTTACTTATCTCTTCGCTAGCGCCCCCGTGGCCCTAGCAAGCGATACGGTTACACGAGCCACTCCAGCCGCAACCTCCTCAAACGCATCCGCAACAGCCGAACGCTTGCGCAAGCAAGCTGCACACAAAAAAAATGCGGCGGCGGCTAAAGCAAAAGTCGCTACCGCTCAGTCAGTGAAATGGCTCTGCAAAGGCAACCAGCCGCTCTGGATCACCGGCGATATGCGGCGCGATCAAATCCTTACTATGCGCTGGAATCGCAAGAACTACCGACTGCCGCGCGTCCAGACCAGTACAGGCGCTGATCGCTTTTATGATGCAGCCAGCGGGATGAATTGGGTGGTGATTCCCTCCAAAGCGATGCTTTTCAATGACAAAGGTCAGTATAAACAACGCCTTGCTGACGAATGCAGGTCACCCGAAATGATTGCGCGGGACGTTCCCGCGCCAACCCAGGCGGAGGCAATTCGCAAAACTCGTTAAACAGGTTGTTCGCAAATCAGAGAGCCGGCCTCTTCTCAGGCTGATGCACACTGCTATAAAAGCACCGTGCATCAGCACTGGGGGAAAGCGGCGCAGATGATTGGCGATTTCCGCGAATAAGGACAAAATGGCTCATTCTCTCTACAACACACTTAAAGAATTCGATAGCGGCACTCAAATCGGTCAGTTTTACTCACTGCCACAGCTAGGTCAGGCGCTTAATCTTAAGCTCGAGCGCTTGCCAGTCTCAATCAGGCTGGTGCTTGAATCCGTATTGCGCAATTATGATGACCGCAAAATTACGCGCGCGCATATTGAACAACTCGCGAATTGGCAACCCAAGGCGACCCGCACTGAAGAAATTCCACTGGTTGTGGCGCGTGTTGTTTTGCAAGATTTCACAGGCGTGCCGCTGCTAGCTGACATTGCTGCAATGCGTGATGTCGCTCAACACATGGGGCGTGACCCCAAATTGATCGAGCCCTTGGTGCCCGTTGATTTAGTGGTCGATCACTCAGTTCAAATCGATTATTTTCGCCGTAGCGATGCCCTCGATTTAAATATGAAGCTGGAGTTTCAGCGCAATCAGGAGCGCTACCAGTTCATGAAATGGGGGATGCAAGCGTTTGATACATTTCATGTCGTGCCACCTGGCATTGGCATTGTTCATCAAGTAAATCTCGAATATCTCGCGCGTGGCGTACATCATCAGAAAATTCAGACTGAGGCGGGGCCTAACGCTATTTATTATCCTGATACGCTGGTGGGTACTGATAGCCATACCACAATGATCAACGGTATTGGCGTCGTCGGTTGGGGGGTAGGTGGGATTGAGGCAGAAGCAGCAATGCTAGGTCAGCCTGTCTATTTTCTGACTCCGGATGTGATTGGCTTTGAGTTAAAAGGCCAATTGCGTGAAGGTGTCACTGCAACGGATCTAGTGCTCACCGTCACCGAGCTTTTGCGCAAAGAAAAAGTCGTGGGTAAATTTGTTGAGTTCTTTGGCACAGGAGCCGCTTCAATTACAGTGCCTGACCGCGCCACCCTTAGCAATATGGCGCCCGAATACGGCGCGACGATGGGCTTCTTTCCAGTGGATGATAAGACCATCGAATATTTTGAAAACACCGGCCGCACGCAAGAAGAAATCCACGCTTTACGCAATTATTTCAAAGCGCAACACCTCTATGGCATGCCGCAGGCGGGTGAAATTGACTACACGCGCGTCATCACGCTTGATTTAGCTACGGTAAGCCCTTCACTCGCTGGCCCTAAACGCCCGCAAGATCGGATTGAGTTGGATCAAGTGAAACAAACGTTTACTGATTTATTCTCAAAACCGGTCAGCGAGAACGGCTTTTCTAAAGATAAAAACGCGCTCGAACAGGTTTATACGAACCGTGACGGCGTCAAAATTAGTAATGGGGATATTTTAATTGCCGCCATTACGTCCTGTACGAACACTTCAAACCCAAGCGTACTCCTGGCTGCTGGTTTACTGGCCAAGAAAGCGGTTGAAATGGGCCTAAGCGTTGCGCCTCATATTAAGACTTCGCTCGCGCCTGGCTCACGTGTCGTCACTGAATATTTAACTGCCGCAGGCTTACTGCCTTATCTTGAAAAACTGGGCTTTACTCTAGCGGCGTATGGTTGCACCACCTGCATTGGCAATGCCGGCGATCTCACACCAGCACTCAATGAAGCCATCATTGCGCACGATATTGTCGCAGCCGCGGTGTTATCAGGCAATCGCAACTTCGAAGCCCGCATTCATCCCAACCTGCGGGCCAACTTCCTTACTTCGCCGCCACTCGTCGTAGCCTATGCAATCGCTGGCACAGTCATGCGCGATTTAATCACTGAACCGCTTGGCCAGGGCACCGATCAAGATGGAAAAGTGCGAGATATTTATCTTAAAGATATCTGGCCTTCAAACGATGAAATCCATCAATTATTCAAGGTCGCGCTAAATGCGGAAGTGTTTAGAAAAAACTACGCCCAGCTCACCCAAAAAGGCGATTTGTGGAGCAAAATTGAAGGCACTGAAGGCCAAGTGTATAACTGGCCTAAGTCAACTTACATTGCGCAACCGCCCTTCTTTACTGATTTTAGTATGCAACCTGCAGCGCCTCAATCTAGCGTCAAGAACGCGCGCGCACTCGGCATTTTTGGTGACTCAGTCACCACTGACCATATCAGTCCGGCTGGCGCAATCAAAGAAACTTCTCCGGCTGGCTTATGGCTGCAAAAAAATGGCGTGCTTAAAGCTGATTTCAACAGCTATGGTTCACGCCGCGGCAACCATGAAATTATGATGCGCGGCACCTTTGCCAATGTCCGCATCAAAAATTTGATGGTGCCCCTCCAGGTGGACGGTACGCGGGTTGAGGGAGGCATTACGCTGCATCAGCCGAGCGGAGAATTGCTCTCCATTTACGATGCCGCTATGCGCTATCTTGATGAAGATGTGCCAACAGTTATCTTTGGTGGTGAAGAGTACGGCACAGGTTCCTCGCGCGACTGGGCCGCCAAAGGCACTCAATTACTCGGCGTAAAGGCAGTGATTGCCTGTAGCTTTGAGCGAATTCATCGCTCAAATTTAGTGGGTATGGGAGTTTTGCCACTGCAATTCATGCCTGGCGTAAACGCGCAAACCTTAAACCTTCAGGGCAATGAAAGCTTTGATATTGAGGGTTTCGCCCACATAAAACCGCAGCAACAGGTAACGCTCACCATCCGCCGCGCAAATGGCGCGTTACAACACGTACCTTTGTTGCTGCGCATCGATACGCCGATTGAGGTGGATTATTATCAGCATGGCGGGATTTTGCCTTTTGTGTTGCGCTCGTTACTGGCTGCTTAATCTCTATCGCTTTTATCTTTGTTTCAAACGGCGGGCCAGATGCATGTCTCTGGCCCGCCGCAATTTTTAGTGCACAAGCATCCAATCGTGTTATTCGTTTGCTTATCCACGCTTAAGTGGATCTGAGAGGCGTGGTACCTTTTCTCTATCCTGATGAATATTCCCCGCTGTTTTCTTACTGGTTTACGCAATCTCTATTTGCGCCAGGCTGGCCGGTTTTTTATCCTTCAGTGCATGCTCATTCGATTGCCTGAACCGACGCGCAAAAAGATGCATATTTTGATTGCGGGAGAGAATTCAAATGCCTCATAACGACAACAGCAAGCTCACTGGCTTATCCCGTATGCGCAGCAATAAACTCTTTCAGAATCTGCGCATCCGGCGGCACGACCTCAAAGCGCATCGGTAACTCTTCAATCTTGGCGAATGCAGCCGGCCTCTCGGGGTCTCGCCCTAGCGCTTCGCGCATAGCCGCACTGAATTTAACGGGTTGCGCGGTTTCAAGCACCACCATCGGTACACCAGGCTCTAGATAACGGCGCGCGACTGTCAAGCCATCAGCAGTATGCGTATCAATCATCGTTGCGTAGCGCGCATAGGTCTGCTGAATGGTTGCCATACGCTCTTGATGTGAGCTACGGCCTGAAACAAAACCAAACTGGTGAATGCGCGCAAAATCACCACTGCCGGATAAGTCAAAGCCTTTATTTGCTTCCAGTTGATGAAATAGGTGCCGCACCCGCGCCGCATCACGTCCCAGCAAATCAAATACAAAGCGCTCAAAATTCGACGCCTTTGAAATATCCATGCTCGGGCTGCTCGTATGATAGGTGCCTGCAGCATCGCGGATACGGTAAACGCCTGTGCGAAAAAATTCATCTAGCACATCATTTTCATTCGTCGCGACAACCAGTTTATCGATCGGCAAACCCATCATACGCGCAATATGGCCGGCACAGACATTGCCGAAATTACCCGATGGCACACAAAATGACACTTTGGGCAACGCCTCAGGCCCAGATGTCTGACCTAATTTTGTCGCAGCCGGTTGAGTGGCCGCAAGCCAACCCTTAACGTAATAAACAATTTGCGCAACCACACGCGCCCAATTAATCGAATTGACTGTACCAATCTTATATTGGGCTTTGAACACATGATCATTGGAGACTGCTTTTACCAAATCCTGGCAATCATCAAATACCCCCGTCACGGCAAGGTTAAAGATATTCGGGTCTTGCAGGCTATACATCTGTGCGCTTTGGAACGAACTCATCTTTTGGTGAGGAGAGAGCATAAAAACCCGAACTCCTTGCTTGCCACGCATCGCATATTCAGCCGCGCTGCCGGTATCGCCCGAAGTCGCGCCGAGAATATTGAGCTGTGCGCCTGACTGGGCCAGCGTATATTCAAACAGCCGGCCCAGCAACTGCATGGCTAAATCCTTAAACGCCAGCGTCGGGCCATTCGAGAGCTCAAGCAGGTAAAGGGGCGCTCCGTTTTCAATGCCTAAAGCCTTAAGCGGCGTAATTTGCTCAGCCTTCTCGGACTCACGCGCATGGCGATATATCTGCGCAGTATAAGTACGGCGAGTTAACTCCCGCAGATCTTTGGCGGGAATATCATCACAGAATTTAGCGAGAACTTCATATGCCAGGTCTGCATATGACAGATTTCGCCAATGCTCAAGTTCGTCCGGTGTAATCGAAGGATAAACCGCAGGTAAATATAATCCGCCATCTGCGGCTAAGCCTGCCAGTAAAATGTCAGTAAAAGTCCGGCGCTCGTTTGCGCAAGCCCCACGGGTGGAAATATAATTCATACACTAACACCCTTCATTTAATGTTTCAATCCGCAGTTTTGTAATCTGCGGCATGACTGTCATCAAGGCGCTCATCTGCTCTAGCGCGGCATTTATTTGCTTTTCAACGGCCAGATGAGTAATCACGATTAAATCGTCTGTCTCATTAGCGCCCACTGGATCAGGCAGGCGTGATTTTTTTTGTAATAAAGCATCAATGGATACATCGTTATCAGCAAGAATCTTTGTAATATTAGCTAATACGCCTTTTACGTCCATCACACGCAACCGTAAATAATAGCAACACCTCACTTCACTGATTGGCAAAATTGCTAGGTTGGATAACTGATCCGGCTGAAACGCAAGAGGTGGTACGCGCTGACTCTGATCTGCGGTATGTAAGCGAGTCACATCGATCAGATCAGCCACCACCGCAGAGGCGGTTGGCTCGCCACCCGCACCTTTGCCATAGTAAAGCGTCGAGCCCACTGTATCGCCCTGCACAACGACCGCGTTCATCGCCCCTTCGACATTAGCTAGCAGGTGTTGGGTTGGGATCAAAGTTGGATGTACGCGCAACTCGATGCGATCTGCTACCCGTCGCGTAATCCCAAGCAGCTTGATCCGATAACCCAATTCTTCCGCATACTGAATATCAAGCGGGGCCAACCCTTTAATGCCCTCAATATATGCGCTGTCAAACTGGACGGGCGCGCCGAAGGCAAGCGCACTCATCAAGGCTATTTTATGAGCTGCATCGATGCCCTGAATATCCATGGTCGGATCGGCTTCTGCATAGCCCAAGCGCTGAGCGCGCTCAAGGGCAGTCTCAAAATCAATGCCATGCTCGCGCATTTCAGACAGAATGAAATTTGTAGTGCCATTAATAATGCCGACAATCCATTGAATTCGATTAGCGCTTAATCCTTCGCGTAGAATTTTGATAATCGGGATACCACCGGCAACGGCTGCTTCAAATGCCACCATCACCCCGTGCTTGTGCGCCATGGCGAAAATCTCGGCGCCATGCACCGCAAGCAGAGCTTTATTGGCTGTCACCACATGCTTGCGATTGGCTAATGCGCGCAATACTAATTCACGCGCAATCGTCGTGCCGCCGATAGTTTCTATTACGATATCTAAAGTTGGATCGCAGACCAATGCCTCAGCATCTGTATCTAACAGAACTGCATCCGTTTCGCCTAGTACTGCCCGCGCTTTGTTGTTATCGCGCACAGCGATTCGTTTGATCTCAATGCCGCGTCCGGCCCGACGACTGATTTCTCCCTGATTGCGCTGGAGCACAGCAAACGTACTTTGACCGACAGTGCCGAAACCTAAAAGCCCGGTTTTAATTGTTTCCATCTAAAACTTACCTGTACCAAAAAAGAGGTTAACGTGCGCCGCCACAACTTGGATATTCGAGACAGTTTATCGGTTTGGGATACAAATAAACAAGCTGCCCGCAAAACTCACTACACCGCTCTTCGTTTGTCTGCGCATCGGCTCGCTCATGTTCAAATACCGTGAGCGCATGACCATTGCCTAGTGAGCACCGCTAATTTATGAACGTTACCCTTGTGAAGTAAGCTAACTTTGCCAAAACTATAATTGATAGCGAATCACGCTTTATTTTACACATTAGGGCAGCTTATAAATAGAAAACATAGACCCAGCAGGAAATCCGTAATGAAGGTTTTTTCTTTAGGTGCATGTGCCTTGATGCGCAAATTTTTCCAGCAACTTATAAGCCGGCCTAAAAACCATAGTTTCTTATCTAGCTCGCCACGGTATGCGCTGCGCTGGTGGCGTTGGATGGACAAACGGGTCGGCATTGTGCCGCTTCCCGTGTACTGCGTCACTATGATTTGCTTAGGCGCTTTATTTGCGTTGGGTAAAACATCAACGGATATTTCAGTTATAGCTGCGATCCTCACAGCGTTAGGCTTTACCTGCGCTGAGCTAGGCGCGCGCATTCCAGGTTTGCGCAGAATTGGCGGTCCGGTTATTGTGACCACCTTTTTACCTTCCTGCCTGGTTTATTATCAATTACTGCCGAATGGACTCATCCAATCAATTACAGACTTTTGGCAAGCAACTAATGTATTGTATCTATTTATTGCCGCGGTTGTCGTTGGCAGTATCTTGAGTATGGACCGGCAGGCTCTAATTAAGGGTTTTGCTAAAATTTTCGTGCCGTTAGCCATCGGTTCGATCGCTGCTGCTATTGTAGGCACGCTGACGGGGATGGCGCTCGGTTTAGGTGCGCACCATACGTTCTTCTATATTGTTGTCCCGATTATGGCCGGCGGCATTGGCGAAGGTGCCATTCCACTAACGCTTGGCTACGCTGAGATTTTGCACCTGCCACAAGGGCAATTATTCGCTCAGATTGTACCGGCTGTCATGCTGGGCAACTTGACTGCAATTATCTGCGCCGCCTTACTTAACCAATTCGGTAAACGCTATCATCGCTATAGTGGCAGAGGTCGCTTACATAAAAGCGACCATAGCGTTTTGGCGAACCACGCCAATCTGCCTACTGCTTCAGTCGAAAATTTTGCGGCTGCTGGCATGATTGCCATTTGCTTATATATATTAGGCATCTTAATCCATCAATTGATTGGCCTGCCTGCGCCAGTCGCCATGCTATTTTTGGCGGTGCTCGCCAAATTGACTTATGCGGTTTCTCCTAAGTTAGAAGATGGCGCGCGCACGGTTTATCATTTCTTCTCTACGACGGTGACTTATCCTTTGTTGTTTGCAATCGGCATTACGATTGCGCCATGGGACCAGTTACTCGCAGCGTTCACGCTGGCTAATCTCATCACCATTGTGGTTACCGTCGTGACCTTGACGATGGTAGGCTTTTTTGTTGGACGTTGGGTCGGCTTGTATCCGATTGAAGGGGCGATTATTAATGCCTGCCACAGTGGGATGGGAGGGATTGGGGATGTAGCCATTTTAACTGCCGCTCATCGCCTGCAATTGATGCCATTTGCGCAAATGGCAACGCGCTTAGGTGGCGCGCTTACGATTACGATTGGGATTATTTTGCTTGGCGCATTAGCCTAGCGTGAGCATTTTTAATAAAAAAGTATTGAGCTCAGTCTATGCACTTGCGACCCAGCAATGCACGCAATTCGGCCAGCACTAAAGCGCTCTCAGGTCGCACTCCCCGCCACACAAAAAACGCTTCGGCTGCTTGTTCCACCAGCATGCCTAGCCCATCTGCGGTAAACGCACCATGGCGTTGCGCATAGTGCATAAAAACCGTCGGTTGCGACCCGTACATCATGTCATAGGCAAGCGTATTTGTGCCCAGCGCGCGCGCATCGAAAATCGGCAGCTCACCCGCAAGGCTGCCGGCTGTAGCGTTGATTACAACATCAAACACGCCACGCGCCACGGCTTCTCCTCCACCAATAAGCTGGCATCCAACTTCTGCGGCTAATTGCGCAAAATGATGGGCCAGCTCAGCCGCGCGCTCAGCCGTACGATTAACCATCACTATCTCGCCAAGTTTAGCCTGCAGCAATGGCAAGAGAACTCCACGCGCTGCCCCACCCGCGCCAAGCAGCAAAACACGGCGGCCTGCCAGCGCCACTCCTAGGTTACCTTCAATATCTCGGACCAGACCAACGCCGTCGGTATTGTCACCATACAGGAAACCATCCGCATTGACTCTTAGGGTATTGACTGCACCCGCAGCCGCAGCGCGAGGCGATACGGTATCCGCTAACGCATAGGCATCAAGTTTGAACGGCACGGTGATATTGCATCCGCATCCGCCGCGCGCGACAAAATCGCGTACCGTTTCGGCAAAGCCATCAAACGGCGCGCATAAGCGCGTATAACAGAGATTTTCACCCGTCTGCGCGGCAAACCGAGCATGGATCCACGGAGATTGGCTATGTTGCACCGGATTGCCAATCACAGCATAGCGCTCAACTATTAGCGACATGGCATTCCTACGAGCAGCTCAGCGCGGTGTCGCCAGATAGATTCGTCTGCGCCTCACTACTCTCCAACACTTGCGCTAGGCGACATGAAACTTCAAGGGTGAGCTCGTCTAGCGCAAGAATATCGAGCCACAGCTTAGTATCGCGCGCATGCACGCCAAGCCCAGGCACATGCAGCAATAGCGGGATTTCGTCAAACCTAACCAAGTCTCCTTTTACAACCGCGGCAAGCATACGTTCGCGCTTTTCTTGCTTGAGCCAACGCAAGCACCAAAAACGCTCCATGCGGTTCTGGTGATCTGCATAGGCTTGATAAATCTCTTCAAAATTTTGCACAATCACGTACAAATCCGCATCTTTGGGCTTAAATGGAGCCACCAATTTAGCGGCCACGCCATGCTGCGTACAAGCTAAAAGTTGCCATTGATTCACTAAATCGATATAGCGCCGCAACGGCGAAGTGCTCCAAGCATATTGTTCAACCCCGAGTCCTTCATGGGGTGCTGGGCCAATCTGCATCCGCGTGCGATTAGCGCCAAATGAACGCTGCGCCCGATAAATTCCTGGCACACCGTATTTAGCCAATGCAGCACCCCAACTGCTGTTCACCAAAATCGCTAACTCAGCGACAATCAAATCAAGCGGGGAGCCACGCCGGCGCGGAGTGATCGAGACTGATTCGCCGTCGATGGCGAAATTAAAGTCTGTATAGCGCTGCGTTTCGCGCTTGAGTCCATAATTGATGCGGGCCGCCTGCCGCTTTTCGTAAAGCGCTTGCGCAAATGGCCACAGTACGGCGATCTCTTTTTTATAGAGATAGTCACCCTCGCCCGCTGCAATAGCCTCCGCCGTTACGATCGCATCCAGCCAATTATGGCGCAGATTGTGCGCGATAAATACCTGCTCGAGGCGCGTCTCAGTGGCCACAATATCTTGCGTTGCGCTATCAACAATTGTATAGAATGACAGGACTGGCCTTAACCCGCCTTCCTTTAAAGTAAATCTATCGACCAGCTCAGCGGGCAGCATAGTAATTTTGTCGCCCGGCACATAGACGGTCGACAAACGCGTGCGCGCCTGCAAGTCAATCATATCGTCCCGCGCAATGCCAAGTGCGGGTACTGCAATATGCACCCCAATCCGCAAGCGGCCATGTTCTAACCATTCGACCGAGAAAGCGTCATCAATTTCAGTCGTGCTAATGTCATCGATCGAGAAAGCTTGGATTTCAGTGACCGGTAATTCGGCGCAGCGGCCCTCAGCTGCTGGCTCAGCAGTTTCAGGCACTGGGCCAAAGCCGGTACCCTGTGGAAAATGCTCCGCCAAAAAACGGCTCTCGTGCAATGCGCGCGCAGAAGGAAGAGCGCCGCAATCGAGCATTAATTGTGCAACTGAAGTGCCACAAGCACTGGCGGCAGCCTCCACCGCTTTGTATTCGATTGAATTTTTATCCGGCTTGATTAAGAAGGTGAGAACCTTGTCCTCAAAAACTGCTGGTAGCCGATGCGCTTTTAATTCAGCTTCATAAGTAGCTTGCAACGCGGCCTGTTGGCGGCGCCGTTCAAGGGCGGCCAAGGCGGCTTTAAGTTGCTCTTCTGGCGCACGCTGATAGTGTCCGCGCCCTTTACGACGAAAATAGACTGGCGCGCTATGTAAGCGCAGGGCCAGCGCGGCCCGCTCAATCGAGGTGACCTGCGGGCCAAAATATTCCTCGGCGAGCACCGCAAAGTTAAATTCATCGCTCCCCGCGCATTCCCACAAAAAATCCAGTTCAATAGTCTGGGCGCAGGTCTCAGCAGAGTGCATTAATGCAGCGGCTGACGGCGCCGAAAACTCGAGTAGAACGTCTTTACTTTTTACTTTAATCCGTCGCCCGCCGAGTCCTTCGACTTGCAACGTTTCATTTTGCTGAGAGAGTACAGTGCCGGCCTTAAAGCTGCCGGAATCTTCAAAAAAAATGTTCACGCAACCTTCCCTGAATCAAAATCGCTTGCCACGCCCTCTTTTTTAGAAAGTCTCGCAAGCAGTTTCGCATGAATACCGCCAAAGCTGCCGTTGCTCATCACCACAATATGATCGCCCGGCCGCGCCACCAGCGTGACCGCTCGCGCCAGCGCCTCAAGATCATGCAAAGGATAAACGCGCTCGCCTAGCGGCGCTAGAGTCTGGGCTAAATCCCAGCCGAGCGCGTCGCGCCCCGCTGATGCCCCATATGCGAAAATCAGATCTGCTTGAGCCAGGCTCGCCGGCAATTGAGCTTTCAGCGCGCCCAATTTCATCGTATTCGAGCGCGCTTCGAGTACCGCCAAAATGCGCGCCTGAGTCCCAATCCGCGCCCGTAAACCGGCCAGAGTGGTGCTAATTGCGCTCGGATGATGCGCAAAATCATCATAAATTGTGACCCCACCCACGCTACCATAGGTTTCCATCCGACGCTTAACCCCAGCAAAACGCGCCAAGGCTGCAGCGCCCGTCGCCGGCGCTACACCGACATGGCGGGCCGCCGCCAATGCCGCTAAGGCATTAAGCCGATTATGTTCGCCCAAGCTCTGCCAATTAACTGTAGCGACGCGCTGGGCCTGCCAATGCACAGCAAAAGATTGATCCATCACACGCTCATCAAGCGCTTCCGCATGCCAGCCGTCGGCGCTCCCAAACGCTTCAACTTCACTCCAACAGCCCCGGCTTAACACACGTGCTAGCGCTTCATCACGGCCATTCACAATCATCCGCCCCGTCGCTGGGATAGTCCGCACTAAATGGTGAAATTGGGTTTCAATCGCAGTCAGATCCGGGAAAATGTCCGCATGATCGTATTCGAGATTATTCAGCACCAGCGTGCGCGGACGATAATGAATAAATTTAGAGCGCTTATCGAAAAACGCCGTATCGTATTCATCGGCTTCGATCACAAAAAAATTCGAGGGCGTAAGTCGGGCTGAGATATTCAAATTGAGCGGCACGCCACCGATTAGAAAGCCCGGGTTCAAGCCCGCTTCTTCGAGCAACCAAGTCAAGATCGACGCGGTGGTTGTTTTGCCATGTGTGCCGGCTACAGCCAAGACCCATTTTTGCGCTAACACATGTTCACCCAGCCATTGCGGACCTGAGGTGTAAGGCAAGCCTTGGTCTAGAATCGCCTCCAGCAATGGGTTGCCGCGCGTCACGACATTCCCGATCACATAAAGATCGGCATTTAAGGCCAGCTGGTCAACCTGGTAACCGTCGATGAGTTCAATGCCTTGCGCCGCAAGCTGCGTGCTCATTGGCGGGTACACTTGGGCATCGCAACCGGTCACGCGATGACCGGCTTGGCGTGCCAACACCGCCAGCCCACCCATGAAGGTGCCGCAAATGCCGAGAATATGAATATGCATAAAGAATCAGGTTTGTGCTCAACTCAGATCAGTCTAAGAGACGAATAAACCCAGAATTGTACCCGAGGTGCGGTAGCATTCAAGCAACTCCCAGGGCATCCGCTATTGAAAAGTTACGGAATAAAAGTGTAGCTAGATCAGTCGATTCTGCAGGAGTTTTATCAAGTCAATTCCAAACTATTACAGGTTAGTCACTCTACTTATTGGGGGTTATTCATGCTCTTGATTTCCGCAAGCCAATCCTCCTCACTCTTACCACCTAATTCCACCGGTACCCCCCCATTTTTAATAGTTTTTAAAAGTAGAAAGTTAAGCTGCAAGGGCCAACTTCTGTTTCGGGGTAATACCTCCAATGGCCATGTTAGGCCGTTCGTGATTAATAAATCCATAACCAACGTGTGGCACAATCTTGGACTTGTTCTAACCTCTTTCTCTTTTTGAAGCATTGTACATCTCCATATAAATAATATTCACCTATAAATAGAATAGAAGTTTATAAACATAAAAAAATTACGACATTTAAACTTTAGTGCGACCTGAAAAGTCGTTTGAATTTCTGTCTTACAGGAGAAATATAACCAGATAAGACCGATTGCTCCATCAATCGTTCCCTAGTCGGACATGCGGGGCTGGCAACGGTCCGGTGTGAAGCTCCGATGACAATGTAACCGCCGAGTAATCGGTAAGCCGAGCCGCGAGGCAAAGCCGAATCTGCTAGCACTAAAGCGGAGAGGGGCTAGGGATGTGCGAATACGATCAACACACGTGAATCTCTGTAATTGTCGTTAAAATGAACAGGCCAAAGGTGCTGGGCCTGAACCAAAATGGTACGCGGTTAGGTTTGGTCGCTCAAAGTTCGGCCAACATGGACAAACAACCGCCGGCAAAGAAGAGGGATCCGACTCGCACTGAAATTCAAGCGGAACAGGATAAGCCCGTAACGCTGCCAGAAATGGTAGGCAAACCGCGAGGAATGCTGTTGGCGCTGCGGGTACAGGAAGGAGCAAAAAGCGAAGGCCGCCTTGTAATGAGGGGGATAAAGAGTGAAACATTCTCTTGCGCGAAAGCGAGCAGACTTGCTCTTGGTCAGAGTGGGCAAGAAATCTTGGCAAACCGTTATACGCGGGAAAGCAGATGAGGCAGACCGTTTAGGTTTGTTGTGCGCTTGCGCGCCCAGGTGAATTAAGAAACCAGGTCAACTGGTTCGATTTTACCAGAAGGGCGAAATGGCTCCAGGCGTATATTGCTCAGGCAGCCAGTTTGTTAGACTGCCCGGTGCCTTAGCCAGCGCTGGACTCTTGGCTTGAGCCGTGTGCGAGGTGACTCGCCTGCACGGTTCTTAGGAGAGGGAGGGTTAGTAATAGCCCTTCCTTATCCGACCTTATAATGAACAAATTCCCATTTCCCTATCAGGGTTCCCTCATATTGCTTTATAGCCATATAACCCATTACATCTAGCACCCTAGACCAGCGACCCACCCATTCTCCAGAGTTTGCATCAACAAAAAAAGAAACCCCATCTTTGTCTGAATTTTTATATACCGCAACCCCGTGGGTCCCATTTTCGAAATGCATCACAACAAAACAGGGCATATCAAATTTCACATGTTCATTTATAACAGAGCGAATCATCGCTCCTCTTATCATGTAGTGATTACCTGGGTCGCACACGTTTTTTGATATAAAATCAATACTTTCTTCTGTTGTAGTAGGAATCATCAAGTGGAACATTTTTTTCCTCAAAGAGGAATCCTTTTCTTTTTTCTCCTTCTCTAATTCAGATAATTCCTTTTTTTTCTTTTCATTGAATTCGTTTTCTTTATCCTTGCTTACTCCAAATAGAGAGCCTGCGAACCCTTTATTCATCGAGCGTTTTTCGATCTCCTCTTCTTTTTTTCTATATTTTTCTGTAAGGTCCTGACGTTGACTAGAATAGTCAGTCAGCAATACTATTGCATCAGATTGATGAGGTAAAAACAACGAAAGCTCTCCATATCTGGAAGTTTCATTAATATCTTCTCCAGGAAGAGCTTCCGAAAGCTCTCTATATTCAGCTGCCTTAACCGTGTCACGATATTTTTCCCATAAATTTATACTTTGTGGTTCTTTTAGTTTCGCTTTAATCGAAGTTATAGCAACTCCAGCACAAACACCTTTAATCAAGCCATCAATTGATGGATCCTGATAACCCATATCGCGAATCGCCTCATCTTGAAACATAGGCGTAAACTTAACCTCATACTCCGATGCCAATTTTTTGAATTCTTCAATTTGATTCATCGCCTCTCCTAGTCATGTATTTAAATACTGCACGAAGCGCTAAAGATTTGGTCAGACTTAAATAACCTTAATTAAAACTGACACCCTTTACAAATGCGCCGGGCAACGAAATTTCTCAAACACAGTCCGCTTAAAAGGATTGATCACACTACTTGCATTCAACTCAAAAACAACCTTACGGCCAGCAGAATCAAAAGTTAGTTTAAAACGATCCGCCTGCTGAGTTGATTCCAGACGCCCCGTATCAAGCAAGCGCAGCACAGCCCAAGGGCCGTCTTTCATCACATCTTTCTGGTCTTTTGCCGGCAAGAATGTCATCTGAGCTAATCCCGTACCGTTACCGCTGGGCCACTGGAATTGAACCGGCTGGGCCGCGCCATGGGTCGCCAATAGCTTTTGTCCATCCAGCTCAAGGGTAAATTTGGCAATCGTTGAATCGATATTGACCAGTTTCAGATTAAAGCGAATCGAGACCGCTTTTCCTCCATCTTGAAAAAACGCATCGCGAATCTGCGCTGCACGTTGAAATTGCATTAAGACATCATCCGCAATGCCAAGCGTATTGTTGCGCCAACGCCATTTAGGTTTGGACATATCAACATAGGCCTTCAGATTTTTCTCGAAAAAATCGTCAATCAAGCGCCCTGGCCCAAAAATTTTGGCGAAATCTTCTTGCGTCACATCATGCATGGAGTTCGCCACCAGCGGATAACGGCCTCCGATGGCCTGCTGGCAAAACGGCGCAATATTAGTCATCCATAATGCATTTAAGCGCGCACGTTCACCATCTTTTAGTAATGCCATACTATCTGTCACCACGCCATCCAGCACATTTGGCAGTGGCGCAGGCATTCCCTGGATGGCGAGCCTGAGCTGACTTAAAGCATTGCTCGTGGGTATTGGCAGGTTATAGGCATGCGCCGTATCTGCCGCATCCAGAAACATCGCCACCTCCTTGAGCATGCTTAGCACTTGCGCCAACGGCGTTTGTTCTGCAGCTTCGGTTTTTTTCACCACATCATGTAAGGCCTGAAAATGCGTATCTACTGTATTCTCCAACGCATAGGCTGGCGCTTTAGCAGCGTCAGTTTGAGCCAACGTGGTTTCCTGCACCGCCGCATTGACCAATAAGCGCAATGGCGAGTCAGCCGCAGCCAATAAATTCGCAATCGATGCACCCTGTGCAAGTTTTTCAAAAGGAAGTAGATCAATATCTTTTAGAAAATTATCCCACTGCTCTATGTATTCTTTAAAATAAAGCTGCGCCAGCGTGATTTTCAGTGCAGCGATATTTTCCGTGCTGATATCCGCCTGCTTTTGTCCAAGCACCCAATTGGCTTTTTCAACTTCAGTCACAGCTTCGTCACATAAAACCCTGAATTGAGCGTACCCTTTTTGCGTATAAACACCAGACACGCCATCCGCCAGAGAAGCGCCGCTATGACGCAGCAAGGCAAGTGATGCATTGCGTCCAGCGGCCGCACTCAGACTAAAGGGGGGTAGATTCGTTTTTTCTAGACGCCGCTTGAGATTATTAAAGACACGTTGCGCCAGCGGTAAATGCCCGAGCGTAGCGCGGGCTTGCTCTATCAACTCATTATTGAGTGGCAGGGAAGCCTTAAACTGAACGGATCGCAAAAGCGCAGCCAAATGGTCATCTACCTCATTCTGTTGCGCCTGGCTGGCATTGTATAAAAATTTTTCCCGCCATTTTGTAATGACTGTTATGCGTACTGTCTCTGCATCAAAATGGGCCGGATCACCTAACATCAAATAAGCGCGCAAAAACTGATATTGCTCATCGGGACTATTTGCTTCGCCGCGCCGTAGCTCATCTTCCAGAGTACGGACGAGTAACGGCAACAGCCCTTCTTGCAAGAGCTGTTGATAGGTTAATTCCAGGTTGTAGGCTAAAGTATCGTCTTGATAAAGCACACGCCGGGACCAAAATGAGGCGGCTTGGTTTTGTAATCGATAGGCATTGGCCAAGTCGCGCGCTTCGTCAAACAGCGGTAATAAAACCAGCAGATCACTCTGGCTACTCACATTTTGTACTTTATTTTTTAGTTTGACGACGCTTTCAGATAACTGTGCCATCGACTGGCTATTGCGCTGGTAAGCGAGCAAAATAACCGCGCATGCAATGATAGGCGCTACTATCGACACTCCTAGCGCGCCTCGCCGCAACCATTGACGACGACGTTCCAGCCTGCGGTTATCGCCAACTCGTCCGGCTTCGCGGAAAATGACCTCACGCCATAAGCGCGTCAGAAAGTAGGCGCGCTCCTCAAGATCCACTGCGCTAGTCACCGGTGGCACCCATTCCAGGGTCGCCGCAACTGAACTCATCACTCGATAAACGGGTTGACCTTGCTGTATCGCGCTAGTAAAGTAAACGCCACTCAGCACCGCTGGATCTTCAAAGCGCGAAGCACCAAAAGTCGTTTCAAGAAATTGCCGCAAAGCGCTTTGCAAACCGGCAAATTGTTGCGGAAAACTATAAATAAGGGCACGCCGGTGATCATTGGTTTCTTGCTGCATGCGCGTTAGAACATGCATTTGCAATTGCTTATGCAGTGCGCCAAATTCCCCAGAAAATGAATCCAGCAATACTTTAATATCCGTTTTACAGGTCACTGGAAAAGTGAGACCCCAGACTTGAGTGCATTCATCGCTGTTCAGATCACCAAAAAACTCATTAAAACCAGCCAATAAATCACATTTCGTCACCATCAGATAAATCGGAGGGTGTACCCCCAGCCGCTCATGAAGCTCATTGAGCCGTTGCCGCAGTAAAGTAGCTTGCGCGCTGCCACGTGTCGTATGAGCCTGCATCAAATCCATTGCGGACAAGGTAATAATCACGCCATTTAATGGACAACGGGTTCGATATTTGCGCAATAAATCCAAAAAACCCAACCACTCTGATGAGCCACTTTCATGCGCTTTGTCTGGTTCCATATAAATGCCTGGGGTATCAAGCAAAACCGCATCCTCCGTCAACCACCAGTCACAGGGTGAGGCATGATCGTCATTTTCTGCAGGTGGGGGGTAAAGTCGCTGGCCTGACGAAAAGCTGTGTTCAGAATGCGTCAGCATGGTTGTTTTACCCGCTTGCGGTGCGCCAATCACGACATACCAGGGCAATTGATAGATATAATTCCGTCGCCAATGCCTTGTTTCGTGCGCGTTCCTCAAATCTTTTAAGGCCTGTTGGAAGTGTTTTCTGTGCAATCCTAATTGTGCTGGGCGTTGATCTTTCTCTACTTTTTCCGCAGCAGGTTTTTTCTTAAACCACTCCATCAATCGTGCCATAAAAGATATATATGAACGTCTCCCGTTTGGGCAGGCTTGGTTAAGGCCTGTGCCACCTTTCGACGTGTCACTCCTTAAAAGATAAAATAAATTTTTTACGCCATGCAACCAGTTATGAGACAGCCACGTTTAGTCTACGGAGCAAAAATAGCAATGCTCACGCGCCGATTTCGCGCCCGGTTAGAGGCTGTGTTATTCGGCGCTAATGGCTCAGAGTCTGCCCTCCCATGGGCGGTAAAACGGGCTGGCGCACAGAAGCGGGAAATTAACAAATCCCGCACCGCTTCTGCGCGAGCCTGTGAGAGCTGCCAATTCGATTGGAAGCGCCCTGGCCTAAGTGGCCGGTCATCGGTGTGGCCACTTATTACAACCCGACCTGGCATGCCTTTCAGAATATCGCCAAGATGAGATAACAACGATAAATAAATAGGTTGAATTTCCGCACTGCCAGAGGCGAACAATCCATTGCCATTAATCGTGAGCAGAGCATAATTTTCAGTCTGCTCAACACTCAGTAAACCCTGCTCAATTTCTGGGTTTAACAAAGCTGCCAGCTTGGGCCACTCAAGACGAACCGGCTCAGATAAGGCGGGCGCACCCGCTTCATCTGTTCCCGGCGTGACACGTAGATGTTGGGTACGCAAAGTGTGAACAATAGATTGCACCTTCTGCTGCAAATAGAAATTAAAAATCAAATAAAAAGCCGCCACGCCCAAAGCGGCTAAAACTGCAGTCAGCCATACCGGCCATAGCCGCAAACGCCGCTTAACTTGATGTCCAACTGGCTGCCAATGTAATGACAGAGCATGGCTCGCACCGGCTATAGTTTGGGAGGAGTACAGCATCTCTTTTAACCGTCGCCGAATTAAATCGAGCTGCATCCGACCATCATTAAGCAACCGGTAACGTCCCTCAAAATTAAGCGCCAAAATGACATATAGCAATTCCAAGACATCTTTATTAGCGCTTGGTTGTTGCGCCAGCCGTTGCAGAATCAAGAAAAAGCGCTCACCACCAGAGGCTTCATTATGAAAGGTAACTAAAAGGCTGCGACTTGACCATCCCTCTGAACCCCAAGCTGTACTTGCAATCACCTCATCCAAAAAAGTACATAAACAATAACGGGCTGCGCCCAGTTTTTCGATATCAATATTGGAAGCGCGTCCTTCCTGCTCAAAAACCTTGATCATTTGGCAGATTTGATAACGTAGCTCTTCAGCGTTTGGAGGAATGCTTTGCAGACTGAGCAAAACCGCCAGTTCAAGCAGTGGATTAGCGGCATGTATGAGTGGATTAAGTCCCCCCGCGGGGAGCGGCATCACGGGTAGATGTAAAGCCTGAGTCGACCCATTCGTCATCTCAGAATGTCCGGGCAAAAAAATTTTCAAGGCTTCGCTCAAATCCTCAGAAGCAGACATTTGATGATCATTCAAGATGAATTTCCTTCTTCGCTATTCAGGCTGTTATGGAAAAACCGCGGGTTTTATAGCCGGACTGCCCAGAGCTCTACTTCCAGACCAGGGAATTCTCCTACAATGTGCACTGCCAGCCCAGCAGAAGCGGTAAGTTCATGCCAGAGCTCGTCACTACGATCCAGCTCAAAATAGGTAAAACCGGCATGAAACGGTAACTGACGCGGCACCACAGAAAGGGCGCGCAGATTGATGCCCGGTAGTTGCAAGTTGACTAAATCCCGGATGCGCTCGACCGGACCGATTTTGACTTGCTGAGTAAAGCGATTGAGAATAACTTGCGCAGGTAGGTTGGCTTTGACGGCAAGCACAAAAGTGGCGGATTTAAATAATTCAGGATCAGACAGAGTCGCCACCCTGAGTCCGAATTTATGTTCTTCAAGCGGTAATAAAATGGCGTTAGGGTTCATCACCATACTGAGCGAAGAGCGCAGGCTTTCCATCACCGGCTCAAAGGTCTCTCGCAGTTTATCGTGCCGGTAAATTGGAAATTCGCCAGGCCGCTTGTTGGGTCGGCTAAAAGTAGTCAACTCACCCGCTAACTGAAGCAGGCTTTGATACAGTAATTCAGGATGCAACCCGGTCATGGTCGAATAGTGAAGCCATAAAGGCTCGTTACGGTTCACCAATTGCAACATCAAGAAATCAGCAATTTCAGCTACTCCAGTCAAGTCTGGCTGTGCCAATCTATTGGCGAGCACCTCAGCACGTTGATGCAAGAGCCCGACAAATTCATCCACAAATGAAGCAAGCCGCCGCGAAATACGATAATCAAGACAAGGCGCAATATAAGTTGGATCAAGCACCACCTGGTTATCCGGCAAGCGCTCGATAAGGCGGGCTACGCCTAGCAAGGTATAGGCATTCATCGCCTGAGTTTCAAGCGTCAACTGAAAACGCAATTTGCCCACATGCATTAATACAGCGCCCGTTGCTTCCTGATGGCTGCTGGTCGCCTCAAATTCAGCCAGACGGTAGCGCGCAAAGTTCTCTTGCAGATCCTCATTGGCTGACTCAGGAATACCGGGGCGCCTTGTAGGCAAGGCCAAGTTGACCAAAATACCGCGCGCAGTTTCCGGAATATCGATGGGGGCAGGCAAATCATCATCCGCCGGTAAATTAAAGGAGGTGCCATCCGCCAATACACCGGCACATTCCAATAACGAAAATTTACCTAGCTTAAGCTGTTGTTCATCAATTTTAAGTACGCTAAAACCATAACCATATGGCTGCAACCCGGCACATCGCGCATCCAATTGAGCCCGCCAATACCGATCCTGCTGTTGTAAGTGCTGAGGCTGTAAAAGCATGCCTTCAGACCAGATTACTTTATTATTCCAAGTCATTTTACGCGTCGTTAAAAAACTGTGATGATCAGAAGGACGAAGAGGAAAAACCTAGCTACGCTAGCGGCATCATAAAAAATCATCAAACGATGTAGCCAGCGCAACCGCATCAGGCGCTGAGGCAAAAAATGTATTTGTCAGCGGATTATAATTATCAGGAATACGCTCTGAATATGCAGTCAGGCCATTTGGCGAGGCTGACGCGGCAAGCCAATCGGACGAGAACTCGCTATGCTGGTTTGGCCCAAAGGGTCCGGGTAACGGCGGTATCAAATTCAACGTGGCCTGGGCAAGCTCATCCAAAACTGGGTTCAATCCAGAGCGCATCTGCATAAAATCATTTCCTAGAATTTTTGCGCTGGCTAACGGACCCAGCATCCTCTGCGCGCCAGACCTTTTTATCCACTCCTCTTCTAGGTTAATTCCCAGTAAATTATTTTCTATCATCCCGCTACCCCGCATATTAATTTATACATCTTATCAAGCGCCTTCTTTGGGTTTTAGCCCCGTTTCAGGATTTTAATTTTTTTGTGCCATCATCCGCCTCTTGCGCTGCCAGCGGCGCGGTGGGTGAAGCTCCCACCCCCGCTCCCGCCTTACCGCCGCTATTCAATTGAATCGGAGTGCCCGAAATGGCGACACTGACTGGCCCGATCACAATAAATGCACCGCCTGCCTTAAGCGTAATGCTTTGTCCCGCCTCAATCACCAGATTCATGCCGGCTTTAAGATGAATATTTTGGCTACTCTCCAGCGCATAATTCTTGCCGACTTTTTGCTGCATATTTTGCGCAGCCGTCAGCGAAATATTACCGTCAACTTTTTCGTTGGACTCGCCCTTTATGGTCTGATGTCGTGTCCCCGCCACATTTAAGAATTGGCTGCCCTGCACCATTTCATGATGATCGTGCCCAACCCATGACAAAGAGTCATTTTTAACATAGGTTTCATGATCTTTTTCTGCATGGAAAAAGAGTTGTTCTTCACCTTTGGTATCATTAAAACGTAATTCATTAGAGCCACTACCGTCTTTGCTAGACTGGCTCTTAATCGTGGTTAAAGCGCGATTGGCTGGCAGTTTATAAGGCGGCATCGTATTGGCATTGTAAAAAGCGCCAACCACCAGAGGTCGATCCGGATCGCCTTCCAGAAAATCCACGATCACTTCTTGTCCAACGCGCGGCAAGAAAAAGGTACCCCAGCGCTTGCCGGCCCAATTTTGCGAGACGCGTACCCAACAGCGCTGCAGTTTTTTATCTGAAGCAGGAGGTTGCAACTGCTCCCAATGAAATTGAACTTTAACGCGCCCGTACTCGTCCGTCCAAATCTCTTCATTATCCGGCCCCACCACTACCGCGCTTTGTGGTCCGCAGCACAATGGTTTGGGGGTAATGCGCTCACTCCGAAATCCGGTTTCTTTACGCACGGCAGTAAATTGACAATCAAAAATAGGCCTTACAGGCACTGTCTCGCTCACTGAAGTATAAGCATCAGAATGCAACGCATAGTGTGCAGAAACGATCAGATATTTACCATTCAGATCGCTCCGCGGATGCTCTTTTAACTCAAAAAGTCCGCCCGGGCGAATACCGCGCGCTGTGGTAGCGCCTCGGATGCAATCCATACGCGTTTGGCAAACCTCAACGCCTACGCGCGCATAGCGCTCACCCTGCTCAATTTGACTATAGCCACCCGGGTGTTCTTGTATCAAGCCAGGCAAGTTTTCAGTTCGTCCGGCGCGTTTGGCGCGCGCGAGCAAACCCTGCTGATTGCTTAAAGAAGGCTTTTCAAAAAAATAATCATTTAACTCATAAGCTGAGCTTTGAATTTCAAAACCTGCGTTCCAATCATAAATACACTCTTGCTCGAGTGGCGCGACAACTGAGGGGCGATACTTTATTTCTGCATAATCAGGGAGCGTTTTATGACTGTCTGGCGCATCAGATAAAATCAATGTATGTTTGCCATTTTGCTGCTCAAAATAATAATAAATGCCTTCTTTTTCCATCAACCGGCTGACAAAATTGAAATCCGTTTCGCGGTATTGCGTGCAATGCGCCAGTTGCGGATAACTGGCCGAGCATTTATTGCTTACATCAATACTGTAGTCTTGCAAAATGTGCAGCAGAATTTGAGGCACGCTTTGCTCACAAAAAAACCGGCAATGTTTAGCCCGTGTCAAAAGCCACAAACGCGGCCGAACCGCTGCTTGATAAAGCGCCAGCTGTTGCGTCGCCGGATTGCCAGGACGGATCATTGAAAACTGCGTAACAATGCCATTAAATTGGCGCTCCCCACCCGCCGCTAGCTTGACTGATATAGACAAATCGTGTCCCAGCATTTTATGGCAATCGATCCGATCATCTTGACTTAATAGATCAAGCCGATATTCGCTGAGCCGACCCAGCTCTTCAGCGCCGCGCATTTGATGAAACAATAAAATATCAGCACCCAGCGCAGTTTTGACCACAATTTGACGATTTTTCTGGGATGGCGGCATCGCTTGCTCAATTAAGGAAGAAGAGTTTTCACTGTGGCCGGATTCGTGACGCTAATTGAACCGCCCCAAGTGCACAGACACTTTGAATTATTATTTAGCGCAGGTTGATTCGCAATCAGCACCGTAGGCGCGCCAGGAATCCATGGCGCGACAGTCATTGGAATACAGGGCATTGGCGTCAAAACACCCATTGCGGCCGCGGTGGCTGAGGCAACGGTAGGATTGGCAAGCGAATTGCACATGCCAAAGGGCATAATATTCACCATTGGCGCATGATCCATAATATTCGCGGCAGGAGGCCCTTCGGCCAGAACCCGCTTGAGCGGCAAGACATTTAGGCTAGACGGCGCCGTGCCACAGCTACATTGCAACATAGCGCCCATGGTGACTTGATGCGCCATACGTGATTTCCTTTTTAACCAAAGTAAATGCTCACTATCGTATCTAGGCCAACGCCGGATCACCTTCAATCAATGCTGGCGCAACACTTTGGCCTTCGGCGCCAAACTCATAGGCAAATTCATTTTCTTTAACAGAAACATGCACATACCTTAAACCCTCACCCATTAACTGCGCATTAAGCATGACATTACTAATATGCGGCAATAAAGTATTGGTTAAAATCGCGTCAATCATGCGCCCCCCACTTTCCAGCTCCTCACAGCGAGCGGCGATTAATTTAACCACTTCATCATCGACCGTAAAAGGAATTTGGTAGCGTTCACGCACACGTTGCTCGATACGGCGCAATTGCAGCCGAATAATCAAATCCAGCATTTCTTCATTCAGCGGATAATAAGGAATAACCACCAAGCGGCCCAAAAGAGCGGGCGGAAAAACGTCTAATAGCGCCCCGCGTAAGGATTTGGCAAGCTTGTCAGGTTCTGTGCGCCGGACCGGATCCTGGCATAAATCCATAATCTGCTCGCTGCCTACATTCGTCGTCAGAAGAATTAAAGTGTTTTTAAAATCGATTGCGCGACCCTCGCCATCTTCCATCCAGCCTTTATCAAAGACCTGGAAAAAAATTTCATGTACATCGGGATGCGCTTTTTCGACTTCATCTAGCAATATCACCCCATAAGGGCGTCGCCGCACGGCCTCGGTCAATACTCCGCCTTCGCCATAACCCACATAACCAGGGGGCGCGCCTTTTAACGACGATACGGTATGCGCCTCCTGATACTCACTCATATTGATCGTCGTCAGATTTTGTTCACCGCCATACAGCGCTTCGGCTAAGGCCAGCGCAGTTTCTGTCTTACCGACGCCAGAAGGACCTGCGAGCATAAATACGCCGATGGGTTTATTGGGGTGTTCAAGCCCTGCGCGCGACGTTTGGATGCGCTTGGCGATCATTTCTATTGCATGGTTTTGGCCGATGATGCGTTGGTTCAATATTTCAGCCAAATGTAAAACATTTTGAATATCATTTTTGACCATACGGCCAACCGGGATGCCGGTCCACTCCTGTACGATTGTCGCCACGGCCTGATAATCCACGGTCAATAAGATCAGCGGTTCTTCTGCTTGATAGTGCGCCATCTCATTTTGCAAGGTTCTGAGTTCCGCCAAACAAGCTTCGGTCTCAGGCTTGGACAAAGCCGCCGGCGCGGTGTCGGTTGTATGAATCAGGCCAGATAACTTTGCTTTTAACGCAAAAATACGCTCAGCCCAGCGCTGTTCAGCTTGCCAGCGCACTTCAAGCTCACCCAGATGATCGCGTTCAACCTGTAATTTTTCAGCGACCTGCTTGGTCCGCTGCGTCGTATCAATGCCCGCGGCAGTTTCCCGCTCCAGAATCTCAAGTTCATTTTGCAAGATGGCCATGCGCTCATGCAAAGCCGCAATCGACGCCGGTGTGGCGTGTTGGCTCACGGCAACACGAGCACAGGCAGTATCCAGCAAACTGACCGCTTTATCAGGTAGCTGGCGCGCCGGAATGTAACGATGCGAGAGCTTGACAGCAGCGCTCAGCGCCTCATCAAGTACCTGCACTTTGTGGTGTTTTTCCATTATAAGCGCCATGCCACGCAACATCGTAATGGCGTCTTCTTCAGATGGCTCAAGCACTGTAACGGCCTGGAATCGGCGGGTTAGTGCCGGATCTTTCTCAATGTACTTTTTATATTCAGCCCAGGTTGTCGCCGCCACTGTCCGAAGCGTTCCACGTGCTAAAGCAGGTTTAAGCAAATTGGCGGCATCCCCGGTACCTTCCATACCTCCGGCACCGACCAACGTGTGCGCTTCGTCAATAAAAAGAACGATAGGCTTGGTACAGGTCTGGACTTCCTCAATCACCTGACGCAGCCGTTCTTCAAACTCACCTTTCATACTGGCACCGGCTTTAAGCAGACCCAAATCGAGCACGCGTAAAGTCACCTCTTTCAATGGGGGAGGCACATTGCCCGCCGCAATGGCTTGAGCCAGGCCCTCCACCACTGCGGTTTTTCCAACCCCCGCTTCACCCACCAGAATCGGATTGTTTTGACGTCGGCGCATCAAAATATCAATCACCTGGCGAATTTCCCGGGCACGCCCGATAATCGGATCTAGCTTGCCGCTACGCGCTTGTTCGGTGAGATCAATCGTAAAGCGTTTGAGCGCCTGCTGTTTACCTAGCGCAGCAGGAGCGGGATAGGGTTCATCGGTTGGCACTTGGCCGGTTAAATTATCCAGTTCGGTGCCGGTTTCTACAGACTCTTTGAGGATTTGCGTTAAATTATCCGCCAGATCATCCAGTTTAATTTTTTCAAATTGCCGTGAGATAGCGAACAATGCATGACGCAAAGAGGCGGTTTTTAAAATCCCAAAAAGCAAATAGCCGGTACGGATCTGAGTCGCGCCAAACATTAATGAACTCAATACCCAACCGCGCTCAACCGCTTCTTCGACTTGGGATGAAATATCCATAATTGAAGTTGAACCACGCGGCAACTGATCCAGCGCGTGCGTCATATCACGCGCCAAATGGGCTAGATCAATCTCAAAATAGCGGATGATTCGGTGGATATCAGAATCCTGAAGCTGCAAAATCTGGTGCAGCCAATGGCTCAGCTCAACATAAGGATTGCCGCGCAATTTACAAAAAACTGTGCCACTTTCCACCGCGCGATAAGCCAGCGGATTTAATTTACCAAAGAGAGTTAAACGGCTGATTTCTGGCATTAAGAACCTCTTGCCCGGCACAAAGTGTCGATGGTTTAAAAATGATAAAAGGATCTTGCTGGAGCGGTTGATTTGCTAGCCAACTACTGTAACCAAGCCGCGCCTGTCGCCCAAGTCTTAAGGGCAACGCTTCCTCTTTTTTGAGATACAGTTTCAGCTCCCACTTGAGTCCATCACGAATATAATAATCGACCCAATCCCTTAATTGTTTTAGCCCATCACTACCGGGCAAAAACCGCAAATAGTCAGCCCAGACCAGAGGACCTAGCACAATGCGAAATTTATGCTGGCAATCCCAGACACGGCGGCCAAGAATGGTTGAAATACCCAATTCTGCATTATTGCCGGAGACGCCCAATGAGGACCGCGCATCATCCGGCAATTCGATCCAATCCCCCACCGCTTCTTCAATCTCCGTTGGCAAAGCAAAAAAACTGGCCAGAATTTGCCGTAAGCCAGAAGCATGACGAGTGGGCATAACCAAAATGCCGGCCAGATGTAATTTGGCAAAAACTGGGATGGCATCGGGCAAGGGGGATGAAGCGCCGCCAATCCCGAGTAAGCTACGCACATAAATTGAAAATCGATCACTTTGTGGGCGATCCAGACTGACAACCGGCTGCGCCACCGCCCACGCCCGAAAAAATAGCGACAGCATGCGGTGATGAAAAATATCCAGAAAACCTACTAAAGTTTTGTCGCCAGCGTTGCGCGCCCGATCCCGGGCATATTCAGTCAGGTGCAAAGGAAGTGGGCCATTGGGTCCGAATAGGCCAAAAAAATTGACTTTAAGGCTGGCGGCCTCTTCATTCTCATGCCAAGATTCAAAGGCTGCCAGCGCAGTAGGTGCAAAAGTCAGCTCAACGTTTTGCCCAAGGCGAACGCTATCTTCGGCAGGGCGCAGCGATTCGCCCAGCCGGGGCTGTTCCGCAGAAAGACACTCAAGCAGGCGCAACGCTTGAAAAAAATCAAAGCGATGAATATTCTCCGCCAAATAAGCGAGCCTTTTCAAAGTGTCTGGCATCGTCCTATCCTTGCTGGCCAGCGAAATACTTCACCGCGCGCGATGGTTTTCAAAACTGTTTCAGTAAATGAATTGACAGACACATATTGAGCAAAAAATTGGGCGAGTATGGCGCTAAATAAAAATGCGCTGGCCCCCTCAAACTCAGCTTCATCAAACAATAAAGTTAACTCAAACCCACGCCCAAAGATAATCGGCCCGTGAGAAGGCAAACGTCGGGTTACCGGGCGCGCTTGCAAAGAACGCAAACCCTCGATTTGTCGGTGCAGCGCAATATCATGCGCCGGGCAATATAAATTCAGTAAATCATGCAGCGCTTGTACGCCATCGCCTGCTTTCGCATCGACCAAGGATGAGTAATTTAAAGATAAATGGTTAATCAAACGCCAGGCAGTCTCTTCGGCATAAGCCGGTAAAGGCGCGCTAGGGCCCGCTAGGCAGCGAATCCCTTTAAGGGGCGCTTCCCCATCAAGCGTAAAGTCGGTGGTTCCTGCGCCGAGCAGAATATCAGTCGCTAAATGTCGATTTGTGCACAGTACTTTGAGACCGAGCTGGCGGACTTCATCATCAAATGGAGCCTGCGCACTATCAACCAATGAAATAAACGTTTCATTCCCAAGATAATCAGAAGATGCTTGAGGCTGTTGCCGGGTAGGCAGACGACGTTTTTCACGTCGCACCTGATAAAATGCGGTAGGCTGCCGGTCTGCGCGGTGGTCATGCGCAGCATAAAGAGGCCTGAACTTTTGTTCAGGCACCGCCCCAACACCATGACCTATGACTTCTTCTATTTGATATACCTCAAAATCCAGAGGCCGGGTGCGATCTACGACCACATGATATTCTGCCTGGGTAAGATTCACTGGGATACGATCTGTACGGCGCGCAAAAAGATTGATTGCCGGCGTACAATGCAGCGCAAAATTTGATACATCTAGTCTGCGCTCCAGTAATGCATCCGTGCGGTCAAGCAACACATAAATTTCAATTTCGCTCTCAGCACAGCGACTGAGCGCAGGCTGCAGGCCGGCTATTTCGACAAATAAAAACCGCGCCGGAAACGCAAAATACTCCTGCAGTAACCGATACCCCTGAAAAGATTGTTTATGCAGCGGCAGCAATGCCTCCGTCTCGTCAAAACCCATCGGACGCACGGCGCTTTTGGGTAATGTTTGGCTCCACTTTGCCGGACGCTCCACAGGCAACATAATGCAGGTTTGCGCCGCGCCGATAAAATATTCATAAATGCGCGTTGCCAAGCCATCCGCACCTTGCAAATAAAGAGGCAAGCTCTCAATTTTTAATTGATTAAACTTAAGTCCACCATGTAATTTCAGACGTAAGCGGATGCCGGCTTTAATCTTATGCGGCAGAACAATTTGATTGCTCAGCATTTCGCTATGCGTAAAAAATTGAGCTTGCGTAAGCTCCAGCGGCCAGAGCGTAACATCCTGGCCGGTACGATATTCACACCGCGTTGAACTATGTTTATCCAGGACGCTGTGCAAGGCACTCTGGCGCGGCACTTTAATGCCATCCGCCAAACCGGGGTGACTGAGATCAGGCTGTAGCTGCACCACAGTCATCGCTGGCGTGGGTGCCAGATAGTGCGGATAAATCAGCTCCATCAATTGCTGCGTAAACTGCGGAAATTGTGCATCCAGCTTCATTTGCACACGCGCAGCCAAAAAACTGAAGCCCTCTAATAATCGCTCTACATTAGGATCCGCGCACTCCAAACTATCCAGGCCAAGTCTGCCGGCGATTTTCGGAAATGCTTCGGCAAATTCTCCTCCTATCTCACGCAAATACTGAAGCTCCTGACTATAGTATTTGAGTAAAGTAGGATTCATTATGCGCCCTGTTCAAATACCCGAGCCTGGCCAGCTTCAAGATCCAGCTCGGTTCTAAAATAAAGACGTTCAGTAAATAATTGCGCGCGCAAATCACCCTCAATCAAAAAAGGCAATACGTTACGCTGCTGCATGGTTTTCTGGTTTTTATGATCAGACAGGAAGCTGACCCGCACGGTATGGCGGATCAGGCGCGGCTCAAATGCCCAAATCATCTTACGGATAGACTGGGCAATCGTGTCCAGATCAAGATCTAAAATTGTTTTGCCAGCAATATCCTGAAATCCGTAATTAATTACGGATTCAGCGACATAAGGATAACTGTCTAGAGCTTGAACTGAACTTAAAGAGGTCGCATTGAGTAGCCAGCTAAGGTCCCGCTGTATGCTTTGTTTTAGCCCAGACAGCGATACCGTACGACGCTCTTTGGCATCCTGCCTGGCTTCCGGGTCAAGATCAGTTAAACAATCCAGCAATGAATTAGGCCTCAGCATTGGCTGGAATATTCCATTTTCCAGTCACTTCTCCGCCTTTTTTCGCTCCAGTCGTATCTTGTGGCTGATAAACAGCTTCAACTTCAGCGAAATTAAGCGAAATATTTTCTGTAATACGATCCATCCCGCCACTGCCGCCCGTTGCATAGGACGAGATCAGGACTTTTTTCAGTTTAAGTTTAAAATATTCCAGTGGGCTTTTACCACCTGCCTTACGCACAGTCAGCTGCGCACTTTCAATATGCTGTCCTGAAACACATAATTGAAACAACGTAGGACTCGATTGATCCATATACTTGGCGATCGAGAGATTTTTGATCGAGCCTTTCCCACTGCCCCCGCCAGTTCCCTCATGAAAAGTTGCAGATTGATTTGCGCCCCAGCTCCACGACAGGACCTCTATTTCGTCTTTATGCGTATGATCGATCGACTCGCCCTTCACATCACCCAACTTCAGAAAAATATCAGCTGCCATTCCAATCTCCCCTTAAAAAAATCTACTTGTTTACGGGCTTTTGCCCGATCTAAGCGGCCTTTTGTGAAGGCAGCTTAGATACCAGTCGCAGCGAAACAGTAAGCCCTTCCAGTTGATAGTGCGGACGCAAGAAAAATTTGGCGGCATAATAGCCTGGGTTACCCTCGATTTCTTCCAGCTCCACCTCGGCGTTAGCCAACGGTTTACGGGCTTTAGTGCTCTCTGTTGAATGGGCGGGATCACCGTCCACATACTGCAAAATCCAGTTCTGCAGCCAACGCTGCATTTCCTCTTTTTCTTTAAATGCGCCGACCTTATCACGCACAATGCATTTAAGATAATGCGCAAAGCGGCAACAAGCGAATAAATAAGGTAAGCGAGCAGCCAGATTAGCATTCGCGGTCGCATCCGGGTCATCGTATTCGGCCGGTTTATGCAATGATTGAGCTCCGATAAAGGCGGCAAAATCAGAGTTTTTTCTATGCACTAACGGCATAAAACCATTTTTGGCTAATTCTGCTTCCCGCCGGTCGCTGATGGCAATTTCAGTTGGGCATTTCATATCGACACCGCCATCGTCGGTCGGAAATGCATGAACCGGCAACCCTTCAACCGCGCCCCCTGATTCAATACCACGGATACGCGAACACCAGCCGTAAGTTTTGTAAGAGCGCGTGATATTGGTGGCCATTGCATAAGCCGAATTGGCCCACGTGTATTTGCTGCTATCAGCGCCTGCCGTATCTTCTTCAAAGTTAAACGCTTCAACCGGCTCACCTTTTACGCCATAAGGGATACGGGCTAAAAAGCGTGGCAGCGTCAAGCCCACGTAACGCGAGTCCTCCGATTCACGTAATGAACGCCATGCGGCATGCTCTGGCGTTGAAAAGATCTTTGTCAAGTCACGTGGATTGGCGAGTTCCTGCCATGAATCCATCAGCATTACCGAGGGCTCGGCAGCGGTAATGAAAGGCGTATGCGCAGCGGCAGAAACCTTAGCGATTTGTGTCAAGAGTTCAATGTCTTGATTACTATGATCAAAATAATAATCGGCAACAAGCATGCCATAAGGCTCGCCGCCAAATTGACCATATTCTTCTTCGTAAATTTTCTTGAAAATCGGACTTTGATCCCAAGCGGTACCTTTATATTTTTTTAAAGTTTTAGCCAGCTCGTTTTTTGAAATATTCATGACCCGAATCTTCAGCGTCTCATCAGTCTCCGTATTACTGACTAAATGATGTAAGCCGCGCCAGGCACTCTCAACCTGTTGAAATTCCGGTGCATGTAAAATCAAATTAATTTGCGCCGTGAGTTTCTGATCAATCTGGGCAATCAGCGCTTCGATCGTCGACAAGACATTCCCAGAAACGACATTCGCCTCGCGCAATGCCTGCTCAGCCAATGTTTGCACCGCGTGTTCAACGGCTTCTTTGGCTTTGTCCGTTCTTGGCCTAAATTCTTTTTGCAACAAACTGGCGAATTCATTTGTTTCCAGCAGTTTCTCACCAGCGCCTACCTGATCCTGCACGAGTTGCTCAGCCATAATCATGCCTCCTCGCTAACAGGTTGAGGTTTTGCTTGTGAAACTAATGATTGCATTAACGCCGGATCATTGAGTAGATTGGCAATCAGCTCCTCAGCACCGGTTTTACCATCCATATAGGTCAATAAATTAGCAAGCTGGGTACGTGCTTCAAGCAGTTGCCTGAGCGTATCTACTTTTTTAGCAATGGCTGCCGGCGAAAAATCTTCCATGCTTTCGAAAGTCAGTTCTACGCTCAACTCTCCTTCGCCAGTAAGGGTATTGGCGACACGCGTGGCTACGCGCGGCTTAATTGCTTTTAGACGTTCATTGAAATTGTCGACATCGATTTCCAGGAGTTTGCGTTCTGCAACCGGCGGCAATGGTTCTGCTGGCTGACCTGACAAGTCGGATAGTACGCCTGCGATAAAAGGTAAATTAACCTTTTTCTCAGCCCCATATACTTCGACGTCATACTCAATCTGCACCCGAGGTGCTCGATTCCGGGCGATAAACTTCTGACTGCTCTCTTTCACCACAATGCCTCCTTTACTGTTAAGTAATGACGACCTACAAACGATAGTAAACAATTTTCTACTATCGTCTTTTTAATATGGGCTAATCGATACCGCTAATCTGTTTTGCTTGATGTAATGCATCCGGCACAAGGTCCTGCAAGATCTCAATAAAATCTTTTCCGACCAAACGCTGTGCGCGCCTTAATAAAAGTGCAACCGGACTTGATGGTTCTCTGATCTCGTAGTATGCACAAATACGATCAATTGTAGCAACGACATCTTCTTGCGTTGTGATTGCACAACGCGGTGTTTTTAAATCATTGACAAATGAGTCGCATTCAGAATCCTGCGCCAATGCTGCAGTTGCTTGCCTGGATGCATTCGGATTAAGCCGCTTACTAAAAAAATCATGCGCACACTTTAGTATTTTTAATAAAGGCGAGAAATCAATCGACCGCACAACCCCGACCTGCCCTATCACTATTTGACTAATGTGCGCAATACTCCCAAGTATTTTTTCAATGGCTGATATGGCTTCGGTCATCTGCGAAAGCTGACTCTCAATCAAAGCCAAAGATGCAGGCGCCATATCTGGCGGCAGCGGGAGTTCTCCCAATGCATATTCAAGATCACGCAAACTCAGCGTGCCTTGCGTCTTCGATACAAGCAATGGCGCATTACGCACATCGCGCAGCAAATCTTCATTAATTAAAAAAAGTAGCGTGTTTAAACGCGTAGTGGGATCATTGTCATCTTGGCTGTCGAGTTGCGGATGCACCACATGCCAGTAGCGCTCAAGCAAACCCTCGAGCAGCGCCAAGCCAACGGCAAAGCCACTAAAACTATACTGGGCCAGTAATGCTTGCGTTAAGTGCGCAACGATGCGTAAATCCCGACTACGCACCAGTAGCTCTATGGCCAGAGCTTCAACCTGCCTCCAATCTGGCGCTGTCGCCTGCATTACAGTATCGCCATACTGGACTTCGGGTTTACCCTCAATCACTTTTTCCAAATACAGAAACTGAGAATCATATTCAAGATTATCGCCACACGGATTGGTTTCGGTGACAGCAAGCAAGAAAGGGGCGAGATCAGGAATAGCCACGCTTATATTCTCAAATTAAATGACTTGTTTTAAACAGCATTCGAACGAATCCTAGCAGAGTTAAATGGATTCTGGCAAAGAATTTCAAGGGTAGTTACCCACAGATTGATAGGCATAAAGAATACTACTGACCATTGCTTACTTTGATCGGCTCGGTATGCCTAACTGTGCGATTTACACACACCATTTCACTTTTAGACAAGCAGGTTTGTGCAGTTATTCGGCGCATACGCCAGATGGCGAGATTTTCTGTATCATATTGAAATGTTTAGAAAATCTCTCTTTATCTCTTTATGGATAGGGGCTGCTGCGCTGATAGCAAGTGCACCCTTTTACGCCGCCGCTCGTGATAACTCGCAGCGCCCCGTTCCTACCGGTTGGTGGCAGACTCAATTGCCGCAATTGTCAAACTCTACTGCGCCGATTCCGCCGGCACACGCCGTTGCGCGTTCCACACACTCTTTTGAGCAATACCGCGGCAAACCCCTGGTGATTCATTTCTGGGCTCCCTGGTGTGCGCATTGCGTGCAAGAAATCGAAACGCTTGCCATGCTTTATAAGGAATATGCGCCTAGTGGCCTGCAGTTTATCGGTATCGCTGTTGATTCAGCGAATCATGTCGAACAGTTTACGCAAAAAACCAAAATACCTTATCCACTCTATATTGCCGGCTTCGGTGGGATAGAATTGGCGCGCGGCTTCGGCAATGCTCAAGGTGGACTGCCTTTTACAGTGATTCTGAATCAAGCCGGAGAAATTCACTATACTGCATTAGGTCGCCGTAGTGCCGCCGAGTTCCGCCAACAACTTAATAATCTATAATAGCGATTTAAGCAGACTAGTGTACAAAATATAACTCTCCTAATCGAGTCATTTACTGCCTACTTTTTTTTATTAAACTAGACAAACTTCGCTATTCGGCGGTAAAGTTCGCCCAATTTCCTTAAATTAGATATTAAATGACTGCTCGGCTACTCGTGTTGCATGGCCCTAACCTCAATTTACTCGGCTTGCGAGAGCCAGAGGTATATGGTCGCCTGACACTCAGCGAAATCAACCAACGCTTGCAACAACGCGCTGCCTCCGAAGACGCTACAGTAGAAACCTTCCAAAGCAACCATGAAGGGGGATTAATTGACCGTGTGCACCAGGCCAAGGCGGAAAATATTGATTTCATTGTTATCAATCCAGCCGGCCTTACACACACCAGCGTAGCGCTACGCGATGCGTTGGTTGGCGTAGATATTCCATTTATCGAAGTACATTTATCGAATATTCACCGCCGTGAGGCATTTAGGCATCAATCATTTCTTTCAAGTCAGGCGCTTGGCGTGATTTGCGGCTTGGGCTGGCACAGTTATCTATTTGCGCTGGAATTTGCGCTTGATCAACTGAAACCTACCTAATTAGTTAAATTAGTTATTATGCGCTGCTGTGGCAGCCATTATTTTCATGGGAACTTATCAATGGATTTACGTAAGCTCAAAACACTCATCGACCTAGTATCAGACTCTTGCATCTCTGAACTAGAAGTCACCGAAGGGGAAGGCAAGGTTCGGATTGTCAAAAATACAGCGCCGGTTTATTTGCAAGCGCCTGGATCCATGCCACAATTCAACGCGCCAATTCAAGCCAGCGTGACTGAAGTGACGGCTAGCGCCACGCCAATGTCAAACGCAGAAGCGACGGTTAACGAGGTGGTGCAGGGTCATATCGTTCAATCTCCGATGGTAGGCACTTTCTACCGCTCCCCATCGCCAGGCGCAGATCCTTTTGTGCAAATTGGCGATAGCGTCAAAGAAGGACAAACCCTGTGCATTATAGAAGCCATGAAGCTCCTCAACGAAATTGAGGCCGATAAAACAGGCATTGTGAAAGAAATTCTGGCTGAGAACGGTCAACCTGTCGAATATGGGCAACGCTTGTTTGTCATTGCCTAAAATCCAATAATGTCATATGTTTGAAAAAATCTTAATTGCCAATCGCGGCGAAATTGCGCTGCGCATTCAACGCGCCTGCCGGGAGCTCGGTGTCAAAACCGTAGTTGTCTATTCTGAAGCAGACAAAGAAGCGAAATATGTGCGTTTAGCCGATGAAGCCGTCTGCATTGGACCCGCTCCTTCCGCGCAATCCTATCTAAATATGCCCGCCATTATTAGCGCGGCTGAAGTTACCGATGCTGAAGCGATCCACCCTGGCTATGGCTTTTTATCAGAAAATGCTGATTTTGCCGAGCGCGTCGAACAATCCGGCTTTACTTTTATTGGGCCACGTCCGGAAACCATTCGTTTAATGGGCGACAAAGTATCTGCCAAGCAAACCATGATTAAAGCCGGGGTGCCTTGTGTGCCAGGCTCCGAAGGCGCTTTACCTGAAGATCCGAAAGAAATCATCAAGCTTGCGCGCCAAATTACCTATCCAGTGATTATTAAAGCTGCGGGCGGAGGTGGCGGACGAGGCATGCGCGTGGTCCATACGGAAGCCGCTCTCATTAACGCCGTCAATATGACTCGCGAAGAAGCCGGACGCGCATTCGGCAATCCTAATGTGTATATGGAAAAGTTCTTGGAGAACCCACGCCATATCGAAATTCAAGTACTAGCCGATTCATTTAAGCACGCAATCTGGCTAGGTGAGCGCGATTGCTCAATGCAGCGACGTCACCAAAAAGTCATCGAAGAAGCACCAGCGCCTCATATTTCGCGCCGCCTGATCGAGCGGATTGGGGATCGCTGTGTGGACGCATGTAAAAAAATGGGGTATCTCGGCGCGGGCACTTTTGAGTTTTTATACGAGAATAACGAATTCTATTTCATTGAAATGAATACGCGAGTACAGGTTGAGCACCCGGTCACAGAGATGATTACTGGGATTGACATCGTACAAGAACAAATCCGCGTGGCGGCGGGGGAAAAACTACGCTTTAAGCAACGCGAAGTGATTCTGAAAGGCCATGCGATTGAATGCCGGATCAATGCTGAGGACGCCTATAAATTTACCCCTTCGCCCGGCCGCATAACATCCTGGCATGCGCCTGGTGGACCTGGCATTCGAGTCGATTCACATGCCTATCACAGTTATTTTGTGCCTTCCCATTATGACTCAATGATTGGCAAAGTCATCGCCTATGGCGCCACCCGCGAGCAAGCGATTAGCCGCATGAGTATTGCGCTTTCTGAAATGGTCGTGGAAGGGATTCACACCAATATTCCGTTACACCGTGAACTGATGCTTGACGCCAAATTTGTTGAAGGCGGCACCAGCATTCATTATCTTGAAAATAAGCTCGCGGCTAAACACCAAGCGACTCTTCAAAAGGCCTAACTTAGAGCATTTAACATGAATCCGCAGAGCTATCGTGAACTCGTGGTGGAGCTCGCGCAAACAGATGCGCAAGCGCTTTCCGATATTCTGCTTGAGTTAGGCGCTTTATCGGTCACCCTTGAAGATGCGCACGCCGATACGCTTGACGAAAAGCCGCTGTTTGGCGAGCCGGGTTATGAGCCGACTCAGGTTGCGTGGCAACTTTCTCGGTTAAGCGTGCTCATTGCCGGGTCCGATGAAGCTGCGCTTTTGCTTAGCGCTGCCGCCAATCAACTTGGTCTGACCTCACTACCACCTTATCAGGTGCGTGAAGTACCGCAGCAAGACTGGGTACAACTGACCCAAGCGCAGTTTGAGCCGATCCCAATCGGCCAACGCATTTGGGTCGTCCCCTCCTGGCATGCATTGCCCCCAAGCGCGCCTGAAGATGCTCTGCTACTCGCCCTAGATCCTGGGCTAGCTTTTGGCACCGGCAGTCACCCCACTACGCGCCTATGCATGGAATGGCTTGAAGCAACCGTGACGGCAGGCCATACTGTGCTTGATTACGGTTGTGGCTCTGGGATTTTGGCGATCCTGGCTAAAAAATGCGGCGCAGCGCATGTCGTTGGCATCGACATCGACCCGCAAGCAATTGCCGCGGCGCGCCGCAACAGTGAACAGAATCAAGCGGATGTTCTCTATCATCTTCCTGATGAAGCTCAACCCGCTCAATTCGATCTTGTGATCGCCAACATTTTGGCTAATCCGCTAAAACAGATGGCCTCGAGGTTATGCGCCAATATACGTCCAGGCGGGCAACTTGCACTTTCAGGCATCCTTGAGCACCAGGTAGATGAACTCATACCCTATTATGCGCCTTGGCTTAAGTTATCGGTCTGGCGCGCCGCGGAAGGTTGGGTGTGTCTAACTGGACAACGACTTCCCGCAGATCATTTATAACGCTTCAATCGGAGAATTACGATGTCTACAGTCACTTTAGGCGGCACATCCGTCGAGATCAATGGCACTTTCCCAGCCCTACATCAAATCGCCCCTCCTTTCACGCTGACCGGCAAAGACTTAGCTGAAGTTAAGCTGGCCGATTTCGCCGGCAAGCGTAAAATCCTGAATATTGTGCCAAGCCTGGATACCCCTGTTTGCGCAACCTCGGCGCGCACTTTTAATGAGGCGGCCAGTCAGCTTAAGAATACGCTCGTGTTGGTGATCTCAGCCGATCTGCCATTTGCGGCCGCGCGTTTTTGTAGCACTGCCGGCATCGAACATCTGATGACACTCTCTACCTTTCGCCATCCCGAGTTCGCTCGGCAATATGGGGTCGAAATAACCAGCCCGCCACTTGCTGGCTTGACAGCGCGCGCCGTACTCGTGCTGGATGAAAATAATCAAATTTTGCACGCGGAACGGGTCTCTGAAATTAAGCATGAACCTAACTATGAGGCCGCACTCGCCGCCTTGAGATAATTTTATGAGCACCCTTATCTGCGGCTCGCTCGCCTATGACACACTAATGACCTTTGAGGGGCGTTTTTGCGAACATATTTTGCCGCAACAGGCGCATATTCTCAATCTTAGCTTTCTAGTCCCGACGATGCGCCGCGAATTTGGGGGGTGTGCGGGTAATATCGCTTATAGTCTGAGTGCATTAGGCGGCACTCCTTACATTATGGCTACGCTGGGCGCAATAGACGCGCAAGATTACCTTGACCATCTGGCGCAGCTTAAACTTCCAACGGATTATTTGCGCGTACTGCCGAGCATGTATTCAGCGCAAGCTATGGTCACCACTGATCTTGAAAATAATCAGATCACGACCTTTCACGCTGGCGCAATGTTGCACGCGCACGTTAACCAGATCAGCCAAACGCAAGGCATCACGCTTGGCATTGTAGCGCCTGATGGGGGGGACGCTATGCGCCAACATACAGAACAGTTTGCCGCGGCGGACATTCCTTTTGTGTTTGATCCGGGTCAGGGGCTGCCGCTGTTCCAAGGCGCGGAACTACAAAAAATGATTGAACTTTCCGCCTATCTCATCCTCAACGATTATGAAGCACAGTTATTAAGCGATAAAACCGGTTGGTCGATTGCGCAAATTGCCGCACGAGTGAAAGCGATGATTGTCACGCGTGGCGAACAAGGCGCGTTGATTTATCATGAGGGGAATGTTATTACTCTTCCCGCCGTTCCAGTTGAGCAAGTGATTGACCCAACTGGCTGCGGTGATGCATTCCGAGGAGGAGTGCTTTATGGGATTGAACATGGCCTAGATTGGGCTACAACCGGCCGCCTCGCTAATCTGATGGGTTCAATCAAAGCCGCTCATCAGGGCCCACAAAGCTACTCTCACCGCTGGGAGACAATCCATGAATATTTTAAACAAACTTTTTCTTACAGCTTACAGTAAGTAATTTTTGGGAATATATATATGAAACACGTGATTCGCATTACAGCGGCGGCTTTGCTAGCTGGGTCCTTCGCGCTCCAGGGCTGCGCCTTACAAAGCTCGTCCGCCGATGTCTATACAGCTCGCCAGGCGCAACGTGAACAAACAGTGCGTCTAGGCACCATTGAAAGTGTGCGCGCCGTCAAGATCCAAGCTGACAATGGCCAGCCAAGCGGCTTAGGCGCTCTCGGCGGTGGCGCTTTAGGCGCAATTGCCGCCAGTAGCATCGGCGGCGGACGCGGCGCTCTGCTAACAGGCATTGCGGGAGGGCTGGGCGGCGTTGTCGCAGGCAATGCCATAGAAGGAGGCGTCGCCAAGCGTAATGGTCTGGAAATCACCGTACGCCTTGACAATGGTGATATACGCGCAATTACGCAGGAAGCAACGCCAGAGATATTTCGCGCTGGCGAACGCGTGCGCCTAGTATCAGGCAGCGGCGTTACTCGCGTCACCCACTAAGAAACCGCTTTCTAGCGATAGAATATCCCGCTGTCTGGCAAACGCCGACTAGCGGGATATAGGATCGAATCAGCATCCGATCAATTAGTGCAGTGAGCTGCCTGCAAATCAACTTACACCTACTCTGGCCAACGTTACGGCCGGCCACCGGTTGGAAACGGCCAAGCAGCAGTCGGATTCAGTGTAGTTTTGACGCCTGCTGTAGCGTTTGCCGGTGTAGCCGCTGAGGTTGCAGTAGTCGACTTAGTTGCCGTTGCGCTTTTTTTCGGCGTCACCGCTTTTTTAACCGTACCGACTTTTTTAGCAACGGCCGTTTTTACAGCGGTAGTTTTCTTCGCGACCGCCTTTTTAACCGCTGCGACTTTCTTAGCGACAACTTTTTTCACGGGCGCCTTTTTAGCCACAGTTTTTTTCGCTGCGACTTTTTTCACGGCAACCTTTTTAGCGACGACTTTCTTGGCCGGGGTCTTTTTTGCCACGGTTTTCTTGGCCGCAACTTTCTTGGCCGCAACTTTTTTCGCTACCACTTTCTTAGCCACAACTTTCTTGGCTGGAGCCTTCTTTGCCACTACTTTTTTCGCAGCAACTTTTTTCGCTACCACTTTCTTAGCCACAACTTTCTTGACTGGAGCCTTCTTCGCCACTACTTTTTTCACAGTAGCTTTTTTAGCGACAGTTTTTTTAGCCGGAGCTTTTTTCACTACACTTTTCTTGGCGACCGCTTTTTGAGCTGTAGCCGTTTTCTTCACAGCAACTTTCTTTGTTGCGGGTTTAGCAGCCGTTTTTTCTACGGCAGGTTTTTTCTTAGCAGTTACCATTATTTTCTCCTTCAAGTTTTAGAGAAGAGTCGAACAAATAACACTCTTGATTGAGGTCCAACTTTCGCAAATGCATTTCTTATCTGCCCTCACGAAAAACGAACCATTCATCGGCGCACGCTTTCTTTTTGGCTTACGCTAATGAATACGGCTGCGCATATATGGCCTCATTTGAGCACCCTATATGCGAAAAAAATGCCGACACCCAGGCCGGCCACTGCTGAATCAATCTATTGCAAAACCGAGTGTTTTTTTTCATAAAAATCTTTGAAGGAGGTGTAATGTGTCAGGCTCAACGCCATCTTGCCTGGGTTACGATTCCCAATTAAGCGCACCGCCAGTCTGATACTCAATGACTCGCGTTTCAAAGAAATTACGCTCTTTCTTTAAATCAATCATTTCACTCATCCATGGAAAAGGATTCTCTTCTTTTGGAAAAAGCGGCTCAAGGCCAATTTGGGTACACCGTCGATTGCAAATAAAGCGTAGGTAGCTTTTAAACATTGAGGCATTCAAACCTAGCACGCCACGCGGCATTGTATCTTCAGCATAACGGTATTCGAGATCTACTGCAGTCTTAAACAGTTCGCGAATTTCTGCGTGAAATTCAGAAGTCCATAAATGCGGATTCTCTAGTTTAATCTGGTTAATCAGATCAATGCCAAAATTACAATGTAATGATTCATCCCGCAAAATGTATTGATATTGCTCGGCCGCCCCAGTCATTTTGTTTTGCCGACCAAGAGCTAAAATCTGCGTAAAGCCAACGTAAAAGAACAGCCCTTCCATCACGCACGCAAACATAATCAGCGATTTCAGCAAGGCTTGATCTGCCGCTGGGGTGCCGGTCTTGAAAGCCGGGTCAGTCAATGTATGAATAAACGGGAGCAGAAATTCGTCTTTAGCGCGAATCGACGGAACCTCATGGTAAGCATTAAAAATTTCCCCTTCATCGAGGCCCAGCGATTCAACAATATATTGATATGCATGGGTATGAATGGCTTCTTCAAACGCTTGACGCAACAGATATTGACGGCATTCAGGCGCGGTAATGTGGCGATAGGTCCCTAGAACAATATTATTTGCCGCCAGCGAGTCCGCTGTGACGAAAAAGCCTAGGTTCCGTTTTACTACGCGGCGCTCATCTTCAGTCAGACCATTCGGATCTTTCCATAGAGCAATGTCGCGCGACATATTAATTTCTTGCGGCATCCAGTGATTCGCGCAGCCAGACAAATATTTTTCCCAGGCCCATTTGTATTTAAACGGAACCAGTTGGTTTACATCCGTTTTGCCATTAATGATGCGCTTATCAGCAGCTCTTACACGTGCTTGCTGATCCACTTGGCGCACTGCGCTATCCAGCGCCGGCGCGGGTGATTTTGGCGAAACAAATTGCGGCTCGCCAGTTGCGGGAGTTTTGGTCGTGATCTCTTCGTCCCAGTTAAGCATAAATTCCACCATCGATATAAATCGGTTTGTACCATCTTTTCACAAGGGATAAAAGAGTTCACTTGTGAAAAGCGTTTTTTTAGTGTTGTATGCAACTTGCATACAACACTTCTATGCACCTAAGTGGCTCGTGAAAATGCGCGCGCCATTTTTTATTGGCAAGCTTCGCACTCAGCAAAGTCTGCATCGCCCGGCCGCAACATGCACACTGGGGCCAACTCTTGCTCCGTTGCTGCAGGACTATCAGGCATCAACGCAGACACCGCATTCAGCGCGCCGTGCGCCACCGTCGATTTCTCAACATGAGTAGCCGCCATGGTACGTAGATAATAAGTTGTCTTTAAGCCGCGGACCCAAGCGAGCCGATAAATTTCCTCCAGTCGCTTGCCAGAAACACCCGCCATATAAATATTCAGAGATTGCGCTTGATCGATCCATTTTTGCCGGCGTGAGGCCGCTTCAACTAACCATTTAGGATCCATTTCAAAAGCGGTTGCGTACAGCGCGCGCAATTCAGCCGGAATCCGTTCAATGCGAGCCAACATGCCATCGAAATATTTCAAGTCGGCGACCATCACTTCATCCCACAGGCCACGCTCTTTCAAATCGCGCACGAGATAATCGTTCACGATCGTGAACTCCCCTGACAGATTCGATTTCACATAGAGATTTTGGAAGGTCGGCTCAATACATGCCGACACCCCAATAATGTTTGAAATCGTCGCGGTTGGCGCTATCGCCACACAATTTGAATTGCGCATGCCATGTTGTGCAATGCGGCCACGCAACACATCCCAGTCTAGCGAACTCGATTGATCAACCTCGACATAGCCACCGCGCGCCTCCGCCAGCAGTTGCACTGTATCTTGCGGCAAAATCCCTCGGTCCCACAATGAACCCCGATAACTTGAGTAGCAGCCACGCTCAGCGGCCAACTCAGTCGAAGCCCAATATGCGTAGTAACACACGGTTTCCATTGAACGATCAGCAAATTCAACGGCAGCCTGCGAAGCATATGGCAGGCGCAATAAATGCAAACAATCTTGAAACCCCATGATGCCAAGCCCTACTGGCCGGTGCTTCAAGTTTGAATGGCGGGCCTTTTGCACCGCGTAATAGTTAATGTCAATGACATTATCGAGCATACGCATCGCGGTTCGAATGGTCTTTTTCAGCTTATCGTGATTCAACTCTAAGCTGCCATCCTCTCGCTGAACCAGGTGCGCCACTAAATTGACTGAACCCAAATTGCATACCGCAATTTCGCTCTCATTGGTATTTAGCGTAATCTCGGTGCACAAATTGGATGAATGCACAACGCCAATATGCTGCTGCGGAGAACGGATATTGCACGGATCTTTGAAGGTAATCCAAGGATGGCCGGTTTCAAATAGCATTCCCAACATTTTGCGCCACAATTGAATCGCCGGCACTTTTTTAAACAGTTTAAGCTCGCCTCGCGCAGCTTTTGCTTCATAGCCGATATAAGCGGCTTCAAATTCAGCGCCAAATTTTTCGTGCAAGTCTGGGCAACTTGAAGGTGAAAACAAGGTCCAATCTGCCTCTTCCTGTACTCGCTTCATAAACAGGTCGGGAATCCAGTTCGCAGTATTCATATCGTGCGTACGACGGCGATCATCCCCTGTATTTTTGCGCAGCTCAAGAAACTCTTCAATATCTAAATGCCAGGTTTCTAAATAAGCACATACTGCGCCTTTACGTTTACCGCCTTGATTCACCGCGACCGCAGTGTCGTTCACCACTTTTAGAAAAGGCACCACCCCCTGCGACTTGCCATTTGTGCCTTTGATATGCGAGCCTAGCGCGCGTACTTGCGTCCAATCATTACCCAAGCCGCCGGCAAACTTTGACAATAAGGCATTTTCTTTTAATGCCTCATAAATACCATCTAGATCATCCTCTACCGTGGTGAGATAACATGACGATAGTTGCGCGCGACGTGTCCCTGAATTAAAGAGGGTTGGGGTCGAACTCATGAAATCAAATTGAGACAACACATGGTAAAACTCAATAGCCCACGCTTCACGATCGATTTCATTCAGGGCGAGCCCCATTGCCACTCGCATAAAAAAGGCTTGTGGCAATTCAATGCGCCGCCCTTCATGGTGCAAAAAGTAGCGGTCATAAAGCGTTTGCAGCCCAAGATAGCCAAATTGCAAATCGCGGCTAGCATCAAGCGCTGCGCCTAGTTTTTTTAGATCGAACTGTAATAGCTTGTCATCCAGTAGTTCCGCTGCGACGCCCCGTTTAATAAATTGTGGGAAATATTCGGCATAGCGGGTAGCCATTTCAGCTGACGTCACTTCTTCAGCGAGCACTTCACGACGCACCGTGTGCAGCAAAATACGCGCGGTCACCTGACTATAGGCCGGATCTTTTTCGATCATTGTGCGCGCAGCAAGAATAGCTGAATCATAAACTTGGCTAAGCGGCACTCCATCGTAAAGATTTTTAATGGTTTCCGTTACAATCGGCTCGGCCTGCACGGCGCTGCCTAAATCAGCGCAAGCAGAGGCAATCAACGCTTTCAGCGCAGACAAATCAAGCGGGCGCATCGATTCTCCCTCTGTCACCCGAATGCTTTCTTCCATGCTTGGCTGCGCCTGAGCGCTCAGCGCACGCTCTTGTGCCCGCTTCTCACGATACAAGACGTAGGCGCGGGCCACGTTATGCTCGCCAGCGCGCATCAATGCAAGCTCGACTTGATCTTGAATATCCTCAATATGAAACGTGCCGCCAGCCGGCCGACTGCGCACCAGCGCGCGCACCACATTTTGCGTGAGCTGAGTCACTTGCTCGCGCACGCGCGCGGAGACCGAACCCGACCCTCCGTTTACGGCCAAAAAAGCTTTAGTCATCGCAACTTCGACTTTAGAGGGCTCAAATCCCACTACTGCGCCATTGCGACGAATCACCTTGTAGTCAGCTAAAGTGTCGGTCTGTACCAGAGCCACATTTTGATGTTGCGGAATGCCTTGAGAGCTAGCAGAACGGCTCAGCGGCTCGTCCGTTCCGGTTGAGGCTTTATAAGTGGTGGTTTGCATCGGCAAAACTCCTAATCTATTGAATGAAAGCGCGGCAAAACCGCGGCTGAAAATAAGAAACTGTCTTCAAAGTGATACGCCTTTGCGGCTACGAATGAAGACAAGAAAATGTACGAAACACGAACCCAGCATTGTTTTATCAAGTGTTTAAACAATAGATTGGCGCGCATTGCAGAGTGACTAGAATACAGAAGAAACACAATATATAGTGCTAAGAAAAACTTAGAATACTAAGTATAGTGAATTTATTAAGCTCTGGACACTGTTTTATTTTTTATTTACGTCCTTGACTTTTTTAAGTTTGTGTTATGCACCCAAGTGAACCATTCAATCAAATTCCGTGCTACACGCTACGCTCGTCACTCACTCTATGTACCGCGTTCACTTTCATCGTGCGAGTCAGCGTGCGTTTAGCTGTTGATAAGGAAAATAGTCATCCGTCAGGCCGCTCAAATCGCGTAAACACCGCCAATCGAAATAAGGCCCCGGATCCGTCTTGCGCCCCGGAGCAATGTCTTCATGTCCGACGAGTGCGCCAATCGGGTAGTGCTCAATCAGTACTTTAACTAACTCTGCAAGCCTTGCATATTGAGCCCTTTCAAATGGGACTGTATCAGCTCCTTCAAGTTCAATTCCGATCGAAAAATCATTGCAGCGCTCGCGCCCAAAGAAATTAGACAACCCCGCGTGCCAGGCGCGATCCTCGCAGGAAACAAATTGCTGCAATGCGCCGTTACGCCGAATCAGAAAATGGGTTGATACGCACAAACCTCGAATCTTTTCATAATAAGGATGCGCCGCAAAATCGAGTCGATTGCAAAATAAATCCCCAATCTGCGATCCGCCAAATTCACCTGGCGGCAAGCTGATGTTGTGAATCACAATCAGCGTCGGCGTCATGCCAAGCGGCCGCGCATCAAAATTAGGCGAAACTTGCCTCCCTGTGGTTTCAAGCCAACCGTGTTGATTAACCCTCAGCGGCAGATTCACGCACTGTCCTTTAGCATTTGGTTGAGTTTTATTCATGCACCATGAGCATTTGAGTGGATGCGGCAGCCTTTGGGTTGGGCCACCGGCCCGCGCGCGCTTGAGCAGACCCTAAGCGCACCTATGCAACTCGGCGCGACAACAGGACTTCAAAGACAAAATGGCTCCCTATATAAGCCAATAAGAGCACCCCAAAGGCGGCTAAGATCCAACGTAATACAACGCGACCACGCCAGCCATAAAATCTTCGGCCGATTAACATAACGCCAAACATAACCCACGATAAACAGGCAAAAACCGTCTTATGATCAAAGCGCAAGGCGCGATCAAATAGCTGCTCACTAAAAAGAATGCCCGACAACAAGGCCAGCGTCAGCAGCACAAAACCGGCGCCCATCAAGCGAAATAATAATTTTTCAAGCGTCAGCAAAGGCGGCAATGAATCAAGCCAATTGCCAAACCAATTTTGGTGCGGCGCGATACAAGGCGCGCCGGCTACACGATGCAATCTGCGCTCAACCAGCAGCATGAGCAACGCATGTAGCGCCATCAGTGCGAGCAAACCATAGGCGACATTCGCCATGACAAAATGCCATTTGAACAATGGCGTGGCCGCATAGGGCAATAAATGCACGCCACCAAATGCCAGTGGCAATAACGAGGCCAGACAGGCCAGCGGCAGCGCCAATAAAGCCAAACCTTCTAGCTCAAAAAAGAAGCTTTCAAGCCAGTAAATGCCCATGCTCAGCCACAACATGGCGGATACCGCAAAGGCAAAACCAAAAATCATTGCATCGGACAAAAAGATCGTGGTGTATAGTACTCCCCCATGCGCGCTTAATGCGCTGGCCAACAATAAGCGCTCGCGACACCAACGCGGCTGCGCTGGCATGCTACTATAAGCAGCGCCGCCCCCTTGACGCCAATGCCGGCGCCAAGCTACAGATGCTAGGCCACCATAGAGGGCCGCTGTCAATACGTACAGTACAATAGTCATAACTTAAGTTTACCCGAGTCGCTCATTTCTCAAAAGTTGTTTGTAACACTACTGCTCACTTAGCTTCTATGTTCGATACCCTTACTCAGCGCATGACGCGCATTGTTAAAACGCTGCGCGGCGAAGCCCGTTTAACCGAAGCCAATACCCAGCAAATGCTGCGCGAGGTGCGCCTGGCTTTACTTGAAGCCGACGTTGCGCTGCCCGTTGTGCGCGCCTTAACCGCCCGCATTAAAGAAAAAGCCCTAGGCGCCGAGGTGCTTGACAGCTTAACCCCAGGCCAAGCGTTAGTTGGCGTGGTGCAGCGTGAGCTCACGGCGATCATGGGCGGTGATGATGCCAGCCAGACGGCCGAGTTGCAGCTTGCCGTCAAAGCGCCTGCAATCATTTTAATGGCTGGCTTGCAAGGAGCGGGTAAAACCACTACCGCGGGTAAACTGGCCAAATTTTTGCGCGAACAACAGAAAAAAAAGGTCCTGACTGTTTCATGCGACATTTATCGACCTGCCGCCATGGCTCAGCTCAAAACCGTGACCGAACAAGCCCAGACAGATTATTTTCCAGCACAAGCTGAACAATCCGTACTTGAAATTGCGCAGGCTGCGCTCAATTGGGCGCAACGCCACTATCACGATGTATTAATCGTCGACACGGCTGGCCGCTTAGGCATCGACACCGCGATGATGCAAGAAATCGCTGCCCTACATGCCGCCTTAAATCCCGCTGAAACCCTGTTTGTGGTTGACGCCATGCTTGGGCAAGATGCAGTGAATACCGCCCAAGCTTTTAATACTACACTACCGCTCACCGGCATTATTCTAACCAAACTCGATGGCGATGCGCGGGGTGGCGCAGCTTTATCCGTGCGGCATGTTACGGGTCTGCCGATTAAATTTGTCGGGGTTGGCGAAAAACTTGACGGTCTTGAAACCTTTCATCCAGATCGCATGGCGCGCCGGATTCTCGGCATGGGCGATCTATTTGCTTTAGTTGAGCAAGCCCAACATAAAGTGGATCTGCAAGCGGCGCAACAGCTCGCGCATAAAGTTAAACAAGGGAATTTCACGCTCGATGATTTTAAAGCGCAGCTCGCGCAAATGAAAAATATGGGCGGCCTGTCATCGCTACTGGATAAATTACCGGCGCAATTTCAAGCCGCCAACAACCCACAGAAGATGAATCAAGCCGAAGGCCAAGTACGCCGGATGGAAGGCATGATTAACGCGATGACACCCCTTGAACGGCGCAAGCCCGAGCTACTTAAAGCCAGCCGCAAACGCCGTGTCGCCACGGGCGCGGGAGTCCAAGTGCAAGAACTCAATCGAATGTTGGCGCAATACGATCAAATGCGCACCATGATGAAAAAGCTTAAAGGCGGTAACTTAGCGAGTATGATGCGCAGCGTAAAAGGTATGCTACCAGGGATGCGCTAAGTTTCAAGCACGGCCGCGACCCTAGCTGTAGCAACACCTACAATCGAAAACGCCCCGATCTGCACTCCATTGCCGCAAACCCGCAGTATTTGCAATGGACTCACATGCAGAGAAGATAGGCCGGCGCGGGCATTTAAGTCGGGTTCCATTTGACTGAAATGTCGGATTATTAGCACGTAATTGGCTTAACTCCTGCTAAAAGTTTATTAATAGGAAGGCGCTACACCCCTCTGCTTCAACAGTGATCGATTCACCTCGCTTAAGCCTTTCACTCCATCGAGCACGCTATCCCTCACATTCAACTCACTATGCGGTGACATCCAATTCAGACGCGCCTGAACTTCATCACCACCTCCTACCACCTGCCACTGACGAACTAATTTATCATCACTGCCAGTCAATAGATAGATACCCTCGAGCGTCGATTTCCAGGCTACGCTATTGACTCTTCCGCCAAAACCTTTAATCACCGCACGACACTTACCCGAGGCAACATCCCACAGCCGCACCGTATTGTCATCACTGCCCGATGCGATCTGCGCGCCGCTCGGCAAATACACCACGCTCAAAACATCGGAGGTATGTCCTTGTAAGGTGTGCCCGGCGGCTCCGCTTTCCGCATCCCACAGCCGCACCGTATGGTCAGAACTGCCCGATGCGATCTGCGCGCCGCTCGGCGAATACACCACGCTATTAACACAGTTAGTATGTCCTTGTAAGGTGTGCCCGGGGGCTCCGCTTTCCGCATCCCACAGCCGCACCGTATTGTCTAAACTCCCCGATGCGATCTGCGCGCCGCTCGGCGAATACACCACGCTCAAAACCCAGTGAGTATGTCCTTGTAAGGTGTGCCCGGGAGCTCCGCTTTCCGCCTCCCACAGCCGCACCGTCTCGTCAGAACTGCCCGATGCAATCTGCGCGCCGCTCGGCGAATATACCACGCTATTAACACGGTTATTATGTCCTTGTAAGGTGTGCCCGGCGACTCCGCTTTCCGCATCCCACAGCCGCACCGTATTGTCCCTACTCCCCGATGCGATCTGCGCGCCGCTCGGCGAATACACCACGCTCAAAACATAGTCGGTATGTCCTTGTAAGGTGTGCCCGGGGGCTCTGCTTTCCGCATCCCACAGCCGCACCGTACGGTCATAACTGCCCGAGGCGATCTGCGCGCCGCTCGGCGAATACACCACGCTATTAACACAGTTAGTATGTCCTTGTAAGGTGTGCCCGGCGGCTCCGCTTTCCGCATCCCACAGCCGCACCGTATGGTCAAAACTGCCCGAGGCGATCTGCGCGCCGCTCGGCGAATACACCACGCTCAAAACATAGGAGGTATGTCCTTGTAAGGTGTGCCCGGCGGCTCCGCTTTCCGCATCCCACAGCCGCACCGTCTTGTCTAAACTCCCCGATGCAATCTGCGCGCCGCTCGGCGAATACACCACGCTCAAAACAGAGTCGGTATGGCCTTGTAAGGTGTGCCCGGCGGCTCCGCTTTCCGCCTCCCACAGCCGCACTGTCTTGTCATCACTGCCCGAGGCGATCTGCAAACCGCTCGGCGAATACACCACGCTCCTAACAGAGGAGGTATGTCCTTGTAAGGTATGCCCGGGGGCTCCGCTTTCCGCATCCCACAGCCGCACCGTCTTGTCATCACTGCCCGAGGCGATCTGCGCGCCGCTCGGCGAATACACCACGCTCAAAACATAGTCGGTATGTCCTTGTAAGGTGTGCCCGGGGGCTCCGCTTTCCGCATCCCACAGCCGCACCGTATTGTCCCTACTCCCCGATGCGATCTGCGCGCCGCTCGGCGAATACACCACGCTAGTAACCCAGTGAGTATGTCCTTGTAAGGTGTGCCCGGGGGCTCCGCTTTCCGCGTCCCACAGCCGCACCGTCTTGTCTAAACTCCCCGATGCAATCTGCGCGCCGCTCGGCGAATACACCACGCTCAAAACAGAGTCGGTATGGCCTTGTAAGGTGTGAATTTTTTCCCAATTCGACGTCGCATACACACGGATCTTACCGTTATTAAGTCCTATGGCACAGGTTTTCCCATCCGGTGAATAGGCACAAGAGTTCACCTCGCTCTCTTCTTCAAGATACGCCCATTCGCCAAACTGCACACCAGACATCTGCGCTCCGCTTAAATTCGCCTGCCGCAGCCAGCTCATGTGAAGCGTGGCCTTTCTTAAATCGGCATCCTGCAACTGCGCTGAATCGAACACCCCAAAACTCAGATCTGCACCGGGTATTTGGATCCCCTTTAAATCAGCACCAATAAACTGTACTCCCGCTCTGGTCAAAATCGTCATGGCATTCGCCGCCGTTTGGCGTACGCTTTTATCCGCTTTCGAGCGCTCTATAATCGCTAACAGCTGTTCCTTAAATATGGGCTCTTGCTGCACGCGATTAGTCAACAAGCGCACAATACCCAGATCGCCAATCCAATGCTTTGGCGTTAACGATAGGTTCCGCTGCATTTTGGGGGGTAAAACAGCGTGCTCTTCAAAACTATAGACTGAAGCGGCGCTGCCTCGACGTTGGCGGGCGCTTACCTCCATACACCCATCGAACGACTCAAACAGCGACCGCGCCACAAAATATTCCAGCAGCGATTTATGGATAAAACGGTATTCAGTCCCACTTCGGATCAACGGCCACACTTCACGCAGCAGTTGATTTTCTTCTTCTCGACCGAAAAAGGCATCCTTCCAACTCCCCTTGTCGTTGAGCGACGAATAATCAACTATCGGTTTACCTGCATTCTCGATATACACTTGCACCGCTAATGCTTGCACAAATACAATGCCGTGCTGGGCAAATCCTTCGTCAGATAGGATGCTAAAGATCTCTTTTTTAGTACCCGTTAAATTTTGAGTGCTTAAGCGCTGCTGGTTGCGTTCAAACCATTGTCTGACGAACTGATCATACAGGTCCATCCGTAACTGGATCGCAGATCCCGCTTTCCCCTTTTCTTCGACGTACGGTAACGCTTCTAGCACCACCCGCAGCAAAAATGGGTTGCTAACCAAGTCTTTTAAATTAGATTGTTTGGAGAAAGCTTCTCGGTATGCTTGTGCCGTCCAGCCCGTTGGGTTGTACTCCACATATTTTTTGAGATAGTGATCGCTCTCTTTTTCTGAAAACGGTAGAACCACGACTTCTTGAAACGCCGTGTCTTTATCCTTCTCAATCGGATTCGGTTGAAAACGGCTTTGGTAGTCCTGGCCCAGATATTCGCTGCGACAACTGATCACCATCTGACCTTGCCAGCCGTCAGACTTATTGATGGAATTGCTCACATATAGATTCTGCGTCTGGCGAATCTCATCATAGCCGTCCAAAATAAAGACAAACTTTTCTTTCTTTAATTTCTGGATCTGAAATTCTGACAGCCCTCTTTTCTTTAATGCTTTGGCAATCAGATCGTGCTCAGGCTTGTCAATACTCGGCAGTGAAATAAACAGCGGAATCGCATCGTCTGCTTTTTGATGGTCCCATAAGTGCTTTTCTAGGAGGCGGTTGAAGGTGGTTTTGCCTGCCCCAGACTCTCCCGTCAACAAAATCACTTTTTTATCTTTTAGAAAGGCTTGAGCTTGGGGTAAGAGGCCAAAGGTTTTGCTCTCCCCATTAATACTCGCTCGGCAGCGCGGTTCAACATATAGCTTTAGGGTCTCTTGAAATGCCTCATTTTGCGTTAAGGCTAGCGAATACTGTTCTTTCAACGCGGCCCTAGGGTCGGCACGGAACACCTGCAACTGTTCATGTTCTTGCTGCACAGTGGAGGCCAATTGCTTGTGCAGCGTGGTCCGTATGTCATCGAAGATACCGTCTAAGAGCTCCGCAAATTCTAGCTTGCCAAAATTTGAATCACTCTTTAAACGGGATATAACAGTGCTGTGCCCCGTCCAAAACTTATCCAGAAACGTTTTCGCCTCATTACTGCCCGCTAACAGCCGCTCAATCACCTTAAACAGTACACCATGTGAACCTTGGTTCAGATAGACTTCCTCTCCCTTTTGTACTTGCCAATCAAAGCGCAGAGGATCTTCCATCCGCACCGTCGTCGATCTAATAAAATCCTTCAGGCAGTAGTCATAGCTATTGGGCGTTAACGAAACCGGGATAATCCCGTGCTGACCTTCGCGATACTTTGCGCGAATTTCCAAAAAAGCCATTTCCGTCAATACATGATGGAACTCCGCCCTATATTTTTCCTCTTCGGAAAATTTTTTGATTACCTCACGTAAAGCGGTAGTACCCTTTTGTTGGTTGTCTTGATGATAGGCTTCTCGATCTTTTTCATAGGCTATTTTAAGCTCATCACAAAACGCTTTATAGGACTGCCCTTTTAGATAGCTTCCTAAGACATCAGAACAACACACAATCACCTTATCCACCGGTTTAACATCCGCTCGCAACTGATGGGGCAGCAAACAGAGTTGATTGGTTAAAATGTCTTCTAGCTTGCCATCCTCGTTCAGATTTTCATCCGAATTTGCATACGCTTGCCCTATCGGCGTTTGATCCGAATAGAGCGTCACGCCTCGGATTTTTGATAAATGATTGATTAAATATTTAGACGTCGAGGCCTTCGCTTCTCCGTGCTTTGGATCTGGATTGTCGTGCGCATACACTAAAAAAAGGCTGGGTTTCTTCGACACTTCTAAGGAACTCAGCGTCAACAGCGCCTTTTTAAACAGATACTCCACCAGATCGCTTTTTTCATGAGCAGATGATGGCGGGGAAGGTATTAAGGTCAATGTGGCCGTCTGAGTCACAGTTGGCGCAATGCTCGTAAACAGCGACATGACCGGCATAGTCATAGTAGTGGCCGACTTAGTCTCATCATAGCCCCACTTTTGCGCCTTTTTATAGCTCGCCTGCGCCCTATCGGGTTGCCCTAACTGGTCCAACACCTTGCCATGCTCAAAATACACGGTGGCGATTTTATCCCGCAAGGTTTGATCTGCTAGGGTTTCAGGAGCGTGCGCCTTTTTCACGGCTTTTTTCATCTGGGATAACGAGGCTTCTGCGTCGTCGCATAATACTAACGCGATCTTGAGATCCTTAGCCTTGCTAGCAGTCTCTAAGTAAGAGCTCGCGAGATCCAGCGTTTCTTGTAGCGAGAGCACGCTCCGCGATGACGATAAGATGCTATCCAACATAGTGTTATCCTGTTATTTTCTATGGTTGGGATTGTAATACGGCACGATTGCAGGTTGTTACACCTAGCCTTGTGCGTTCAGCCCAAGGCTAGGCTGACTTCAAAGTTGGCGAATAAAGCTCCGCATTCCAGCTAGGATCATTTCCACCGAAATCGCAATTAACACCAACCCCATCAAACGCTCCAACGCGATCACGGTGCGCGGCCCCATCAGACGTTGAATCCGTTCAGCTAAAATCAACACAAAGGCACAGGCCACCATGGTGACTGTCAATGCGCCAATCCATTCAATGGTCTGTCCAGGCCCCTGAGAAGAGAGCAACATAACCGTCGCCATTGCGGAGGGCCCAGCCAGGGCGGGAATCGCCAGTGGCACAATCAACGGTTCACCCACCACCTCCAAATTCATGCGATCGTCGGCTGCCGGAAAAACCATGCGCAGCGCAATTAAAAACAAGATAATGCCGCCCGCCAATTGCAACGATATATCCGTCAAATGCATTAAACGCAAAAAGTGCTCGCCCAGCAGCAGAAAAATCAGCAACGTCATAAAAGCAATGCCAACTTCACGCAATACGACCCATCCGCGCCGCTCGGCCGCAACGTTGCGTAGCGCGTTAATAAAAATCGGAATATTACCCAGCGGATCAACAATCAAAATCAATAAAATGGTTGCTGTCAAAAAATCATATTGCACAATCTTTTCCTTTTAATCTTCAAGCGCTGCTCGAATTTTAGCGGCGACAATTTCTGCTGCCGCCAAACTATCCATGAATATCGGTTGGGCCTCTCGCCGCCCTTGATATTCACACTTGCTCTCTTTAAGACTGCGCTCGCTAATCACCAGCCGGTGCGGTACCCCGATCAGCTCCCAATCCGCAAACATGACCCCTGGACGCTCGCCGCGATCGTCTAAAATCACATCAATGCCCATCTCAAGCAAACTTGCATATAAGCGTTGTGCCGCCACCCGTACCGTTTCGCTACGCTCATAGCCAATCGGACAGATAACGATCTCAAACGGCGCCATCGCCTCCGGCCAGAGGATGCCGCGCGCATCGAAATTTTGCTCGATAGCCGCACCCAGAATGCGGGTAATGCCAATGCCATAACATCCCATTACCACAGGCTGCGCCTTCCCTGATTCATCCAGATAGGTCGCGTTCAATGCCTCTGAATAACGGGTGCCAAGCTGAAAAACGTGTCCTACCTCAATGCCTCGACAAATAGCTAGCGTCCCCTTCCCATCTGGCGCAGGGTCCCCTTCCACGACATTACGCAGGTCAGCCACCATGGGCTCCGGCAAATCACGGCCCCAATTCACCCCGGTTAAATGAAAGCCCGCGTCATTCGCCCCAACAATAAAATCGCTCATCATAGCGACCGTACGATCGGCCAATACTTTGACCGGCTTTTGCATGCCCAGCGGCCCCAAATAGCCTGGCGCTGCACCAAAGTATTCGATAATTTCCGCCTCACTCGCCAAGCGATAGCCTGTAGCGCCTGGCAGTTTGCCCAATTTCACTTCATTCAGCGTATGATCGCCACGCAATAGCAACAACCAAATGTGCGGCGCTGCAGCGCCATTTTGCTTAGCTGTGAGTGGATTAGCCTCAGCCTGCGCGGGGGCGTCGATAGCCAGCACAATCGATTTAACTGTACGCTCCAGCGGAACGCCAAGCAGCGCAGCGACACTTTCACATTTTTCTGCAGCCGGTGTAGCCACCTTAGTCAGGGTCTCTTGCGGCGCGGCGCGTTGCTCAATTAATGGCAGTGCATCAGCTGCTTCAACGTTGGCAGCGTAGTCCGACGTTGGGCAATAAGCAATGCTGTCTTCGCCGGTGTCCGCAATCACATGGAATTCATGCGAGCCTGACCCGCCTATCGAGCCATTATCAGCCGCCACCGCCCGGAACACTAAGCCAAGTCGCTTAAAAATACGTTCATAAGCTGCATACATTTTCTGGTATGAACGCTCTAAGCCGGCCTTATCCTGGTCAAACGAATACGCATCTTTCATGATAAATTCACGGCCGCGCATCACCCCAAAGCGGGGACGAATTTCATCGCGAAATTTGGTTTGGATTTGATAAAAAGTCACCGGCATTTGCCGATAACTCTTAATTTCCTTACGGGCAATATCCGTGATGACTTCTTCATGCGTAGGCCCAATCACAAAATCGCGCTGATGGCGATCTTTCAAGCGCAGCAACTCCGGCCCATATTGCGCCCAACGCCCCGATTCTTGCCATAGTTCAGCAGGCTGTACGGCAGGCATCAGCAATTCCAGCGCGTCGGCTCGGTTCATCTCCTCACGGACGATCGCTTCAATTTTACGCACCGAACGTAAAGCCAGTGGCATATAGGTATAAATACCACCCGCGATACGCCGAATCATGCCCGCGCGCAGCATAAGCTGATGACTGACAATCTCCGCATCGGCAGGCGCGTCTTTAAGTGTATGGATAAAAAAACCAGAGGCCTTCATTTAAATTTCCCAGCAGTAGGGTTAAAAACAAGCACAGTAGACTAAGATCGTGCACTGCGCCTGCGATTGTTTATAATCGCGTTATTTTAAAGGATTCAAGGGTAGTTGTATGCTGGATCGCGATGGCTTTCGTCCAAACGTCGGCATCATTCTCTTAAACGCACGCAATGACGTGTTTTGGGGCAAACGGATCCGCGAGCATTCTTGGCAATTCCCGCAAGGCGGCATCCACTATGGCGAAACTCCAATACAAGCAATGTATCGGGAGTTATATGAAGAAATTGGCCTAAAACCCGAACATGTCAAAGTCCTCGGCCGCACACGCGACTGGTTGCGTTATGAGGTGCCAGACAAATATATTAAGCGCGAAGCGCGTGGCCATTATCGTGGGCAAAAACAAATTTGGTTTTTGTTGCGCATGGTCGGGCGCGACTGCGATATTTGCTTACGCGCCACCGGACACCCAGAATTCGACGCTTGGCGCTGGCATCAGTATTGGGTACCACGCGAGGCGGTGATTGAATTTAAACGCGACGTGTATCAACTGGCGTTAGTTGAGTTAGCGCGCTTTATCCACCATTTGCCCGCACGCGCAGAGAATCGGCTAATCGATGCGACACCATCCACCCTAGTAGAAAACGGATGCCAACCCTCGCGCAGCGGAGCAGGTTAACTCAAGACAAGATTGTCGCGATGAATCAGCTCAGGCTCCAGCATATAACCCAGGATAGCTTCAATGTCGCTACTGGGTCGACGCTGAATCAGCCGCGCTTCGGCACTGCTATAATTGGTGAGTCCGCGCGCCACTTCTTGGCCCGCTGGACTTAAGCACGCAATCACTTCACCACGCGCAAACACGCCCTGTACTTTCAGAATACCGATTGGCAGCAGGCTTTTCCCCTCTTGCTTCAGCTTAGTGCATGCGCCGTCATCTACGACCACATGACCGCGCACTTGCAAATGATCCGCCATCCATTGTTTACGCGCAGCCATGCGCGGCGTGCGCGCAGTCAGTTGAGTGCCGATAGCTTCACCCGCTACTAGCCGGGTTAGCACATCGGGTTCGCGTCCACTTGCAATCACCGTGCCTGCCCCACTATGCGCGGCCCGCTTAGCAGCAAGTATTTTAGTCAGCATGCCACCCCGGCCAAGCTGCGTTCCCGCACCTCCCGCCATGATTTCAAGGGCCGGATCGCCAGCCTCTGCAACCGCAACGAAAGTCGCATTTGCGCCCTGCCGCGGGTCAGCTGTATACAAACCACGCTGATCAGTCAAAATGATCAGCGCATCCGCCTCGATGAGATTGGTGACTAAAGCGCCTAGTGTATCGTTATCGCCGAATTTAATTTCATCGGTCACGACGGTATCGTTTTCATTAATAATCGGTACCACTCCTAGCCGCAATAGGGTCAGCAGGGTCGAACGAGCATTTAAATAACGTTCACGCTCGGCCAAATCAGCATGCGTCAAAAGAATTTGCGCACTACACAACTGATGCGCGTTGAAGTGGCTTTCATACGCTTGCGCCAACCCGACTTGGCCGACTGCAGCGGCGGCCTGCAATTCGTCGATCTCACGCGGACGGCGGCTCCAACCAAGACGTTGCATCCCTGCGGCAATCGCGCCTGAACTCACCAGCACCACTTCTTTGCCAAGCCTGCGCAAATCCGCGATTTGCTCAGCCCAGCTCCGCATCACGCTATGGTCAAGTCCACGCCCGTCATTGGTAACTAGGCTTGAGCCTACCTTAACCACCAAGCGTTTGGCGGCAGCAAGCGCCGGCTGGGATGCAGGCTTAGAGAGCGCCTGCATCGTCGTCATCGATTGGCGCCCCGTCCCGAAAACGCGCATCCTGCGCTAGTTGCGCTGCTTCAGCAGCGCGGCCAGCGGGTCCATACTTGGCCAGATAATCATAAACGGCATAAGTCAGTGCTTCACATCCTTGCCCATTCAGCGCAGAAATGCCAAACACCGGCCCTTCCCAGCCAAAACGCTGCACAAATTCTGCAATCCGCGCCGCGCGCAAATCTTCTGGCAGCATATCAATTTTGTTAAGCACCAACCAACGCGGCTTAGCATAAAGCTCCGCATCGTATTTACGCAGCTCATTCACAATCGCCTGTGCTTCTGCAACCGGATCTACGCCTTCATCAAAAGGCGCTATATCCACTAAATGCAATAACACGCTAGTGCGCTGCAAATGCCGCAAAAAACGATGGCCGAGTCCAGCCCCTTCAGCGGCGCCCTCAATCAGGCCTGGAATATCCGCAATCACAAAACTTTTACTAGGACCAACCCGCACCACGCCTAAATTAGGTGCAAGCGTGGTAAATGGATAGTCGGCTATTTTTGGGCGAGCATTGGAAACTGACGCGATAAAAGTCGATTTACCCGCATTCGGCATACCTAATAGGCCGACATCCGCCAAGACTTTCAATTCCAAGCGAAGCAGGCGATATTCGCCCTCTTTGCCTTCGGTCTTTTGGCGCGGCGCGCGATTCGTGCTTGATTTAAAATGAAGGTTACCTAACCCGCCACTCCCGCCTTGAGCAAGCGTGACGCGCTGTTCATGCTCAGTCAGATCAGCAATGGTTTCGCCGGTGTTAAGATCCGTAATGATCGTACCCACAGGCATGCGCAGCGTAATATCTTCGCCGCTTTTTCCATAACAATCCGCGCCACGCCCGTTCTGGCCTCTGCCCCCCTGATGCTTTTTAGCATAGCGGTAATCAATCAAAGTATTAATGTTACGGTCGGCAATAGCATAGATACTGCCGCCTCGCCCACCATCCCCCCCATCCGGCCCGCCAAATGGGATGAATTTCTCGCGCCGCATCGATGCGCTGCCGTTACCACCATCGCCACCGAAGGCTTCTATCTTTACTTCATCAATGAATTTCATTGCTTTTATTCAATCCGCTTTAATTACCCATGCACCTAAAAAAATAGGTTACCAATCCATTGTAGTTCTAAAATTGACCATAGTTTGCATCATTTGGCCCGCCTACGCCTCGCGGGGCGACTCGCTACAGTACAACCCGCCACGGATTATGTTGACTGCATTAATGCAAAAGGCCCCACCTACTGGCGGAGCCTTTTGCATTGAGCCGGAAAAACCGGATGATAACGTGATCTGCGTTAAGCAGCTACGGCAACCACGTTGACCATCTTTTTGCTCGCTTTACCTTTAATCGTGAAGCGTACGTGACCATCAGTCAACGCAAACAGCGTGTGATCTTTACCAATGCCAACATTCTCGCCTGGATGCATACGCGTTCCGCGCTGGCGCACAATAATGCCGCCTGCATTGATTGCTTGGCCGCCATATACCTTAACGCCAAGCCGTTTTGACTCTGAGTCGCGGCCATTACGTGATGACCCGCCTGCTTTTTTGTGTGCCATGAGTAACTCCTTAGACCGCTTTAACCGTTAATTGCGTCAATGCGCACTTCGGTATAGTTCTGCCGATGGCCAGCATGCCTTTGATAGTGCTTGCGACGGCGCATTTTGAAGATGGTAACCTTCTGATGCCGCCCTTGGGCAACCACGGTAGCCTTGACGCTAGCTCCACTCACCAGTGGCGCGCCGAATCGGATTGATTCGCCTTCGCCAATTGCTAATACCTGGTCGAGAGTCACTTCTGCGCCAATGTCTGCCGGTATCTGTTCTATTTTCAATTTTTCACCGGCCGCAACTTTATATTGCTTGCCACCGGTTTTTATGACCGCGTACATTGTTGTACCTCATGAATAAATTAAACGTTTAGTTTCTTCGCCTTTCTTGAACGCGAAAAACGCGCTATTGTAACGTGATCTGAAAAAGGAGTCAAAAAGACAAATTAGGACGGACGGTCAAACACATCCGGCCATGCCGGCTTTATCTTTTATAAAAAACCTTAGGCGCATCTACCACAACTCTATTTAGCAACTGAATCACTCAATGATAAAATACCCGCCACAAAGAATTATCATATCCGTCGGCTAGATAAAATCTAGTCTACCCCTATTGATACAAATGGAGTCCCGGGTGGCTTTAAAACATATTTTTCACCGCATCTTAGCGGCCTTGCTAATCAGTAGCGGCGGGTTATTCAATAGCGCGCACGCTGAAATTCCAACGCCACAAGCCCCAGATACAATTGCTGCGCGCGTACAAGCCTGCGCCATCTGTCATGGTAATCAAGGGGAAGGCACCGACAACGACTACTTTCCTCGTTTAGCCGGCAAACCAGCCGATTACCTATACAATCAGTTGAAGCATTTTCGTGAGGGACGGCGTAAATATGCGCCGATGAATTACCTCGTGACGTATCTTTCTGATGATTATTTACGCGAAATCGCAGTGTATTACGCCAATCTGCGGCCGCCTTATCCAACGCCTGAGCCTTCTAAGATATCGCAGTCAATGCTTGCGCAAGGCAAAAAAATTGCGTTAGAGGGCGACCGGGCTAAAAACGTACCCGCTTGCATTGCCTGCCATGGTGCAAAACTGACTGGGGCGGAGCCCGCCATTCCAGGTTTAGTGGGCTTACACGCTGATTACATCAGCGCGCAGCTTGGCGCATGGCGCTCAGGGGTACGCCATGCGGCTGCGCCCGATTGCATGCATACGGTTGCCATCCAGCTCTCTGACGCCGATATTCGCGCGGTCTCTACCTGGCTTGCGATGCAGCCAGCGCCGCCCGACGCCACTCCCGCTCCAGCAGGCTCGCTCAAACTGCCGCTCACTTGCGGCAGCCAGCCTCACTGAGTTAAAAGCGCCATTTCAGAAAATCAAGGAACTCAGCATGCAACGCAAGACCTTATTTGGATTGTTAGCCGGCGCAGTCGCAGCGCTCATATTCGTTACAGCGATTGTGCTGCTTCCCATATTCTGGCAAAACAGTAAACCGGCAGTTAGTCACAACGCACCTACGATAATAACGCCCGAGAAGCAGGCGGAAGTGATCGAGCGCGGCCATTATCTGGCGCGCGCAGGAGATTGCATCGCTTGCCATACGGTACGCGGCGGCCAACAGTTTGCCGGCGGCCTCCCTATGCCTACGCCATTTGGCACTCTGTATACGCCCAATATCTCCCCGGATAATGAAACTGGGATCGGCACTTGGAGTTCAGACGATTTTTATCGCGCTATGCACAACGGGCGCTCCAAAGACGGCAGCTTGCTCTATCCCGCCTTTCCGTTTACCAGCTATACTAAGGTGACCCGCGACGATTCCGACGCAATCTACGTATATCTCCGTTCAGTGCCAGCAATTAAGCAACCGAACCGGCCTAATGAAATGCGCTTTCCGTTCAATAATCGCAGCCTCCTAATCGGGTGGCGCACGCTTTTTTTCTCTGAAGGCGACTTTAAACCCGATCCAAAGCAATCCGTTGAGTGGAATCGCGGTGCGTATCTGGTTGAAGGCTTAGGTCATTGCGCAATGTGCCATACCAGCATTAATGCGCTGGGCGGTTCCGACCAAAGCGCAGCCTTTGGCGGAGGGTTAATTCCGCTGCAGAATTGGTATGCGCCTTCATTAACCTCAAACAAAGAAACTGGACTGGGCGATTGGAATCTCCAGCATATTGACGATCTGTTAAAAACCGGCGTCTCGCAACGCGGCGCGGTTTTTGGGCCAATGGCTGAGGTCGTGCATAATAGCTTGCAATATCTCTCTGATGCAGATATCCGCGCGATGTCGGTGTATTTAAAATCATTGCCACAAAAGGGCGAGCCGCCTGAACCTGTGCAGCTAGTTACCTCAGCGGCATTTGGCGCAAAGCTTTTTGCCCAAGGCGAAAAAATCTATGTCCAACAGTGCGCAAGCTGCCATGAAGCAGACGGGCGCGGGCAACCCCCAGCCTATCCACCGCTAGCGAGCAATCAGTCGATTCAAATGCACTCAGCGGTTAACCCCATTCGGATGGTGCTCAATGGCGGCTACCCGCCCTCCACCACCAATAATCCGCGCCCATACGGAATGCCGCCCTTTGCTCAGCATCTGTCTGACGCGGAAGTCGCGGCGGTGGTCACCTATATCCGCATGGCATGGAACAACCACGGTACGCCAGTATCGCCGCAACAGGTCAATGACTTGCGCTCGGCGCCACTCTAACCACCTGCTTAGCGAAAAAATAGGTGTTGCGTGAGCTTGGTCAACGGATAATGCACGCTTGGCAGAATACGCGCCGGCAGATCAAGCGGCTTAAGCAGCATCTTCAGGCACATATCCGCTGATAGGTGACGGCGAACTAGTTTATTCACGCGCGCATTCATTTGCCGCGCATAAGCTAAGTCGCCCGCCTGCTGTGGATAACGGATCGCCAGTACATGGCGCAACGCAATTTCCGTATCATCATTACGAATTTCTAAGAGCCGCCGCACCAGTGCGCGCAGTACAGTCCAGCGGCTATTTCGCTCAGTTTCATTATATTTCTTAAAATATTTGAAAAAGTATTTATAGTGCCGCACTTCATCTGTGCGGATATTATGGGTGATTTTTTTGAGTACCGGTTCATTTGAGCACTCATTGATCGCTCGATACAACGTAGCCGTGCCCGTTTCAACCACACAACGCGCCACCATCTCAAGGGCATGCGTTTTCTCGAATTCGTCTACGGTGCACAATTTGGAATATTCAGCAAAGAAATTCGCAAATGCACGATCCCAGTCAAACTGCGGCCAAACATGGTGAATATACGCTTTAAGCGCGCGACCGTGCTGCAATTCTTCATGCTCCCAGTGCTTCCTAAGCCACTCGGACACCTCCGCATCCTCACCGAAGTAATCGACTAAATTTTTAGTATATAAATCAGAGCCACTTTCGATAAACGATGACGCGCACAACAAGAGCATCAACTCTTCGCTGGCCCGCACCGCAGTATAATTAATTTGGCTAAAGTCGATATCCTCAACGCGCCATGGCAGCGTCACCCGATCAATTTCATCCGCTTGTATTTTCTGACTCTCCAAAATCCGACTCCTCTACATTAAACCAATAGGCAGTTATAATACGCGCTTTGTGCAAATATGCCCTGGTGCGGCTGCGTTATCAATATCTAGTTTAGTTCATGTATAAAAAATGCAGTTAAGCGCCAGCTCTAACCGCCCCCAGTTTTTACCTCTGAGAACGGCGCTTTTTTATGACCAAGAAAGTCTATATTAAAACTTTCGGCTGTCAGATGAATGAATATGATTCTGACAAAATGGCCGATGTACTGACAAACGCAACTGACCTTTTCGAGCAAGAATTGGTTAAAACGACCTCGGCCGAAGAAGCTGATATTATTTTATTTAATACGTGTTCGGTACGCGAGAAAGCGCAAGAGAAGGTTTTCTCAGACTTAGGTCGCGCACGCATTCTAAAAGAGGCCAAACCGGATCTTATTATTGGTGTCGGCGGCTGCGTGGCAAGCCAAGAAGGTAAAGCGATTGTGGCCCGCGCACCTTATGTCGATCTGGTCTTTGGACCACAGACGTTACATCGACTCCCCAATATGATCGAACAACGCCGCCGCACGGGCCGCGCTCAGGTCGATATTTCATTTCCAGAAATCGAAAAATTCGACCATCTGCCACCGGCTCAGGTCAACGGCCCGAGCGCTTTCGTGTCGATTATGGAAGGATGCAGCAAATATTGTAGCTACTGTGTCGTACCCTATACCCGCGGCGATGAAGTCTCGCGGCCATTGCCTGATGTCTTAACTGAAATCGCCGGCCTGGCTGACCAAGGCGTGCGCGAGGTCACGCTGCTAGGCCAAAATGTGAATGCTTATCGGGGGCTTTGGCACAATCCGCTAGGTGAGCCTAAAGTAGCTTCCGCGGCAGAAACAGAACCCTTTGAAGCCGCAGATTTTGCTACTTTAATTGAATATGTTGCCGAGATTCCCGGGATTGAACGTATCCGCTTTACGACGTCCCACCCCAAAGAATTTAGCCAACGCTTAATTGATGCGTACGCCAGCACGCCTAAGCTGGTCGATCATTTGCATTTACCTGTGCAACATGGCTCTGACCGCATCCTGGCCGCCATGAAGCGCGGCTATACCGTACTTGAATATAAATCCATTGTGCGCCGCTTACGCGCGATTCGCCCCAATCTTTCACTTTCGACGGATTTTATCGTCGGCTTTCCAGGCGAAACCGAGGCGGATTTTAAACAACTGATGGCGTTGGTTGACGAAATCGGCTACGACACGAGTTTTTCATTTATTTATAGTCCCCGTCCTGGCACTCCGGCCGCCAATTTAGCGGATGATACGCCCCATGAAATTAAGTTGGCGCGCTTGCAACGCTTACAAGCGGCGATTGAAGCCAATGCGCAAAAAATCAGCGCCGCCATGGTCGGCACTACCCAAGCCATATTAGTGGAAGGACCCTCGCGCAAAAATCCGGCTGAGCTTTGCGGGCGCACAGAAAATAACCGCGTCGTCAACTTTCCAGCGCCCTTTCACACGCATCAACGTCTGATTGGGCAAAGCCTTGAATTAGTCATCGAAGATGCTTATACGAACTCTCTACGCGGCAAACTCGTGACATCATGAAACGAGCCCATCGCCTGCAACTTACCGTACAATTCGTTGCCAGCAACAGCGCATCGCATCAAGCGTTACTGCCACGCGCTACGCTCATACACTGGATTAAGACCGCGCTTTTTGCCGATGCTATTCTGACGTTACGCTTTGTAGACGAAGAAGAAGGCAGAATGCTGAATCGCACTTGGCGCAACAAAGATTATGCAACCAATGTTTTGACTTTTAATTATGCAGAAAACCTGGGTGACCCTGTCACTGCCGACTTAGCGCTATGCTGCCCAGTCATTGAGCAGGAAGCCAGCGCACACAAAAAACCGCTGGCGGCGCATTACGCTCACCTGATTGTGCACGGAGTTTTACATGCGCAAGGTTATCAACATGACGCTGACGAGGAAGCATTGATTATGGAAACCTTGGAAACCGAACTGCTGGCCAAACTTGGCTTTGATAACCCATATTGCTAATAAATACTGCAAATGATGAACCAACCAAGTAATGCGCCTGCTACGCCAGCTTACCCATCACTGCTGGGCGAAGTCTGCCCTCTCACCAGTGAAGAACTGGAGCATTCGCTACACACTTCGCTGCAACACTGGGATCGAACCTCCGACCTCTGGCTTTTCGCCTATGGCTCGCTGATCTGGAAGCCTGATTTGCCCGCTGCCGAAGCATGCAACGCCCGTGTCTATGGCTATCATCGCGGGCTATATTTGTGGTCTTGCCTCACCCGCGGCACGCCGCAGATCCCGGGCCTCGTGCTCGCGCTTGACCGGGGCGGCTCATGCGCTGGCCAGGCTCTTAGAATCGCCACCGATGGCGCCATGACTTATTTAGAAAAACTGTGGCAACGTGAAATGGCGATGGGTTCCTACCGTCCCGTTTGGCTCACCTGCCAACTCCACGATGGCCGCCGTGTGCGCGCCCTCACCTTTGCGATGCACCGCGATAAACCTACGTACGCTGGACGCCTGCCAGATCATATTGTACGCACCGCTTTTGAACGCGCTCAAGGCCGCTGCGGCACAACGCTTGATTACGTAGCGCGCACAGTGGAAGCGCTACGCGCGAGCGGCATCCCTGACCGGACGTTGGAAGCACTGCTCAAGCGTTGTCAATGTAAAAAAGCGGAGGAGTAGTGTATCCTTTTAGCTTTTATTTTTACGATTTTTACTTTTACGCGTAGCCTATAACTGCAACGCATCCCTATGAACGATGTCTCCCCCAGTCGCAAATTCGCCAGCAAACCTCGCTCATTGCTTGAGCGTCTAACGGATCTTATTTCTCCTGGACCTGATTCGCGTAGCGAACTACTCGAAGTCCTCCAAGATGCACATAACCGCAATCTAATCGATGCAGATTCGCTGTCAATGATCGAAGGGGTCTTTCAAGTAACCGATTTATGCGCGCGCGACATTATGGTGCCACGTGCGCAAATAGATGCGATCAATATTGCGCATAGTCCAGAAACCTTTATTCCCTTCGTTCTTGAAAAAGAGCATTCGCGCTATCCGGTCTATGAAAGTAACCGGGATCATGTGATCGGCATTCTACTGGCGAAGGATCTACTACGCTTTTATGCCGAAGAGGATTTTGATGTGCGCGGGATGCTGCGCCCGGCGGTTTTTATTCCTGAATCGAAGCCTCTGAATGTGCTACTGCGCGATTTCCGAGTAAACCGCAATCATATTGCCATGGTGGTTGACGAATATGGCGGTATCGCCGGCTTAATTACGATCGAGGATGTGCTTGAACAGATCGTTGGAGATATTGAAGATGAATACGATTTCGAGGAAGAAGAAGATAATATCATTGGCTCACCAGATGGCCGCTGCCGGGTCCGCGCTCTGACTGAAATTGTGCAATTCAATAAATTCTTTGGCACGCAATATAGTGATGAAGAAGTCGATACGATTGGCGGCTTAATTACCCATCGCTTTGCCCGTGTGCCGCATCGTGGCGAAACAGTGCGCATCGATAACCTGATCTTTGAAGTTTTGCGTAGCGACGCGCGCCAGGTGCATATGCTGCTTGTGCGCCGTACGCCGCAGACAGCCCCATCCGAGACTGAACGCCATTAAGCCCCCTATGGCTGGCAGTTGCCGCGCTTTAATTCTAACGCGGCTAGCTCAACCACGCGCTACGCCAGATTGGCGAGAGCCCTGGCCCCTATTTCTCGCGCTATTAGCTGGGCTGGCTCATACCTTATCATTCGCGCCTACCCCATATGGTGGTTGGCTTGAAATCGTCACTTTGACCTGTTTTTTTGCACTGCTTGCCAATCGGCGCACACTGTGCGCCACTTTAGCCAGTGCCGGCGCATTCGGCTTTAGCCATTTTGTGAGCGGCGTATTTTGGCTCTATATCAGTATGCACGTGTATGGCGGCATGCCCGCTATAATCGCGCTCTCAGCTCTGATTTTATTCGCTTTGTATCTAGCCGCCTGGCCGATCTTGGCGGCGGCTCTATGGTATTTTTGCGGTGCTGCGCGCTCAGATGTAGCGACCACTCCCCCCCTCATTCCCTGGCGCAGTAGCCTAGCGTTTGCCAGCGCATGGGCTCTCAGTGAATGGTTGCGCGGCGTGGTGCTTACTGGCTTCCCATGGCTAGCCAGCGGTTATGCACAAGTTGCAGGTCCGTTCGCGGGTTATGCTGCAGTCATTGGCGTCTATGGGGTAGGTTGGCTGCTGGCTTTTAACGCTGCACTTATCGGACAAACGTTTATGGCTGCATCTAGGCGGTGCAAATGGGCTCTGCTAGCGCCTTTGATCATGCTTGTCACGTGTATCACTGGAGGTATTGCCACGACCCAAATTACTTGGACAAAGCCGGCCCCTCACGCGCCTCTTACCGTGCGTCTTTTGCAAGGGAATGTACAGCAAGAAATCAAATTTGAGCAGCAAGGCATTGATATGGCTATTGCGCTCTATCAAGAACTTATCACCGCCCAACCGGCTGACTTAATCATCACGCCCGAAACTGGAATCCCTGTTCTAGAGGAAGATATACCCGAATCTTTTGCCAACACGATACGAGATTTTGCTGACAAAACCGGTTCTGCAATCATTTTCGGTTCAGTCGGCGCAACTCTCACGCCCACGGGTCCGGTTGATTTAACCAATAGTCTGCTTGGGGTCACCCCACGTTCACCCATTCTTTACCGCTACAACAAACACCACCTCGTACCATTTGGCGAATTCATTCCGTGGGGCTTTCACTGGTTTGTTGAACTGATGAAGATCCCACTAGGCGATTTCGCGCGTGGAGCGGCAATTCAGCAGCCTTTTTTCGTTGGTGCACAGCCGTTGGCGCTCAATATTTGTTATGAAGATATTTTCGGCGAGGAAATTGCCCGTACTTTACGTCGAACTCCAATACCAGCGGGCATCCTCGTCAATGCAACCAACCTCGCCTGGTTTGGCGACACCATTGCGCTTGACCAACACTTACAAATTGCACAAATGCGCGCACTTGAAACCGGCCGCCCAGTGCTACGCGCAACCAATACCGGAGCCACCGCAATCATTGGCCCTGACGGCCGGGTTGAAAAAAAATTAGCAACTTTCAGCGTTGGTTCACTTGAGGCGCGTGTGCAGGGCAGAGTCGGAGCCACACCCTATATTACTTATGGGAATATGCCCGTATTGATTGTTTCGCTTGCGCTACTCGCGCTTTTTGCCGCACAACGCATCAAGGTGCCGTATATTCGCTGATATGGTGCTTTAATTTTAAAAAACCTCATCAAGTGTTTGCGCCATAAAAATCCGTTCGCCCCATTGACGCAAAGTATCTACATCGGCTTCATTCAATTTCTGCAGATAAGGTTCGGCTAAGTTTTTAAACTTACACTGTAGTTGGGCTATCAACAAATTACTCAATATCTGCCTGTTTTCTTGTCGACCTTTTTCAAGTCCTTCTTTAACCCCTTGCTCCATACCAATACGCTCAGCACTCGTAATATATTCATATTCCATTTCAGACTCCTTCTCAAATTGTTTAATTGAACTATTATAGATAATTTCAAACTCTTTGGGCAAGGTTAAGACGGCATCAATAAACCGATAAAGGTTGAGTATGCTTTCGCGCGCCATGCCTTTTTCGTAAAGAAAGCGCGTTAACCGATATTTATGCCGGTAACGCGCGTTCGGGTCAGTCCGCGTTTGCAACGCAGCAAGGTGCGCTGCAACCATCATGCCAAAAGGATTTGCCTGCGCTAACAACCCTTTTTCTTGACCGCGATAATCGAGTAGCTTGCTCGTCAGAAACTGAAAGCGGTTCACTTGATAGCCGCATGCTTGGATCGAAAAATCCTGAGGTCGCCAGCCAGTGCGATCATCAGCCAAAATCACCAGCGTCAATGCCCACTGACCATAACGTTCATGCAGACGATAAAAGTATTCAAATAATCTTTGCGCAAAGCCTGTTACATAATTGCCTTGCACTTCAATATGCAGCAGCAAATAACACTCCACGCCATTTTTTAAACGTACTTTGATCAGTTTATCGACCAGCCGTTTGCCGATTTGGCTCTTTTCAGTGAAGCGTTGTAATTCTTGGTCGAGCATTTCGTATTTCGCTTCCCAAGCAATTTTTTGCGCCAGTTCTTGGTAGAAAAACTGCATAAATTCTGGGAAATACGCATTCAGTGCGTTCTTCCACGCCGCATCTGCGTGAAAGGGTGGATTAGCTAATTGTGCAGCCATGACAATCCTTTAAATTGAAATCCATCTATTTAAAATCGATCCGGCTCACTGCTGTTGCGCCCTTGACCGTTTTAAAAACGCGTGAAACAACTCTGCATACGGCACCCGACACTGGCTTATTTTTAACTCTCTCAGCAATTTCACCGATGTCGTTTACTCTAGCCAGTTTGGCTTAGATTGCATATCTATCAAAAGACATAGCATCAAATTCTTTGACCTGCTGCATTTGAGTTAAGCAAAAATCGCCAAGCCAAACAATAAACGTTAAAATCTAGCGTTTTAGCTTACCTGCGGTAGAGTCCGCTTAACGTGGTGAGTTTTGCGCTTTTCTAGGCCCTTGCCGATATACGAACGTCCGGATTTTTAAATGCTTACTTTTCAGCACATCATCATGACTTTGCAAGCATATTGGGATGCACAAGGCTGCGCCTTGTTGCAGCCCTACGATATGGAAGTAGGCGCGGGCACCTCGCACACGGCTACTTTTTTGCGCGCCATCGGCCCCGAACCTTGGCGCGCAGCTTATGTCCAGCCATCACGCCGCCCTAAAGATGGCCGCTATGGTGAAAATCCAAACCGCTTACAACATTACTATCAGTATCAAGTGGTGTTAAAACCCGCGCCGGAAAATATTATTGACTTATACCTTGGCTCGCTTAAAGCGCTTGGCCTTGACCTCACCCAAAATGATGTGCGCTTTGTGGAAGACGATTGGGAGAATCCAACTTTAGGCGCCTGGGGCTTAGGCTGGGAAGTTTGGCTCAATGGCATGGAAGTCACGCAATTTACTTATTTCCAGCAAGTAGGCGGTCTCGATTGTAAACCTGTGTTAGGAGAAATCACTTACGGCATCGAACGGCTCGCGATGTATCTGCAACAAGTCGAAAATGTCTACGATCTGGTTTGGACTGAAGCGCCACCTGCTAGCGCTGACCCCAACGGAGTTCAAAATAAACCCCATACGCTGACCTACGGCGATGTCTTTCACCAAAATGAAGTGGAGCAGTCCACTTACAATTTTGAACATTCGAATGTTGAACTGCTATTTAGCTTTTTTAGCCATTATGAGACGGAAGCAAAACGCCTGATTCAACTCCAATTAGCGCTACCCGCGTATGAAATGATTATGAAGGCGGCTCACACATTTAATTTACTTGATGCACGCGGTGCAATTTCAGTGACTGAGCGAGCCGCCTATATTGGCCGCATCCGAACCTTGTCTCGACAAATTGCGCAAGCCTATTATGATTCTCGTGAGAAACTGGGCTTCCCGATGCTCACGCGCACTCCCATTTCAACCTCGGCCTAAGTGGGCCATGTATTTATTCACGCCCCCATGAGTCAATCCGCTACCCATACTTTACTCATTGAACTGGTCACCGAGGAGCTGCCACCCAAAGCGCTGGTGCGCCTTGCTGATGCATTCGCCAACGGCCTAGTTGAAAAACTTAACGCATCTGACCTGATTGCTGGGACTCCTGATTTTGAGCCGCATGCAAGCCCACGCCGTTTAGCGGTAGTGATCCGTCAAGTGCGCAGCGCCGCTCCTCCTAAGCTCGTGCGCCAGAAAATCCTGCCCATCTCAATTGCACTTGATGCGGCTGGACAAGCGACCCCCGCTCTCACCAAAAAACTGGCTAAGCTCGGCGTCGCCGATTTAAACTTAGCCGAACTTGAGCGCGCCCTCGATGGTAAAACCGAGGCCCTCTTTCTAAACCGTACGGTACCTGGCGCCGTGCTAAGCGATACATTGCAAATAGCGCTGAATGAGACCTTAGCCCAACTCCCGATTCCCAAAATGATGCGCTATCAAGCGCCTGATGGTTCTTTCGTACAATTCGTGCGGCCCGCGCATAAGCTACTGGCTTTACATGGCGCAACCGTGGTACCAGTCAGCGCACTCGGGCTTAACGCCGGACGCACAACGTTAGGGCATCGCTTTTTGTCCACGCATGAAATCACTCTGATGGACGCGGATGCCTATAGCGATACCCTCAAACAAAAGGGTCGCGTACTGACCCACTTTGAAACCCGGCGCGCAACCATCCACAGCCAACTTTTTAAACAAGCTGGCCCTGCACACATTAACTTACCCGAGGCTTTATTGGATGAAGTCACCGCACTCGTCGAATGGCCTGCCGTGTATTTATGCCAGTTCGATCCGGCTTTTCTTGCAGTGCCGCAAGAATGCCTGATTTTGACCATGCAAACAAATCAAAAATATTTTGCCCTCACCGATGCCAACGGTACTCTACAGGCACGTTTTTTAGTGGTTTCAAATCTTGAAACTGCCACTCCTGAGAGAATTATTAAAGGCAATGAGCGCGTGGTGCAGGCACGCTTAGCAGATGCAAAATTCTTCTTTGAGCAAGACTGCAAAAAGCCGCTTAGCGAGAAGGTAGCGCAGCTTGCTAACGTTATCTACCATCATAAGCTGGGCTCGCAATTACAGCGCGTAGAGCGCATCGAAACCATCGCCACAGCCCTTGCCTCTCAACTTAAAGCCGACCCGACACAGGTGGCGCGCGCTGCGCGTTTGGCAAAAGCGGATTTATTAACCGCGATGGTGAATGAATTTCCCGAGCTGCAAGGTACCATGGGGCAATATTATGCGCGCCACGACGGCGAACCTATGGAAGTAGCGCTTGCCTGCGCCGAGCATTATCAGCCGCGCTTTGCCGGCGACACCTTGCCAACCTCAATCACGAGCACCATTGTAGCGCTTGCCGACAAACTTGAAACCTTGGTTGGCATCTGGGGCATTGGGCTTGCGCCGAGTGGCGACAAAGACCCATTTGCATTACGCCGTCACGCACTGGGTATCTTGCGCATCGTACTGGAAAAAGCCTTACCACTTGATCTGGCGCAACTTTTACGCATGGGTTTTGCACCATTTTCTGCTGTGCCCGAAGTCACCGATCCAACTGCTGCGCTATTGGTTTTCTTGCTAGACCGGCTACGCGGTTTATTACGCGAGCGCGGCTATCACGCCAATCAAATCGAAGCGGTACTTAGCCATGCGCCAACGCGAATTGACGACCTGCCGGCGCGGCTTGAAGCCGTGCGCGTATTCGCTGCACTGCCGGAAGCACAGGCGCTTGCTGCGGCTAATAAACGCATTACGAATATTTTAAAAAAATCCGCCGAGACCCCTACCACAGTACAGCCGGCCTTACTCATTGAAGCCGTCGAAAAAGCCCTCTATGCGCAGCTCGAAACCCTCGCACCCGTGGTACAAACCCAATTGAGCGCCCAACAGTACACTCAAGTACTGATAACGCTGGCGCAATTGCGCACCAACGTCGATACATTTTTTGATGAGGTGATGGTGAACGCAGAAGATAACGCTTTGCGGACGAACCGACTCGCTCTGCTGGCACAGCTCTGGGCCCTAATGAATTGCGTGGCGGATCTTGCAAAACTGGCGACCGGGTAGTCGATGAATATCTATTGGCCTTTAACGCCAAGCCACCTAGCGCAGCCTAACTCCGTCACAAAATGAGAAATCACTCCGTCTAACCATGAGCACAGCTAAAAAACTCGTTATCCTCGATCGTGACGGCGTGATTAATCATGACGCCGATGAATTTATCAAATCACCTGACGAATGGCACGCGATCACGGGTAGCCTTGAGGCCATTGCCCGGCTTAATCAAGCCGGCTATCGAGTCGTCGTCGCGACCAATCAATCAGGCGTTGGCCGCGGTCTGTTTGATATGGCGACTTTAAATGCAATTCATCTTAAAATGCATCAAGCCGCTGCTGCGTTTGGCGCCCGCATCGATGCCGTATTCTTTTGCGCCCATACCGCTCATGACAATTGCAATTGCCGCAAACCCAAACCCGGTATGCTGCAAATGATTATCGAGCGCTTTAATATTGAACCCGCAGTTACCCCTGTAGTGGGCGATGCGCAACGCGATCTAGCGGCTGGGGCCGCGCTCGGTTTTCCCGTGCATCTGGTTTTAACCGGAAAAGGGCGCGCAACTTATGAGGCGGGCGCGCTACCCAGCGGCACCAAAGTCCATCAAGATCTATGGGCTTTTACGCTTGATTTTCTAGCCAACTCTACCGTTTAAATCACTATGTGGCCTGCTCAACCGTTCAGCATCTTGCTGCGCTCATTATTTTTCTCGCTTTATTTGGTTCTTTTCACTATTCCGTACGCACTAGCGTGCTTTTTAGCCTTCCCTTTGATGAATACGCAGTGTCGTTACGCAATGATTGCCGCTTGGTGCCGCGTGACCCTGTGGATGCTGCGTATTTTGAACGGCATTAGCTACCATTTAGAAGGCCTTGATAACTTGCCTAACGGCCCTGCCGTATTATTATCAAAGCACCAATCCGCCTGGGAAACGCTCGCTTTTCCCGCTCTCTTACCACGTCCGCTATGCTTTGTTTTTAAGCGAGAGTTGGTATTTATACCTTTTTTTGGCTGGACGCTAGGCATGTTAAAGATGGTGCAAATTGATCGCCGCAAAGGCCATAGCGCATTTGCTTCGATGCTCCGCCAAGGACGTGCGCGGCTGGCCGAAGGCGCATGGGTTATTATGTTTCCAGAAGGCACCCGCACCCCAGTTGGCACGCGAGGTCAATATAAAGTAGGCGGCGCACATTTTGCCGTAAGCGCCGGCGTTCCTGTGATTCCAATTGCGCATAATGCCGGCTATGTATGGCCTCGCAATTCTTTCATAAAATATCCAGGCGTCGTCACGGTCTCAATTGGCAAACCAATCCAGACCACAGGCCGTACACCAGCCGAGGTCAACGCAGAAGTTGAAACTTGGATTGAAACCGAGATGCTGCGCCTTGCCCCTATGGCCCCTCGGTCATAAATCGGCGCCTGCGCATTTAAGCGGCTACATCCGCCACAGTTCAAGCGGCAGATAAGTGCTGCGCAAGCGCTACATATTCAGGCACGGCAACCTCTTCTGCACGACGCGCAAGATCAAAACCCACGGCATCAAAATCAATCCGCGCGCGATAAGCCGCCAACGCATTCCGCAACATCTTGCGCCGCTGCGAAAAAGCCGCCGCCACCAGCTCCGAAAAACAGACCCAATCCACTGCAGGCAAAGCATTTAACGGGCGCGGCACCATTCTAATGACGGCGGAATCTACTTTGGGAGCGGGCGCAAACGCAGTAGGAGGAACGTCAATCAGCTTATCGACCTCATAACGGTACTGCAACATGACAGAAAGACGCCCATACGCTTTACTCCCTGGACTGGCAACTAAACGTTCAACCAATTCGCTTTGCAACATAAAATGCTGATCCGCCACCCAGTCCGCACAACTCAGTAAATGAAATAATAATGGGGTTGAGATGTTATAGGGCAAATTCCCCACAATCCGCAGCAGGGCCGGCGCGACCGTCTGCGCCATTGCGAAAGCTTGGAAATCAAACGTCAAGGCGTCCGCCGAATGCAAGATTAGTCTAGCGCCAAAACGTTTTTGCAAACGCACAATAAGATCGCGATCCAGCTCAATCGCATGCAAAATGCCGCTTTGGCCTAAGCGCGCCAACAAAGGTGCGGTCAAAGCCCCTAAACCAGGGCCAATCTCGACCAAGCGTTGATCTGGCTGCGGCGCAATGGCCGCCGCAATCCTTTCGATAATGCCGGTGTCTACCAGAAAATTCTGCCCAAAGCGTTTACGAGCAGTATGCCCTTGATACCTCTGATTATTCTCTGCGCAAGCGCGGTTCTTCTGCATCAAACTGAAATACCCAAGTTGGACTCCGGGAAACGGCGATATCGCGCCATTGTAACCGCAGCGTCAATCGCCTCTAGCAAACTCGCCGGATCAGCCCGACCGGTACCGGCCAAATCTAAGGCCGTGCCATGGTCGACTGAAGTTCGTATAATGGGCAAACCAAGCGTCACATTAATGCCTGTGCCGAAGGTTGCATATTTCAGCACCGGTAGCCCTTGATCATGATACATCGCAAGTACGCAATCTGCCTGATCTAAATAACGCGGCTGAAACAATGTGTCTGCCGGATAAGGACCACGCGCATCAATTCCTAAGCCCTGCACATACTCTAGCGCTGGGATAATAATCTCAATTTCCTCACGCCCCAGATGGCCCTGCTCACCCGCATGTGGATTCAATCCGGTCACTAAAATGCGTGGTTTTTTAATGCCAAAGTCACGGCGCAAATGGGCATCCATAATGCGTAGCGTGCTAATCAATTTGTCTGTCGTTAACGCTGCAGCCACCTCTTTGAGCGGCAGATGGGTGGTTGCCAGCGCCACCCGAAAAGCCTGGCCTGGCCGACACGAGCTTTTAAACGGGTGGTATCTATGCTGGGTTGAAGTTGAGGTGATTGATGTGGTCAGTGCAGCGGATTCCGCCCGTGCATTGGGCTGGCCCGCGAGCATCATCACCACCTGCTCAGTCCCCGTGCGAACCGCCAAATATTCAGTATGGCCAGTGAAGGGAATACCCGCCTCATTGATCACGCTTTTTTGTAGCGGAGCTGTCACGATCGCATCGAAGGACTTGGCCAAGGCACCTGCGATAGCCACATCAAGCAACGCAAGTACATAACGACTATTCGCTGCATTGAGCTGGCCGGCTGTGACCGGCGCGCTCAGTGCCTCATGGCGCAACGCGATCCGCCCAGTCGCTAAGAGCGCTAACCAGTCAACGCCAACCACCTTGGCGCGCATTTCCAGTAATGGGCTATCGCCCAGCACAGTAAAATACACATCAGGCCAGATAGGGGGCTCAACTAACAGCGCATGAGCCAGAGCCAACAGGGTGAGTTCTGGGCCGACTCCGGCTGGTTCACCCGTGGTAATTGCAATTTTAAGCGCAGCGTCTGTATGCATGAGTTAAGCCGAAACCAAGCGGATCCAATTAAAACGCTGCGCTATCCGTTTTATATAAAATAAAACTGCTGTCTCGCAACTCCCGCAACCAATCGGCATAGGCTTGTTCAGCTTTGCGCATGCCCAGAGCTTGCCGCACCTGTTCTGGCTGGGCGAGAGATTTTTCAGCGCCCTCAGTGCCTTGGTGATTAGCCAGATAATTAGCCACCTCCGCATCCGAGACAGTGATTTTTTGCTCCACCTCTTTCTGGCGTAAACGACTGAGAATCAGCTCATTCTTTACATCCGTGACAAAAACAGACCAGGCTACGCCCTGTTTTTTTAACCACTCACGATACTGTTCAAGCGATAATCGATTGGCCTGCGCGATTTGTTCAAGCGTACGATCAATGGTTTCATCATTAACCGTAATCCTTTCCTGGTTTGCCGTTTGCAATTGCATGCGCTCTAGCACCATCTGCTCAAGCACCTGGAGTTTTAAATGTGCAGCAGGCGGAATCGGCGCCTTAGTCTGCTGTAGGCGGCGTGTCACGAGCTCCAAGCGGGCCGCTAACTCGCGTTGGGTAATCACTTCATGGTTTACAACCACCAGCACCCGATCCACTTCCTGAACCGCAGAAGATAAAGGCTTTTGTGTTTTCGCTACAGTAAGCGAAGGAAATACAGACAAAACCGTCAAAAGCACTACAACAGATGGTTTAACCCAATCAAAAATTCGCATAAACAATTCACTTACTCATAATTTGAAAAACGCGAGGGCGGTGGCAGTGGCGGTGGCAGTCCAACATATCCCGGCACACTCGCGCGCAATTGCTCAATTAACCCATTGTCAATTCTCGACAACCCTTTAAACTCAAGCTGCGCTAGCACGCGTGTGCCGGTCGCATTCGCGCCACTTGGATCAATCCCATTAGCAAAGCGCTGAATCGCCAAGCCAAACGCCCAACAATCCGCATCATACTGAAAACCTAATAGACTATCGACTACACGGTGGCTATCGAGACCATAATTAAGCCGCCCCACTCCATATAAACGCCGGCTCAATGGCCACTGCGCAGAGATCACTGCTTGTTTAATCGGCTGATAATTGAGCGTTGGATTAGCACGCGTATAACGATACGCCAGATTAAACACCTTGCGATCGGCTGGACTCCAGCCAAAGCCAAGGTTGGAACGGATCAGCTCATTATCATCCGCATTAAATTGCACAGCGGTTTCCGAACTGAAACCCGCCCCTAATTTAAACGCCGCGCCTAATAATAAATCAGAATGATTGGCCCGCATATTCGGTTGATTGGGCAGCAGGGCCACGCGCTGTTGCTGAAAATAATACTGCTGCGCCGCCACTAAACGCGCGCGCTCATCACCCGTTACTGAATCAGTAAAACGCGTGGTTATACCTGCCGTCAAGCGATTGGCGTCAGCAATCCGATCATTTCCTACAAAGGAGTTTTCGGTATAAATTTCAGCTAAGCCAAAATCAGACTCCGCGCTATCAAAGAGCGGCATAAAACTTTGCTCCCGATAAGGCGTATACACATAATATAGTCGTGGCTCAAGGGTCTGAATATATTCTTTTCCGAAAAAGCGTACCGGACGCTCAAAAATCAGTCCGCTATCTAAGCTCAAGGTTGGAATTGCCGTATTAATATGGCGCGGTTGGGACGCGCTAGCCGTCGACGCAATCGTGTTCAGGTTATACGCAGCCAAATGATATTGCAGTTTTGGCACAATAAAATAAGCTGAGCTAAGCAACGGATAGCTTAGATAGGGCTTCAAAAAAACCCGATCACCTTCCGTTAAATCTGCCGTCGTGATTTTAAACCGCGAATAATTCGCTTGCGCGCCAAAATCAAAGCCATATGCGTCATAACGCTCATATTTAACATCTAATTCGGGTTCCCGCCCATACGGTGCGGCCGATGGCGGCAAGGTCTGCCAACGCTGCACACGCGCCAGCGCGGACCAAGGCCCGCGATTATACGTCAAGCCAGCTTCTTGTTGATAAAGCAACTGCATGCCGTTCATAAACATATTACCGGCGGTTAAGTCCTCTGGATAAGTATTATCCGATACGCGATTGTAGTTGAAATAAGCCCCTAAGCTATTACCCAACTCTTGGGCGTGTTGCGCATGAATCGCATAACGCCGGCTCTGCATGACTTCATCATGAGGCAAATATTCAACGTTGAGCGAGCCTGAATAAGTGGGGGACAAATAACGATAATCTGCGCCAAGCTGCATGCCGCGGCGTGACATATAACGTGGATAAAGCGTCAAATCACGGTTTGGCGCAATATTAAAGTAATACGGTAGCGTCGCATCAACCCCCGCCGTCGAACCCAATGCAACCACTGGCGGCAACAAACCAGAAACCCGCTGATTGGACAATGGAAATGACAAATAAGGACTCGCAAAAAGCGGGACTTGCTGAAAGAACAGCACACCATTACGCGCCACGCCTAAGTTATTCGCTTTATCAAATTCAACGCGGCTCGCCTTGATATTCCATGCCGGCTGCGAACATGGGCATCCCGTATAGGTGCCGCGCGTAATGACTGTGCGCTCTGGATCCAGCACATCAATCCGTTGCGCGCTCCCTGAACCGCCAGCAATAAAGCGATAGCTAGGCGAAAGCATATAGCCCTCATTTGCCTTGACCTTTAAGTGCGCTTCAGGTCCGCTAAAAGTATTCCCTTTATTGATAATCCGCACATTACCGTAAGCATCAGCTTGATCTGTGGTCGCATCATAATGCAACCGATCACCTTTGATCACTGTAGTTGAAGTACGCACCTCAGCCGAGCCCGAAACAGTCACCTCTTGCTCGCCCTGCGCTTCGACTTGATCGCCCAACACAAATCTTGCCGTACCCTGACCTGGAGACAACGGATGCTCTTCAAGCTGCGGCGCTAGCGTCAGCCCCGAGATAGGCGCGCCTGCACTGATCACCGGCTCGAGTGGCTGGCTAAAAGCAACAAGCGGCACGCTAGCTGGCAACGCCAGCAAGGCAACCAACAAAGACGAGAGACGCGGATGAGTAGATCGAGGCAAAGTTAACAAAGAAATTAATAGCCGTTACAGCTTAGTCAAATGTCTAAAGGTGAGTTTCAAACAGGTCTTAGCCGAACAGAACGCAGAAAATAATCGGGTATTATATAAGCAAGATCGCTCTCTCTTCGTTATATTTTGATGACACACCCTTCCCTGGTTGATACTCGCCTAACGCTCCTTTCAGATTGGCTAGCAACTTTACCTAAGCATTATCAATTAGATTTAACGTCACTTGAATCCGCTAGCGCAGACGCGGGAGCACGCCGTTATTTCCGACTTGCCAGTGCCGGATCATATGGCCCAACCCTGCTTGCCGTGGACGCGCCACCACCACAAAAATGCGTTGAATTCGCCACGATTGCGTTAATCTTAGCCCAAACAGGCATCCATGCACCTCAGGTCTATGAAAGCGATTTTACCCATGGTTTTATGCTCATCACTGACCTTGGCCGCGCCACTTACCTTAAGGTTATTTTAAGCGCATCCGATCCTCTAGAAGCTTACCCCTTATTTGACGCTGCACTCAATGCACTGATCCGCTGGCAATGCGCGACGCGCGCAGAGGTTTTACCGATTTACGATGAAGCCTTTGTGCGGCGAGAACTTGAGTTATTTCCCACCTGGTATCTTGAGCGCCACTTGGGAATCACGGTGGATCAGACTCTGCGCACAACGCTCGATTCCATTTTTACGATTTTGGTTGAAAACGCACTCACGCAACCCAAGGTCTTTATGCATCGAGACTATATGCCGCGCAATCTCATGGCATCTCCTCCCAACCCAGGAGTCATTGATTTTCAAGATGCAGTGCTGGGCCCCATTACCTATGATGTCGTCTCTTTATTCCGAGATGCATTTATTAGCTGGGATGAATCATTTGAGTTAGATTGCATAGCCCAATATTGGGAGCGAGCAAAAAAAGCCGGCTTGCCGGTGCGCACCGATTTTGCGCAATTTTACCGTGAGCTTGAATGGATGGGCTTGCAACGACATTTAAAAATCTTAGGACTTTTTGCGCGACTTTACTATTTGGATGGGAAAGCAAACTATTTAGCCGACACACCAAGGTTTATCATTTATGTGCGTAATGTCGCACAACGCTATCGTGAATTAGCACCATTGTTGCAGATCTTAGACAAAATCGAGGGTGCAAAGGTTAATCGATAATTTTATATACTTAGAGGCAAAGCGCACCACTTAATGATTAATGAAAACAGGGTCTAAAGTTTGACTGAAAGCAATAAAGCAAAGAAATATAATTATCATAAACCAGGCCAGGATGGGCTTTGAATCCGAAGCGACCGTAGTAGGCAAGGTTTCCCAGAACTACGCAGCCGAGGCCGCCTAGGCGTTGCAATTCAGCGAGAGCCACCTTCATCAACTTCGAGCCGATACCTTGGCCCTGGCGTTCAGGCCGTACGGAGATTGGCCCAAGGCCGTACCATCCAGTTGCGCCCGACGAAAGGGTAACGGGCGACATGGCCTACGATAGCATCGCCCGCTACTGCCACCAGAGAGATCGTCAGTTGATCATAATGCCGTAAGGCATTGACGATAAATTGCTCAGTATGGCTTGCGTGTGGCTCGCTTCGAAATGCAGACTCGGTAAGCCGTGTGATGGTGGCGATGTCGGCAGCCTGCTCATGGCGGATAGTAATATTCATGTTCATTCTTGCTTTGACATCTTGATCAATAATACTCCGCAGAACTTTGAAGTTACCGACCAAATTTAAAAATAGCGCCGAATTTTTCCTGAGTTATAAGCCTATCCGCCGATGATTGTTCAAGCCACGCGTCGACCTTACAATATGAGCTTCATGAATAAAATAACTCTCAACGCCAAAGCAGGCGCATAGCTTTAATATTACGGGTTCGTCGATTCCTCAAGCACAATGCTATTTTTTCTATAATGATCTCTTCTCAAACCGCTATGATCTTCGCTGCTGGACGCGGCGAACGCATGAGCCCGCTCTCCGATTTTTGCCCCAAACCCTTACTCACGGCGCGAGGCAAACCACTTATCGTATGGCAAATTGAGCGCTTGGCGCGGGCCGGGTTCACGACCATCATCATCAACCATCATTGGCTGGGCGAACAAATTGAGGCAGCGCTTGGTGATGGCGCCCACTGGGGCGTACATATCCGCTATTCCGCTGAAGCCGAGCTGCTAGAAACAGCCGGTGCGATTGCTCAGGCCCTCCCTTTGCTCGAAGCGCAACAACAGCCTTGCGCCTTCGTTGCAGTGAGCGCCGATATTTTTACCGATTATGACTATCGTGCCCTGCACCAACACCTGCAACGGCTGCAAAATTTGTCTGAACCTCATATGCATCTAGTGATGGTCCAGAACCCTGAATATCATCCGAATGGCGATTTTGCCCTTGCAAATGGCCTGCTATCGCTGCACGATGCTGCACGTTTGACCTTCGGCAATATCGGCGTGTACGATACTCGGATGTTTTATGACCTCAAGCCCGGTAAACGTTGTGCGCTCACCCCTTACTATTTAGCTGCGATTAAAGCACAACGTGCAAGCGGCGAACTGCATCAGGGTAATTGGGCGAATGTGGGTACGCCCGCTCAACTCCAACTGCTCAACGCCGAATGACAAAAACCCGGCCAACAGTTTATTCTGAAAACACGCGCTAAAACAAACCAACCATGCCCCCCTCGCTCAGTATCCCCTTTGATTTCGATCTCGCCATTATTGGCGCCGGGCCAGTTGGCCTTGCCCTAGCGGGCTGGCTTATGCGCCGCAGCGCAACCCGCACCATGTCTATTGCGCTGATTGATGCAAAGCAACCCGCCGCAGCGCAGCACGATCCGCGTGCTTTTGCGCTCTCGCAGGGAAGTCGCAGCCTACTTGCAGCATTAGGCTGGCCAACGACAGCGGTACCGATTAAACAGGTACATATCTCGCAATGTGGATCTTTTGGACGTACGCTGATCGACTGCCGTGAACATCATCTGCCAGCACTTGGCTATGTTGTCCGTTACGGCGCGCTTCTCTCTACGCTAGAAAACGCACTGCCGCACCACACGCTACAACGCTTTACCCAAACCAAAGCCGGTACACCTATGCAAGATGCATATGGCGTCACGCTGCCGATTGAAACCCCCAGCGGGGCGCGCACGCTACGCGCTCAGCTTTTAGTCCACGCCGAGGGCGGTCAATATCACGCTCAATCCTCTGCTACACTCAACGCCCCATCCGGCAATACTCGTGCTTATCAGCAAGTTGCGTTGGTCGGCGTCATCAGCGTCGACACCCCACAGTCTTATATCGCGTGGGAACGTTTTACTGACGAAGGCCCGCTCGCCCTGCTTCCTTTAGGGGGCGAGAGCAACGCAAGCTATGCGCTGGTTTGGTGTGGCCGTCCCGACAATACACAACGTCGGCTGCACGCAAACCCAGCCGACTTCTTAACCGAACTAGGTTCGCGATTTGGCTCGCGTCTCGGACGTTTTACCGAAATCAATGGCCGTGCTTCCTTTGCTCTGAATTTAAACACAGCGGCAGCGCTCGCTGACCATCGCATTGCCGTCATTGGAAATGCGGCCCAGACTTTGCATCCAGTTGCCGGGCAAGGGTTAAACTTAGGTTTACGCGACGCTTATACGTTAGCGGAGGCTCTGTCTGACCTGGGTCCAACCCCTGCTGCTCTGACTTGCTTCGCACAACGCCGCCGCGCGGATCGAAAATTAACTGTCACGGCGACCGATCTACTGGCGCGCATTTTCACGCATAGTTTTGCACCTCCGTTTGGCGCATTACTTGCACCCAGTTATGGACTCGCTCTGACCGCACTGAATTGTTTGCCGCTATTTAAGCGTAAATTGGCGCACCACATGATGTTTGGCCAACGGGATTAATTGAATCTCCCAGCCAAATTTTTAACTGATTTACCTTGAAGTCGTTTTTAAGCGAAGCTTCCGCACAAAAAATATCTGCCAAACTCCAAGCTTTAAGCTCACGAGGCTAGCTTGCACTTTACGGGGATCCAGCGGGCCATTTCACACTCACCGGCCCGCCTCAACTTTACTATCAATATATTTTTTTTATAGAAGATTTCAAGCGCAGGAATGCAAAATAGCCAGCAGGTTAAGTTAGAATGTACCCCTTTTTTCTCCGCGCCCCTCCTTCTGCTGTAAGTTTGAATATATGATGCTGAATCCTGTTTCGTTGATGTCGTTTTACCCGCTCTGCGCCAATCTCAAGCGTCCTTTTAACCACTCTCAGCATCGTTGCGCTGCATCTCCTATCACGTTACTTCCTCAAACCCAGTGGCGAATTGTATGAGCAAAGGTGAAATCGAACGATGCGTCCACAAAAGTCTAGATAGCTACTTTGCAGATCTGGACGGCTCAGACCCGCATGACCTCTATAAAATGGTGATTACATGCGTCGAGAAACCCCTTTTTGAGTATATTATCGCTCGGGCAGGAGGAAAACAGTTGCTAGCAGCCAAATACCTTGGCATGAACCGTAATACTTTGCGCAAGAAGCTGCAACAGCACGATTTGTTGTAGTCATTCAGCCGCTCCTGTTTGAGCGGCTAGACTTTCTATTTCTAATAAATAATGATCAAACAAGCACTCCTTTCTGTTTCGGACAAATCCGGCATTATTGAATTTGCGCGCGCACTTTCTTCACTTGGCGTCGCCATTCTATCAACCGGCGGTACCGCTAAACACTTAACGGAAGCAGGCATAGCCGTTACTGAGGTTGCTCATTACACAGGCTTTCCCGAAATGCTTGATGGGCGCGTCAAAACTTTGCATCCTAAAATACACGGCGGCTTACTCGCGCGGCGCGATCTCCCGGCCCATATGGCTTCATTGCAAGAGCACGAGATCGGAACCATTGATTTACTGGTGGTGAATCTTTATCCATTCGCCCAAACCATTGCGCGTGGCGATTGCACGCTCGCCGAGGCGATTGAAAATATTGACATTGGCGGTCCAGCAATGTTGCGCTCGGCTGCTAAAAATCATCAGAATGTCACCGTTATCGTTGACCCGGCTGATTACAGCATAGTGCTTGATGAAATACGCGCGCAAAACACGCATACGGTGAGTTACGCCACGAATTTTCGGCTTGCTGCCAAAGCCTTTGCACATACCGCTCAATACGATGGGGCGATTACAAATTATTTGAGCAGCTTGGGCGATGATTTAACGCATACCACACGTAACCCATACCCAGCGGTGCTCAATTTAGCCTTTGAGAAAGTGCAAGATCTACGCTATGGCGAAAATCCACATCAACAGGCTGCGTTTTACCGAGACCATAATCCTCCTAACTGTACCCTCGCAAATTATCGTCAATTACAAGGCAAAGAACTTTCTTATAATAATCTCGCCGATGCCGACGCCGCCTGGGAATGCGTTAGAAGTTTTACCGCCAACGCCGCCGAAGCCCATTCTTGTGTCATCGTTAAGCATGCAAACCCGTGTGGTGCAGCGCTTGCAGACAGCGCCGCCGCCGCCTACGCCAAAGCCTTCCAAACTGACCCAGCGTCAGCTTTTGGCGGCATCATCGCATTTAATCGCGAAGTCGATACCGCAACCGCGCAAGCGGTGTTGCAACAATTTGTTGAAGTGCTAATTGCACCGGCCTTTAGCGAGGGCGCGAAAGAATTGCTGAGCGCCAAACACAACCTGCGAGTACTTGAAATTCCGCTGGGTCAGACACTCCATGCCTTTGATTTGAAGCGCATTGGCGGCGGTCTATTAGTGCAATCGCCAGATGCAAAAAACATTCAATTGCATGAATTACACGTAGTCACCAAACGCCATCCAACGCCCAAAGAAATGGAAGATGCGTTATTCGCCTGGCAGGTTGCTAAGTTTGTTAAATCGAATACCATCGTGTTTTGTGCGCAGCGTATGACGCTTGGCATTGGCGCGGGTCAAATGAGCCGCATTGACGCCGCTCGCATTGCCCGCATTAAAGCAGAAAACGCCGGTCTAAGCCTAGCCGGTTGCGCGGCCGCTTCAGATGCGTTTTTTCCGTTTCGTGATGGACTGGATGTGATTGTTGCCGCTGGCGCAACCTGCGTTATTCAACCAGGCGGCTCAGTACGGGATGATGAGGTGATCGCCGCAGCAGATGAACATAACATCGCTATGGTATTTACCGGCACCCGCCACTTTCGGCATTGACGGATGCAAGCGGGTCGGGCTGATTTTGGGCGCATCCTCTTTTTATGCAAAACATGCAATTGAATGAACAGCATAAAAATCATCGGCATTGATCCCGGCTTACGGGTTACGGGTTTTGGCGTGATCGAACAAAACGGTCAGCGCTTAAGTTATATCGCCAGCGGCGTTATCAAAACCCCCAATGCCGATCTGCCACAACGGCTCGGCACAATTTTTAAGGGCATCGCCACTCTGCTTGGCGAGCATGCCCCGATGCAAGCCGCCATTGAGAAAGTCTTTGTCAATGTGAATCCGCAATCGACATTACTGCTCGGCCAGGCGCGTGGCGCAGCAATTTGCTCCCTGGTGGCGGGGGGCATGCCGGTTTATGAATATACCGCGCTTCAGCTAAAACAGGCGGTTGTGGGCTATGGGCGCGCCAGCAAAGAGCAAGTACAACAAATGATTGCCCGACTCTTGCAGTTAAATAGCTTACCTGGCACGGATGCGGCTGATGCGCTTGGCGTTGCCATTTGCCATGCGCATAGCAGCGGCGCGCTGAGTGTGCTGGGCGGGCTTGCGCCGGCATTGACGCAAAAGGGATATCGTCTACGCCGCGGTCGGCTTATCGGTTGAGAAGATCGTTCTTTTTAGCCCGTTCGTCACAGAAATTGCTCAGTCTGCGCGAACGGTTCAACCCGAATGCGCTACACTTACTTTTTAAATCCGCTTTTATTGTTGTCATGATTGGTCGCATCGCCGGCATTTTGCTGGAAAAAAATCCACCGCATCTACTGATCGATTGCCACGGCATCGGCTATGAAATCGATGTGCCGATGAGCACTTTTTACACTTTACCCGCAGCAGGCGAGTCAGTGGTATTGCTCACGCAATTGTTGGTGCGCGAAGACGCGCATTTATTGTATGGTTTTGCGACTGCGCCAGAACGCTCGACTTTTCGTGAATTGCTTAAAATCAGTGGTATCGGCGCGCGTATGGCGCTTGCAGTACTTTCAGGCATGAGTGTGAACGATTTAGCGCAAGCCGTAACCGCGCAAGATACAGCTCTGTTCACTCGCATACCAGGCATTGGCAAAAAAACCGCTGAGCGGCTGCTGCTTGAATTAAAGGGTAAACTGGGCGTTGAGCTAGGCGCTGTAGCAGGCCACGCGCTCGGCGCAAACGCTGCTGATACTCTTAACGCCTTGCTGGCGCTAGGCTATTCGGAAAAAGAAGCACTGCTGGCAATTAAGAACGTACCCGCTGGCGCCAGCGTGTCGGACGGCATTAAACTTGCCTTGAAAGCGCTCTCAAAAACCTAGTTTAGATCCGCCTTAACCGCTTACCACCTGCTCAATCATGATCGAAACTGACGCTCTTTCAGGCCCCCGCCTAGTCGCTACAACCTCTACCTCACCTCATGAAGAGGTCTATGAACGCGCGCTCAGGCCACGCCAACTCAATGACTATATAGGTCAGCAAAAAGTGCGCGCGCAATTGGAGATTTTTGTTCAAGCCGCCAGAAAACGCGCTGAAGCACTTGATCATGTGTTGCTCTTTGGGCCGCCAGGACTAGGCAAAACCACGCTAGCTCATATCATCGCGCGCGAAATGGGCGTCAATTTGCGGCAAACTTCGGGGCCAGTGCTTGAACGCGCGGGCGATTTAGCCGCTTTGCTCACCAATCTCGAAGCCAATGACGTGCTTTTTATCGATGAAATCCACCGGCTTTCTCCCGTCGTCGAAGAAATTTTGTATCCCGCACTCGAAGATTATCAAATTGATATTATGATCGGCGAGGGCCCTGCGGCGCGCAGCTTAAAACTGGATTTACAGCCTTTTACGTTGATTGGCGCAACAACGCGCGCGGGCATGTTGACTAACCCGCTCCGCGACCGTTTTGGCATTGTGGCGCGGCTTGAATTCTATGATGCGGCGGAACTTACGCAAATTGTCCGTCGCTCAGCGCAATTGCTCGAGGTGACCATCGCCGACGATGGCGCACTTGAAATCGCGCGGCGCGCGCGCGGCACACCGCGTATCGCAAACCGTCTCCTGCGCCGCGTGCGCGACTATGCGCAAGTCAAAGCAGACGGCGAGATTACCGCTGCTATCGCGGATGCCGCCCTTTCCATGCTAGATGTCGACCCAGTGGGCTTTGATCTGATGGATCGCAAATTACTTGAAGCCATTTTACATAAATTCGATGGCGGGCCCGTCGGCGTGGATAATCTGGCCGCGGCAATCGGCGAAGAGCGCGATACGATCGAAGACGTGCTTGAACCTTATTTAATCCAACAAGGCTTTTTACAGCGGACGCCGCGTGGGCGCATTGCGACCTTACTCACCTACCGGCATTTTGGGCTCGCTGCGCCTGACGGCGGACCCATTCGAGAATTTTGGGACACACAAAAGATTTAGCCGTTTAACACTTTTAGAAGTGGTACTAGGATGCGGTAAACAAACCATCTCGCAGATTATGCTACGGGTAATCGTATCCGAATACTTTTTACCCGAAGGCGCGGAAAGCCACCGCATGCATGAGGTGGCTGGAGCGCGCGGATGCCGTATGCGTGCGGTTTGCTTTTCTCCTTTTAGGCTAACACTGTCACGCGCGCAAAGCGCCGCTTGCCGACCTGCACAACATAGGTCCCAGCCTCTACTTTAAGCGCTTTATCAGACACCACTGCGCCGTCAATTCGCACCCCGCCTTGCTCAATATTACGCATGGCTTCTGTCGTTGACGGCGCTAAGCCTGCTTGTTTTAACAACGCGCCAATGGCCAGCGGCGCACCGTTTAGCGTGAGCGCCGGAATATCGTCCGGCACGCCACCCCGCGCGCGGTGATTAAACTCTTCCAAGGCGCGCTCAGCGGCGGTTGCTGAATGAAAGCGGGTGACTATTTCTTGCGCGAGCAAAACTTTAAAGTCGCGTGGATTGCGTCCCGCACTGGCTTCACCTTGAAACCCTTCAATCTCAGCTAAGCTGCGAAATGACAGCAACTCGTAATAGCGCCACATCAAGTCATCTGAAAGGCTCATCAATTTACCAAACATATCAGCTGGTTTTTCTTGAATGCCAATATAGTTGCCTTTGGACTTCGACATTTTTTCAACCCCATCTAATCCTTCTAGAAGAGGCATGGTTAAAATGCATTGAGGATCCTGTCCATATTGTTTTTGCAATTCACGCCCAACCAGCAGATTAAATTTCTGATCCGTGCCGCCTAGTTCAAGATCTGCTTTTAAAGCCACGGAATCGTATCCTTGCATCAACGGATATAAGAGTTCATGAATCGAAATCGGCGTATTACCTTGAAAACGCTGCGTAAAATCATCGCGCTCAAGCATTCGCGCCAGGGTATAACGCGAGGCAAGCTTAATCATGCCATCCGCTCCGAGCGCCATTGACCATTCACTGTTAAAGCGAATTTCAGTCTTAGCTCGATCTAATACCAACGAGGCTTGCTCAAAGTAAGTTTTTGCGTTGGCTTCGATTTGCTCGCGCGTAAGCGGTGGGCGAGTCACATTGCGCCCGGACGGGTCGCCAATGAGTGAAGTAAAATCGCCAATGAGAAAAATCACGGTATGCCCCAAGTCCTGCAATTGGCGCATTTTATTAAGCACCACCGTATGCCCTAAATGGATATCTGGCGCCGTCGGATCAAGTCCGAGTTTAATCCGCAAAGGTATGCCAGTGGCGGCGCTACGCGCAAGCTTTTGGATAAACTCGGCTTCGATCAAGAGTTCATCGCAACCGCGTTGCGTAATAGCCAGTGCGGCTTTTACTTCATCAGTAAGAGGCGCGGAAAGTGTGGATTGGGTAGGAGAATGCTGAGTCTTCACGCTAAATCAAATGGGTTAGTGAAAGTTATTGAAAAACCAAATAGACCAAATCGAGTATAGTGACACAAATTTTTTAAGGAGTGCATTTTGGCACAAAGTATTTATTTGGGCCTAATGTCTGGCACAAGTTTTGATGGCGTGGACGGGGTAGCCGTGCAGTTTGTACCAGGCCAGCCCCTACAGGTACTCGCTGCTTCAGCGCGCAGTTTTGAACCAGCGTTACGTGAAGCGCTTTTTGCCCTGCAAACTCCTGGGCATAATGAAATCGAGCGAGAAGCACAGATCGCCAATCAATTAGCCCATGACTACGCGCTAACCACCAACGAACTGCTCCAACAAGCCGCGCTAAAGCCTAGCCAAGTGCAAGCGCTTGGCGTGCATGGACAGACTATCCGCCATCAGCCTACCTTAGGCTATACCCGGCAAATTAATAACCCAGCGCGGCTCGCAGAATTAACCTCAATCGATGTAGTGGCCGATTTCCGTAGCCGAGATATTGCCGCAGGCGGACAGGGCGCACCCCTCGTTTGCGCCTTTCATGCAGTACAGTTTGGCGCTCCTGATGAAACTCGCGTGATTTGCAATATTGGCGGCATCAGTAATATCACAATTCTCGCAGCAGAGGAAACCACTGGTGGCTTTGACTGTGGCCCAGGCAATGCCCTCCTTGATTATTGGGCGAATTTGCATCTCGGCACCCCCTACGACACCAATGGCTGTTTTGCCTTAAGCGGAAAGGTCAATGAGAATTTGCTGCACACTTTGCTGGCTGGGCACTATTTTGCTCTCCCGCCCCCGAAAAGTACGGGACGTGAGCTGTTTAACTCCGCTTGGCTGAATATCCGCTTAGAAAAATTCGATACTTTGCCGCCTCAAGACGTACAGGCCACGCTCACTGCCTTGACTGCACATAGCATTGCGCGGGCCATCGCGCAGTTTGCCAGTAGATGCCAAGCCATTTACGTCTGTGGCGGTGGTGCGCGCAATCCCGCGTTGATGCAAATGCTAGGCGCCGCCCTGAGCACCGCAGGCCTGGCGCATGCCACCCTTTCTACCACCGATACGCTTGGCGTACCTGCGCAACAGGTTGAAGCCTGCGCCTTTGCATGGCTTGCCATGCGCTGTGTCACACGCGCCCCAGGCAACTTACCCTCAGTGACTGGCGCAGCCGGGCCGCGAGTACTGGGTGCGCTTTACCCACGCTAGGCTGCGTATGCGAAACAACTCGCAGTTTATTCCGTTCTATACATCTTCTTTATGTTCCGCAGAGAGACTCTCTTCGACGGGCATACAGGAGCAAAATAGGTTCCGATCGCCATAAGCATTGTCCGCCCGGCCAACAGGTGGCCAATATTTACGCTTTAACACTATCGGCTGCGGCCACACCGCTGCTTCACGCGAGTAAGTATGCGCCCAAGCGCTTGCGGTCGCCACTTGAGCCGTATGCGGCGCATTTTTAAGCAGGTTATCTACGCGATCAGCCCCACCTTCTTCAATCTCACGGATTTCAGCGCGAATTGCAATCATCGCATCGATAAAACGATCCAGTTCAGCTTTAGATTCCGATTCGGTGGGCTCGATCATGAGCGTACCAGGTACCGGAAAACTCATCGTCGGCGCATGAAAACCATAGTCAATCAAGCGCTTAGCCACATCTTCCACCGTAATGCCGGTGGCCTCCTTCAAAGGCCGTAGATCAAGAATACATTCGTGCGCCACTTTTGCTTGCGGGCCACTATACAGCAGCGGATAGTGCGCACCCAGCTTATGCGCCAAATAATTTGCCGCCAAGATCGCGCATTCAGTCGCCGCAGTCAGACCTGCTGCGCCCATCATGGCGATATACATCCATGAAATAGGCAAAATCGATGCCGAGCCATAGGGCGCAGCTGAAACGGCGCCTACTTCACCGGCCTGGCTTGGAGTCGTAACATGGCCCGGTAAAAATGGGACGAGATGCGCCGCCACGGCCACCGGTCCCACGCCAGGTCCACCGCCGCCATGCGGAATACAGAAAGTTTTATGCAAATTAAGGTGCGAAACGTCACCGCCAAACTGGCCGGGAGCGCATAAACCAACCATCGCATTCATATTCGCACCATCGATATAAACTTGGCCGCCATGAGTATGCACAATCTCACAAATTTCCCGCACATTACGCTCAAATACGCCATGCGTGGATGGATAGGTAATCATAATCGCAGCCAACTGCTGTGCGTATTGTGCGGCTTGCGCGCGTAGATCGGCCAGATCAATATCGCCATTTGCCGCGCAGCGCACCACCACCACCCGCATCCCCGCCATTTGCGCCGAAGCTGGATTAGTGCCATGCGCGGAGGCCGGAATCAGGCAAACATCACGCTGCGCTTGCCCACGCGACGCATGATATGCGCGAATCGCAAGTAACCCCGCATATTCGCCTTGCGAGCCCGCATTGGGCTGCAACGAGACTGCGGCATAGCCAGTGCAAGCAATCAGCATTTGCTCTAATTGCTCAATCATCGTCCGATAACCTACCGTTTGTGGCGCAGGCGCAAACGGATGTATCTGCGCAAATTCAGGCCAACTCAGGGGTAGCATTTCCGAGCTTGCATTCAGCTTCATCGTACAGGAACCCAGCGGAATCATCGTGCGATCAAGCGCTAAATCTTGATCCGCTAAGTTCCGTAGATAGCGCAGCATTTCATGTTCAGTATGGTAGCTGTTAAAGACCGGATGCGTTAAGTAATTGCTTTGGCGCAGCAACGAGGTCGGTAGGCGCGAACCCGTGGTAGCGTCCAGCGCCTCAATCTCGGGTAAAGAAAATCGTGCTACGGTCCCTACTGTGTCGTCTTTAACTGCTGCACTCAAGGGCTTAACTAAACCCTCTGCGGCTCGACTGACTAAGCCAAATACCGTCCATAGCTCAATCAAATCCGCACGCGTTGTGGTTTCATCGAGTGATACCCCGACTTGCGTTGCATTTATCCGCCGCAGATTGATTCCATGCCGCTCCGCTTGCGCATGCATTTTCTCCGTTAAAGCATCCGTCTTAATCGTCAGAGTATCAAAAGAGGTCTGATTCACCATCTCGAACCCGAGTTGCTCGAGCCCCGCGGCCAGAATGTCAGTTAAGCGGTGCACGCGCAAAGCAATCGCGCGCAGACCTGATGGACCATGGTAGAGCGCATACATACTTGCAATAATGGCGAGCAGCGCCTGCGCCGTGCAAATATTTGAGGTAGCCTTCTCACGGCGGATATGCTGCTCGCGGGTTTGCAGCGCAAGCCGCAACGCGGGGTTGCCTTGCGCATCCACCGTGACACCGACTAAACGCCCAGGTAAATGACGTTTATATTCATCGCGCACGGCAAAATAGGCCGCGTGCGGGCCCCCAAACCCCATCGGTACGCCAAAACGCTGTGTATTGCCGAGCGCAATATCGGCCCCCCATTCACCCGGTGGCGTTAATAATGTTAAAGCCAGCAAATCCGCGGCGACGGCGACCCGCGTTCCGGCCGCCTGGAGCGCCTTCACCAGCGCTTGATCATCACGCACTGCGCCATCCACCCCTGGATATTGCAGCAATACGCCGAACGCTTGGGCTTGCATAGCCGCCGCGGCAGGTCCGACGACGACGTCAATGCCTAACGCCTGCGCTCGCGTTTGCACAACCGCAATGGTTTGCGGCAACACGTCTTCAGCCACGTAGAATATTTTCGATTGGGTTGTACTAACACGCCACAACAAGCCCATTGCCTCAGCCGCCGCAGTCGCTTCGTCAAGCATCGATGCATTCGCCAATGCCAGGCCGGTTAAATCGGTGACCATCTGCTGAAAATTCAGCAAGGCCGTTAAGCGCCCTTGTGAAATTTCGGGTTGATACGGCGTATAAGCCGTGTACCAAGCCGGATTTTCTAGCACATTGCGCAAAATCACGCTGGGGGTATGCGTGCCGTAATAACCCTGACCAATAAAAGAACGCAATACCTGATTTTGCGCCGCCAATGCGCGCAGTGCAGCCAATGCCTGTGCTTCGCTTTTGGCTTCGCTGAAAGCGCCTAATGGCAATGCGTCATGGCGACGGATATCAGCGGGGACGACCACGTCGATCAAGGCTTTACGTGAAGTAAAACCAAGCTCAGCCAGCATTTGCTGTTGCTCGGCGTCACTTAAGCCAAGATGCCGTTTGGCAAAGCTGTCGTAAGCTTCGCACGCCTGAAGAGAAGTAGAAGAGTCGATTAAATTAAGGGAAAGAGGTTGCATCGGGAGTTGAATTGAGTTTCAGATTCTGCTTGATGGAGGCTATCGCAGAACTAATTAAGCGAATCCTACGCGGGACTCGCTATGCGAATTTAAAAACTGACTTTAACGCTTAAAGTCAGTTCAATTTTCTAGCAACTAACCGCCAATCGATTGACGGTATGCTTCAGCATCCATGAGTGAGGCAAATTCTGCCTCGCTAGAAGGCTTCATTTTTAATAGCCAAGCCGCATACGGATCAGCATTCACAGCGCCAGGTTCATCAGCCAACTGCTCATTTATTTCAAGTACCTCGCCAGATATAGGCGCGTAAATATCTGAGGCAGCTTTAACCGATTCAATCACCGCTAATGCTTTGCCAGCAGCAATTTCTGTGCCTTCAGTCGGCAATTCTAAAAAAACGATATCGCCCAACGCTTCTTGCGCATGGTCAGTAATCCCGATAGTGATAACGCCATCAGGCTCAACCCGCACCCATTCATGCGATGCCGTGTATTTTAAATCTGCTGGGAGTTTCATCTGTTATTCCTTTTGCTTAAATATGCGTCATCGGAAAATTTAACATCCATTAACTAACGCTTTGCCGTGACGTACGAAAGGCAGTTTCACAACCCGCGCAGCGCATGGTTTGTTACGAATTTGGACCTGCACCGTATCCCCTACCTGCACGCCTAACGGCAAACGCGCAAAAGCAATCGACCGTTGCAATAGGGGTGAAAATGTACCGCTTGTAATTTGCCCCGGCCCAGCTGCCGTCAACACCGTCTGCTGCGCCCGCAAAACACCGCCGGACTCGCACAGTATGAGCCCGGCAAAAACCGCCTGGCAACCCGCGTGTAATAGAGCTCTTTTACCCACAAAATCTCGCGCTGTTACTAGATCAACGGTCCACTCTAAGCCAGCATCCAGCGGCGAGGTATCCATGTCCATATCTTGGCCATATAAATTCATGCCCGCTTCAAGCCGCAGCATATCGCGCGCGCCCAAGCCACAAGGACGCGTACCAGCCTCAATCAGCTTCGACCACACAGCGCTTGCCGCCTCCGCCGCAAGCATCAGCTCAAAACCATCCTCGCCGGTATAACCCGTGCGCGCCAGCAACATTTCGCCATATGGCGTAGTTGGCGCAAGCGCAAACCCAAAAGGTTTTAGCGCTGCGGCCGCAGCACGCACAGCAGGCACTAAATTCAGAACTTTCTCACTGGCGTGTGGACCTTGCACAGCGATCATCGCCAAATCGCGCCGCGGCATCAGCGTCACGCCAAATTCACCTTCAGCGTTTAATTGGTTAAGCCAGACTATATCTGCTTCGGCCGTCGCCGCATTCACAACGATACGAAACAGATCTTCACGAATATAGTAAACGATTAAATCGTCGACTACACCACCCCGTGCATTGAGCATGCACGAATAAAGCGCGCGCCCCGGGATTTTGAGTTTGTCAATATTATTGGCGAGCGCATAGCGCAAAAAAACGCGCACATCATCACTGCCGACCGTACCGCCGATATCGACCACGCACATATGCGAGACATCGAACATGCCCGCCGTCGCACGCACCGCATGATGTTCATCAAGCTGAGAACCATAATGCAAAGGCATGGCCCACCCCCCAAAATCAACGATACGGGCGTTAGAGGCGCAATGCATGGCGTAAAGAGGCGTTTTTCTTAAATCGGTCATTCAGCACAGCCTAAGAATATTTAAATTCAGTATGCAATATTATACCGCTGAGGGCTGACCAAAGAAATGATCTGTGCTCACATCCTTACTTATGACCTTTTCCTTCTGCCGCAGTCATGGACGCAACCACATTCCATCGTCACGGCTGGATCACGCAGATTCCGCGCTATCTTTATATCGCAGTACTGAAAATCCCTTCTCAACTGGAAATGGAAGGGGTACTAGCCTTTGGCCGCCCCCGCACTTGGTATGCAAAATTTTCTCCATGGAGAGAAAATTTTATGGACTATCGGCTCTAACGCCAGAAAACGCTTTGCGTGATTGCTATTTATATGCCCACAAGACAGAGATGTGGTGTTTTGAAGAAGACGATCTGGATCTGCCAGAAAATGGCACGCCGCTAAAAACGCGTCTCGCGGGCAGCCCGTAAAAAACTATCCAGCAGCGGCGTGCAATCAAGTAACTCCGGCCCCAAAGCACGATGAAACTCAGGATGCCATTGCACCCCTACGACAAATGGCGCTTTGTTGTAACGCACCGCTTCAATGATATCGTCGCCCGCTGAGATGGCTTCAGCCGATAGATCGCGCCCCAGCGTTTTCACCGCCTGATGATGAATTGAATTGACGGTTGCATCACCCGCTGAAAATAGCTTAGAAAAGGATGAGCCAGTCGGAAAATTAACCGTATGATGATGCAAATCGTATCGATCGCTCACATGCACGCCAGCCGCAGGGACATCGCTTGCAATGTCTTGATATAAAGTCCCGCCAAAGGCAACATTAATCAACTGACAACCGCGGCAGATACCTAGTACAGGCTTGCCGGCCTCAATAAATTCGTGCAATAGCTCCAGCTCATACATATCGCGCACGCGATCCCCTGGCCACTCAGGGCGCGTCGCCTCAGGCGAGTACGATTGCGGCGAAACATCAGCGCCCCCTTGCAACACCAGTCCATCCAATTGCTTAGCGTAATCGCGTAGCCGGATATTGCTAGGATGTAACATGCCCTGCTGGCCCACGGTCGGAATCATAAACACTAATACATCACGCGACATCACCCAGTGCGCAATAGACTCTTCTAAATATTGCAAGGTTTTACCGCGTAGCCCCTTGCCGCCGGGTTCTGGATGAAAAATCCGCGCCGAGATACCGATACGCAAAGTCCGTTGTGTAATCTGCTGCGTGGCGCGGCCATATAACATACGCAAACGCGCGACGACACTACGTCCAAAGACCGACCAGGCTGAATCATTGTCTTTTGCATAAGAAGCTGCCGCAGAACCGTCTACCGCCAGGACGGGCAACTCAGCCGCCGCAGACACAGGTTTAGCTGACTCAACGGTGGTCGCAGAAGGTTCAACTACGGTCGATTTTGAGTTTTCGTTCATTACAAAATTGCCTATTCAAATGAGCTTTCTCTATTTTCTAGCGGCCGGTGGAAAAAACCACACGCTAACCATGGTCTTGATTATGATCAAAAGTTTCACGCAACACGATTTGCAATCTAGCGTGAACCCGCACAAACCAGCGCCACAGTACCACAAGTAAAAGCGCGGCGCAGGCTAAAACGGCAATCAATAAATCGACCGGAGGCAGAATCCGTCCGCTTAAAGCCACCACCCACAAAAATACGCCAAACATCGCGATCGCTGGCACAAGTTCAGCCAGCGCATAGCGAATACTGGTTGTAAAACGCCCCGTGACCGCTGGCCGCACGCTTATTTCAGCTAATAAAAGCGCCAGCGATTTAAGTTTGCGGTAGATGGCAACCAAAAAAGGCATTGAGATCGCAAGCGCGGCGCTCCACCACAAGACATTTTGAATACGCTCATCCGGCACTCGAGCGTTCACCCAGTCGTCAATACGGATCGCAAAATAAGAAACGCCAATAAATATGGCTGCAACCAGCGCGAGGTTAATCGCAATCTGTAGCACGATATTACGCACCACCCTAAACACCGCGGCATTATCGCCCGTGGGCTGCAAGTTGGATAACCATTGCGAGTAATTAGAAAACAAGCTGACAACTGGGCGCGGCAAAATATTTGCGATGCGTTGCGTCAACGGATCGGCAGCCCGAATCAGATAAGGCGTAAACAGAGTTGTCAGCGCAGAAACCGCAACTGCAACCGGATAAAGAAAATCACTGGTCACATGCAAAGACACACCCAACGCCGCAATAATGAACGAAAACTCGCCAATTTGCGCCACGCTCATCCCGACTCTCATTGACGTGCGGCCATCGCATCCCGCGACGAAGGTGCCGAGCCCGCAGGTGAGAATTTTGCCGAATACCACCGCCACCGTAATTACCGCAATCGGCCCCGCATGATCCACCAGCGCGCGCAAATCCAACATCAGCCCGATCGTCACGAAGAAGATTGCGCTAAACATATCGCGGAGCGGCGCCACCACCCGCTCAATCGAATGTAGCGGACGAGATTCAGCCATAATTGCGCCGATTAAGAAGGCCCCAAGCGCAATACTATAATCCAGTTTAACGACGATTAAGCAAAACCCAAAGCACAAGCCAAGCACTGTAATCAGCAACATTTCATCGCGTTTAAAACGCGCCACATATTGCAATAAGCGCGGCACGAGCAGTAGCCCAAGCACCAATGATACGACCATAAACAACATGAGACGCGCAAGCGTGATCACCACACTGCCCGCATCCACCGAACCACTGCTCGCAATCCCTGAAAGCAACGCAATCATCGCTATGGCAAGGATATCTTCAACAATTAAGATACCAAATACCGTTTGCGCAAAACGCTCACGCTTTAAACCCAGCTCATCCAGCGCTTTGACAATAATGGTCGTAGACGAAATGGCCAGCATGGCGCCAAGAAAAAGCGCATCCATGGTTTTCCAGCCAAAAGCACGGCCTATTTCATAGCCGAGCCATAGCATCAAAACAATCTCCGACAATGCGGCAACAATCGCGGTTGCGCCAACTTTAACCAGCTTGCGCAAACTGAATTCAAGCCCGAGCGAAAACATCAGGAAGACCACGCCAAGCTCGCCTAGCGTATGAATCGAGGTCTCATCGCCAATTAACTCAAACGGTGGCGTGTGGGGCCCAATAATGACCCCCGCGGCAATGTAACCCAACACCACCGGCTGCTTAAAACGATGGAAAAGCACGGTGACGATCCCCGCGATCAACATGATCACAGCCAGATCATGAATAAAACCAATGGTATGCTGCATGCAGTATATGTCCTTGAAGGCAGATACAATAATGTAATCAGATTAAGCCACAGCGCTAAAAAACAGCGCTCATTCCCGAACTATAGCTTAAGCGAACAGTGATTGTGGCCACTTCGCGTTACAATAGTTTTTAATTTAGCGATTCCATTTTATCCATTTTCATGAATCCAAGATTCGATTGGCTCCGTTCACCACGTTTACTCGGGCTAGGCGGCCTAATCAGTATCGCATTTCTAAGCGGCGCATTTTATCTTCAATTTTTTGAAAACGAGGCCCCGTGCCCGTTATGTATCTTGCAGCGCTATGCATATATATTGATTGCACTTTTTGCGCTAACCGGCGCTAGCGTACGCCAGCGCCGTCTGAACTTAGCGCTCCACGTACTCACGCTCATTGCAACTATCGGCGGCATCGTTGCGGCCGTGCGCCAAATCTGGGTACTTAAACATCCATTTTTTAGCTGTGGTTTCGATATTTTACGCCCGCTTGTCGATAACCTTCCGCTGGCCTGGATTCTACCATCAGCGTTTACCGCCAGCCGGTTATGCGAGGTGCCCTATGCGCCGATTCTCGGGCTTTCGCTGCCAACTTGGTCGTTAATCGGCTATTTGTCGATCTTTGCGCTGGTGAGTCTTAGCCTTTTTTCATCACGCAAACTTGGCAGAGCGGCAAAAAGCTCGTTATAATCGCCGCTCTTGCCGGAATAGCTCAGTTGGTAGAGCAGCGCATTCGTAATGCGAAGGTCGGGGGTTCGACTCCTCTTTCCGGCACCATTTATCCTCAGCAATAATCACCAAACTCCCCTGCAAAACCAAACAGACAATACGATACGAGTTGACTCGAATGTCGGCCTATTAACGCGTACGTGTCTTAACGTCTGCTAAAGGTGCATAAAGAGTAAATTTTTTAAAACTGTCGATAATCGGGCATTATGTTTAATCGGCGACGGACAATTTGGCGCGGAAGGCCTTCCAACGGTCTTTCGCGCCGACCGGTCGATGCCCGACGGTCGGCTCAGGCTCACTCAAAGCATACTGCGCGCCTCTGAGTCAACAGCGCTCGATTCACCTCGCTTAAGCCTTTCACTCTGTCCAATAATGCCCCCTGCACGGTCAGAACGTCATGCCCTGAACTCCAGTGCAGCACCACTTTATAGCCTGCTGGGTCTTGTTTCACTGCCCACGTCCGCACGGACTTATCTGCGCTACCGGTCACTAGATAGGTGCCGTCGGGCGTCGCTTTCCACGCAACGCTATTGACCGCCCCGGCAAATCCTTGAATCACCTTGAGACATTTACCCGAGGACAAGTCCCACAGCCGCACCGTATTGTCCCAACTGCCCGAAGCGATCTGCAAACCGCTCGGCGAATACACCACGCTCATAACAGAGCCGGTATGTCCTTCTAAAGTGTGCCCGAGAGTTCCTCTTTCCGCGTCCCACAGCCGCACTGTCTTGTCCTGACTGCCCGAGACGATCTGCTTCCCGTTCGACGAATACACCACGCTATAAATAATGGAGGTATGTCCTTTTAAGGTGTGCACAAGGGCTCCACTGTGCGTGTCCCACAGACGAACCGTATGGTCCTGACTGCCCGAGGCGATCTGCAAACCACTCGGCGAATACATCACGCTAGTAACATCCCAGGTATGTCCTTCTAAGTTGTGCCCAGGGGCTCCGCTGTGCGCGTCCCACAGCCGCACCGTATGGTCAGAATTGCTCGATGCGATCTGCGTTCCGCTCGGCGAATACACCACGCTAGTAACCCAGTTTGCATGTCCTTCTAAGGTGTGCTCAAGGGCTCCGCTGTGCGCGTCCCACAGCCGCACCGTATGGTCATAACTGCCCGAAGCGATCTGCCTGCCGCTCGGCGAATACACCACGCTACTAACATTCCTGGTATGTCCTTCTAAGGTGTGCCCAAGGACTCCGCTGTGCGCGTCCCACAACCGCACCGTCTTGTCATCACTGCCTGAAGCGATCTGCGAACCGCTCGGCGAATACACCACGCTAGTAACCCTGTCTGTATGTCCTTCTAAGGTGTGCCCAAGGGCTCTGCTGTACGCGTCCCACAGCCGAACCGTCTGGTCATAACTACCCGAAGCGATCTGCGTTCCGCTCGGCGAATACACCATGCTCAAAACACCGGAGGTATGTCCTTTTAAGGTGTGCTCAAGGGCTCCGCTATGTGCATCCCACAGCCGCACCGTCTTGTCATCACTGCCCGAGGCGATCTGCAGGCCGCTCGGCGAATACACTACGCTATTAACATTGAAGGTATGTCCTTTTAAGGTGTGCTCAAGGACTCCACTGTGCGCGTCCCACAGCCGAACCGTATTGTCCTTACTGCCCGATGCGATCTGCGTTCCGCTTGGCGAATACACCACGCTAGTAACCCAGTTTGCATGTCCTTTTAAGGTGCGCACAAGGACTCCGCTCTGTGCGTCCCACAGACGTACCGTATTGTCCTGACTGCCCGAGACGATCTGCAAACCACTCGGCGAATACATCACGCTAGTAACATCCCAGGTATGTCCTTCTAAGGTGTGCACAGCCGCACCGCTTTGCGCGTCCCATAGACGCACCGTCTTGTCATCACTCCCCGAGGCGATCTGCGAACCGCTCGGCGAATACACCACGCTTCTAACAGCGGAGGTATGTCCTTCTAAGGTGTGCACAGCCGCTCCGCTTTCCGCGTCCCACAGACGCACCGTATTGTCATAACTCCCCGAGGCGATCTGCAATCCGCTCGGCGAATACACCACGCTCCTAACAGAGGAGGTATGCCCTTGTAAGGTGTAGATTTTTTCCCAATTCGAGGTCATATACACGCTGATCTTACCGCTTTGAAGCCCTACCGTGCAGTTTTTTCCATCCGGTGAATATGCGCAGGACCATACCTCGCTCTCTTCATGAAGAGTCGGCCATTCGCCAAACTGCACTCCAGTCATCTGCGCGCCGCTTAAATTCGCCTCGCGCAGCCAGCTCGCCCTAAGAGTCGTCTTTCTTAAATCTGCCCCTTGCAACTGAGCTGAATCGAAGACCCCCTCACTCAGATCCGCACCAGGAATTTGGATGCCTTTCAGATCGGCGCCATTGAACTGCACCCCCGCTCTGACTAATATTGTGATCGCATTGGCCGCCGCCTTGCGCATCCTTGCGTCGGTTTTGGAACGCTCGATTATCGCTAACAGCTGTTCCTTAAACGTTGACTCTTGCTGAACGCGATCAGTCAACAAGCGCACAACACCCAGATCCCCGATCCAATCCTTGGGTGCTAACGATACGTCTCGCACCATTCGACGCGGCAGAATCCGTTGGTTTTCAAAACTATAGACGGAAGCGTTGCTACCACGGCGGGAACTAGAGGTCGATGCTATGCATTCATCAAACGACTCAAGCAACTCTCGCGCTACAAAATATTCCAGCAGCGATTTATGGATAAAACGGTATTCAGTGCCACTTCGGATCAACGGCCACGCTTCCCGTAGCAGTTGATTTTCTTCTTCTCGACCGAAAAAGGTATCCTTCCAACTTCCCTTGTCTTTACGCAATGAATACTCAACAACCGGTTTACCTGCATTCTCTGTATATAGGTGCACCGCCAACTCTTGCGCAAACGCGATACCATGCTCGGCAAAATCATCATCGGACAATTCTCTAAAAATCTCTCTTTTGGTTCCCGTTAATCCTTGCGTGCTTAAGCGCTGCTGGTTACGCTCGAACCATTGTTTGACAAACTGGTCATACAGGTTCATCCGTAACTGGATCGCCGATCCCGCTTTCCCCTTTTTTTCAACGTACGGCAACGCTTCGAGCACCACCCGCAGCAAAAATGGGTTGCTAATTAAGTCTTTTAAATTAGATTGTTGGGAGAAAGCTTCTTGGTAGGCTTGCGCCGTCCAGCCCTTCGGAGTGTGTGCCACATATTTTTTTAGATATCGATCGCTCTCTTCTTTTGAAAACGGCAGAACCACGACTTCTTGAAACGCCGTGTCTTTGTCCTTCTCAATCGGATTTGGTTGAAAGCGGCTTTGATAGTCCCGGCCCAGATATTCGCTGCGACAACTGATCACCATCTGACCCTGCCAGCCGTCAGACTGGTTGATGGAATTGCTCACATACAGATTCTGCGTCTGACGTATCTCATCATAACCGTCTAAAATAAAGACAAACTTTTCTTTCTTTAATTTCTGAATCTGTAATTCTGACAGCCCTCTTTTCTTTAACGCTTTGGCGATGAGATCGTGCTCAGGCTTGTCAATACTCGGCAGAGATATAAACAGCGGAATCGCATCGTCTTCTTTTTTGTGCTCCCATAATTCCTTTTCTAAGCAGCGGTTAAAGGTGGTTTTGCCCGCCCCAGAGTCTCCCGTCAACAAGATCACTTTTTTATCTTTTAGAAAGGCTTGAACTTGGGGTAAGAGGCCAAAGGTTGTGCTCTCCCCATTAATACTCGCTTGGCAGCGCGGTTCAACATAAAGCTTTAGGGTCTCTTGAAATGCCTCATTTTGTGTTAAAGCTACCGAATACTGTTCCTTCAGCGCGGCTCTAGGGTCGGCACGGAACACCTGCAACTGTTCATGTTCTTGCTGCACGGTGGAGGCCAGTTGCTTGTGCAGCGTTGTCCGTATGTCGTCGAAGATACCGTCTAAGAGTTCCGCAAATTCTAGCTTGCCAAAATTTAAATCACTCTTTAAACGGGATATAACATTGCTGTGTCCCGTCCAAAATTTGTCCAGAAACGTTTTAGCTTCATCGCTACCCGCTAACAGCCGCTCGATCACCTTAAACAGCACACCATGTGAACCTTGGTTCAGATAAACTTCTTCCCCCTTTTGGACTTGCCAATCAAAGCGCAGAGGATCTTCCATCCGCACCGTCGTCGATCTAATAAAATCTTTCAGGCAGTAGTCATAGCTATTGGGCGTTAATGAAACCGGGATAATCCCGTGCTGACCTTCGCGATACTTTGCGCGAATTTCCAAAAAGGCCATTTCCGTCAATACATGATGAAAATCCACCATATATTTTTCCTCTTCGGAAAATTTTTTGACTACCTCACGTAAAGCTGTAGTACCCTTTTGTTGGTTGTCTTGATGATAGGCTTCTCGATCTTTTTCATAGGCTATTTTAAGCTCATCGCAAAACTCTTTATAGGATTGTCCTTTTAGGTAGCTTCCTAAGACATCAGAACAACACACGATCACCTTATCGACCGGCTTCACATCCGCTCGCAACTGATGGGGCAGTAAACAGAGCTGATTGGTTAAGATGTCTTCTAGCTTGCCATCCTCTTTCAGATTTTCATCCGAGTTTGAATACGCTTGCCCTATCGGCGTTTGATCCGAATAGAGCGTTACGCCTCGGATTTTTGATAAATGATTGATTAAATATTTAGACGTAGAGGCCTTCGCTTCTCCGTGCGCTGCATTGTCATGGGCATACACTAGAAACAAGCTAGGTTTCTTGGAAACCTCTAAGGAGCTTAGCGTCAATAGCGCCTTTTTAAAAAGGTAATCCACCAACTCACTTTTTTCTTGGGCAGAGGCAACAGGTTGCTGCAAAAGCATTGAGGCAGCCGGGACAGCCTGAGCCAAAGCCGACACGCTTGAGTAAGCGCTATGTCCTGATGGAAAGGATTGCGAAACTTCCACACGATGTTTGGCTTCAGCGCGCCCCCATATTCCAGCCTTGATATAGCTAATTCTTGCTTTTTCAAATAAATTTAAGCCCTCTAGCACTTCCCCACGTTCGAAATAAGCATCGGCCATCATGGTTCGCAATGTCTCATCTACTAATGTTTGGGGATCTCGCGCTTTCCTCAAGGCCTCTTTTACGCTTCCAAGCGACTTCAATGTATCTTTCACCTGATTGTATAGGGGCAGCGCTGCATCCAAGTGTCCTTTTTCCCTCTCAGTGCGAGCTTGGCCTAAATAAAGTTCAGCGACATTCCGCGTGAAAGTTTCTGGTAACGCTGAGTGAGATACTTTCCCTAACATATTTATTCTCCATTTTCTTTAATGTGATTTCATTAGATCGGATCGAAGCTACTTGAGTGTGCACCGCTAGCGCGATTTTGCCATCGCCTATGGTCGATACAAATTGCGCAAAAGCTAAATTGAAGCTGAGTCCGGCCGGCCTAACATATCAACCGGAGTAAATAAAATTTAACGGATGCTAGTGTAAATGCTCTAGAAAAACAAGAAAAACGTTTTTATAATTCCCCAGGTACAACATATTGTCACCGGAAGGAAGATTTGCACAATATATTGTTGGCTAAGATGTTTGGTCAACGCTTATGCTGCAGTTGCACTGCCATTTTTCGTGCTGTATTTTCAATATATAGGCAAAAAAAATTTAACAAAATATAGTAGACAAAGGTACCTGGGGAGTTACACGGTAAGTTAAGTGTATTTCGGGGTCGCTATGGATGGCCGTATAGCGGCATAAAAAATTAACCAAGTAATCATGTAAAGCTCCATTTTTACGTTCCGCAAAAAAGACGACATTCAAATCCATTAAAGGCCTAAATCGCCTGTTTACGAGCTAATTGCGGAACAGATTTTTGCTTAACTCTTTGATTTTTCTATATTTAGCGAGAGCCTTTTAATCCGTTGATCGCTGGTTTAAGTATCTATTTATTGAAGTCATCTAGTACCTATCGACATGGACAATAACAAACACTTAAATAGAATAATTTTCACTGACAGCATAACGAGTGCCACAAGCTCAATGTAGGCATTTCAGTAGGTATCAAAATTTAAGTACGCGTTTAACCTTTATAGATACTTGGTATGTGGCTCCTCTTTCCGGCACCATTTGTCATAAATGGTGGTCACAAAATCCTTTTGCAAAACCCACTCGTAACACATGCAAAATGTTTAATGGTGGCGGACTTCATGTCAGTTTAAGTTAATTCCAACACCTTCTTAACTAGTGCATCAATTCCTTGGGCAACCCCTGCTATTGATGCGTCTTCGCGCATATACCCGGGCGTCGTCACTACTTTGTGCTGACTGTCTACCACCATCGCATCCGTCGCGCAAATCACATGCTGCCCTCCCGCCTTCTCAATCATTGCTGCCAAATGACTGTCATTGCCAATAGTCAGGCGCACAGGTTGATCGGTCAGATTTTTGAATAATTTAGGGAGGAGTGCCGGAGCAATGCAGATGAATCCAGTTGGTTTGCCAGCTTTATACATTTTCTGTATTAGTTGACTAAGCTCTGGCTCAATCAAACAATCGCTTCCCTGCGTAGCAAAGTCGCTCAAATTTTTCGCCACCCCAAAGCCACCGGGTAAAACTAGAGCATCTAACGCTGTAGGATCAGCGTCAGCAAGGGCGCTGACTTTACCGCGAGCGATGCGCGCCGACTCTACTAAAACATTACGCTTTTCTGTAGTCGTTTCACCAGATAAGTGGTTAATCACATGAAGTTGCTGCTTATCTGGCGCAAAACAAATAGCCTGCGCGCCAGCACGTTCTATGGCGAGTAAAGTTAATACGGACTCATGTATTTCGGCGCCATCGAAAACCCCACAACCACTTAAAACCACGCCAATTCGTTTCATCGCGTCTCCCTTTTGATACCCTGTTCAGTATAGAAGGTTATTTCTATAAGTGAATTTTATTTATAAAACCAGGTATTCAATACTCCCTATGCCGGCACCCATCAAAAAGACGAGCCTGGTTCGCGTAGGAATGCCTCTTCTTCGGCACTGGATACTCGCCCCAAAATAGCATTTCGATGCGGATAGCGGCCAAATCGCATAATCACTTCTGCATGCTTGAGAGCCCAAGTTAAAGGAGCACTTAGACCGGTTTCAGACTTAAGCGCCTCGAACAAGCGCACCGATTCACGCTGGCCATGCACAGACTCATCGTGCTCAAACGGCAGATACACAAACCAACGGTGATACGGCGTTGGCAAACAACGATCTTCGGCGCCACCCACCAGCGTCAGCGCAACCTCAAGCGCATGCGCATCAGAGGCAAACGCGCGTGGCGTGCCGCGAAATAGATTACGCGAAAATTGATCCAGCAAGACGATCAAAGCACATGCGCCCAATGGCGTGATGGCCCAGCTATCGCATTGCCCAGCCATAGCTCTTTCATGCACGGCCAAAAATCGGCTGCGGATCGCCGCATCTATTTCATCAGATTGGCTAAACCATAAGGTACGGTCACCGCCATATTCTGCCGAGCCTGGCGCGCCAAACCAAAAATCAAGTATCTCACGCGCATCGGGCGCAAGTATTGCCCGCTCTTGTATGGTTTCTTGAAGGAATTGCTCCGATTTAGCATTCATCGTATTTAAAATTAGCCAGTGAAGTTAGATTGAATGTTATTACGACCAGATTATTATTCATATAAGTCGGAGCATACTCTACTCCATAGACTTGCACCTGTATAGCCGGACGCAAGGCCCCACTTAGGCTAATCCATTTATCTGAGACGCTTGAGTTCACGCGTGAAGAGGTCGTGCAAAGCACGGTGAAGAAATAGGGCACTTGTAATGCTCAAGCTTTAACGCTGACGCAACCTGCCGCTAGCAAAAATGCGCAAGCTAGATGCGGCCAAAGTGATTAATAGCTAAAGCAAAATAAAATAGAGGGGAAAAAATCCCCCTCCATCAAGCACGTCAGTTGATGTCAGTGCGTGACTGTAGCAAGTCGTTCTTGAACGTAAGCTGCAAAACGTGCGTGCAAGCGTGTTGTAGGGTGCACTTCGTCTGCAAACATATAAGTTTGATCGGCATTTGGCACTGCATACACTTGGGGCGAGCAAAAGAGCGAGCTATTATAAGGAGGGGACAAATTACAGGCGACGGCCGTATTACTTACCACGAAACCCTCTGCTTGATAAGAAGCGAGTATCCGATTAAAGAAGCTAAACGCATCAACCGTAATGATGGCATTAGTTACTTCTGGCTGATGTGCTCGCAGCACCTGCGCCAGCGTATCATTAAATAACACCGTCAATTGCGTCAATGCTACGCCACTATCCGGTCTAGTTAAACCCAGTGGCGTTTTACCGACATCGGATACATTAACCACAACCACTCGGCGCCCCCCTGCTTGAACAATAGACCCAGCCAATCCAGCAAGCTCACTTGCTGCCGTCCTCACGTTATCAGCCGCCATAGCCGGGGTAATTTTATTTTCAGCTACCGCTCTTTCATTTATCTTGATGTCGTTACCACCACCATTCAGCAGAATAATTTGATTGGGTTTAAAGTTGCCATGGGTCGCTAGAAAACTTTGAACTTGAGCCGCCACCGGCAAGGTGATCGCACCCGCGTTATTGGGCAGATTGCCTTCACCCGCAGGATCGGCTACCCGAGAACCTCCTTGCGCATAACCGTAGCCATCAGGATTGGCTTTAATCGGCACACCAAAACCGCCGGTAAACGCTGGATTGAGCGTAGCGCCGTAGTAATTCGCCACCACCTGCGTCCATACTTGCCCCGGGTTGGTGGTAAAACGCCCACCTCCAAATTTTGAGGCCATCGGCGCATATGTCCCGACATCTGACAAGCTATCGCCAAATGATATGATTTGATAACGGGTAGCAGGCGGATTGATAATGTCATCAGGCATTTTTCCATCTCCTCCGCCACACGCCGCAAGCACCATTGGCACAGCAAGCGCCAGGGCACCTAATGCACGCCGCAAGCTTTTTCCGTTGCTGATTTTTTTATGCGTCCGCGCCACCTGCGGACACGCCGTTGAGTTATCAAAAGCACCATGCTGGTAAAGATCGTGATTCATATTTGCAAAGCCACACTCAACAAATTGATGAACCGGTTAGCCAACAGAGGCCTTCCCGGAGGACGGTGATGCATAGTGCTCATCACGTGCCATGTCACGGTGAATAGGGCAGCTATATGGCCCAATTATTGGATTTGTAAGTTGGCTTTACAGATAGCGCCCGAAGAATTGTGGCGAAAGGCGTAGCAAGGAAAAGTGAGCGGCTGTTGCAAAACGTAACGAGCCAAGATGAATAACAGCATTTGCCCTGCTAAGCAGAACGTAGCTTGCAGGTTTTTGCGGCAATAGATTGTTTAAGTCGAATATGGGTTGCGATTAGGCAATTGATTCAGGTGACAGATAAGCGAAAAAATACGCTATCTCGTTAATGCGGTCTTTGGTAGACCCATTCAAGGAGGGCATCATGAGCTGCCTGCGCAGCGGGTGCGCGTGGATCATTAATCATACTGACAACAATATAGCTAGCGCCGTTTGCTGCGCTTACATAACCCGCTATAGCGCGCACCTCATTAAGCGTACCGGTTTTGATACGCGCTCGTCCCACCAGCGGCGTATTCAGCAAGCGATGGCGCATGGTCCCATCCACTCCCACAATCGGAAATGACTCTACAAAAGCTTGAGCCACTGGACTTTGATTAGCCGCCCGTAACAATGCGGCTAATGAGCGAGCGCTGATGCGCGCCTCATTTGACAGACCGGAACCATTAGAAATAAAGAACTCAGGCATTACAAGGCCCGTGCGGCGCAGCCATTGTTTAATCGCCCCGACTGATTTGGCGAGATCCGCTGGCGGCTTAACGCTTTGTGCGCCAATCGTCAAAAAAAGATTATTCGCCATCGAGTTATTTGAAAATTTATTTATATCCCGCACAATCTCAGCCAACACCGGCCCTTTATGCAATCCAACAAGCCTTGCTTCGCTCAAATACGGCCCTTCGCGCACATGTCCGCTGAAGGTCCCACCTGATTGCCGCCATAAAGCCAGAAAGCCTCTCGCGAAAAACTGGGTATGATCTAACACTGACACACTTTTCACACGCGTCCCACAAGCCAATGGGTATTCGCCAGAAAACGCTACGCGCGTGCTGCCGTCCGCTGCAAACTGCACGGCCGGAACAACCGCAGCAGGCCAACCAGCACATAAGCCCGGCGTGATGCGCAAAGTATCGGTAATATATAATTGCTCAAACGGGGGCGTAGCACTAATTAGCATTTTCCCATCGGCTTGTGGCGTGAGCGTGAAGGTTAGCGATTTAAACGCATATAACAAGGGGTCCGGATTCACTTTATACGGCGCATTCGCATTTTCATCAAACCACTTAACGTAGCGTGTCGAGTCGGCGAAATAACTTTTATCTAGCACCAGGTCGCCCTCAATCCTCACCACCCCAGCCTGACGGATTTGTTCAACTAGATCAATTAACTCTTCGGGAATCAGTTTAGGATCGCCACTGCCTTTGATATATAAATTGCCTTGTAATACGCCATTTTTGAGTTCGCCATCAACATAGGCTTTTGTCTGCCAACGAAAATCTGGACCGAGTATAGAAAGCCCTGCGAAAGTCGTCACCAGCTTTATTGTCGATGCGGGAATCATGGCCCGCCTGGCGTTCACCGAGAGAATCGGCCGCGCTGCATCAATGCGTTCGACCACCACGCTCATGGAGGATGGCTTCACGCCCGCCTGCCGCAAAGCGGCGCGCACAGTAGGGGGCAAGACGCCAGCAGTAATTACAGAGGCTTTTTTGGGAGTGGAGCGCGCATGCACATCAGCTATATTTATAATTGCGCCTAAGCAAATTGACGCAAACATAAGAGCCACGCGACACATATCTCGGGCCGCCAGCGGCAATCGATGTAGAATAGAAAATAGCATAATCAAAATGACAAAGCTTCGCTTCAGCGAAAGCTATAAAGACTAGCAGCAGCCTAATGCAAAAAACCTTTAGGCGCAATTAAAAGACTTCGTGCAAAAATTTAAGCACTGGGCAGATGCAAGCATCTCCTAGTAAAATACAGTTTAAAGGCGATTATTCTTAATATTTGTTTATTATTCATATTATATTTCTCATGCCAATCAAGCCTACTTACCGCTCAAAAGCCAACTGGGGCACTGCCATTACCTTGATCGCCGCTCTCGGCATTTGTTTAGGAAGCCATAACGTGCTGGCTCAGATTAAGCAAGCGGATTTCACTGGTCTGCCGCAAGAACAGCGCCAAGGCGACGTCAAATTTATTTCAGGCGGGGTTGGGCTTAATGAATCAGAAGCCATCCGCAGAGAAGTCGAGCACTGGCCACTTGGGCTGCGTTTTAGCAGTCCAAATAGCGACTATCTAACTGGGGTGCGTGTTTATATTACAGATACCCATGGTGGTGAAATACTACAAGCTGATTCACGCGGCCCCTATATGTTGGTGCGCCTACGTCCGGGACGCTATATTGTCCATGCGCGTTATCAAGAAAATGAACAAACCCAGCCGATTGAAGTAAGTGGCAAAGGCGCAAAGCGCATGGCTTTTTTATGGAGCACTTGGGATTAAAGATTTTCTTGAGAGCAGGTGTTGCGCAATAATAATAACGCTCACGATTCCGACAAGTTAAAGGCTGCGGCAGCCCGACCCAGGCGGTCATTGAGCGCCGCCCACTCCGGTTCGGCCGGTAGTTGTTCGATCAAAATACGCTCTGCATCCGTATTTTCCAACGTGCGCAGCAGGCTATATAACTCATGCGCATAAGCATGTGGCTCTTCAGCGGCCGCAATAATACGCACTTTGGCGCACTGCGCCCACTGCATTGCACACCGTTCAGCTAAACGCGCCCGCGCAATCACCACAACCGGTTGATCTTGAGTGCGCATTCTCAGCGCGTGCATAATCTCATCTGCAGTGAATAAAGCGAGTGGGATACGCGGCGCATAATGCGCGCGTAGCGTACCTGAAACACGTGGCGCGCTCTCGCCACTCTTTGCATGCAAAGCTTCTTTTCCTTCTTTTGCGTGTACTGCGTTGAGCTGCATAGGCAATTGCGGCATTTCCCCCAACACCTCAGCGAGCTGCTCCGCACTGATGCCTCCGGGGCGCAACAGCGCTGGAAACCCCCGCGATAAATCTAAAATTGTCGATTCAATCCCGACTGCGCATGCCCCACCATCCAGGACGGGTACGGTAACTCCGAATTCATCGTATACATGTTGGGCGCGCGTTGGACTGACGCGGCCAAAACGATTAGCGGACGGTGCTGCCACGCCCCCTTGCCCACGCTTACGTTTGCCGCCCGGCCCACGAAAAGCGCTTAACAACGCCTGCGCCACCGGATGCGCAGGGCAGCGCAGTCCAATTGAAGACTGACCACCGCTTACCGCATCTGGAATATGGGCAGCGCGTGAGAGAATCAGAGTCAGCGGCCCCGGCCAAAATGCATCAATCAATGCACGCGCGCTCAACGGAAGCGCTCCGCTTACCCAGTAAGCAAGATCTGCATCGGGAGCCAGATGCACAATCACCGGATGATTCAGAGGTCGGCCTTTAGCCGCATAAATTCGCGCAATTGCCGCCGGGTTCTCCGCATCAGCGCCAAGACCGTAGACGGTTTCAGTTGGAAACGCAAGCAACTCCCCTCTTTCAAGCAAGTGAGCCGCATGCGCAATGCCACTTTCGTCAACGGGCAAAGCGGTAGGCGGGCAACAACCCGAATCAGGCAGAGTGAGTTTGGGCAGAAAGTTATCGTGCACGGACGAAACCTCCTAACTTAAGTCGGAAAACAAAATTGAAAAAAACAGTTAACACAGTATTACAAATAGAAAAAGCCATGGTTAGTCCACAATAACATGAATTCTACTTCCAGCGGTGTCTGTGAGAGGTGGGCGAAATTTAACCAAAGTAAGCTGTTAGCTATCAATTTACTACAAAATGACGATTACTCTAAATGCAAGCTCATTAGCACTGAAATTAACAGTCTGATAGATGTGCTGATCAGTAGTGGCAGTTGAACCATAGACATTCAGCACATACAGTAGAACGAAATGATGAAATTAAGTAAACAAATCATGTACGAGCGTAGTATTGCCAAAGACCAAACTTATGACGGACAGTTTTTCACTGGCGTGCTTACTACCGGCATTTACTGTTTGCCATCATGCCCTGCGCGCAAACCTAAATTTGACAATGTACGCTTTTTTGCTACTGAAGCGGAAGCAATTGCTACGGGTTTACGCGCCTGCAAACGATGCCGCCCGGACCTTTTCGCGCGCGGCAAGCGTTGGGATGAAGCTCTATATGAAGGCTTAATCGAACGGGTGCGCGCTGAGCCTAGCGCATTTAAGGATATGCATAGTCTCGCCGCAACAGCTGGCATTGGCATCACAAATTTAGCGGATCTTATTCGCACGCATGCCCATCTAACGCCGGCGGCGTTATTGCGCCAAGAACAAGTCACTTTCGCGTGCCAACGTTTAATTGATTCAAATGAGCGGGTGATCGATCTAGCCCATGAAGCCGGTTTTGAGAGCGAAGCCACCTTCCATCGGCAGTTTCTGGCTACGACCGCAATGACGCCAGGCGCCTATCGGGCTTTACGCGAAACAAAAAGTTTTTTATTGCAACTACCGGCAGATTTTCGGGCGCTTGATGTGCTCCGATACCATGGACGAGATAGCGAGGGCGCATTTGAACAAGTCTGCGGTCAACAAATCTCTATTCCACTCAGACTCAACAACCTATTAGTGAAGCTCAAGTTCACTCTGCAAACACCAGGCGCTTGGTGCGAGGTTGAATATGATGGCGCCCCTGCGCCGCAAACCATGGTTAAAGCACATGTTATCGCTATGCGCATGTTAGGTTTATATAGTGACAGTGCCAGTTTTGAGGCAAGGGCCAATAAACAAGAATATGTGCGCACGCTCGTTGCAAATCACCGCGGCCTACGCATTCCTCTAGCGCCAGGCGCTTTCGAGGCGCTTGTATGGGCCATCATCGGACAGCAAATTAATCTAGCTTTCGCGGTACAACTGCGGCGCGCCCTGATCAAACACGCAGGTGACCCAGTGGGCGCAGGCGGACAATATACGCATCCATCACCCGAACGCATTGCTGCGATGGATCCCTCTGAATTAACCGTGTTACGTTATTCACGCTCTAAAGCAGAGTACTTGATTCATGCTGCGCAAGCCATTTGCTCCGGGCAATTACCATTAGATCGCTTAGCGCAAGGCTCAGCTCAAGTCGCGGACCGAACTTTACGCAAGGTTCGCGGTCTAGGGCCGTGGACCACGCACTACACTTTAATGCGCGGTTTAGGATTAGCCGATTGCATGCCGGCCGGCGACAGCGGTTTGGCGACAGGATTACAACGCCTGCATCAATTACCCCAGAGGCCAAGCGCAGAACAGATGGCAGCCCTCATGGCCCCCTTCGCCCCGCATCGCAGCCTCGCTACCTGCCATGTTTGGGCCAGCTTAGCGACTCAAGCATAAGGAGAAATACCATGCAACCTCAAACGTATTATTTTGGCGGAACATTTTCCACGCCATTAGGACAAATGACGGCTATCGTTACAGCCGAAGGCGCTTTAGCGCGGCTGGCATTCGCCGGAGAAACCCGAGCCGCGCGCCGTTTACTGCAAGGGGTTGAGGTCGAATGGCAAAACGCCAAGACAGCCTTTGTCCAACAGCAAATTGAAGAATATTTTTTGGGCCACCGAACAGAATTCGACTTGCCGCTTGCGCCATTAGGTACGTTTTTTCAGCTTCGCGTTTGGCGGCAGCTCACCGCTATTCCGTACGGTACAACCCTGAGTTATGGCGCGCTAGCCCGCATCCTAGATTGCCCAACAGCAGCACGCGCAGTAGGCGCGGCCAATGGTGCTAACCAAATTGCTTTGGTGGTTCCTTGCCATCGAGTGATTGGTGAAAATGGCAGTTTGACGGGCTACGCCGGGGGGTTGAATATCAAGCAGGCCTTACTTACGCTAGAAAAAATGCCGCGATAACCCGTATCAGCCAATACCAGACGCACATCATCAAACGGCCCTCTACGATCTGTGGAAACCGGGGGCGGGTGACTGCCTCCAGTCACCCGGTGGGTCCGGTCGGAGAGCCGACCGGCTAACTTTAGAGGCTTGCGAAGCCGCGCTCGATTTCTCAAGTCAGCACACCCAGAGGGGAAGGCTCATACGCTGACGGCACTGGCCTTTACCGATTGTCAATTAAGTAGAGCCGGCTGTGCTGCCCGGGTATCGACCGTCGTGCGGTTTGCCGCCAGCTTGAGTTTAGAGGCCACGGATCCCATGCTGATGAGCGTCTTAGCTGCCCCCTTAAAACTTAAAGACGGAATCGGCTTACCCACAGCCCCGCGCTGCGCTAAAAGCTGCTGGTTTGCATGGCTTAAGCCATGTACATCTTGAATAGAAGTATTCGTCACAGTCAGCACATCATGGGTTGAACTCCAGCTCAAACGCACGTTGCACTGATCGCCCTCTTCTATAATCTGCCACAAGCGAACGGATTTATCAGCACAGCCGGTCACCAAATAATTGCTGTTGCCGACCTCTTCGTCACTGGCCTCTTTCCAGGCGACGCTATAAACTGCCCCACCAAACGCTCGAATCACCATCCGACATTGCCCCGAGGACACATCCCATAGACGCACCGTACTGTCACGACTGCCAGAGGCAAGCTGCTGGCCGTTGGACGAATACTTCACGCTTAACACATCGCCGGTATGGCCACTTAAGGTATGACTAAGCTGACCGGTTTGCGTATTCCACAGTAATACCTGTTTGTCATCCGCGTAGGTGGCGAGCTGCTGACCACTGAGCGAATACACCATACTTCCATGCACGCCCATATTACGGTTTAACGCGTGCCCGTTTAAGGTGTGGCTGAGATGACCGGTTTGCGCGTCCCACAGATGGACTTTATTGTCCTCATCACCGGATGCAATTTGCTTGCTATCGGGCGAATACACGAGGCTATAAACCTTGCCGGTATGTCCACTTAAAGTATGGCTGAGCTGACCGGTTTGCGCAGACCACAGACGCACACCGGCACTCCAATCGCCAGAGACGATCTGCTGGCCGTCGGGTGAATACGCTACGCTCCAAATCATATTGTGATGCCCGCTTAAAGTCTGGCGGAGCGTACCGGTTTCCGTGTCCCACAGACGCACTGTCCGGTCAGAACTGGCGGAGGCAATGCGCTTGCCGCTCGGCGCATACACCACACTATTAACCGGACCGGTATGTCCGCTTAAGGTGTGGCTTAGTGCACCCGTTTGCGCGTCCCAAAGCAGCACTCTATTGTCCTCATCTGTCGAGGCGATCTGCTGGCCGTTGGGTGAAGGCACCACGCTCGAGACCCCGCTGGTATGCCCAATTAAGGTGTGGGTGAGCCGGCCAGTGTCCACGTCCCACAGCCGCACCGTCTGATCCCAACTGCCGGAGACAATCTGCTGGCCTTGCAGCGCATACGCCACGCTCGAGACCCCGCTGGTGTGTCCGTTTAAGCTGTGGCTAAGCTGGCCCTGCTGTCCATCCCACAGTCGTACTGTCTGGTCACGACTGCCGGAGGCGATTTGCTGCCCATTGGGCGCATATGCCACGCTACAAATTTCGTTGGTATGCCCGCTTAAAGCCTGGCTGAGCTGACCGGTTTGCGTGTCCCACAGAAACACCTTATCGAAATCATCTTTGGAGGCAATCTGCTGGCTGTTAGACGCATACACTAGGCTCTTAATCGCGCTGGTGTGTCCACTCAAGGTGTAGGTAGGCTGACCGGTTTGCGCGTCCCACAGCCGCACCGTATTGTCACGACTGCCGGAGGCGATCTGCTGCCCATTGGGCGCATACACCACGCTATAAACCTCGCGAGCATGTCCGGATAAGGTGTGGCGATGCTCACCCGTTTGCGCATTCCACAGCCGTACCGTCTTGTCAGAGCCGCCCGCGGCGATCTGCTGGCCGTCGGGCGAATACACCACGCTATAAACCGTGCCGGTATGTTCGCTTAAGGTGCGGCTGAGTTGACCGGTTTGCACATCCCACAGACGTATCGTACGGTCATAACCGCCGGAGGCAATTTGCTGACTATCGGGTGAATACCCGATAGTCAGAACGTAGTGAGTATGTCCGCTTAGGGTTTGGTGATGTTGGCCCGTGTGCGCATCCCATAGATGTACTACCTGGCTTTTAATGCCGGTAGAGGCGATCTGCTTGCCGTTGGGCGAATACATCACGCTACCCACTGGCTCGGTATGTTTGCGTAAGGTGTGACTGAGTTGACCGGTCTGCGCGTTCCACAATCGCACCGTTTTGTCGAAACTACACGATGCGATCTGCTGACCATCCGGCGAATACACCACGCTATAAACCTCATGAGTATGTTCGCTTAAGGTACGGATTTTTTTCCAGGTCAACGTTTCATACACACTGATTGTGCCGTTGCCCAGGCCCACCGCACAGGTTTTCCCATCCGGGGAATACGTGCAGACCCGGACCAGGCTCTCTTCTTGCAGAAAAGGCAATTCACCAAACTGTGTGCCCGCCATTTTTGCGCCGGTCAAATTGGCCTGGCGCAGCCAACTATTACGCAGTTTAACCTTCCTTAAATCCGCCCCTTGCAATTGCGCCGAATCGAATACACCCTGATTCAGATCAGCGCCTGGAATCTGGATACCCTGTAAATCTGCTCCATTAAACTGCACGCCCGCCCTAACCAATATAGTGATTGCATTAGCCGCGGCCTTGCGAGCTTCTTTGTCGTTTTTAGAGCGCTCAATGACCGCGTGCAGCTGTTCGTTGAACAGGGGCTCCTGTTGTACACGCTCGGCGAGAAATTGCAAAATGGAGGGTTCGTTGACAAAACTCTTCTTCCACAAAGGTGAATCAAGCAAGGGCTGATCAATGGCCGCTGCGGCGGCTTCCACAGCAGCTTGGCTATCAAAGCTCCAATCAGAACTGACACTGCCGCGACGGCTCGAGGCTTGCGTCAGGGCTACTTTGCGCGCGCGCTCCCCATCTTGGGGCTCAAAGATCGCACGGGCCACGCCGTATTCCAATAGCGACCGATGGATAAAACGGAACTGATTGCCACTGCGCGTTAGTGGATTGGCTTCACGCAGCAGGTGCTTGTCGTCTTCCCGACCAAAAAATTTTTCTTTCCAGGTCCCTTGATCTCTAAAGTGCGAATACTCAACGACTGGGTTCCCTGCTTGCTCTTGATAGATTTCAGCCGACAAGTTTTTTAAAAAGATAATACCATTTTGCGTAAAGCCTTCATCGGTCAAGCTTTCAAAGGCTTTCTTTTCTAATTCGGTTAATGTTTTAACTTCCAAGCGTTTTTTACCACGCTCTAGCCATTGCTCCACAAACTGGTCGTACAGCGCCACCCGGGTTACCCGGACCGTAGAAAACGTTTGGCCTACATCCACCATGCGAGGCAGCACCTCTAAGGATAAGGTTAAAAGAAAGGGATTCTTCACTAAGTCTTGTAAGTGAGGAATCTGCTCAAGTGCTTGTTTGTAATCTTTCGCCTGCCAGAGTGGCCTACTCACTGCCACATATTGCTTGATGTACTCGTTAATCTTTTCCTTTGAAAACGGTGCCATTACCGCTTCCTGAAATAGCGCTGACTTGGCCTGGTGATTGCGCTCCGTCGGCTGAAAGCGGCTCCGATAATCAAGGCCAATATATTCGCTGCGGCAGCTGATGACCATCTGCGCCTGCCATTCTCCTAGCTCATTCAGCTGATTACTCATATATAGATTATGAGTTTGCTGACTCTCGTCATAGCCATCGCAAATTAAGACGAATTGATGACGCTCCTTTAATTCCCTAATCTGGGACTCAGTAAAACCCACTTTGCGTAAGTGTTTGGGAATCAGATCCTGCTCCGGCTTATCGATCGCGGGCAAGTTAATAAAAAGCGGAATGCTTTGTTTTTTCTTGGGCGTATAGGCGCGCCATAGGTCCTTTTCGAGCATCCGGTTAAAGGTCGATTTACCTGAGCCGGAGTCCCCTAAGAGCAGCATTACCTTTTGCGTACTATCGAGAAATTCGTTGACCTTAGCCTTTAGATCGAACAGCGTCTTATCTGATGCTTTCAGGCTGGGTTTGGCCTGTGGGGAGATATACACGGTGTCGCCCCGTTCTTGCAAGCGCTGACGTCTGAGCTTACGTAAATCGACTTCGACATCGGGCTTATTCTGAACGCGGTCTAGTAGAGAGGAAGAAGCCGATAGAGGCAGCACCACGTTCAGCGGATACTGGCTGTGAGCTTCCTCCTGGCACTGTGTGTAGAGTGCTTGTTTCTCGGCATCCTCAGTCTTTTCTAACTTAATAAGCATGGTTTTGGCTGCCGCAGCACTCACAGACCTCACCGACTTATCGGATAAGTGGAGCAGGATCTTAATGATCCATTGCTTTACTTCAGTCTGCTGGCCCCACTCTGTATCGTTGATATAGATCTCGCTGAGAAAGTCTAAAGCACTTTGACGCGTGTCAGGGTCCCATAGCGGATTCGCCGCTATTTGGCCTAAGCGTTCGCATACCCCCCATTGAAAGGCAGGATGACGTCGGCAGGGTATGGTGCGCACTAAGGCTTCAAATTCTGTGAATAGACCATTTTGAAGCAATATATCACTACCGCGCAGTTCTCTATACCAGGCTTCTTTGCGGGTAAAACTGAATCCTGCTTGTAAGCTTTCGCGCAAACTCAAACCACTCTCAACCAGCGGAACCAAACTATCATACCCGTCCTTCATAATCTTCAAGGCTTCTACCACGTCCGCAACGCCCTGTTGAATATTCTGCAGCCCTTCGACAAAACCCTTCAGATCAAAGGCTTTGACGGCACTCACAGCCCCGGCGACCCCCCCTATTACCGTGCTGGTACGCCGCCATGCGGCTTCCCACGGCGTTTCATTATCGGGTACATACAGCAATGCCTGGGAGGCGTAGGCTGCTTTATAGAGCAGATAGGGGTCGTCGCTCGCTTGTAATCCGCCCAGAGAACCAGCAAGCGGCGCATGAAGTGTTTCGCGATCTAAGCCTGTGACCTGGCTATCGGCCATCGCATCCAATACGTTCGATACCGTGCGCGTTAGTTGATAAAGATTGTCCGTGGACTGCCCATGCGTTTCTTGTAAGCGGGTGTTTAAAAGGTTTAATATTTTGACTAAATCATCCGGCTTTAAGGCGCTGCGAGCGGCACTTTGAATCAGTCGAGCCAGCCCTTCTAGCAAATGGAAATCCAGCAAGAGGGGCTGATTAACACCTTCCACAAACGCTGCCAACAACTTTTGAAAGTTGTCTGGTTTCAGCGCTGGGGCGATACACAAAATTTCAGCGACAGTCTCTTCATCTTTGAGTTCGTCATTGATGAAGGCGCGGATCAAATCGGTGGTGAGCGTGTGCAGTCGCTCTCGTTCTTCAGCATTGCTGGCGGTGGCCTGTGACCAAAGACGTTCTGTTTCGCTAGAGGGTGCAGCTTCTAAAAGGTTTAGGCAATACGCGAGCTGAGCTGTGCTCGTGAAACGGTCGTCCACTTCGGGAAGCTCATAGTTGGCGACAGGCTGAGACACGTCCTTAGCAAAAAGCTTGAGGGCAATCTGTGCCGCGTCAAGGCCCGGGTTTTCTTGGCTCAGCAAAGAAGGAGAAAGAGAAGGAATAGCGAAGGAAGCAGCGGGAGAAAGGAAGGCGCCTTTGATCGAGCCAAACGTGCTGCTGGGGCGTGTGGCAGGAGCCAATTTGCTTGGCGCGTCGACATGGCCCCAGGTTTGGGCTTTCTCATAACTGGCCTTCGCCTTATCGAGCTTGCCCATTGCCTCGAGTACCTCGCCGCGCTCTAAGTAGATGGCCGCAAGGTCATCCCGCAGGGCTTGGTCTTCTGGCGTCTGTGGGGCTTGTGCTTTTCTGAGCGCATCTTTCACTTGAGATAAAGGCTTCACATGGCGCTCGTCAGCGACTTTAACCAATGAGGCCTTTGCATGCTCATACAAGATAAAAGCGGTTTCCGGATGTCCCACCTCCTTATGATATCGACCTTCCTTCAAATAGCTTTGAGCGAGCTCTAGATTGACGGGGGCAGACGCTGCGTGTGTGAGTCTGGACAACATAGAATTTCCTTTTTATTTTTTGCTATTAAGTACTGTAAAGCAGGGCTTATTTGAGCCAAGCCGCACTGATGATTTTTGGCAGTTTTCGCTAGAGCCAAGTAAGTCAGAAGCATAATGGCTAGCGCATAATGCATGGACTCTTTAGTCACCAGTCCGGAGCGCAAAGGAGTATATCAACACTTTTCCGATGCTGTCATCCATTCATTGTTGTGATCGACATCGCCGGGGATGACGCGATTGCTTGTTGTACTTCGAAAAATGACAGCTAGCTAGTCTGGCATGGTGTAGTCATCACGATCTGATCACGATGACTACACCCTCCCCTAAGGCTACATGACTAAACAACTCTTTTGTTGATTTCGTGCCTCTTCTACAACTTGTTGCGCTTCAGCTTCGCTCTTAAATACTCCCTGATACGGGCGGGTACGTGCCTCCAGCGGTGAGCCGAATCGATAGCCGTAAACACTAGGACGCACCTGCTGAGACGGGAGATACAATCCTGCACCCGGTTCCTCCGCCTCCACCTTGACGCCTGGTTCGGAGAAAAATCCTTGAACACTCCGGCCGCCCGGTGAAGTCCGCCCCGACTCGTCCGCTTTCGGCTGACTCAAGCGTGCATTCGCCTCCCCCATCATCAGGGCCAATATCACCCTTTCTTGAGAGGATAGCATATCGACACCCCCTGTTTTCAGGTAATCCATCACGCGGCGCGCACCATACTCCGCTAGCGTCTGAATATCTTGGGTGTGCCAGGCTTGTCCTGAGAATACAGGCTGCCAGCAACGGGCCGCATAGTAGGCCATTTCTTCTACCTGCTGCTGGATGCCGGCACACACGCGCAGACTTCTTGACTTCTGCTCAGGATCTGCAATGCGTTGGGCACTCGCCTTTTGATCACTGTGCGGTTCGCTGAGCAGTTTCGTCACCGCCTGCACGATAGCTGGCAGATCAACCGTGTCGGAGGCTCCGAGCGTGGCATTGAATTCGATTCTGGGTAATGCACGTGATACTGCCTCGATCAGCCTTTCTGCCAACGCGACTTTATTTTTGAGCAGCTTTTCTCCATTTGCTCGTTGCAGCAGCTGAATCATTTGATACAGCTGCTCTTCTTGGAATTGTTTGGCAAAGAGGAGAGCATGCTTGTTCTCTGGCGCGTCCAAATTAATCCGCTGCGCCAAGGTGTGGTACCACAGCGCCTCTTGCTGAAGCTGCAGCGTCCGTTTTTCTTCCTGAGTTTTTTCCTGAACTTCGAGCGCCGCAATTTTCTGTGTGAGTTCGGCTTGCTGTGCTTCTAGGACGGCTTGCTCTGTTTCGAGGACTGCTTTTGCATGCTGCTGCCATAACCAGGCATAGGCCGTCGCCTCGACGACCTTAATCTGATCGCGGGAAATGAGTTTCGGCGGCACACTGCAGGCGATCAACTGGGCCTCACAATACGCTGTCAGGCTTGCCTGGGTCTCCCAGCTGGCCGTTTGGACATCAATTGGGTCCTGTGTGACCGTCTGCTGGTGTTGTAGCAGTTTTTGTTCTATTTTGAGGCCCAAGACTTTTGTCACCGGCTGAAAGGCTCCTATCTGTATGGGTAAGGCTTGGTCAACGAAGAGTTTAGCCAAAGCCCAATACTCCGCTTCGTAAAACGCTCGCGCTAGATTGAAGTAAGCACGGCCTTGTCTTTCTCGACGCTTGCCGTCGTAAAGGAGAATCTGGCAGGTATGGGTCATACCGGCTTCAAAATTCCCTCCCGCCAGATAAGCCTCGCCAAGGTAAATAGACAGCATTCCCAATGCTTGGTGCTGGTTTGCCGTCTCGTGTCTTAAGAAAATACGGTGAGTCTCATACAGCGCATCGATCGCAGGTTGATAATTCCGCTCAGCCTCCGGCCGAGCATCTTCTAATTCTTTCTGGATAATCCCCTGATCAATCAAAATCTCCGCGCGCACACGTTCGTTGAATACCGCTGGATATCGATCAAACCATCTCGTTAATTCATCAAACCTTTCAAGCGCATCAACTAAACGTCCCTGCTTGCGCAACGCTCGCGTCAGATTGCGTAGCGTATATGCAACCGCCTCTGGATTACCCACTGGACCCAAATTGACTTGAATGGCGTAACTCTTCTCAAAATTCTGAATCACTTCCACGGCAACCTGGCCGCGTGGAACCAGCTGCGAAGCAAGGGTCCCCTCTTGATACAGATATTCTTCCGCATACAGTTTGAGTAATAAGGCCTCTTCCTGACTGGTCTCTTGCTGAGCGATAGACAAGGCAAAGTCCTCTGGCCGCTGTTCAAAGTGCGCGAGTTGTTCCTTGGGCAAACCCTGCTTAAAGAGGCGCTGGGCCGCTTGCAGACAATCATAGGCTAGCTGTAGCTCACCGTGATGTAGGTAATAGAGTCTGGCTAGGCTGCTACCCAACGTCAGCACTTGGTGCAGTAAGGGCGAATCCTTAGCAAAGGAAAATTTAGCACAGGTCTCAAAAACCAGCGTATGGACCAGATCAGTATAGGGCTTTAAGTCCTCTGGCTTGTTATGACGACCATCTGAGCTTTCGTTGTCCGTCAAATAATTGAAAACCTTAAACAGTCGCTGGATGTTTTTTCCAATCAGCGGAAGTTGTTCTGACAGATATCGTTTTTGCACCACGTTTAGGAAGGCCGGATTAAGCTTGAGACTGTTAGTCGCCTGATCGATATCCATCATCTCGAGCTGCTTCTGAGACAACATCTGAATGGCGTCTTGAGCAACCTGTTCATGGCTAAAAAAGGCAAAGGGGATGCGGGGTTCTCCCAGCCAGGCCGCCTGTTTAATAATAGTCAGCGCCCGCGCTGTAATCGGATTCGTTACCGCTTCGGCTTCTAGTGGCCCTAGAGTCGTCTGCGCGATCTCACGCAATAAGATATCTCGCACCGCTTGGTGTTGCTCAGATTGCGCCAAAAAGTCGGCAAAATTCTTAAAACCCAATATCGTAGCTTGGTAATGTCGGCACAACGCCTGAATGACCGCTGGAAATCCCTCTGTCATCCGAATCACCTGAGCAAAATCACACGTGTCGAGCGGCTCTTGCGGCAGGCACTGTTGCACTAAATCCTTCGCTTGCTCCGAGGTAAAAAGGCTTAGGGGCAGAGAGTCAACGTCTCGCTCTAAGCGTTGTTTGAGCTTATCGGTCAATGGTTCGGCTGTTGTATAAATCAATTGACCGGACCAAAAAGACGGCTTCAGCCAAGTCAAGGCAAGATCGACATTACTCGGCGTAAGTCCGTCCAAAATCAATAATGAACGAGGATGTTGCTGCACATAGTTTGCCACTTGCCGTAGGGCTGTTTGCGGCCGTAGATTGCCGTAACCGAGCGCGTAACCAATGGCTTGGATATCTGCATGAGCACGGTTCACACTGCTGCAGTCAATCCAGGCCAGCAAATCGTAAGACGCAAAAAACGCATCAGGGCGCGGCTGAATCAAGCGCTGAAGCAGCGTGGTTTTACCCACACCAGGCAGGCCGATAACTTCAATTAGGGCTTTGGGCTGATCCTTTAGCAGCTCGAGTAATTGGGCTGATTCTTCTCGAAGAGCGTAAGGTTCTGGACGAATCGGTAGCTTACCAAGGGAAAATCGGGGACCGGATGACGCCAGCAAGCGGGTCAACTGCTCCAACGCGTTAGCATGGCCCCAGCCTATTGCTTTTTGGTAATATGCTTGCGCTTGGTCAACCTGTTTGAGCTTTTCGAATACTTCCGCATGCTCAAAATAGGTAACAGCAATGCACTGCCTTAAGGCTGTTTGCTCCGGCGTCTCAGATTGATCGCGCTCGGTTATTTGGGCGTCTGGGTCTGACGGCGTCAAGCCCTGCTGCTTGGCCAACTCGAGCAGGGACACGGCCACCTGCTCATATAAAAGATTGGCCTGCTCGGGCCGCGCTTCATTGTGCGCGCGCGCTTGCTCCAAATCCGGCGCAAGCCTATCTAAGGCAAAAGGAAATAACGGGGTCTTCGGATAATGCGTGGAAATGTTTAACATGGGGTTAACCTTATTGCGCTTGTAGTTAATGGTTTGTATTGATCAACTGCAAGGAAATGTATAAATAATGTCCGAGTGTCCTAGCCAGAACTTGATCTGGCAGCTATCCGGTTTGACGAGAGCAGTTGTCAGGTCAAATTCAGTTGTTCATTATTGAGATTTTATCTTGCCAAGCCGCCTTTCCGTCAATTAATGTTTGAATCGGTGTTCGACCACAGCACATTTTGCCTTGATGGTTGCGATTGTTGTTGTAATACGCCAGCCAATCATCGAGATCATTTTGCAGCAGTTCTATTCAAATCCGCTGATCCCACATTGACCTTAAATATTAGCCATCCGGTCTAGTAGGCATCATTGTCTGACGATGACAGAATGCTTAGCATTCTCCACCCCTTGGCGGCAAGCCAACCAACCAGACAATCGTTAGATGAGTCACTTATCGATGCCACATGATGGATTGTTTAAGCTCTTCTTGATGGATGTAGACATCGCCAAAGAGTTTTTGCAAATTTATTTATCTCATGATGTGCAACAACAATTTGATTTTGATACGCTAAAGCTTGCTCCAGGCGCATTTGTTGAAGATGATTTAAGTCAGCACTACTGCGATATCGTTTATTCAATCCGCCTAAGAAAAAAGCAAAGCTCAGCATATATTTTGCTTGAACATGAAAGCGCCGTGGGTAAGCTCACCCCCTTTAAACTATGGCGCTACCAAAGCGCGCTCATGAAACAACACCTTAATCAAGGTGATACGTTATTGCCTGTCGTGCTGCCGATCATTTTTTATCGAGGTGCGGGGCCTTATCGAGGTCCGCTCAGCCTGCTAGAGTGTTTTAGGGACAAGGTTTTAGCGCAAGAAATATTTGCAATAACAAAGCCTATTCAATTAATTTCTTTATCCACAATACCAGACGATATCTTAACAACACATAAACGTTGCGCAGCATTAGAACTGGCACAAAAACACATTTATAGCTTAGATTTAAAACAACTTGCACCTAAGATTTTTGAGCTTTTTGATCGCTATCCGCTAGCCATTGAAAAGAGAAAAGGATTACTATATTATCTAGCAAAAGAAGGGTATGGAATGGATCAGCAGTTTGTCCAATTCATGCTTAACGTCGCACCACATTATCGAGAGGACATTATGTCTGCTGCGCAATATTTAATTGAAGAAGGCCGGCAAAAAGGCCTACAGGAAGGCTGGCAAGACGCTATGCTCGAAACAGCTAAAAATATGTTAGCCGGAGGTATCGCATTTGATTTTATCAAACAAGTCACAAAACTTTCTGACGATACAATCACCGCGCTTAGGCCAGAAAATGAAACATGCCGCAGATGCTAATCAAACGGATATTGCCCGCTCGCTTTAGCAGGCATCATCTGTAGCAGCCGCGCGCTTTCGCACGCAGCGACAGAGGCCTCGTCCAAGGTTGCCGCAGCAAGCGTTAAATGCCCCATTTTACGGGCTGGGCGGGCTTCTTCTTTTGCATAGAGATGGAGCCGCGCCGCTGGCAATCCAAGCACCTCATGCCAGAGTGGCGTTTGTTGATGCGCCTCTCCAGCAAACCAAAGGTCTCCCAACAAATTCAGCATAACCGCAGCCGAATGTTGCCGTGTGTCGCCCAATGGCAGCCCCGTCATTGCGCGTACTTGCTGCTCAAATTGGCTGGTAGCGCAAGCATCCACCGTGTAATGCCCAGAGTTGTGTGGGCGCGGAGCCATTTCATTGGCTAATAACGAGCCATCTTCCAGCACAAAGAATTCAACACATAGAACCCCCACATAGCGCAACTGCTCAGCCAGCGCCAAAGCCGTGTGTGTTGCAACGTCAACTTGCGCTGGCGGCACATTTGGCGCCGGTGCAACCGTTTGCATTAAAATGCCATGCCGATGCGCATTGCGCACCAGGGGGTAAATAGCGGTTCCACCCTTTACGCTGCGCGCAATCAACGTCGAGACTTCATACGCAATCGGCACTTGTTTTTCAAGCACGCAGGCCACACCGCCAAGCTCAGCATAAGCATGCTGTAGTTCAACTGCGCTTGCCACCTTAATTTGGCCTTTGCCATCATAGCCAAGGCGGGCGGTTTTTAAAATACCCGGCAGAACTGAATTGAGCTGTTCATGATTAAACTGCGCTAGCCTCTCTGTCGATTCTATGATGAGATGAGGCGCAACCGCGATTCCGCAGCTCTCCATAAAACGCTTTTCTGCAATCCGATCTTGCGCAATCGCCACGCAGTGACTCGCCGGGCTAACATAGGTTGTGCGCGCTAGGTACTCAAGACTTGCCGCTGGCACGTTTTCAAACTCAGTTGAAATCGCCGTGCATAGCTGAGCAAATTCAGCTAACACAGCCTCGTCCTCGTAGGCAGCACAGAAATGACGATCCGCTACTACGCCTGCTGGACTGGCTGGATTAGGGTCCAGCACGGCTACTCGGTAACCCATGGTTTGGGCCGCAAAACAAAACATACGGCCAAGCTGGCCGCCGCCCAGTATGCCAAGCCACGCACCAGGCAAAATTGGAAAGCTAGGAGTAAACATTAGAGATTAGGCAGGGTTGCAGCGCACGCAGCATCGTGTTGTTGCTGGCGGAACAGCTCGAGTTTATGGGCGTATTCAGCAGAAACATTAGCCAATAGCGCGATGGCGAATAAAGCTGCATTGGCAGCACCTGCTTCGCCAATCGAGAAAGTCGCCACCGGCACGCCCTTTGGCATTTGCACAATTGAATGGAGCGAATCAACGCCTCTTAGATATTGACTGGGCACAGGCACACCCAGTACCGGTACTGTGGTTTTTGCGGCGAGCATACCTGGCAAATGCGCAGCGCCTCCAGCTCCGGCAATAATCGCCACCATTGAGCGCGCACGCGCATTCTGTGCATAAGCCAGCATCTCGTCCGGCATACGGTGGGCGGAAAGAACTTGGGCCTCATACTGCACATCAAACTCTTTTAGAATTTGCACCGCATGCCGCATGACTTCCCAGTCCGAGACTGAACCCATTACCACGCCTATCAACGGCTGCTGTCGCCGGTCATTTTCCATCTGCTTAGCCTTGCATTAGCTGGTTAAATTGCGCCCGTTAAGCGCTCAAGCGCTTCGTGATATTTTGCGGCTGTTTTTTCGATCACAGCAGCCGGCAATGTAGGAGCCGGTGGAGTTTTTGACCAAGACTGCGTCTCGAGCCAATCGCGCACGAACTGCTTATCAAACGAAGGGGGATTTCCACCAATCTGGTATTGGTCAGCCGGCCAGAAGCGCGATGAATCCGCCGTTAGAACCTCGTCCATCAGGTGCAAAACCCCGTTTTCATCTAGGCCAAATTCAAATTTAGTATCCGCAATAATAATCCCGCGGGTTGCCGCATATTCCGCAGCTTCACGGTAAAGCAGTAAGCTAAGATCGCGGATTTGCGCCGCCAATGCCGGTCCAATTAATGCTTCAACCGCAGCAAAAGAAATATTTTCGTCATGCTCACCGAGATTGGCTTTGGCCGCTGGCGTAAAAATCGGCTGCGGCAATTGTTGGGCATTTTTCAGGCCAGCGGGTAGAGCAATTCCACATACCGCCCCGGTTGCTTGGTAGTCTTTCCAACCACTACCTGCTAGGTAACCACGCACCACCGCTTCAACCAAAATGGGCGTTAGCCGCTTAACCACCACCGCGCGACCTTTAACTTGTTCAAGTTCGTCAGGAGCGACAACTGTTTCAGGCGCAATCCCGGTTAAATGGTTGGGGACATGATGCGCAAACCGCGCAAACCAGAAATTTGACATCTGATTAAGAACCCAGCCTTTACCAGGAATGGGTTCACTCAGTATCACATCAAACGCTGAGATGCGATCGGTCGTAATAATCAGTAGTTTATCTTTGCCTAGCGCGTAATTGTCGCGGACTTTGCCGCTGCCTAATAAACTGAGCGAAGACAGTGCTGACTGATAAAGCGTAGAGGACGACATAAAAAATATTTTGCCTATGTGCAAGTGCGCTAAGTCTTACCGCACCTGTTGCGCAAGCTCGCCTTTTTGATAACGTTGCGCCATTTTTTCAAGCGGCATGGATTTAATTTTGCTCGCCTGCCCTTCACAGCCAAAAGCCAAATAGCGGGCTTTGCAGATCGCTTGCGCAGCAGCGCGAGCAGGTTTTAAATATTCGCGCGGATCAAATTTGCTGGGGTTCTCAGCTAAGAAGCGGCGCACCGCCCCTGTCATAGCCAGCCGCAAATCAGTATCAATATTGATTTTACGCACACCGTGGCGAATGCCTTCTTGAATTTCTTCAACCGGTACGCCATAAGTTTGTTGCATGTCACCGCCAAACTCTCGGATTTCAGCCAATAATTCTTGGGGCACCGAAGACGAGCCATGCATCACTAAATGCGTGTTTGGCAAACGCTGGTGAATTTCTTTGATGAGCTCAATCGCCAGAATATCGCCGGTTGGCTTTTTAGTGAATTTATAAGCGCCATGCGATGTACCGATCGCAATCGCCAGTGCATCACATTGGGTCTGCCGGACAAAATCAGCCGCTTGCTCTGGATTGGTTAAGAGTTGCTCACGGCTCATTGCGCCTTCAGCGCCATGACCATCTTCTTTATCGCCACGCATCGTCTCGAGCGAACCTAAACAACCTAATTCAGCCTCGACTGTCACCCCAATGGCATGCGCAAAATCCACCACTTTTCTTGAAACCGCTACATTGTATTCATAAGAAGCAATCGTTTTGCCATCTTCCTGCAGCGAGCCGTCCATCATCACGCTCGTAAAACCACTGCGAATCGCGCTTAAACAAACTGCTGGCGATTGACCATGATCTTGATGCATAACCACCGGTAGATGGGGGTAAGCCTCAACCGCGGCTTCAATTAAGTGACGCAAAAAGGCTTCGCCAGCATATTTGCGAGCACCGGCTGACGCTTGCATAATCACGGGTGCATTGACTTCATCAGCCGCTGCCATAATCGCTTGTACTTGCTCTAAGTTATTTACGTTATAGGCTGGCAGCCCATAACCTTCTTCAGCCGCATGGTCAAGCAATTGGCGCATGGATACGAGAGGCACGTGCTTTCTCCTTAATTCAAATCTATAAAATTACGTTTATGCATCCACTCACCGGCGCGCAACCAAGCGTGCCCAATCGCCATGGCAATCCTGAGTGGCGCAACCCATCGGTAAAAATCAATCTACCGATTCTAAGCAAGTCTTAAGCGCCTCTACGGCAGGCAGCGTTTTGCCCTCAAGGAATTCAAGAAAAGCGCCGCCACCGGTTGAAATATAACCTATTTGTTCAGACACGCCATATTTTGCAATAGCCGCCAATGTATCGCCGCCCCCTGCGATGGAAAATCCAGCAGAGTCAGCAATGGCTTGCGCCAGCGCTTGAGTCCCATGACCAAAGGCATCTAACTCAAACACCCCCACCGGGCCATTCCAGATGATCGTGCCAGCCTTAGCCAGTAGCGCTGTCAACTGGCCCATGCTAGCGGGACCCAGATCGAGGATTAAGTCATCTTCCGCTACTGTATGGGCCGACTTGATTTCAGGTTGGGCTGTGGCGTTCAGCGTTTTTGCCGTCACCACATCAAGTGGAATAGGTACCGCTGCGCCACGTTGTTGCATCAATTCAATGATTGCCTTAGCTTCGCTGACTAAACTTGCTTCAGCCAGTGATTTACCAATTGGCAAACCCGCTGCTAACATAAATGTATTCGCAATCCCACCCCCCACAATCAACTGATCGACTTTATGCGCCAGCGACTTCAAAATGGTGAGTTTGGTCGATACTTTTGAACCACCAACAATGGCCACAAGCGGCCGCTTAGGTTGCTCCAGCGCGCGTTTCAATGCGCTTAATTCACCCGCAAGCAAAGGCCCTGCCGCCGCGATTGGCGCATATTTTGCGATACCATGGGTAGATGCTTCGGCGCGATGCGCGGTGCCAAATGCATCATTAATATATATATCGCATAGCGCCGCCATTTTCTGGGCGAGAGCATCCGCATTAGCTTTTTCTCCTGGATTGGCCCGGCAGTTCTCAAGCAGCACGAGTTGCCCAGGCGCAAGCTTAACGCCTGTTTCAACCCAATCCCTTATCAATGGCACAGTACGACCGAGTAACTCGCTTAAGCGCTGAGCAACGGCAGTTAAAGAATCTTCTGGTTTAAGCTGGCCTTCAACGGGCCGGCCCAGGTGAGAGGTCACCATTACCGCGGCCCCAGCAGCAAGAGCTGTAGTGATCGCAGGTAAAGAAGCACGGATGCGTGTATCGTCAGTAATGCGGCCAGTTTCATCACGTGGCACATTTAGATCGGCACGGATAAACACTCGCTTGCCGGCCAGTTTGCCAGCAGCAATCAAATCAGTAAGGCGCAGAATTTCAGGCATTAGAAGCGTAGTGCAGATCAAAGCTGCAAAAGATTGAAAAAATCATTAAACGTTAAACCCAATGTTTGCCAAATGCGCTTGGCAAAACATCATTGTTTCACTGAAAAAAGACGATATTTTACCTGTATTATGTAAGAACATCTACTTTGCAGAAAACTGATATATCACCCCGCATGCAAAGGATGGGGTGATTTTCGATAAACGACGAAAAGTAGTCAGCGTTCGCGAAGAGTCGATCGGCAAGCGAAGGAAAACTTTTAACCATTTTTCGCGCTACGCTAGATGAATGCAATAACGTCTGATTTATAATAACAGGCCTCAATCTTCAACCGCTGCACTTAGGAACCTCATTATGTCAATGGCAGACCGCGACGGCAAAATCTGGATGGATGGTCAGTTGATTGATTGGCGCGCAGCCAATATCCATGTCCTCACCCATTCGTTGCACTATGGCATGGCTGTGTTTGAAGGGGTTCGTGCTTATCAAACGACGACTGGCACCGCGATCTTCCGTCTCCACGAACACACACAGCGCCTCTTTAATTCGGCAAAAATCTTCCAAATGACTTTGCCGTTTGATCAACAAACCATCTTCAATGCTCAGTGCGAAGTCGTCCGCGCTAACCAGCTTGAATCATGCTACATCCGACCGATTGCTTGGCTTGGCTCCGAAAAACTCGGGCTCTCAGCCAAGGGCAACACCATTCACGTGGCAATTGCTGCCTGGCCCTGGGGACCTTATCTCGGCGAACAAGCGTTAAGCAGCGGCATTCGGGTTAAAACTTCATCTCTGCAACGGCACCATGTCAACGTTTCACTAGTTCGCGCAAAAGCCAGCGGCTGGTATGCGAATTCAATTCTCGCTCACCAAGAAGTCAGCGTCGACGGCTACGATGAAGCACTTTTGCTTGATACCGATGGTTACGTCTCAGAAGGCTCAGGCGAGAATGTATTTATAGTTAGCAAAGGCCGACTTTACACTCCTGACCTTGCCTCTTGCCTAGATGGCATTACGCGCGATGCGGTGATGACGATAGCGCGCGCCCATCAAATTGAAGTGATTGAAAAACGCATCACCCGCGATGAGATGTATTGCGCCGATGAGGCTTTTTTTACTGGCACCGCCGCCGAAATTACGCCGATTCGAGAGCTCGATAACCGTTGCATCGGCACCGGGCAGCGTGGTCCGCTAACAGAAAAACTGCAACGTGCGTTCTTCGAAATTGTGGCCGGTAAAAACCCTGAATATACCCACTGGCTCACCTCCATTTAAAGAGAAGATAGATGATGCAAACCCCACTGCTCAAAGTTGGCATGGACGCTCTACCCGTCTTCTGCCCAAATCCTCAAATGCCCCACTGGAGTTCACATCCACGTGTTTTTATTGATGTGAGTCACGGCGAAGCAAGTTGCCCGTATTGCGGCACGCGCTATGCGCTGGACCATCACGCAACCGTGACAAGCGATACAACTTCCGTTTAACGCTAACAACGTTTTTGTTTTTTTAAGTTTGTTTGAGTGGCGCAGCCCTAGCCTCTGGCTTAGCCGCTCATCTTTTAGCCAGTCTTCCTCATGCAACGCGCACTTATCATCGCTCCCAACTGGATTGGCGATGCGCTTATGGCGCAGCCCCTTTTCATTCTGCTCAAAAAGCTACATCCGCGGATTATCCTTGATGCAATCGCACCAAACTGGGTAGCACCGATACTGGAGCAGATGCCGGAAATCAACCACGTCTACCCGACCCAGCTCGCGCACAAAAAGCTTCAATTACGGCAGCGCTGGCAGCTTGCACAAACACTACGCGCAGCCGATTACGATGCCGCTTTTATCCTGCCAAATTCAGCAAAATCCGCGTTAATCCCATGGCTGGCGCAAATTCGGCTACGCATTGGCTATCATGGCGAGCACCGGTATGGACTCATCAATGTGCGCCACCCCAATCCGCGTAAAAACGCACAGCGGCCGCCAATGGTACGCCATTACGCAGCACTGGCCTACGCACCGCACGCGGGATTGCCCGCTGAGCTGCCTGTGCCGCGCATTACGCTCGATCAGCCTAAAGCCGCACAGGCTTTGCAACGCTTTAGGCTTACTGTGCAAGCACCCCTCATCGCATTCTGCCCAGGCGCAGAATATGGTGCGGCCAAGCGCTGGCCAGTTGAACATTTTGCAACGCTGGCCCAACTGATTGCCCCTGCTTTCCCTTACGCACAAATTATTACGCTTGGCGCAGCGCAAGATGCTCTACTTGGCGCGCGCATCACTGAACAAGCGCCCCAAGTGCGTAATTTGTGCGGACAAACCACCCTCAATGAAGCGTGCGCCTTAATTGCCAGCGCCAGCGTTGTCGTGAGCAATGATTCCGGGCTGATGCACATTGCGGCTGCATTACGCCGGCCACTGCTGGCGCTTTATGGTTCAAGCGACCCACGCCATACCCCTCCCCTAACTGACCGCGCCCGAGTACAATGGTTACAACTTGAATGCAGTCCGTGTTTCGCGCGCGAATGTCCATTAGGCCATTTGAATTGCTTGCGTCAACTCAAACCAGAACATGTATTCGAGCAATTACGTGAGATGCTGCTGACAGAAAGTTAAAACGAGAATACGCCATGCCTTCCTTCACTCGCCCATTCGATACGGCTATTGACACATTACGCGCGTACTACCATGCACTCGCTGAAAGCAGACTTGAAGACATTATGGCTCTTTGGGTCGACGAGGACGCTACCAGTCTGATTACCGCTAACGGGATTCTTTTTAATGGATTAGATACGATCCGCTCTAATTTAGCCCAGCAATTTGAATATGGCGCGCCCAAGATCCAAGTGCTTGATACGCGCTCTTATGAAAGTCCGAGCACCGCAATCTATATCGTGACTGAGGCGCATAACCCGCTTAGCCAGGACGAACAGCCTAAATTGGTATTAGCAACCTATGTGCTGGTGCAAGAATGCGGCAAATGGAGAATTGCGCATATTCATGCTAGCGCAATTCCTGAGCGTACCGCTGAATCTTTTGCGAATGGCGGGTTACAGCAAAATCAAGGACCTTTGCATTAATTTCAAACCTCTGATCAGCTGGACTCAATTACACGTGCCTATTGAACGATATGAATATTGCAATCGGTCAGAGCCGGGATAAATTGAAATAAAATAAATCTCGTGTAAAAATCGAATGCCAAAATGGCAGCAATGCAGATGCTCTCTAACGAAATCTTTAAGACAATCTAGATATAATCTATGCGCTTTTTCATGCGCATAGGGGAAATTACTGATCACTAATATGGGAATCTGGCTTCATTGACAAAATGGCAAACATGCTGCACTATTGGTTTAACGAAAGCGAATGTGCCGGCCTTAAGCAATTGTTTCAGATTTAAATCGCAATACAATTTCTAAAGGAGACTACATCATGAACCAAGACATAGCCTTAGGTAAATGGAAGCAAATCGTCGGTAAAGCAAAAGTACTTTGGGGCGACCTGACAGATAATGATTTAGAAAAAGTCGAAGGCAACGCTGAAAAGCTAGCTGGGTTGATTCAAGAAAAATATGGCAAGACACGTGAACAAGCCCAAAAAGAAGTGAAGCATTTCCTCGACGACAATCGCTAGATTTAGAGTGGTGGGAATGGCCGTGCTTAATTTGTTGTTATTAAGCACGGCTTCCCATCAGTAAGTAGCCACCAATAGCCCTGCGCCAGAGGTAAGATAGGCGAACAGGGCTTTTTTTTGCGATCCAGCAGATCCATCTAGAATGGGGTAATTATCCTCATTTACGATTAAATTATCTTGAATCAATTTATATCTAAGGATTGCAGAAAAAGCCCTTCCAGTAAACTCTCCCCGTTACACCTCTGCCAAATGGTTCCTTTCCACAATGCTCAGATCATCGAGACATTTCAAAATAAATCTTTGCGTTAATACAGAAATTTTTAGCCCAATAGCTATTTCTGTTATGAAAGCCCGAGTACAGCAATCTATATCGTGACTGAGGCGCATACCCGATTAATCAGGACGAACAGCCTAAATTGATATTAGCAACCTATGTGCTAGTGCAAAAATGTGGCAAATGGAGAATCGCGCATACTCATGCTAGCGCAATTCTTGAGCGTACCGCTTACGGGTTACAGCAAAATCAAGGGCCGTTGCATTGAATTGAAGCTCCTGACCCGCCGCAATCAATTACCCATATCTATTAGAGATTATGATTATTGCAGCGAATCAAAACTAGGATAAATTAAAACAAAACAACTCTCGTGTAAAGATTGAGTGAAAAAATTAAAATATAATCTATGCGTTTTATGTGATAAAATAAATTGCTTATGTATAGCAACCCGATTACATTCGTGCTCTGGCCCGATAACATAGGTCGTTTTGGATCGAATTAATTGAGACTATCCGCTTGCGCCGGCCCGTATTAAATGACAACGGGTCCGCATTGTTTGCAAACAGCCCCATTACATCGGGCAGAAATCACATTCGTTGAGAATGACTACAATGGCACGCAGGCGGCTGTGCAATTCTTGGGTACGCTCGGGCGGCAATTGTCCGCCCAGAAAAGCGCAGACTTCTTTGGGGGACCTTAAGGATGATGACGTCAATGAGTCATATTCCACCGAGTTTTTCGTGACTCCTGTGGAGCCATTTGCAACACTCAATGAGATAAATATCACTTATTTTAGACAAACTGTCTAGAGTGAAGCCTTATGTTAAATCGAACACTCATTCCGTAGCGCAAGACGCTCCAAGGGCCTTGCGCTACGCACGGTCAATACCTTACTTTCAGCTCACGCTAAATCCGATAAGACAAACCCATCATTTGCGCCCCGTTGTTTCAACAGTGCCCGATTCATATCGCTTAACCCAACCACCCCTTCCAATAACGTATCCTTCACCATCAGCTTATTATCCGGTGGTGACATCCAACGCAGGTGCGCATGAACTCCATCCACCTCTTCTATCACCTCCCACTGCCGAACCAACTTATCGCTACCGCCAGTCAACAGATAGGAACCCTCCGGCATCGCTTTCCAGGCTATGCTATAGACCGTCCCGGTAAAATCTTGAATCACTCTTAGACACTCACCCGAAGCAACCTCCCACAGACGTACCGTCTTGTCCCAACTGCCCGATGCGATCTGCGAACCGCTCGGCGAATACACCACGCTATTAACAGAGGAGGTATGTCCTTCTAAGGTGTGCCCAGCCGCTCCGCTGTGCGCGTCCCACAGACGCGCCGTCTTGTCATCACTTCCCGATGCGATCTGCGAACCGCTCGGCGAATACACCACGCTATTAACAGAGGAGGTATGTCCTTCTAAGGTGTGCCCAGCCGCGCCGCTGTGCGCGTCCCACAGCCGCACCGTATTGTCAGAACTCCCCGATGCGATCTGCGAACCGCTCGGCGAATACACCACGCTCCAAACAGTGCCGGTATGCCCTTCTAAGGTGTGCCCAGCCGCGCCGCTGTGCGCGTCCCACAGCCGCACCGTCTTATCCCTACTGCCCGATGCGATCTGCGAACCGCTCGGCGAATACACCACGCTCCAAACAGTGCCGGTATGCCCTTCTAAGGTGCGCCCAGCCGCGCCGCTGTGCGCGTCCCACAGCCGCACCGTATTGTCAGAACTCCCCGATGCGATCTGCGAACCGCTCGGCGAATACACCACCCTATTAACAGAGGGGATATGTCCTTCTAAGGTGTGCCCAGCCGCGCCGCTGTGCGCGTCCCACAGACGCACCGTAGTGTCAGAACTCCCCGATGCGATCTGCGACCCGCTCGGCGAATACACCACGCTATTAACATCGCCGGTATGTCCTTCTGAGGTGTGCCCAGCCGCTCCGCTGTGCGCGTCCCACAGACGCACCGTCTTGTCATCACTTCCCGATGCGATCTGCGACCCGCTCGGCGAATACACTACGCTCCTAACATCGCCGGTATGTCCTTTTAAGGTGTGCCCAGCCGCTCCGCTTTGCGCGTCCCACAGCCGAACCGTCTCGTCAGAACTCCCCGATGCGATCTGCGACCCGCTCGGCGAATACACTACGCTAATAACAGACAAGGTATGTCCTTCTAAGGTGTGCCCAGCCGCTCCGCTGTGCGCGTCCCACAGCCGAACCGTACGGTCATGACTGCCCGAGGCGATCTGCGACCCGTTCGGCGAATACACCACGCTATTAACAGAGGAGGTATGTCCTTCTAAGGTGTGCCCAGCCGCTCCGCTGTGCGCGTCCCACAGCCGAACCGTACGGTCATGACTGCCCGAGGCGATCTGCGACCCGTTCGGCGAATACACCACGCTATTAACAGAGGAGGTATGTCCTTCTAAGGTGTGCCCAGCCGCTCCGCTGTGCGCGTCCCACAGCCGAACCGTACGGTCATGACTGCCCGAGGCGATCTGCGACCCGCTCGGCGAATACACCACGCTAATAACAGAGGAGGTATGTCCTTCTAAGGTGTGCCCAGCCGCTCCGCTTTGCGCGTCCCACAGCCGCACCGTATTGTCAGAACTCCCTGAGGCGATCTGCGACCCGCTCGGTGAATACACCACGCTCAAAACAGAGGAGGTATGTCCTTCTAAGGTGTAGGTTTTTTCCCAATTCGAGGTCGTATACACACGGATCTTACCGTTATCAAGGCCTACCGCACAATTTTTCCCATTCGGTGAATACGCGCAGGAATACACTGAGCTACCTTCTTGGAGATATGCCCATTCGCCAAACCGCACCCCAGCCATCTTGGCTGCGCTTAAATCCGCATGGCGAAGCCAACTATTACGAAAATTGACCTGGCTTAAATCCGCCCCTTGCAACTGCGCTGAATCGAATACCCCAAAGCTCAGATCTGCCCCGGGTATCTGGACTCCTTTTAAATCCGCTTCATTGAACTGCACCCCAGCTTTAATCAGGATCGTGATTGCGTTCGCCGCAGCAATGCTCACGCTATCCTGGCTCGTTGACGCTTTGATCCACGCCAACAGCGGTTTCAGCAGCCCTCCATTTTGCTGAACTCGCTCGACCAAAAACTGCTGGATCGCTAAATCCTCCACAACATTAAAGGTATTCAATAAGGTGACAGCATCCATTTGAACTGAAGGGCTGAGCGCTTCCCATAACACCCGCACCTGTTCTATCCAGCTTAACGGCACGGAACGATTCGATGGCCCTAATTCTGGAAAGTTTTCCAGTTCTTCCCACACCGCACGCGCCACTAAATAATCCTGGATTGATTTATGAATAAACCGATATTGCTGTTGCTGGCGAGTCAACAAAGCGCTAAAACGCAGGAGCTTTTTTCCTTCATCCTGGTTGCTCAGAAAGGCTTCATATCGTTTATCCTGCAGTATTCCACGGCTAGCGATCGGGGAATAGGCTGCTACCGTGGTTTTAGCCTTTGACATGGCTAACGCAAAGTCGGTGTTAAATGTTTGGCTATGTTCTATAAAGCCTTCTTCTTTTAAGCGGTAAAACGCTATTTTCTGTGCCTCCGTCAAGCTAATCCCATCTAGACGAGCGAGGGAACGCTCAAACCAAGTCTGCAAAAACTGCTCATATAACTTAATTCGAGTCAGGCCCAGCGTTGCATCCCTCAGGGTAGGCAGAACGATCAAAGCCATTTTGAGCAAGAAGGGGGTGCCTAATAACTCTTTGACATTCGGAACATGGCTTAACGCGTCTTGATAGTCTGGCACCGTCCATGGGGGGCAAGCATGCTTAACATACTGATCAATATAGGTCTCAATCGCCTGTTCTGAAAACGGCGCAATCTCATATTCCAGCAAAGAGCGTGAATAGCCTCGCGGCTGAAAATTGTTTTGATAGCCTTGCGTTAAATACTCAGGTCGGCTGCTGATAATGATCTTGGCTTGCCATTTGCCTAGTTTTCCATCCGCATATAAGTTGCGGTGTTCAGCGGGAATTTCATCATAGCCATCTAAAATCAATATAAAGCGCTGGCTTTGGCGCAACGCTTCGATCTGCTCCGGCGAAAAACCACATTTATCCGACAAATACTGGCCAAGTAGATTTTTGTTCGGCTGATCTATGGTCGGCAACGAGATATAAAGAGCGATCGGTGTCTCATCCGAAGCCGTCGCGGCACCGTATTCTCGCCACAAGCGACGGGCCAACTGTCGGTTAAAAGTCGATTTGCCTGAACCCGCTTCGCCTCGCAGCAGCAGGACCTGATTTTTTTGCCCAGCATCATTCTTTTGGGTCAAAAAAGCCGTCACGGCTTCGTCTAAATTAAAAGCGGTCTTTTTATCCGCGGGAGTCGTCGCCTGCAGGGCAACATACATCGCCAGGCCATCTTGAATTTCTCCCGACTCTTCCCAAGCCGCAAAATATTCTTCTTCGATATTTTCGCCTAAGATCGCTAACGGCTCTTTCTTTGTTCTGAGTTCTATTTCTTGCTGATGTTTAAGCTGTTGGTGTTGTTGCTGTACAGTAAGGGCGAGCTCGCTGTGCAGCGCTTTCTCTATCTCGCCAAAGATGCGATCGACGAGCTTGACAAACTCAAGCCCGCCTAGCGTTGAAGACTGATCTTTTAAACGAGAAATACACTCGCTGTATCCGTGCCAAAACTTGTTCAGAAACGTTTGGGCTTCATCGCTGCTCACTAACAGCCGCTCGATCAGCTTAAACAATACCCCGTGCCGACTTTGATTCGGATACACTTCCCCGGCTTTGGTTTGCGCATCCAATCTGGGCATATCTTCCATCCGAACTGTCGTCGCTGGAATAAAATGCGCCAAGCAGGGCTCATAGCTATTGGGTGTTAACGAAACCGGGATAATGCCGTGCTGGTCTTGCCAGTGCTCGGCCCGGATTTGCAAAAAAGCCATTTCCGTCAATACATGATGGAACCCTGCTTTATATGGCTTCTCTTGTGAAAATTTCTTGACCACCTCACGAAGGGCCGAACTGCCCTGTTGTTCACAGTCTTTGAGGTAGGCTGCTCGAAGTTCCTGATAAAAATCTTCATAGTGCGACCACTCTAGGTAGCGTCCTAATACCTCTGAACAACACACCACGACCTTATTAACCGGTTTCACATCATTTCTTAAGCGAGCGGGCAACAAACAGAGCTGATTGGTTAAGATGTCTTCTAACTTACCGTCCTCTTTCGATTCTTCCGCGGAGCTTGAATACGTTTGCCCCATCGGGGTTTGATCCGAATAGAGGTTGACGCCTCGAATGTTAGATAATTTCCCGATTAAATATTTAGACGTACTGGCCTCGGCCTGTCCGTAAGCGGGATTGTCGTGAGCGTACACCAGAAATAGGCTGGGTTTATTCGATACTTTTAAGGAGCTCAACGTGGAGAGCGCCTTTTCAAACAGATAATCCACCAGCCCGCTTTTTTCCTCAGTAGGCGTGATCGTCTGAACTAAAACTAATTCACTCAGTGAGGACCGCCCCTCAACAAAATTAGGCTTGATCCCTTTAGATAAAGCGATAGAGGCATCCTGCGCTCTTTGTGCCGATAGCGGCCTATGTGTGTCTGCATCATTCCGGTTGATCGGAAGCAATTGATTTGGGGTAGGAGAAGTAGGATTATGTTCCCTAACGTTAGTCGCTGCAGCGGGCTCTTGAAGCCCACTTAGAAAAGTGAAAAACTCGTTGCGTATCGCATCAAAAGCTATTTTTGCTTGCCGATCACTAGGCTTTTTTTCATGTTCAGTTTTAGCCTTATTCACCGCCTCTGAATACGATTTTTTGGCTTCTTCTAGATTTCCCATCGCTTGATACGCGCGCGCCTGGCCTAACAAATGCTGTGAAGATATAGCTAGATGCTGTGAGGGTATAGCTGGCGATGACGAACGCACTCCGGTGCTGAAATTAAACAATTTTTCCCCCTACCCATTCTGGGACTATTTAGAAGGCGATGAAGGGCGCTAAAAAACAGCGCCGTCCTCGGGAATACATAGGCTGAATTGTAGGGGGGAAGGTCTAATTTGGGTAAGAAAATTCTGATATTTCGTATTGTGGGGCTTGCATTTGTATCACGAAAAATCGGTTCGATAAAACGTTCGCTTTGGCGAACGCCATCTGGAGAATCGGTACATAGCCACGGTGCGCCACGCCGCGGGCTACTTCCTGTGCAAAATACTCGTTTTGCAAATCTGCGTTCGATTTATTTCGTACCATTGACTATAGTGAACGAAACAAGCAACGGTGGATGGATATGAACATCGGCTACGCGTGTGTCAGTAAGGGCGAAGGTGGTTAACCAAGTCCAAGAATTGCACAATCACCTTGCAAACCGGGCGCCTCCCATATAAGTCATTCTCAGTAAATGTGATTCCTGGACGAGGTAATCGGGCTGTTTGCAAATAATGTGGGCCAGTTCTCATTTAATGTGATTCGGCGCAAGCGGATAGCCTCAATTAATCTGGTCCCAAAACGATCTATGCTATCGGGCCCAAGCTCGGATGTTATCGGGCCGCTACACTTATGCGCCAATTTTTTAAAAAATATTAAATAGATAAAAAATTAGTCATCTGGGTTGCTATTTAATCCAATAACTCAGACCGACGACCCTCTAATTTTCCAACAATTCCACATAAATATGAATCTATAGAGTTCCTAGCAACCAAATCAGTTGAATCAAATTGATTTAGAAAATTTACGTAAACACTTTTATCTCCATTCCAATTAGCAATAAAATATAAAATTGCTATTTTCGATTTAACCAAACTCCCGCCCTGCAATTTACTTAAATAATCCTTCAATGCGGGCACGCCTTTTAAATTACCCACTTGTTTCTTTAAAATCAAAAATTCTCTTTCTTCTTCTGTTACCTCATTCATTTCTTCTTGCGAAATATTTTTCATATTAATATATAAATCTATTAATGACTTTTGCAATTCATTAATACCAGCCCTAAATTCTTTTAAACGTTTATTATTTATTAATTTTACGCCCTCACTCAATTTACGTTTTTTTGTTTTTTCTACTAAATTTAATTTTTCTTTCATTTTAGAGAACATGCCTTTTAAAAATAAACCCACTGCATATCTAGCCACAGATTTATTATTATTAAATTGATCTAGAAATTTTGCATGAAATGTACGCTCACTTACAAATGTTTTTATATAAGTCAATGTTATTATATGCATTTTTTCCTCATTATTTTCACATTTCTCAACAAACGAATTAAGAGATTTTTTATCACATGGAATATAATTTAAATTAATCAATTTATTTTGATACAAAGATATTAATAAATTTTGTTGATTTTTAATTTTTATCATTCTATTATAACTTTCAGTTCTTTTTTTCAATTTCTTGCCAGTCAAATTCCATTTTTCAAACGAAACTGGCGCGGATTCATTATTTTTTGTCGGCAATAGAGACGTAAAGTCTTTGATGCTACTTAATAACTCACCAAGAGCATGTCTTATCGAATCATCATTAAGGCCATCAAAGGAAAATTGAGCCTGTAGCAGTGTTTTAGAATAGAGTGACTCAACATCCGTAGGGGTTGTGATGAGTGATTCAACATCTTTAGGCGCCACATCCCATTTCGGTGGCTCAGAGGATAATAAAAACTCCAATTCTTTTTCTGGATCCTGCGGTGCAACATTGCTTTGTCCTAAATCCATAGGAATTGCGCTATGCGCAGAATATTGGTCCATATAAGATTGAGGGATAAGAGGGGGGACTGGTTCGCTAGAGACAGGAAAGGAACTAGAGTACGGTGCGAGGTGATTATGCGAAATATATGCGCTGCTTGAGACATTATTCCCCGCACCATCAGGAGCAAAATTGAGCCTAGCATAATTGTCAGCGCGAATATTACTCTGGCGGGGCTGGGAAAGTGGGAGTGACGTAGGGGGGAAGTCAGTGATTAAATGACTCGACAGATGGCTTGAATTTATGTTACTTCGAGCAGATATAGAAGGCGAAGCGGTTTCTTGCATTGAATTAGAGTAAGGTACGTAAGCGCTTTGTGCTGATTGCCGAAAAGTCTTTGGGGGACTCATAATACTGAACTCCAAAATTTATTTTATTATTTAAATAAAACTCCTACTTTTTGAGGAGTTTTTTCTAACCTGCTATTACAAAATATCTAGAGCGGGTAGGAGACTTGATTGGCGCAAACTTTGCCTGCAAAACGAAGCATTTGATAGTTCAAAAAACTATTTCGACTGCTGTTCAAATTGTTTTGGAGGTAGCTTCATGATTTGAATCAAGATGAAGCTCAATCAGCAGAAAAAATCGACGTTCAGAGTAGAAATTTATTCAAATTTGAGAGAAAGATCTTGAGGGTAGAAATGGTATTCGACCACATCAGATTTTCGTTGGTGAGCGCGATAATTGTCGTAATAAGTTAGGCAATCATCGAGATCATTTTGCAGCTCTCAATCGAGCCACCAATTTTTTATAGGAGTGCAGCCTGAAAATTTCCACAGGACGATTTTATGAAAGCGCTCGTAGATTCTATTAACTTGTGCGGGAACTACCATTTTGCGTACTTTGACGCGCATGCACTCTATTTTAAGTCCGACATTCTGTCGGAGCAAGCCGACTCGGCAACGTAGCTGGCTCAGCAGGTAACGGCCCAGCACCAGGCGCAGGTAAAGATGAAGCCGTCTTACCCGCAGTAAAACATTCCCAACTAAGCGAGCCTGGCTGCGCAGTATCTACCGCCAGACTAATCCGAGCATTCGGTGAAACCGGATCGTTCAGCGTTGAAGGAACCAACACAAGTACGTTTGAGCCAGCAGGCGCTACGCGTGGCGTATATGCAATAACAATTTGCCCATTATGCGGAAGAATATGGATTGACTCAACATTGCGCGTTGCGCCAGGCGGGTTAAACCCGCTTGCGAACGGCGCTCCACTTGCCGCGTTTTCCGCCACGGCAAGCCGCGCTGACACCGCGAGCGACAAACCCTCTCCCACGCGACTACGGGCTAAATAATCTTGATATGCAGGAATTGCATAGGAGGCGACAATGCCGACAATCGCCAGCACAATCATCAATTCGATTAGCGTAAAACCAAACCAGCGGAGGTTTGAACGCAAATGCACGCGCTGCGCAAAACCCCAAAAATAAACTATGCTGTTATATAGCCACTTCACCATCGCACAAACCTCCGAAAATAAGAGGTGGAGACGCCTTGTTGCTAGTGAACACAACTGAATGATTCAATGGCCATCACGCCCGCACGCCCTATAATCGGGAGAATAATGAATAGAGAAATAGGCGGATAGTCGTCCGTTCGACTAAAAAGATAGCGCTAGGATTTGCCTCGCCGCGCACTGTGCCGCCTTTTAATTGCCATACCGAGCACTACCACCAGCACAGCGCCTATAACGCTCGCAATATAGCCCGCCAGCGGTGTAGCACGTATTTTTATTTTCTGTGTAAATGGGTCGCTAATGATAAGGCCACCCGCAATCCAGCCCAGTAACGCAGCGCCCGCTGCAATGATCGCTGGAAAGCGAGTCAACAACTTGAGCACTAACTGGCTCCCCCAAATAATGATTGGGATACTGAGCAACAAACCAAATATGACAAGGAAAATACGCTGTTCAGGCTGCGCTGCTTCCGCCGCGCCGGCAATCGCAATCACATTATCAAGGCTCATGACGAAATCCGCGATGATAATGGTTTTGATGGCCCCCAGCAGCCGATCAGCAGGTCGAATGTCATGCTCATCAGCTTCAGGGAGCATCAGCTTGACGCCAATCCAAAGCAGCATTAAACCGCCGAGCAATTTGAGCAATGGGATATGCAGCAAGGTGACCGCGAAGCCAACTAACAGCACACGCAGCAGAATTGCGCCCGCCGTGCCCCATAGCACTCCGCGCATACGCTGCTGGGCAGGTAAATTGCGGCAAGCCAGCGCGATCACCACCGCATTATCGCCACCCAGCAAAATATCAATCGCTACGATTTGCGCAACTGCGCCCCAATGAAGTTCTGTCAGCAGTTCTAGCATGAGCATCTCTCCCTTAAAGCCCAGTGCGATTTATGTCGATCTTACAACACTGATTTCAACAAGCGGCCCATTTCAGATGGATTTTTTGTAACTTTAATGCCAGATGCCTGCATAACTTGCAGTTTTTCATCGGCCGTGCCTTTACCGCCAGAGATAATTGCACCGGCATGGCCCATCCGTTTGCCTGGTGGCGCAGTCACGCCCGCGATAAAACCAACCACTGGTTTTTTCATATGTTCTTTGACCCATACAGCAGCCTCTTCTTCATCCGAACCACCAATTTCACCAATCATCACAACCGCGTCAGTCTCAGGGTCATCATTGAAAAGGCGCAATACATCGATATGCTTCAAACCGTTCACGGGATCCCCGCCGATGCCTACTGCCGAAGACTGCCCTAGACCTAGCGCCGTCAATTGACCTACCGCTTCATAAGTCAGCGTGCCTGAACGCGAAACCACGCCGATGCGGCCTTTTTTATGAATATGGCCTGGCATAATGCCGATTTTGAGCTCATCAGGGGTAATCACGCCAGGGCAATTTGGCCCCAACAATAGGGTTTTACGATTTTCGCGACGCATGCGATCTTTGAGCTCAATCATATCGCGTACTGGAATCCCTTCGGTGATGCAAATCGCAAGCTCAAGCTCAGCTTCCACCGCTTCCCAAATGGCTGCCGCAGCGCCCGCTGGCGGCACATAAATCACCGATACGGTAGCGCCTGTATTCGCTTTGGCTTCTTTTACACTGCCAAAAATTGGAATACCCTCAAAATCTTCGCCGGCTCTTTTGGGATTCACGCCAGCGACATAAGCGGCGCGGCCATTTGCATAATCACGGCAAGTACGGGTGTGAAACTGCCCGGTTTTACCAGTGATCCCTTGGGTGATAACTTTTGTATCTTTGTTAATCAAAATCGACATATATCAGCCTCTTTGCAGCTTTTTCGTTTGAGCTGGCGCGTGTTCAAAATACACGTTACAGCTCAATATGATGATCCGTATCCGGGGGAGTTAAGTCAGAATGACCCTAAATTATTTAGCCGCTGCCACGACTTTCTGCGCAGCTTCTTCCATGCTGTCGGCCGAAATAATGGGTAAGCCAGACTCGGCCAGCATTTTTTTGCCGAGATCTTCGTTAGTTCCTTTCATGCGCACGACTAACGGCACTTTTAATTGCACCGCCTTTGATGCGGCAATCACGCCTTCAGCAATCACATCACAACGCATAATGCCGCCGAAGATATTCACTAAAATGGCTTTTAGCTCAGGGTTCTTAAGCATGATTTTAAAGGCTTCAGTCACTTTCTCAGTGGTGGCACCGCCGCCTACATCCAGAAAATTAGCTGGCTCGCCGCCAAAAAGCTTAATCGAATCCATCGTCGCCATCGCCAGGCCCGCGCCATTCACTAAGCAGCCAATATCGCCATCCAATGAAATATACGCCAAATCAAATTTTGAAGCCTCTACTTCAGCCGGATCCTCTTCATTTAGATCGCGATACTCAACGAGTTCAGGATGGCGGAACAACGCGTTTGAATCAAAATTGAATTTAGCATCGAGCGCAATGACTTGACCTTCGCCCGTTAGAATCAATGGATTAATTTCAGCAAGCGAGGCGTCCGTTTCCCAAAATGCTCGATATAACCCTTGTAATACGGTGCGTGCTTGCGCCAATGAAGTTTGTGGGATGCCAATGCTTGTCGCCAAATGGTCGGCTTGCGCATCGGTTAACCCTTGGGTTGGCTCAACCGTTACTTTATGAATCAACTCAGGCGTTTTTTCAGCCACTTCTTCAATTTCCATGCCGCCTTCGCTGGACGCCATAACCGTCACGCGCTGCGTCCCCCGATCTACGACCAGGCCAATGTAAAGCTCTTTTTTAATATCTGCGCCTTCTTCGACCAGCAGACGCCGCACTTTTTGCCCTGCTGGGCCGGTTTGGTGCGTTTTTAATTGCATGCCCAAAATTTGGCCTGCATATTCGCGCACTTGATCAATCGACTTTGCAACTTTTACGCCGCCGCCTTTGCCACGGCCACCGGCGTGAATTTGTGCTTTCACAACCCATACCGGACCACCGAGCTCTTGCGCAACTTGCACCGCATCATCAACTGTAAATACCGGTTTGCCGCGTGGTACGGCAACCCCAAATTTGCGCAGGATTTCTTTACCCTGGTGCTCGTGAATATTCATTCGCTGATTCCTTTAAACAGGCCTTTGAAACCCTTGATTTTAACATAGCTCTCACTCTTCATCGCAGCCGCTTAGCAGACTTACGATGGTTGCGTGAGCAAACCCGCGCATCGCCAAAAAACGCGTTTGGCGCGCGCGCTCGATAGAAGTAGTGGGTAAGTTTCCGTATTTTTTACGCCAAATAGCTTTAGCACGGGTTAATTCAGATGACTGTAAATCTGCGCCAATCTGTTCGATTAACGTAGCGTCCAGCTCATGCTGCTTGAGTTCGTTAATAATCCGACGCACGCCGCAACGCGCCGCGCGACGATGCGCCACACTTTCAGCAAAGCGAGCATCGGATAAATAACCTTCTTCTTGCAAAACATTCAGTAGAACATTCAGGTCTGTTTCATGTTCTGCATAAGAGGCTAATTTGCGATGTAATTCAGCACGGCTGTGTTCTCGCCGCGACAGATAACCCAACGCGCGCGCCCTTAAACTAGGTTTAGCGTACATTGTCGCAACATATTAGGCTTTTTGAGAGAGGGTAAGGCCAACAGACGACCGAGAAATCATGCTGGCCTCCGCTGTGCGCGGTTGTTTAAACTTTTTCTTGAATTTCATCAGCGATTGTCACTGCATTCACGCCAAATGAAGCCCGTACTTTGTTTTCAATCTCACGTGCAATGTCCGGGTTTTCACGTAAGTACTCTCGTGCATTATCTTTTCCTTGCCCTGCCCGCTCACCATTGTAGCTATACCAAGCGCCCGCCTTTTCAACAACTTTAGCTTGTACGCCAAGGTCGATGATTTCACCCTCACGAGAAATGCCTTCGCCATACAAAATATCAAAAATGGCCTCACGAAATGGCGGAGCGACTTTATTCTTGACCACTTTCACGCGGGTTTCAGACCCAATCACCTCATCCGATTTTTTGATTGAGCCAATCCGACGAATATCGAGCCGTACCGAAGCATAAAACTTCAGCGCGTTGCCGCCCGTTGTGGTTTCCGGGTTACCGAACATCACGCCGATTTTCATTCGGATCTGATTGATAAAAATAACTAAGCAATTTGTCCGTTTGATCGTTCCGGTGAGCTTACGCAATGCTTGTGACATTAAACGTGCTTGCAGCCCAGGCAAAGAGTCGCCCATTTCGCCTTCAATTTCAGCTTTGGGCACAAGCGCGGCAACCGAGTCAATGACAATTAAATCGACCGAGCTAGAGCGCACCAACGCATCTGCAATTTCAAGCGCCTGCTCACCTGTATCAGGTTGTGCAATCAGAAGATCAGACGCTTTGACGCCAAGCTTTGCCGCATATTGAACATCAAGAGCGTGCTCCGCATCAATAAAGGCACAGGTGCCGCCAATTTTTTGCATCTCGGCGATCACCTGTAGAGTCAACGTGGTTTTCCCCGAAGATTCCGGTCCGTAAATTTCCACCACACGACCCCGCGGCAAGCCGCCTACCCCAAGCGCAATATCAAGTCCTAGCGAGCCCGTAGAAACGACTTGAATATCTTCAACCACTTCACCGTCGCCCAAACGCATAATTGAGCCTTTGCCAAATTGCTTCTCAATTTGCGCAAGTGCGGCGCTAAGCGCTTTGCCTTTTTCAGCGGTTAAACTCGCTTGAGCTTGACCTTTTTTACTTCCTTCCATGAATCATCCTTTGTAGAGACAAGCGGCGCTCCGTCTAAATACCGCCTAGCAAATTAGCATACCATATACTGTATAAAAAAACAGGTTACTTAGCAAGCCTGATTGCCAAAAAGCATACCTTATTACTTACACTTACACCATGGCAACATGCGCGCAAGCACACCATTGCGGTCAATGAACCGATGTTTAAGCGCCGCTAAGAAATGTAGAAGCACCAAGGTTGCGAGCGCATAGTTTAAATAAACATGCGCGGTTCTAAAAATGGGTTTCAGTGCAGGAGCAGGATCTATCAGTGCGGGTAACTGCACCAGGCCTAAATAAACCACCGGCGCACCTGCTGACGAGCTCAATAAATAGCCTGACAAAGGCACGGCAAACATCACCAGATAAAGTAGAAAATGCACTAAATGCGCGGCCCAACGCTGCCAAATAGGTAACTGAGAAGGTAACGCCGGCGGCCGATGCGTAGCCCGCCATAGCACGCGCAAGACCGCAAACATAAATACAGTGACGCCCAGCCATTTATGCCATGCGTAATACTGCATTTTATTTGGCGTACCCGCCGGAAGATCCGTCATCACCCACCCTAAGCCAAAGGTGCAGATTATCAAAAGCGCAATCAACCAGTGCAACGCAATGGCAGGTGAGGTATATTTAGATGAAGTGGTAAGAGCTGGTGTCTGAGTCATGAAAGAATCTCCTTTTTATATTCCGTCTTAGCGTTCTAAATCATTAAGCGATTATGGTACTACAACACAATACGCAAACTAATGAACTACTCGCTTGCAGCAAGTGCGACACCCTACATCGTAAAGTCCTGCTGGACAAACGATCGGTTGCGCGCTGTGCACAATGCAGGGCCATACTTGATCAGCCTGTGGTGCATCATACCCACACCCTGCTCGCCTTGGCACTAGCGAGCATGATTATGTTCGTCATTGCTAACAGCTTTCCGATTGCTACACTCGAAATACAAGGAAGCTCTAGTCAAACCACTTTGCTTAGCGGGATTGAACAACTCTGGCGCGAAAGCTCGCCGATTGTGGCGATACTTATTTTTAGCGCAACCATCTTGTGCCCCCTGGCAGAACTCGCTGCGTTGATCTATTTGCTAGCTCCATTGCAAGCGGGCCGCATAGCGCCTGGCTTTAATCTCGTAGCGCGCATAATTCAATGCGTGCGGCCATGGGCTATGCTCGAAGTATTTATGCTTGGTATTCTTATTACTCTAGTTAAATTATCGAGTCTAGCGCACGTGATTCCTGGTGCGGCGCTGTTTGCCTTTGGTGTGCTGACTTTACTGCTTACCTCACTGAGTACATTTAATCCCCAGCATTTTTGGCGACTCGCTCATGCCGCAGCAAAGACAACCGATAGCCAGCTGGAGAGTAAACACAAACTGGCCAACGCATCCGCCAAGGCCTTTTCGCAATGAAACGTCTGAGCGCTAAGCAGGCTGGCTTAGTGGCTTGCCCTATCTGCCAACACGTCCATCGTTATGAGCCTGCTCTCTCCACCCACCACCATTTGCATTGCATGCGCTGCGGTCACCGGCTTTATCTACGCAAACCGAATAGCCTAACGCGTACCTGGGCATTCTTAAGCGCCGCTGCGATCCTCTATCTGCCGGCTAATTTATTACCCGTAATGCGCACCCAATCCCCCTTTGGCATCCGAGATGACACAATTATGAGCGGGATCGCCCTTTTCTGGGCCAACGGCTCCTGGGCGCTAGCGACGCTGGTGTTTATCGCGAGCATCTTGGTCCCATTACTCAAATTGGCAGTATTAAGCTTACTTGTCTTAAGCACTCAATGCAAAGCAACTTGGCAACTCCGACAACGCACTGCGTTATATCGACTCGTTGAACGCGTAGGTCGCTGGTCAATGTTGGATATTTTTGTCATCATGCTGACCGTAGGCCTGGTCAAATTTAGTTCATTCACGGTTATTACCGCAGGTCCCGGCGCGCTTGCGTTTGGCGCGGTGGTGATACTTTCGTTACTTGCGTCGCGCCAATTCGATCCGCGATTGATGTGGGACAACCTCGATTCTATCGATTAACAACCATGACTCAACCCGAAACACATCAGTCAGATTCAGCCCAGCAAACGTTGACAGCACCTCTTCCCGCCCCTGTGGTTGAGCCGCGTGGACGCTGGGTCCCTTCGTTAGTTTGGTTAATTCCCCTGCTCGCTGCGCTGATTGGCATTGCGCTAGCCGGACAAGCCATCTTGGCATCTGGCCCAACCATCGTCATTAGCTTTAAAACCGCTGAGGGGCTTGAGCCAAATATCACTAAAGTCAAATATAAAGATGTCGATATTGGCGAAGTGAAAAATATCAAATTAAGCGAAGATTTATCGCAAGTACTGGTTGCGGTTGAATTAACTCGGAATGCCGCTAGCTTTGCCGTCACCGACACGCGTTTTTGGGTGGTACGGCCCCGCATTGCGGCAAGTGGCGTATCGGGGCTCAATACATTGTTATCGGGTTCTTATATTGGCGTTGATGCAGGTCAAACAAACCAAGTATGCAAAGAGTTTACAGGTCTTGAAACGCCTCCGGCGATTACCGGCGATCAAAAGGGACAGCAATTTACTTTACATAGCGACACTCTTGGCTCGCTCGATATTGGCTCACCGGTTTATTACCGGCGCGTGCCAGTCGGACGAGTGGTTGCGTCGCAGCTCGATAAAGATGGCAGTGGCGTAACGCTCAGTATATTTATTCATGCGCCGTATGATCAGTATGTGCGTACCAATACCCGTTTCTGGCATGCGAGCGGGATCAATTTAAACTTGAATGCGAATGGCTTTAATCTCAATACGCAATCACTGGTCGCAGTACTCATCGGCGGCATCGCTTTCCAAACGCCGCCAGGCCAAACGCCGAATCAAGCTGCCCCAAACAACAGTCACTTTCAGCTCGCTGCTGATGAAGCGGATGCAATGCGGGGGACTAGCGCTCAGCCAATTCGCATTGTCTTTAATTTTGCACAATCTTTGCGCGGCCTTTCGGTTGGCGCTCCGGTTGATTTCCGCGGCATCACGCTTGGCCAAGTCGAATCGATTGGCGTGGATTACAACCCGAAAACTCAAACTCTACGTATGCCGGTCACGGCTATCCTCTACCCCGACCGGCTAAGTCAAAGCTTTGCTCAGGCATTCAACCCCAAAGGGCAGGAACAAAAGGCGCAATTATTGACGAATCTGAGCAAGCGTGGTTTACGCGCACAATTACGCACAGGCAATCTGCTAACTGGTCAATTGTATGTTGCGCTCGATATGTTCCCCAAAGCCGCACCGGTCAAATTTGATCCAACGCGCCAACCTTTCGAGCTGCCGACGCTACCTAATACGCTTGACCAATTACAGTTGCAAGTGACCGAATTAGTGCGCAAACTGGATAAAATCCCCTTCGATGAAATTGGTTTGCATCTGAATAGCACCCTTAAACGCACAAACCATCTACTCCAACAACTTGAGACCCAACTTGCGCCACAAGCCAGGGATCTGCTACTGTCCGCGCAGAAAACCTTTGATGCCGCCAATGCGACCCTACAACAGGGTTCCCCATTGCAGGCCGATATTCATCAAGCGCTGACGGCTCTAACTCGCACCCTGCAATCGCTCAATGCACTGGCTGATTATATAGAGCGACATCCAGAGGCACTGATTCACGGCAAACCGAGAGACAATCAATGACTTATTATCTGCAAGCCCTATGCAAAAAACCTTCAGCAGCGCTGATGGCTACCCTAACTCTCTGCGCGGCAATGATAAGCAGTGGCTGCACGTCTTCGCCACGCACATATTTTTATACTTTGAGCGATGCCGTCACGCCGCCCGCAACGTCAGTCACGCTGCCTGTTGATTCGGCATTTTATATTGAAGTGCTGCCGGTTGAGATCCCGGCCCAAGTCGCGCGCCCTCAGCTCGTCATAACCACTAGCCCAGGTCAAGCGGATATCAAAGAGCAACAACGCTGGCTAGCGCCATTGAATGAAGAAATTCGTTATGTTCTATCGACCTCGCTAGCCGCTCAACTCTCCACAGTCGATGTCTATCGAACGCCACATGCAGACAATCGGCCTGTCTATCGAGTCATGTTGAATGTACGGCGTTTTGAATCAGCACTCAACGCACAAGAAGGTAGTCATACATTAATTGCTGCAACCTGGAGCGTACAAGCCGTTGGATTGCCTCAGCAACCTACTTTCACAACGCTTGCAGAAAGCTCAATGACAAAAGAGACAATCACGCCCAGCTACGATGCAATCGTCGAAGGCCACCGGCATGCAATTGAACGAATAGCAAAGGAGATTGCAAACGCCATTCGAACAATAAACAATAACGCTACGCAGTCAAACCGACCGGCCAAAATTTAAACAAACTGAGTAAACCGCTTTGCGCAATTGCCAGCCCGATGATCCATTTGAGAAGGCCAAATCGCAAATCCTTGATTTCATGGCTTAGTTCATTGCGTACGCCGTCTATCTTATTATTCAACTCGTTACGTACCCCGTCTATCTTATTATTCAACTCATTACGTACACCGTTTATCTCATTACTCAGCTCATTACGCACACCGTTTATCCCATTACTCAGCTCATTACGTACATCCTTTATTTCATTGCTCAATTCATTACGCACATCTTTTATTTCATTGCTCAGCTCACTACGTACCTCTTTTATTTCTTTACTCAAATCATTACGCACCGCTCTTATTTCGTTACGTACATCTTTTATTTCATGCTGTAACTCTTCTTTGACGGCTAGTAAGTCCCCTTTAGTTGGCAATTCTTGCAAGTTAATTGCAAAAATCTCAGACAGAACCTCTGCTTCAGCTTCTGCTTGCGCAGTTGGAACGCCCGCCTCCTGCATACGTTTAGAAAATTTTAATGTATCAAATATCGCCATAGCCATAACCAACCTCCCCAATTCTCTCAAATCTGGCACACGTAACATTTTCCCCTCACAAATTAACCTATTTGGTTAAATTATCATCCAAATATTTATCTTTTGCAAGGGATTTTTATCAATTATTTCAACTATTTCACATGTGCCGCTAATTCAATAGCCTTACCAATATATGAGGCTGGAGTCAAAGCCAACAAATACGTTTTTGCATCTGCCGGAATAGGCAGTGTACTAATAAATGTATGCAATACTTCGCGGGTCATGCTCTTGCCACGGGTTAAGTCCTTGAGCTGTTCATATGGGTTAGGCACACCATAACGGCGCATCACCGTTTGCACGGCTTCGCCCAGCACCTCCCAACACCCATCAAGATCAGCGTTAAGCCGCTGCGGATTCACCTCAAGTTTAGCGAGTCCGCGCAGGCAAGCGTCATAGGCCAGCAAGGCATGACCCAAAGCAACGCCTATATTGCGTAGCACCGTCGAATCCGTCAGATCGCGCTGCCAACGCGAAACGGGCAGTTTATCCGCTAAGTGCCGCAGCAGCGCATTGGCTAGTCCCAAATTGCCTTCTGAATTTTCAAAATCAATGGGATTCACTTTATGCGGCATCGTGGAAGAACCCACTTCGCCTGCTTTGGTTTTTTGTTTGAAATAACCCAGCGAAATATAGCCCCACAGATCACGATTCAAATCAAGCAAGATAGTATTTGCGCGGGCAATCGCATCAAACAATTCAGCCATGTAATCATGTGGTTCAATCTGAATCGTATACGGATTGAAGGTTAATCCAAGCCGCTGCTCAATCACCGCGCGCGAAAACTCAGGCCAATCCAGCTCTGGGTAGGCGCTCAAGTGAGCATTGTAATTACCCACCGCTCCATTCATCTTACCCAATACCTGCACAGCGGCTATGCGCTCAATTGCGCTTGATAGGCGGGCCGCAACGTTGGCGATTTCTTTGCCAAGTGTAGTAGGACTAGCCGGTTGGCCATGCGTACGCGACAGCATGGGTTGTCTAGCATGAGCGTGCGCTAATTCGACGAGCCGCGCGTGCAACGCCTTTAACGCCGGCAGTAATACGGACTCGCGAGCGCCCTTAAGCATCATTCCATGAGCCGTGTTATTAATATCTTCTGAGGTGCACGCAAAATGAATAAATTCACTTGCGCGCTCTAGCTCAACTTGCCCTTTAACGGATTCCTTCAGCCAATATTCAACCGCTTTGACATCATGGTTAGTGACCTGCTCAATTTGCTTGATGCGCAGTGCATCTTCTGCGCTGAATGTCTCAATAAGCCGGAGTAAAAAAGCTTCAGATTGCGGGGAAAAACGCGGTATTTCAGATAAGCCTGCGGCAGATAACGCAAGCAGCCAATGAATTTCAACCTTAACGCGATGGCGCATGAAGGCAGCTTCTGAGAGCCATGTGCGCAGCGCCTCAGTCTTTGCTGCGTAGCGGCCGTCAAGCGGGGACAGCGCGGTGAGTGTATGAATCGGGTCAGAAGAGGTAAAAGTAGTATCAGCCATGGGGGAATCGCTTTTTTATAGAGATGCGATTTTAGCATTGGCGGGGGCACTTAGGCAGGCAGCTCCTCGCAAGTAGCTAACCTCGGCAACGGCAAAATTACAATGCGCCTAAAATACGTAAAAAAACGCATTTCAGCAACTTCACGCTCTAAACATTAACCCGATCAATCACCCCTCCGCCCAGGCAAATATCACCGTCATATAACACCGCTGATTGCCCGGGCGTCACCGCCCATTGCGCTTCATTAAAACGCAATGCAAAACGATCTCCCCCACTACCTTCTATTGCGCATTGCATATCCATCTGCCGATAACGCGTTTTCGCGCTGCAGATGAACCCATCCGGCGGTGCTTCACCTGCAACCCAGCTCGCATCAGTCGCCTGTAATGTTAAGCTCGTTAACCATGGATGATCGTGCCCTTGCACAACATAAAGGGTGTTCTGCGCAAGATCTTTCATAGCTACAAACCATGGTTCGCCATTGCCTCCTCGGCTACCGCCTAGCCCAATGCCTTTTCTCTGCCCGAGCGTGTAAAACGCTAGCCCAATATGCTCGCCGACTACGCGCCCGTCTGGCGTTTTCATTGGACCTGGCTGATGCGGCAAATAGCGATTCAGAAACTCTCTAAATGGCCGCTCGCCAATGAAACAAATCCCGGTTGAGTCTTTTTTCTGCGCGTTAGGCAAGCTAATTTGGGCGGCGAGCTCGCGCACTTTGGTTTTGGGCAATTCGCCTAAAGGAAAACAGGTCCGCGCCAGTTGAGGTTGTGTCAGCCGGTGTAGAAAATAGCTTTGGTCCTTCGAAAGGTCATGAGCTTTTAGCAACTGAAAGCTGCCATGCGCAGCCTGCTGCACGCGCGCATAATGCCCTGTGGCGATTTTTTGCGCACCTAAGGCAAATGCATGATCCAAAAAAGCTTTGAATTTGATTTCAGCATTGCAGAGTACATCTGGATTAGGCGTGCGCCCCGCGGCGTATTCGCGCAAAAATTCAGCGAATACGCGATCTTTATATTCCGCGGAAAAATTAACGGCCTCAAGATCAATGCCAATCAGATCTGCGACTGATACGACATCCAGCCAGTCCTGACGAGTTGAACAATATTCATCGTCATCGTCATCTTCCCAATTTTTCATGAAAAGACCGATCACTTCATAGCCTTGTTGTTTAAGTAGCCAGGCCGCTACCGATGAATCGACTCCGCCTGACATGCCTACTACGATACGTTGCTTAGTCATAACTTGTTACTTCAATCATGGCCTTTTATGGTAAATTATTTTTCTAGCCATAATTTATGGCGCTAAAAATATTCTTACATAAAAGGTTATTTTTATGCTCATTCAGTTCACCTATAAACGGCCCGCATTAGCTCATAGCTTGTGCGATAGTCTGATGGGCGTAGGGATTGCCAATTCGCGTTCTGGCCTGTTCTTGGCTGGGCCACGACGCGTTGGCAAAAGCACGTTTCTTAACGAAGATCTTATCCCGCAAGCTCAAGCGCGCCAATGGATCCCCATTTACGTTGATCTATGGTCAGACAAAAACACCAATCCAGCCACACTTATTGCTGAAGCGATTAAAACTAAGATCGCCTCCTTTGACGGCATCATTGCCCGTTTAGCAAAAGCCGCGAAACTCGATAAAGTCACGGTGATGGGTACGCTCATCCTAGATTTTAAACAATCCGGCTTGCCGCCAAACACCACCTTGGCGGACGCATTGCGCATTTTGCACCATATTACTAAACAACCGATTGTTTTAATCGTGGATGAAGCGCAATGTGCACTCACTACTGAAGCCGGATTAAACGCTATGTTTGCGCTCAAATCCGCACGCGACCAACTGAATAGCGGCGATGGCATACCCACCTTGATGCTTGTCTTTACTGGTTCCAATCAAGATAAGCTCGCCCACCTCGTACTCAAAAAAGAGCAGCCTTTTTTTGGTAGCGATGTGATTCAGTTTCCTTTATTAGATAAGGGATTTACAGATGCTTTCACGAATTGGGTGAATCAAAGTTTATCGCAAAATAACCAATTTACCCAAGAGGGTATGTGGGCAGCCTTTAAATTAGCCGGATACCGGCCAGAAATTCTGCGCCAGCTTGCAGGCAAAATCGCGCTGAGTGGAAATGCTGCCGGTTTTGCTGATTTGCTCTCTCAAAATGCTGAAATCTGGCATGAACGCATTTGGGAAGAATTCGAGAGCGATTTTAACGTGCTGACTTCATTGCAGCAGGCTATTCTAGAAATCATGGTGCATAAAGGCCGCGCTTGGCTACCCTATTCCGAGTCCTCGATGGCAAGCTATCGACAGTTAAGCAAACAACCTGCACTGACGATTGCTTCAGTCCAAACTGCAATTCAAAGCCTACGTGAGCGCGGCTTTATTTGGCAATCTGGACGCGGCGCTTATGCACTTGAAGACGATAGTTTTGCCGAATGGTTTCGGCATAACCGTAAGCCAATATCGGATTCGGTTCAATCAAGTTAGAATGCGCAAAACGCAACGGACTTAATTCGAATACCAAGGAAAAATAAAATGCATATTGGTATCCCGCTGGAGACCTATCCAGGTGAGACGCGCATCGCGGCGACGCCTGAGACCGTGAGCAAACTCGTGGCGCAAGGGCATCGCGTCACAGTACAAAAGGATGCCGGCGCGCGCGCTTGGTTCAGTGATCAAGCGTTTCTCATGGCTGGCGCTGAGATCGGGGATGTGCATACCGCATTTGCAGCGGATCTCGTACTTAAAGTCCGTGCCCCCAATCCGACTGAACTGGCTTTAAGTAAACCTGGCTCAGTCTTAGTAGGCATGCTGAATCCATTAGATACCGAGCAGGCGAGGCTTTTTGCCCAAGCCGGCCTGACCGCTTTCGCGCTAGAAGCCGCCCCCCGCACAACACGCGCCCAAAGCCTTGATGTTTTATCATCACAGGCGAATATCGCAGGTTATCGCGCCGCGCTTTTGGCGGCCTCACTGTATCCTCGGTTCTTGCCGATGCTGATGACCGCAGCCGGCAGCGTGAAAGCGGCGCGGGTCTTGGTCCTTGGCGCGGGAGTAGCAGGTCTGCAAGCGATTGCAACCGCAAAACGACTCGGTGCAGTGGTAGAAGCATCCGATGCACGTCCGGCGGTGCAAGAGCAAATAGAATCGCTGGGCGCGAAATTCATTAGCGTGCCGTATGCAACTGACGACGAGCGTGCCGCCGGCGAAGGCAGCGGCGGTTATGCACGGCCCATGCCAGCAAGCTGGTTGCAACGCCAAGCAACGCAAGTACGCGAACGGATACGGCAATCCGATATTATTATTGCGACCGCACTGATTCCAGGCCATCCTGCCCCTATATTGATCAGCGAAGAAACCGTCAAAACCATGCAACCAGGTTCCGTGATTGTTGATCTAGCCGCCGGACACGGCGCCCTATCGAATCCGAGTGCAGGCAATTGTGCTTTGACCGAGACAGATAAGGTCGTGACTCGCTATGGCGTACAAATTGCCGGTTATACCAATTTGCCAGCACTCGCCGCGACTGATGCGTCAACGCTTTATGCGCGCAATATACTGGCTTTTCTAAAACTGATTATTGATTCAAGCGGCGCATTGGCAATTAATCTGCAGGACGAGATTGTGGCCGCTACGCTCCTGTGCCGCGCTGGGCAACAATTAAAACCTGCTCATAAACCGTAAGCAACTGTTTTTCAGTTTAAGGCGCACGCTGATGATGCGCGATCCAATACAGCTTATGTGTTTTGCGCTTAAGCTGGGGACTCAGTTTTGTCATGGAGATCAACAATGGATATGATCAATCACACAACCCTTAATTTGATTATTTTTGTGCTCGCCATTTATGTCGGCTACCAAGTCGTCTGGCATGTCACGCCGGCGCTGCATACCCCATTAATGGCTTTAACGAATGCTATTTCAGCGATTGTAATCGTCGGCGCGATGCTCGCCACGGCACTCACGACCCACCATACCAGCCGGCTCTTCGGCGCAACCGCAGTGTTGCTTGCCGCCGTGAATGTTTTTGGCGGCTTTTGGGTCACGCATCGCATGTTAGCCATGTTTAAAAAGAAAAAATCTAAAAACCATGCGCCCGAAACAAATCGTGCACTCACAGACAAGGATGCGCAATGAATATGAACCTTGTTACGCTGCTGTATTTGCTTGCATCGGTGTGTTTTATTCAGGCGCTAAAGGGTTTATCTCACCCCAGAAGCGCGCAGCGCGGCAATCTCTTCGGCATGGCTGGCATGGCGCTTGCGCTTGTCACGACATATGCGCTTATCGCCAAACAAGCGCCTGTACTCGGCGCGGGATCGGCTTGGTTGCTGGGCGCGCTGATAGTCGGGGGCGGGTTGGGTACGCTGGCAGCCGCCCGCATTGAAATGACAAAAATGCCTGAACTTGTGGCTGCTATGCATTCATTGATTGGGCTCGCTGCCGTTTGCATCGCCTATGCAGTCGTGGCTGAGCCGGCGGCTTTTCTGATTTCAACCACGGGGCTTCTGCCGTACAGCAATCGCGCTGAACTTCTTATTGGCGCTTGTGTGGGCTCCATAACTTGCTCTGGCTCGGTGATTGCCTTTGGCAAACTGGCTGGCAAGTACCGCTGCCGACTGTTGCAAAAAAGTCCAATTATTTATGCCGGACAGCATCGATTAAATTTAATGTTGGCACTTACGATGATCGGTTTTGGGGTGCTTTTTTTGCTCTCGCAAAATTGGCTGCCCTTTATTTTAATGACCGTGCTCGCTTTTGCCCTAGGCGTACTGCTGATTATTCCGATTGGCGGCGCAGATATGCCTGTCATTGTATCTATGCTTAACGGCTATTCGGGTTGGGCCGCAGCGGGGATTGGCTTCTCCCTGAATAATCCCATGCTGATTATCGCCGGCGCGCTCGTTGGCGCATCCGGTACGATCCTGTCTTACCTTATGTGCCGCGCGATGAATCGGTCATTTTTAAATGTATTGCTGGGTGGCTTTGGTCAAAATGCGCCCTCGGCAACTCACCCCGAGCACATTAATCGGCCAGTCCGCACAGCGAGTGCCGATGACGCAGCTTTTGCGCTGGCTAACGCTGAATCAGTTGTTATTGTGCCAGGTTACGGACTCGCCGTAGCGCGCGCGCAGCATGCGCTCAAAGAATTAGCTAGCAAGCTCGCCAGCCAAGGCATCCAGGTGCGTTATGCAATTCATCCTGTCGCGGGCCGGATGCCCGGCCATATGAATGTACTGTTGGCAGAGGCTGAAATACCTTATGAACAGGTGTTTGAAATGGATGATATTAATCTTGCATTTAGCCAAACCGATGTCGCGCTTGTACTGGGGGCAAATGATATTGTGAACCCAGCGGCTAGAAACGATCCTCTATCGCCCATTTCAGGCATGCCTATCCTTGATGCACATCGGGCGCGCACAGTGATTGTCAATAAACGCTCAATGGCAGCGGGTTACGCCGGGCTCGATAATGAACTCTTTTATATGCATAAAACCATGATGGTGTTTGGCGATGCAAAGCAAGTGATTGAGGCAATGGTTAAAGCGTTAGATTAACCGCCTCGATTCATTTCTGATTTGAACGCGACTCACGCAGCGAACCCTTGACAAGATCAAAGCGGAACAGCCGGCATTCGATCGGGCCATTGAAAAGTGGAGTCCGTTTTGCTGCGCACAAACGCATTTGACCAGGCAAACCACGGTCGGAGGTTAAGACGAAGGCTTGCCAACCGGTAAATTTTTGCTTCAAAGTATCGCCCAAAGCGCGAAAAAAATCCTCTTGAGCTTCATCCGTCTGCTCACGGTGAAACAATTCATCGCGCTGCTGGCGCATTGTGTGCGTCTCGCGGTCTTGGCTGCGCGCTCGCGCCGCCGAGCCACGCACGTCAACCCGCTCGCCATAGGGTGGATTGGCGATAATCACGCCAGGCGTTTCCGTAGGCGCTGCCATAACGCGCGCATCCACTTGCTTTAACCATAGATCATGCAAGCCTGCCCGTTCTAGGTTAGCTTGTGCTTTAACCAGCATGTCCCCCGAAATATCGCTGCCAAAGATGTTTAATTCTCTGCGCGTGCGACGCGCTGCATCTCGTGCTTCAAACGCTGCCGCCTTGAGCGCGGGCCAGGCGCTACGATCATAGGATTGAAGTTTTTCAAACGCAAAATGACGTTCGCCTCCAGGCGCTAAACCAAGTGCGATTTGGGCGGCTTCTATAACAAAAGTGCCGCTGCCGCACATCGGATCATAGAGCGGCACTGCGGGCGTCCAGCCGCTGAGGCGCAGGATGCCTGCGGCTAGGTTTTCGCGTAACGGTGCCGCGCCCTTCGCCAAGCGCCAGCCGCGCTTAAATAAGGCCTCGCCAGTTGTATCCAGATAGAGCGTGCAATGAGTCGCATCCAAAAAAGCAAACACGCGCACATCAGGCGTTAGGGTATCAATATTGGGCCGCGCTCCTGTCATTTTACGCAGGCGGTCGCAGATCGCATCTTTTACACGCAAAGCCGCAAAATTTGAATTACGCAAGTTCGCGGTTTTAAGCGCAGTAAGGTCTACGCGTAATGTTTGTTGCGCAGTGAACCAATCTTCCCAAGGCTGCTCAAACGTAAACGCAAAGACATCATTTTCATTGTGATAAGATTGCCGTGCAATTTTTAATAGAACGCGGCTGGCGATACGCGAATGCAAGTTCACCGCCATAGCAGTTGCAGGTTCGCCGGTAAAATATACCCCGCCAGGCGCAACAGCGCCTACTGTAAGAGGTGTCTGTAGTGCGATCTCTCGTAGCTCGTCGGCAAATACTGCCTCCAAGCCACGCGGACAGGGTGCAAAAAATTCGAGTGAGGGCATAAATTTTGTTAGACTGCGCGCTTCTTTGCGCGAAGTTCTTATTTTAGTAGGTTATTAATCGAAATAGAGGTAAATCTACTGTTTTTTTTCTCTTTTTCGGGTGAATATATATATCGACAGAATTGCATATTCCAGAACTAAATCTATCTGGTTTGGAAGGCTCTGGTTAATTTAGCGCTAGAAAACCCTTGGTTATTCTAGCGGGATGTTCAAAATATTGGAGTGGAAATTGAAGAAAGGCATGACCAAACCACTGAGCGGCCAAGCAGCCACATCAGCAGCTCGCGGTACTCTCGATACTGGGCTCAAGGAACGCCACGTTGCAATGCTTTCGATTGGGGGCGTAATTGGCGCAGGTTTATTTGTTGGTTCTGGGCATGCGATTGCTGCAGCCGGGCCCGCGGTAATCATTGCATATCTGATTTCAGGAGCACTGGTTTTATTGGTTATGCGGATGTTGGGCGAAATGGCGGTGGCTTTGCCCGATACAGGTTCTTTTTCAACCTATGCTGATCACGCAATTGGCCGGTGGGCGGGTTTTACGATCGGCTGGCTTTATTGGTGGCGCAAAGTTTTGGTCATTCCGCTAGAAGCGACGGCCGCTGCCATTATTTTACATTCATGGTTCCCGGACGTTGCAACTTGGATCTTCGCTTTAGCCATCACTGCTATTTTGACTCTAAGCAATTTATTAAAAGTCGCCTATTATGGCGAACTTGAATTCTGGTTTGCGCTAATCAAAGTAACCGCGATTATTTCCTTCATCGGCATTGGCTTAGGCGCTATCCTGGGCTTTTTTCCAGCAAGCAGTGTCAGCGGCATAGATGCGCTCACCAGTGTCGTGGGTGGCTTTGCGCCAAACGGCTTCGAGGCAGTGCTTGGAGCAATGGTAATTGCCATGTTTAGCTTATTCGGCGCAGAAGTCTCGACCATTGCGGCGGTAGAATCCAAAAATCCCGTCCGGCAAATTACCCGAGCCACTAATTCCGTTATCTGGCGCATCAGTATCTTCTATTTGGCATCCCTTTTTGTCGTGATCGCGTTAGTGCCATGGGACGATCCTCTCTTGCCAGAAATCGGCGCGTATCAGCGGGTGCTTGAGTTAATTAATATCCCCTACGCCAAAGCGTTAGTGGATGTGATTGTCTTCATCGCATTAATTAGTTGCCTCAATTCCGCTTTATACACCGCATCCAGGATGATTTTTTCGCTTAGCCAGCGTGGTGACGCCCCGGCCGCAATTCAACGCACCACGCGCAGCGGCGTGCCAGCGTTAGCCGTATTAGCCTCCACCGCAGTGGCTTTCTTAACAGTAATTGCAAATTATTTGATGCCCAAGCAAGTATTTACTTTCTTGCTGGCGACTTCAGGCGCCATCGGATTGCTGGTTTATTTAGTGATTGCCATTTCTCAACTACGTTTGCGCGCGCGCTTACTCGCCAGTGGCAAAGAGTTAAAACTTAAGATGTGGCTCTTTCCATGGCTTACTTGGATTGTTATTGTTGCGATCACGATTATTTTAATTGCCATGTTTATCCAGCCGAATCACCGCATGGAAATGATTATTACTGCAGCATTAGCGGTCGTTGTGGCGCTTACGGGTTTAGTCATCAACCGTAACCACGAGGCGCCCAAGCTTCCACAAGATTGAGCTAAATTTAAGCACAATGTTTAAAAAAATCGAACCAAATAGGGGTGTATATCATGTCTCAAGAGGTTTTAACTCCGCCAAAATTTAAACCCTATACTCGTCAATCGATCCAGCAATCGCCGCAGTGGGAGAAAATTCCGCTTGAGCTGCGCGAAGCGGTGCTTGTTGTTTCGCGTGTACTTCCCTTCCGCACAAATCAATACGTGATGAGCGAACTAATAGATTGGGAGCGCGTGCCAGATGACCCAATTTATCGCCTCACTTTCCCGCATCAAGCGATGTTGCCGCCCGCAGAGTATGCTCAGCTCAGAGACTTAGTGCTGATTAAAAAAGACGAGGTGGCGATTGAAGCGCAAGTGAAAAAAATTCGCTTGCAGATGAATCCGCATCCAGCCGGTCAAATGACGCATAACGTCCCCCTGCTAGATGGCGCTCCGGTGCAAGGTCTACAACATAAATATAAAGAGACCGTGTTGTTTTTCCCCAGCGCCGGGCAAACGTGCCATGCTTATTGCACCTTCTGCTTTCGTTGGCCACAATTTGTTGGCATGGAAGGGCTTAAGTTCGATGCCAGAGAATCAAACGAGCTTACCGCTTATCTAAAGCAGCATAAAGAAGTGACCGATGTGTTAATTACTGGGGGCGATCCCCTGATTATGAATACTCGCTCGCTCACCGAGTATATTGAACCGCTCCTTGATGCAGAGCTTGATCATATTCAAAATATTCGGATTGGCACCAAATCTGTTGCCTATTGGCCACATCGCTTTGTGACCGATAAAGACGCTGACGATTTATTGCGACTTTTCGAGAAAGTTGTAAAAGCAGGCAAAAATTTGGCATTGATGGGGCATTACAATCACCCTATTGAATTACGTCAAGAGATCGCTCAAACAGCCCTGAAGCGTATTTTGTCAACTGGCGCAACAGTGCGCATGCAATCTCCGCTGATCCGCCACATCAATGATGATGCTAAAGCATGGGCCGAATTATGGACTTTAGGCGTTCGTCTAGGGGCGATTCCATACTATATGTTTGTTGAGCGCGATACGGGGCCGCATGAATATTTTCAACTACCGCTCGCCAAAGCTTATGAGATTTTTCAAGCCGCCTATCAAAACGTCTCTGGCCTAGCCCGTACTGTGCGCGGACCGTCCATGAGCGCTTTCCCGGGTAAAGTGGTGATAGATGGCATCGTTAATATTCATAACGAAAAAGTGTTTGCCCTACAGTTTCTACAAGCTCGCAACCCAGATTGGGTGCGCCGGCCATTTTATGCCAAATTCGATCCAAGTGCGACTTGGTTAGATGATTTGGTTCCAGCTTTTGGCGAGAAACAATTTTTCTTTGAGAAAGATGGGAGAACCCCAACAGACATTAGGTCAAACCCAAGCAACGCCACCCATTCGGTGATCAAATTTGCCCCGCGTGAACTACGCAAAGCATCTTAGATGCCATTTAAGATAATGGATTAAAAGTAGTTCTAATCAGCAATGGAATGACTCTCATTCACTCTTTTGAGATCAAAAAAGTGAATGGGAGTTTTTTAAAGCCCGTTCGTTGCAGTGCGCTGAATATTTTTTAAAATCATTCTGATTAAACTGCGCAATCGCTAGCTTATTTTTCAGCGCAACACCGCTTGTCACATGCAATACGCTTTAAAATGGTTTAAAAATCACTAAAAGTACGGCGGCCAACAACCCTAACACCGGCAATTCACTCAATCCGCGGTACCAGCATGGGTTACGCTTATTGCGCCCCTGTTCGAAGGCGGTCAGCAACTTACCGCAAGTAATATGGTAAGCGATCAAAAGCGCAACGATACTTAGCTTCGCGTGCATCCAACCATTGCCTGGACCCTCAAGGCCAATCCCAACCACCAACCATAACCAAAGTCCGCAGCCAAGCGCAGGCACCGCAATAATCGTCATAAAGCGAAAGAGCTTACGCGCCATCAGCAGCAGACGTTTGATTGCTGCCGGCTCGGTTTCTTGCGCCAGGTTCATATAAATCCGTGGCAGATAAGCCAAGCCCGCAAACCAGGATGCGACAAAAACAATATGGAACGATTTAATCCAAAGCATGAGTATTTTTTAGAAAAAGATGTCAACTGACAGGCCTTACGACAACCACAGACTGTCAGATATAAATTGCCACACAATAAGTAGCGGAGATAATCAGGCCGAATATTATGCCAGACCTTGCCCACAACGGTGCATTAGTTTTGTAGGCATTTTCAGATCGTGGAATTTTTCAGCTCAAAAGGACAAAATAGCATACGTTTCACCCTATTTCCCCGCTTTCTAACCCCGTCCTTCGCCATGGCCTAAGACAATATATTTCAATGAAGTTAGACCTTCTAAGCCAACCGGCCCACGCGCGTGCAGCTTGTCATTTGAGATGCCAATTTCCGCGCCTAGTCCGTATTCAAAGCCATCAGCAAAGCGCGTTGAAGCATTCACGATAACGCTTGCCGAGTCTACTTCACGCAAAAAGCGTTGGGCATGATCATAATGCTCGGTCACAATTGCATCGGTGTGCGCTGAACCATAAGTATTAATATGGTCAATTGCAGCATCTAGATCGTCAACCATCCGAATCGCAAGAATTGGCGCCAGGTATTCGGCGCGCCAATCTGCCTCAGTTGCGTCAGTCAGAGAGCCAATCCCGGCTTGCTCAAGCACGGCCCGACTGCGGGCACAGACGCGTAATGCGACGGCCTTATCCTGATATAAACGACACAGTGGCGGCAAGATTTGCGGCGCAATGCTAGCTGCAACTAGTAAGGTTTCCATCGTATTACACGTACCGTAGCGCTGCGTCTTGGCATTGTCACAAACCCGCAACGCTTTGCTCAGATCCGCAGCGTTATCGATATATACATGACAAACGCCGTCTAGATGTTTAATCATTGGCACGCGTGCTTCACGCATGAGGCGCTCAATCAAACCCTTGCCGCCACGCGGCACAAGCACGTCGATATATTCAGTCATGGTCGCCAACTTGCCTACTGCGGCGCGATCCGCCGTGGCGACCAATTGCACTGCATCGGCGGGTAAGTCCGCTGCCGCCAAGCCAGCGCTGATTGAGCGAGCGAGCGCCAAATTGCTTTGTAGCGCCTCTGAGCCACCCCGTAAAATCACCGCATTACCCGCCTTTAGGCACAGCGCTGCGGCATCAATGGTAACGTTAGGACGCGCTTCATAAATTATCCCAATCACACCTAGCGGTACTCGCATTCGACCTACCTGAATCCCCGTCGGGCGGGATTTAAGTTCGCTGATTTCGCCCACTGGATCCGGTAATGAAAGGACCTGCCGCAAGCCAGCAATCATTGTGCGCAGCGCTGCATCAGATAGCGTGAGGCGATCAATAAAGGCTGCATCCAAGCCCTTTTCTTGAGCCAGTGCGCAATCACGTTGATTGGCTTCTTTTAAGCGTGCTATGTCTTGTTCAAGCACAGAGGCAATCGTTTCCAACGCATTATTCTTAGCTGCGGTTGTCGCTCGCGCCATCACCCGTGAGGCAGCGCGCGCGCGTTGACCGAGATCGGTCATATAGTGATCAAGATTCATAGACACCATTTTTTTGATTGATTGGGCTGCGCTACGGTCATCGCTAACTCAAACAGGCCGTGCCACGGATCTGCTGGCAGCAAAGCGCTACGCGACTCAGTTGCCCAAAGCTGCGCCAGCCCTTTGAGTTGGCGATCTAGGCGCGCTGCAAAAGCTAAACCCGCGAGCAATGCCGCTTCGTTCAGCCGCGTTAACGCAGCGCCGATGAGTTTTTCGCGCGGACCCCATACGCGCTGCTCACGCAATAGTAACGGCAGCGGTCGGCCAGCCGCGATGCCACGTTTAAGCAGTAAAAGCATCCGTAGCTCCTCAACTAAAGCCCATAATACCAGCATAGACGCTTCGCCTTCGCCACGTAAACCATCTAGTATGCTGGATAGCCGGCGCACATCGCCAGCAAGCATGGCTTCACTCAGTTTAAAAACATCGTAACGCGCAACGTTTAATAGCGCATCGCGAATTTGCTCAGCACTCAGTTCGCCTCGCGGATAGATCAACCCAAGCTTTTGAATTTCTTGATGCGCTGCTAGTAAATTGCCTTCGACCCGCTCTACAATCAACTGCAGGGTCCGCTGACCGGCCTCGCCAGGCGCCACATTTTGGCCCTGGGCAGCCAAACGCTGACCGATCCATGCTGGCAGCGCCGCTCGCTCAATACGATCAATCCGCAGCGCTACACCAGCTTGAAGCAAAGCTGTAAACCACGCAGCTTTTTGCGTGGCAGCATCTAGTCTAGGCAAAATGATTAAGATCACCCTCTCTGGCTGAGGCTCGGCAGCCAGTCTTTTTAGAACTTCGGCTCCCTCTTTGCCTGGCTTACCGCTCGGAATGCGTAACTCAAGCAATTGACGCTCGCCAAAAAGCGACATGGATTGACTTACGCCAAGCACTTGGCTCCAATCAAAACCACGCTCTACTGTGAAGATAGAGCGCTGGGTGTAAGCCGCAGCGCGGGCCGCAGCGCGCATTTCGTCCAGCGCCTCCTGCACCAGAAGATGCTCATCGCCATACACGATGTAGAGCCTTGCAAGCTCCTTACGTAAATGGCGAGCAAGAGAATCAGCACGCAGTTGCATAAGTTTTTTGCCTTAAGCGCAATCGATTATTTCTCAGTGATTTACAGCGGCGGCGGCGGTAATGGAGCGCGCGGCTGCACTACTGGCACAGACTCGTTGACAGGCTTAAATTTGTTCACTAAAGCCAAGCGCCGCATTAATTGATCAATGGCGTCATTTTCCATGTCTCGATACAGCAATTCGGATTCAGTTTGCTTGGCTAGCGTGTAGCGGTCACTATAGGTCATTGACCGATTCAGGCGCATCATACTGGATGGAATCAATACCATGCCATCCGCACTCGTTAATGCATAAGTCACGGTGCTAACCAGCTCATACTCTTCAACCACCCCTTGGGCAGTCAAACTTAAAGCGCGCTGATTGCGCGAAGTCGAGATAGAGAAAATCACCTCAGCATCACGCACTTCATTCACTACAAGCGTATCGCTGCCGGCCTGAATCATGCGTTTTAACCGTGCGGTCATGGCCGAGCTCACCATGCCAGAAGGCTCGATATAAAGGCGCTTAAACGCATAATCCTGCCGCCCCTTAAGCTGAAAGCCGCAAGCAGCTAGCAAAATCATTGCCAAGACAATCGGCGCGGCCAAGCGGACGCTCATCATAAAAGCCTCCTTAAATCACTAGGTTGACAAGACGCCCAGGCACTAACACAATCTTCTTTGGCATCTGTCCATTGCTAAAGCGCTTAAATATCTCATGGGCAAGCGCCGCTTGCTCAATTTCAGCGCGGGACGCCTCTTTTGCAACCGTCAACGCGCCTCGCACCTTGCCATTGATCTGCAACACTAACTCACTTTGCGCCGCCTCCAGTGCGCTTTCATCAACTTCGGGCCACGGCGCATCTAATAGAGCACAGCCAAATTCAGCTTTAAACTCGAGTTCATCCCACAAGGCACAACCAATATGCGGCACCACTGGGTATAGTATGCGCAACAAAATCCCATATCCCTCACGCACCACAAGGCTCCACATTTCTGTGTTTTCATGCGCCTGGGCCTCTACCGCGGCTTCAAGCGCCTTCAGCATTTTCATCGCCGCTGAGACAACCGTATTGTACTGAACGCGCTGATAATCAAATTCAGCTTGCTTCAAAATGCGCTGAATGTCGCGGCGCAACGCTTTTTGTGGCTCAGTTAAATGGCTTAAGTATGGGCTAGCCGTTAGCGCGCCGGAATGCACAGCGGCGGCGCGCGCCATTGACTCAGCCTGCGCATAGCCAAATGCCCACAGCCTACGCAAAAAGCGGCTCGCTCCGTCCACCCCTGCATTTGACCATTCAAGCTGTTGCTCAGGCGGAGCAGCAAACATTGTAAATAAGCGCGCAGTATCTGCGCCATATTGATCGATCAGGGACTGTGGGTCAACGCCGTTATGTTTTGATTTAGACATTTTCTCAATGCCCCCAATCTCAACCGGTAGTCCATCCGCATTGAGCGTCGCACCACAAGCTCGGCCTTTGCTATCACGCTGCAAAGTGACTTCAGTCGGATTAAACCAAACCCGCTTGCCACCAGCATTGTCACGATAAAAAGTTTCGTTTAGCACCATGCCTTGCGTCAGCAAATTTTTGATCGGTTCAGAAAACGTCACCAAACCAAGATCCTGCATCACTTTGGTCCAAAAACGCGAATACAACAGATGCAAAATCGCATGTTCAATGCCACCGATATATTGATCCATCGGCATCCAATACTCAGTGCGCGCATCAATCATCGACGGTTTGCCATCTATTTGCGCCGCCGGACAGGTATAGCGCAAGAAATACCACGATGAATCAACGAAGGTGTCCAGCGTGTCGGTTTCACGGCGTGCGGGCGCACCACATTTAGGGCAGCTACAGTTAACAAAGGCGGCTGATTTGGCCAGCGGGTTACCGCTGCCATCTGGCACTAGATCCTCCGGCAATACAACTGGCAAATCCGCTTCAGGCACTGGCACCTCGCCACATGCCGCACAATGAATCAGAGGAATCGGCGTACCCCAATAACGCTGCCGAGAAATGCCCCAATCACGCAAACGCCACACCACACGTTGCTCACCCAGGCCGCGCTCGCTTAAATCGGCGACAATCGCTTGAACCGCCGGCTCATAAGCCAAACCATCGTATTTTCCGCTATTCACGCAGATGCTATTTTCTTTCTCTGCATACCAAGCGGCCCAATGGGTATCCGAGTAAGGTTGTTGGTTGACTGCAATGACTTGCTTAATCGGCAACCCATACTTAAGCGCAAAGGCGAAATCGCGTTCATCGTGGGCCGGCACGCCCATAACCGCGCCTTCACCGTAGCTCATTAATACATAATTACCAAGCCATACTTCAATTTCTTCGCCAGTCAGTGGATGCTGAACAAAAAACCCCGTGGCGATCCCTTTTTTCTCGAGCGTCGCCAAGTCAGCTTCTGCGCTGCCTCCTAATTTGCAGGTTTCTATAAAAGCCTGTAATTCTGGGCGTTTTTGCGCCAAACGCAACGCTAACGGATGTTCCGCAGCTATCGCGCAAAACGTAACACCCATTAGGGTATCAGCGCGGGTTGTGAAAACCCGTAACTGCTTATGCTCCCCATCGAGTTGATAGGGGAAGCTGATCGTGGCGCCGACACTCTTACCCAGCCAATTTTGTTGCATCAGCTTAACCCGCTCAGGCCAGCCCAGATCATCAAGCGCATCTAATAACTCTTGCGCATATTGTGTGATCCGCATGTAGTACATTGGAATTTCGCGTTTTTCAACCAACGCGCCTGAGCGCCAGCCACGGCCATCGATGACTTGTTCATTTGCCAATACGGTTTGGTCAACGGGGTCCCAATTCACTGTACCGGTTTTTTTATAAACAATCCCCGCCTCTAACATCTTTAAAAACAGCCACTGGTTCCATTTGTAGTAGTCTGGCTCGCAGGTCGCAATTTCGCGCGACCAATCTATGGCTAGTCCGATCGCCTGCATTTGCTTTTTCATATAAGCAATGTTGTCATAGGTCCATTGCGCAGGCGCCACGCCATTCGCCATTGCGGCGTTTTCCGCCGGCATGCCAAAAGCATCCCAGCCCATCGGCATTAATACATTAAAGCCCTTCATCCGCAGATGGCGGGCCATCACATCATTGATTGTATAGTTGCGCACATGCCCCATATGCAGCTTGCCAGAAGGGTAAGGCAGCATTGATACGCAATAAAACTTCTTGTCCCGGGGCGCGGCTTCGTTTACCTGATATACATTGTGTTGCGCCCAATGACGCTGCATCGCCGATTCAACCTCGGCAGGAATATACTTTTCTTGCATAGGGGATAAAATTTTCAATAAAGTAAATGGGAAATTGCATGAAATAGCATAGCCGCTGCACCAGCAGGGTAAGCAATGCTGATATGGGTTACAGCTTAGTTAACGCAGACCCAGCACATCTTGCATATCAAATAGGCCATTGGGCTTATCGGCCAAAAAATGCGCGGCCCGTAGCGCGCCTTGCGCATAACTTACGCGGCTGGCCGATTTATGAGTAATTTCAATGCGCTCGCCCGCACCCGCAAAAAGGACCGTATGGTCGCCCACAATATCGCCGCCACGCACTGTGGCGAAACCGATGGTTGAAGGCTTACGTTCTCCGGTAACGCCTTCACGGCCATATACCGCCACTTCCGCTAAATCACGGCCTACCGCCTGCGCGACGATCTCGCCCATTTTAAGGGCCGTGCCTGATGGCGCATCGACTTTATGCCGATGATGCGCCTCAATAATTTCAATATCGTAATCGCTCGCCAACAAACGCGCAGCAAGCTCAAGCAGCTTAAAAGTCACATTCACGCCAACACTCATATTCGGCGCCAACACAATCGGCACTCTACTCGCAGCCGCTTCAATCTCGGCGCGCTGCGCCGGCGTAAAACCAGTGGTTCCAATCACTAATTTCACGCCATGTTCAGATGCTGCTTGCAAATGGGCCAGCGTACCCTCCGGGCGCGTAAAGTCGATCAAACAGTCGGCCGCCGCTAGCACCGCGTGCATTTCATTAGAAACGCTTACCCCTGTGCGTTGGCCTAAAAATGCCCCTGCGTCTTGCCCTATCAGCGCACTATTCGCGCGCTCATAAACCCCAACCAACTGCACGCTGGGCGTAGCAAGCACCGTCTCAATCAACATCCGCCCCATGCGGCCAGAAGCGCCCGCTAGCGCAATTTTAAGCGCGCTCATTGGCTCTCGGCACTTGACGCACGTGCAGATGCGCTTTGTTTACGACGCGTGTTAGCACGCCGGTCGCCGTCAATTTCAGCTAATAATTCATTTTCAGACGGCAAATCTTCGCCACCTGTCCAGCGCGATAACTGATCGCGCTCAAAATAAACCGCCAAATGGCGGCGCTGCACCACTTCAGTTGCGCCACGCTTGAAGTAAAAAATATAATCCCACTGATTTGGGTGAAAAATATCGATTAAAAGCGGCGTGCCCAGCACTGCGCGCACGTGCTCTCGCGGCATGCCGACTTGCAGTTTAGCGACGGCTTCACGGGAAATAAAGTTGCCCTGTACCACAGTAATCTGGTAGGGTGTAATGTGCTGAGCAATCCGTTGAGTTGTGTCGTTATAGGTCGAACAAGCCGCCAACAGCATAGCGCACGCTAGCGCCAGCGGCCGCCTTATGGTTTGCGGTAAAGCCAATCGATTGAGGCGGCTAAACGTGAAAAAAAACAATTTCATCTTAAAAATTTTGACTAAATAGGTTGCTGGAACGAATAACCTACCGAAAACTATGAACAACTTATCCGTTTGAAAAGAGGATTCTTTACCGCGCCAGACATTATGACTTGGCCCAGCCACCCCCTATTCATAAAGATATGCATTGTACCCTTTACTTGTGACTCGTAGCTAACCATGAGCAATCATTCCGATTTAAAAAGCATTGGCCTCAAAGCGACGCTGCCACGGCTGAAAATCCTCGAGATTTTTCAAAATAGCACAATCCGGCATTTGAGCGCCGAAGATGTGTACCGCACGCTCCTTACCGAAGAACTCGATATTGGCTTGGCTACAGTTTACCGAGTGCTCACGCAGTTTGAACAGGCGGGTTTGCTAACCCGCAGCAACTTCGAATCGGGCAAGGCTGTATTTGAGCTCAATGAAGGCACGCATCACGATCATTTGCTGTGCGTTGACTGCGGTTTAGTCGAGGAATTTTACGACCCCGAAATCGAACGACGTCAGCAGATGATCGCCGAAAGCCGGGGCTTTGTCCTGCATGAGCATTCGCTGGCTTTATATGGTTCCTGCCGTAAGGAAAACTGTCCGCATAAGAAAGTTTAATTAGGTTGATTTAGAATCAATCCAAGGCTGGTAATACTGCTGATGCAATTGCGCGAACTCTGGCAAAGTTAGCTCAGCCTCAGATTTATTGAGTACTGATGAAGCGTCATCTATCGTTTTAGATGTATTAGAGCTTGCTGTTAACGAGCTTCGCCTACTTTGAACGACGGTCGTACTTGACGTTTCTGTTCTTGCTACTTGAGGCTTGGTTGAATCCAATAACGTGGCCTTGGCTTGAACGCCCCCATTTTTTTGTGAGCCGGTATTCAATTTTTGGCCGGCAAGCTCGCGTAATCGCGCAGCTTGAATTTCGGTTCCAATCAGCTTGCCTCGTAAATCACGATAGCGTTTTGGCGCTATTGCCAATAAATATTCAGCAAAGCGCTGGTTACAGTCGATTGTTGGCTGAGCAGTTTTAGTTTGCAGCTTTTGTATAGAACTCCGCCCTTGTTGTAAAAGCATGAAAGCTTCTTTGAGTCTTAGTAACTTTTCCGCTGACATGTTTTGTGATTCAGATGCCGGTGACTTTTCCTGCTCTTTAAACCCACTATCCTCTAGTTCTTCTAGTATGCTTCTTACTTCGTTACGTAAGTTGATACCATTTTCAAATCCTGAGCGGGTTTCAATACCTTTAAGAGAGGTATTGATGGGTTTTGAATTTAGATACGCCAACTGTAAATCTAATTGCAAATCACATATACGCTCCAGAGAAACGAGTTGCTGACTTAGCTGCTCAGGAATATCTTGCCTATTCTCTTTTAGAGATTTAACTGCGCTCCTTAAGTCATCACGCACTAAGAAATTAGCTTCAAAACCTAACTGAATCGCTTCATCTTCAACATAAGTTTTGATGGTTTCCGCGTTTACGCGAGCATCGCTCTGGTTCAAATATGCCAACTGAAAATCTAGCTGTAAGTCGCATTTACGCTCAAAATAAGCGAGCTGCTTACTTAGCTGCTCAGGAATATTTAACCTCTCATCTTTTAGATTTTTAAATTCTTTCCTCAACTTGTCACGCAATAGAACATCAACTTCAAAATCTAACTGAATATTTTCATCTTCAAGAAAATTTTTGATGGCGCTCACGTTTAAGGGAGTATCGACGCTATTCAATAAAGCGTCTTTTTCCTTCTGATACGCCGACCGTAACTCGAGTTGTACCTTATATTTTTGCTCCAGATAAGTGAGCTGTAAACCAAGCGCCTGCCGCATGAAATCAATCTGGGCGGAGGCATTTTTCGGCTGGTCCAGCCACTTCTTCAATGTGCGCTTGCCAAGGCCGCTGCGTTTTTCCGCACAAACCTGTTTATAGGTTTCTCGGGCTGCTTTGTAATCAAGACTGGTTGCTAGCTTTTTCGTAAATCCTGCGCTTGCTTGCCAACGTGCATATAAGTTCTTTTTAAAGGAAGAGAATTTTGAGATGGGTTGTTTTCTAGATTCAGTCGTTTTTTCTCGATCTGTTGAATACGGAATCCATCGATAACGTTTTTTGCTTTCCAATGCGGCCTGTGCAAGCAAATTCTGCCGTAAAGTTTCTCGCGCCTGAGCCTGATGATAAAAACGAGACCGCAATTCAGGACCTGTTTTGGCGCCCTGCGGGTGCGTAATATCCACAGCAGCTAAAGACTCTCGATCTAGTTCAAGGTCATCCTCAATTAGATAATCATCATAGCGTTTCTGTTTATCATGGCTATGTAAGAATTGTTGCGAGCAAACCGTCATAGTTAAACCACCGGCGATGGTGGCGGCCAGTAGCACGCCCAAGCCAACTGGGTTAGCAGCAGCGCCCGCACCGGCTAAGGAAGCCACTGTGATACCCATTTTCGCCAATGTACTGCCGGCATAAACTGTACTGCCCGTTAGAAAACCACTATTCCATTTCAAAAAGGATTTTGCAAACTCTTCGCGCTGAGCTAATTTGACACCTAAAAATTTTAAATAGTCGTCGATTATTGATAGCTGGGCTGTGCCATCTTCACTCACTTTTCGCAATTGTGCCCACGCAGCCTCGACGCTCGCCTTGCCTTGCTGGATCTGCTGCTTTTGCTTGCGTGATTTTTTAACAAAATAGGCGCCAAGCGCAGTCGCTCCAAGCGCGGCGGCAGGCCCCAACACCAACGCTGAAGCAGTTCCAACCACGGTTGCCGTAGTTGCGGCTGAACTGGTTATTAAACCTTGCGCCATCAATTGGGCCACATCAAGCTGATGGGCACTGGCAGCTAAGCCAATTTGCGTGGTACTTTCTGCTAGCGCTTTAGCGAGAATCGTGCTGCCTGAAGCAAGCGAGGCTTCGCCAATTTTTTTGTCAAGACGTTTCATCTCAAGTGAAAACTGCGTGTCTTGCAGTTTCTGATTTTTACACAACTTAGTTTGTTTAGCCAACGCGCAGACTGCCCCCAATGCATCTTGCATTTCTGCGGTTTTCAACAATTTTTCTATTCCTTCAACGAGGCGGTCTAGCTGCTTGATCTCTTTTCTGAGTTTACGAGCCTGCTCACTTTTTTCGCCATGCTCGGCAGCGGCTGCTTTTCGTGCATGCAGCCCCTCTCTGATGGCGAACAGCGCCAAGACAAAAATCAAGCCGGAGGTCCCCATTGACACGCCAAAATCCGCTCCGCCGGTAGGACTCACTTGATGCGCCGTATGCTCAAGGGGTGCATTTTTTAATAATTCTGCTTCTTCCTGCAGCTCGTGAATCCACGTCAAAGTTTCATCACCGCCCCCACGCCCCGCTTCGATCGATTTTTTAAGCAGAATATAAATCGCGTGTACGGCTTCGTCCAAATCAACCATAACCGCGCCGTGGCCGTGCTCATGGCTATCTTCCGCCTCTTTTACAGAGACTCCGCTCATAGACTGTGCGCTCAGCGCAGATAAGGGTCTTTTAGCTTTGGGGCCTTGTCCTGACCACGGAAAATTACGTTTCTGTCTATTTCCTATCACCCTCTCAGACAGGCTAGCCGTCTGGTCTATACCTACCGAGTATCTTGATCGGCTCGATGATAACGACGGACAATAAGTTTTTTCCTCTTCAGAGGCCAGCTCTTGCGCAATATATCGCGCACTATTTGAGTTTGGACGTGCACTAAAATCACTACGCGCAGAGTTTCCCATCAATATCCTCAATCACTTAAATAAGAACTATTCTCATCTTATGACTAAGTTGGCCCCTACGGACCAACTTATTGAGGATATTTGAGATTTAAACGGGTTTACTTCGCTTTTGCAAACGCCACTGCTGTATCTAGCATTCGATTTGAGAAGCCCCATTCATTATCGTACCAGCTTGAGACCTTAACCAACCGGCCCGATACTTTAGTTAGGGTCGCATCAAAAATTGATGAAGCTGAATGGTGATTAAAATCAGTCGAAACCAGCGGTAGGGTGTTATAGGCGAGGATACCTTTTAACGGACCGTCAGCCGCTTCTTTTAGGATTGCGTTAACTTCATCCACAGTCGTATCACGCGCCGCCACAAAGGATAAATCAACCAGCGAGACATTGATGGTTGGCACGCGGATGGCAAAGCCATCTAGCTTGCCATTGAGCTCGGGCAATACCAAGCCAACTGCTGAAGCAGCGCCCGTTTTAGCTGGGATCATGTTTTGCGTTGCCGAGCGAGCACGACGTAGATCTTCATGATAAACGTCCGTCAGCACCTGGTCATTGGTATAGGCGTGGACGGTCGTCATCAAACCATTGACGACGCCGAGTTTGTCATGCAAAGGTTTAACCAGAGGAACCAGGCAGTTAGTCGTGCATGAGGCATTTGAAATGACGGTGTGCTCTTTTTTTAACGTTTGATGGTTCACGCCATAAACAATCGTGGCGTCGACATCTTTACCGCCTGGCGCTGAAATAATGACTTTCTTCGCGCCGCCTTGCAAATGAGCGCTGGCCTTTGCTTTGCTGGTAAAAAAACCGGTGCATTCCAACACCACATCCACCCCGAGTTCGCCCCATGGCAAAGCCGCCGGATCACGCTGCGCCAGCACTCGAATCCGGTCACCATTCACCACCAGCTCTTCGCCCTGCACTTCTACCGTACCGGGGAATTGACGGTGGGTCGTATCGTATTGTGTCAAATGCGCATTGGTTTTGGCATCACCCAAATCATTGATCGCTACAATTTCCAGATCATGTGTTTTGCCTGCTTCATAAAATGCTCGCAGCGTATTGCGGCCAATCCGACCGTAGCCATTAATTGCGACGCGAACCGTCATTTTTTCTCTCCTGATTACCTAACTGAGTCATGAACGCGCACGCCATCGCCTACTAGATAAATTGCCGCGCCTTGCAGCGAGCGGTTGCATCAAGTAGAGCTACGACGCGCACAAACCTTGCATCAATCGATGCTATATAAAAAGGGCGCGCGCCTGCTCGACAATATTTTCCACGGTAAAGCCGAAATGCTCGAACAAGGTGGCCGCCGGAGCCGACTCGCCAAATGTATCAATGCCAATTACGCCGCCTTCGAGCCCAACATATTTGCGCCAGTAATCGCTCACGCCTGCCTCAAGCGCAAGCCGCATGACCCCTTTGGGCAATACATATTCGCGCCAGTCCGCCTCCTGCCGGTCAAATACCGTAGTTGAGGGCATGGATACAACCCGCGCTGCGATACCTACGCGTGCTAGCGGCTCAATCGCCGCCAATGCCAACTCGACTTCGGAGCCGGTAGCCAGCACAATCAATTTGTGCGCCACAACCTCTTCATTCCAGTCACGCAGCACATAGCCACCCTTAGCGATATGCTCGATCTGTGTCTCGCTACGCTGGATAAACAGCAGATTCTGGCGGCTAAATACTAGGCAACTAGGCCCTTGCCGTGCAACTGCTTGCACCCACGCCACCGCAGTTTCAACCGTATCCGCCGCGCGCCATACATCGAGCTGCGGAATCAAGCGTAAACTCGCGAGATGTTCTACTGGCTGATGCGTCGGGCCGTCCTCGCCTAAACCGATTGAGTCATGCGTAAACACGAAGATCGAGCGCGCTTTCATTAAAGCCGCGACTCTTAGCGCATTGCGACTATAGTCAGAAAACGTTAAAAAAGTCCCGCCAAAAGGTCGATAACCTCCATGCAAGGCAATCCCATTAAGCACCGCGCTCATGCCAAACTCACGCACTCCGTAATTGATATAATTACCGAATTGCAAGCCAGCTTCCGTAGCGCGCACGGGTTTTGCGGTTTTCCAGTTGGTCAGGTTTGACCCCGTCAGATCTGCTGAACCACCGAGTAATTCAGGCAGGATCGCAGCCAAACCGTCAATCGTCTGTTGCGAAGCCTTACGGGTAGCGATCGTTTCAGCTTTTGCATGCGCGCCAGCGATAAAGGCACGCGTGGTCTCAGACCAATGCGCAGGCAGCTCGCCCTTCATGCGACGCATAAACTCAGCAGCTTGCTGCGGGTACTTAGCGCGATAGGCGTCAAAGCGTGCGCGCCAGTCAGCCTCAGCGCGCGCGCCGGTTTCACGCATGCTCCAAGCCGCATAGACTTCATCAGGTATGACAAAAGGCGCAAAAGGCCAATCGAGCGCAATGCGGGTGGCAGCGACCTCGGCAGCACCCAACGGAGAGCCATGCACATCATGCCCCCCCGCTTTAGTTGGAGCGCCTTTGCCAATCACGGTTCGGCAGCAAATCAAGGTTGGCTTATCGGCTTTTTTCGCGGCAACAATCGCCGCATCGACTGCTTCGACATCATGTCCATCCACTTGGCGAATCACATGCCAGCCATAAGCTTCAAAACGCTGCGCAGTATTGTCAGCAAACCAATGTTTGACGTCACCGTCAATTGAAATTCCATTGTCGTCATACAATACGATCAATTTGGCTAGCTTTAGCGTGCCCGCCAATGAACATGCTTCATGCGAAATGCCCTCCATCAGGCAGCCATCACCCACAAAAGCATACGTATAGTGGTCGACGATTTTGAGTTCGTCTCGATTAAATTCTTGCGCCAGCAACGCCTCAGCTAGCGCCATCCCAACGGCGTTCGCCAGACCTTGTCCGAGTGGACCGGTGGTGGTTTCCACCCCTGGCGTTATACCGACTTCAGGGTGCCCCGGAGTTTTGCTATGCAATTGCCTAAAACGCTTAAGTTCTTCAATTGGCAAACCCTCATAGCCGGTCAAATGTAGCAGTGCATACAATAACATTGAACCATGCCCATTTGACAATACAAAGCGGTCACGGTCAGGCCAATTCGGGTTATTGGGGTTATGTTTCAAATGACGCTGCCAAAGAGCTAGGGCAATTTCAGCCATGCCCATTGGCATGCCAGGATGTCCAGAATTCGCTTGCTGCACAGCATCTATAGCTAACGCACGGATGGCATTCGCCATCCGTGCGGTTGGAGAGATTGACGACATTATTTTTTTAAATTGAGAACAACACTGAACACTGAATAAGCATCAAACAGAAAATGACGAGCCACAGCCGCAAGAGGTGCTTGCATTTGGATTTTTGATAACAAATTGCGCGCCACTTAGGTCATCTTTATAATCAATTTCAGCGCCTACCAGATATTGATAGCTCATCGCATCAACGAGTAGCTGAACGCCATTTTTATCCATCACCGTATCATCTTCACCAATTTCTTCATCAAAAGTAAAGCCGTACTGAAAGCCCGAGCAACCGCCGCCTTGCACAAAGACGCGCAATTTTAACGCTGGGTTGCCTTCTTCATCGATTAATTGCTTCACCTTACTCGCTGCGCTATCAGTAAAAATCAATGGCGTTGAGGGGGCGTTCGCTGCAGAAACTTCAATTGCCGCGCTCATTATTTTCTCCAAAAAACAGGGTTTCGATATTATAGAGCCGATCGATGGCTTAAGTCGAATCCCAACGCTAATGACATTAGAAAGCGCTTTAAGGTTGCTAACTTCCGTTCAAATAGGTAAAAAACTCTACTATTTTATGATTTGAAAAAAGCCGCATAAGCGGCTTTTTTCAAGCAAAAATCTACTTGCCATTGCGCAGCAGCGCAATCGATTAACGCTTCGAGAATTGCTTCCTGCGGCGAGCTTTATGAAAGCCAACCTTCTTACGTTCAACTTCTCGGGCGTCACGAGTCACAAAGCCAGCTTTCGACAAAGCAGGCTTCAGTGTCAAATCATAATCGATTAAGGCGCGCGTCACGCCATGACGCACCGCTCCCGCTTGTCCAGTCTCGCCACCACCAGTTACGTTGACTTTAATATCAAACGTTTGGCCATGTTGCGTTAGCTCAAGCGGCTGACGCACAATCATCAGCGATGTTTCACGCGAGAAGTAGTCAGCAATTGGTTTGTCATTAACAATGATATTGCCGCTACCCTGCTTGATAAAAACGCGCGCAACCGCACTTTTGCGGCGGCCTGTGCCATAGTTCCAGTTTCCAATCATAACGGGTCTCTTTAGATTTCTAGGGCTTGCGGCTGCTGTGCCGTATGCGGGTGGGAATCGTTTGCATAGATCTTAAGCTTCTTGATCATTGCATACCCTAGCGGGCCTTTAGGCAGCATGCCTTTAACGGCCTTTTCTAGCGCGCGCCCTGGGAAACGCTCTTGCATTTTACTGAAAGTCGTTTCATAAATACCACCCGGATAACCCGAGTGACGGAAATACTTTCTGTCAGTGGCTTTATTGCCAGTAACTCTCAACTGAGCAGCGTTGACGACAACGATAAAATCGCCGGTATCGACGTGGGGGGTGAACTCGGGTTTGTGCTTACCGCGCAAACGGCGCGCCACTTCACTGGCGACACGTCCGAGAACCTTATCCTTCACGTCAACCACATACCATTTGTGCGTAACCTCAGCAGGTTTAGCAGAAAATGTTTTCATGATTGATCCAAAATAAACCACCCCTTATTTTTCCTGCTTGTGTTTTATTCGCAGGCTCTCCCTATTGTTTTCCGCGGAGGCGTAAACGGAAAACCCAAGATTATAAAGGATTTTTGCATTTAAAAAAATCTCCCGAAAAAGAGAGTAGGCGCCGCGCTGTTCTTAGGTTACTTTTTTCAAGCGCATCTATCATACTTCTAAATAATTTTCTCGGCCTGCTAGCCAACGCGTCAAGTGTTGCGCCACAATCTCTGGATGCTTGCTCAGTAAATAATCAGCCGCGCGTTGGGCGGGCTCAATCAGCCAAGCATCTTGTTGCAAATCGGCAAAACGTAGCATTGCAGCGCCAGACTGGCGCGCTCCAAGAAACTCACCAGGACCACGAATTTCAAGGTCGCTCCGCGCAATTTCAAAACCGTCATTGGTAGCGCGCAATGTATTTAAGCGCGCCCGCGCCGCGTATGACAAGGGCCCAGCATATAACAAGACACAGGCGGAAGCCGCGCTGCCCCGTCCAATACGGCCGCGCAATTGATGTAATTGCGACAAACCAAAACGTTCCGCATGTTCAATCACCATCAGCGACGCATTGGGTATATCAACTCCTACTTCGATCACCGTAGTGGCCACTAATAATTGAATCTCATGGCGCGTGAACGCAGCCATAACCTCAGCTTTATCTGCTGATTTAAGCCGGCCATGAACTAGACCGATCTGTAATTCAGGCAACACCGCAGATAACTTAGCGAAGGTATCCTCCGCCGTTTGCAATTGCAACGTCTCGCTTTCTTCTATTAATGGGCACACCCAATATATTTGCCGGCCAGCTAGCGCAACTTGCCGCACCCGTTCAATCACTTCATCACGACGCGCCTGTGACACCAACTTCGTCAACACTGGCGTACGGCCGGGCGGTAGCTCATCCAGCGTGGAAACATCGAGATCCGCATAATAGCTCATCGCCAGCGTACGCGGGATAGGGGTCGCGCTCATCATTAACTGATGCGGCTGCCAGTTTGCCTGATCGGTCGCGCCCTGGGCCTTGGCCCGCAACGCCAGGCGCTGCGCCACGCCAAAACGATGCTGCTCATCAATAATGACAAGTCCAAGGCGAGCAAATTCGACTTTATCTTGAATAATAGCGTGCGTACCAACGATCAACTGCGCCTGCCCAGTCACCGTTGCCGCCAAGGCGGCGCGCTTTACTTTGGCCTTGAGGCTTGCGGTAAGCCAGACGACATTTATGCCAAGCGGCGCAAACCAACCTTGCAACTTACGCACATGCTGCTCGGCAAGCAGCTCGGTAGGCACCATCAGCGCAACTTGGTAACCCGCATCGATAGCCTGCGCCGCAGCAAGCGCAGCCAGGACCGTTTTACCGCTTCCCACATCGCCTTGCAAAAGCCGCTGCATTGGGTGAGGCAGCGCTAAGTCCGCGCTAATTTCTTTTTGTACCCGCTGTTGCGCTGCCGTTAACGCGAACGGCAGCGCAGATAATAAACCCTCAAGCAACGTGTGCGCCGCGCTCTGCGCACAACCTATAAGCGCTGGTGCTAAACGAGTACGCCGTTGTAGATGCGACTGCTTTAATGACAACTGCTGCGCCAGGAGCTCTTCAAATTTGATGCGAAGCCATGCAGGATGCGTGCGCTCAAGCAGTGCATCGGCCTCCACCCCAAGCGGTGGATGATGCAGCGTGCGCACCGCAGCCGCAAGCGGCGGCAATTGCAGTGGCGCAATGATCTCGGCATTCAGGGCATCCGGCAACAATTCCGGCAGCGGAGTCGAAGTCAGTGCATTGTCGATCGCACGACGCAAGTACGCTTGACTCAAGCCTGCGCAAGTTGAATAGATAGGCGTCAGCGCCTGGGGCAAGGGCTCACCTTGGGCGACCAGCCGATACGCCGGATGCACTATTTCCATGCCAAAAAATCCATCCCGTACTTCGCCACGCGCGCGGAGACGCACACCCACTGCAAGTTGCTTGACTTGCGAACCGTAAAAATTCAAAAAGCGCAGCACCAGCGTATCGCCTTTTTCATCGGTGAGCGTAATGCATAATTGGCGTCGCCCCCGATAGGTGACTTCATGATGTGTAATCACGCCCTCAACCTGAGACGTTACGCCAGCCAGCAGATCGCAAATTGCCGTGACGGTGGTTTCGTCTTCATAGCGTAGCGGCAAATGCAAGACCAGATCCAGCTTGCGCGTCAATCCGAGCTTAGCCAGCTTATCTGCTTGCCGCCCAGAATTTGGCTTAGGCTGATCAGCCGGCGTTACCGCGGGCGGAATTTCAGTCAGGGGTTCAGATAATAAAATTTTAGATGCCGGCATCGCAGCCTTTCTATAGAGCTTTAACCAGATACAAGTACAATATTGGGTTTTACGCGTTATTTACGCTGGCCTTTAGCTATAGGCCCCTTGCATGTATACACTTTCTGACTTTGATTTTAAACTGCCGGCCGAATTAATTGCGCAAACGGCCCTCGCTAACCGCAGCGCAAGCCGCTTACTTGAAGTCGACAACGCGCGCGCGCCAGCACACCTGATTGATCGGCGCTTTGCAGAATTGCCGGCATGCATCGCGGCAGGCGATCTCCTGGTGTTTAATGATACACAGGTGCTGAAGGCACGCTTTTTTGGCAACAAAGCCAGCGGCGGCAAGATCGAGGTGCTGATCGAGCGGATTATCGGCACGCGCACGGCGCTCGCGCAAATACGCGCCAGTAAGCGCCCTGCCGTCGGCAGCACGCTACGCTTGGCGGATGCCTTTGAGGTCACCATCGGCGAGCCGCAGCAAGCTGATGCTCCTGCATCTTTTTACACGCTGCACTTTCCAGAAGATTGTCTAAGCCTAATCGAACGTTACGGGCGTTTGCCGCTGCCACCTTATATCACGCACGCGCCCGATGCAACCGATGAAGCCCGTTACCAGACAGTCTATGCCGCCAACCCCGGGGCGGTCGCCGCACCGACTGCCGGACTGCATTTTGATCAAGCGTTACTGGCGCAGCTTGACGCGCGCGGCGTGCAGCGCGCAACCCTCACCTTACATGTTGGCGCCGGCACTTTTCAGCCGGTGCGCACAGAGAATCTTGCGCAACACCGCATGCATAGTGAATGGTATCAAATATCGCCCTCACTGGTTGCGGCAATTGCGCGCACGCGCGCCGCTGGACGGCGCGTCATCGCCGTAGGCACAACCTCGTTGCGCGCTCTGGAGGCCGCAGCACAGTCCAGCGCAGCCCAAGGAACCGACACCGACCTGCTGTGCGCAGGCAGTGGCGAAACCGATATATTTATCACTCCAGGCTATCGTTTTCGCGTAGTCGATCAATTAATCACAAATTTTCATTTGCCAAAATCGACTTTGTTAATGCTGGTTTGCGCCTTTGCTGGTTTTGACGTCATCCACACTGCCTATCAATATGCGATCTCACAGAAATATCGCTTTTTCAGCTATGGCGATGCTATGTTTTTAACTCACCGACCATGTTAACTTTTGACTTACTCAATGTCGACGGCCAGGCGCGCCGCGGCCGTCTCAAATTAAATCACGGCGTAATTGAAACGCCCGTTTTTATGCCTGTGGGCACCTATGGCGCTGTCAAGGCCATGGCGCCCGTTGAACTGGCGCAGATTGAAGCGCAGATTATTCTTGGCAACACTTTTCATTTATGGCTGCGCCCAGGACTGGACGCAATTGCCGCCCATGGCGGCTTACATCGCTTTATCGGCTGGCAAAAGCCGATTCTGACCGACTCGGGTGGCTTCCAGGTATTTAGTCTCGGTGCGCTGCGCAAAATTACCGAAGAAGGCGTCGCCTTTGCCTCGCCGCTTAATGGCGATCGCCTTTTTTTATCCCCTGAAGTATCGATGCAGATACAACACCAATTGAATTCAGATATTGTGATGCAATTCGATGAGTGCACCCCCTACACCACCGCTGGCATCCCTACCACGCTCTCGCAAGCGGCTGACTCGATGCATTTGTCTTTACGTTGGGCGCGTCGTTCAATCAATGAATTTAATCAACTCAGCAACCCTAATGCGTTATTTGGCATTGTGCAGGGCGGAATGCACGAAAGCTTGCGCGACGAATCGCTAGCAGGATTAATGGAACTTGATTTTGCTGGCTATGCGATTGGTGGCCTTTCGGTAGGCGAACCTAAAGAAGACATGATGCGCATCTTGAATCATGTCGCCCCCCGCTTACCCGCTGATAAACCCCATTACCTAATGGGCGTAGGCACGCCAGAAGATTTAGTCGCTGGCGTGGCGGCAGGGATTGATATGTTCGATTGTGTGATGCCAACCCGCAATGCTCGTAATGGCTGGCTCTTCACGCGCTTTGGCGATTTAAAAATCAAGAATGCGGTGCACCGTAAAGATCCCCGCCCGCTCGACGAAACGTGTCCTTGTTATACCTGTAGTCATTTTTCGCGCGCCTATTTGCATCATTTACATCGCATTGGCGAAATCCTTGGCGCGCGCCTCAACACACTCCATAATCTGTATTATTATCTTGAATTAATGCGCGAAATGCGCAGCGCGATCAGCGCACGCAGATTTGGTACGTTTGTGCAAAAATTTAAGGCTGAGCGCGCCCGCGGTGTAGGATAAGCCATGCCGTTATACGCGGATACGCAACTTCATATTGCAAATATATATAAAATACCTACTCGGTGGTAGAATGCCCAACCGTTTTGACTACCCACTAATGGAGATTTAGCATGTTTATTACCCATGCTCTTGCGCAAGGCGCTGGTGCTGCTGCTAGTGCTCAACCTAACTGGATGAGCTTTTTACCCCTACTCGGGATGTTCGCGGTCCTGTATTTCATTATGATCCGCCCACAAATGAAGCGGCAAAAAGAACACCGCAGCTTACTCGCCGCTATGGCAAAAGGTGATGAAGTCGTCACCAATGGCGGGATTGTCGGTAAAGTGACTAAAGTCAACGAGGCTTATATCAGCGTTGAAATTGCTGATGGCGTTGAAATGACCGTGCAAAAAAATGCTGTAACTGCGACCTTGCCTAAAGGCACCATCAAGGCGCTATAAAAACCCTCTCTGCGAAAGGCTGTCACAAACCGCGCGCGAATATGCGGTCGTTTTGTGACAACCCTGCAAGTAAAAGCAGCGCTAGGCATATGGCTGCGTATTTTGTTTTTCTCTGTTTTCACTACGCCCGCCAATGAACCGCTATCCTCTGTGGAAATATATCGTGATGTTGATGGCGCTCGCCATCGGCCTGTTATATACATTGCCTAACTTTTTTGGCGAAACGCCCGCAGTGCAGATTTCGAGCGGCCGGGCCACCGTGAAAATCGATCAAGCTATATTAAAAAAAGTAGAAGACACGCTAGCCTTAAACCAAATTACAGCGCTTAGCGCTATTTTTGATAACAACGTAAATAACGCTAGCATACGCGTACGGTTTGCCGATACAGATACTCAGTTGCGGGCCAAGGATTTACTTGCCAAAGCACTCAATCAGACCCCCGCCAATCCTGCTTATATCGTTGCTTTAAACCTGCAAAGCGCCTCGCCTAAATGGCTGACTGCGCTGCATGCGCTACCCATGTACCTTGGTTTAGATTTGCGTGGCGGCGTGCATTTCCTATTACAGGTCGATATGGCCGGCGCGCTGGCTAAAAAACTTGATACCAGCGCAACCGATATTCGCACACTGCTCCGTGAGCGCGCGATTCGTAGCGGCGGAGTCAGTCGCGTTGCCCACACGATACGCATCAATTTTATCGCTGAGGAGCCAGCCAAAGCTACACGCGCCTTACTCCTAGACAAATTCAATGAATTGCAGTGGAGCGTGCAAACCACCGCCGACGGCTATCAAGTGATTGGCGCGTTTACTCCAGACGCACTGCGCATCACGCAAGAAAATGCGCTCAAGCAAAATATCGCAACGCTACATAATCGCGTCAATGAACTCGGAGTGGCTGAACCCGTGATTCAACAACAAGGCGTAGATCGCATCATTGTAGAGTTGCCTGGCGTACAAGACACCGCTAAAGCTAAAGATATTATTGGCCGCACAGCAACCCTTGAGGCGCGCCTAGTCGATGCAAATGCACCGCGCTATCCTAATGCAAACGACCCCGTCCCGGCTGGCGATGAACTTTTCACTGAGGGCAATAGCGCCCCTGTACTCCTCAAAAAACAGATTATCTTTACCGGTGACCGTATCGCCGATGCCGCAGCAGGCTTTGATGAACACCAGCAAGCAGTTGTCAAAATCCGCTTAGATGCCGCGGGTGGCCGTGTGCTGCGCAGCGTTTCGCGCGACAATATCGGCAAGCCCATGGCGATTGTGCTGTTTGAAAAAGGCAAAGGCGAAGTCCTGACCGTCGCCACGATCCAATCCGAACTGGGCGAGAGTTTTCAAATCACGGGCTCCGCCTCTACTGCCGCCGCCAATGATCTTGCCTTGCTCTTACGCGCAGGCTCACTGGCCGCGCCCATGGAAATCATTGAAGAACGCACGATTGGACCCAGCTTAGGCGCCGACAACATTAAAAAAGGCTTTGACTCAGTGTTATACGGCTTTGCCGCAATCGCTCTTTTTATGTTGGCGTACTACATGCTATTTGGCCTGATTTCAGTCTTGGCCCTATCGCTTAATTTGCTGCTATTGATTGCTGTTCTTTCAATGTTGCAAGCCACGCTGACTTTGCCCGGCATCGCTGCGATTGCACTCACTCTTGGCATGGCCATCGACGCTAACGTATTAATCAACGAGCGCATCCGTGAAGAGCTGCGCCATGGTGCGCCGCCGCAAACCGCAATTTCATCCGGCTTCCAACATGCGTGGGCCACCATTTTAGATTCAAACGTAACCACCTTAATTGCGGGCCTTGCCTTGCTTGCATTTGGTTCAGGGCCAATCCGCGGCTTTGCGGTTGTGCATTGCATTGGCATTTTGACTTCAATGTTCTCGGCGGTCTTCTTTGCCCGTGGTGTAGTCAACCTATGGTACGGCGGACGGCGCAAGCTGAAGTCTTTGTCAATTGGCCAAATATGGCGTCCGGCAACGCCGGACAGTCAAAATATGTCACGCTGATCTGGAGCACAGAATGGAGTTTTTCCGTATTCACAAAGACATCCCATTTATGCAGCGAGCGTTGATTTTCAATGCAATTTCATTGTTGACCTTCGTTGCTGCGGTATTCTTTTTGCTCACTCGCGGACTGCATTTATCCGTTGAGTTTACGGGGGGAACGGTGCTTGAAGTCAATTACCCCCAGCAAGCTCAGCTTGAGCCGCTGCGCGCCACACTGGGCAAGCTCGGCTATAGCGATGCGCAAGTGCAAACTTTTGGCACCTCACGCGACGTATTGATCCGGCTGCCATTAAAAGCCGGAATGTCATCTGCGCAGCAAAGCGAGTACGTAATAAACGCGGTCAACGCGGATACCCCGCAAGCCCGCCTGCAACGAGTTGAATTTGTCGGCCCGCAAATCGGTAAAGAACTAGCTGTGCATGGACTGCTTGCCTTACTCTGTGTTGTACTCGGAATTAGTATTTACCTATCATTTCGCTTTGAGTGGAAATATGCCATCGCCGGCATCGTCGCGAATTTACATGATGTAATCATTATTCTCGGCTTCTTTGCATTTTTTCAGTGGGAATTTTCACTCTCAGTCCTGGCGGCAGTGCTCGCGGTGCTGGGCTATTCAGTGAATGAATCGGTGGTGATTTTCGACCGAATCCGGGAAACTTTTCGTAAAGCCCGCAAGTTGACGGTCATCGAGGTGATTAACCACGCGATTACTAGCACTATCTCGCGCACGATTATTACGCATGGCAGCACCCAGATGATGGTGTTAGCGATGTTATTATTTGGCGGACCGACGCTACATTTTTTCTCGTTAGCGCTCACCATCGGAATTCTGTTCGGCATTTATTCATCCGTTTTTGTTGCAGCAGCGATTGCCATGTGGCTTGGAGTCAAGCGCGAGGATTTGATTAAACCGCTTAAGCCGAAATATGATCGTAATGATCCGAATGCTGGGGCGCAGGTTTAGGGTTTGTCTGGATTAAAGTAGCTTTGCCTATGCACAGAGAAAAATCTAAGCTCGCGCAACTTAGATAACTCTCTGCTCTGATAGAGTTACGATTTTGCATTTTGGCGTTGCTCAAAAGAGCTCTTAAGAATTGAAGTTGGCAAACCAAAAATATTCTAGGGATGTTAAAACCTTAAATTTTTCTAACTTGACGCCATTCAAATGCAAAGCCGCTTTCTACACTATTTTGTGACAGTAGTTGATTGTGGAAGCCTGTCATTAGCTGCCCGTCGGCTTGGAGTGGCTCAGCCAGCCTTGAGTCAGCGCATGCATGCTATCGAAAGCGAGCTTGGAGTTCCCTTATTATTGCGTAGCCCTCAAGGCGTGGAAATGACTGGCGCTGGCAGAGTGCTATATCGACACGCACGTTCGATACTGCTGCAATTAGAGGAAATGCGCTCAGAAATTCATCGAACCTCTGAAGGTATCACCGGTACAGTAGCGATTGGTTTTACCCCCCCGCTAGCGGCAGTTTTTGAGTTACCGTTTTTTCTGGAAATGCGAAAACGTTATCCCGAAGTCAAACTGCGCATTTTTCCAAGCGTCAGTGGCTATCTTGATGAACTTTTAATCAACGGGCGACTGGATCTAGCAATGTTGCCGCGCAATGAAGCGGACTCTAACGCCCTATCAATACCACTTGCTAAAGAACGTTTATGCTTAGTGCGTGGAAAACAAGCCTCACAGCAAACAGCTTTAACCACTGAATTCAAATCGTTAGAGAATCTGCCTCTAGTACTGCCAAGCGCAGATCAAGCCTTACGGCGCTTGATAGAAAAAGCTGCAGAACGCGAAAATATTAAGTTAAATATACTTGCAGACATTGATTCATTATCTGGATTACTCAGTATTGTGAATACAGGCATAGCTAACACTATTTTGTCTTCAACAGCATTAGTATTACGGCCTGATCTTCCCCTCCACTCATCTACTATTACACCCTATATTGAACGGACAGTGGCAATTTGCCCATCCCGTGCATCGCCCGTTACGCCGGCGGCTCACGCAGCAATTGAAGTTCTCACAGAACTTGCCTCTAATTTGTTACCAACATTTTCTTAAAAACCCAATCACCTATATAGACCCGAGTAAAATAATCGCTACAGTAATGGTGAGCGCACCTCCTAGGCGAGTCGCTATTTGGGCAAATGGCATAAGTTGTAGGCGATTAGAAGAAGTGAGGATCGCCAAGTCGCCAATCCCTCCCATACCACTATGGCAAGCATTAATAATCGCGCCTTCAATCGGATACAAGCCGACCCAACGCCCGACAAAAAAGCCGACTGTTGTCAACGTCAGCACGGTTGCAACAATGGTGACAATATTGGCTAAATGGAAAGCAGCTAACAGATCGTTCCAAGGGGTGATAGTGATGCCAATTGCGAAGAGCAAGGGATAGGTCACCGCGGTTGAGAAGAAGCGATAAACGGTGCGCGCGCCATCTTCTAATTTAGGTGAAACCGCGTAAGTGAGCTTGGCGAGCACAGCAAGAAAAAGCATGCTAACAGGCGCTGGCAAGCCAATCAATTTATGTGCCAGAATCCCCAAAATATAGAGCGTAATCGAGATCAACCCAGCAGCGGCAATACTTTCAACCGGAGCCGCGGCGGCGTTGTCGGTTTTTAATAATAAGCCATCATCGTCAGTATGTAAGCGCCCATTGCCCGTTAAATGAGTGTAGTGTTTACCGAGTTGGTTCAATAAACCTGCGCAGATAATCGCGGTTAAATTGCCGAGCATAACGGCCGGTAAAATTTGGGCGAATAGCTGCTTTTGTGGCAGGTTCATAATATCGGCATAACCGAGCGAGAGAGGAACTGCGCCTTCACCGATACCGCCAGCCATGATAGGAATCACGATATAAAAGAACGTATGATGTGCGCCCAAGCCCAAGGCCATGCCCGTGAGGGTACCCACAATAGCCGCGGCGACGGAGCCAACCGCGAGAGGAATAAAGATTTTAGCGAAGCCTCTTAAAATCGTCAGGCGGTGCATGCCGAGGATGCTGCCCACCACCACGGAGGCGATGAATAGGTAAAGTATATTAGTCGTTTGCCAGAAATCATTAATTGAGCTGACTAATTGGTTGGGCAGAAGTTGGTAATAGACCAGGCAGGAGGGCAGAAAGGTGGTGACAATCACGGGGCCGCCGATTTGGCGCAGTACCGGAATGCGAGCGCCTAGTTCGGCACACGTAAAGCCGAACGCGGTGAGTATCGCAATCATGACCGAAATATCGTTGGGAATTTTGTGCCAAGCAAGCAAAGCACCCAAGCAAGCAACGATAATGCAATATATCGGCAAGGGAACAATACCAATACTTTTATCCATGAGTTGCCACCAAATAGCTTGCCAACGCAAACAGAATGATTTGTCTCGTATTGATGAAGCATCCATTTAAAAGCCCTCTTTTTTATAGGTATAGATTATTTTTTATGGTTATGCAATTTATTTATATCAAGCACAAATATCCTGTGTATTTGCTTAAAGAGAGGAACCTTTAACCAGCAAATCCTGAATAGATAAAAATAAATTATTCGCAAAAAAGATATAGTATTTTTCTATTAATTAAATAATTTTCGACAGAAAAATTTATAGGCACCGAGATTGTTATGTCTCAATTACTGAGAATATTTAGAAACGTGCCTTAATCGTAAAACACAAAAATGCCGCAGGTACTTTAGCGAAAAAGATAAATAACTGATAAAGCAATAATAACAGTCGCCGCACCGCCAATACGAGTAGAAATTTGGGCAAACGGCATTAGCATCATACGATTCGACGCCGTTAAAATAGCCACATCGCCACCGCCCCCCATACCGCTATGACAGCCCGTTACAATTGCTGCCTCTATCGGAAATAGTCCAATTCTTCGACCCACCATAAAACCTGTCGCCATGAGCGATGTTACCGTTGCAAACACCGTAGCCATAAGCGGCACAGTAAACACAGCAACCAGCTTATCCCATGGCGTAACCGCCACCCCAATTGCAAAAAGAAGAGGATAAGTCGCTGTAGTTGTAAAGAAATAATGCAACCCTGCCGCCCCCTGATGCATTGAAGGAGTGACAAAATTAAAAAGCTTCATGAGTATCGCAATCACCAACATAACAATGGGCGCCGGCCATGCAAATAATTGGTGCGCTAATACTCCGATCAAATAAAAAGTAATAGCAGTAACGCCAGCAACTGCGATATTTATTAAAAATTGTCTGCTATCCAAGTGCGAGGTCTCGTTTTTCTCTATATGTTCGCCAACATTTTGATTTTTTTGCAGACGCCCATCGCCCGAATAATGGTTGAAGCGCCGCCCTAGCAAATGCAATACGGCCGATAAGGTGATAGCGCAAAGATTAGCAAACATGATGACCGGTAAAATTTGAGCCAGTACATCCCCTTGGGGCTGCTCAAGAATTTTCGCATAGCCAATTGATAACGGAATCGCGCCTTCGCCAAAGCCACCCGCCATAATTGGCACGATAATAAAGAAAAATGTATGAAAAACATCCAAGCCAAACATCCAACCGACCAACATACCTGTGAATGCAGCAACGATCGAGCCACAAACTAACGGCACAAAAATTTTTGCGAAGCCTTGGATAAGCGTAAGGCGATCCATACTTAGAACGCTACCTACTAAGACTGTTGCAATAAATAGGTAAAGCGGATGGTCATTCTTCCAAAAGGCTTGGATTGGAGCGACTAATTCATATGGAAGATAATGGTGTGCAACTAGATAAGAAGGAACAAACGTTGCCAGTATCACTGAGCCACCAATATGCTTGAGAAGTGGGACCGATCTACCTATTTCAGAACACGTAAAACCACCTATTACTAGCACAGCAATCATCGAACATATGTCATGGGGCAACTGATGTGTCCGCAGCAGAATGAACAAACATGCCGTCAGAAGCAGATAAAGTGGAAGCGGGATAATCCCGATAGACTTGCATGATACTGCCTTGCTCTGAATCCATTGCGCGAAATTTTTCATTGGCTCATCAATCGAGTAAATTGCTGTCATCCAATTTTATTTTTATTCTTTGCGCAGCACAATCTCTTTATCCACACAGGGCCTGGCCAAAACTTTATTTCCATCTTTATGCTTACTCCTCTCCGATATTTAATCGGGTGAGGGTATGAGTGTTACTCATTCATCCTACCAGGTGGGACTTCATAAACAGCCAGCCCGCTGGATTCTGGAAACAGCAGATGACTATCAACTATGCGTCTTAACTCATAAAAATCAGATACATTGCGAACTACGGAGGGCCCATTAATAGGAAGCTATGCTTGCCATGTGGAGTTACCACTTATAGAAAAATCTTTCCCAATTTATGCAGATAATCCGATCAATGCGATTTGCAATGCCTCTCAATTTTATTCTAAAAATTTAATTTATTGGGGCTATACGATCAATTGGGATAAAAAATGAAATTTAACGAAATGAAAATAAGGGAGTTTATTTTTTTAATGAGGTTATTGGCGAATTTCTATGATCTAAACAGCGTGCAGTTAACTTCCTTTCACGGACAGCAAATGTTTTCGATTAATTAATTGGAAATAGATGTGAAATTTTGTGTAATTTGGCATGCCCACAAGGCGAAACGGAATCCATCCTGCCAAACTTGAAGCAGTCCAACTCATGTAGAGAATCATTAGGTTGCGTGTCGTTTTTTGCAAATATTTCCTTTCAAAATTAATCGGTGATACATAGCCGAGAGCGGAATGTAGGTAAAAAAACAATAGCTTTTTGGTTTTTTCGAAAAAAACAACTTACCCTTTGGACAATCATGTACTTATCCATTTACTAATGAACAGGAGAGGCGCATGAAAACAACATGGTTACCTACCAAGGGATTGGCTAGCTCGTCAGAAACTAAATCTAGCAACCCTGGAAAATCTTCAGGGATTTTAAAAAATGCAAAGCTTACTTATAAGCCTGATTTAAAAATAAATTCATCTTCTAAAAAAATACAAAAAACAAAAAATATCGGCAATATGAATTTTGAGTTTCATAATGGCACTCATGGTAAAAAGAAAGCAGAACAAATGCGTCTCAAAAACAAATATCATGTATTAGTATCGGGTAAAACACACCAGTCTGAACACCCTATTGGATGCAACGTACTTCTTGCTGGTCTACCGCGATATGGCACTCCAAGATTTAAGCAGGAATTTAGTGAGAATGGAAAGTGGACTCAACTAGCCAAGCAAAATAATCCATTAAATTGGAAAGCCGACCTTGAAAAATTGAAAGAGACAATCCGGGACATTGAAAATTTTGCACCAGCCTATCAAGAAGTCTTAACAGCACATAACGTCGATAAAACCTATCTCGGTTTTGTTTACCATATAGGAACTGGAATGCACGGCTCAGAAACAGATCAAAATCCAGAAACAAGTAGTCGTGCTTATCGAGAATGTTTAACGATATATCTGCATAATAATCAACCTGGGGAGGCCATCGCATTTAATCAAAAATTGTATGCCAATACCACTTATTATCAATATGCCGTAAATGCACCTTCAAATGGATTTACGATTCCTGTGCAGCAGGCAAATAATTCTTATTTGCAAATGCTTACATTAACAAAAACAATCCCTTATCTAAACGAAGAGGGAAATGTGCAAATAGCAACCCTATCCACCCAAGGCAAACTCCATGCGTTTGAAGCTAGAGCAATGATGTTAAAAGCAGGGGCATATCCGAATTTAGAGGAACGCAAAAGATTCTTTAAATTGGTGACCTATACCAGCACTTCTCAAGAAGGAATTTTTTCACGTAAAGAAGCGCCAACAAAAGCCGAAAGCACTCCTATTGCAGTTCAGACGAATGGGCAAGCGGTCTTAAAAAAAGAGCATGACGACTACTTGAGGATGTGGAATCTCGGCTCAGGGGATAACTGAACAGAAAACTAGATAGCGCACCTTGAATCAGTACATCAAAGCGCTATCCGCATGCCTTTGCCAATTCTTTGCATATTCATGCATAAGCACCAGAAAATCCCGAATAATCAGCATATTCTCTGCATTTTTTCGCTGGGCCGCACGCATGGGCCTTCATTAAAGCCTGAAGTTTGTCGGTCCGCAAGTCGGCAAAAAATTGGCGGTGCATGGGTTGCTGACCTTACTCTGCGTGGTGCTCGGTATTATTGTTTATCTGTCATTTCGCTTCGAGTGGAAATATGCCATCGCACGCACCCGTGCCAATTGGCACGATGTAAACATTATTCTCGGCTTCTTTACATTTTTTCAATGGGAATTTTCACTCTCAGCCCTGGCGGCAATGCTCGCCGCACTAAGCTATTCAGTGAATGAATCAGCGGTAATTTCCGACCAGATCCGGAAGACTTTCCGTAAAACTTGCAAGTTAACCGTCATCGAGGTGATTAACCACGCGATTACGCGTACCATGCAATTTGGCTTAACGAACTAAATTTAACCCAATTTTAGGATAATCCTTACCTAATTTTTCTTTTACTGTCGCCATTGCTTCGTTGACTTTGTTTTTCGAATTTTCATTCGTCAGGGTTCTCATTAAAGAGGCATATTCTTTTGTGAGAGAGGCATAATCTTTTTCAGAAGTTAAGGCGCTGGCTTTCTCAATAAATGCATTTATTGAGCGTTTCTCAGCAATACCCTTCTCCACATTTAAAAGTATTGTGGGTGTGAGTGCTCCGTACTTATTTGGTTCAGCTTCAATAGCACTCTTCAATTTTTTTAGCGAAGCTAAATTAGGTGGGGTACCGGCTAAATCGCCGACGACATGTGTCCATCTGGCACGACGGTCTTGAATCCGCTCCTGCAGCAGCCCGTGCAACATAGTCCCCAACTTTGTTTTAGCTTTTATCTGCCCTTGAGTAAGGCCTTTTTGGTTTACGAGTTCTACATATAAGGGCATAGCTTCTGCAAGAGTTAAACTTTTTGTTCGCATACCACCTAATGCAAAAATCAGTTTCTCCGCTTTTTCTTGGCCTCCATGACTAATAGTTGAAGAGGAAGAGGCTTTCGTATTCTGAGTGGAAGACTTCTTAGAATGAGAAGCGTTAGATGTGCCCGTAGCCTGATAAGGTGGTGGCGATTGTTGCGACTGAACAGCCTGATAAGATGGCGGCGCTTGCTGAGACTGAGAAGCCTGATAAGACGGTGGCGCTTGCTGAGACTGAGTAGCCTGATAAGATGGTGGCGGTTGTTCAGACTGACTGCCTTCTTCAAAAAATGTATTTTTTGATCGTTCCTCTGCAATACCCTTATCCACCTTTAAAAGTATTGCGGGTGTGAGTGCTCCGTACTTATTTGGTTCAGCTTCAATAGCGCCCTTCAAATCTTTTAGCGAAGCTAAATTAAGTGGGGAATCGGCTAAATTGCCTACGACATCTTTCCAGCTGACATTAGGGTTTTGAAGCTGCTTCTGCAGCATCATCCCCAACTTTGTTTTAGCTGCCATCTGTCCTTTAGTAAGGTCTTTTTGGTTTGCGAGTTTTATATACAACGGCATAGCTTGTGCAAGAGTTAGATTTCTTGTTTGCATACCACTTAATGCATTAGTCAGTTCCTCCGTTTTTACTGGATCTCCATGATGAGTAGTTAAAGAGGAAGAGGCGTTCATATCCTGAGTGGAAAATTTCTTCTCAGAATGAGATGCACCAGACATGCCCGTAGCAAGATAAGCGGGTGGCGGCTGACCATATTTTGCTTGTGCCCCTGAGGAGGCTAATAGTTTTGATTGTTTGGGTTTAATGCCAGCATTGAAAAAATTTACTTGGAGAGATTTTGGTTTGCCGCCCAAGCCCTTTAAATCAGAATGATCCTTGAATGCAAACCCTGATGGTGTTCTCTGTGGAGTGTTTGGTGTGCTCGTCGGAGTGTTTTTCTGATGAATCTTACTATCAGGTAGCGTCAAATTCGAATGAAATTTTACATTTAACATTACCTTCCCCTACGTATGCAGTACTTAAACGCACTATAGAAGGTACCTGCATATTGTCTTGCTGCAATTTAGAAAAATGTAAAGCCAAGCGAAGTAGTGGGCTTACGCAAAATCTCTTACCCGCATAGATCCTCCAATCTATGCGGGTCTCGTTCTTTCTGCAACGTCGCCGTGTCGTATCAACTGTATAAGCGAAGCCGTTAATAGAACCGGGCCCTGGTTGATAGGAATAAAACCCTTTCGAAAATTAGTACGTCAAAGCGCTATCTGCATGCCGCTGCCAATTCTTTGCATATTCATGCACAAGCGCCGGAAAATCTCGAATAATCAGCATATTCTCTGCATTTTTTCGTTGCGCTGCATGCGTAAAATTAAAACTGCCGGTAATCAGCACTGAATGCGCGCTGTTAGCATCAATAATGATAATTTTGTTATGCGCGTTACGATACTTCACTTCGCGGCGCACCCAAATACCTGCCTTGGCCAGTGCGGTTATGCGCGCATCACGCCCTTCTTCTAGCCGCCCAGCATCCACTAATATCCGCACCTCAACGCCGCGCTCATGGGCCTTCATTAAAGCTTGGATAATGCGTTTATTGGATAACAGATACGCTTGCACAAGTACTTGTTTGCGCGCACCTTGCAAAGCGTCTACGATAAGTCCTTCAACATCATCACGCGGCACAAAAGCAGCCTGCATCGTGCCTTGCGCCTTTAATACGAGAGGCGGCGTATAAGCAACTGGTCCGCGGGCATCGCTTGCAGTCACTAAGGATGCCACTAAAACAAGCAGTCCGCTTAAACTGAAAAAGAGTTTCATGAGTCCATAACAAAAGCTTTTAATCCGAATTGGACGAAACTATAATTCAGATTAGACGTAAGTTAAATCCATATTAGACGGCGTTTAAATCCAAAATAGTCGACCCCGACGCAATGCTTTTTCCGCGCTTTTCGATTGAGTGCCTTCTATAAAGAGCTACGCAAACTGGCGCAGATCTGCCAAGACGAATTTAAGCTGGGAATTGTTTTTATAATGGGGAAAACATTATTCCATGCGGAGATCGTCTCTTTGCGGCGCCTATATCCTGTCTTTGGGGATCCGCCTAATTTGAACTTTAAACACAGCGCTCAAGCACTGCTGCAAAAAAACCATCGGTCATGTGTTGATGCGGCCATAGAGATAGATAATCCCCGGTATCAAGATCAATCTGCTGCTCAGCTAATACTTTATGAGCCGGCACTAATTGAAACTCTGGATGCGCGGCCATAAAAGCCTCAACCACCGCTTCGTTTTCTGCTGCGAGTAAGCTACAGGTAGCATAAACTAACCGTCCGCCTGGCTTAACCAGACGCGCGGCGCTAGCGAGAATCGAGGCTTGCTTCACCGCTAATTCAGCCACTGACGCTGGCGTTTGCCGCCATTTAAGATCCGGGTTACGCCGCAGCGTACCTAAACCGCTACAGGGCGCATCAATCAGAACACGATCAATCTTGCCAGCCAAGCGCTTGATTTTTGCATCATGTTCACTATCAATGCGTACCGGATGCACGTTAGATAAACCGCTTTTTGCAAGCCGTGGCTTAAGTTTAGCAAGGCGCCTATCAGCCACATCAAACGCATATAAGCGCCCGCTGGAGCGCATTTGCGCGCCTAGTGCAAGCGTTTTGCCGCCTGCTCCGGCGCAAAAATCAACCACCATTTCACCTCGTTTGGGGGCGACAAGATAGCACAGCAATTGGCTGCCTTCATCCTGCACTTCAAAATGCCCCTGCTCAAACGCGGACAAGCGATTTAATGCTGGCTTACCCGTCACGCGCACGCCTAAAGGCGCGAATGGCGTGGGCTGCGCCTCGATGCCAGCCTCAGCTAACAGGGCGAGTACGTCTGCCCGGTTTGCCTTAAGTGAATTCACGCGCAAATCGAGCGGCGCTGGGTGGTTGAGAGCAGCGGCCAGACTCTCGCCTTCGTCAACGCTCAAATTTTTCCCAGATATTTGCTGACTGAGGGCTGTGGCCAGCCAATCCGGTAGATTCATGCGAATGCGCGCAGGCAAGCTGGCCGGATCGATTTTTGAAACCCGCTCAAGCCATTCCACCTCAGCGGCAGAGACCGAGGGCAGCAAGCTTTGACGCCCCACCGTTTGCATCAATCCAAGCAGCGCAAGCCGCCGATTAGGCCGACTGCTACCGCTTTCAGCTAAATGCGCACACTCAAGTTTGCGGCGCAAGACGGCAAATACGGCTTCCGCGATAATGCCCCGCTCTGCATGGCCCAATTTCGGTTGAGAACGGAAAAAGCGACGTGTCACAGCATCTGCCGGTCCAGTAAACTTTAATAATTCGTTGAGCAAAGCCTCACTTTGCTCAATTAGCCAAGGGGCTAGTTTTTTCATATTAGATCTGCGCCAGTAATCAGGCATTGGGGTTCAGGGGGGGTCAGCGCCACGCGCGTGGCGTTAAGTGTCAGCCGGTCTTCGATAAACCAGCGGACGACACGCGGATAGAGAATATGTTCGCTCGCTAGGACACGCGCCGAGAGGGTGGCTTCATCATCGTCCGCCAATACTGGGACTACCGACTGCGCGATAATTGGCCCACCATCGAGCTGCGCGTTCACGAAATGCACCGTCGCGCCATGCACTTTAATCCCAGCGTCTAACGCGCGCTGGTGCGTATTTAGGCCACGGAAGCTCGGTAGCAAAGAGGGATGAATGTTGAGTATACGGTTTTCATAGCGCTCAATAAAAGGCGCCGTAAGCACTCGCATAAAACCAGCTAATACAATCAAATCTGGCGTAAATGAATCCAGCGCCGCCACTAACGCTGCTTCAAACGACTCGCGCTCAGGATAGTTTTTTGCCTCAACCGCAACGGTCGCAATCCCTTGCGCGCGGGCAAATAGCAAACCTTTTGCATCCGCCCGACTTGCAATCACAGCCACAATGCGCGCAGGCCAACGCTGAACTTCACAGGCGCGTACAATGGCTTCCATATTGCTGCCACGCCCAGAAATTAGAATTACAATTTTTTTCATTGACGGATTTTAACATTAGAGACGACCGACGCATTCGCTCTTCGTAATTAGCCCCTAGTGCTATACTTGCTAGCTCCCATATCCGAGCTAGTTAAAAAGGAAATGACCTAGCTCTAAGAACTATTTACCCAGCACAGCAAGCAGTTAAAATAGGCGGAACTTGAGCTTATGGCGGTATCGCATCGGAAAGTGTCAAACCATTCGCGCAATCGAGAGCGCCTCATTCACTCTGAGTATCATCATCGATCACAGCAGACCCATGGCTGCGCACAACGGCATCGAGACTGAACGTGAGAGTTTTTAGAGGTCTTTCTAACGCGCGCAATCCAGCGCCTTGCGCCTTAACCATTGGCAATTTTGATGGCGTGCACCGCGGGCACCAAATGTTGCTTGCGCGCCTGCGCGAGCAAGCTAAGCAGCGCGGCTTGCCCGTGTGCGTGATGACCTTCGAGCCCCATCCGCGCGAATTTTTTAATCCGGCAAGCGCACCGCCACGTATTGCCCTTTTGCGCGACAAACTTGAAGCGTTAAGTCTCTATGGCGTGGACCAAGTGCTGGTTGAGCCCTTTAATGCAACCTTCGCCAGCCAAACCGCCGATGCGTTTATCCAGCAGATCATCGTGCAAGGTCTAAATACGCGCTGGCTTTTGGTAGGTGATGATTTTCGCTATGGCGCAAAACGGGCGGGCGATTTTGCCGCCTTACAGACGGCCAGCAAACAATATCGTTTTGAGGTTGAGCAAATCGCTACCCTGACCAATGGCAGCCAGCGCATCTCTAGTTCCGCCATACGCGCGGCTTTGCTCGCTGGAGATCTGGCCCTGGCTCGCGTTTTGCTGGGCCGTTCTTATATGATGAGCGGCCATGTCATACATGGCAATAAACTGGGCCGCGAGCTGGGTTTTCCGACCCTGAATCTCAGGGTAGCGCCGCAACACCTAGCGCTTTCCGGGATTTTTGCGGTGGCGGTGCATGGGCTAGCCCAAAATCCATTGCCCGCCGTCGCCAGCCTTGGCATCCGGCCTACGGTCGACAATTCAGGCCGGATTTTGCTTGAAACGCATATACTCGATTGGCAGGGCGACGCTTATGGCAAACTACTACGCATTGAATTTCTAAAAAAACTGCGCGGCGAGGAGAAATATAATGACCTCGCCACGTTACGCACTGCAATTGCGCGCGACGTAGAAAACGCGCGGGCATTTTTTATCTCCTCTGATTATCACTATGAGCAACCCGAAAACTGATGCAAAACCGGCCGCAAAATATCCGGTTAACCTTCTAAACACACCTTTTCCAATGCGCGCTGAGCTGCCGAAGCGCGAGCCGCAATGGATTAAAGAGTGGCAACAGAAAAAGGTTTACCAAAAAATTCGCCAGGTTTGCCAGGGCCGCCCCAAATTCGTTTTGCATGACGGCCCGCCTTATGCCAATGGCGATATTCATCTTGGTCATGCCGTGAATAAAATTCTGAAAGACATGATTGTGAAAGCGCGCACGCTGGCGGGCTTTGACGCTGCCTATGTGCCAGGCTGGGATTGTCATGGCATGCCAATTGAAATTCAAATTGAGAAAAAATTTGGCAAAGCGCTGCCCACCACCGAAGTGCAACGCAAAGCGCGCGCTTATGCAAACGAACAGATTGAACGACAAAAAGCAGCTTTTCAACGCCTAGGCATACTCGGCGATTGGGATGATCCCTATCGCACGATGGCTTTTGCGAATGAGGCCAATGAAATTCGCGCCTTCGCCAAGATTTTTGAAAAAGGCTATGTCTTTCGTGGTTTAAAACCCGTGAATTGGTGCTTTGACTGCGGCTCAGCCTTAGCTGAAGCTGAAGTGGAATACAAAGATAAAACCGATCCTACGATTGATGTAGGTTTTGCGTTCGCAGAACCGGAAAAAATCGCTCAAGCATTTGGCTTAGCCACGCTGCCGCAACTCAAGGGCTGGATCGTTATCTGGACCACAACCCCGTGGACGATTCCCGCCAATCAGGCGCTTAATCTGCATCCCGAATTTAGCTATAGTTTGGTGGATACGCCACGCGGCTTGCTCATATTGGCGACGGAGCGCGCTGAGGCGTGCCTGCAAGCCTATCAATTAGACGGCAAGATTATTGCGTCAGCGCCGGGCCAAGCGCTCGCGGGACTACGCTTCCATCATCCGCTAGCCACCCTACATGCTGATTATCAACGCACTGCGCCCATCTATCTTGGCGATTATGTCACTCTAGATACCGGCACCGGTGTTGTCCATTCAGCACCCGCTTATGGCGTGGAAGATTTTATTTCGTGTAAAGCGCATCAGCTCGATGATGCGCAAATTATTAACCCAGTGCTGGGCAATGGCTGTTACGCCGCATCGCTTGGGCTGTTTGGCGGGCTTTCGATTTGGCAAGCCAATACTAAAATCGTTGAAGCCCTCGAGCAAGCCAACAGCTTATTTAGAAGCGAGCTTTATACGCATAGCTATATGCATTGTTGGCGGCATAAAACGCCGATTATCTATCGCGCGACCTCGCAATGGTTCGTTGGCATGGATCTGATGCCGAAGGAAGGCGGTCAAACCCTACGCACTACCGCATTAGAAGGCATTGAGGCGACTCACTTCTATCCAGCCTGGGGTAAGCAACGCTTGTTTGGCATGATCGCCAATCGCCCTGACTGGACTGTATCGCGGCAACGTCAATGGGGCGTACCGATTGCTTTTTTTGTGCACAAAGAAACCGGCGAGCTGCATCCAAATACGCTTGCCCTCTTGGAAGAAGTGGCCAAGCGCGTTGAACAAAACGGGATTGAAGCATGGCAGACGCTCGATCCGCGTGAATTACTGGGCGCAGACGCCGATCTTTACGAGAAAAACCGCGATACGCTCGATGTCTGGTTCGATTCTGGCACCACCCATTGGCACGTATTACGCCACTCCCATAAAGATGTCACCCAGTTTCCGGCTGATTTGTATTTAGAAGGATCAGATCAGCATCGCGGCTGGTTCCATTCATCGCTTTTGACCGCCTCTATGCTCGATGGGCAGCCCCCTTACAAAGCTCTGCTCACGCACGGCTTTACCGTCGATGGACAAGGCCGCAAGATGTCAAAATCCCTGGGCAATGTGATGGCGCCACAGAAAATCACAGATACCCTTGGCGCTGAGGTGATTCGACTTTGGGTGGCTTCCACTGACTACTCAGGCGAACTTTCGATTTCCGATGAAATTTTAAAACGGGTGGTCGAGAGCTACCGGCGTATCCGCAATACATTGCGCTTTTTATTAGCGAATTTGTCTGATTTTAACTATGCGCAACATGCACAGCCGATAGAGAATTGGCTTGAGATGGATCGCTACGCGCTCGCGTTATCCGCGACACTGCAACAAGACATTTTGGCACATTATGCGCAATATGAGTTTCATCCAGCGGCCGCTAAACTGCAAACCTTTTGCTCAGAAGATCTAGGCAGCTTTTATCTGGATATTCTTAAAGACCGCCTCTATACATCTGCGCCCGATGCGCCAGCGCGGCGCGCAGCGCAAACGGCGCTTTATCATATTACCCACAGCCTATTGCGCATGATTGCGCCTTTTTTGTCATTTACCGCCGAAGAAGCATGGCGCATACTTCAGCCAGAAGCAGTGACGATTTTCACCGAGACTCATCATACTTATCCCGCCATAGCCGAGGCTGAAACCCTCCTTGCTAAATGGCAATTGCTCCGCTCCATCCGCAGCGAAGTCACTAAAGCGCTTGAAGCTGCGCGCACTACCGGCCAGATTGGTTCATCGCTGCAAGCAGAAGTCGAACTCAAAATGACCGGCGCGCGCTATGAGGTACTGGCTAGCCTAGGCGACGATCTAAAATTTATCTTGATCACGTCAACGGCAACGCTTGAAAAAGTCGCTCATGAAAATGACGAAGGCATTCAGGTAACTCCTTCAACCCATGTAAAGTGCGAGCGCTGTTGGCACTACTCTAGCGATGTAGGCGCCGAGCCAGAGCATCCCACTTTATGCATGAGGTGTTTTAACAATCTATTTGGCGCCGGCGAGCCTACGCGGAGGGCTGCATAATGGCTAATCAACAGAATAGCGAAACCTTCGTGCGTTGGCTGGGGCTAGCGCTCCTCATTATTTTGAGCGACCAGCTAAGCAAACTGTCCATTTTGAATCTTTACTCTTATGGCGATTCACATCCAATCACCTCATTTTTTAACCTCGTGCTGGTTTATAACAAAGGCGCGGCTTTCAGCTTTTTAGCGCATGCCGGTGGGTGGCAGCGTTGGGCTCTGAGCGCGCTGGGCGTAGCCGCCGCGCTTTTTATCAGCTATTTGCTTAAGCGACACGGCAGCCAGAAACTTTTCTGTACCGCGTTATCTTTGATTTTGGGCGGGGCGCTAGGCAATGTGATTGACCGGCTCTTATATGGACATGTGATTGATTTTCTCGATTTCCATTTACGGGGCTGGCATTGGCCAGCTTTCAATGTAGCCGATAGTGCAATTACCTGCGGGGCTATTTTGCTGGTTATAGATGAACTGCGCCGCGTACGCCGCACACGTTAACATGGATCTACTCAACAAACATTTGGTGCTGGGCCTTACTGGCGGCATTGCCTGCTATAAATCAGCGCAGCTAACCCGTCTTCTGAGCCAAGCTGGTGCGAAGGTACAAGTGGTCATGACCGATGCGGCGACTCAATTCATCACGCCGCTCACCCTGCAAGCTTTATCAGGTCGTCCGGTGTATATCAGCCAATGGGATCCGCGCATGAGTAACAATATGGCGCACATTGATCTCTCACGCGCCGCGGATGCCATCCTGATTGCGCCTGCTTCCGCTGATTTTATGGCAAAGCTTGCCCATGGACGCGCCGATGATCTTTTATCCACTTTAGCGCTTGGACGCACCTGCCCACTTCTAGTCGCTCCGGCAATGAATCAACAGATGTGGCAAAACCCAGCGACCCAGCGCAACCTTGCTCAACTCCGCGCCGATAACATTAGGGTGCTTGGCCCCGATGCAGGGCCCCAAGCATGCGGCGAAACCGGCGCGGGTCGAATGCTTGAGCCAGCAGCCATTATGGAAGCCATGGTTGGATTTTTTCAACCGAAACTGCTTACCGGCAAGCGCGTACTCATTACAGCCGGCCCGACCTATGAACCAATCGATCCGGTGCGCGGTCTGACCAACCGCTCAAGTGGCAAGATGGGCTTTGCGCTAGCCCGCGCAGCGGCGCAAAGTGGCGCGCAAGTCCACCTCGTTGCCGGCCCTACCCCCCTCGCGACGCCAGCCGATGTCATCCGTCACGACGTACAAACTGCTCAGCAAATGCTGGATGCCGTGCTAGCGAAAATCGCTGAAACCGATATTTTTATTGCAGTCGCAGCCGTTTCCGACTGGCGCGTTGACCAGACTAGCGCCGAAAAAATTAAGAAAAATAGCGAGTTTGTCGCGCCGCATCTCACTTTTGTTGAAAATCCAGATATTTTGCAGCAGGTCGCCCATCTGCCCAAGCCCCCCTTTTGCGTCGGGTTTGCCGCAGAAAGTAACGAGCTTGAAAAACATGGGCAGGAAAAACGCATCCGCAAAAATGTGCCGCTTTTAGTCGGCAACCTTGGTCCTAAAGCTTTTGGCTGCGAGGATAACGAAGTCACATTGTTTGATGCAAAAGGCGTCACCCCGCTACCGCGCATGGATAAACAAATGCTTGCGCGCACGCTCATCGCCGAAATTGCCCAACGTCTAGCCCTCACAAATTAAACATGAAAATCGATATTAAAATCCTCGATCCACGGATGCGCGATCAATTACCGCATTATGCAAGCGCCGGCAGCGCTGGCCTCGATCTGCGCGCGTGCCTTGAAGCGCCGCTAACGCTTGAACCTGGCGCCACTGCCTTGGTGCCCACAGGATTAGCGATTCATTTACAGGATCCAGGCTATGCCGCACTTATCTTGCCACGTTCAGGGCTTGGGCATAAACACGGGATTGTGCTTGGCAACTTGGTGGGATTAATTGATTCCGACTATCAAGGGCAGTTAATGATTTCCACCTGGAATCGAGGGCAAACTCGCTTTACGCTCGCGCCCTTTGAGCGTTTGGCTCAACTCGTAGTCGTGCCTGTAATGCAGGTTGCATTTAATTTTGTCGATGACTTTGTGCAAAGCACACGCGGAGAAGGCGGTTTTGGCAGTACGGGCAGAAAGTAGGCCCGCTTTTTTAATACCCTTTACTTATTTCTTCCTCACGTTTGGGGCTGAACCTATTTCACTCAGCCCTATCGCATATTCTGAAAAAGGCATCAAACCGTCTTTAAAAAATCAAACGTCTTAATCGATGTCATGTATTTTATAAGAAGAAAATGACACTCGTTCGCCTAAAATAAAACACCATCCGCTTTATCCTGCTTCAATATCCAACCACGCTCCAGACGGGAAATCCCTTCTATTCTTTACTCAAGTTGTGATAATATAAATATATTAGATATTACAATCTAATAAATAAATTGAATAATGTTTTTACTAAGTTGGTTATGCTGTCAAATATTTCTCTTTGTTCTAAGTCATCTTGCTTTCTCCCACGCGCACAAACACTCAACACCAAACCTCTTTCCTCACAGCGCACTTCGCCAAACTCCGAACCTCCGCGAGGCAATACCGCCTCGCTTACGGCACCACAGAATTCGGCTGAAGAGACTCGAACCGTATACAGTACTGCCGCCTCACATGATGGTAAATGGCTGGCTTTGTCGAGCGCTAACCAAATTCAATTATGGTCGCGTGCTCCCGCATCACAGTACACGCTTAAAAGTCATAGCGATTGGATCAGCAGCATAGCGTTTTCTGAAGATAACCAGTGGTTGGCTTCAGGCAGCTACAATGGCACGATTCACTTACAACAAATCAAAAATAACCAGCCGGCTAAACTCCACCACAAATTAAGCTGTGGTGAAATGAGCATAAGTAGCATGGCGTTTTTACAAAATGGACAGGTCACCCAGCTAGCCGTAGGCACGATCGATGGAAAGATTTCTATATGGTCACTCAACAATCTATCAAAGCCAGAATTTGTCAAGCCATTATCTGTTCCTGGCCCGATCTATCAGCTCGCATTTTCCGGTGATGGCCAGTGGCTAGCCTCAAGTAGCGATAATTTTATTAATGTTAATGTGTATGACCCAGTCGGTAATAACGTAATCGATAAATTCGAACTGACTGATGAGAATAAAAAATTTTTTGATGCGACTTGCGTTACTTTTTCACGCGATAATCTTTGGTTGGCTTCGGGTAGCACTGATGGCGTCATCAGGCTTTGGTCATTAGCGAACCAAACCACAAAGCCTAGCCTACGATATACGTTTGAAGAGCATACCGCGGCCATCAACTGCATCGCTTTTTCAGAAGATAGCAAGCAACTCGCTTCAACCAGTGTTGATAATACTTTTGGCATACGGTCCCTAGATTCTGAGCAATCTCCAGCCGTCCTTCAAACCTGTAGCGAAGACTTATTATCCATTATTTGGCAACCTAAGCTGAGTCAAAATCCATTGTTGTTAACTCGGGGATTAAACCGTGCTATAAACTTGCGGCAGGTAGAAACCCATGGCCTCTCTTTGCACTGGACATCACATTAAGATAAGCTTCCTACCATAGCAATGACTATTGAGAATACGGTAAAATCAAATACTAAGACTCTCCGCTCTATGCATTTGTCTCAATTATAATAGCCTAAATTCCCGCTGCTTTATCAAGCATCACAATAAAGCAAAGCAATCTAAATTAACGATCTTTTATTCAAAAATTATTTATGTCATTGCATATTTCAAGCTTATTTCAGTCGACCTATTCTACCCTGCGCGCTTATGCGTTTAACCATAAAGCGGCGCCTCATCCTGAACGCGCTTCTGGTTTAGGCTCCTCCCTTGAAATTCGGCATGAGACTGGAAATCAAGTAGAGTCTGCGAGGCGGGCAAATGGCCCCTGGCGGCAGTCGACGCTGGCCGCTCAAATTCCGCTTAAAACCGAGCCTTTAGCCAGTTGTTATTCGCCTCATGCTACTGGGCAGGCGGTAGCTGAAGAGAGGTCTGACATCGCTAAGACTTTACAGCATATGTATACGTCGGGACCTTCCCGCACGGTGGAAAATATTGCGCCTTCGCCCAATAAGCCGTGGCTTGCTGCTCACTTTGGCCGCAAGATTGAGCTTTGGTCAATTGACTCTCCAGAAACTGAAACACCTAAACTCTTGCGAGTGTTTTCCGGGAATTTTGAAAACGTAACATCTGTGGCGCTTTCTCCAGACAGTAAATGGCTAACCGCAGGTAAGGCTGATGGTTCCGCCCAAATGTGGTCAACCCAAACGGCGGCACCTACATTTAAGACATTTTCTTATGTGCCCACGCATAGACAGGCTCTGAATGGGTCGTCCACCACGAACCATGTCGCATTCTCACCAGACGGCAAATGGCTTCTAGGCTGCAATGGGAACGTTAGCATCTGGTCAACCACTGCTGATAAACCAGCGCGCTCGTGCTTACCACTTAATGACCCGGCGCATGCGATTGCATTCATGCCAAATGGCCGTTTGGCGGTGAGAAGCGAAGATTGCTCGGTCAGAATATACCGCTTTACTGAAACCGATGAACTCGAGCCTTTGGGTGAACTTGAAAATCATTCTCAAGAAGTGAAGAGCGTCGCTTTTTTGCAAGATGACGAGTGGCTAACTTCAGGCAGTCAAGGGGATACCGTTAAATTATGGGCGCGTGAAGCCAACGCCGATATTTCTAATTTGTGACGCACATTTAAAGATTGTGTTAGCGCGCCCAGAATTTGACTTTCACGCCAGACAGAAAATGGTTAACGGCTAGAGTAATTTAAATCACTCTCTCAAACCATGAAACGTAACAAAGTAAACCCAGGAGCCAGCAAAACTCAGCGCTCAGTTCAGCGCTCGGTTTTTTCCTGGGAGGGCGATACACTCATTCTCAATATTCTCGGCAAGCCAAACGCCAAACAGGATGCTATTGGCAAAATTAAAGGGCATCAGCTCAAAGTCAGCGTCACGGCTACGCCCTGCGACGGCAAGGCGACCGATCATATAGTGCGCTTCCTTGCGAGAGAATTCGGCGCGCCTATCTCAAACATCGAAGTCGTGTTTGGCCGCATGAGTGTCAACAAGCAATTGCGTATTAAAGCCCCTAAGCGGCTTCCCGCAGTCATTGAGCAGCAGGAACTAATTGCCAGCCGTTAACTTATCTGTATGTGCACGACCTCAATTAGGGAAATCCGCGATTGATGGCTTACCTCCCTATTTCCTACGTTTTTCTTGATAGTTCTTCGTTAGCAAAGTAGTTCAACTACTGCTGGCAAAGGGTGCAGACAAAACTATTAAGGATAAGAACGGTTTAACTGCACGCGAGCTCGCGCAGCAGATGAATCGAGATGAAATATTTGATTCTCTGTTAATCGCCAATCAGCCCCGGGGAAGCAAGCTTTGACGCACGCGTTGGTGTCACAGTCAGGGCTTATGCGCTATCAGAAATCACGCATAAGCCGTTTGCACATCAAAGGCAAAACCGCGCGGCGCTTTGCGGGAATCCTCAAAGGTCACAATCTCATAAGCATCTTCATGCGCGAAGAGTTCGCGCAATAATGCATTGTTAAGCTTGTGCCCTGACTTATACGCCGCATAAGAGGCCAACAATGGGTGGCCCGCTACGTATAAATCCCCAATCGCATCCAGCATTTTGTGCTTCACGAATTCGTCTTCATAACGTAATCCATCGTTATTTAAGATGCGATATTCATCGAGCACAATCGCGTTATCCATACTACCGCCTCGCGCTAAACCTAATTCGCGCATCGCTTCAACTTCATGTGCAAAGCCAAAAGTCCGCGCGCGCGCTATTTCGCGCACATAGGAGGTGTCAGCAAAATCAACCACGAGTTCCTGGCCTGTTTTGTCAACGGCAGGATGGTGAAAATCGATCGTAAATTTGAGCTTAAAACCAAAGTATGGATCGAAACAGGCAAATTTATCGCCGTCGCGCACCTCAACGCGCCGTTTAATTTTGATAAATTTCTTGGCCGCGTTTTGCTCTTCAATACCAGCGGACTGCAATAAAAAGATAAAAGAAGCAGCGCTGCCATCCATAATTGGAATTTCTTCGGCGGTCACGTCTACGTAAAGATTATCAATGCCAAGCCCGGCACAAGCAGACATCAGATGCTCAATAGTTGAGATGCGCGCACCCTCTTTTTGCAGCACGGAGGCAAGTCTGGTATCGCCGATACTAGATGCAGAGGCTTGGATTTCAACTGGCGGCGTCAGATCAATGCGCGTAAACACGATACCCGTATGAGCTGCAGCAGGACGGAGCGTAAGCTCGACCTTCCGACCAGAATGCAATCCGATGCCAACGGTTTTGACAATTGATTTGATTGTGCGCTGCTTGAGCATATTTAATATTTATAATCGAAAACATTGAACCAATAGACTGAATTATACTCAATTCAGCTCATTTACTTTTATCAAACTGTTGCGCCCTGTTACAAAAAGCAAACTAGTGCGGGCGCTAGTTGGCTTTTTGTGTAGCTAGGGCGAACAGCGTGATAAGCGTCAGCGCCGCGCGTCAATCCGCTTGATTACGCAAAAAGGCTGGAATATCGTATCGATCCACACCTTTTTTCTCTAGCGCGCTGACATGCGCAGATGCCGTTTCACGCGAGCTGCGCCAAACAGCCGGGGTATCCAATGCGCCATAATCGGTGGTGTTCGACAATGGAGTATGCACCGAGTTCATTGGCGCATTATCCGTTCCGGTTCTTAATAGGGCCATGGGTACCGCTTGCACTTTTTTGTGCGCCCGACCTAAGCCCGTCGCCACTACGGTTACGCGCAGCGCGTCGCCCATTGCGTCATCATAAACCGTGCCAAAAATGACCGTTGCATCTTCAGCCGCATAGCTTTTGATTGTATTCATGACTTCGCGCGTTTCAGACAAGCGTAATGAACGGCTCGCCGTGATATTGACGAGCACGCCGCGCGCGCCCGACAAATCGACCCCTTCTAGCAATGGACTCGCCACAGCCTGTTCCGCCGCCACGCGGGCGCGATCGATGCCAGTTACCGTAGCGGTGCCCATCATCGCCTTGCCTTGTTCGCCCATGACGGTTTTTACATCTTCAAAGTCAACGTTGACTAAGCCTTCGACATTGATGATTTCAGCAATGCCCGCGACAGCGTTATGCAGTACGTCATCCGCGCATTGAAAGCATTTATCCATTTCAGCTTCATCGCCCATGACTTCAAATAATTTGTCATTCAGCACGACGATTAATGAATCGACTGCCGCTTCAAGGGCTTGCGAGCCTGCTTCAGCAATTCGCATCCGTTTGCCCCCTTCAAACTCAAAGGGCTTCGAGACTACACCGACTGTCAAAATCCCCATTTCTTTAGCGATTTGCGCCACCACTGGCGCCGCGCCTGTGCCCGTACCCCCGCCCATGCCAGCGGTAATAAACACCATATGGGCGCCGCGCAAACAATCGACGATGCGCTCGCGCGCTTCTTCGGCGGAAGCTTGTCCGACTTCAGGTTTAGCTCCAGCGCCTAAGCCTGTTTTACCCAGTTGAATCACATGCGCAGCTTGTGAGCGCATCAGAGCTTGCGCGTCTGTGTTCATGCACAAAAAATCGACTCCTTGCACACCGCGATTAATCATGTGCTGTACCGCATTGCCGCCAGCCCCGCCAACGCCAACCACCTTAATGATGGTGCCACTGGTTTCTGTTTCCAGCATTTCAAATTCCATGGTAACTCTCCAACAAAATTAAATTAATTTAAACCTTAAATTCCTACTGGCTTTTCGATGCTTAAAAGTAGTTCAAACCACCGCCTCGCTGTTGCATCTACATCCCCACTCTTCCCTGTTCATTTTTTAAAAACTGCGTAAAAACCATTCTTTCATGCGTGCCCAAATTTGCGCCGCCGAGCCGGCGCGCACCGCAGCCTTACGACCCCTACTGCGCTGGGCATGGCCTTCGAGCAAAAGCCCCATCGCGGTTGCGTAACGTGGGCTGCGCACGACATCAGCCAACCCACCTATATAGTGCGGAACGCCCACTCTGACCGGTTTTAAGAAAATATCCTCGCCCAATTCGATCATGCCAGGCATCAGCGCTGCGCCACCGGTTAACACCACGCCGGAAGACAATAATTCTTCATAACCCGACTCGCGCACGACCTGCTGCACAAGTGAAAAAAGCTCTTCAATGCGCGGCTCGATGACTGCCGCTAGCGCCTGTCGCGACAACATGCGCGGACCACGTTCACCAAGCCCAGGCACTTCAAGCATTTCATTTGGATCCGCCAATACTTGCTTAGCAATACCGTGATGCACCTTAATGTCTTCTGCATCTGGCGTAGGCGTGCGTAAAGCCATAGCAATATCGCTGGTGATTTGGTCGCCCGCAATTGGAATCACCGCTGTGTGCCGGATTGCGCCTTCCGCAAAAATAGCGATATCCGTCGTGCCACCGCCAATATCCACTAACGCTACGCCTAGCTCTCTCTCATCCTCAGTCAGCACGGCAAGGCTTGACGCTAAAGGTTGCAGTACCAGATCATTCACTTCAAGCCCGCAACGGCGCACGCATTTGACGATGTTTTGCGCCGCTGAGACCGCGCCTGTCACGATATGCACCTTGACCTCTAACCGAATCCCGCTCATGCCAATGGGTTCTCGCACATCTTCTTGCCCATCGATAATGAATTCCTGGGTGAGGATATGCAGTACTTGCTGATCGGTCGGGATATTGATGGCTTTCGCGGTTTCGATCACGCGCGAAACATCGGCCGGCGTCACTTCCTTATCTTTAATCGCCACCATTCCGCTTGAATTAAAACTGCGGATATGGCTGCCGGCAATACCTGTGAACACATTCGTGATTTTGCAATCAGCCATGAGTTCGGCTTCTTCTAGGGCGCGCTGAATAGACTGTACGGTAGCTTCAATATTGACTACGACGCCTTTTTTAAGCCCTTTCGAGTCGCTTTGGCCAAGACCAATCACTTCGTAGCGGCCCTCGCCCTTTTGCTCAGCAACCACGGCAACCACCTTCGAGGTGCCAATATCGAGTGCAACTAATAGGTCTTGATAATCTTTCATAAAGTCAAATTAAAGCAGTAATAATCAAAGATCCAGCCGATTTAAGCAGCACGATTATTCCCCAGGCGGCGCAAATTGCAGCCCCGCCACACGCACCGCAAAGCCATTTGGATAGCGCAAGTCAACATATTCAATCTGCGTGCCCCATTGTTGGGTGAGGTATTGCCAAGCAGCCACCAAACGGTTGCAGCGTTGAGCCAGCGTGTCCTCATGCAAATTTTCACTAAGCTCACGCCCCAATTCAATGCGCATGCCATTCGTCAGTTCAACGCTCCACGCATAGCGGGGCGATAAGGTGACCTCTTGCACGCGTGTCCCCAGCGGCGCCAGCCAACGCTTGAAATCGTGATAGCGCGCAACCACTTGTCGTTCACTGCCTGGTGGCCCATTAAAGACCGGTAAATCGTCGCCAGCTTCTGCCAGATTAGCGCTGAAACGCTCACCTTGCGTACTGACCAGCCAATCATTGCCCCACGTGCCAAGCGGCGTATATTCATCGAGCGTGACGGTTAGCTGGTTAGGCCAAATCCGCCGCACGCTGGCGTGACGCACCCAGGGCATAGACTCAAAAGCGGCGCGCGTAGTATCCAAATCCAGGGTAAAAAAATTGCCCCGCAATTGACTCATAATGGCGCGCGCCCCTTGCAGATTGAAGTGGCTAGTCGCACCTTCAATCCGCAAAGCGCGCAGCGCAAAAACCGGCTGCCGATTTAACCAAGACGCTAGACTCACCAACAATATCAACACTCCACATGCGCCAAGCAAGTTAGCCAGTAAGTTAAGTTGACGAAGGTTGTGCCACATCCTGAGCAGGTCTCTTTAAGCCAACGTCAAAGAGAGGATGCGCCACACCAAGTCTTCATAACTGAGCCCGAGCGCAGCGGCAGATTTGGGCACCAGCGAATGGCTCGTCATACCTGGGGCCGTATTCACCTCTAAAAACCAAGCTTGGCGATTGGCGTCAAGCATGAAGTCCAGGCGTCCCCAACCGTTGCAGCCGAGCACTTTGAAAGCATGTAGGGCAAGTTTTTGCAAACGTTTTTCCTCAGCGCCGGCGAGCCCGCAAGGAATAATATATTGAGTGTCTTCAGCAATATATTTGGCGTGGTAATCATAAAATTCTCCAGCAGGTATGATTTTTATGATCGGCAAATCAAGACCTTCGACAATCGATACCGTATATTCCCCGCCCCCTTCGATACCTTTTTCAGCCAAGACAACGGACTCATGGCGCGCCACTTCTTCCAAGGCCGCCGCCAAGCGATCTGCTGTTTTTACTTTAACAATAGCAATGCTTGAACCCTCATGAGCGGCTTTCACGAAAATCGGCAAACCCAGTTGGGTAACGATTTCTTGCGCCCGCACTGCATAGTTTTCGCCGCGCATCACAACTGCAAACGGTGGCGTAGGAATGCCGTTGTCCCGCCAGATCGATTTGCTGCGCACTTTATCCATGGCTAATGCGCAACCCAGCACCCCGGAGCCGGTATATGGAATGCCTAGATATTGCAGCGCGCCTTGGAGCGCACCATTCTCGCCATCGCCCCCATGCAGCATGTTGACCACGCGTGTAAAGCCCTCTTCTTTGAGAGCAAACAGCGACCGCTCGCGAGGATCGAAGGGCCAAGCATCGACGCCGCGCGCGCGCAGCGCAGCCAATACGGCCCCACCAGAATTCAATGACACGTCACGTTCTGCGGACGTGCCACCATATAACACGGCGACTTTGCCAAATATTTTCGGATCCATTGTTACCCTATCCCATGCATTCAATTTCAGTACGCGACTGCGTCAGCCACACCGGAACGCGGCCCATTGAGCCAGCGCCCATCGTAATCACGACATCGCCGTTTTGCGCCAGGCGGGTAATCGCCTCGGGCAACGCTTCGACGGCCGTGGTAAATACAGGTTCCAGCTTGCTTCGCGCGCGAATCGCGCGCACCAACGCCTGCCCATCGGCAGCAGCAATAGGCGCTTCGCCCGCTGGATAAACTTCACTTAGAATCAGCGCATCCACGCTGCACAACACTTGCACGAAATCATCAAAGCAATCGCGGGTACGTGTAAAACGGTGCGGCTGAAAGGCCAGCACGAGCCGTCGCCCAACAAAAGCGTTACGGGCCGCCTCAAGCGTGGCCGCCATTTCGACCGGATGGTGACCATAATCGTCAATCAAGGTATAACTGCCGCCGCTGCTCAGCGGTATTTCTCCGTAGCGCTGAAAGCGGCGGTCTACGCCAGAAAACTGCGCCAGCGCTTGGCAAATCGCCTCATCGGCGACCTCCAACTCGGTAGCGATTGCAATCGCCGCTAAAGCGTTGCGCACATTATGTATACCCGGCAGATTCAACTCGATCGCCAATGGCGCTGCGTCTTCACGCAACACCGTAAAGCGCATGCGGCCCGCATCGGCGCAAATATCCACCGCACGGATCTGCGCTTGCTCCGACAACCCATAACGCACCACAGGCTTCGTCACCGCCGGCAGAATGTCACGCACATGCAGATCGTCAATACATACCACCGCAATCCCGTAAAATGGCAAACGCTGTGTAAATTCGATAAAAGCTTGCTTCAGGTTCACAAAATCATGCCCATATGCTTCCATATGGTCTGCGTCAATATTGGTGATCACTTCAATCACCGGAAACAGATTCAAGAAAGAAGCGTCTGATTCATCCGCCTCAGCTACAATAAAATCTCCGCTCCCAAGCCGCGCATTCGCGCCCGCGCTATTTAAACGCCCGCCAATCACAAAGGTTGGGTCAAGCCCACCTTGCGCCAAGACGCTTGCAACTAAACTCGTGGTGGTGGTTTTGCCATGCGTGCCAGCGATCGCGATGCCTTGCTTTAAGCGCATCAATTCGGCCAGCATCGCGGCGCGTGGCACCACTGGAATGCCCCGTTGACGGGCCGCCAGCACTTCCGGGTTATCGGCTCGCACCGCGCTTGACACTACTACCGCGTTAGCGTCTCCAATATGGGCCTCCTGATGGCCGAAGACGATGTGCGCCCCCAAAGCCGCCAACCGATCCGTGACCGCAGTTTGGTTTAAGTCTGAACCACTAACGCAATACCCTAGATTTAACAGCACTTCGGCAATACCGCTCATGCCCGAACCACCGATGCCAACAAAATGCAGATTTTTGACGACATGCTTCATGGCTGCCCTCGCTTGCGCTCAGCCACCGCTAAACAAATTTGGCTCACTTGCTCAGCCGCATCTGACTTAGCCAGCAAACGCGCACGCCCCGCCATTTGACAGAGCGCTTCACGGGTTTGGGTTTTAAGCCAAAGCGCCAGCTTGGCGGCCGACAAGTCGCGCTGCTGGATCATTAGAGCCGCCTCACGGTTGGCTAAGAAAGCCGCATTCGTTGTTTGGTGATCATCGACTGCATGTGGAAACGGCACCAACAGTGCGGCAACTCCTACCGCCGCAATTTCAGCAATCGTCATCGCGCCGGCGCGGCAAATGACTAAATCGGCTTGGGCATAAGCTTGCGCCATATCCTCAATAAACGGCATCAACTCAATTTGCGCCTGATCATGCAAGCCTGCGGCGGCATAATTAGCCCGCAAAGCTTCAATCTGCCGCACGCCGGCTTGATGCACAACATGCGGCCTCTCGTGTGGCGCTAAAGCGCTTAAGGCACGCGGCACAACCTCATTCAACGCCGCCGCGCCTAAGCTGCCGCCTACCACGAGCAAACGCAAAGGCCCGCTACGCTGCGCGTAACGTTGCGCTGGCTCAGGCAAGCCAATCAGCGCATCGCGCAGCGGATTGCCGGTCCATTCGGCGCGCGGCAAGACCTCTGGAAACGCCACTAACACCCGCCGCGCAATCTTGGCGAGCATACGATTAGCCAAGCCAGGAATTGAGTTTTGTTCATGCAAAATAAACGGACGGCCGCTAAGCACAGCCATCATGCCCGCTGGAAAGCTAATGTAGCCGCCCATCCCAAGCACTACCGTCGGTTTTACTTTGGTTAACACGCGCAAACTTTGCCAAGCCGCGCGCAGCAAATTAAAAGGCAACGTGAGTTTGGTGAGCAAACCCTTGCCGCGTAGTCCGCTAAAGTGCACGAATTCAATTGGAATACCGTGTTTAGGCACCAGCGCTGCCTCCATCCCCGCTGGATTGCCAAGCCAGATAACATGCCAACCATGACGGCGCATCCGATGGGCCACAGCTAGCCCTGGAAACACATGCCCCCCAGTGCCTCCCGCCACAATCAGCAGGGTGCGCGTATTACTCATATTTTTCCTCCGCGCATTAAGAAACGATTTTCATAGTCGACTCGCATCAGTAACGCAAGCGCAATACAATTTAGCAAAATACCTGAGCCGCCATAGCTCACGAGAGGCAGCGTTAAGCCTTTAGTTGGCAGTAAACCCAAATTCACTCCCATATTGATAAAAGCTTGGGCCCCTAGCCATAAGCCAATGCCTTTGGCGGTTAACCCCGCAAATACTCGATCTAGCACCAACGCTTGACGGCCTATTTCAAAAGCGCGCCGCACCATCCAATAAAACAGTGCAATCACGATCAATACACCCAGAAAACCAAACTCCTCGCCAATCACCGCAAGGATAAAATCCGTATGGGCTTCGGGTAAGTAATTGAGCTTTTCAACGCTGCCACCTAACCCAACGCCAAACCATTCGCCACGGCCGAAAGCAATCAACGAATGTGTCAATTGGTAAGCTTTACCCTGCACATATCGGTCATCCCATGGATTCAGGTAGGCAAAAATGCGTTCACGCCGCCAAGGCGATAGCCAAATCAACAACGTAAAAGTGCCCACTACGGTTAACGCAATCCCGCCAAACCACTTACCATTCACCCCGCCCAGAAAAAGCACTCCCATCGCAATCACCGCGATGACCATAAAAGCACCCATATCCGGCTCAAGCAACAACAACGCTCCGATACAGCTCACCGCCAACGCCATAGGCAAAAATCCCTGGCCTAAGCTATGCATTAACTCTTGTTTGCGCACCGTGTAATTCGCGGCATAGACCGTCACCGCGAGCTTCATAATCTCGGACGGTTGGAGATTGAGTGGCCCCAGCGCAAGCCAGCGATGTGCACCGTTCACGCCCTTGCCAAACGGAGGAATCAGCACAATCACGAGCAAAAACAAGGCGAGCAAAAACAACTTAGAGGCAAACCGATCCCAAAGTTTAAGCGGTGCCCAAAATACGCAAAATGCAGCGATTCCCCCCAACAACAACGATATGACATGCCGCAATAAGAAATGACTCGCTTGATAAGACGCGTATTTCGGCGCATCTGGCATCACAATCGACGCCGAGTACACCATCACCAATCCCAGCCCCAGTAGCGCAATCACGACCCACATTAACGGCGCATCATATTCAAGCATCTTCATAGAGCGACTCCGCAAGCGCCGGCTAACTCTGCGACGGCTTGCCGAAATACTTGGGCCCTATGGCGGTAGTCGCGAAACATATCAAAACTGGCGCAAGCGGGCGACAGTAGGACGATCTCACCCGTTTGCGCCACGCTAGCGGCAGCCTGCGTGGCCTCGATTAGAGTTGCATATTCGGTAAGTGGCACACCTGTCTCAGCCAACGCCTGACGTAGACGCGGCGCATCGCGACCAATCAACATCACGGCCCGGCACCAACGCGCAACGGGGGCCGCCAGCGGCGCAAAATCTTGTCCTTTGCCATCCCCACCTAGAATTAATACAACCTGGCGCGCTAAACCATTGAGCGCAGCCACTGTAGCGCCGACATTCGTTCCCTTACTGTCGTCAATAAACTCAACTCCGTTTAAAGCGCAAATCGCCTCAACCCGATGCGGCTCGCCGCGATATTCACGCAGGCCGTGCATCAGGCTTGCGAGAGGCAGCTCAAGCGCGCGACATAAAGCCAGCGCAGCCAGTGCATTCGCTGCATTATGAAAACCGCGAATCCGCAGCGCTTCAACCGGCATTAATTTTTTGACCACAATCTCAGTTTCGAGCTCCGCGCGGCGCGCCCGTGCAGATCTCGGCGCGCCATGCTCCGCCGTAGATTCAGCCACCGCCAACCAAGTCATGCCGCTCTCGTGCAGTAGGCCATAATCGCCACTGCTATGCGGCGCATCTAGTCCAAAGGTCAGCACGCCAGCAGTTTGGGGCTTTGCGCTACACCGATTTTTCTCAGTCTCTTCGCTTATCCAGCCAGAACTTTGCGCTAGCGCCATCGTGCTCGCATCGTCACGATTCAAAATACGCACTGTATGAGCGCCAAAGATACGGCCTTTAGCGGCAGCATAGTGCTCAAAGCTCGGATGCCAATCCAGGTGATCTTGCGTGATATTGAGTATTGCAGCGGCATCTGGCGCAAATGTGTAAGCGCTGGTTAACTGAAAACTTGAGAGTTCCAGCACCCAAATTTCGGGTAATAGATCAGCGTTGAGAGCAGCCGCTAATCGCTCAAGCAACGGTGGGCCAATATTGCCGGCCAGGCTCACGTTGCGGCCAGCTCGTTCGCACAATAAACCTGTAAGCGCGGTCGTCGTGGTTTTGCCATTGGTGCCGGTAATGGCGATGATTTTCGGGCGATAAGCCTCTGTCGTCAGCGCGCGCAGCGCCTGCGCAAAAAATTCGAGCTCGCCCCACAGCGGCAGACCACGCGCCCGCGCCGCCTCAAGTAGCGTTGCAAACTCCGCATGCGAGGGTGAAATTCCTGGGCTAAGCGCAATTAATTCAATGCCATCGAGTAAGGCCGGCGTGACTTCGCCGCAAATCAATTCCGCCTCGATCTGCTCTTCTTTGAGCGCCGCGAGTTTAGGCGGCGCGGCCCGGGTATCAGCGATCCGTACCCGGCAACCATAGCGCGCGCACCAGCGCGCCAAGGCCAAGCCCGAAGCGCCCAGCCCTAGCACCAATACCGCCGGTTGTCGAAAATCGCCAAACATTGTTACCCTTTCTTTACCGCAATTTGAGCGTAGAGAGGCCGATTAAAATCAGCATCAACGTAATAATCCAAAAACGCACTACGACCTGAGTTTCGCGCCAACCAGACAATTCAAAATGATGATGGAGCGGCGCCATCTTGAGTAAACGCTGACCCGCGCCGTAGCGCCTCTTGGTGTATTTAAACCAGACCACTTGCAAAATCACTGACACGGTTTCGGCAACAAAGATACCGCCCATGATAAAAAGGACGATTTCCTGGCGCACAATCACCGCCACCGTGCCTAAAGCCCCACCCAGCGCAAGCGCGCCTACATCGCCCATAAAAACTTGGGCCGGATGCGTGTTGTACCAAAGAAAAGCCAGGCCCGCGCCGCCCATCGCCGCGCAAAAGATCAATAACTCGCCAGCGCCCGGAATATGCGGAAACAACAGATATTTTGAATAGACCGCACTGCCCATCACATACGCAAAAATGCCTAATGCGCCGCCCACTAACACGACTGGCATAATCACTAAGCCATCTAAGCCATCGGTTAAATTCACGGCATTGCTAGCACCTACAATCACAAAATAGGTGAGCGTAATGAAGCCATATAAACCTAATGGATAACTGATAGATTTAACAAATGGCAGCAGCAAGTCAGCCCGCGCGGGCAGATCAACCGATAAGCCGCTACGCACCCATGCCATAAAGAAATCAAAAACCGGCACATTACTGGCCTCTGATACGCTACATGCAAGATATACTGCGGCAAAAAGGCCAATCAACGATTGCCAGCCGTATTTCTCTCGCGACGACATGCCGCGCGGGTCTTTATGCACCACTTTACGATAATCATCGACCCAGCCAATTAAGCCAAAACCAAGCGTAACCAGCATGACGATCCAAACAAAACGATTAGTTAAATCGGCCCATAATAAAGTCGAGATCGCAATCGCCAGCAAAATCAACACGCCGCCCATCGTAGGCGTGCCGGCTTTGACCAAATGCGTGCTCGGCCCATCTTGGCGCACCGCCTGGCCCATTTTGAGTCGCGTCAACTTGCGAATCACCCACGGACCGCACACTAAGCCGATTACCAAAGCGGTAATAGCGGCCATGACCGCGCGCAAAGTCAGGTAATTGATTACGCGCAAAAAGCTTGCGTCGTTTTGTAACCAATGCGCAAGCCAAAGTAGCATCGTTTTAATTTCCTCTTAATGTAAAACGGGCGTTTGGCCCTGGTTCGACTCAGCGCTCAACGCTGCCACAATGCGTTCCATTTTCATAAAACGCGAACCTTTAACCAGCACGGTAGCATTTACGCCAAACCCCGCCGATAAAAGTTGCTCAATTAATTCTTCAGCGCTGCTGAAATGTTTAGCCTGCGCACCAAATGCGTGACAAGCGGGGCGCGTAGCATCGCCTAAGGCATAGAGCACATCAATCCCACACTCATGCGCATACATTCCTACTTCACGGTGAAAAGCTACACTGTGTTGCCCGACTTCACCCATTGCTCCCATCACCAATATGCGCGGCGCAGTGTGCATTGCGAGCACATCAATCGCAGCACGCATTGAATCTGGATTTGCGTTGTAACTATCATCGATAATCATGGCTCCCGCCAATGGCGCAAGCCGCGCTACTTTAGCCACTAAACGGCCACTCACGGGCCGGAATTTTTCCAGGCCGCGCCGGATCACCTCTAACGTAACGCCAGCCGCCAGCGCGGCAGCGGTGGCGGCCAATGCATTGCGTGCATTATGTACACCCAATACAGGTAAAGTGAGCTCGAATTGGCCTTTACTTGTCTGCACTTGAAGTTGACCCTCTGCGCGCAGCACGCCACTTACTGCAGCCTCGCGAGCCAGTGCAAAGTCAATGATCTGCCGCCCCTGCGCGGCATTGCGCCAAAGCGGCGCGTAGACATCGTCTGCCGGCAATATCGCAACCCCATGCGCTGGCAAGGCATGCAACACATTCATATGTTCATACGCGACGGCTTCTACGCTGGCCATAAATTCTTGGTGCTCGCGTTGGGCATTGTTAATCAATGCGATGGTCGGCTCAGTGAGCGCAGCGAGTTGTGCAGTTTCACCCGGATGATTCATGCCAAGCTCAACCACAGCGAACTGATGCGCCGCATTTAAGCGCAACAAAGTGAGCGGTACCCCCACGTCATTATTCAAGTTGCCGCGCGTAGCAAGCCGCCTCTCCTCGCCCACCGCTTCGGCAAAAATCGAAGCAATCATTTCTTTAACGGTGGTTTTGCCATTGCTGCCGGTCACGGCTACTAGCGGTAGCTCGAATTTGCGGCGCCAGCCATGCGCAAGCGCGCCAAGCGCGCAGCGTGTATCAGCCACCTGTAAGGTCGGCAAAGAGATTTGGCCGGTAGGACGCGAGACCAGGAGTGCAGCCACTCCACGGGCCGCCACTTCGGCTAAAAAATCATGGCCGTCAAAATGCTCGCCCTTCAGCGCGACAAAAAGATCGCCTGGCCCCGCGGTGCGACTGTCAGTGCAGACCCGCTCAAAATGCGCGCCTGGCTCACCGAAAATCTGCGCCCCCGCAATAAACTGAGCCGCCTCAAGCAATGACAATGGATTCATAGATGATTCCCCATCGGTTGCGTCGCGCGCGCTGCCAATGCCAACCGGACATGATCTTGATCAGAAAATTGATATTTATGGTCCTGGATTTCCTGAGTTGTCTCATGGCCTTTGCCGGCGAGCAAAATCACATCTTCGGGCGCCGCTGCGCGGATCGCGCGCAGAATCGCGCGCGCGCGATCTTCCGTGCACTCAATGCGCGCGCGATCAGATATGCCCCGCAAAATATCTTCTAGAATCGCAGCGGGTAACTCATTACGAGGATTATCGTTGGTTAATACCACGGCATCGGCAAGCCGTTCGGCGCAGCCCCCCATCAACGCGCGCTTACTTCTATCTCGATTGCCGCCACAGCCGAAAACACAGATTAACTTTCCGCCACGGGCGCGCGCGATTGGGCGCAACGCAACCAAAGCCTGCTCCAAAGCATCGGGGGTGTGCGCATAATCGACCACGACGAGCGGCTCATTTAAGGTTAGATTGCCACCCAAGCGCTGCATCCGACCGATCACGGGTTCCAAACGCTCAAGTTGAGCGAGCGCCACCTCAAATGGCACATCTGCCGCTAATAACGCACCCAGCACGGCCAGCAAATTACTCACATTGAAAGTGCCTAGCATAGGCACGCTTACTTCGCCCTGCCCCCAACTAGAAACCACTTTGAAGGCTGTGCCAGCAGCCAGTGCGCGCACCTCTTGCGCGCGCAGTACGCCATCTGCTTTTAATAGCTGAGACGTTGCGTCCCCTCTATCTATGCCATAAGCAATCGTGCGGACTTTGCCTTGCACCCGCGCCAGCAGGCGCACTCCGGCTGCATCATCACAGTTAATAATGGCGCAACGCAAAGTCGGCCAATCGAATAGGCGCGCTTTCGTGTTTTCATAATTTTCTAAGGTGTGATGATAATCCAGGTGATCATGTGACAGATTGGTAAAGATCGCTGTATCAAACGCTATGCCATTGACCCGTTCTTGATGCAAACCGTGCGATGAAACTTCCATCGCGACCGCCTGCGCACCTGCGCTAAGCATCTGCGCTAAACTACGCTGTAATTGAGGCGCATCGGGAGTCGTAAAGCCAGTTGCGACTAATTTACCCGCAAAGCCACTCCCTAATGTACCCATCAGCGCGCATGGCTTCCCCAACGCGGACAAGGCTTGTGCAATCCAAAAACTGCAAGAAGTTTTGCCATTGGTGCCGGTCACGCCGGTCACTAACAGAGCCTCACTGGGCGCGCCATACCATTCACTCGCGATAGGACCCGCCAATTCAATTAGCTTCGGTATGGCTAAGGTTGGCACGCCAAAATCTTCAGCCTCTATCAGCCCGATCGGCGCAGCATCCGACTGACCTGGCTGCCACAGAATTGCGCGTGCGCCTTGTTGGATTGCATCGCTAAAATAACGACGCTGTTCTGCTTCTATGACCTCATAACTTAAATACACATCGCCTGGCTGCACCGCTCGGCTATCAACGCACAGATTAGCGCTCGCAGGAGCCCGCGCACGCAGCCAGTCCATTACATATTCCAGCGTACCTACTGTTTGGTGATCCACGAATAATCCTTGTGCGCCGCTCATCGGTTAACTCCTAAGCGTTGCGGCTGCGTATGCTGCGCCGCCATTAATGGAATCGGCTTATCGGGGGTCACATTTAATGCGCGCAATGTGTCATTCGCGATCTCCGCGAATACTGGCCCTGCGACCTGGCCGCCAAAATGCTTGCCGGCACTGGGTTCATCGATCGAAATCGCAACGATAATGCGCGGCGCGGAGATGGGCGCAATACCGACAAACGAAGCGCGATATTTTGATTTATCGTACTGGCCTTTAATATGTTTATACGCCGTGCCCGACTTGCCGCCCGCTCGATAGTCAGCCAGCAATGCATCTTGCCCCGTACCGCCAGGCCCAAGCACCGCCTCAAGCATCTGACGCACTTGGCGCGCAGTCTGCGGCGCAATCACTTGCACACCGGCCACTGGCTCAGGACTGGCAGCGCCAGTCTCAGAATTTTTAAACAGCGTAAGCGGCAATAATTGCCCATCATGGGCTAATACCGTATACGCGCGCGCTATTTGAAACAGCGAGACGGAAATGCCATAACCATAAGCCATGGTCGCTTGTTCAATCCGCCGCCAGCGCTGCCATGGCCGCAAACGTCCAGCAACCGCCCCTGGAAAACCAATCTCCGGCGCTTGTCCGAAACCAACGCTAGTAAACATTTCCCACATCTCCTCCGGCTTGAGCTGCAAGGCGATTTTAGTCGTGCCAATATTGCTTGATTTTTGCAATACTTTAGCCACCGTTAATAGACCAAAATCACGACTATCGCTTATCGTTGCCTGGTCCAATTTATAACGACCAGGCGCCGTGTCAATCAGCGTTGTTGGCGTTACGCGCTTCAAGTCAAGCGCGCGCGCCAACGTCAGCGGCTTCATAATCGAGCCCGGCTCGAAGGTATCAGTCAATACGCGATTGCGTAACTGCGCGCCCGTTAACTGGGTCCGACGATTCGGGTTGTAAGCCGGATAATTAACCAATGCCAGCACCTCACCAGTCCGCGCATCCAGCACCACCGCCGCTCCCGCTTTGGCTTTATGGCGTTGCACCGCCTCTTTCAAATCGGTGTAGGCGATATATTGCAATTTACTATCAATCGACAAAGTTAAATCACGTCCATCACGCGGCGATACCAGTTCATCCACATCTTCCACCACACGCCCCATCCGGTCTTTAATTACGCGGCGACTACCTGGCATACCGATGAGCTGTTTTTGCATACTAAGCTCAATCCCTTCCTGGCCCTCATCTTCAATATTAGTAAAGCCAACTAGGTGCGCCGTGATTTCTCCTTCTGGATAAAACCGCTGGTATTCTTTACGCTGATAGACCCCGGGGACATCCAACGCCGCCACCTGCTCCGCCACGTCAAGCGGCACTTGACGTTTGAGATACACAAAACTTCTGTCTTCGGCCAATTTACGCCGCAGCGCCGGCTGGCTCAAACCCAGTAATTTACTCAATGCCTCGAGCTTAGGGGCAGCCAACTCAGCCGGCACATCTTCTGGAATCGCCCAAATCGCACGGACCGGCAAGCTCGTCGCCAGCACCACACCATTGCGATCAAAAATCTTGCCGCGCGTTGCCGGCAGTGCCAATGTACGCTGATAGCGGCTCTCGCCTTGTTTTTGATAAAAGTCATTGCCCAGCCCCTGAATCCACCATGCCCGCACAGCTAATGCAGCAAAACCAAGAAATAGTAAAAAGACTACAAGTTTTGAACGCCATACCGGCAAGCGCAGCGATAAAACTGGACTTGCCGAAAATGGCATGGTTTTAGGCGAAGCCTGTTTCATCTCCAGCCCTTCTCAAAAAAAGCGGGTAATTGAGGTGCGCGTTTTGCAGCGTTTTGCGGTAACGTAGATGCACTTAAGGGTTCAACCTCATCCAAATTGATGATTTGAGGGGTTAAATAATGCGTCAAACCGGAAGTCACTGGTCTCATTTTGAGCGCACGCTGCGCCACGCTCTCGATCCGTGATACTTTTGATAATGCGCCTTGCTGATATTGCAATTGTGACCAATCCTGGCGCAACTGACGCTCTTGCGCCTGCGCAAGGTCGAGCTCGATAAAAATGCGGCGCTGCTGATCGGTTGCATTGATTACCGATAACGCACAGATCAGCAGTGCGCCGAGCATCAGTAAATGCACGCGACTCATGACGCGGTCCTTTCGGCAGAACGCATCAGGGCCGAGCGGGCCCGCGGATTCTCAGTAATCTCAGCCGCACTTGCACGTATACGCGCATGTAATTTAAGTAATGGCGCAGGCAGATCAGCCGCCCGCAACGGCAAGCGGCGCTCCAGTCGCGGCGCTTGTGCATGTTTTTTTAAAAACTGCTTAACTTTCCTATCTTCAAGCGAATGAAAGCTGATCACCACCAAACGCCCTCCTGGTTCTAATAAAGCTAAAGCCGCCGCCAGCGCTACTTCCAATTCTTCAAGCTCTTGATTAACGTAAATCCGTATAGCTTGAAAGGTGCGCGTAGCCGGGTTTTTCCCCGCTTCACGAGTTTTAACGGCGCTGGCCACAACCTCGGCCAGCTCACGGGTGCGCGTGAGCGGTCCCAACCGCTCCCTGCGCGCAACAATCGCTTTTGCAATCTGCTGAGCAAACCGCTCTTCCCCATAATCCCGTATGACCTCCGTTAATTGCGCCTGTGTCACACGCGCTAGCCACTGCGCCGCCGACTCGCCGCGGCTTGGATCCATCCGCATATCCAGTGGCCCATCCGCTTGAAAACTGAAGCCGCGTTCAGCATCATCCAGTTGCGGAGAAGAAACCCCCAAATCCAATAAAACCCCAGCGACCTGCTGAATGCCACGTTGCGCCATTTCTTCGCGCAACTTCGCAAAACTACTGTGCACAATCTCAAAACGCGGATCCGTAATCTGCTGCGCCGCCGCCAACGCCTGCGGATCTTTATCGAAAGCCACCAAGCGCGCCGTCGCGCCAAGCCGCGTCAGCAACAATTGGCTGTGGCCACCGCGCCCAAAAGTGCCATCGATATAAATTCCATCAGGCCGCCACAGCAAAGCATCCACCGCCTCTTCGCGCAGCACCGTACAATGTTGCAAATCCTGCATAAAATATCGCTTCAGAACGTAAAATTCTTCAATGCAGCAGGCATTTCTTGCATCATCGCCGCCTGTTCTTTGGCCTCATAAGTCCGCGCATCCCAGATTTCAAAACAAGCGCCCATGCCCAATAACATCACCTCTTTATCTAGCGCTGCGGCCTTACGCAACTCAGGAGCAAGCAACACTCGGTTTGCACCATCCAATTCGACCTCAGAAGCATTGCCCAAGAAAATTCGACGCCACCATTGAGCATCCATAGGTAAAGCGACGATTTTGGAGCGAAAATTTTCCCATTCAGCAAATGGAAAAAGCAGCAAACATCCATCCGGGTGCTTAGTCACTGTCACCCGGCCTGCCGCTTGACCTTGCAACGCTTCTCGATAACGAGACGGAATCGACATCCGCCCTTTCGCATCGAGCGTCAGCGCTGACGCTCCTTGGAACACTCGCCTCTCCTAACCTGGAGCGCGGCACCGCGCTCCTACTACTTAACTACACCAATTGACGCCACTTTTAGCGAAAAATTCACACAAAAGCGCACTTTTTCACACTCTATCCCACTTTAGAGTAAGGTTGCACAATGGTCAAGCATCAGGGCTGCTTTTTGCTTGATTTTTATTAGAAAAAACAACAGCTTAGCGGAAATAACTTGAGATAAAAAAGAGAATCTCTTTTGAAATAAGAGAAGTATGGAGATTTGTGAAAGTAATTTATGAAGAGTGAGTGGAACCAAAAGCGAAACAAGCCACATTTAAGCGCAATTTCGTAGGGCGTCGCAAAAATTCGGCTCATGCCCAATCAACTCATTCGCAGCATTGGGTGAAATTTCGCCATCTCCAAATTTTGGGCATGACTACGCTTTATCCTCATTTCATCAGAAATAAATGAAAAGGACTTGAATGACTCGCGCTGACACGATAAACAAAAATCTGCTAATCGTTACTCAGATTCTGGCCCGTTAGAGGGAGGATATATGGCGATACGACGCACCTTCAGCTCACCGCCCTTACAAGCCGGACAGCCAGACTCAGATACCGACGACTTGGGGGCTTCTTCCGGCTCGAGCAGCGCAACGTCTTCAAGACGCGGCAGCAGGAGTTCGACAGGTTCTTTGGGAAACCTTTCAGGGAATACACCGGGCGTATTGCTTACGAGAAAAATTGATGGCTTAAGCTCATCAAGAGGAGAAAATATATGCACTTCACCGTATAACCCAACTTCTCCTAGCTTTGCTACAAACGCTGAATCGGATAACGAGGAAGATAAGCTCATCCCACCGCCTAGCCCAAACTATTCTGAATTTCTTATTTCAGATGCTCAATGGGAAGAATTGCTCAATAGCGGACCTGTTGACATTCACTTACTGTCTGAAAATAGTAGGGATACATTCTCAGATCCCGCTGTTGATTTTCCTGATATGAGCGCCGATATCAGCAACTTTATCCCTTCCATACCCGGCGGAAATGATTTGAGCACAGCGGTGGAACTGCCAGGGACAGTGGAGCGTAGTCAAAAAAGAAGACCCTCACTCGAATCATCCGGCTCAGATTTGGAACCCAGAGAAAATAATCTAGGCCTAAGGGCTCCCTCTCCGATAAAGAGAGCACCAAAAAGAAGACTCACCAGGGCTTCTAATGAAACTGAGTCTGCCTTTAAGGAACCTTTTAAGGATTCGTTTAAGGAAAAATTTCCACAGCAATTAGAAAAGGTTTTTAGTGCATACAAGACAAGTACATCAGGTTTAACCTCTAAAGAAGAAAAGCATCAACAAAAAATGCTCTGGAGGTATTGGCTGCTCCCAACTCAGGAATGCGTCAATATCGCTGCATTTAAAACAAGCTACCAAATTTGCGCAGAAAAAGGGATCGTGCTTGATAAGCACAATACAGAAAAGATACTAACGGCTTTGGCCGAACTAGGAAATCTAGAAGTCGGCGATGAGAAGATAATAGAAGATGGAGTAAATCGTCAGGCCAAATTGGGAGATTTTTTTAATAAGAATCCGATACTTCAATTCCAAACCAAAGAGACGGCTAGCCTATTCGACGACATCGTTTCCGACATCAAAAAGCTGACCGGCGCGACGGTAGAAGCAGATCAGATGTGGAGATATTGCGTAAATCCCGCCTTGGTCGGCAATGCGATTAAGGCTGGCATTTCCCCCGACAACCCGCTGTTATGCTTTATCTCGAATTCACCTGATAACCCTTATCTTTTTAATATGGCTAAAGGTTGGCAGCGGATTGTTAGCGCTGGCCTAAAGGACGAGAAGCTATCCGCAGATCTCCTGATTAGTTTATATGAAACCTGTACGGGCGCGGAGAATAAAGTCCCCTTCATGGAGGATCTCTACAATGGAAACGAATGCGCCTTGGTTATAGGAAGCAATATGACAGACGAAGGACTTAGCCTTCTCGAAAAGAATATTGAAAACTCTTATCAGGATTACGGTATCAAAGTTACATATAAATTAAGCATAGATAAAGACTTCGGCAAGCAAGTGGTTGATTTAAAGCGTGCCGCTATGGACCCCAATGACCTCAAAGAGGCGCTTAAAGATTTTGTCATTGAGTATTTTAAAGAAGATAAGAAAATTACTGACTCAGGCGCGAATTCTTTGGAAGATAAGGCACAGAGGCGAACGATGAACGATTTGAATCTAGCAAGAAAGCTGACCCAACACCGTATTTTTCCGAGCGGGAATACGATGGTAGGCCATTTGCTAATTAATTTTCTGCGATTGAAACGACGCCAGAGTCCCGCTAGCTTGGTTAACTATGACGACATCGATGGCTCTCACGACAAGAAACTCCAAAAAAACTTTATTGAGAATATGAATGATTTAGTTACTGAAGCGGAAAATAATTTTATAAAAAGAGCAGATTCATCCGTTCGGCGGTGACCCGTATAACGCGAAAGGGCCAACACACTGAGGCGGTACCGCACGGTGCTACTCTCTAAGTGAAGGCTTCTCTCACACTTCAGTGCGCGATAGGCGGTTTGGCATTACCTTGGTGTTTCAACATTTCCCAAATAAGCAAGAGAGCTTCATGGATTCCTTCAGAAAAATAAGGCCATCGTCGCCATCGGTCAGCTTTGCTAACGATAATAACGCACCGATATCTCAGAAGCCATTGGGCGCGTTTCCCAACTCTCCGCAAAAAATTTCCGTTGCCGATCGCCATCGATCGAAGAACGCTAATGCTAACCGCACTATCGGCTCTAATGGACTGCGACCGGCAATCTCCAATGTGTCTTCTGATGACCTTTCTGATCCACCCTCCGATAAGTCTTCTGAAGAAACTTCCATTCCGTTTAAGAAAATTACTCCAAATCGATTGCCAGTAGATCAGAATGCCTCCAGTAGGATTCACCCAACAGAGCCGCAGACGAATTTCAAAAAAAGGAGTTTCAGTCGCAACTCTGATGGATCTTCCTGTGAGTTTTCTGATGTCTCATCCTGTGAATCTTCTGATGAGCCTTCCAGGATTCAGCAAACCTCTGAGTTTTCGCTTAAAAGAAAAAATCTAGGAAAAAATGATAGTAGCAAGCGTCTTTGCGTGGAAGGACATCATGGCATAGGTAAATCGCCGACTATGGCTCAATCCTCTCTAGATTCTGTCACATTAGCGAAAATACACAGCGAAATTCTTAACACCTTTCCGGAACGGCTTACGCAACTCCTCGAGTGTGACCGAGGACAGCGGAGCGTGCAACAGGCGCGCGCTAAGTGGAATTTGCCTGACGAGCACCGTTTTATGGCTGCGCTCTTCGATTGCACCTGGCAGGCATGCAAGAAATTTGGCGCTCAGGTGACAACTGACACGACGGACATTGTGCTGCAACAGGCACTGCGGGCCGTTCGGGAATTGGAACAAAAGGCCGGGAGTCACATCACCACACTGCTGGCTGATCCCGATCTGTTGCACCTAAAGGCACTAGTGGCTAGCCCAGATAAGTTTGCACCGCGTGCGAACGAAACCGCACGGATTTTTGCACAGGTTGCGGACGATATTCAGCAATGCAGTGGCTATCCGATTGCAGCAGATCAAATGTGGCGGCTGTGCATTGACCCTCAAACTATTGCTCTGTTGGAAAAGTGTGGCATCGACGTTAGCAACCCTCTGTTGGGCTATTTGTTTGATAGCCAGCCAGGCTATCTGTACCGCATGGCATGCGGTTGGCAATGCGTCATGCAAAGGGTGCAAAGCCGCCAAGCACCGAATGCAGAGTTCCTAATTGAGTTGAATCAAGCCTGCACTGGACGCGATGACGACGAAATGGTTGTGGATGAGATGGAGGATGCAGGCGGCGAAGTCGGATTGCCGCAAAATTCGACTGGCCTTGAAACGGATGATGTCGAATTCGGCCTGCTGATGGGGTCCAACCTGAGCGAGACGGGAGAGCAAGAACTACGCAAGACGGCCGCCGCACTGCAACCCTTCAACATTACGTTGGACCTTAAAGATGACGGGGAAAATACTGAGTACTCCATCCAGTTCGGCCAGCGCTTCCTGACGCTGGTGCGCAAAGAGGCCAATCAACATGATTTGATCAAAGCGTTACAGCACTGGTTCTCTGAATACAAAAAGGAAATCAAAATGAACGGGGTTGACCTGGCACTGGCTGAAGTTAAATTGGCACGGCGTCTCGATCAAACTCATGCGTTTGCCGACGCCAATGTACGGAGCTGTCATTTACTCCTCAACTGTTATGCGCTCATGCGCGGGGAACCGCCATTCATGTTTGCTGACCCCAACATACTTGACGGGTGCGCTGATGTTGAACTGCAAACAGCCCGCGAGCAGGCTCAGGCTATCAGAGTAACCGCTGTCGCAAGCACCTCACCGCTGTTTGGTATCGAAGCGACGGGTGAGATGGCAGACAAGGATATGGAGGGGGACGACCCGCTGATTGGCAGCGCGCGCTTGCCGCGTCGCAAAGCGCGTGTCGAAGAGGACTTTCCATTTCCGTTGACAGAGGCCTTGAAAACTCGGTTACGCCAATCCTTAACGAAGGTACCCAGAGAAATCAAAAAAACGGCGGTGACAGTTGAGTATGGTGGCAAAGGATTGATGTTCTTTGCACGTAAGGTAATGAATCAAAAAGACTTTACAAAATTGGAGACAAAGCAACCGGGCGAGCTCTGGCTTTATGCAGCCAGTTTTCCCGAGCGCAATGGCGGCAAGTCGATCAACGTGGCATTGCTGGTGTACGTAGAAGGTGGTTGTATCAACGATATACGGATCGATACGCCAGTCAACCGTGAGCAAATCGGTATAGCGCTCCGTAATCCCGTGCAAGAGGCAATTGCTAACGGGGAGAGCTACGATATAAATTACGCTCTTAGTGTTTATCTAAGTCAAAGTAACCCTCCAGACTGGATAAACAAGCTGGGGGAGGCGGCCCAGAATGCAGGGTATTCTAAAAAATCGATGCTCAAATTTGTCAGAGATACTGTTGTTAAGCCTGGCCTAGGTCGGAAAGAAACCGGACTGCCAGAGGGTGTGCTGCTATACGACTACCCGTCTAAAGAGGCAGCTAATAAGGTGACGCTGGTAGCGCGTGTAGAAAATAACCAGATCCAGAGGGTCCAGTTGGATAATGAGGCGGGGCGGGACAAAGTGATCGCCAATGCAAAACGAGGAGACCTAAGCAGAATGATTGCTAACGGGGAGATATACGATATAAACCCGTCTCTTAGTTCTAGTCTAGGTCGAGAGGATCCCGCAGACTGGATAAAGGCACTGCAGACGGCGGCCCAGAACGCAAGATATCCTAAAAAATCGATGCTCGAATTTGTCAGAGATGTTGTTAAGCCTGGCTTAGGTCGGGAAGACGCCGGACTGCCAGAGGATGCGCTGCTGTACGACTACCCGTCTAAAGAGGCAGCCAATAAGGTGACACTGGTAGCGCGTGTAGAAAATAACCAAATCCAGAGAGTCCAGCTGGATAATGAGAAGGGGCGGGACAAAGTAATCGCCAATACAAAGCCAGGGGATCTAAGCGGAATGATTGCTAACGGGGAGATATACGATATAAACCCGTCTCTTCGTCCTAGTCTAGGTCAAGAGAAACCTAGAGGCTGGGTAAAGGCGCTGGGGGAGGCGGCCCAGAATGCAGGGTATTCTAAAAAGTCGATGCTCGAATTTATCCGAAAGGTTGTTAAGCCTGGCCTAGGTCGGGAAGATGCTGGGCTGCCAGCGGGTGTGCTGCTATACGACTACCCGTCTAAAGAGGCAGCTAATAAGGTGACGCTAGTAGCGCGTGTAGAAAATAACCAGATCCAGAGGGTCCAGCTGGATAATGAGGAGGGGCGGGACAAAGTGATCGCCAATACGAAGCGGCGCGAGTCAAGAAAAATGGCTGCGACCAGGGAAAGCTACGCTATAGGCAAGTTTCTTTCTAACGTTTTAGATCAAAAACAGCCTATAACTTGGGTAAATGATCTGCTGAAAAAGGCCCAGAACGCAGGGTACACTGGAAAATCGATGCTCCCCTTTGTCCAAGATATAGTTAAGCCTGGCCTAGGTCGGGCAGACGCCGGGCTACCAGAGGGTGTGCTGCTATACGACTACCCGTCTAGCGAGGCAGCGAATAAAGTGACGCTGGTAGCGCTTGTAGTAGATAACAAAATCCAGAGCGTCCAGCTGAACGATAAAAAGGGGCGAGACACAGTGATTGCCAAGGCAATGCCACGAGAGCTACACTCTAGACCACCCCATTACACATAAATCTGCATGAAGTGGTAATGGAGTGACTTTAGGTGTGTGATTCATAGAGATTTAGGCTTCCCAATGAATTTATATATAGTAAGCCACAGAGGTCATCACGCGCGAACTCATCCGCATTAAACGCCGTACTGGAAGCGGCAGTTCTGCGCCGCCCGCCGCAATAGCCGCTTGCCCATGCGCAATTTCGTCAACCCGCATTTGTTCAAGCACTACGCGCGACCCATGATCGTTAAGCGCCAACTTTTCTAAGTGACGATCCAGGTGCTGTTCAACTTGCCGCTCGGTCTCAGCCATAAAACCCAGGCTGATCCGATCGCCCATTTTTCCGGCGATAAAGCCGATTGCAAAGGCGCCGGCATACCACAACGGATTCAGCAAACTGGAACGCGCGTCTAAGGCATTTAAGCGCTCCGCCAACCAACTTAGATGATCTTCTTCTTCGCGCGCTGCATGCTCAAAATTTGCTTTAAGTCGAACCGACTGAGTTGCCAGCTTTTGCGCTTGATACAGCGCTTGCGCACAAATCTCCCCAGTATGATTCACACGCATCAAGGCGCCCGCCTGTTTTGTCTCCGACGCAGATAATTCTGCCGCTGCGGCCTCATCGATTTGGGGCAAGGGCCGCGTCGCCCGCACCACGCCAGTTAGCGCGCGCAAACTTCGATCAAATTCGCCAATTAAACGATCTATCATCGGTTTTCCTCCTTGGTTAAGAACATACGTCACCCTGCCGCAGCAGCTTTTGATTATCCATATAAGCACAGACCGCTGTTGTTTAAATGTGACAGAAATTAAGAATACACCATAAGTAAAAGAGCTTTTTCTTTTACCTCGCTAACGAATTTGTTACAGTACATTAACTTCTAGTGAAGTTGTAGCAGTAAAGTTGGATCTATCCCCATGTACGGGCAAGTCCACCTAAATTCATAGGTTGGCGGCTAAAGTACAGTTTCTGCTTCTTATAGGTTATTTGGGCCTTAAGTTGTATGCTGTGCAAGGGTTAGACCATATAAATTGCCAAATCCATTCCCAATCTTTTTGGAGATTCTCAATGAAAAAGTCACTTCTTGCTCTCGCGGCACTGGGTGCATTCGCTGGTGCGGCTCATGCCCAAAGCAGCGTGACACTGTATGGCGTAATTGACGCAGGTGTTAATTATGTTAGTAGCGCACAACAAAAAGCCTCTGCAAACGGCGGCAAACAAATTAGCCTGACTAGCGGCGTTATGCAAGGTAGCCGCTGGGGCGTCCGTGGCACGGAAAACCTAGGTGGCGGCTTGAAAGCTATTTTCACGTTGGAAAATGGCTTTAGCTTGAATGACGGTAGACTAGGCCAAGGCGGTTCTGAATTCGGTCGTCAAGCGTTTGTTGGCTTGTCTGGAGATTTCGGTACAGTGACCGTAGGTCGTCAGTACGATCCTGTATCTGATTTTGTCTCGGGTTTCTCTGCTGGCAGCCAATGGGGTACGTATGCTGCTCACCCAGGTGACATCGACAACTTCAACAATAGCGCGCGCATCAACAACTCGATCAAATACACCAGCCCTAATAACGGTGGCTTGACCTACAGCGCATTGTATAGCTTGGGTGGCTTTGCTGGCGAATTCCAGAAAAACCGTGTTTGGTCGATAGGTGCAGGTTATGCAAATGGCCCGTTGGCTTTTGGTGCAGCTTACTTGAACGCGATGAACCCTAACCTCTCGTTCTACGGTAACACAGAGACTGAAAATACGCTTAACCGCGGTGATTTTGGGAAAAATTCCCTTATCGCTGGTTTTTCGTCAGCTAGTGCCTTGGAAATCGTTGGTGTAGGCGGTTCTTATACGTTTGGCCCAGCTACACTTGGTCTAACTTACAGCAATGTCAAGCTTAAAGACCTCAATGATTCGCGCTCAAATGGCGAGATGAACACCGGATATAGCGGTTCACCTAAATTCAACAACGGTGAAATTAACCTCGCATATCAGTTAACACCTGCTCTGAAAGTCGGCGGTGCTTACTCCTACACTCAAGGCAGCAGCCTTAAAGACGAGAAAACGGGTGAGTCAGCTTCAAAGCCAAAATATCATCAAGTTAACCTCGGCGCTGACTATTCCTTGTCAAAACGCACCGATGTTTACATGCTTGGCGCTTACCAAAAAGCCAACGGTGGCAAAGTAGGTACACCTGCACAAATCGCTGGTCTGGATCAAGCTAGAAACGATCGTCAAGCTGTTGTTCGTGTAGGCTTGCGTCACAAGTTCTAATCTAAAGAAATAAAGATAAAGATAAAGAACTGCATTAAATTGTAATTAAAAAGGCGCCTTCGGGCGCCTTTTTTTATACCTCAATTAATATATCTGACCTTTATTTCTGGGGTTCCCGCAAAGCCCTACGCAAAATCTTCCCCACATTCGTCTTAGGCAATTCAGCGCGAAACTCAATCAGCTTCGGGCGCTTATACCCAGTTAACCGCTCTTTGCAAAAAGCCATCACCTCCGCTTCCTTCAAAGCCGGATCTTTCTTAACCACAAAAATCTTTACCACCTCTCCAGAATGCTCATCTGGCACGCCAATCGCTGCCGCTTCAAAAATACCGGGGTGCTGCGCGAGCACATCTTCAACTTCATTCGGGTAGACATTAAACCCAGATACGATAATCATATCTTTCTTGCGATCGACCACTTTGATGCAGCCATTTTCATCCATCATGCCAATATCGCCGGATTTAAAAAAACCATCGGCCGTCATGACCTTAGCCGTTTCATCCGGCCGCTGCCAATAACCCGCCATTAATTGCGGCCCACGGATGCAAATCTCGCCTTTTTGACCTGGCGGCGCCTCTACGCCGTCTTCATCTCGAATCGATACCTCAGTTGAGGGAAGCGGCACGCCAATTGTGCCTGAATAAGTCGTGGCAACCACCGAATTGCAGGTCACGCATGGCGAAGTCTCTGACAACCCATACCCTTCGACAATTGGCGCACGCGTGCAATCGAACCAGCGGCGCGCCACGGCTTCTTGCACCGCCATTCCTCCGCTATTGGCCACCAATAACTTTGAAAAATTGAGTTGCCCAAAACGCGGATGATTGAGTAACGCGTTATACAGTGTATTGACCGCCGGAAATGTATTAAATGGATAGGGTTTTAAAGATTTAATCAAACCGTCAATATCGCGTGGATTGGGAATTAAAATCCCCAATCCACCATTGCGAATGCTGAGCAGCGCACAAACCGTCAGTGCATACACATGATAAAGCGGCAACGCAACGACCGTAATCAATTGCTTAATTTCTGACCGATGGCGATGTGCCGGCGCAAGCCAGGCTTCTGATTGCAAAACATTCGCCAAAATATTGCGATGCAATAAAATGGCGCCTTTAGCGAGTCCTGTCGTACCACCGGTATATTGCAAAAAAGCAATATCTTCCGCGCGTGGCCGAGTGGCGACAAAAGGCAAGCGTGCGCCACGCGCCAACATCTCATTAAAACGGACATAATTTGTCAGCCGCCAAGGCGGCACCATGTTCTTCAAATAGCGTACCGCAACATTAATGAAGGGCCCTTTAACCCCCATTAAATCGCCGATTGAAGCTACGATCACCTGTTTAATGGCCGTGCGCGCAATAACCTTAGCTAAGGTCGCGGCGAAATTTTCCAAGACCACAATCACTTCAGCGCCGCTGTCGTTTAATTGATGCTCAAGTTCATTTTCCGTATAAAGTGGATTCACATTGACCACCACATAACCCGCGCGCAACACCGCCATCATCGCCACGGGATATTGCAAAAGGTTCGGCAGCATCAACGCCACGCGCGCACCTGGCTGTAAATTTTGCGCTTGCAACCAAGCGGCCATCTGGCGTGAGAGGCGCTCTAGCTCGGCATAAGTCATGCCTTTGCCCATACAAACAAAAGCTTCTCGTTCTGCGTGTTGGCTAAAGCTTTCTTCAAATAATTCAACCAACGAGGCATAAGCGGATAAATCAATTTCAGCAGGAACCCCGGATGGATACGATTTCAGCCAGATTTTTTCCATTTTTTAATACTCCCCTCGACTTTTATTTTTTTCAAAAAATGAAGCATTTTTTTCTAAGTTAACACTTCACGCTCAAGCTGGTCAGGCGGTACATGACGTACATCGGTGCCTTTAACGATATAGATAATGAATTCGGCTAAATTAGTAGCATGGTCTCCAATGCGCTCGATCGCTTTGGCAATCGAAAGATAATCTAACCCTACCGAAATGGTGCGCGGGTCTTCCATCATATAGGTAATTAGCTTGCGCACAAAAGCTCGGAATTCTTCGTCCAGCGCGCGGTCATCACGCACGATCTGCGCGGCGGCAAGTGGGTCAAACTGGGCAAATGCATCTAATGCGCGCCGCAAAATCGTCACCGCCATCTCACCCGCGAGTTTGATTTCAGAATAATTAATCATGCGCGCACCGTTGGCGATGATGCGCTGGGTGCTAGTAGCAATTTTTTCCGCTTCATCGCCAGCGCGCTCAAGATTTGGAATCATCTTAGAGATCGCCATTAAGAGCCGCAGATCTCGCGCCGCAGGCTGACGCCGCGCAATCGTATAACAACACGCTTGATCAATTTCAATTTCCATCGCGTTGAGCTGCTGCTCATTTCTAATCACTTGAGCCGCCGCCTCAGCATTGAGATCGTTCAGCGAACGCATAGCGGTTACCACTTGCATTTCAACAAAACGCCCCATTTCAAGCACTTTTGCGCACAGAAGGTTCAAGTCGGCATCAAACTGGCTCGACAGATGTTTGTCGGACATGGATCCACCTCCTTAGCCAAAACGGCCCGTAATATAATCTTCGGTTTCTTTGCGGGCAGGCTTCACAAAAATTTGGCTGGTTTCGCCAAACTCGATTAACTCACCCAAATACATATACGCCGTGTAATCTGAGCAACGCGCAGCTTGCTGCATATTATGCGTGACAATCACAACCGTGTAATCACTTTTTAATTCTGCAATCAACTCCTCAATCCGCCCGCTCGAAATAGGGTCGAGCGCAGAACACGGCTCATCGAGCAATAAGACTTCTGGACGAATCGCAATCCCCCGCGCAATGCATAAACGCTGTTGCTGCCCGCCTGAGAGGCTATGGCCGCTGGCGTTTAATTTATCCTTTACTTCACTCCACAAAGCCGCCTTCGTCAAAGCCCATTCGACCCGCTCATCCATTTCAGTGCGTGAGAGTGCTTCAAACATGCGCACGCCGAATGCAATATTGTTATAAATCGACATTGGGAAAGGCGTCGGCTTTTGGAACACCATGCCAATCCGCGCGCGCAATAAAGCAATATCTTGCTTCGGGCTTAGCAAGTTTTCTCCGTCCATCCAAATTTCGCCCTCAGCGCGCTGCTCTGGATAGAGGGCATACATTTTATTGAAGGTGCGTAAAAGCGTAGATTTACCGCAGCCAGAAGGTCCAATAAACGCGGTGACTTTGCGTTCCGGTATTGGCAGTTCAATGTTCTTTAGCGCGCGATATTGGCCATAGAAAAAATTCAACTGTTTGATCTGGAGCTTGGCGGGAGAAGACAAAGCCTTGTCTGGAATATGCACCATTTACTTTTTCCTAAGCGCTAGACGAGCTAAAAGGTTTAGTCCCAAGACCCCTAGCGTAATCAAAAAAACTCCTGCCCATGCAAGCTGCTGCCATTCTGCATAAGGACTCATTGCAAACTGGAAGATCGTGACTGGCAAACTCGCTAAAGGCTGATTCAGATCGACGCTAAAGAACCGATTGGATAAAGCGGTAAAGAGAAGCGGCGCGGTTTCGCCAGCAATGCGCGCCACTGCCAATAAAATGCCGGTGACGATCCCACCCGCAGCCGCTCTTAACGTAATCGCACCAATCATTTTCCATTTTGGCGCGCCTAAGGCGAAAGCGGCTTCGCGTAACGCGCTGGGCACCAATTTCAGCATATTTTCAGTGGTGCGCAGCACGATTGGAATTTGGATAATAGCCAGTGCCAATACGCCAGCCCAGCCGCTGAAATGTCCACTACGCGTTACCACCAACGCGTAAACAAAAAGACCAATCACAATCGAAGGGGCGGACAGCAAAATATCATTGAGAAAGCGCACCGTGGGCGCAAGCCAGCTTCGTTGTCCGTATTCAGCCAAATAGATACCCGCCAGCACGCCCAGCGGCGCGCCAATCAAAGTCGCCAACCCGACCAAAAGCATGCTGCCGACAATTGCATTTGCGAGGCCACCCCCTGCGGTATTGGGCGGTGGCGTCATCTCCGTAAAAAGATGTAGCGATAAACCGCCTAGGCCCAGTTTGAAGGTCGTCCACAAAATCCACAGAAGCCATAATAAACCAAACGCCATAGCCGCCAATGCAAGCGTCAAAGCAAGCAGATTGCGGCGGCGGCGGCGCGCCTGCAATTGCACAAAGGCTAAGTTCAGGCGACGTGAAGGCGAGGTTGAATGCAAGCTCATCTGCCCCCCTCTTTTTGCTCAAGTCTAAGCAGCATCCATTTAGATAAAGCCAAAACCACAAACGTAATTAAAAAGAGAATTAAACCCAGTTCCATCAATGCCGCACTATGCAAGCCGGCGCCGGCTTCAGCAAATTCATTGGCAAGCGCTGAGGTAATGCTATTGCCGGGTGAAAAAAGCGATACATTACGCAGTAAATTGGTATTGCCGATCACAAAAGTGACCGCCATGGTTTCACCCAACGCGCGGCCAAGCCCAAGCATGACGCCGCTCACCACGCCTGTTTTGGTATAGGGTAAAACAATATGGCGCATCACTTCCCAGCGCGTACAGCCCATGCCATAAGCTGACTCTTTTAATAATACCGGAGTGAGTTCAAACACTTCACGCATGACCGCAGCAATATAAGGCACAATCATCATCGCCAGGATCACGCCCGCGCACAGCAGACCCGTACCAATTGGCGGCCCGCGGAACAACGCACCCAACACGGGCAATGGACCGAGCAATGCGCCTATCGGCTTTTCAAAAAAGTCAGCAAAAATTGGAGAAAAAACCAGTAGGCCCCACATGCCATAAACAATCGATGGAATCGCCGCTAGCAATTCAATGGCCATCCCCAGTGGCTGGCGTAACCAAGCCGGCGCTAATTCCGTCAAGAAAAATGCGATGCCAAAACTGACCGGTACGGCAATCAGCAAAGCAATCGACGATGTGACCAAGGTGCCATAGATGGGCGCCAAGGCGCCGAATACGTCGGACGGCGGATCCCAGCGCGACTGCCAAAGAAAGCCCAGGCCAAACTTTTGCATCGCCGGCCAGGCTGCGACCAATAGCGAGAGGATGATGCCAACGAAGATCAGCAAGCTCACGAGCGCCGCGCCGCGCGTGAGTACGGCAAAACATTTATCGCCAAGCCGAGACAGCGGGCTCAGCGCTTTACGCCTAACCAGGCGCGGCTTAGGCAAGGCAACTTTGCCAGACAGTTTCATGAGCAGCGGCAATCTTATTTTAGCGAATCAACGGCTGGCCAGTCACATCTCTTAAATTACCCCGCCACTGTGCGCGAATATGATCGGTAACTTGCTTAGGTAACGTCACATAATCCAGCTCAGCCGCGGCCGGTTGGCCCGCGTCAAACGCCCAGTCGAAGAATTTCACAATTTCCTGGCCTTGCGCGGGTTTATCTTGCTTTGTATGCAGCATGACAAAAGTAGCGCCAACGATCGGCCAAGCGTTTTTACCTGACTGATTAGTCAGAATTTGATAAAAGGATTTGGACCAATCTGCGGCTGCGGCAGCCGCTTTAAAGGTTTCGGTTTTCGGCTCGACAATAGCGCCTGCGGTGTTTTTTAACCGTGCATATTGCATCTTTCCCGATTTCGCATAGGCCCATTCAACGTAACCAATTGCGCCTGGCAAACGTTGCACAAAAGCAGCTACGCCATCATTGCCTTTACCCCCCGTACCAACCGGCCAACTTACCGTAGCGCCCTCGCCTACATTTTTTTGCCAGTGCGGATTCACCTTAGAGAGATAATTCGTCCAAATAAAACTCGTGCCTGAGCCATCCGCGCGATGCACCACGGCAATATCAAGATCAGGCAATTTGAGCCCTGGATTCAATGCGACAAGCGCTGGATCGTTCCATTTTTTTATTTTTCCAAGGTAGATATCACCCAATACTGGGCCTGAGAGCACCAATTCATCCCGCTTTACATTAGGCACGTTCACCACCGGCACCACGCCCCCCACCACGGTTGGAAATTGGAATAAACCTGCGCGGTTAAGTTCATCCTCTTTCAAAGGCATATCGGAACCAGCAAAATCGACTGTTTTTGCATTGATTTGCTTAATTCCACCTGATGACCCAATGCCTTGATAATTGACCTTACCTCCCCCTGTTTTCTGATAGGCATCCGCCCATTTCATATAAATAGGGGCAGCAAACGTGCTACCCGCACCAGTAATATCGGCCGCCTGGCTAGCAGCGGCAAAGGCGATTGCAGCTAAGCCCACAAACAAGGTTTTAATCAGACTCATTGGAACTCCCACAGGTTTAAAAAGTTGGACAAACAACAAACCGAAAAAGTCGCAAAGCTTAGCATTTTAATAATCGCTCTCGATGATCTAAGCGAAAAACTAGAAAGCCAGGAATCGCTCATAGTTTAGCAAACGGAACATAACATAGCGGCTGAATTTGACCCGCTCTACTGCACGCATTAGCGTTACTGTAGACGAAATTCAACTGAAGTATTGTAACGAGGTTTTTTGCTACGCAATTTAAAACGAGCGCAAAGCTTGCGAAGCGTTTTAGCAGTCGATGAATTTCTGGGATGCAGTGTTTCGCCTGAGATCTTTTTAAAGTCCTCCTTCAGTCCAAGATTGGCTCTTCGGTATCGCGCCAGCTTGTCTAATCAAGTACTTGTTCATTATTGATTGGAAAATTTGTTGTTTACTCATCCCCCAACTATTTGCAAGATAAATTTGCGTAAATCTCTTCTTTTTCATCTAGAACCGGCATTGTATATAACAAAGAAGAAATTTAAATTTTCTTAAAAAGAAAAGCCATACAGACCATAAATGAGTTTAATTTACACAAATTTAATGAGTAAAATATTTATTTTAAGGAAATGCTGATTTAATGGAAGTTTTCCAAAGGCATGGTAATTACTGCATGAAAAATGCGGAGTGAAGGAAAGTGTGTGCAATTTTTGAGCTCAAACGAGCCATTTTTGTCTAACTTTCCCGCTCAACCCGTAGTTTGGACGGATTGAGCCTGTAATCTGCGCTTCGCAGTCTGGATATTCGCTAACGCAAACAAAGCAAATAACTGCACCGTATTCTTGACCAACCCTTAATAACGTACTTTTTTGTGGCGAAACAAGTTTTTGATAATATTAAATGGATGCTCGACTCGCGCATGAATCTGTGCCTTGATATGCTCGAGTTGCCGAGTCAGTTCATGCAGCGGCCCCTCTTTAAGCTGCTTCAATGAGCTAGGTCGGGCCATGATGTTCCATTTGGCATGGCATTTCTTCAACTCATCGCGTTCTGGCGCGCCCGTGTGTGCGGCGTCGGCAAACACCTCGGTTTCGGCGCCATACAATAAATGATGGGTCTCGCTCACGTCCGAAGTATTGGCAGGCGTAGTGGGTACGGTATGCACTAGACCAGAGTCTGCATCCACCCCAAGGTGGGCCTTCATGCCGAAGTGCCAATTATTCCCCTTCCTCGTTTGATGCATCTCAGATCCCGCTTGCTGTCGCTATTTTTGGTGGAGCTAGGCGCCGCAAAAAGGGTGGCATCGACGATTGTACCTTGGGGCATTAGTAACCCTTGTTCACTGAGATGCGCGTTCATTTCAGCGAGCAGGCTGTGCGGGTCAGATTATAAATTTCCAGTCGACGGCGAAATTTCAGAACGGTCGTTGCATCGGGCACGGATTCGCAGCCTAGGTCGATGCCCACGAAATCACATAGAGGCTGGCTGTCATACAGCACATCTTCAAATGCCTCATCCGCTAGCGCATACCATTGCTGGATGAAGTAAAGCCGTAATAACATGCGTTCCAGTCCCATCGGCGGACGACCTCGTAGACCCTCAGGATAGAACGGTTCGAGCGCTCCAAGCAGGCGGGTCCAGGGCACCAGCGTATTCATGCTTGTGAGGAATTTCTCTCGGCGAGTGATCTCCTTTTTACTCGCATACTCTGCACTCGAAAACGACATCTGTTTGATTGCATTCTATTCATTTAATGGGGAGGAATCATACCAAAATCGTAGCAGGCTCCTCTTCATTAGGGGAGGCGCTCATTACATTCCGTAGCGGCCCGTTCAAAAGCAACGCCTAACCGTTGTAAAGCGACTTCTAACGCTAAATTGGTCATCTGCGTCTTTGCCGCGCCAGCAATTTTGCCATCCGACGCAATCCGATCGACGACGAGCGCACACCGCAGCCCATCGCCGTTAAAATATCTGATACTGCACCAAACGGCCCATCAATATTTATAAAAAAACCTTGCCTCTATAATTATACCTACTCTGGATTATTTACAAACTTTAACATTTCTGTGTGTAAGTGGCTTTTCATTTCCTGTGGAAGATTTAATTTGTTTATAAGAGAGGTGAATCCAGGCAGCTCTCCAGTCAAGTAAATCTCTTCAAACCCGGAAATATCACCTTCATTTTTATCGAGTAAAATCTCCAATATTTCCTGATCATTTATATAACTACTATCACGCGCTTCATTTAAAATTTTAGCAAACAATTCTATTTTATCATCGTTATTTCCATTTACAATGAGAGGCAGCAACGCTAGTTCATTAGAACCAGTAGGAATCAATATATTTTTTATATGAGATGGCTCTATCATCCCTTTTTCATGACATTTTTTTAACACTTCCCAAAATTCTTCCACGCTTTGGATATTTCCTGCATCAAATCCCATATGAAGCGCTGGAACTTCAGATTCATTCCTTGAAGCCAACAATCTTCCAATATCGTCCTGTTCAATATTAGATTTCTTATATTGAACATGCAAAATATTAAAATAATTTTCTATCAGATTATGACTATTATTAGAGCGTAATGCATAATATAATCCTGATTCTCCTTTTCCGTTACTTGCTTCTAATAATTTTAATCTTGTTTCCATATTTGGAGATTTATCAACCGCCTCTTCTAATTGATTGAGTGACAAATTAGAGCTAAATAGGCAATGTGCCCACATGGGGTTATTTTTTTCGTTTTCAGAAAGAAATATTTTATGCTTTCGTGTTTTATCTTCGATTTGTGACATTGGATCCATAGGATTTTCAAAAGCACCTTTAGGAACAAGTTGAAGTAATGAACATTCCTCTTTACCATTTCCATAATAAGTACGAATGCTTTCTTCTTGCATCAAATCATTTATACCCATACCTCCCAATTTATCAAAATTATCCATTATAATTCTTTTATGGGTGAGAGTATCATTCGGGTCGTAAAATTCTATAATATATTGCTTAGGTTTAATATGCGTTGCATTTTTTGTTGAGAGACTAATTGCCATAACATGATTTCCGGATACCATTAGCATCTGTTTAGGGGAATCTGGAGTTATATCAGGGAATTGGTCTTTTAAAAATTCTTCCCATTGTGTGTGGCCAACCACATAATTCTCTGTAGCTTCATTTACAATCTTATTATAGCCAATTTCATGTTCCAACGTTATCTCGCTTTCTATTCCACCTTCACTTAAATGAAAATATCTATTATCTGATTTTCTTTCATATAGCTGCCCCCCAGATTCTTTCTCTTCAATATGCCCTTGCTCGAGTATAATTTCATTATATGCCAGGTGCCTACAAGCAATTTCAAAACTATTTTCTTTGGATTTATGCAGCAGATTCAAATTATTTTTTAAAATACCTTTTGTATTCTCATTTTCTTTGAAAGTGGCAGAAAGGTAAAAGTGTCTCATCGCTGTTCCTTTTACATCTTTTCCGCTATCGTCAAAGATGACTGGAAGTTTTTCATCTCGTTTGCTATCATAATAGACTCGGGTTTTCGGTTTAACGCTAACTTTTTTTATACTCTCGCCACTTAGTTTAAGTTCCCGCACGTTAAGGTTCCTCAGGTCAATATGCTCTATTTTTGCATCTTTAATCTTTAGGCGATTAAGAGATTCGATTGACTGTATTCCATCGGGTAATTTTTGTAATTTTGGAGGCAATGTGAGTGATTTGATTCCTTCTAGTGCCCCCCATAATTCCTTTGGTACAGACTGAACAGCCTCAGCATCGCAATTTTTCAAATTTAATTTGTGTTTCCCGACTAAAGAATTTTCTATCGCTGTTTTAATTTGCGTTTTTTTTTCGTCTTTTTCATCTTGACAATAATTACTTAGAGCAGCTTCAATCAATTTTAGGTTCATGGTAGAACATCCTTAAATTTAGAGATTTAAAATAATGAACTTTTCTTTCTTTATCTTGTCATATAGTAAATAACTTATTTTTTAACCATGAAGCTTTTATGCGAAGTTAGATATTAAATTACGAAGCAATATTTATAGTGCAAATGCTCAGCTCTCCCCGATAAAAAAATATATATTTAAGCAACCAAATTCAAATACACCCAAAGGATTAAAATGATTATAAATCGCGTTCCAAATGAAATTCTTTTTAAAATTATTCAACATTTACCAATTAAAGAACTTAGCTCTATTGAATTGGTCTCCAAAAAATTTAAAGCGATAGTTGACGATGATTTAATTTGGAAAAATTTAATAAAGCAAAATTATTTATCAAAGAATAAAGATCAGGCGAAAAATATTTTTATGAATAATTTTTCTGCCAGAAAATTTGAATACGTTCAATCTGATGAAAAAGGAGATATATTTTTCATCAGATTGAACAATCTACCTGAAAATCAATTAATAGAAGAAGCAATAAGCGATAGTAAAATTGCTGAATTCATATTAGATAATGAATATTTTTATAATAAAATTTTACTGAGTGAAAATTCAGGATGTATGTTAACAAAAATCGCCATTTCTAATCCCATCTCTGCAAAAACAATATTAAATAATCCAATATTTTATAGAAAAATTTTGGAAAACAATATTGCCAGCAAAAATCTTTTCGATATTTTAATCCATCAACCGGAAGCAGCTTTAATTATTTTTAAAACAAAGGAACTCCATCAAAAAATAACCAATCAAAATTATTTGATTTTAAAATTAAAAGAAATAGCACTCACTCAAAAAGAAGTGGCTATACTTATTTTTAGCAACGAAGAGCTATATAGTAAATTTTTTATTAACTCTTATTCCATTAACGACTTAAGGAAAATTGCTCTTACTTATTACGAAGACATATCTGTAGTTATTAATAATAAAGAAGAATTATGTAAGCTACTTGAGATAACCTACGACAAAGTTTTGCAAGAAATATGCAACCGCTATGGAAGAAGAAGTTTAGAGTTGGCGTATAAGCGAGAACTTCTAAAAGAATTAAGAGGCTCTAGAATAGGAAGATGATACTGGCCACCTATTGCACATAGCTGCGCTCCAATCCTTAAAAAACGCTGGTTTAATCGAGATATTGGCCGAGGTAATGTGTATTGCCGCTAACAAATGGTAAAGAAAACAAGCGCATCAGAATGAATGAGGCGCCCCAGGCTTTTGCAAGATTACTTTTGATTCTGGTGGTCGCCCATAGTTGTCGGCTGTGAACTGCGATTAGATTAGGGTCTGCAAAAAATAGATAGAAACAGAAATTAAACCGCCACGTTTGCGTTACCTCCAAGGCACCTGTTTTCTGTTAGTGAAAAATGATGAGTTCGATTGAATGGTAACCACGCTTAAGCGGCACGCACTTTTTCAGCAATGGCTTCTGCGTAATGCGACGCAGCCGTCGCTGCTGCCGCCTCAACCATCACACGTAACACGGGTTCGGTGCCAGAGGCCCTAATTAAGACCCGGCCTGTATCGCCCAGTGCGCGCTCGGCATCAGCAATGGTCGCCTTGACCTCATGATTCGTCTGCCAATTATTCTCTGGGTGTAATCGAATGTTAATTAATTTTTGTGGGAAAAGTTGGACTTCGCGCAAGATCGTAGCAAGCGAGCTACCACTTCGTTTTAAAGCGGCCAGCACCAGCAACCCAGAAACAATGCCATCGCCAGTCGTATGCCGATCAAGCGATAAAATGTGGCCGGAGCCTTCCGCACCTAGCTGCCAACCGCGTTCCCGTAAGCGCTCAAGCACATAACGGTCACCCACGGCAGCGCGCTCAAAAGCAACGCCTAACCTCTGCAATGCAATTTCTACCGCTAAATTGGTCATTTGCGTGCCTACCACGCCGGCCACTTTGCCATCCGTCGCAATACGGTCAACGACCAGCGCATAAAGCAACTCATCGCCGTTGTATAAGCGCCCAGCAGCGTCGACAACTTGCAGCCGATCGGCATCCCCATCCAACGCAATCCCCAAGTCTGCATGGTTTGCTCGTACCGCTTCTATCAATGCATTGGGCGCAGTTGCGCCGCAATCTTGATTAATATTGAAACCGTTAGGCTGAGTACCGAGCGCGACCACATCGGCTCCTAATTCATGAAATACATGGGGCGCAATATCATAAGCCGCGCCATGCGCGCAATCGACCACCAATTTCATCCCACGCAAATCAAATTGAGCCGGGAAAGTGCTCTTGCAAAACTCAATATAGCGTCCGGCCGCATCATCTAGCCGGCGCGCCTTGCCCAGTTTTTCCGAGGGGGCGCAGACTAGATCTCGCTCAAGGTCCGCTTCAATCGCGCGCTCGATTTCGTCTGGCAATTTATTGCCGTCGGCTGAAAAAAACTTAATCCCATTATCGTAATAAGGGTTATGCGAAGCACTAATCACCACGCCCGCCGCTAAGCGTAAAGCGCGGGTCAGATAGGCTACGCCTGGCGTGGGCATCGGGCCGGCTAACATAACATCGACCCCCGCCGCAGAGAGTCCTGCCTCTAACGCAGCTTCAAGCATATAGCCGGATACGCGTGTGTCTTTTCCGATTAAGACAGTTGGCCGACTACCTGCCGCTAGCCGCTGGTCGGCTCCGGCCAATACTTTACCTGCGACATAACCAAGGCGTAAGACAAAATCTGGGGTAATCGGCAGTTCACCCACTTTACCGCGAATACCATCGGTACCAAAATAATGGCGCTTCATGGTTAATTTCCCTTTATTGACCCGTGTCAGCGGTGCGTACCGCATGCCACACTTTTAAAGCATCGACGGTGAGCGCTACATCGTGCACGCGAATGATGCGCGCACCCCGTTCAGCGGCGCAAATTGCGGCAGCAATACTTGCCGCGGCCCGCTCGTTAGCCGGCCGGCCAGTGACAGCGCCTAGCATCGATTTACGCGATACACCAATGAGTAACGGTACGTCAGCCGGTGCTAGCTGCGCCAAGCGCGCCAGCAAAGTGTAATTATGCTCAAGCGTTTTGCCAAACCCAAACCCAGGGTCCACGCTCATGCGCGTGCGCTCGATCCCGGCGGCTTCCAGCGCGACAATACGCGCTTGCAAAAAAGCCGCGACCTCGCTCGCCACGTCTTGATATGAAGGAGCTTTTTGCATTGTCTGTGGATCGCCACTCATATGCATCACGCATAGACCACAACTACTCTGCTTGATTTGCTCAAGCGCGCCCGGCTGCCGAAAACCCCAAATATCGTTGATTAAATCTACGCCCTCAGCCAAAGCTGCGCGCATCACCTCAGGTTTATGGGTATCGATAGAAAGCGGTATGCCAATTTCACGCAACGCTTTGATCATGGGCAACACACGACCGAGCTCTTGGTTAAGGGGTACGGCCTGCGCGCCTGGGCGCGTCGATTCGCCCCCAATATCAATCAGATCCGCACCCTCGTCAACCATTTGGTGCGCACGCGCCAAGGCAGCCTCATGCGGAAGAAAACGCGCACCGTCATAAAATGAATCGGGGGTGATATTAAGAATCCCCATCACCAGCGGGCGAGTTAGCGCAAGACGAAAACGCCCGCATTGGAATTCACTCGGACCAGGGGGATGCATGCTTTGCCCAGTAGAATTTAAATAAAGCCAAAATACAATGAGCTGGCCCAGTCGCGCCAGCTCATTCTTATTGCAATCAATTAACGTGCTTCAGCAGGCTTCGCCGTATTTGAGGTTTTAACTTCAGCATAATCATTACCACCCCCAGCCGCCGAGCTTCCATCAGATGAATCGCTTTTAGGTGGGCGGGGAGGAGTGCCGGCCATAATGTCGTTAACTTGGTCGGCATCAATGGTTTCCCATTCAAGCAAAGCCTTCGCCATCACTTCAACTTTATCGCGGTTATTCTCGAGCAAATAGCGCGCGCGCTGATATTCTTGATCAAGAAGCCGGCGAATTTCTGCATCCACTTTTTGTTGTGTGGCTTCAGATACTGATTTTGAAGATACCCTGCCGAACATGGATTCTTGCTCGGTATCGACGTAAACCATAGTTCCTAGCACATCCGACATGCCATAGCGCGTAACCATATCACGCGCTATTTTAGTGGCGCGCTCAAAATCGTTTGAAGCTCCAGTAGACATTGAGTTGAGAAACACTTCCTCCGCGATCCGACCACCGAAAAGAATGGCGATTTCTTCCAGCATTTTGTCACGGTATAAATTAACTCGATCATGCTCAGGCAATTGCCAAGTGATACCAAGCGCCATGCCGCGCGGCATAATCGAAACTTTATGCACGGGATCCGCGTGCGGCAAAAGTTTAGCCACCACCGCATGTCCGGACTCATGGTAAGCCGTATTGCGGCGCTCCTCTTCACGCATGACTGCTGATTTGCGTTCTGGCCCCATGAAAATTTTGTCTTTCGCGTCCTCAAAATCTTTCATTTCAACGATACGCTTGTTGCGTCGCGCAGCGAATAATGCCGCTTCGTTGATCAGATTAGCCAGATCAGCGCCTGAGAATCCCGGCGTACCACGCGCAATAATCGACGCGTCGACATCATTTGAAATAGGTACTTTGCGTAAATGTACCTTGAGAATGTGCTCGCGACCACGAATATCAGGCAAGCCCACATAGACTTGGCGATCAAATCGGCCTGGACGCAACAATGCTCTATCCAATACATCTGCGCGATTGGTCGCCGCGATCACAATGATTCCCGAGTTGGCCTCAAACCCGTCCATTTCAACCAGCATTTGGTTAAGGGTTTGTTCCCGCTCATCATTGCCGCCCCCCATGCCAGCGCCACGGTGACGTCCGACGGCATCGATTTCATCAATAAAGACAATGCACGGTGACTGTTTTTTCGCTTGTTCAAACATATCACGCACGCGCGCTGCGCCCACCCCAACAAACATCTCCACAAAATCCGAACCAGAGATACTGAAGAAAGGAACTTTCGCCTCGCCAGCGATAGCGCGCGCCAGCAAAGTTTTACCTGTTCCAGGCGGCCCAACCAGTAGCACGCCACGCGGAATACGACCACCCAACTTTTGGAATTTCTGCGGATCGCGCAAAAAATCGACCAATTCTAGCACTTCTTCTTTAGCTTCATCGCAACCCGCAACATCATTAAAATTAACCACGTTGTTATTTTCGTCGATCAATCGCGCCCGCGATTTGCCAAACGAAAAAGCTCCGCCTTTGCCGCCTCCTTGCATTTGCCGCATCATATAAAACCAGAAGACGATGATCAAAAGCGTAGGGCCAAGATAGGTCAAAATAGAAAAGAACAAACTGGTTTCTTCGTCAAGTTTGCCACTCACTTGTACGTTGTATTTCAATAAATCGCTCACCATCCAAATATCGCCAGGCGTACCAATTTGATATTTATTCCCTTCGACTGGCGTAACGGATAAATTGCGGCCTTGTCGGCCGTCTACTAGAACACTCTTGATTTTGCCATTCTTTGCATCGTCCATAAATTGAGAATACGAAACGGTATTCTCCGGCGGTGGCGGCTTATCAAAGTGTTTGAATACGGTAAATAACACCAGTGCAATGATCAACCATACTAATGTCTTCGAAAGCATATTGTTATTCAAAGCCTTACTCCTTGATCCATCGTATGGAATTCACGATGCATTAATATTAATTCAGTTTGCATGCCACCTTCATAGCAAAAATTTGAGCCACTCATGGACAATGTTGCAATGATTTACAATTTAGTGCGCGATTTTTAAACATTTTCCTAAAATAAAAATCTCGGCAGACTTATCGCGCGAAGCCTTAGGCTTGCGCACTACGACTACTTTGAAGCGCTGCTTAAACTGCTCAATAATTTGGCTATAGCCACTGCCATGAAAGCATTTAACAAGCAATACCCCCTCTTTGTGCAAACTCTGCTGCGCAAATTCTAACGCTAACTCGCAGATATCTTGAATGCGCGCTGCATCCGCTACCGCGACCCCAGATAAATTGGGCGCCATATCGGAAAGAACCAGATCTACTTTACGCGCTCCCGTCACAGCGTTTAACTGCGCCAACACAGCTTCCTCACGAAAATCACCTTGAATAAAATGGACATCCGCAATAGGCTCCATAGGTAGTATATCAAGCGCAATGATCATGCCCGGGAGATTATTTATCTCTGAACGTGAATTTTGTGCCAGTTTTTGACGAACGTATTGGCTCCAACTGCCAGGGGCGGCCCCTAAATCAACAATCAGTTGGCCCGGGCGAATCAGTTTATCTTGCTCGTCGATTTCTTTCAATTTGAAAGCCGCGCGAGCCCGATACCCTTCCCGTTGAGCCAGTTTTACATAAGGATCATTGATATGGTCATGCAACCAAGAGTGGTTAAACCGATTTTTCGCCATCTAATAAAAATTATATCTATGTTTTTGCTAACAATTTAGCGGATAATACAGGTTTATATTTACGGTAGCTGAACTTTTACTTAACCTCAGCGCACCAAAGACCATTTTAAATCATGCCTGCTTTATCTCTTACGCCCGCTAAACGGGCGGCCTTACGCGCACAAGCCCATGCCCTCAAGCCAGTTGTTATGATTGGCGCCGATGGTTTAACCGAAGCCGTTGTGGCGGAAATTGAAAAAAACCTTAGTGCACATGAATTGATCAAAATTCGTGTGCTAGGCGATGATCGTGACACACGGATTGCAATCTATCAAGATATTTGCGAGCAACTCAACGCGGCTCCGATTCAACATATCGGCAAATTATTGCTTATTTGGCGCGCACTCGCCGCCCCGCAACCCAAAGTAGGCAAAGCGTCTAAAGGCGCCTCCCCACGCTTGGTCACCATTATCAAGCCAAACGCAAATCCAAGCCGGCGCCCACAAGCTAAAGACATCTTAGTGCGAGGGAATGAACGCGTGACCACAGGCGGCTTAATCAAAAAAGCAAAAAAACGGCAAACCAGCACAAAACGCCAACATCAGTCTGAAAAATAGCCCGTTCGCTAAAGTTACCGTCGCTCAACCCCTGCCAGGGAAATTAAATATAACGAATCGCGATGATTTCATATTCGCGTACCCCGCTTGGGGCATGCACCATAGCAATATCGCTTTCATATTTGCCAATCAGCGCTCGCGCAACAGGCGAGCTAATTGAAATCAGGCCATGGTCGATGTTCGCTTCATCATCACCAACGATCTGATAGGTCACTTTTTCGCCTGAGGCCAAATCCTCAAGGTCAACTGTCGCGCCAAATACTGCGCGACCATCCGCATCAACCAATGTCGGATCAATAATTTGCGCCGTAGAGAGTTTCGCTTCTAACTCTAAAATTCGGCCTTCGATAAAAGATTGCTTCTCTTTTGCCGCTTCATATTCGGCGTTTTCTGAAAGATCGCCCTGCGCGCGGGCCTCTGCGATTGCATGAATCACTGCTGGCCGCTCAACTGTTTTCAGTCGGTGCAGTTCATCTTTTAGTAGGCTCGCGCCACGTATAGTTAAGGGAGTGGAAGTCATAGCAAAAAGGTACTGTACTCTAAATAATTTGAAACACTAGTTTAGACTAGCGTGTAACCCTTGTATATCATATACCTCAAGATTTTTCAGATAACGCAGTCCCTCAACCGCAGCGCGCGCGCCTGACATCGTTGTGTAATACGTGACTTTATTCGCCAGAGCACTGGTCCGAATTGAACGAGAATCCGCAATTGCCGTGCGCGTTTCATCAACCGTTGTAAAAACTAACGCAATCTCGCCATTTTTCAGCATATCCACAATATGCGGACGACCATCTTTCACTTTATTGACTACTTTAACCGGCACCCCAGCCGCGCTAATCGCCATCGCGGTGCCTTTAGTCGCCACCAGCAGATAGCCCAATTCATGCAGTAAGCGCGCAAGCTCGACTGCAGTAGGTTTATCGCTGTCTTTTACGGTCATCAAAACTGTGCCGGAAACAGGCAAGCGCGAACCCGCCGCAAGCTGCGATTTAAACAATGCCTCACCAAAAGTGCGGCCAACGCCCATTACTTCGCCGGTTGAGCGCATTTCAGGGCCAAGCACTGGATCAACGCTGGGAAATTTAGCAAACGGGAATACCGCTTCTTTAACACTGAACCAAGGCGGCTCCACTTCGTTGCCGATACGCTGCGCATCAAGACTTTGCCCAACCATGCAACGCGCTGCAATTTTGGCAAGCTGCATGCCGGTGGCCTTGGAAATATAAGGAACGGTGCGTGAAGCACGAGGATTGACCTCAAGCACAAAAACAATATCTTCAACCTCTGCTGCTTGGTCAGCGCTCTTAACTTGGCGCTGAATTGCAAACTGAACATTCATCAGGCCAACTACTTTTAAAGCCCGCGCCATTGCTGTGGTTTGCCGCTTAAGTTCAGCAATCGTAGCCGCCGATAGCGAATAAGGTGGTAGCGAACATGCCGAGTCGCCGGAATGCACACCAGCTTGCTCAATATGCTCCATCACCCCGCCAATAAAAACCCGTTGCCCATCTGCAATGCAATCCACATCGCATTCGATGGCGTCATTCAGAAAACGGTCAAGCAAAACCGGCGAGTGATTGGAAACTTTAACTGCCTCCCGCATATACCGCTCAAGCTCGCAGGGTTCATGTACGATTTCCATCGCGCGCCCTCCTAATACATAAGAAGGCCGCACCACCAACGGATAACCAATTTCCGCCGCCAGCGCCAGCGCTTTTTCTTCGGTGCGGGCGGTGCGATTAGGCGGCTGGCGCAAGCCGAGCTCCGCTAACAACTGCTGAAAGCGCTCGCGGTCCTCTGCCATATCGATCATGTCCGGCACTGTGCCGACGATAGGTACGCCATTCGCCTCAAGATCAAGCGCCAATTTGAGCGGAGTCTGTCCCCCGTATTGCACAATCACTCCCAAGGGCTGCTCTTTAGCGACAATTTCTAACACATCTTCTAACGTAACGGGCTCAAAATAGAGCCGATCAGAAGTATCATAATCGGTGGATACTGTTTCTGGATTGCAATTGACCATGATCGTCTCATAGCCATCTTCACGTAGCGCCAGCGCCGCATGCACGCAGCAATAATCAAACTCAATCCCTTGTCCAATCCGATTCGGACCACCGCCTAATACAATAATTTTTTTGCGCTGAGTCGGCTCAGCTTCACATTCTTCTTCATAGGTTGAATACAAATAGGCGGTGTTGGTGGCGAATTCAGCCGCGCACGTGTCCACACGTTTATAGACTGGGCGCACATCAAGTGCCCAACGGCGCGCACGCACAGCGGCAGCGTCTATCCCCAGCAGCTTAGCCAAGCGTCGATCGGAAAAACCGCTACGCTTTAATTCACGCCACTCATCGACTGACAAGCTCTCTAATGAGCGCGTCTTTAATGCCTGCTCTTTCAGCACAATTTGCTCAATTTGCGCTAAAAACCAAGGATCGATATGCGTTTCTTGATGAATTTCTAGCAGACTTAAACCGCTGCGAAACGCATCCGCCACATACCAAATACGCTCCGCGCCAGGCTTGCTAATCTCTTTGCCAATCTCATCAAGATCAGTGGCTTTTTCATCCAACCCGTCCGCCCCTACTTCAAGCCCGCGCAACGCTTTCTGAAAAGATTCCTGGAACGTGCGTCCAATCGCCATAACCTCGCCGACTGATTTCATTTGCGTCGTCAAGTGCGGATCCGCCTCAGGGAATTTCTCGAAGGCAAACCGTGGAATCTTGGTGACGACATAGTCAATCGTGGGCTCGAATGAAGCAGGCGTACCGTGGCCAGCGCCGTCACTGGTGATCTCGTTTTTTAATTCATCGAGGGTATAGCCTACCGCAAGCTTGGCGGCAATCTTCGCAATAGGAAAACCCGTCGCCTTTGAGGCTAACGCGGATGAACGCGATACGCGTGGGTTCATTTCTATGACGACCATGCGGCCGTTGGCCGGATTAATCGCAAACTGCACATTCGAGCCCCCCGTATCCACGCCAATTTCGCGCAATACCGCTAGCGAAGCATTGCGCAAAATTTGATACTCTTTATCCGTGAGGGTTTGCGCCGGCGCTACTGTAATGGAATCGCCAGTATGGATCCCCATTGGATCGAGATTTTCAATTGAGCACACAATGATGCAGTTATCCTTTCGGTCCCGCACCACCTCCATCTCAAACTCTTTCCAACCTAACAGAGATTCCTCAATCAATAACTCATGGCTAGGCGAGAGATCGAGGCCACGCTTACAAATTTCTTCAAATTCTTCACGGTTATAAGCAATGCCGCCACCTGAGCCGCCCATTGTAAAAGACGGCCGGATGATCACCGGATAACCGGCTCCGCCAGTTTGCAGCGCGATCTCAGCCTGTACTTTTAGCGCTTCTTCAAGCGAATGCGCGATGCCTGACTTTGCTGAAGCCAGGCCAATTTTAGTCATGGCTTGTTTAAATTTCTGCCGGTCTTCCGCTTTATCGATGGCCTCCGGTGAAGCACCGATCAACTCTACCTCGTATTGGGCAAGCACTCCGTGCCGATGCAAATCAAGCGCGCAATTTAGCGCCGTCTGCCCTCCCATGGTGGGCAAGATAGCGTCAGGACGTTCTTTGGCGATAATCCGCTCAAGCACTTCCCAGGTAATTGGCTCGATATAGGTTACATCCGCCATTTCTGGATCCGTCATAATCGTGGCTGGATTACTGTTCACTAAAATGACCGTATAACCCTCGTCCCGCAACGCCTTGCACGCCTGCGCGCCGGAGTAGTCGAATTCACACGCTTGGCCGATGATAATCGGGCCCGCTCCAATAATCAGAATCTTATTAATATCTGTGCGCTTAGGCATAAAGTTCTCTAAATAGCTTTTTATATGACGATCTGGCTGCTAACACGCTCATCCGCCATCAGGGTTATGAAGCGATCGAATAAGTAGGCCAGATCATGCGGTCCCGGCGATGCCTCTGGGTGACCCTGGAAACAAAATGCGGGCGCGTCGGTTAAGGCAAAACCTTGCAACGTGCCGTCAAATAGCGAAACATGCGTAATCCGCGCATGCGCAGGCAAAGTCTTCGCATCCACAGCAAAGCCATGATTTTGCGAAGTGATCACCACACGACCATCGTCCAGATCTTTCACCGGATGATTGGCGCCATGATGCCCCGTTTTCATCTTCACTGTTTGCGCTCCAAGCGCAAGCGCCATAATCTGATGCCCTAAGCAAATCCCAAAAGTCGGCAATTTATGCTTGAGCAATTCGCGCACCGTGCGAATTGCATAATCGCACGGCTGTGGATCACCCGGACCATTCGACAAAAAGATCCCGTCTGGTTTTAGCGCCAGCGCATCGCTTGCGCTCGCTTGCGCCGGCAGCACCGTAACCCGACAGCCACGCTGCGCTAACATACGCAAAATATTAAATTTAACCCCATAGTCAAAAGCCACAACGTGGTAACGCGGCTGCGTCAATACGCCATAACCCGCGCCAAGTCGCCATTCGGTTTGCGTCCACTCATAGGGTTTCGGGGTCGATACAACTTGGGCCAAATCTTTTCCGTCCAGTCCCGTAAATGCTCTGGCTAGCGCAAGCGCTTGCTCAGCATCCGTACCGGTCAGAATGCAACCACTTTGCGCACCGCGTTCGCGCAAAATTCGGGTCAAACGCCGCGTATCAATGCCCGCAATCGCGACCACGCCTTGCTCGCGCAGATAATCAGAAAGTGACTGCTGTTGACGGAAATTAGAAGACAATACAGGAAGATCGCGAATAATCAAGCCAGCGGCCTGCACGTTCGCCGCATCGACATCTTCTTGATTGATCCCAGTATTGCCAATATGAGGATAGGTAAATGTCAACAGTTGATGCGCGTAACTCGGGTCCGTCAGAATTTCCTGATAGCCCGTCATGGCAGTGTTAAACACCACCTCGCCCACAGTATGGCCAACAGCGCCAATCGAAACGCCACGAAAAATCGTGCCGTCAGCAAGCGCAAGCAAAGCGGGTTGGAAAGACGGCAACACGGCTAACTCCTAAAGACAGCACGCTTACCTACTGTGTCAACCTGCCTCCGGTAACTATAATTCGTCTATGCGCTCGCTACGCGGGATCGGCATGGAAGGTAAAGGTAAGCGCTAAGGTGAATTTAATTAAGACAAACCTTTTAATTATAACTTGAAAGTACTTTATTTTTTATCAATTCTTTCGTGAAAAAACTTTAACGCTACCTACTTAGTCATTATTTTCTTGCTTTCTCTGCGCCGCAACCAGCCCCTGATTCGCCAACGCATCCGCGCGCTCATTCTCTGGGTGACCCGCATGGCCCTTGACCCAGCGCCATTGAATTTCATGTTGATGCGCCAGTTTATCTAAGCGCTGCCATAAGTCGATATTTTTCACTGGCGTTTTGGCTGAGGTCATCCAGTTTTTTTGCTTCCAACCAGGCATCCACTGACTAATGCCTAATTGCACATACTTTGAATCTGTGTAAACCGCAATTTTGGCACGGCGTTTGAGCGCTTCAAGCGCCGCAATAACCGCCATCAACTCCATTCGATTATTCGTAGTGGCCGCCTCGCCCCCTGACAATTCCTTTTCTTGCGTGCGATAGCGTAACAACGCCCCCCAGCCACCCGGACCCGGGTTGCCCTTGCATGCTCCATCCGTATAAATCTCGATAATTTCAGAATTCATCATTTGCGCCGTTGTGTTTGCGAAGTAGCGACCGGTGGCAAAGTGGGCGCCAGCGCAGGAGAAGTCCTCTGCGCAGCTCCGATTAAACGCATGCCGCGCACGCGCTTAATCGCCGTGATCATATACACCGCACCTAAAACCGGCCACCAGCGATCCCCAGCTTGCTCTATGCACGCAAACCGCGTCAGCCATTGTTCGCTGCCAAATGGCGGTTGATAGCAGCCAAACCGTCCGCGATTTAATTCAAACCCAAGCAATTTAAGCCAATCTTTAAGCCGCGGAAACGCAATCAGTTTACGCGCAGCGGGAACAAAAGATTGCTTCGTTAAACGCCCAAGCGCTTGCCGCGCCCCCCATAAACTCATTGTATTAAAGCCCAGGATCACTAATTGCCCTTCAGGCAACAATACCCGCTCGGCTTCTCGCAACAGCCGATGCGGGTCGCACGTCAACTCAAGTGTATGCGGCAGAATCAACAAGTCGATGCTTTGCGAAGCAAAAGGCAACTCCGGCAGCTCACACCAAATGCAGCTATATTCAGCAAACTCGGCGGCCCGAGTTAAATCCAACTCTGCATTCAACACCACGGCGCGAGACGGCATCCGGTTTTCGCGCAATGCGTCAAGTTGAGGTAAGCCAAGCTGCAGCGCATAATAGCCGAAGATATCGCTTACCAGACGATCAAGTTGCGCCTGCTCCCAGGCCAACACATAGCGCCCAGGAGCCGAGGCAGCCCAAGCGGACCACTCTATTACGGATTGATTAGGCATGGCATTCCAATGAAATTTTCTGCTCGCGAATGACTTGAATCCGTAGCAGTCCCGGCTCTTCAAGGCAACGCTATTGGGTGTGTCTTAGATGACCAAGCTGCATGCGTGGTCAAGCCAAGCGATGCAACACCAGTTAGCGCATAATGATACAAAAATGGTTGGCATCTAAGCGCTATTTTACTCACACAGCATGATTTAGATCATGTCGCCGACTATCCGCCGCTCACGCCAGTGCAATATCCCTAGGTACAGCCCGATGCAGCGAACAATCGCCACTGTCACTCAAACATAATGATACGGCATCTCTCTTAGCACCGCGGTTGACATGCGCTGTGCGAGAGATCACGCCCGTCCCCTGCTTATGTTATCAACAGTGCAGAGCGTGCGCCGCTCCATATACTATGTGACGCTAGGCTTTTTGCCAGCGACTACGAGCGGCTATTTGAAAGCCCAGCGCAGCAAATGCTCGCTTTACTCGATGCATTAGCCACTTGCCCCAGCACTATGCGCGTCCACCGTAAACACGAATAATAATAGTTAATACACGTTTTGCGCTGGCCTGCGCACCTGCTAATCCGGCCTTAAAATCTGGCCGCTCACAGGGCGAACCAACCGTGCCGACCACGCTTGCCCATAAAAAACCGGTTAACCCTTTCTTACAATTTAGCCCGATAGAGCTCTAACAACCACCTAGGATGCCCCAAGGCGACCCGCTCGCGCACTTTATCGCGCTGCGTGAATAGAAAGATCATTTTAGTTAAAATTCAGTTGAAAAACGAGAGTAGCTTCCCTGCTATGCTAGGGTTTTTTACGGCTTTACCTGGAATTTCTGCCCTAATGCGATTTATCTTTAGTGTGCTATGCGCCGTATCGGTCGTACTATTAGCCTCTTGCGCCAGTAGGCCGCCAGCTAATCTTGACGGTACGTTGTCTGCCGCAGATGCGCGCCCTTCTTTTTTCTCTTCTTTCACAGCCCGTTTTAAAGCTGCCGATGTCGATCAAACCATTGATCTCGATCATGATTCGGTGAATGCCCATAGTGGCAATGAGGCCGATTTATGGAGCCGTATCCGGCGCGGCTTTCAAATGCCAGAGCTGAGAACTGACTTAGCTCAAGCTCAACTCTCTTGGTACCTCGCTCGGCCTGAATATGTGCAACGTATGACCGAGCGCTCCAAACTCTATCTTTATCACATTGTAGAAGCGCTCGAAGCACGCAATATGCCAACCGAGCTCGCGCTGCTGCCTTTCATTGAGTCTGCCTATAACCCCCAAGCCTTATCCGTTGCGCAAGCTGCCGGAATGTGGCAATTTATCCCAGGCACAGGGCGCAGTTACAATCTGAAGCAAAATATGTTTCTAGACGAGCGCCGAGATGTATTGGCGTCAACCAATGCCGCCCTTGACTATTTGACCAAACTACACGAAATGTTCGGCGATTGGCGTCTGGCTCTGGCCGCCTATAACTGGGGGGAAGGCAATGTCTTGCGCGCCATTGCGCGCAATCGGAAAGCGGGCCGGCCAACGGATTATCTCAGCCTGAAAATACCCAAAGAAACTCGCCACTATGTGCCTAAATTGCAAGCGGTAAAAGATATTATCGCGCAACCCGAAAAATATGGCTTAACGCTCCCATCTATCCCAGATCACCCATACTTCGTGACTGTCACAACCACGCGCGATATTGATGTCGCCATAGCAGCACAGCTTGCCGGTCTATCGGTGGACGCCTTTCGCGCGCTCAACCCATCATTCTCAAAACCCGTTATTTTAGGTGCAACGCAACCACAAATTCTGCTGCCGTTTGAAAACGCCCAAATGTTCGAACAAGGTCTTAAGACCTACCAGGGCCTACTCTCAAGCTGGACTACCTATACCGTCACCAAACGAGAGCGCACAGCCGTACTCGCGACCAAAATCGGCGTTGATCCCGCCACTTTAGTTGCGGTCAATAAAATTCCAGCCGGAATGCGCCTCAAGCCAGGCTCTACGGTCCTGATCCCGAAAGCTGAAGACGATGAAGATATCAGCGCCCACATTGCTCAAAATGCCGTCTTTGCACTTGAGCCTGACGTACCTGACACACGCAAAATGTTAATTCGCGTGCGCCGCCATGAAACCATAGCCGCCTTCGCCAAGCGTTATCGAGTTTCGGTTGCGCAAGTTCAAGCTTGGAATCATACAAAGCGGACCAAGCTCGCGCCTGGGCAAATGGTGATGCTGCACGTGCCAATAAGCAAGAAATCGACAATCGTTAAAGCTAAGTTACGCGCGCGGCCATTGCCAGCAGCCAACAAGCTGACAGCGCGCACTGTGAAGCTTAAAGCGCAAACACCCGCCATCAAACACAAAGCCAAAATCAAGCCAATTAAAGCGCCCAAAACCAAAGCCAACAGTTCACTACCGGCGCGCAAAATCGCCTCAAATTAGGTCGTTCGTTTTGTTCATTAGCAAAAAAGAACCAAACCGGGACAAACCTATTCTTAGTCTTAGCGGAAAAATCTATGCGCCAACTTGTAGTCGATACTGAAACCACCGGCCTTAGCGCCCGTGGCGGCGACCGGATTATTGAAATTGGCTGTGTTGAGCTCATCAACCGCCAGCTCACCGGCAAGCATCTACACTTTTATATCAACCCAGAGCGTGACAGCGACCCAGGTGCGCTGGCCGTACATGGGCTAACCACCGAATTCTTAAGCGACAAACCCAAATTCGCCCAAATCGCCAACGAACTATGCGATTTTGTTAAAGATGCACAAATTATTATTCATAATGCGCCGTTTGACATCGGCTTTCTGGATGCCGAATTAGCCTTACTCGGCCTAGCGTCATTCAATCAACAGTGCGGCACCGAAGTCATCGATACACTGGTTCACGCAAGGCAGATTTTTCCCGGCAAACGCAACTCGCTCGATGCGCTATGCGAGCGTTTCAGCATTAATAACGCGCACCGGACCTTACATGGCGCGCTTCTCGATGCTGAGCTACTCGCTCTAGTTTATCTAGCCATGACACGTGGCCAGGAAGACTTATTGCTTGATGCGCATAACGAGTCCTGCGCCGATACCCATCAGCATTCTTCGATCGCACTTGATCAACTCAGATTGCCCGTACTCAGTGCGACTCCTGATGAAATCTCGGCCCATACGGTCCTCTTGGATGAGTTAGAAAAAACCTCAAAAATCCAAAGCGTGTGGCGTACAGCAGCACTTTGAGTCAAACAGATCATCACGCTTAGGGGGCGGCGCTATATTCATGTCGTAGAACGTCGCTGCTTAGCTTATATAACACCGCGCAAACTCCGCCCCTTTCCTGAATAAAGAGCTGGCTGGCATATAGATAGCCCCTATGCAGGTGTTGTTTACGAGCGCATATATAAAAAGTTATTTACGAGTAAAACCTTCGCTTCGCTAGATTTCATTGCGGCATACCCCTACCCGCGAGCGGCGCATCCTATATTTTGAATAGACCAGTATCCGCCGCACAATAGCGGACCCGTAATGTTTTCCATTTCAATCAATCCACCATGGACAAGTTTTCGGGATGGACACGCCCGCCGTCTACTCGGAACCAAGAAGCAAACGGTTCATCCCAAAGTAATGCATCGTCCCTGCAAGAGCTTTCTTCAACCCAATTACCTACTAGCCAAAAAGAAAAAGGCAACGCTAAATTAAGCGCACTCAAAAAACGTATTGGAAGCAAAATTCAACAAATTTCGACCCATATTACTGCACCATCAAAGTCAAGGCCGTCAGCCGCCTTACCCAAAGCGGATCTAGCTTTTGCCAGACTCCAAAGTCCTCTTTTAAATCAGCAGCTTTCCCGTTTGGATCAAACTGTAAGCGGTACCTTTTACCCCCCCATCAGCACATCTTTATCTGAACAAGCTTTAGCTATTTCTGAAAAACCCTATGAGTATTTATTTCAACTCGCTTATTTCGTAGGATGTGAAAATAATCGGCAGCCTATTTCTTTTAAAAGTCGCGAAGAATACATTGACAGCTACCTACGCCTTCAAGCAAACGGCTTTCAAAATGAATTTCAAATACGTCACGGCATCCTCTCTCGAGAGAATGATCCAGGAAAAAAAGCTGCGGCACAATTCTTCTTGCCCGAGATTAAAAAGCTATACAACGAACTACACACCCCCAATTCTCTGCAAATAAGCGAATTATCGACTAATGAACTAGCAAAAAAAATGGGCGAATTAAAAATATCCGGCGGCATTACATACGCGGAGTATTATTGCCAAGAATATGACAATTTTAGAATTTCACCTGAATTTGCCGCTGCAAACCCAAAAATCATTGATTATGTAGAAGATTATTTTCATGCAACACGCATATTCTTAGCGCCAGAAACACTAAAAATTTACACGCACGGCGCAAATAATGCTTTTAAATGGTTGACGACCAAGACCGCGGAGGCAATAGCTAAGGAGCATACAAATAAATTCAAGGGTATAGGCATCGACGACGTCAGTGAATTCTGTAAAGTAATCAACGTGGCGCTCAAAACTAGAGATGTGCAGAAAATCTTAGGTTGGGACGATAGTTGGCGTGAATACGGTTTTAATTATAAAGGCATGACTTTAAAGCTATACGTGCAATGTGATATTAAATCAGGCGAAATTCTGAATGTTGATATACCAGAACAATCTTCAAACAATACCCTTCATCCCGAATTATCAAGCGCCATAACCGGTAAAAACTACTCCACCCTTCAACGCGTAGCAGAAAATATGGGCATGCAGCCCCATGCACTCTTAACTGAGATAATTCAACCCCAGAATTACCTCCGCAAAAGCCTTGTGCAAAAAGACGCCTATATTTATAGAAAAATATTCAATAGCGATAAAGCAGAAAATATTTCCATCACGTTTTCCGCTCAAATCAAAAACCAACAGATCATCGCTTTTGAAAGCGGAAATATGCTAGATCATTTATTAACCCATTTTCCCGAAATGGAGAAAATTTATGCTAGATTGGAAGACGAAGGTTGGAATATAAATTTGCATCCCGGCACAGTTAATTTTTGCAATAAACATAAAAAGGAAATCGGCATCGCAGATGGGTATTGGAGGCGAAATTTACTTAACTCTCCACAGACAATTTTAAATACCATGGCTCATGAAATGGCCCACGCGGAATATAAAATGAAACCAACATTTTCTCTAGATGAATATTTAATTCAAAATTCTCTAGATGAAGGAAATTCATTATTTTCAGAATATATGCTGCATGCGCAATCCAAAGACCAAGGTACCAAATATAGGATTATGAATGCACTGGAAAATCATAATGGTCCATACTTTAAAGAGCAACATCAAGTTTACGAAGAATGGAAAAAAGATAAAATAAAAAAACCAGACCAAGCTGATCAAATCGCTATAAAAGCTTTCGGAAAATTATTCTCTAAATATCAACATAGTGGTTCCCCTACTGGCGTAACCTATGAAAAAATTTGGAAAAATTGGTACGAAACCACAATGCCAGATGGTTCCCAAAACCCTCACAACCTTATCGCCGAGTTACTAGAAAAAACGCCTCCCCCCAAAATTTTTAATACAAGCTCAGGCGAATGGCAGCCTATTTCCACTCAAAATGTATCTATTATCGCTCGCTTGCCCAAACAAACAACGGAAGATAAAGGGAAAATTATATTTTTTGACAAGAATGCATTTCTTCCCACCCCAAATTCAGATGGAGAGGATCCGTCACGCTCTTCATTCAACCTAATCAAAACGGGCCTTTATCATGGCAATATCACTTTCGAGTCTGACGGTGACTCTAAAAACACAATAGCCAACTTACAATTCAATCAACATAATATTGATTACCATATTCAATTAACTTTTGATGAGACCGGCCATGTTTCAAATTTAGAAATCAATGAGTCCGAAAGCATCACCTTTTTTCTTAACACTTAATCCAACCCAAGCAAACACAGCTCCCAACAATATTTATTTTCTCCTCAAACACACTTGGCATGCCAAACCTTTTAAATTAAATCAATTTTTAACCGGATCACATTGCATTATAACGAAAAATAATCTTTTAACCACCCATTATCTATAGATAAGTAATCTATTTAGATCTTGGCCTTAACTCCGCTTCAAATGGTGATTGATACAACCCCTAGTTGCACCCAATAATAATTTTAAATACACTGAAATACTTGATTTGTATTTTGCTTTGTTGCCAATCGAGAGTGCCAAACGGGGCTTATGCCAACGTCTAAAGATTTATTGCGCCCCCCTCACCGCCGTTACCCCCGCGGCTACGCAAGGATTGCAAAAGACCAAGGGGGCCTAGCTGAATTTACTGCGATCCAACCGTACGCTGACGTTATTCGCAGCTAGGAATATTTATGTTTTTGTCTCGGATGAAACTCATAAACTAAAAGCGCGGGGCCTTCCCAGAGCAACAAAAAGTGGCGTTCCACACTATTTATCTGATAAGCTTATCGTTTCTGCTGCGCGCGCATGCGTGGCTATATTAGTATTCAATTAGGGCGATTAACTCAGCGGTAGAGTGCCACCTTCACACGGTGGAAGCCAGTGGTTCGATCCCACTATCGCCCACCAAATCCTTCCCGCCAGCGACATAGGCAGTCCGCACTGCTCTCAAAACCTGTTCATTTTTGCAAAAAATTGTTGCCATTTACGGCACTTAGCTTCGCTCCCTGAGTCAAACCAGATTCATTCTAGAGTGTTACGTTATCTGCTAAGGCCACTATGATCCTTTCTCATTATCGCTATTTATTCAACCGTATCAGCGCGCATAGCATGCTGGGCGCAGCGACCCTAACCCTAGCAAATGCGGCGATTGCACAGGGACTGTCGAAAGCCACAGGGGTCCTACAGACCCTGCAAAATGAGCTGACCTCTATCATCCCCATTTGCGCCACAATCTTGCTTTTATTTATTGGGCTTGCCTATGCGGGCCGCTTCCTAGAAAAAGAAGCAGCAATACGTTGGGCGATCGGTATCATCATCGCCGGTTCCGCAGTCCAAATTACTGCCATGCTTTTTACCTAACCAACGGCAATGGCTGAGTCCAAATCTTTCCCGCTTTTCAAAGGCGCAACGCGCGTGCCGACCATTGCAGGCGTGCCGATGACGCCTTTAATTATTATGCTGATGGGAAGCGCGATGTTTGCGATGTACTTCAGTCTGTGGTGGTGGCTCTGCGCTCCGCTGGCTTGGTGTTTAATGGCGCAAATTACCCGCCATGACGACCGCGCTTTTCGGATTTGGTGGCTTTGGATTGACACGACATTACGCAACCGCAATCAACGATTTTGGGGGGCTTCTAGCTATAGCCCAGCCGATTATCGCCGCAGGAAATCAGCATCATGAGATTAATGCGATCGCGCCAAATTTTGGCCAGCGAGGCCTCCGTGACGCAATATATTCCGTATTCTCACCACGTCACCGAAACCATCATTTCGACCAAGAGTGCAGAGTATTTATCTGTCTGGAAAATCGGCGGGCGCTCGCATCAGAGCGCTTCAAGTGACGAGATTTTAGGCTGGACGCGAGAGCTCAACAACACGCTACGCGGACTAGCCTCCGACCATATTTGTGTATGGACACATATTATTCGCCGCAGAGTGAATGAGTATCCAAATAGCGAATTCGATAATGTATTTTGCCAACAACTTAACCAAAAATATCAAGCCAGCTTTGACCACCATAAACTCATGGTCAATGATCTGTATTTGACGGTTATTTTTCGGCCCGTAGCGGATCCTGTGCTGTCGTTTTTTGCCCGGCGCGAACGTGAAACGCTCGCGCAAAAAACGCAACGGCAAGAAGCTGCAATTAAGCAGCTTAATGACATTAATCAGACCCTTAAGCGCGCCTTTAAACGTTACGATGCGGAGCTGCTCGGACTTTACCAAAAAAATGGCCATACCTATTCATTGGCGCTGGAATTTCTAGCTCAGCTGATCAATAGCGAACCCAAACCCATGCCGGTCTGCCGTGATCGTTTCGCTGATTACATGTGCTTGAACCGACCGTTTTTTAGTACCTGGGGGGAAATCGGCGAAATTCGCACGGCCACCCGTGTGCGCCGGTTTGGCATGGTGGAGATCCGAGAATATGATGACGCCACGGTGCCGGGGCAGCTTAATATATTGCTTGAAAGCCAATTTGAATTTGTTCTAACGCAAAGCTTTTCAACTCTTTCGCGTCATGCCGCTAAGGATTTCTTGCAACGTCACCAGCGCCATTTGGTCGATGCGCGCGACGTCGCGCAAGGGCAAATCGACGCGATTGGTACGGCGCTTGATCAGTTAGTATCCGGTCACTTTATCATGGGGGAGCATCATATGAGCCTGCTGGTACTGGGCGAAGATGCCACCCAAGTGCGTCACGCTTTGGCACAAAGCAGCTCCGCCCTGTTAGATGCAGGCCTGGTGCCCAAAATAGTGGATCTAGCTCTAGAAGCTGGCTTTTGGGCACAATTACCTGCTAACTGGAGCTACCGACCTAGGCCCGCCGCGATTACTTCATTAAATTTTCTTTCCTTTTCGCCGTTTCATAATTTCATGAGCGGCAAACCCACAGGTAACCCTTGGGGACCGGCTGTCACGGTTTTAAAAACTGTCAGCGGCACTCCGCTTTATTTTAATTTTCATGCATCGAAATTAGAAGAAGACGCGACTGGCAAACGGCTGCTGGGCAACACCATGATGATTGGGCAATCCAGCTCCGGCAAAACCGTGACGCTGGGTTTTTTATTAGCTCAAGCGCAAAAGTTGAAGCCTACAGCGATTGTTTTTGATAAAGATCGTGGCATGGAAGTGGCGATTTTGGCGATGGGTGGCTGTTATTTGCCGCTTAATCTAGGTCAGCCCTCTGGTTTTAATCCATTCCAGCTTGAGCCTACGCCTGCCAATCTGCTGTTTCTTAGGGAATTTGTTAAAAAATTGGCGGTTATTGATGGCTCGCTCACGCACCAGGAAGAACAGGAAATCGATCAGGCTTTAAATACTCTGATGTTTCACCTAGACTCGCCGCTGCGGCGCTTATCCATGCTGGTGCAGGGATTACCCAATCCAATCCAGGCCCAAGACAGCGCCAATTCGCGCGCAACCGTTCATGCGCGCCTATTGAAATGGTGTCAGGGCGGCCCATACGGCTGGCTGTTTGATAATCCCAATGACGCGCTTGATTTAAGCCAAAACCGGCTCTACGGTTTTGACGTCACCGATTTTCTTGAGCATCCTGAGATCCGCACGCCGCTGATGATGTATCTGTTATACCGCACCGAAAACATGCTCGACGGTCGCCGGTTTATGTATATCTTCGACGAATTCTGGAAACCTTTGCAAGATGAATATTTTGAAGATCTGGCAAAAAATAAACAGAAAACCATTCGGAAGCAAAACGGTATTTTTGTGTTTGCAACTCAAGAGCCTAGCGACGCACTCGCTAGCTCAATCGCCAAAACCTTGATTCAACAATGCGCAACCTACATTTTTCTGCCTAATCCCAAAGCCGATTATGAGGATTACATGCAAGGCTTTAAGTTGACTGACGCTGAATTTGAACTCGTTAAAGGCTTAGGTGAATTTAGTCGGCGTTTCTTGATCAAACAAGGAGATAACTCGGTGCTTGCCGAATTAGACCTGAGCAAGTTCGAAGACGAACTCTTGGTTTTATCTGGCACACCCGACCACGCCCTCTTAGCTGAGCAAATTATTGCAGAAACTAGTGCCGATCCTGAAATTTGGTTACCGCTTTATCTTGCGCGTGTACGTGCGCCAAAGGATTAAAGCATGAGCAAAAAACTGACGTTAATCTATGCCACCGCTCTCGCAATTCAGATGATTCAACCCACGTTTGCGAGGGCAAATGGCATGCCGGTTATTGATGTCGTGGCGGCAGCTCATGCTATTGAACAAATCAGCCGCATGGCGGAACAAATTAAGGCAACCCATGATCAACTGCAACAGGCCCGGCAACAATACGAAGCCATAACGGGTCAGCGCGGCTTGGGCTCACTTTTCTACAGAGCCGACTTAGGCCGCACTTTACCGCCGAACTGGCGCACGGTATACGATGCTGCACAAAACGGTAACTATGGCATCTCTGGCTCGATTCAAGAAATTCTTAAACAGGAACAAACCCATAGCTCAATCCAAACTGCGCAACGCGATCTAGAATTGCGCCGCCGCCAGATTGCTGCTACTGATAAGGCAATCGGCCTTAAAGCTTACGAAGGTGCGCAACAACGCTTAGATCAAATTGAAGCATTAATGAAAAAAATCAGCGCGACCGAGGATCCCAAAGCGCTGGATGAACTACAAGCCCGCATTAATATCGAGCAAGCCGCAATCCAGAATGAAACCGTCAAACTCGCCATGATTAGCCAGTTGCAAAAAGCCGAACAGCAGCTCATCGCGGAACAAAAACGCGCTTTAAGCCAACGTATCCTCAATAGTCAAAATCAGGCCATGCCGACTTTGAGGGAATAAAAGAATTCAATTTCTGCTGCTCGTATGTCATTTCAACTGTTTACGCCGCTGTTCCAAAAAATCGATCAAGTCACCACAACTTTTGTGACAGAGATTTGCGCCAATACAATCTTAGCGATTACGCCGGTCGTATCGATTGGCTTAACCTTAGCTTTTATGGCGTACGGTCTGCTGGTGCTTCAAGGATCTATCGAAATGCCGGTGCACAACTTCATTGCACGTTCATTTCGTATCGCCGTAATTGTGTCGCTAGCCTTAACTGGGGGACTGTATCAAGCGCAAATTGCCCAACTTGTTATGCACGGCTCGGATGAGCTTGCCTATGCGCTGGTTCCAGGATCGCCTCAGACTGAAAGTCCGGCTAGCTTACTGGATCATGCTGCCGGCAATGGCTTTGATAAAGCTAGCCAAGCCTTTGAAAAAGCCGGGCATTTTGAAGCTCAAGAAATTGTTTATGGACTTTTTGGCATAACGCTCTTGCTGGCAACCGGCATCATGACGGCGCTTGGCGGCGCGTATATGGTGCTCATCAAATTGGTCCTTGCCCTGTTGGCAGGTCTTGGGCCATTGTTCATCGTGGCTTTACTCTGGCAGTCCACCTCACGCTTTTTTGCAGCCTGGATTAAGCAAATCCTTAGCTACGCTTTGCTCTTAGTTTTTCTTTCCGCGCTATTGGGCTTAATTGTCTCTCTCTATAGTAATTACATGACCGACCTACAGTTCGATGGTGTCCAAAACGTTAGTTATGGATTGGGCGGCGCGGTCATTTTAGCGGTCCTCTCAATCATTATTTTTCAGCAGTTACCGGCCCTCGCCCGTGCGCTTGCAAACGGCGTTAGCCTTGCATGGGTGTGGAAGTTGCAAACAAATAGGCGCTCATAATGCATTTAAAACGGATTCTCTCTCTATGCTTGTTCAGCATTTTATTAGCTTGCTCTTCCATTCCCAAAAGACCTAAGTCAGCCGACGAAAGCAATCGAGTTCGCATCAATCAAACGATCCCAGAAGAAATTAGAAGCGGGATTAAATAATGGACTACAGACCGATTGAGAGTAAAAAAATAGCGCACTACTTGGCGGAAAGTCGGGGACTAGAGCGCGACTATATTGGTGAAATTTTAAATTCACGCAAATCGGCCTGGATTATTGCCAGCGTCTTTGGTGTATTGGCTTTATTAGGCTTAAGCGCCGGCGTGATTGGGATTCAGCGCGAAGTGCCGCCGCCGGTTGTGCTGCGAGTCGACAACGCCACGGGCGCGGTAGATGGGGTGCAAACAATGGCCGAAAAAGAAGCGACTTACGGCGAAATAACAGATCAATATTGGCTAAATCAATATGTCTTAAATCGTGAAAGTTACGATTACAACACGATTCAAAAATCATACGAAGCAACTGGCTTAATGAGTACGCCGGAAGTGGCGCACCAATACCAAGCCCTATATCGCGGCTCCAACGCCCGTGACCAAGTGTTAGGCAAGTATGCGCGCATTGCGGTCACCGTCCGCTCGATCGTGCCTGATGTTGAGATGGGTATTGGCAGCGTGCGCTTTACGACGCAACAAATTAATTCAAATGGAACAAAAAAAGCCCCGCGCAATTGGATTGCTACTGTGCGTTACCATTATTTACGTAAAGCCGCCATGAAACCCGAAGCGCGGCGCATCAACCTGCTTGGTTTTCAAGTCAGCAGCTATCGGATAGATCCAGAAACTCTCGCTGAATAACCTTCCCATGGAGCAAACTCATCTCACCATGTTACATAAGGTCTTACGATTGGCTTTCTTCTTGGCCTTCGCCTTACTGCCAAACCAACCTACGTACGCCCTCAGTGCCCCCGAACGCTCCAGTTACGATCACCGGATTCGTTACACTAACTACAACCCAGCCGATGTGGTGCAAATCGATAGCATGCTTGGGATTGCCACCCATATCATGCTTGAAGAAGGTGAAACCTATCTCACGCATGCTTTTGGCGATGCGAGCGCTTGGTCCTTTGTCGCCGAAAAAAACCATATCTTCATTAAACCTAAAGCAGAAAATGCAGATACGAATCTGATTCTGATCACCAATCGGCGCAGTTATAACTTTCGCCTAAGTTACCAACCTTCACGCTCAGTAGCAGCCGTTTATCAACTAGTTTTTCGCTACCCAGATACCGATACGCTTAAGCTACAAGCGCAAAAAGACACGTTCGCGCTGGCACAAGGCTTTAAAGTGCCGCCAGGCAACTATAACTTAGCGTATGAAATGAGCGGCGATCTGGAAATCGCACCGATCAACGTATGGGATAACGGTCGTTTTACCTATTTCAAATTTCCCGGCAATCGGGATCTTCCCGCGATTTATAAAGTGGATACGCAAGCCGACGAGAACATTGTCAATCGTCATATAAAGGGTTCTGCCAACAATATTATCGTGGTTGAAAGCATCAATCCCAAATGGATCCTCCGACTTGGCGAACAAACTCTCGCCATCTATAACGAAGCGTTCAATCCGAGCGGCATTGCCAACCACACTGGCACCGCTTCTCCGGCTGTACGGCGTATTATTAAGGAGCCGCGCTAATGTTCAATTCAGTGGATAAAACCAAACAAAATGCGCATCCAGTAGAAAATTCCCAGCCAGCACAGATTAATGGCGAGCGTGGCAGTGCCGAGTTAGATACGCAACGCCCCCTCTCGCTTCCTGGTGCGCGCCTTTTATTTATCGTGCTGATTATCTGCACCTTAGCGATTGGCCTGCTTTTCATGCGTAAAGCCTCGCAGCTACGCAACAACCCACCCAAGCAACCCATGCAGCAAGCCGTATCGTTGCAAAATCCGCTGCCCCCATTACTATCAAACGCGCCTTCAGCACAAAAAGAGACGCTTCTAGAGCCGCCCTTGCCCCCTCTTCCATTGGTTTCACCTACGGTTGATCTTGAACCGCCCCCGCTGCACTCCCCTCCTCAAATGCAACTGCGCGAACGGCGTTTACTTGCTGGCTTAACGGATAACCCCCAACCTGCGCCACCGTCGGACAAGCTAGATAAGCCGACGAGCCCGGCTAATCTTAAGACCAGCAACGCAAACGAATTATCCAATAAATTAGAACCAGTAATGCTCAGTCCAGCCACCGCAGGCCGTTTTAGCGACCTAAATTTGTTGCTGACCCAAGGCACCATTATTAGCTGTGTGCTAGCCACTAAGATTATTAGCAGCCAGCCAGGCATGACGGTTTGCAACTTAACTCAAGATGTCTATTCGGCCAACGGTCAGGTGGTATTACTTGATCGCGGTTCAAAGGTGGTCGGTTTTTATCAAAGCGGCATCGCTCAAGGACAGGCCCGCATTTTTGTACAATGGTCTCGTGTGGAAACGCCCCAAGGGGTCATCATTAACCTGACCTCGCCTGGAGCCGGCCCGCTTGGCGAGGCTGGTTTAAGCGGCTGGGTTGATCGACATTTTGGGGAACGTTTCGGCGGCACCATTATGTTGAGTTTAATTGGCGATTTAGGAGAATGGGCGCTGGCCCAAAATCGGCGTGAAGAAACCAACTCAATTCAGTTCGGCAATTCTCTTCAAGGGCTAGAACAAGCTGCCACCGAAGCATTACGCAACTCGATCAATATTGCGCCGACCCTCTACAAAAACCAAGGCGAACGCATTTCAATTCTAGTCGCGCGCGATTTAGATTTTAGTAGCGTTTATGGACTCCAGCACCATGAGCCATGAAGCTATTTCCGCCCCTGTCGCTGCGCGGCAAATGCCTGACTTAACCACCATGCCCCAACCTGCGGCAAAAGACTCGGCGCTTTTGCAGTTATTGCGACCTTTTAAGCGTTTCCTCGACGATCCAACTATCAGCGAGCTCGCCATGAACCGTGCGCTTGAAGTGCTAACCCGCACCCGCATCGGCTGGCTTACGTACCCGATGCCAGAGCTTACCGCGAGTTATATGCAAGCCCTAATTACCGCGATTGTGGTCTATAACGGCCTACCGATGAAAAGCCTGATGTATGCGATCTTACCCGGCGGCCAGCGCGTAACGATTGGCTTACCGCCCGCCGTCATTAACCACTCATTGATGTTTCTGATTCGCAAGCAGACCCCTACCGTCAAGTCTCTGATTGAGCTCGAAGCCGAAGGGACATTTGACCGGGTTATCGATGTGAGCTTCCATCAACCCAGCTCAGAAACTTGCACAGAGCAATTAACCACACCCGACTTCAATCGGCTTGAACCGTTTGAAGTAGAGTTGCTAGAACTCAAGCGCAACGGCACGATACGCAAATTTCTCGAAGCTAGCGTTCAGTACCAGCGCAACATCATCATCGCCGGCAAAACCAGTGCAGGTAAAACCACCTTTGCGCGCTCCTTAATCGAGCAAGTGCCAACTAGCGAACGCATTGCCACAATTGAAGATGTGCATGAACTTTTTTTGCCCCATCATCCGAATGTCATCGCATTACTTTACGGCCAAGGCACAGGCCGCGTCTCGGCGGATGAATGTATTGCCGCGTGTATGCGAGCGACTCCAGATCGAATCTTTCTAGCGGAATTACGCGGCGATGAAGCCTGGGAATATCTCATGTCGCTTAACACCGGCCACCCAGGTTCAATCACCACGACCCACGCTAACGGCGCACTACAAACCTTTGAGCGAATTGCGACTTTAATTAAAAAATCCAGCGCCGGCCAACATATCGGCATGGAAATGATCAAGCAAGTTCTTTACACCACGATTGATATTGTGCTTTTTGTTAAAGATCGTCAGCTCACTGAGATTTTCTACGATCCGATTTTTGCTAAGGCGAAAAGAGTTTAAGCGACCGTTCTTGCCTGCATCTGGGGGGACTAAAGATAAAAAAAAGCCCAAACCTAAGTTCGGGCTGAATCCACCAAAGGAGGAGGGTGGAGGAGACACTGTTTGGCTGTCTTTAACAACAACCGATGGAAAGGATTATAGCGATAACTCTTGTGCAATGCAAGGAAATTTATAATATAAAATTATTTTTTACATTATGAAAAAATAGAGGGGATTATACGAATTTTTAAAATACTTATTTTTCAATAAGTTAGCTGTAAGTATGCAAATGCTCTAACACTATTTAAGAAAAAATGAGGGAACTATTTGGGCCTTACTTCAGGAAATTTCGCCTCAAAACCGGCATGCTGCGCAGCACAAATATTTTTGAGTAATTGATCCGCACGAAGGTGCAATGACCACAACGCCACGCACGCATCGAACTGTGATGCAAGCGCTTAATCGGAAAACGGATAAAAAGAAGAAAGACTGAATAGGTTTCAACCCCAGCACACAACGGGGCCTAACTATAATGAAAAAGCAAAGCGGACCATAAGCCGGATTCTGTGCGCGCAACCGGAGCTGCGCGTGACGGCCATTCCTCTAGGCGCGTTATTACTAACGCGCTCAAGCTTCCTACCCACGGACCAGCAAGGGGCCTGCTTGCATTCTAAGATGCGTGCCCGCTACTTGGAATTGCTCCAGGTGGAGGTTACCGCGCCAGTTACGTCACCGCAACTGCGGTGCGCTCTTACCGCACCGTTTCACCCTTACCTGAGCCATAAGCTTAACGCTTAAGGCCATCGGCGGTTTACTTTCTGTTGCCCTATTCCGCGTGTCACCACGGATGGCTGTTAGCCATCACCCTGCCCTTTGGAGTCCGGACTTTCCTCCCCCTTCTAACGAAGGCGGCGGCGGTCTAGTCCACTTTGCTCACCTGAGTGTAGCACGCTTATTTAATTATGACAGCCGCCATTCGATGATTTCACCTGCACCGAGTGGCACCAACGTGTGTTCGCCTGCCGTTAACTCAGATGGCAACGTCCACGGCTCGCGCCGCAGCGTCACCGTTCCCGGATTGCGCTCCAACCCATAAAATGTAGCGCCATGAACGCTTGCAAAACCCTCCAACTGCGCCAACGCACCCACGCCATCGAAAACCTGCGCATAGAGCTCAAGCGCATGTAGCGCCGTATAACACCCGGCGCAACCGCAGTCGTGTTCTTTCGCCCCCTTGGGATGCGGCGCGCTATCCGTCCCCAAGAAAAAACGAGGGTTACCGGACGTCGCGGCTTTAATTAGCGCCAGCCGATGCTGCTCGCGCTTTAAGACTGGCAAGCAATAATAGTGCGGCCGCAGCCCTTTTTGAAAAAGCGCATTGCGGTTATACAACAGATGATGCGCCGTAATCGTCGCCCCCAACATGCCAGGTGCAGCCTCTGCATCGCGCACATAGTCAGCCGCCTCTTGCGTTGTAATATGCTCAAAAACCACTTTCAAAGCCGGAAATGCGCGCCGTACAGGCTCCAGCACTTGATCGATAAATATTTTTTCACGATCGAATATATCCACCGACGCATCCGTGACTTCGCCATGCACCAGCAGCGGCAACCCCACCTCTTGCATCGCTTCTAACGCTTTTGTACAGTGCTTAAGATCCGTCACGCCGGCATCTGAATGAGTGGTCGCCCCTGCCGGATAAAGCTTAACCGCCTGTACCCGACCGGACTCGTGCGCGCGACGAATCTCATCCGCAGGTGTATTGTCAGTCAGATAAAGTGCCATTAACGGCTCAAAAGCCGCGCCCTCTGGCAACGCAGCCATAATGCGTTGGCGATAAGCCAGCGCTTGGGCCGTAGTGGTTACGGGAGGCTTCAGATTAGGCATCACCATCGCGCGCCCGAATTGGCGTGCAGTATGTGGCAGCACCGCAGCTAACATCGCGCCGTCACGCAGATGCAGATGCAGATCATCGGGACGCGTAATTGTTAAAGAATCCATTTGTGCGGCATGGGGTTTAATATGAACGTGTTGAAAGTGATTTTCCATGAATTTGAGCCTAACTCATCAGTCTGTTTTACTGGATTCATTATAAGCGGGTGCGCATTGCCTCAAGCTAAAAGTAGTCAAAGAGGACTTTGCCATTATTTTTGTGTGTGAGGCGGCCACATTAAAAATTTGGATAGACTCCTATCTTCAATAAAACACGCGCATCACTCCCCCAAATAAGCGGCCCTCACCTTCGGATCTCCCAGCAACTGTTTCGCCTCCCCAGACATAGAGATCAAACCCGACTCCATCACATACGCCCGATTCGCTGCCTGCAACGCCAGCCGCGCATTTTGTTCGACCAGCAAGATAGTCAGCCCCTGAGCCGAAATTTCACGCACCACTTCAAAAATGCGCTCAACCATCAACGGCGAAAGGCCCATTGAAGGCTCATCCATTAGCAGTAACTTAGGCCGGCCTAGTAATGCGCGCGCCATCGCCAACATCTGCTGTTCCCCACCCGAGAGCGTGCCGGCAAGCTGCGCCGCGCGTTCCTGCAAACGCGGAAAATAAACAAACATTTGCTCAATATCTTGCTTAATGCCATTCACATCATTACGTAAATAAGCGCCCATGCGCAGGTTTTCAAGAATCGTCATGCGCGCAAAAATGCCACGCCCTTCCGGAACCATAGCGAGCCCGCGTTTAAGCAATTCATGTGGCGGAAGGTTTTTGAGCAATTCGCCCCGATACTCAATAGAGCCGGCTGCGCAAGTTTTTAAACCGCAAATCGCCTTCATGGTGGTTGTTTTGCCAGCGCCATTCGCGCCAATCAACGTGACCAATTCACCTTCAAAAATGTCTAGATCAATCCCTTTAACGGCCTGAATGCCGCCATAGGCAAGTTGCAATCCTCTGATTTTTAAGAGTGCTGACATTAGCTGCCTCCTGCGCCCAAGTAGGCTTCAATAACTTTAGGGTTCTTCTGAACCTTCTGCGGCAGACCCGCAGCAATCACTTTGCCGTAATCGAGCACTGTCATCCGATCACATAAACCCATCACGAGTTTTACATCGTGCTCGATCAATAAGATGGTTTTGCCATCGTTGCGAATTTTTTCGAGTAATTGACGCAAACCGATTTTTTCAGTCGCATTCATGCCAGCCGCAGGTTCATCGAGGGCCAGCAGTTTCGGCTCTGTCGCCAATGCGCGCGCGATCTCAAGCCGACGTTGATGGCCATATGACAAATTGCGTGCGGTGTAACCCGCATATTGTCCAATCTCCACATAATCGAGTAAGGCGCGGGCATGCTCTACAATTTCTTTTTCTTCGCGCCGTTCAGCAGGCGTGCGCAAGACCGCGCCTAATAATCCTTGGCGGGTGCGCACATGACGTCCGACCATGACATTCTCAAGTGCGGTCATACCGCCAAATAAACGGATATTTTGGAAAGTGCGTGCAATTCCGGTGCGTGCCACTTCATGCACTGCGGTTGGCTCATACGGTTTGCCATCCAGTATAAAAGTACCGGCATCTGGCTCATATAAACCCGTTATCACATTAAAAAAAGTCGTTTTGCCAGCGCCATTTGGGCCAATCAAGCCATAAATGTGGCCGCTGGCGATTTCTAAACTCACATCATGGAGTGCCTGCAAGCCGCCAAAACTTTTATTGACGCCGTTGACCGACAAAAGAATAGGTTGAGTTTGTGCTATCAATCACGGCCTCTTTCATCTGACAGCCCGCGGTCTTGTATAGACTTAGTCTCGGGCTGAAGTAAACAATATCCGACTTGCTTAGGTAGCAAGACGACGCAGTTCATATACGCTGAATTAATTGCGCTTAGCTTTTTTTGCGATTCGATCTTCATGCTTAGCAGCCGGCCATAGGCCAGCCGGACGATAGAGCATGATAATAATCATGGTCAAACCATAAAATAGTTGCCGAATGGCTTCTACAGCGAAAATCTCGCGGCCGAATAATGCATCCTGCAAAGGTCCCATCGTTGAGCGCAAAAACTCGGGAAAAATCAAGAGCAGCAGCGCGCCCAAAATAACGCCTGGAATATGCCCCATGCCGCCCAGCACAACGCATGCTAGCACCACAATAGATTCTGAAAAGGTGAACGATTCGGGCGAGACAAAACCTTGAAAAGCCGCAAACATTGCCCCTGAAACGCCACCAAACGAAGCGCCCATTGCAAATGCGAGCAATTTCATATTGCGCGTATTAATGCCCATTGCTTTGGCTGCCGTTTCGTCTTCGCGGATGGCGGCCCAAGCCCGACCAATGCGTGAATGTTGTAGGCGAATGCAAATAAAAATCACGCATAACGCAAGCGCAGCGAACAAATAATAATATAAATATACAGAGGGGAAATCTATTCCAAACAGGGTATGTGTTTTCGATAAATCAAAACCAAATAGAGTCACTGGCGCAATATTCGCAATCCCTTGTGGGCCGTTAGTGAGGTTGAGAGGACGGTCCAGGTTGTTCATGAAAATCCGCACAATCTCGCCAAAACCCAGCGTCACAATAGCCAAATAATCACCGCGCAAACGCAGTGTGGGCGCACCCAACAAAACACCGAACAAAGCCGCCATGGCAAGCGCAATCGGCAAGATTAACCAAATCGTAAGGTGTGGCCCGGCCGGCAGTAACTGAGCGATCCAGTCAAATTGCTGCGCTAGATGAGGAGATGATAAAAGAGCCGCGATATATGCGCCCACCGCATAAAAGGCGATGTAGCCCAGATCAAGCAAACCGGCAAAACCGACGACTATATTCAAACCCAATGCCAACATCACATAGAGCATGGCGAAATCAAGCACTCGCACCCAATAATTTCCACCCACCGCCCCGATCACCAGCGGAGCTAAAAGTATTGTGAGTGCGAGCAGCGCCATACCTGCATAGGCCGTCACTGATTTTTTCGTAGTAGACGCTATCATGTATTTAAGCAAAACCTTATACAGAAGTTGGAGTAAAGTGAATCCGGCCTAGGTATTTATGCGCGATCGCTAACCCGCTCGCCTAGCAAGCCAGAGGGCCGCAGCACCAATACGACAATTAATACGATAAAGGCAAATACATCTTGGTAGTTACTCCCGAAAACCCCGCCGGTCAAATCGCCGATATAGCCTGCGCTCAGTTGTTCGATAATCCCCAGCAAGATTCCACCTACCATCGCGCCACCTAAATTGCCAATCCCACCTAACACCGCCGCAGTAAATGCTTTAATGCCTGGAATAAAGCCCATGTCGAAACGCGCATTGCCGTATTCAGAAGCAATCATCACCCCCGCCAGCGCAGCTAACGCTGCGCCAATCATGAACGTAGCGCAAATCACAAAATTGGGATTCACCCCCATTAAGCTCGCTAGCGCTCGATTTTCCGCTGTGGCGCGCATGGCGCGGCCAAGTCGCGTCTTATGTACAAGCCATAAGAGCCCCCCCATGGTGGCAAACGCGACCACTACAATAATAATTTCAGTCATTGAAATCACCGCGCCTGGGTGCTCTCCTTGAGGCGCAATGACGTTGATTGGATCCGTTGGCAATAGTTGCGGAAACATCAATGGCGCCCGCGAAAAGATCATCATGGCTAGCGTTTGCAACAGAATCGACACGCCAATCGCCGTGATGAGAGGCGCCAGCCGCGGCGCATTACGTAACGGCCGGTATGCTACTCGCTCAATCAAATAGGCAAGAAAAGCGCAGACGCAGGCGGCAACCATCAACGCAATTAATAGCGTCGGTATCGGGCCTAGCTGCGGAAAATAGGTTTGGATCAGCTTAATCACGGAAAGCGCAATCAGCGCGCCCACCATTAACACATCACCATGCGCAAAATTGATAATACCTAGAATGCCATACACCATTGTGTAGCCTAGTGCGATCAGCGCATAAACACTACCCAGCACTAAACCATTCAGAATTTGCTGGATAAAAATATCCATTTGCCCTCCTCAATTTAGCTTACTTTAATTTTTTGGCTTACCGACTAATGCGCTGAGTTCCCGCGGTAGCGGGAAAGACACGTTTTCATCCACCCCCTCTAAGGTGCGCACCTTCGCTACGCCAAGCTCGCGCAAGCGTTCAATCACCGATTGCGCCAAGGCTTCAGGCGCCGATGCGCCGGCGGTAACGCCAATGCGGCGCTTGCCCACCAGCCAAGCCGGATCAATCTGCGCCGGCTCATCCACCATATATGCTGAAATGCCAAGTTTTTGCGCAACCTCGCGCAGACGATTCGAATTTGAACTATTCGGGCTGCCCACTACAATCACCAGATCGCATTGCGGCGCCATTAATTTGACTGCATCTTGCCGGTTTTGCGTGGCATAACAAATATCTTGCTTTTTAGGCCCTAAAATCGTCGGGAAACGTTTCTTTAAAGCCCCAATCACTTGCGCAGCATCGTCAACGGACAAGGTGGTTTGCGTCACATAAGCAAGCTTTTGCGGATCAGCCACTTGGAGCTGCTCAACATCTGATACTTTTTCTACTAAGTGCATTCTATCGGGCACTTGTCCCATGGTCCCCTCAACTTCGGGATGACCGATATGCCCAATCATCACGATCTCATAGCCATTGGCCCACATTTTAGCCACTTCGACATGCACTTTTGTCACTAACGGGCAGGTTGCATCGAAAATGTGTAAACCCAACTGCTGAGCTTGTTGGTGCACTTCTTTGGCTACCCCATGCGCACTAAAGATCACCGTACTGCCGGCTGGCACTTGCTCGAGCGACTCAATAAAAACCGCGCCTTTTTGGCGCAAATCGCGCACCACATAAGCATTATGAACAATTTCGTGGCGCACATAAACCGGTGCACCAAAACGCGCCAGCGCCCGCTCGACAATTTCAATCGCGCGATCCACTCCAGCGCAAAATCCGCGCGGCTGGGCGAGTAAAATCTCGGCTTCAGTCTCAGTTAAAGCAGCATGCGCCATGATCCGTCTCTATAAAATACCAATAATCTGCACCTCAAAAGAAAGTGCTTGTCCCGCTAACGGGTGATTAAAATCAAAGAGTGCTCCGCTGGCGTCAATTTCTTTTAAAACACCAGCGTAACGCCCACCACTGGGCGCATTGAATTCAACCAAATCTCCTGGCACAAATTCATCGCTACTCACGCCATGGTCGCGCAAAGCCGCTAACGTTACTTTTTGAATCAGCTCCGGATTGCGCACTCCAAACGCCTGCTCTGGCATTAACCGAAAGGTAGAGTGGCTTCCTACCTTCATTCCGAGCAAAATAGCCTCAAGCGGCGGTGCGATCTGACCCGCTCCTAATAATAAGGTAGCCGGCCGATCGCCGAACGTATTCACGATATCCGCACCATCCGCTAACGAGAGGCGGTAGTGCAGTGTAACGTGCGAGCCTTGCTTCACTTCAGAAAGATTAATCAGGGTCATGCGATGCTAAATCAATATTTATCAAACCGGCGACCAAAAAGCCGCGCCGTAGAGCATAAAAAAACGATATTGTAAGCGACTTAGCTCAGATGAGACAGTTAACGCCCCAAAGGGGGCACGCCATTCGCACTTGGCCCAATAGTGAGCGCCCGCGCGAAAAATTAGCTCAAGCCGGCCCTGCCGCTTTGTCAGATGCCGAGCTGCTCGCCATTTTCTTGCGCGTTGGAGTCGCCGGACAAAGCGCGGTTGACCTTGGCCGCACGTTAATCCATCACTTTGGTTCGTTACGCGCTTTATTAAACGCTTCACATGCAGATCTTAAAGCCGTGCATGGAATGGGCCCCGCCAAAATTGCTCAACTGCATGCGATGAGTGAACTGATCCAACGCGCGCTAGCCGAGCAATTACGCAATAACACCTATCTTGAGTCGCCTACGGCCGTACGAAATTATTTAAAATTGTTGATCGGCGCACGTCCTTATGAAGTTTTTGTTTGCTTATATCTGGATGCGCGCCATCGGCTAATTCGTGCGGAAGAATCAGCGCGCGGCACATTAACCCAAACCGTCGTCTATCCACGTGAAATTGCCAAACAAGCATTGCTATTAAACGCGGCATCTTTGATCGTAGCGCATAATCATCCATCAGGCGCTGTGGCCGCCAGCCCTGCCGACCGGCATTTGACTCAACAACTACAAACCGTGCTGGCGCTATTTGAGATAAAATTACTGGATCACTTTATCGTCGCTTCTAACGCGATTTTGTCGTTTTCTGAAAAAGGCTGGATATAAAGCCAACCATAAAAACTCCTGCAACTTCTGCAAAATTGTATGCTAGAATTCGGCCTTTCGATTTTTATTTTACAACGCGCTGTAGCGATTGTTACCGCGTAGAATTTAGCGTACCAGGAGTGCTCAATGGCACGAAAATGTAAGGTAACTGGGAAAGGGCCAATGGTTGGCAATAACGTTTCCCATGCCAATAATAGAACAAAACGCCGCTATTTACCGAATTTGCAGTATCGCCGCATCTGGGTAGAAAGCGAAAATCGTGACGTGCGACTGCGCATCTCGAATGCCGCACTACGCCTGATCGACAAGATAGGAATTGATGCCGTGCTCGCTGATTTACGCGCACGTGGCGAAATTTAAAGGATAAATCATGGCTAAAGGCGGACGCGAAAAAATTAAGCTGGCATCATCGGCTGGCACAGGTCATTTTTATACCACGACAAAGAACAAACGCACACAACCAGGAAAGATGGAAATCATGAAATTCGATCCTGTCGTGCGTAAGCATGTTTCTTATACAGAAACTAAGCTGAAATAAACGGTTTCAGACGACCTGATACACCCAAACCCCGCCCAGCGCTGCTTTAGATTTTTTTGTAGCGACTGTGTGCGGGGTTTTTGCTGCAAGTGGCTGGCAGATGTCAAACCGCGAAAAATCTACCAACCCATTAAATTTCGATGTTGTCATCGTAGGCAGCGGCTTGGCCGGCTTAAGCGCAGCCCTGAAGCTCGCCCCCACTTTGCGCGTCGCGGTCATTGCTAAACGCTCGCTACACGATAGCGCGAGCGACTGGGCTCAAGGCGGAATTGCCGCTGCGCTGGATTCCGCTGACAGTATCGAAAACCATGTACAAGACACGCTGATTGCCGGCGGTGGCCTCTGTAATGAACACATCACCCGCTTTATCCTCGAACGAGGCGAATTAGCCATCAAATGGCTGCTTGAACAGGGCGTGCCTTTTACCCGTGATGCCGCCAGCGAGCTGGGGTTTCACTTAACGCGCGAAGGCGGCCATAGCCACCGAAGAATTATGCACGCCGCAGATGCAACCGGCCATGCGGTAGTGTCCACTCTAGCTCAGCGCGTACGGACACATCCGAATATAACGCTGCTTGAAGAGCATTTTGCCATTGACCTCATTACGTCCGCCCCGCTTGGCGCGCCTGGGCGGCGTTGTAATGGCCTTTACGTACTCGATATACGCAATGGGCATACGCTCACCCTAGAAGCACCGCATATCGTGCTCGCTACGGGTGGTGCAGGCAAAGTCTATCTATATACAACCAATCCTGATACAGCAACCGGCGACGGCATCGCAATCGCCTGGCGGGCAGGCTGCCGGGTTGCAAATATGGAATTTATCCAGTTCCATCCCACCTGCCTGTATCACCCCTATGCAAAGTCGTTTTTAATTAGCGAGGCCGTGCGTGGCGAAGGCGGTTTACTTAAACTCCCCGCGCATGATGGCAACGGTCTACGCTTTATGCCCAAGCACGATGCGCGCGCTGAGCTCGCGCCACGCGATATTGTGGCGCGAGCCATCGATTTTGAAATTAAAAAACACGGCATCGACTACGTTCACCTCGATATTAGCCACCAACCTCCGGAATTTTTGCGCGCGCATTTTCCGACCATTCTCGCGCGCTGCCTAGAATTTGGCATTGACATTACGCAGCAACCGATTCCGGTGGTGCCGGCGGCGCACTACACATGTGGCGGCGTCGTTACCGATGCCTTTGGACGCACCGATATTGCTGGGCTCTTCGCAGTTGGAGAAACCGCTTATACGGGTTTACATGGCGCTAACCGGCTAGCGAGCAACTCTTTACTAGAATGCGTCGTCATGGCTCACTCCAGCGCCTCCGCGATTCAAACAGACCTCGCTAACCATGCATATCGTCCGAGCACACCCTTGCCGATCTGGGATGAAAGCCGCGTGACAGATCCAGACGAAGAAGTGGTGATTACCCATAACTGGGATGAATTACGCCGACTGATGTGGAATTATGTTGGGATTGTCCGCACGGATAAACGCTTATCGCGCGCCAAACATAGAATTGCGTTGTTGCGTAGTGAAATCGATGAATATTATGCTAATTTCCGCATCAGCCGGGATTTACTCGAATTACGTAATCTCGTCGAGGTCGCTGCGCTGATTGTAGAGAGTGCGTGCTTGCGGCGCGAAAGCCGCGGCTTACATTTCAGCCGCGATTGGCCTGAGCAGTTAGCTGAAGCGCTACCGACGGTACTGGTGCGGCAGCGTTAAACGACTTTAAATTTTTTTATGCAATTTATACAAAATTGCAACCACCATTGGTCCTATTCCCCAAAATTAGTGCAGTGGACCCATCCGTCCCGTCAATCCATGCCATAACCCAATCAAGGACATCCTCAGATGATCCAGACGAGGCCTCATGAAGAGACTATAAATCATAAGGCGAACAGGAAGTTTTACCAGCTCAGTGGATTTCCAGCTCCACGGCACATAGCCCCGCTTGATGAGCGCGACCGCATTACGGAACAAATAATAATGACGCAATGGACTATGACTTGGATAGACGCGACCGAGCACGCGAACCGGTTCCCCACCCAATTCGTGCGCGAGACGCAACATAGGCGCACCAAGCGCTGAATAGCCTTTTGCGCGCGCCCTGACACACCACTCCAGGTCCACAAAATCGATGAAAAGCCCTTCGTCCATGGGCCCGATGTCACGCCATGCCGCAAGATTGATGCACGAACCCGAACTAATCAAGAAATCGACCTCAATCGGCTGAGTGCCGACCGGCGCGATGCGTCGCAGCTTCCAATACCCAAAGCGTACGAAAGGGGTCACGCTGCCGAATCGTGCATCCTCGTAAGCGGGGCCAATCAGCGCGACCGGCTTACCTTGATTTAATTGCTCCTCGAGCAGGCACGGCAAGTCCCGAACCAGCTGGCTGGACGCTTCGCTGTCTTGATCGAAGATCAACGCACTCTTACATCCGGCGTCAATTAAGACTTCCACCCCCTGATTGATTGCGGCCGCGATACCGCGGTTTGCTCCGTTGGCAACATACACAATCTCATTGTCCAAGCCAAGGTCAGATGCGCGACTAACCTGCTCTGTATTATCGATAACCACGCAAAGTGCCATCTTAGCAAGCGCGTTCGCGCGCCGCACGCACTCTACATCGGGCCGATAGAAGACCACGACAATACCACCGCTTAGGCCGTCCTGCGCAGCCTCATGATTCCATATCTTAGTCAATCATGCAAAGGCGTAATGCCTCCCTCCAATCGGGCGCCCGCAACCCGAACACGCGCACGAGTTTCTCATTCGACATCCGCGAATTGGCCGGACGCTTAGCCGGTGTCGGATACTCAGCTGTCGAAATCTGCTTCACCACAGGCCGCCTATCAAGTTGCGACAACTCGAAAATTGCCGAGGCGAATCCATGCCACGATGTTGCACCGCCTGCGCTCAGGTGATACACCCCAGACCGCTGATGCCACCAGGATTTTTGATCTTGCGACGCTAGCGCCTGCGCAACCACGTGCGCTGTCAGCATTGCAATTGTATTGCTCCATGTCGGCGCCCCAATCTGGTCAGCAACCACGTTCAGTTCCTCCCGCTCAGCGCCAATCCTTAGCATTGTCAGCAGCATGTTTTTTCCGCGCCTGCCATACACCCAGCTGGTTCGGAAAATCAGATAATTCGCACCACTCGCCGCAATTGCCTGCTCGCCAAAAAGTTTCGTACGACCATACACGTTCTGCGGATCGGTCGGATCGCTCTCGACATACTCCCCATCCTTCTCGCCATTAAACACATAATCAGTCGAATAATGAATCAGCGGGATATTGAGCCTCTTGGCCTCATCGGCGAGTACACCCGGTGCTTGACCGTTAATCGTCATTGCCAGGTCAGGCTCGCTCTCGGCTTTGTCAACACTCGTATATGCGGCAGGATTCACAATTAGCGTGGGACGCACCTCGCGTACAACCGAGCGTATCTGCTCGAGATTCGATAGATCCAGCATTGAACGGTCAGCCGCTACCACTCGACCGAGCCCCTGCAACGCACGCGTCAGCGCGAAGCCAACCTGACCATTCACGCCGGTGACTAGTATCGTACGCCTTTCATGCTCCAAACTCATCAGCGCCTCCTCTAAGCGAAAACTTCCGCTTCTGCAAGGTGTTTACCCGCAGCATCTTTCGCGGCGACCAGCGGTTCACCATCATACGGCCACTCGATACCAATCCGCGGGTCATTCCAGACAATGCTGCGCTCAAACTCTGGAAACCAGTAGTCAGTCGTCTTATACAGAAACTCCGCCGATTCCGACAGAGTTACAAAGCCATGCGCGAAGCCCGCTGGTACCCAGAGCTGTCGCTTGTTCTGGGCCGACAGATGCACGCCAACCCAATTGCCGAAGTTCGGCGAGCTCTTGCGAATATCCACCGCCACATCAAACACCTCACCTTGCACAACACGCACAAGCTTGCCCTGCGCGCGCTGGATCTGATAGTGCAAACCACGCAACACGCCCTTTTCAGAATGTGAATGGTTGTCCTGCACAAACACCGCACGCATATCGACAAGTTCAGCAAACTCACGCGCGTTAAAGCTCTCAAAGAAAAAACCTCGCGCATCACCAAACACTTTCGGCTCAATGATCTTCACTTCGGGTAATGCAGTCGGCGTTACTTGGATGGCCATGCGATTTGGTCCGTCAAAATAGTTTGCAAATATTTACCATAGCCGTTTTTCGTGAGTGGCGCGGCCAGCCTGTGCAATTGCTCAGCATCAATCCAGCCGAGCCGATACGCAATTTCTTCTGGACACGCAACCACGAGCCCTTGCCGTTTTTGCAGCGTCGCAATGAATGTCGCCGCTTCGATCAAGGAATCATGCGTTCCCGTGTCAAGCCATGCGTAGCCGCGCCCCATGATTTCGACGTTCAGATTGCCCTGTTCGAGATAAACGGAATTGATATCGGTAATCTCTAACTCGCCGCGCGGCGACGGCTGGATTGTCGCCGCGATGTCACACACATTGTTGTCATAGAAGTACAAGCCTGTGACAGCATAGTTCGAGCGCGGCTTCGTCGGCTTCTCCTCAATCCTCAGCGCCCGAAACTCTCGGTCAAACTCGACCACACCATAGCGCTCCGGATCGTGCACGTGATATGCGAACACGGTAGCGCCCGCAGTTCGCTGGTTCGCCCTCTCAAGCTGCCCAACCAAATCGTGCCCGTAGAAAATATTGTCGCCGAGAATCAACGCGGAAGGAGCCTCACCGATGAACTCGCGCCCGATGATGAACGCTTGCGCCAGGCCATCTGGCGAGGGCTGGACCGCGTAATGGAGGTTCATGCCCCATTGGTGACCATCACGCAGCATCGCTTCAAAACGCGGCGTGTCCTCTGGCGTCGAGATCACCAGTACGTCTCGAATGCCCGCCATCATAAGCGTAGAAAGCGGGTAGTAAATCATCGGCTTGTCGTACACTGGCAGCAACTGCTTGGAGACGGCGTGCGTGATTGGATAAAGCCGTGTGCCGGAGCCGCCAGCAAGAATAATGCCCTTACGCTCAATGTGTGCCATCATTATTGTTCTCGATTATCCCGCACGCTGTGCGTAGTTCAGTTCGACCCACTTGCGATAGTCGCCCGACTGCACCTCATCCACCCAGCTCTGATTGCCAAGGTACCATAGGACAGTCTTCTTCAGGCCACTCTCGAACGTCTCAGCAGGCTTCCAGCCTAGATCGTGCTCGATCTTTCGCGCGTCGATTGCGTAACGTTGATCGTGGCCTGGACGGTCGGTGACAAACGTGATCTGGTCGTGGTACGAACCGGCAGTTTTCGGTTTGAGTTGATCGAGCAGATCGCACAGCGTATGCACAACCTCAATATTTTTTTTCTCGTTCCAACCGCCTATATTGTAAGTTTCGCCAGGCGTGCCGCGCGCGAGCACGGCGCAGATCGCGGCACAATGATCGCCAACGTACAACCAATCCCGCACGTTTTGCCCATCGCCGTATACTGGCAGCGGCTTACCGGCGAGCGCATTGGCAATCATCAGCGGAATCAACTTCTCAGGGAAATGATACGGCCCATAGTTATTGGAGCAGTTTGTCGTCAGCGTAGGCAGTCCGTAAGTATGGTAATACGCTCGCACCAAGTGGTCAGCGCCGGCCTTGGTGGCCGAATAGGGGCTGTTCGGTGCATACGGCGTCACCTCGGAGAACGGTGGCTCGCTCTCGGAGAGCGAACCGAATACCTCGTCGGTGGATACGTGCAGAAACCGGAATGCAGCCTTCGCACCGGCATCTAGCCCGCTCCAGTAGGTTCGGGCGCTGTCCAGCAACGTGAAAGTGCCGATTACATTTGTCTGCACGAACTCGGCCGGTCCGTAGATTGACCGGTCGACATGGCTTTCGGCTGCGAAGTGCACAACCGCACGCGGCGCATGCTTCGCAAACAATGTATCGAGCGCGGCACGATCGCAAATATCCACGCGCGCGAATAAATGACGCGGGTCACCCTCAAGCGACTTCAACGTGCGCAGATTGCCTGCGTAAGTGAGTTTATCGACATTGAGAATAGCTTCATCGTTATCGCGCAACCAGTCAAGCACGAAATTACCGCCGATGAACCCGGCGCCGCCCGTTACGAGAATCATACCTTTAACTCTAAAAAACACGACTACGCACAAACCTTCCCGCAAGGTAGTCAGGACAGTCGGTAGCGCGATCGGGGAAAAAATGGATGTCTGGAAAACAGATTAAGCAGGATTATACAGGAGCGGCCTAGTTAGGCCCCGTTTCTCAGCTGATCCTGCCCCAAGATTAGTTCCATTCTAAAATAGAAAAACGCGTTACAAATTCCTTAAATAGTACTTGGCCGACAGATTAAATAGGGCCGAGGACAGCAAAAGTGTTATCAGCCATAGCTTCATTTTGGACGTTATGCCCACATAGGGATTAGCGTAGACCATCGATGCATATTTGCGCAGAGTCGATATAATCTCAGGCCGGTGTTCGCTGCGCTTTCTCGCTGCCTTAATCACATCGACGATAAATGCCCTGCCGAAGCGCGGGACTAGGCAGTCTCGGAAATAGAAGCGCTGCTTGTCCCTCTCATCAGGGAACATCTCAACGAGCTTTTGAAAATAGAGAAAGCGGCTGCGGCTCATATGAATTGTGTAGGAGGCACTCTCCGCATGGATGCACCAGACGTACACTGGGCGATCGACGAAATAGTTTGTATAGCCTTTGCGAAAAATGCGGAGGAACAGGTCGTCGTCCTCATAGCCGATGAAACGCGGGTCGAAGCCTCCGACCGCAAGAAACGCTTTGCGACTAACCAATGACGCTGAAGGCAAGACAAACATGTCCTCCTGCAATAGATCAATGATCGCTCGCTTAGGATGGCTCGTGCATAGCTCCTTGACCATGGCCGTGCGCACGACATTCCCATCGCCATCGGCTTCTATCGCATCGCCATAAACAAAACCGAAGCGACTATCTTTCCTTGGAATCGCATGCATCAAGATCTCAATGTGGTCAGAAAGATAGAAATCATCTTGGTCGAGAAAGCAGATGTACTCGGAGTCAGCAGCTTCTACGCCGGCATTGCGAGCTGATCCTTGGCCACCATTCGGCTTATCGACGATGCGAAAATCATATTTTTTGGACAATTCATATAGCGCCGCCCGCTCTTCGGCGCGCGAGCCGTCATTTACGACGAACACTTCGTTGGCCGCCATGGTCTGTTCGGCGACACTCGCGAGTGCGCGCTCAATCCATTTTGAACCATTGTAGAAGGGAATGATGACAGCGACAGTGGAAGCAACGTGGTCGTTCGGCATGTTGAACGTTGGAGTTAACCTCATTTGATGAACAGTTAAAAGCTTCCATTTTTAAATGGAATTAATTGAAAAAATATTTTGCTATGAAATGTTAAAGCCATGCAAATCGGTATCTGCCTCGTCTAGCTTTGTGCAGCCCAACTCGTACAGGAGATCAGTAGACTGAATAATAATATAATTTTTACGTGTAAAGGATTTCTTTCGAAGTGGATGGGTGAATTGAGTGCCGAATGCCTACGCTCGGGGTTGTACAACACATCAATTTATGTAAATACAGCTAAGCGATCGTCAATTTTATGTGTAATTCATAGACATCGATTCAATTTTCCGATCTGTAAATCGGCATAATATAAGCCTTCTGCTAAAGTAAAAGAAGTGATATTAAAAAAGAGGGAGTGGTGGAATTACCTACGCTGGTCTTGTTTGAATAAATTTCGCAATATAGACGAATTGCAAGAGGGCTTAAGCGGTTAGATTGACTTTGATGATTTTTGAGAACAATCCAATTCAAGAGGCCAAACGTCGAACAGGTGCGCAGAACGAAATTCGCTAGCTTTAACTCTGGCCATGGCCAAATGACTAGACTCTATCAACAACCCGCAATGAATAGTCGATTGCCTGCAAATGCTTTGTCAAAGCGCCAATCGAAATTCGATCAACCCCTATTTCAGCAATTGCACGCACGGTATCTAAATTCACCCCGCCCGATACCTCTAGCACAGCACGTCCAGCATTGATGCGCACGGCTTCACGCAGTTCATCGAGGGTAAAATTGTCTAACAAAATTAACCGCGCCTGTGCACCAAGTGCTTCTGCAAGTTGAGCCAATGTTTCAACTTCGATTTGAACCGGCACTGATCGCTGCAACGCGCTGGCAGCGGCAAGCGCTTGGGTGATGCCGCCTGCTGCGGCAATATGGTTTTCTTTAATGAGGATACCGTCATATAGCGCAAGCCGCTGATTCTCACCTCCCCCAACCCGGACAGAATATTTCTGCGCCAGCCGTAAGCCTGGCAGAGTTTTACGCGTATCGAAAATGCGCGCTCGCGTCCCGGCAATAGCGTTAACATAAAGCCGTGTCGCGCTGGCGCTGCCTGAGAGCAATTGCAAAAAATTGAGAGCAGCTCGTTCACCCGTGAGTAACGCGCGCAGCGGTCCGCGTAATATGCAAACCTCATCATTAGCCCGCATCAGCTCGCCCTCCCGATAACGCCATTCGAGCTTGATATTTGCATCAAGCTGGCGCATGACCTCTGTAAACCAGGGGGTACCACACAATACCGCGGCTTCACGCACAATAACGCGCGCTACGCCAAGCTGCTGAGCATCAAGTAAAAGGCCGGTTTGATCTTGGGAGCCAATGTCTTCTTGCAATGCATCGGTCACATTGCGGCTCAACGCCTGCTCAAATAACTCACCATATTCGGTACGGATTGCGTCAAGTGGCGTCATCTTACAAAGAAGAAAGAGGGGGTGGCATTGAGCCTAAAAAGAGGATTTTTGTAGCCAATGACTCAGGCCGGTCCAACTTGGGCGAATAACGCTCCATCACGCGCAAGATCGCCGCTAGCACGCACGTTGCTCTGACGCCGCGCGGCAAAATCAAGCATGCGATCAATTGGCAAACGCGCGCGCGCAGCAATCTCAGCCTCAACATGAATTTCATTATGTCCATGCTCAAGCACGTCGGCCAAGTTGGCCAGCCCATTCATCGCCATCCAAGGGCAGTGGGCACAACTTTTGCAGGTTGCGCTATGGCCCGCTGTAGGGGCTGCAATAAAATGTTTAGTAGGAGCGGCGGCGCGCATTTTATGCAAAATACCTAAGTCGGTAGCCACGATAAATTCAGTTGCATCAAGCGTTTGGGCGGCAGCAATTAATTGCGTTGTCGAGCCGACTACATCAGCCTGTGCCACCACTGCCGCGGGCGACTCTGGATGCACGAGTATTTTAGCCTGCGGATGTTCAACACGTAGCAGTTCTAACTCAACGCCTTTAAATTCATCATGCACCACACATGAGCCTTGCCAAAGCAACATATCAGCGCCAGTTTTTTGCTGGATATATTGACCCAAATGACGATCCGGCGCCCACAGAATTTTTTTTCCTTGACGGTGCAACTCGGCGACGATGTCTAAGCCAATGGAGGAGGTCACCATCCAATCCGCGCGCGCTTTAACGGCGGCGCTCGTGTTAGCGTACACCACCACTGTGCGCTCTGGGTGAGCCGCGCAAAATGCTGAGAATTCATCTGCTGGACAACCCAAATCTAGCGAACAGGTCGCATCGAGATCAGGCATCAGTACGCGCTTATCCGGACTTAAAATCTTTGCGGTTTCCCCCATAAAGCGCACGCCTGCCACGACTAAAGTACGCGCCGGATGGTCGCGGCCAAAGCGGGCCATTTCGAGTGAATCCGCCACACAACCACCGCTTTCGTCAGCCAATTCCTGCAATTGAGCATCCACATAATAATGCGCCACCAACACCGCTTGCTGGCGCACCAGTAAGGCGCGGATCCGCTCTTTTAACGCGCGTTGCTCAGCCGCAGTAGGCGTGGCGGGCAAGCGCGCCCACGCTTGCCCTGTGCCGCAAACGGCGCCTTGCATTTGTGGTTGGTCAAAATCAACAGCCTTAATGGCTGGCAGTGACGAAGAATGCATTTTTATGAATAACAGCGTAGGCGTAGCGAAAAATCTTGCAAGGCTTTAATGCCACTTTCTTCAGCTCGGCGGCACCAAGCTTGCAGCTGATGCAAAAGTTGCTCGCCGGAAGCATTTGAGCGCTCCCAAATAGCCGCCAGCTCGCCTTGCAATTCATGAAAGGTACGCAAAGCATTGCTATGCGCTAAAATTTGCGGCAACTCTTTTTGGAGTTTTTCAAGGCGTGCGCCTTCATCATGAAACCATTTGCGCGCACTTTTAACCAACAAATATTTTTCTTTAGCGCCAACCTCTTTAAGGTACGCCAATTCATGGCGGTAAGCGCGCTTTATGGCCTGGGCGTAACGCGCCATCACATCATAACGATTCGCCAAGACCGCGTGCAAAGTCTCAAGATCCAGCGCTGGTTTGCCTCGTGTAAGTTTGGGGACAGGCGCCACTTTTTTGACTTTAGCTAACCGCAAAGCAGACAGAATGCGAATATACATCCAGCCAATATCAAACTCATACCATTTATTAGAGAGTTTAGCTGAAGTAGCAAAAGTATGATGATTGTTATGCAACTCTTCGCCGCCAATGATGATCCCCCAGGGGAAAATATTGGTGCTTGCATCAGCGCAATCGAAATTACGATAGCCCCAATAGTGAGCAAGTCCATTGACCACGCCCGCAGCCCAAAACGGCACCCAAATCATCTGCAAAGCCCACACCGACACGCCAAGCACGCCAAAAAGCGCAACATTGATAATCATCATCAATGAAACACCAAGCACCGAATGCTTTGCATAGATATTTCGTTCCAGCCAATCATCCGGCGTGCCACGGCTATATTTGCTAAGCGTTTCTTGATTTTTTGCTTCCGCTCGGTACAATTCAGCGCCCTCTAGCAGCACTTTCCAGATGCCGCGCCGTTGCGGGCTGTGCGGATCTTCATCAGTTTCACACTTGGCATGATGTTTACGGTGAATCGCCGCCCATTGGCCGGTCACCATACCCGTCGTTAACCATAACCAACAGCGGAAAAAATGGCTGGCGATTGGGTGTAGGTCAAGCGCACGGTGGGCTTGGCAACGGTGTAGATAAACCGTCACCCCGATAATTGTTATATGCGTAACGACCAATGTATAAGCAGCAACCTGCCAATACGACCAACGCAATAAACCATGAGAGAAAAAATCAAGCAAAGCGTGCAACAAAATGGCCGCCTCCCATTAAAAAATAAAAAACACCCGCTCAGCGCTACCAAAAATTCAACTGCTAAAACCCCGCTAAAGCGGCGAGACCGACATATTCTATCCTATATGGCAGGTGTGCCGTTCACCTAAACTAGACATAGCCAAGGACGTAATCTGATCGCATATATAACTAGCATATACTCAATCTATGAAAATAGATGTATGGAACTTCGTCTGAGCTCTTGATTCCGAATGATTAAGGGCTAACAGCCAGGCGCGCTTGATTAAACCTCTTTGTGCGCCACTAATTTATGATATTTCTCAAGTAACTGTGTGCGCGTTTCAATATATTCAAGGTTAAGTGGAATACACTCTACTGGGCAAACTTGTTGGCACTGCGGTTCATCAAAGTGCCCAACGCATTCAGTGCATTTACTCGGGTCGATCACATAGATCTCGGTGCCCATTGAAATCGCATTATTTGGGCATTCTGGCTCGCAAACATCGCAATTAATACATTCTTCAGTAATCTTCAATGCCATGAGCTTATCCACGCGCCAGTTGCTGCTGGCTATTATCATCGACCTCAGCCGCCAACTTAGCAGCTTTGTCTTTAATCCATTTCTCAACCGAGGGAAAGACAAATTTGCTAATATCGCCGCCCAATTGCGCTATTTCACGCACAATTGTGCCGGAAATAAACTGATATTGATCGGCTGGTGTCATAAACATCATTTCAATATCAGGCATTAGGTATCGATTCATCCCCGCCATTTGAAATTCGTATTCAAAATCTGATACGGCACGCAAGCCGCGCACAATTACACGCGCTTCATGACTGCGCACAAAATCTTTGAGTAAGCCCTTAAAGCTTTCGACCTGCACATTAGAGTAATGTCCCAGCACTTCACGCGCAATAGCTAACCGTTCTTCTAGCGTGAAAAAAGGCCGTTTATTGCGGCTATCGGCAACGCCAATAATGAGTTTATCGAAAATACTCGAGGCGCGGCGCACAATATCCTCGTGACCACGCGTGAACGGGTCAAAAGTCCCCGGATAAACTGCAACGATCATGCCGTTTCCCCCTCAAAAGGCAAAATATCTCTATCTTGGCTAGCCAGATGGCGTAATAAATGATAGTGCACAGCCCCTGCCCTACCGCGCCGCACAACACTCCACCCCATGCGCTGCGCGGATTCTAGCGCAGGCAGGTTACCCGCCGCTCTAGCCTCCGTTTGCAATATCAACGGTTTGCCCAGAGTTAACGGCCTAGAGGATTCAATATAGATTGCGCCTCCTCGCCGCATTAGCGGCAAACATACATTTAATGCAGGCTCAAGTAAATCCGCGGCGAAAGGAGGATCAAGGAAAATCAGATCGAAGCTGCCTGCGGCAAGTCCGCGCGCAAAGTTAAGCGCGTCAGCATGTACAATTTCCACGGTATGAGCAGCTAGTTTCTCTTGATTGCGCCGTAGTTGCTGCACGATACGCAGTTGCCGTTCAATCATCAGCACACGCGCCGCGCCACGCGAAGCCGCCTCAAAACCTAATGCGCCGCTCCCTGCGAATAAATCCAGGCAGACCAGTCCATCCAGCGTTTGGCCTAGCCAATTGAATAACGTTTCCCGCACTCGGTCTGGGGTGGGCCGTAATTCGTGCATATCCAGCACCGGCAAATGCGTGCGCTTCCAAAGCCCGCCAATGATGCGCACCGAATGCGCCGCGGCGCGCGCTGCTCCGTTAGAAAATTCAGATGAAATAACCATGCTAAGCTCAATTTTACCGCACTACTCCGGCGCGCCCACTAATACTGTCACCATCTTGCTCAGATTGACATGTTTGGCGAATGCGGTTTGCGCTTCTTCACGCGTCACCGCGTTAACCCGCGCCGTCCAGGTGTTCAAATAATCCAGCGGCAACCCATAAAAACCTATGGTTGCCACGATTTCCAAGCGTTTTCTATTACTGTCAAGTTGCAGTGGGTAGCTATTAACCAAGTAATTTTTGGCAGCCTCCAATTCTGCTTGCGTAGGCCCTTGGGCAATAAATTTTGCGAGTGTTTCGCGCACCACAGCGAGCGCCTTAGGCGCTTGACCCTGCTGCGTTTGCAAGCTAATTTGAAAATAGCCAGGCTGCGCTGCGGGCACAAAAGCGCTATATACGCCATAGGATAAACCGCGCTGCTCGCGCACTTCATGCCCCAGTCGAGAGATTAATGTACCACCGCCCAACACTTGGTTCGCTACGAGTAGCGCAAAATAATCTGGGTCGCCTCGTGCAATGGCTGGCGCCCCAAGCAAAATATGCGCTTGCAAGGCTGGATGCGGCACTTTAATCTCGCGTGGGCTCGCCAACGAGACAACAGGTGGCAGCTCAGCTCTTGGCATGCCACGCGGTAACGCGCGCATAAGTTGCTCCGCGATACGCTCTGCTTGCAACCGGTCGCAATCGCCCACAATGCTTAAGACTGCATGCTGAGCGTCATAATGCGTCTGATAAAAGGCGGACAAGGCTGCTGGCGTGAGCGCTGAGATACTTTTAGGATCAGGCGATACGCCATATGGGTGCACGCCAAATACTGCTGCGCTGAAGGCTTTTTCAGCTTGTGCTTGCGGGCGGTTTGACAGCTCTTTAAGGGCCGTAATAAACCGCTGTTTTTCACGGTCCAGCTTTTTTTTCGGGAAAGACGGACATTGCAAGAGTGTCGCAAAAGTCGCTAACGCTGCATCACGTTCAGGCGCAGTTGATAAGGTGCGCAAATGCAAAGCCGCGCTATCTTTATCCACTGTATCGGAGATTACACCACCTATATCGGCAACACGATTCTCGATCTGAGCTTCAGTTAAGCCTAAGCAACCTTGGGTCGCGCGCGTACCCGTACGCAATATGCGCGCCGTCATGGCGGCCAGGCCGCTCCGACTAGGCGCATCATAACGGCTGCCCGCATCAAAATTGACTTGAATATCCAGCATTGGGATAGCATGATCTTCAACCAGCAGCACCTTCGCTCCGGACGCGGTGCGCCATTGCTGAATCAACGGTTCAGCTAGCGACGCAGAAGGTCGCCCCAGCATGATGACGGCCAAAAAAGTCGCACAAGCTAAATATAAGAATTGAGTTCTTATTAGCATCCTGATTCGCTCCATTAGTTTTTCTGCGCCAGTTTTTTCAGACGCGTGGCAGAGCGTATTGACTGCGGCACAAGCGTCGCCACGGTCAACTGGTCATCTATGAAATAGCGCGCCGCGACTGCTTGTACATCCTGCGCTGTCACCGCATTTAAGGCTTGGTCAATTTGTTCGATAGCGCGCCATGAATGCCCGGCCATTTCCATTAAACCAATCTCCATGACTTGGCTAAATACTGAATCTCGCTCATAGATACGCGCCGCATACAATTGCGTTTTGACACGTTGCAATTCCTCAGCGCCCACGCCATTTTGAGCAATGCTCTGTAACTCACGACGCAAAGCGACTTCTAATTCTTTGACCGATTTACCCTGCGCTGGAAGCGCGCTGAGCGTAAATAACCTTGGCCCACGTGCCACCATGCTGTAAGAGGCATCGACCCCATCGGCCAGACGTTGTTCACGCACCAGATGTTTTCCAAGCCGCGCATTCGGATAGCCGTCAAGCACTGCGGCCAACACACTCAGAGCGTAAGCATCGTGCTTTCCCGTGGAACTTTCCTCTAATGGGACAGCCTTAAATGCCAGCGTGACGCGCGGCACGCTGACTGAGGCGTTCAACGCGACCCGTTTTAAACCCTGCTGTGGCGGTTCATTCTGCGGTTTACGCAACGGCAAGGGGCGTGCTGGAATCGCCCCAAACCAACGCTCAGCTTGCTGGCGGACTGATGCAGGATCGACATCTCCCGCCACCACCAACAAGGCATTGTTCGGCGCGTACCAGCGCTCATACCAGGCGCGGGCATCAAGCCAAGTCATATGTTGTAAATCATCCTGCCAGCCAATCACTGGCCAGCGCACCGGCGACGCGCTATATGCCGTTGCCTGCAAGACTTCATCCAGCAACGCTTCGGGTTTGTCCTCTACGGATAAACGCCGCTCTTCCATCACCACCCGAATTTCACGATCAAAAGTTTCGCTTGTAAGCGCGAGATTTTGCATGCGATCCGCCTCGAGCTCCATGATGTCAGGCAAGTGTGATTTTTCTATGCGCGTGAAATACGCGGTGCAGTCCTGCATCGTAAACGCATTCTCGCTGCCGCCAAGGGCCGCTACACGCCGCGAAAATTCACCTGGTCCAACTTGCTGAGTACCACGAAACATCATATGCTCAAGTACATGCGCAACTCCGGTTGTGCCGCTCTGTTCATCGAGCGAACCGGCTTTATAAAAAAGCATCTGTACGACTGTCGGCGCGCGGTGATCCTCCCGCACAATCACCCGTAACCCGTTAGCTAAAGCAAACTCCGTCGTAGGCAACGTGTGCTGGGCCCCTGTGGCTTCAGCTTTCAAGTCAGCGGCAGATACGCTAGCGACGCATAACAGCGTCGCAATACATATGCCGCGCGGTAAGAAATAAGCTCGCATAGAAGTGAGCGCCCTCAAGCATAATGGCTTAACGGCTTCCAACAAGCTTTTCACGGTATTCTTTTTCAGGAGCATAGATTCATTTAATTCAATGTTTATTCAACAACAGGACATTCTGCAGACGGCCCAACAAATTTGCTATGCCCCCAATACCCAATCACGTACAGCGGCTGATTAGGCTCTGCTAAAATGCACCTTTCGTTTACATCCACCCTGAGCGTTTTGCAAACCAAATCTTTCAAACTATAAACCATGTTTAGCTTCTTCAAAAAGCTTCATAAGAGCTCAACATCAACCTCTGAGCTCACTGAGGCAGAGAATAAATCAAAAAACGATACTCAGGATAAAAATCCTCCCGCCCCAGAGCTGACTCCAGATCGTCCAACCTCCTGGGTAAAACGGCTAAAATCTGGTCTGGCGAAAACCCGTAACAACTTTACAAACCTTTTTACCAACGTCAAGATCGACGAGGATTTTTTTGAAGAACTAGAAGCCGCTCTCTTAATGGCGGACACGGGGCTTGAAGCCAGCCAATTTTTGCTCAATGCTCTGCGCCAAAAAATCCTCGCGGAGCGGCTTAATGACGGTGAAGCCGTCAAAGCGGCGTTACGCTCTTTATTAGCGGATTTATTAAAACCTCTTGAGCGCACATTAGTGCTTGACCGTGCGCAACCCTTAGTGATGATGATCACAGGTGTGAACGGCGCTGGCAAAACCACTAGCATTGGCAAACTCGCCCAACATTTACAGCGGCATGGACAATCTGTGTTGCTTGCCGCGGGCGACACTTTTCGCGCCGCCGCGCACGAGCAGCTTGCGCTATGGGGCGAACGCAATCAGATTAATGTGATTTCACAGCAAAGCGGAGACCCCGCCGCAGTCATTTTCGACGCCCTCAACGCGGCGCGCGCGCGCAAGTTAGACATCCTTATGGCGGACACCGCTGGGCGCTTGCCAACGCAATTGCATTTAATGGACGAGTTAAAAAAGATCAAACGCGTCATTGGCAAAGCCATGCATGACGCCCCGCATGAGATACTGCTTGTGATTGACGCGAATACTGGGCAGAATGCCCTCGCACAAGTCAAAGCGTTTGATGATGCGCTTGGCCTAACCGGATTGATTGTGACCAAGCTCGACGGCACAGCGAAAGGCGGCATCCTTGCCGCAATTGCGCGACAGCGGCCGATCCCCGTCTACTTCATTGGCGTAGGAGAACAAATTGACGATCTGCAGCCATTTTACGCCGAAGAATTCGCCAACGCGCTGCTGAATTAAAGTTCAACCGAGCTTTTAAGTCACCTTAACCGTCAATTCGCCTAAACCGTCAATACCTGCCGTCATTAGGTCACCTTTCACGATCGGCCCTACGCCGCCGGGAGTTCCCATATAAATCAAATCTCCTGGCGCGAGCTCAGATAAGGTTGACAAATAAGATATAACATCCGCAATCGGCCAAATAAGCTGCGCCACATCAGCACGTTGCCTCTCAACCCCATTCACTTTGAGCCAAATTGCGCCCTGCTGACAATGCCCCACCTCCTCTACGCGATGGATCCGACCCAGTGGCGCTGAAGCATCAAAAGCTTTGGCACTTTCCCATGGATAGCCTTGCCGTTTCATTTCTGCTTGCAAATCGCGGCGCGTCATATCAAGACCCACAGCATAACCAAACACATAATCCAGCGCACGCTCAACGGAAATATCGCGGCCACGTTTACCTAATGCAACCACCAGCTCCACTTCATGATGCACGTTATTTGAACCCGGTGGATAAGGAAATTGCCCGACCACGTCCGGCGCTACATACAAGATAGCGTCAGCCGGTTTATTGAAAAATACTAAAGACGAATTCTGCGACACATGCCCCATCTCACGGGCGTGCTCTAGATAATTGCGGCCAATACAATAAATGCGGCGCACCGCGAAAGAGTCATTTGAATGTGCAATCGGCACAGTGATTGGCGGTGTTGCTGCAAATATTTCACTCATTATACTTTTTCAGCCTCATGCGGATTGATTGGTTTGCTCGACCTAAACATACTAAATGTCTCACAACATTATAATCCGCTCTATCTGAATAGATTTAGACTTTTCCAAAAATCACGCAGGTAGTTTAAAGTTAAAGTTACTCTCGTTTCGCTGAATCCCGTTTCCCCACATTTGCGAGAATAAACTGTATAGATACCACTGCCTAAAAAGGCTAAGAAAGAAAGATAGCAAACTCGAACAATCATCCACTTGACTGCGTGATTTCCGGTAAACGAATTTCCAAATATTATCGATATGCTAAGTGACTGATTCTAACCAGGTTTTATGACGCTTTTCGTCTTTTAAGCCATCTTCCAAGGAGTCATATACTTCTGTCCATTTATGTTTATGATGAGTAAGCCGCTCATAGGCGGTGTTGGTATCGATTTCATTATCTTTCATTGCATTTAAAATGGCTTTGTCTCCCAATATACTAGCTGCTATTATTTTCCCTTTTAACAAAAGTTGTTTCATATCTGGCCCGTTGGGAGGCGTCTCTCCATGTTGAGCGATAAGCTTAGAAAGTACCTGAATATGGCGTTTATGATCCTGTTGAAATTCTTCTAAATTTTCTTTATAGACCGGATCCTTTATACGCTCAATCGCGGCCTGATACGCTTCAACAGCATCGTAGTCGAGCTCAATAAGCTCGGTAAGCGCCTTTAGAAAATCTTCTTGTGTGCCGACTAACGTTACCATTTCATGCTCCTTATAAAAAAGTGAGACGAGAATCACCGATACCTAAAAGTAATTTATTTCTGTCAATTAAAAAATCTTAGAAAAATAATATATAAAATTTATAGCGCCACGCTAAACTAATGACCACATAAGCTTAATAAATACTATCGGCAGCATATTTTTTAATAAAACGAGAAAATAGATTTCATTATTATATGCAAGCTGGATTAGGAAATTCATTTATAATCGAAAAGCACGTATTCTGTTCTCAGACCAGGGCAGATGAAGTGCCTCCCGTAAATCCTTGCGCAATAAAAATAAAAGCTGGCTTAAATCAATGTTTTTACTTACGGTAAATTCCTCTATGAATTTATCTGTTGCATCGATAAGCTCTTTTGAACCAAAAATTTGAATATCCCTTAGCGCCGATTCAATATCAGCGACTTGAGTGTCTGTCAATTTTTTTCGCTGGGAAGCCGACTCTAGTTTCCGATAGGCCTCCAATAAATAATCAGTAATGAGATCGCGTTGTTTATTCTTACGGTCTCTGAAAACGCCAAACTGATATGTCACGATCCATCCTGCAACGGCTATTAGTCCTGCGAGTGAATGCTGATACTTCTCAAGTATTTCAAGCATAGGATTTTTCCTCCAGAAAGTAAAATTTTAGTCAATCGACAAATTAAACACGCACAGCCACCTCATTAAAAACTAGCATATAAATTAGTATAGTAATTTTGAATTCTATCCGTCAATTTTTGCATTTCTTTAAACTGAGAAAAGGACACTGCGTTTATTGCACTGAAACCAACAGAATTACTGACACAGCTTCGCGCCATACAGTTGCAATTATTTCGGGTCGAAAATCTAATTGATTGCAGGTCGAGGCGCTTTCAATTGCAAGCCATTAGAGTTACGAGGTGTTGAATTTATAACAATAGAACCTATAATTAAACCAAACGCCAAATTTCACAGCATTGAATTGACTTTAAACTGATGAGTCGCAATCGTAAATATTCGGAGGATCTAACCATGAGTAATATGCTTGCTCCCTGGAGAAAATATATACCTTTTTCCACTCAGCGAAACAGAGTCAACCCTTTTCAGGCAGTACAAACTGCATTTGACCGAATGCTGGAAGATTTCTACACAGATTTTAAAGGCACGTCAGGGTTTGTCAATGAAATGGAGGGCTTAATGATTACGCCATCCATCGATATTACCGAGAGTCAGGACCTTTTTAAAATAGAGGTAGAGGTGCCAGGAATCGGCCCTGAAAGCCTTAAAGTAACCACGGAGAGCCATGCCGTGACGATCAAAGGGGAAAAAACCGTTTCCCACAAGGATAAGGACCGGAATTACGCTGTACGGGAAATTGCCTATGGAGCTTACCAGCGCACTATACCCTTGCCAGAGTCAGTGGATATAGAAAAAGCCAAAGCAAGTTTTAAAGATGGCATACTTACCATAGAAGTGCCCAAAAAAGCGAGCGCCATGGAACACTACAAAGAACTCGCCATTGAGTCAGCCTGAACCGCGATAAAAAATTAGGGATTAAGGGTCGCCGCCCTGGAAGGGGATAAGCGCCTAAAGGTGCACGATCGGCGCGGCCTCATGCCATTGATTTACCACTTTGTCACAATCCATATGGTTAAAGCCAACTGGATATGGAGCCGCGCTTGCCTTTTGCCGAATAAAATATTACGTGCCGCTTATTGCAACTTCGCTCCAACTGAGCCTCATAGAAAGACCTCTCTAGAGCAAATTAGCACTCTACGCAGAAGAGTGCTAATATTATAAAAATACCTCTCTTAAGGAGCGTAAATGATCACAAAACCTGAATTAAAGAGATCCGAACTAGGCGGAGCACTGGCTCTTACTCCCGGTATGCCGTTACTTGGCCCATTAGGCGATCTTAATGCCTATATCCAAGCTGTTAGCCGTATTCCAATGCTGCAAGCAGAGGAGGAGCAACAGCTCGCCACGAATTATCGTGAACATGGGACGCTTGAATCAGCTCGCAAGCTGGTTTTATCCCATCTACGCTTGGTTGTCTCAATCGCCCGTGGCTACCTAGGCTATGGATTGCCCCATGCCGATCTGATTCAGGAAGGCAATATTGGGCTAATGAAAGCCGTGAAACGCTTCGATCCTCAGCAAAATGTGCGACTCGTATCCTATGCAATTCACTGGATTAAGGCCGAAATTCATGAATATATCTTGCGTAACTGGCGGATTGTAAAAGTCGCCACCACCAAGGCTCAGCGCAAACTTTTCTTCAATTTACGCCGCCATAAACGGGGCGTGCAAGCACTGACTTCGAGTGAAGTCGATGCTTTAGCTAAAGAGTTGAACGTCAAGCGTGAAGATGTGACTGAAATGGAAACCCGTATGACGGGCGGAGATGTTGCGCTAGAAGGACAAATTGACGACAATGAAGAATCCTTTGCGCCCATTGCATATCTCACAGACATCCAACATGAGCCAACTGAGGTGCTGGCTAATCGCCAGTTTGATCGTTTACAAAGCGATGGCTTAGCAAGTGCGCTAAATACGCTCGATGCCCGTAGCCGCCGCATTGTTGAAGCGCGCTGGTTACAGGTTGATGCGGAGGGTTCTGGCGGCGCAACGTTGCATCATCTGGCGGCTGAATTCGGCGTCTCGGCCGAGCGCATTCGCCAAATCGAAGTCAGTGCCATGAAAAAGATGCGCAATGCATTGACTGCTTATACAGCTTGACATCCTCACCGGCTTAAAGAGGACTTTTAGAAGTTGATTCGGCCCCCTAAATAGGGTCACGCTGCGCCAAATAGCAATTCCATCTAACCCATTAAACAGGCAAATAAATGACGGCTTTCATCCTAAGGGAAAGCACTCAAAGCCATTAAATCTGAGTTAGAGTCGCCCCATACTTACGGTGCCATCATGGACAGACAGCCGCCGGCGAATAGGAGACAAGATACGCTGATCCGAAGTTTTACTGGGGTAGAAAAACCGCGTGAGCAACAGATACTAACTGTGAAGTTGATTTGCCCTATTTTGGGTGTTTTGGAATTATTTGACGAAAAAGCGAGTAAAGTAGGTTTGTACCGACTTTTAAGGCTTGCGAGGCTCGATGATTGGCTTGTCTGCGTTTTTTGTCGAATTTCGAATAGCTTATCAATGAAGTTCGATTGCACCGCTAGGCCTAATATAATGAATTTATAGCGCGTTAAAAAAGTCACTACAATCCACCCCAACGGCTAAAACACTTAATTTAGCTCTCATAAAATTTCCTCCAATAAATACATCCATTCCAATGAAATTATTTAGAATAATCAACTTAGTTTTTTGGGGAATATTTATTTCCGCCTGCGGCGGAGGAGGAAATGAAGAGGGAAAAATAGATCGGCAATACTTTAATAAAACTTTACCACCCTATTCTGAACTTAAAATAAAAGAAAATGATGCCATTCATGCGATTAATACAACTTTAGGGGGAAATTTTATTTCATCGCAGGATTACGAGCATTACATGAATTTAATTGCTATTAAGGAAAATCCATATGTTCCAAAAAAACAACTTAGGCTCATGCGAAAATATTATGATGGCGGCAAAATAACCCACGAACTCTATACACAAGAAAGATTAGGAACAGAGTGGGATCAATTTCCGTGTATTAATGCTATTCCATACAAAGATTATATCCGCCAAATAGGAATTTTTGGTTACCCCAAACATATGCAGAATGCTATCCATACGGTTAATTTTCTTTATAATTTAGCGCTCCCTTATCAATTTAATACAATTGAAAATGCCAATTTATTCAATGCAAATCGAATAATGATTGATATAAAAGGATATTTTTTAGTATTACGTCAAGAAGATAATGGAGAGTGGTGGTTACTAGATAATTTTTCTGAAGGTCCAAAGAAAATTTCAGGAAGTCATATAGAGTGGTTAAATAATTTAACGCAATCTTTCCCCAGCATCAAAGTGCTATGTTTCACTTCAGAAGATCTTCTCAAAGCAGAAAACTCTACTAAAACGCTACCCGCTTCTTTCATAGATTCTATGACTGACAGCGATCCATTCGGAGAGGATTTTATAGAAGAATTCTTCTATTTTTCATTTCTCAGTCCATCAGACCGATTAACGCAAATAGGTGAAGATCTTTATTTAGAAAAATCTGCATTTAAAGATAACACCTATAGATTCCTATATGAATTTACCGCAGAGCTACTCAACAAAAGTACAGAGCAAAGAATTAGAGTATTGGAGATTTTTAACTCTTTCATCGAGCGCAGTCCAGAATCTATCTTAAATTCTGGTTTAAGAAAAAGTTACAGAGAACAAATTAATCCAGCTACGATTGATGCGTTTAGAAAAGCTGCACGTAAACAGGATATTTTAAGGTTCAATCAGATGGACTATTATTGGATAGTTGATTAACGCTTACGCAACAGAACATGAGTCTCTCGGCTCTTTCTAACCATTCCGGCCTGGAGAGTGGCCTAGTGGGCAAAGAGCAATTAGCTGTATTAATTTTGCCCGTCTCATTGAGTACTCCCGTACTCAATGAGACGGCTTTCAATGCATCTGGGTCAACCGCGCTTAAGCTATCAGTCAATCTCCGCCGTTTCAGGGTTTGTATTGTGTGACTCGCCGTTTTCATCAAAGATAAGTTGCACGTTGTTTTGCTGGTCCACATCGACCTTAACACGCCCCCCATTTGACAGCTTGCCAAATAGTAATTCATCTGCCAAGGCGCGCCGGATAGTGCTTTGAATCAGACGTTGCATCGGCCGCGCGCCCATGAGTGGGTCGAAACCGCTGCTAGCAAGATATTTGCGCAGCTCATCAGTAAAAATAACCTCTACCTTCTTTTCATGGAGCTGCTCTTCCAATTGGATTAAGAACTTGTCAACTACACGCAGAATAATTTCTTCGTTGAGTGGGCGGAAGTTAATGATTGCGTCCAACCGATTACGAAACTCAGGAGTGAAGGTCTTTTTAATTTCGGCCATTTCATCGCCAGCTTCGTTGCGCGTAGTAAAACCAATTTTGGCTTTTTGCAGGGCTTCAGCGCCCGCGTTGGTGGTCATGATGACAATCACATTACGGAAATCGGCTTTACGGCCATTGTTATCCGTCAATGTGCCATGATCCATCACTTGCAACAGAAGATTATAAATATCTGGATGCGCTTTTTCGATTTCATCCAGCAGCAACACGCAGTGCGGCTTTTTCGTGATCGCCTCCGTTAAGAGGCCACCTTGATCAAAGCCAACATAACCCGGCGGCGCGCCGATTAAACGGCTGACCGCATGGCGCTCCATGTACTCAGACATATCAAAACGCGTCAGCTCAATCCCCAAGGTGAAAGCAAGTTGACGGGCGACCTCGGTTTTACCAACGCCCGTTGGGCCTGAGAATAGAAACGCGCCGATAGGTTTGCCAATTTGACCCAGTCCGGCACGCGCCATTTTAATCGCGGAGGCCAAAGCTTCAATGGCTAGGTCTTGTCCAAAGACCACGCTTTTGAGGTCGCGCTCAAGGGTCTGCAATTTGCTGCGATCATCGAGTGAAACGCTTTGGGTCGGCACGCGGGCGATTTTTGCAATAATTTCCTCAATTTCAGTTTTACCTACGATCTTTTTTTGTTTCGATTTAGGTAATACGCGTTGCGCTGCGCCCGCTTCATCAATCACGTCAATCGCTTTATCAGGCAAATGCCGATCCGTAATAAAACGGGCCGATAATTCAGCCGCAGCGGATAATGCAGCGCCAGAATATTTAACATTGTGATGCTCTTCAAAGCGCGACTTCAATCCACGCAAAATCGCTATGGTTTGGGCCACCGTGGGCTCAGACACATCAATTTTTTGGAAACGCCGCGACAAAGCGGCATCTTTATCAAAAATCCCGCGATACTCGGTAAAAGTAGTCGCTCCAATGCATTTTATTTGTCCTGACGAAAGCGCTGGTTTTAATAAGTTTGATGCGTCTAGCGTCCCGCCTGAGGCAGCGCCTGCGCCAATCAAAGTGTGAATTTCATCGATAAAAAGTATCGCATGAGGGCGCTCTTTTAATTCTTTAAGCACTATTTTTAAACGTTGCTCAAAATCGCCACGGTATTTAGTGCCGGCCAGCAAAGCGCCCATATCTAATGAATAAACCACTGCATTCGCCAATATATCAGGCACTTCGCCACGCGTGAGCCGCCAGGCAAGCCCTTCCGCGATAGCCGTTTTACCTACGCCGGCCTCCCCTACTAATAGCGGGTTGTTTTTCCGACGTCGGCACAAAACTTGCACTACGCGTTCAACTTCGGGCTCCCGCCCAATCAATGGATCAATGCGCCCTTCTTTGGCGAGTTGATTCAAGTTCTGCGTAAATTGCGCTAGCTGGGTTTCTTTTTGTCCAGCCGCTCCGTCTTGATCTGTGCTGGCATCCGCCGATTTTGTGGCTTCACTCTCGCCGGTTTTAGCGATTCCGTGCGCAATAAAATTGACCACATCTAAGCGCGCGATCCCTTGTTGCTGCAAGCAATAAACCGCATGCGACTCCTTTTCTCCAAAAATCGCAACCAATACATTTGCGCCGGTCACTTCTTTTTTGCCATTTGAGGCAGATTGGACATGCATAATCGCACGCTGAATCACCCTCTGAAAACCTAATGTAGGCTGTGTATCGGCGTCTATCGAACCCGGTACGACCGGAGTGTTATCGTGAATAAAATGGTGCAAATTGTGGCGCAGGTCATCAATGTTGGCCGCGCAAGCGCGCAATACCTCAACCGCGGTCGGATTATCTAACAGCGCTAGCAATAGGTGCTCTACCGTAATAAACTCATGCCGGGCTTGGCGCGCTTCCATAAACGCCATATGCAAGCTAACCTCTAGTTCTTGAGCGATCATGTTCTCTCCATAACGCATCGCAGCGGATGACCGGCCTGCTTTGCATGGGTGGTTACCTGCTTAACTTTGGTCATTGCCACATCACGCGTATAAACCCCACAAATTGCTTTACCTTCGCAATGTACCTTCAGCATAATCTGAATTGAGGCCTTTTGGTCTTTTCTAAAGTATTTTTGAAGAATCATGACGACAAACCCCATCGGCGTAAAGTCATCATTTAACAACACGACTTGATACATAGGCGGCGGTTTTATTTTTTGCTTTTGCCGCTCAACCACAATGTTATCTTCGAGATTCGAGAAAATCGCCATACTCTTCTTTATTTTAAACAAGTTGCATGCACTTGCATTGTGGCCGGGCTCATTAGAGTAGAATAACTAACTTCATGCAGGTTGTTTGCAACCGCCTCACCGAACCAAAATCAGTTCGACCAAATCTAGATTTTTTCACCTTCGACATACGTTGCCTGCACCATCAGTTGGCGATCAAGCACAACTAAATCTGCCCAGGCGCCGACTGCGAGCCGACCACGTTGCGTTAAGCCCAAATAATCCGCCGCATAGCGTGACAAGCGGTGGGAGGCTTCGGCTAACGGCAAACCCAGCGAGACTAGATTACGCAGCGCTTGGTCCATCGTCAATGTGCTCCCGGCCAATGTGCCATCCGCCAAGCGCACGCCATTGACGCACTTAAGCACCGTCTGGCTACCCAATGGATAAGCGCCATCTGGCATACCCGCTGCCGCCGTGCTGTCAGTCACACAGTAGAGCTTGGGAATCGCGCGCAGCGCCGTGTAAATTGCTCCTGGATGCACGTGCAACAAATCTGGAATGAGTTCCGCATACTCAGCATGCGCAAGCGCCGCGCCCACCATGCCTGGCGCTCGATGGTGCAAGCCAGTCATCGCGTTGAATATATGGGTAAACCCTGTTGCCCCCTGCTTAAGGGCGTTCACGCCATCCTCATAACTGCCTAACGTATGGCCAAGCTGTACCCGTATCCCGCGCGCGGCGAGCTGGGCGATGACACCTAAATGGCCAGCCAGCTCCGGCGCCAACGTTACCACCCGCAGCGGGGCTAGCTCCAAATAATAGAGCACTTCATCCAGTGCCGCGAGCGCGGTTGCAGAAGGTTGCGCACCCAGCTTGCCAGGATTGATATACGGCCCTTCAAGGTGCACGCCGAGTATGCGGGCGCAACCTGGCGCGCGCTGCCGCACTTCAGACGCAAGCGTCGCCAAAACCGCGGCCAGCTCAGCGCGCGGCGCTGTCATTGTGGTGGCTAATAGACTTGTGGTGCCATAACGCGCATGCATACGTGCCATGGTTTGAGTCGCTGCGCCGCCCTCCATCACATCAGCTCCACCTCCGCCATGCACATGCAGGTCAATAAAACCGGGCAAGATATAGGGTTCTTGGTTTGTCGCCGGTTCGCTAGATGCGCCATTGAGCGCCACAACCCGCCCTCCTTCAAGCATTATATGACCCAGCCGCCAGCCTTCGGAGGTTAAGATATTTCCGCACAACTTTAGGCTCTTCACGGGCTACTCTTGAGCGCTGAACATCAATTAATTAAGCAATATTTTTAAATCATGCACCCACGGCTCAGGTCCTTGCCCATCACGCGCAAAAAGACGCAGTTTGCCGCTTGCATCAAATACATAGCCCGCCGCTGTATGATCCATTGTATAAGTGTCAGCGGTTTCATCTGCGGCAGGATTCTTCGCCATTTCGTCTACGCTGGCGTGCTCTCGCGCGAAGAACACCCGGAAATCTTGCGTTACCTTTTTAAGCTGCGTTTCATTCGCTGGCCGCAAACCGATAAAGCTCGGATCAAAAGCCGGGGCATAACGCGCTAACGAAGAGGGTGTATCCCGCGCTGGATCGACAGTAACAAACAATACCTGCACCCGCTTTGCCTGCGCGCCCAATTGTTTTAGAGCTTGCGCAAGCGTTGCAAGCGTCATGGGACAAATGTCAGGACAATGCGTATAGCCGAACAACAGCACCACCACTTTTCCTTTAAAATCAGCCAAGGTACGCATCTGACCATCCGTGTCCGGTAGCATAAAATCACCGCCAAAACTTGTGTTGCCAGTCAAATCAGTATTTTTGAACGCGGGCGCGCGCGTGCAACCTGCCAACCCTATCAGCAGCAGGCACAGTAGACAGACCGTAAATTTAGAAGCCGCTGCGATAGATTTGTACATAGTGGTCAGCCAGTAATGCCGCAAATAGCAACGACAGATAAATAATTGAATAGCGAAACAGCTGGCGCGCTAGCGTATCCGAATAAGTGCGCCAGATGCGCCAGGCATACGCCAAAAAAATTGCGCCTAGCACAATCGCTGCGACTAGATAAACCACCCCACTCATGCGTGAAGCAAATGGCAACAACGACACTCCAAATAGAACGATGGTGTAAAGCAAAATCTGCAAGCGCGTGAATTGCTCACCATGGGTAATCGGCAACATCGGCAAACCCGCTTGCGCATAGTCTTGTCGACGGTATAGCGCCAGCGCCCAAAAATGCGGTGGCGTCCAAACAAAAATAATCAAGACAAGCAACCACGCATCAGCCGGCACCGTGCCAGTTGCCGCCGCCCACCCAAGAGCCGGCGGCATCGCTCCAGCGGCGCCGCCAATCACGATATTTTGCGGCGTCAGCGGCTTTAAAATAAGCGTATAAATAATTGCATAGCCAATGAAGGTAGCCAGCGTGAGCCACATTGCTAGTGCATTGGTAGAGGCATAGAGCGTCCACATGCCAAGCCCGCCCAGCAGCGCTGAAAATAAAAGAATCTGGACAGAAGTTAAGTCACCTCGGGCGGACGGCCGCCATGCCGTGCGACGCATTAATGTATCGATTTTGCGTTCAAGCAAACAATTGATTGCAAAAGCCGCACTGGCTAATAGCCAAATTCCGGCTGCGCCACCCAGCACAATAGACCATGGGACGCTGCCAGGGGTTGATAAGAGCATGCCAATCACCGCACAAAACACTGCGAGCTGCGTAACACGAGGTTTAGTCAGTGCCCAGTATTGGGAGATTCGGCTGCTAACAGATGGGCAAAAAGCGGTGCTTTCCATGAGTTCAGACCTTAGCTGCGGTATGCCGCACGCTTTGTCTGCTAATTGCGATACGGTAGTTTAGCATGATGAGCAACAACAAGAGTAATGCCGCACCGCCATTGTGCACGAGCGCCATCAGCAAAGGCCACTGCAATAGAATATTGGCTAAGCCAGTTAAACATTGCAATGCTACCAGCGCTAGCAAGCCATTCGCTAAAGTGAGCAACGCCTTAAATTGGCGCAAGCGCAAACCAAGCCCAAGCAACCAGACACTGACCACCCAAGCGAAATTGCGATGCGTCCAATGGATTGCTACTAGCGCATCTTGTGTAATAAAGTCCCCGGCTTTAGTTTGGCCTAACGCGCGCCATAGTTGAAAGCCTTGCGCAAAATCCATCGGCGGCAGCCAAGCACCATGGCAGGTCGGAAAGTCGGTACAAGCTAGCACCGCGTAATTCGCACTCACCCAACCGCCTAGCGCAATTTGCACCACAAGTAGCGCCAGCCCAATCCATACTGCCGGCTGCCAACGGCTAGCCGCTGGTTCGGGGACAACCACTGGCATGCAGCTCAGCGCCAGCCTGGCCAGCGCGCCCAGTAACGTCAACCCCAGCAATAAATGAATCGTAACAATGATCGGCTGTAATTTTAAAGTGACCGTCCAAGCGCCAAACGCGCCCTGTACGCAGATTAATATCAGTAATGCAACGGGCCACCAGGGCGATACTGGTAACGTTTTACGTTTGCACCACGCCACCACAACCTGCGCAATAATCAATACGCCCAGCGCCAACGCCAGATAGCGATGCATCATTTCAATCCAAGCCTTAGCCATGGTGACTGGGCCACTGGGTAAGGCAGCTTGCGCCGCTTGGATCGCTTGATGTGCAATAAATGGCGATGCTGCGCCATAGCAGCCCGGCCAATCAGGGCAGCCGAGGCCCGAATCTGTGAGACGCGTAAAGCTGCCAAATAACACTAGGTCAAAGGTGAGGATTGTCGTGACCCAGACCAATTTGCCGAATCGATCCGCACCGCTGCGTAGCCACACCCAAGCCAGCGGAATGAGCGCAATGCAAATGCCAATCAAGCTAAGCTGCAAAATAAACACTTAGAGGCCCTAAAAAATTTCAACCAATGCTCGACCATTTCAACAATTTGCTGAGGTCTTTTTTGATTTTTCCGGGATTCGGATTGGGGGGGAAACGCATAATGAGATTACCGTTTGGATCTACTAAATAAATATAGTCAGTGAGCTGCATACTGCCCTCAACCGGCAACCATTTGGCAAGAGCCATGGCATTGGCACTCAAAAAACGCATCTCGGGATACGCTTGCTGCACGACCGGCGACACTGGAGCGCTGTCAGTGCGCAGCCAGACCGTTTCCACGCGCTCCCGCTCAATACCCTGCGCTACCCGTACTTGCCTCATAAAATAGAGTTTCTTTACACAGTTTTCAGGGCATGCGCTCGCATCGACTGCAAGCAATAGCCATTTGCCTTTTAAAGTTTGCAAGGGAGTGACGTCACCATTTTCTGTTTGCACCACTAAACTAGGCGGAATGGGTTGTGCTGGCTCAATTAATTTACCGTAATTCACCACGCCGCCAGCCGGCTTGAAAACATAATAAGAGAGGTAAGATGCAATGACTGGCGCCAAACAAACCAGCACCACTAGCAGCAACGTCTTCCGATGCGTGTTTTTGTTACTTGCATGCATGTTAAATACGGCTCGCGCCTGTGCTCCTAATTAATGATTTTGATTGACCGCGGCTCTAAAAATACAGGTTATTTCACCGCACTTAGCGCAGCGCGGCGTGCTGCATACAGGCCAGATAATAATATCGCGGCAGCGATTCCCCACCATTGGAGCATGTAACCATAGTTACGCTCCACTCCCGTTAAAATGTTCGGCCACGCACGCACCAGTTGGTCATCTATTTCGTTTGTCTGCCAGATAACAAAGGGCTGCAAAGGCAGTCCTGTCTCTAACTGATATGCCGCAAGATCCAAATTTTGCCGTATCCGCAAATGCGCGGCTGAACCGCCCGCGCCAAGTTCAAATGCCTGCCCCGGATCAGCGCGGGCAATTCCCTCTATTTCAACTTTATCCGTCGGTGTGGAATAGGGCGCAAGCACCGCGCGATCTTGCATATTACACGGTATCCAACCCCGGTTTACTAGAACATAAGTCCCCTCTTCCAACGCTAACGGCATCAGCACATGAAAGCCAGGGCGGGCATTGTAAGTTCGGTTATCCAGATACACGACGCGCTCGGGCATGAAACGCCCACGCGCCCGCACGCGATGATATTCGATTTCTTCGAGCGGTAACCGTGACGCACCGAGCGGGGTTGGCGTGCTATTCTGATAGCGCATCAGTTGGGCGGCAAGCGCTTCTTTCTGGTGCGCGCGGTCGCGCTGCCAAAATCCTAAGCGCACCGCCAACGCAACCGCAATGAGTATCGCTAAGAACGGCCAAAAGCGAATTTTTAGCATCGCTATTTGACCGCGCAGGAGAGAATTGTTAATGCGATAATAGCCAAGCTTACGCTGCTTTTTTGAAATTTTGCTGATTTATTTCTACCCATATGTCTGTTCTTATTGCCCTTGCTTTTCTCCTAATTGGCGCGAGCCTAATCTGCGCATTGTATTTTATGATGCACGACCGCGGCACCACGAAGCGCATGGTATATTCACTGATGGCCCGCGTTGGGCTCTCAATTGGGCTTTTCTTATTCATCTTATTTGCCTATTGGATGGGATGGATTCAAAGCACCGGTATTCCTTATAGCAATTAAAGAAAACCTCGCAGCGCCTAAAATACCCTCCCGTCTTCTAAGCGCTTCGAAATCATCCAAAACGTCTAAAGCCAATACACCACAATGTATAAGCCAAGCCAGACCACATCCACAAAATGCCAATACCAAGCCGCCCCTTCAAAAGCAAAGTGATGCTCTGCGCTAAAATGCCCACGGATTAGGCGCGCCAGCACGACACTCAGCATCAGTGTCCCCATCAGCACATGGAAGCCATGAAAACCCGTGAGCAGAAAAAAGGTCGAGCCGTACATACCGGAGCTCAGCTTAAGGTTCAGCTCACGGTAAGCATGAACATACTCGTAGCCCTGCATAAATAGAAAAATCACACCCAGCAACACCGTTGCGGCCAGCCAAATAATCGCTGGTTTACGATGATCATCCCGTAATGCATGGTGCGCAACGGTTAACGTAGCGCCTGAGGTCAGCAGCAAAGCCGTGTTGATGGTAGGGATTGGCCACGCTGTCATGGCTTTAAAATGCGGCACTAAGTCGGCCGGCCCAACATTCGGCCAGGCCGCCATGAAATCCGGCCACAACACCCTATGATTGAGATCGCCAAGCAGCGGGCTAGCAAATGAGCGAGCGTAAAATAGCGCCCCAAAGAACGCGGCAAAAAACATGACTTCGGAAAAAATGAACCAACTCATGCTCCAGCGATAGGAAATATCAATGCGCTTGCCGTACTTTCCCTCTTCAGATTCAGTAATTGAATCGCCAAACCAGCGCCACAATACAAACAACAACCAAGCCAAACTGACGGCAAAAGCAAAAGCCCCCCAGCCTTGATCGTTAAGCCAGGCTGTTAGCGAAAGCATCATGCCAAGCAAACCTAACGCCGCCAAAATGGGGTGCTGCGATGGACTCGGCACAAAATAATAAGGTTTTTGATCTTGACTACTCATCGTTGTAGTTCCATTTCAAGCGTCTATTTGGCTATTTCCGTGGTTTTTGTTCTGGGATAAAACTCATCCATTCAATTGGATGAGCCATACCATTATTTAACCTCTGGAGGGGTTTCAAAAGTATGAAAAGGCGCGGGGCTAGGGATCGTCCATTCGAGTCCTTGAGCGCCTTCCCATGGTTTAGCTGGGGCCGGTGCGCAACGTTTGCCAAAATACGTCGGCAAAGCGACCCAAAACAAAAAGTACACCTGCATTAAACCGAAACCAAATGCGCCAATCGTCGCTAGCTGGTTATAGTCGGTAAATTGCGCGGAGTAATCAACCACGCGACGCGGCATCCCAGATAAGCCCAGAAAGTGCATCGGGAAGAAGGTTATATTAAACGAAATCAAAGATCCCCAAAAATGAATTCGGCCGCGGACTTCGTTATACATGTAACCGGTCCATTTTGGCGCCCAATAATACCAACCTGCATAAAGCGAAAATAGCGAGCCCGCAACCAACACATAATGGAAATGCGCAACCACATAATACGTCCCGTGCGCCGCCACATTCAGCGGGGCCATCGCCAGAATCAAGCCGGAAAAGCCACCGATTGTAAAGACCAGCAAAAAGCCTATGGCGAATAACATTGGCGTTTCGAAAGTGAGCGCGCCGCGCCACATGGTCGCAACCCAATTGAATACTTTAACTCCGGTTGGCACCGCAATCAGCATCGTTGCATACATGAAAAAAAGCTGACCGCTCACCACCATGCCCGTGACAAACATGTGGTGCGCCCACACCATGAAAGACAAGATAGCGATTGACGCCGTGGCGTAAACCATCGAATGGTAACCAAACAAGGGTTTGCGCGAGAAAGCCGGAATCACCTGCGAGATCATGCCAAAAGCCGGCAAAATCATAATATAGACTTCAGGATGGCCGAAGAACCAAAAAATATGTTGATATAAGACGGGGTCTCCGCCGCCTGCCGCATTAAAAAACGAGGTGCCGAAATGGCGGTCGAACAGCAGCATCGTCACAGCGCCCGCCAATACTGGCATTACGGCAATCAGCAAATAAGCCGTAATCAGCCAAGTCCAAGCAAACATTGGCATTTTCATCAGCGTCATGCCAGGCGCGCGCATATTCAAGATGGTCACCACAATATTAATTGCGCCCATAATTGAAGAAGCGCCCATAATATGCACAGCAAAGATAGCCAAATCCATGCCTGGCCCCATTTGCACTGAAAGCGGCGCATATAATGTCCAACCCGCCGCCGTCGCGCCCCCTGGCACAAAAAATGAGGCGGTCAAGAGCAACGCAGCTGGAGGCAGTAACCAGAAGCTGAAGTTATTCATGCGCGCGAATGCCATATCCGATGCCCCAATTTGCAAAGGCAGCATCCAATTAGCAAACCCCACAAATGCTGGCATGATTGCGCCAAACACCATGACGATACCGTGCATCGTGGTGAGCTGATTGAAAAATTCAGGGCGCATAATTTGCAAGCCGGGCTCAAACAGCTCCGCCCGGATCAACAGCGCCAGCACGCCGCCAGACAAAAACATGACGAACGAAAACAGCAAATACAAAGTACCAATATCTTTATGGTTCGTCGCGAGTAACCAGCGCCGCCATCCAGATGGACGTTCATGCGTATGATCGTGCTGCGCTGCCTGGTCGTGTCCGATCGTGGTCATAAAATTTCCTTATTTGTTTGGTTTGACGGGACAGATTATGCGGCTGAATCTGAGGTGAGCGTTTGACTTAGCCGTGGCGTTTTATCTACTGCTGCGGCTGCTTTGCGAGCTGCGCCAGACTTTTCATTAGGCGCGCCTTGCGCTTGGCTAGCAGCGCTGTTTAACGCTTGATTGCGTGCCACCGCAACTTGTCGCGGTTGGACTAGGTCTCCCGTGTGATTGCTCCACGCATTACGCTGGTAGGTCACAACCGCGGCAAGATCAATGTCATTCAGCGTAGTAGCCCACGGCGGCATTTGTGCTTTGCCCTGCAGCACCAGATTCAAATGACTTCCTAATGGACCATTGGTCACCGGACCGCCATCAAGCGCTGGAAACGGGCCGATACCTTTGCCGTTCGCATGGTGGCAAACGGCGCAATGTGCGGCATAAATTTGTTCGCCGCGCACTTTAAGTTCGCTCATCGTCCAAGTTTTCTCCAGCTCGGCGCCGATTGGCGTGTTTTTTACCCGCTCCGCCACCCACTGCGCGTAATCCTGCTCGGATAAAACTTTGACCACCACCGGCATATAGGCGTGATCTTTGCCGCATAACTCAGTGCAAAAACCACGATAAGTCCCTACTTTTTCAGCTTTAAACCATGTATCGCGCACAAAACCAGGAATCGCATCCTGTTTTACGCCAAAAGCTGGCACCGACCAGGAATGCACCACATCGTTCGCGGTCGTAATAATGCGAATCTTTTTATTCACTGGCACTACTAGCGGGTGATCGACTTCCTGTAAATATGTATCGGAAATCGGCTGCCGCCCATTTATTTGATCGCGCGGCGTGGTAATCGTGGATAAAAAACCAATTCCCGCGCCTGGGCCATTGATATAGTCGTAACCCCATTTCCATTGATAGCCCGTGACTTTTACAGTGACATCGGCATTGCTAGTGTCTTTCATCGCAATCACCATTTTTGTCGCTGGCCATGCCATTAAGATTACGATCAAAAATGGCACCACGGTCCAAATAATTTCAACTGTGGTGCTTTCATGAAAATGCGCCGGCTGATGCCCTTTAGACTTACGGTGAGCAAAGATCGAATAAAACATCACACCGAAGACACCGACTAGAATCACTAGACAGATAATCAGCATCATCGTGTGCAATCCGTATAGCCCTTCAGCTATCTTGGTCACAGGCGTTTGAAAGTTAAGCCCGTTGACCACTGGGCCGCCAGGCATATCATTCACCGCATGGGCCACGTTCGCTAGCAACAAGCCACTACCTGCTAGCGCCCCTATTAGGATTCGCTTAATCGTTTTCATTGGCGTTTTTATCTGAGATCTATGCATCAGGCGCATGACGCCTTCTTCATTTTAAAATCGAATCAAACGGAACATTATAATTCCGTTTTCCTACTTTTGCTTTGTCGCTTTAGTAATTTCATCAGGACGCACTATCGCATAGCCTTCCGCAGTGGTTCTCTCAGCCACTTTCCAGGCATGGCCATAAATAATTTCAAAGGTGAGTGGAATTTTGCCATCAGCGCGCCGCTGCGCCTCTAGCCCCCCTACCAACTCTTGTTGCAAGCGACGACTGGTTAACCCCAGCGGGCGCCGCTCCCCCGTAAACGGATAAGCCCCCCAGCGCCGCACATCATTTAATAAAGCTGCCGGCGAGGGATAAGTAATCGTGAGTTTTTCCATCTCCATCACAGGTATTTCGAAGCCACTCGCCGCCAGCATATCGCCAAAGTCATGCATATCCGTGAAATCAAGCACGCGCGCCTGCGGCGTTTGCGCATCCGCATGCCGCCAGGCGGCGCGTAACTCACACAGTGAATCAGGCCCTAGCAAACTAAACATTAAAAGGCCACCCGTTTTTAGGACACGCCGCCATTCCGGTAAAACTTGATCGGGTCGAGTATGCCAATGCAACGCCAGATTTGACCAAAATAAATCAAAGGTATTGGCGGCAAAAGGAAGATTTGCAAAATCGGCTTGCACGGTCTGCCGCGGGCGTGGCTGAAAAACCTTTCTTAATTGGCTGATAAAAGGACGGTTAAAATTCACCGTCCGATATAAAGTATCCGCTATACGCCCACGCCAACCCAGCCGCGGCGCGCCAGTGGCGGCCAAGGCCCGCACCAACATCTGATGGGAGACGTCCAGCCCATATATTTGCGCAGACTCAAACCGCGCTTGCAGCGCCAGCAAATCATCGCCCAGCCCGCAGCCGGCGTCTAATATGCGCTGCGGCATCAATTTCACGCACTTAAGGCGCTCATGCATACGCTGCGCGACCTCGCGTGGCAAGAAATGCACTGCAGCAAAAGCGTCTGCGCGCCGATCGAAAATTTGTTGCAAACGCTGAAGATTGACAGCAGGCTGAGAAGAGTCCACGGCTGAAACAAAGATGACTGTAAGTAAATTAAGAATTGTGAGTATACTTGCCTACTTAAGGAACCAGGCTTAAAGATTCAAAAATTAAGGTAAATTTCCTTGCGTCTTGCTTATGACGTCCCCATTTTTGACGGTTACCGCATTTGCCCAGCATACGTTCAATCGATGCAAAGCATTCATGCATCTCGCGCTACCGTGCCGTTGCGCACTCTGCGGTAGTTTATCGCCGCACGCTCTCTGCAACGGCTGTGACAACGCTTATTGGCAAACTCATGATGACCGTTGCATGCGTTGCGCATTGCCGTTGCAGTCCGACCACGCTGGCCCCAATCACCCCCCTTCTCGGCTCTGTAGTCACTGTATTGTTGCGCCACCGGCCTTTGATGCAACGCTCGCGCTCACTCACTATGCTGCCCCTCTTGATCAGCTTGCACTCGCATTAAAATTTAATGCACAACTCACCATCGCCGCAATTTTTGCCGAACGTCTCGCGCGCTTAGTGCAACAAACCTACGCTCATGACAAACTGAGTTATCCCAGTCTAATTCTGCCCGTACCGCTTTCCGCGGGTCGACTTGCAACGCGCGGCTACAATCAAGCCTGGGAGATTGCCCGCCCCTTGGCTCGGATCCTCCAAATTCCAGCGCAAGCCAGATGGGTTAAGCGCGTACTTGATACGCCACCGCAAACCCAGCTCAGTCATCTCCAAGCAAGACAACGCAATATGCGCGGCGCATTCATGGCCGCAATGAATACGCAACAATTAGCCAGCGTACGCGGCCAACATATTGCTCTGGTGGATGATGTCATGACTTCTGGCGCAACGCTGGCAGCCGTCGCTCGTATATTAAAAAACGCCGGCGCAGCGCGCGTTACCAATTGGGTCGCACTACGCACGCCATAAATTTGCTGCTGTGTTGGGTGAAGTCGCTCTGCCAGGCTATAATCTGCGCGCTATACACCGCTGAGCTGTCCTTTTTATGTTTAACGTTGTTCTGGTCGAACCCGAAATCCCGTCTAATACAGGCAATATCATCCGCTTATGCGCGAATGCCGGCGCTCAACTTCATTTGATTGAGCCGCTTGGCTTTAAGCTTAACGATGCCAAAATGCGCCGCGCTGGACTGGATTATCATGAATTTGTCTCAATGCGGGTACATCGCAGTTGGCAAGATTTTATCAGTCATGAGACTGTCCACGCCGCGCGTATGTTCGCATTCACTACGCGGGGCGCCAGCCAGTTACACCACCACACCTTTGCTCAAGATGACTGGTTTATCTTTGGTCCGGAAACGCGAGGACTCAGCACCGAGCTACTGGCGCAATTCAAACCGGAGCAACGCGTACGGTTACCGATGAGACCTGGCAATCGGAGCCTTAATTTATCAAATGCAGTGGCCATTACGGTTTTCGAAGCTTGGCGACAGCAAGACTTTGCCGGCGGCGTGTAAGCGCCACTACCACACACGCGCCAAAAAAACCTCAATCAAGCTGAAATACTAGGCACTGACCAAGCTCGCCTCTACTTTGGCGGCTCTTTGTAACAACGCCTCAGCCGCCGCATGCGGCGCACAGCCGTCAAATAACACCGAGCATACCGCTTGAGTCACCGGCATTTCAACCGCCCGCGCATGCGCCAACGCTAATACCTCTGGTGCGCAGCGCACTCCTTCTGCAATATGACCCAGCGACGCTAGAATTTGGTCCAATGAGCGCCCTTGCGCCAACTGCAAGCCAACTGTGCGGTTACGAGATAAGTCACCGGTTGCCGTCAGGATTAAATCGCCAAGACCCGCCAGCCCCATAAAAGTCTCCGCCCGAGCGCCTAGAGCCATGCCTAACCGTGTCATTTCAGCTAGCCCACGCGTGATTAATGCGGCGCGCGCATTGAAGCCAAACCCAAGCCCGTCGGCGATGCCGGCCGCAATCGCTAAGACATTTTTAACCGCCCCGCCGATTTCGACACCGATCACATCATCCGCCGTATAGATCCGCATTGCGGCATGGTGAAACGCGCGCACTGCCGCATCACGGCAAGCCGCGGATTGGCTCGCAATGGTTAATGCCACCGGCAATCCTTGCGCCACCTCACGCGCAAAGCTCGGGCCAGATAAAGCCCCGCAGCTACGATGTTCTCCTAACTCAGCCGCCACAACTTGATGCGGTAAGCAGCGCGTAGCCACCTCAAATCCCTTACATAACCAGATCAGACGAGCGGGGATGCAGTTAAGCTCGCGCATGGTCTTGCACATCGCGCGCAGGCCGGCGACTGGCGTTGCAATAATGCATAATGCATCTTCCGCCGCCGCATACTGTAAGCTCGCCGCCAGATCCGCTTCATAACGCAAAGCGCTAGCCAGGCGCACGCCAGGCAAGTAAACTTTATTTTGCTGATCATGCGCTAATTGCTCAACCAATGCCGGAGCACGCGCCCACAGCAAAGTTGAATGACGGCTGGCCAGATGATGAGCCAACGCGGTCCCCCAAGCACCCGCACCTAAAACTGTAATATTCATCGGATAACGGGCCGAGAGAAGACCTTTTTCTCTTCAAGACAGCCAATATATGTCAGCCTGAAGAGAAATTTTGCATCATGCAACACTAAGTCGATCATGCGCGAGGCAGGGGCGGCCGCTTCAGATTATTCGTGAAAGCGGAGGTTGCGCCATTGCCTTCCATGGCTTTGGGTTTTTGCACTGGCGCTTCCTTTTTGGCTTGCGCCTGCTGCGCCAAACGATGCTCATACAGCGACTGAAAATTGATTTCGGCGAGATGAATCGGCGGAAAACCCGCGCGCGTGACCGCATCGGCCAAATTTGCACGCAAATAAGGGAAAACGATTGAAGGACAGGCAATATTGAGCAATGGCTCCATCTGCTCTTCTTTGATATTGCGCACTTCGAATAGACCCGCCTGTTTTGCTTCGATTAAAAGGACAACTTTATCTTTAAGTTTAGCCGTCACCACGGTCGAAACCACGCTCTCATAAATCTCCTCTGAAACCTTGTCCGCTTTGAGACTAACCTCTATCTCAATCGTCGGCGCTTGTTTTTCAAGTTCAGCTAGAATGGCTGGCGAGTTAGGCTGCTCAAGCGACAAATCCTTGAGATAGAGGCGCTGAATATTAAAAACAGGTTGTGCATTTTGCTGTGTAGTTTCGGTTGCCATCATATTCCTTACAATTTTTAGTTTAAACTCAATAATTCTTCGACCTACGCGTTCCCCGTAAGCAAAGGCGCTAACTCGCCATTACGATCAAGCGCCGCTAATTTATCATAGCCACCAATATGGGCTTCATCGATGAAAATCTGTGGCACCGTGCGCAGACCGGTACGCTGAATCATTTCATCACGCTTAGCTGGATCACTATCGATCGCGATTTTTTCTATATGTTCGACGCCGCGCGCCTTGAGCAGACGTTCAGCCATGTCGCAATATGGACATACTTGCTTACTATACATGAGCACTTTTTTCATGACGACCCTTATTGTGTGACAGGCATCCCAGCTTGTTGCCACGCGGTTAAACCACCTTGCAAAACGAACACATCAGTATAGCCAGCCTGGCGCAAAATTACTTGCGCTTTGTGCGCGCGCCGGCCAGTCTGACAAATTAACAGTACCGGATGCGCCTTGTTTTTCGCCACCTGCATCACTTTCGCGGGCAACGCATCGAAGGCCAAATGACGCGCTTGCGGCAAATGGCCTCGTCCGTACTCATCAGCGCTTCTGAGGTCGATCACCGCAGCATTGCGGTGATTAATCAATTGAGTCGCCTGCTGCGCAGATAAGTCGCGGCCGCGCCGCATCAAACTCGGCCAGAGCAATAACCCGCTCGAAATAAGAGCGGCCAGCATGAACCCAAGATTGGTGTAATCAGCAAAAAATTTCACGAGAATTTCTTCAATATTAAAAAAATGACCTTCACATTATATAAAATAAACGCTTGACGGTTACTGAATCTGGCCCAATTATTCAAAGCCTCGGTGCAAGCTGTCTGTTTGCGTTATTTTTTGTACTTCTTACTACCCTTATTTTACATGTATAAAATTGCCCTCATCCGCCACGGCGAATCGACGTGGAATAAAGAGAACCGTTTCACGGGTTGGATGGATGTCGACCTCACTGAGCAGGGAATAAACGAAGCTCGTCAAGCTGGACGGCAGCTACAAGAGGCAGGCTACACCTTCGATCTTGCTTACACTTCAGTTTTAAAGCGCGCGATCCGCACGCTGTGGCATATTCAAGACGAAATGGATCTGCTGTATCTACCCGTAGTCCACTCATGGCGTCTGAATGAACGCCACTACGGCGCACTCACTGGTTTAAACAAAGCCGAGACTATTGCGCAATATGGCGCAGAACAAGTTTTGCAATGGCGGCGCAGCTATGAAACGCCACCGCCGGCGCTGGTCCCTACGGACTTACGCGCGCCCTATAATGATCAACGTTACGCGCAGATCCCGCAGGGTGAGTTGCCGCTTGCCGAATGCTTAAAAGACACGGTGGCCCGTGTTTTGCCCTTATGGAAGGAATCAATTGCGCCAGCCATTAAAGCCGGGCAACGCATTATACTTGCCGCACATGGCAATTCTTTGCGGGCCCTCATCAAATATCTTGAAGGCATTTCTGATCAAGATATTATTGGCGTCAACATTCCAAATGGCGTGCCGCTGATTTATGAACTGGATGCAACACTCCAGCCAATTGCGCGTGGTTATCTAGGCGCAGACCTGCAACCAGTAGGCCAAACCATAGTCAGTCATGCGGCGCGCAGTGTAAGCTAATTAATCTCGGCAAATTGGCATTTGGATTAAAAAATGTGCCACAATTAAACCCACTTTGACAGATCTCAGCCCTATTTTTCATGCGTAAACATCTCAAATATATCAGCCTCATTGCCCTTGGTCTGGTCACGGGAGTACTGGCTACACTGCAGTTTTCCGCGGCCGCGCAAAATAATCAAGTTGGGCCGTTGCCATTAGATCAATTACGGCTTTTAGCTGAGGTGTTTGGGCAAGTCAAACATGACTATGTCGAAACCGTTGAGGACAAAAAACTGATCACCGCCGCAATTAAGGGCATGGTCTCAAGCTTGGATCCGCATTCATCCTATCTTGATCAAAAAGAATATAAAGAACTCCAGGAACAAACGCGGGGACGCTTCGCTGGCCTAGGCATTGAGATTTCTCAAGAAGACGGGCTGATCAAGATTATTTCGCCGATTGAAGATACCCCTGCATTTCGGGCTGGCATCCAACCTGGCGATCTCATTACTCGCATTGATGATAAACCCGTGCGCGGCATGACGCTTGATCAAGCCGTTAAACTGATGCGAGGCAAAGCAGGCACCTCTGTGACGCTGACGATTTATCGCAAAAGCGCCAATCGGATGGTTCCGATGACCATCACCCGCGCTGAAATCCATGTGCAAAGCGTTAAGACCAAGATAGTCGAGCCGGGCTATGCGTGGGTCCGCATCACCAGTTTTCAGGAACGCACGGTCGCCGATCTCGCCACCAGACTTGAAGAACTTGTCAAAAAACAGCCCCCAACGCAGCCCCTAAAAGGTTTAGTTTTGGATTTGCGCAATAATGGCGGCGGCTTATTGCAAAGTGCGGTAGGTATCTCCAGCGCTTTCTTGCCCCCCAACGCAACGATAGTTTCAACCAATGGTCAAGAAACTCATACCAAAGAAACTTACCGCGGCACTTTTGAGCATTATCGCCTACCTTCACTCAACTCCGACCCTTTAAAGAATTTGCCGTCCATTTTCAAAACGCTGCCCATGGTTGTCTTAACCAATGCCTATTCGGCCTCAGCGTCTGAAATTGTGGCGGGCGCGTTACAAAGCCATCAACGCGCATTGATTATGGGCCAAGCAACGTTTGGTAAAGGCTCGGTGCAAACCGTACGCCCGCTCACGACGGATACCGCCCTACGCTTAACCACGGCCTACTATTACACGCCAAATGGTCGCTCCATCCAAAACAAAGGCATTGTGCCCGACGTCCCGATTGATCAATACGCCGAAGGCGATCCGAATGATGTCTTCATCACACGTGAAGTGGATTATCTGAACCACCTAGCCAACATACAGGACCCGAACGAGAAAAAAGAGCAAGAGCTCCGCGAGCAGCAACGCATCGAGCAATTACGCGAACTTGAAAAAGACAACGCGAAAAAAACTCCTGAGCAACGCGAAAAAGATCGAGAACGCGTACCCCCTACTTTTGGCAGCAAAGAAGACTTTATGTTGCAACAAGCCTTGCATCAATTGAAAGGCGAGCCGGTACAGCTATCTAAATCTAAACTCGAGCGCTCCATGGCGGTCAACCAACCTGCTCGCCCAGCAGCGACGCCGGCCAATTAATCAAGCAGTCCGCCGGGAGCGGCAATGAACGACGCACAACTGTTACGCTACTCCCGGCATATTTTTCTAGATGAGCTGGGAATTGAAGCGCAGCAGCTTTTCCTAGATGCTCACATCTTAATGATTGGCGCTGGCGGGCTCGGCGCGCCTGCGGCGCTTTATCTTGCCGCCGCAGGCATTGGCACGTTGACGCTGGTCGATGGCGACACGGTTGATCTTGCTAATTTACAACGGCAAATTATTTACGCCACTGAAACTGTAGGCCAGCCCAAAGTAACTGCCGCGCGCGCCGCGCTGTTGCGCCTTAATCCAGAAATCCACGTGAATGCGCTAGCGGTGCACGCCGATGCGTCCCTGCTTGACGAATGGGTTGCCCGCGCCAACGTAGTGCTTGATTGCACGGATGATTTCGCAACCCGACATATCATTAATCAAGCCTGCCTGAGGCATCGCAAACCGCTCGTATCCGGCGCTGCATTGCGCTTTGATGGGCAAATTAGCACCTTTGATCTACGTCTAGCACATTCCCCTTGTTATGCCTGCTTATTCCCAGCAGAGCCTGCCCCAACAGAAATGAGTTGCTCTAGAAGCGGGGTATTTGCGCCCCTGGTCGGCATGATTGGCTCTATGCAAGCCGCGGAAGCCCTACGTCTTATCGCTCACGCAGAAGCCCCCCTAAGCGGCCGGCTCTTATCGCTAGATGCATTACATATGCATTGGCGTCTCTTACACATTGCTCAGCAGCCTGATTGCGCCGCCTGTGGCGCAATTATTTAGAACGAAAACGTTACTGCCATCAAAAAAAGCTTGACACACGGAGCAAGAGCAACAACAATCGGGGTGGCGCGTTTTTTATAAGAGAAGCGCCGAGGTGAGCTTAAGTGAGGAGGGAGCGGCGCAAGCCGTCTAGCTTTTCGAACCGCGCTCGTGGTTGAAGTAACAAGAGTAGAAGGAAGTTGTATATGAATGATCAGAACGCAGATCGCTGCCTAGGCACCGTCAAATGGTTTAACGACGGCAAAGGCTTTGGCTTTATCACGTCTGACACAGGGGGGGAGGATCTCTTCGCCCATTTTTCAGCAATTCAATCTAATGGTTTTAAATCATTAGCTGAAGGTGATAGAGTTAGCTTTAACATCGTAGACGGACCTAAAGGTAAACAGGCTTCAAATATCCAGAAAGTAAACTAAAGTCTGTTTATTTAAGTAGTTCCTTGCATTAAAAAACGGCCGCATTCTGAATGCGGCCGTTTCTTTTATGGCTGGCCTATTGTGGCTATTCCATATTTTCAATTAAGACTCGGCCAAAACCGGAGCAAGAGACTTGCGTCGCCCCTTCAAGCGAGCGCGCAAAATCATAAGTGACCCGCTTTTGCAGGATCGACTTTTCCATAGCTGAAATAATAATCTCGGCGGCCTCGCACCAGCCGAGGTGGCGCAACATCATTTCAGCGGAAAGAATCTCTGAGCCTGGATTCACATAGTCTTTACCCGCATATTTGGGTGCGGTGCCATGCGTAGCCTCAAACATAGCCACTGAGTCCGACAAATTCGCGCCGGGCGCAATGCCAATTCCACCCACTTGGGCAGCCAGCGCATCCGAAATATAATCTCCATTCAGATTCAGCGTCGCTATCACATCATATTCAGCCGGGCGCAACAAAATTTGTTGTAAAAATGCGTCTGCGATCACATCTTTAACAATGATGTCACGACCTGTTTTGGGATTTTTCAATTTTGCCCAGGGACCGCCATCTATCAACTGTGCGCCAAATTCTTTTTGCGCCAACGCGTAACCCCAATCACGAAATGCCCCTTCTGTATATTTCATGATATTGCCTTTATGCACCAATGTTACCGATTGACGATCGTTATCGATTGCATAATGGAGCGCTTTGCGCACCAGCCGCTCAGTCCCTTCGCGCGACACCGGCTTGATGCCAATCCCTGACGTGTGCGGAAAGCGAATTTTCGTTACGCCCATTTCCTCTTGTAAAAACCGAATGACTTTTTTCGCTTGCTCAGAATCCGCAGCCCATTCAATGCCTGCATAAATATCCTCTGAATTTTCACGAAAAATCACCATATTGGTCTTTTCTGGTTCACGCAACGGTGACGGCACGCCGTTAAAATAGCGCACCGGACGCAAGCAGACATACAAATCAAGCTCCTGACGCAACGCCACATTCAACGAGCGGATACCGCCTCCGATCGGAGTGGTTAACGGCCCTTTGATCGAAACACTATATTCTTTTAGTGCGGCCAACGTCTCGCCAGGCAACCAAACATCCGCCCCATAAACCTTGGTCGATTTTTCACCTGCAAAGACTTCCATCCAATTAATCTTTTTTTTGCTGCCATAGGCTTTACGCACTGCCGCATCGACGACTTCGATCATAACCGGCGTAATATCGGCGCCAATCCCATCCCCTTCAATGAAAGGGATGATCGGTTGATCAGGGACATGAATTGAGAAATCTGCATTGACGATAATTTTGTCGCCAGATGGAATTTTGATATGTTGGTATGGCATAACTGACTCCAATAAAAGGCTTGGCTGGATAGACGTAAGAGACTCAAAAAACTCAGTCAACTCTTATATAAGACATAAGAATTATACTCGATTATTTTCCAATATTTAAGTTTCTCTAAATTTGCTAGAAATCGCTGTCAACCGAATACCTGATCGTTCGTTTATAGACATGACTCAAGAATTCGAGTCTTTGACTAATACCCAACCTTACGAGGATAAAAATGAGCAAACTGATCACTGTTTTGGCTGCTAGCTTCTTGATGAGCGCAACCGCTTTCGCTGCCACTGGCGAATATTCAGCCACCGCTCCAGTAGCAGATGCTGCTGCCACCACCGCACCGGCCGCTGCCGTCGCTCCTACTGCACCAGCAGCGAGCAAAGAAACCAAAAAAACAACCCATGCTGGCAAACATACTAGCAAAAAAGCAAAAGAGGCAAGCACCGGCAACACCAGCGCCGAGTAAAGTAAAGCTCAAAGTTGGCAAACATGCCATAGAGCTTCGTGCGGCGGGACTTTGGGGCGGCCCCCCAACAGCAAGGCCACTCCTAATTGACCGCCTTTAAGGCAGATCATCATTGTATGATCTGCCTTTTATTTATGTCGCTCGGTTTTTTCTCTATACTTATGCGTCATTGTTTTGTCTAAGGAGCCCTCTCGTGCGCTTTTTGTCACGTCCTTTATTTCTGGCTACGCTCACTACATTGGCGCTCGCTATCGTCAGTATCAGCGGCATGGCGCTGTTTCCCAGGCTCGCTCAGGCCCAGCCTGCCTCACCCAAGCAGCACAGCACACTCCCTATAACCATGCTCACAATCGGCTTATATTCAGTAAACGCTGAGGTCGCGAGCCGAGAAGCTGACCGCCAGCAGGGTTTAATGCATCGTACCAGCCTTGGACCTAATGACGGAATGCTCTTTGTCTTTGATGAAAACGCTCAACATTGCTTCTGGATGAAAAATACTAAGCTCGCGCTCTCGATTGCCTTTATTGATGAGTCCGGCATCATCACCGATATTGCTGAAATGAAGCCCGAAACCACAGAAAATCACTGTCCGCGGCGAGCTGGCCGCTACGCCCTGGAGATGAATCAGGGATGGTTTGCAGCAAAAGGCATCAAGCCTGGCGCGGCTATTCGTGGCTTGCCATAACGGCAAGAAACTTCTCGCTAGCGCTTACGCCCGCATCCGCTTCTTGCCAGCCCGGTAGCGCTAGATTAAGCCGCGAAATTCTTCGCTGCAAAATCCCAGTTCACCATATTCCAAAACGCTTCTACAAACTTCAAACGCACATTGCGATAATCAATGTAATAAGCGTGCTCCCAAACATCTAATGTCAGGAGTGGTTTTGCATCGGTCGTCAGTGGCGTCGCTGCGTTACTGGTTGAAACCAGATCAAGCGAACCATCCGTCTTTTTAACCAGCCAAGCCCAACCAGAGCCAAAAGTGCCGATTGCCACCTTAGTAAAGGCTTCCTTAAATTGCTCGTAGCTACCCCATTGCTGCTGGATTGCCTCAGCCAGCGCCCCCGTTGGCTGTCCGCCGCCTTGTGGCGACAAGCTATGCCAGAAAAACGTATGATTCCAGATTTGCGCAGCATTATTAAAAATCGGGCCAGAAGCCTTTTTGATAATGTCCTCAAGCGACAAATTTTCAAATTCTGTACCCACAATTAATTTATTGAGGGTCGTGACATAAGTTTGATGGTGCTTGCCATAGTGAAATTCAAGCGTCTCTTCTGACATATGCGGAACGAGAGCATTTTTTGCATAGGGCAGAGCAGGAAGAGTGTGTTCCATGGGTAAATTCCTTTTTTGTATCGATGACTGATTAGTAGGATTAAGTAAATTTGAGGATTGAACCGTTCATTTTAGGCGACTTGGCATACGCTAGCAATGGCCACCATCCAGCCATGCGGATTCCCCATCTCATCGGCTTTCATCAATCAGAACTCAGCCTGTGAGCGCACCTGCACCTGAGCCAGTTCGACCTCCGCGCTGCCCTGCGCCAAATGCACCACAATCCGTGAGGTTGCAGCTAACGCAGCAGGTGAGCGTAACGCTTGCTGATTGACGGGATCCAATACCGCAGCATAACCACGCTCCAGCGTGCGCTGCGGGCTTAACAGATCAATTTTTGCCGCCGCTTCACGCACCATTGCGGAGCGTCGTTCATAGCGCTGAGCAAATACTGTAGCTAGACGCGTGGCGTGTTGCTGTAACTGAATTTTCTGCCGCCTTAAGCGCTCGGTGGGACTTAATAAACCACGCGCTAACCCATCTAGCTGCTGCGCATGACGCTCCATTAAACGCGTACACGCTCGTCTAAGTTGTTGCTGAGAGTGCTCAAGCGCGCGCACCAACATTTCATAAGCCGGGCTCACGAGCTCAGCAGCCCCAGTCGGAGTAGGTGCGCGTAAATCCGCCACAAAATCGACCATGGTGAAATCCGTTTCATGCCCCACCCCGCTGACCACCGGCAAGCGGCTAGCCGCTATCGCACGCGCTAATTTTTCCTCATTAAAGGCCCACAAATCTTCTAGCGACCCGCCACCGCGGCAAATTATCAAAAGTTCAACCTCAGCGCGCCGATTCGCACATTCGACCATTTCCGCCAGCTTGCCCGCCGCCTCGACACCCTGCACCGGTGCTGGATACACAATCACTGAAAGATGCGGCGCACGCCGCCTGAGTGTAGTCAAAACATCTTGTAACGCCGCCGCTTGCAATGACGTCACAATCCCGACGACACGCGGATAAGCCGGCAACACACGCTTTCTTTCCGGCGCAAATAGCCCTTCGCTTTCGAGTTTTTGCTTAAGCCGCAAAAAGGCCTCATAAAGCTGCCCTTGTCCAGTACGGCGAATATATTCAAGCTTTAATTGAACTTCACCCCTTGGTTCATAGATTGTGACCAATGCGCGCACTTCAATTCGATCGCCATTCGCTGGCACAAACTGCATGGCCTGCGCACGCGTGCGAAACATCACGCAACGCATCTGGGCCGCGCTATCTTTCAAAGAAAAATACCAATGGCCGCTTGCTGCGCAGGTAAAGTTCGACACTTCACCGGCGACCCAGATGAGCGGAAAAGTCCGCTCAAGGGTTGTGCTAATCGCATAATTTAAAGATGAAACTGAAACAACGGCTTCGCCGTTACTCGCTATGGGCCAACTGGTTTTTATTTCCATTTACCTTACATTCGCTTAAAACTATTTTGTTGCAAATTTTATCTAATTGTACGTAAAAAGTGCTCTTTTAAGACATAATCAAGAGCTCAGACAGTTTAGTCAGGCAAACTCTCAAAGAGGCGGCAACGTTGCGTCATAGCTAGCTGCAAGCCACAGAGCCACCCTATTGCCGCCAACAAATATTGCATAGAATACGCCTTCTGCCTAAATGACTTAGGCACTATCTTAATCCGCCCAAGGCAATTAAAGTACTTCAGTCTCAATATGCTCAAACACTGGAAGTTGCATCTCGAACATTTTTTATGGCGTGAATGGCAACGTCGGGGCATATTTGCGTGGGGCCTGCTACCGTTGTCTCTTGTGTTCGGCATAGTCACTGCATTGCGCTATGCTAGTTTTGCTTTCGGCTTGCGCCGCGTTGAGTCTCTTGCAGTGCCCGTTATTATTGTTGGCAATGTCACCGTCGGCGGTACGGGCAAAACACCGACTGTAATCGCTTTGATCGAAGGATTGCGCCAGGCGGGATTTCATCCTGGCGTGATTGCACGAGGCTATGGCGTGCAGATCAAAGCGCCTTGCGCCGTCACCGCGCAATCCGTCGCCACGGCAGTGGGCGATGAGCCCCTTTTAATTGCCCAGCGCACCGGCGCACCCGTTTGGGTTTGCCCCGATAGAGTAGCCGCCGCGCGCGCGCTCTGCGCGCAGCACCCAGATGTAGATCTCATTATCAGTGATGACGGCTTACAACACTATCGGCTAGCGCGCACAGTCGAATTGGTAGTTTTTGATCATCGGCTCGGCGGGAATGGTTTCCTCCTGCCCGCAGGTCCATTGCGCGAACCCCTCTTGCGCCGGCGCGACGCAACTTTGATTAACTGCCCTTCCTCTTATACGCTGCCGAATTCGCCAAATACTTTTGCCTTAAAGCTAACCGCAAACACCGCTTGGCATTTAGAGCATCCTGCTGTGCGCCGTCCATTAAGTCAATTTATTGGCAAGCGCATCCTGGCGGCTGCGGGCATCGGCGCGCCTGAACGCTTCTTTTCAACTTTACGCGCACAAGGTCTAGCTTTAACCGCTACCCGCGCGCTCCCCGATCATTTCGCTTACGAGACTAATCCGTTTGTCGATGTCTCCGCTGAAATCATTCTAATTACCGAAAAGGATGCAGTAAAATGTCAGGATTGGCGCGACCCTCGACTCTGGGTTGTCCCCGCTGAGACGACACTTGATGCGCGCCTACTGACCCTTATTACAGAGAAAGTCCGTGGACACTCGCTTACTTGAAATTTTGGTGTGCCCTTTGTGCAAAAGCGCATTGACTCATGATCGCACGACAGATGAATTGATTTGCCAGGTGGATAAGCTCGCTTATCCAATTCAAGATGGTATTCCCGTGCTGCTGGTTGACCAAGCGCGCCAAACCGTCGCCGGCAAATTGCTCGAGCCGGTTGACAGCAAACCCCAGTAATCAACAGACTCTTGCAAATGTGTGATCTTGCTGCCTCTAGCGCGCTTAACGCGCTTGCTCCGCCGCCTTTTATCGCCGTGATCCCAGCCCGCCTGGCTTCATCTCGCTTGCCCGGCAAAGCATTGTTGGAGATTGATGGACAACCTATGGTTGTGCATGTTGCACAGCGCGCACGCGCAGCCGGCGCGCAACAAGTGATCATTGCCACGGATGCGCAAGCCATTATGGAAGTTGCGCACCAATACGGCTTTTTAGCCGTACTCACGCGCCCAACCCATCTATCTGGCACGGATCGGCTGGCTGAAGTGGTTGAGCAGTTTGGTTGGAGCGACGATACCATCGTGGTCAATGCGCAAGGCGATGAGCCGTTATTAGAGCCTAAATTGATCCAAAGCGTCGCGGCCCATTTAGCCCATCAGAAAGCGTGTGCAATTGCCACCGCAGCCCACCCGATCACGGCAGCCGCCGAGATCTTTGACCCGAATGTGGTGAAAACGGTACTCGATAAAAATGGCCACGCGCTGTATTTTTCGCGCGCGCCAATTCCATGGGCGCGGGATACATACCAGCCTGACTGGTCTAATCTGCCAGCGATGTCCGCCCCACCCTGCACCGTATATCGACATATCGGTTTATATGCATACCGCGCCGCTTTTTTGCGCCGCTTTCCAGATTTAGCCGCTGCGCCGCTTGAGAAAGCCGAGGCTCTTGAGCAGTTACGCGCACTCTGGCACGGTGAACGTATCGCAGTGCTGATCACCCACCACACCCCCGTCGCGGGCGTCGATGTGCCGGCTGATCTGGCACGCGTACGCCAGCACTTTGCAGCGATTGCACAAGGCAAGCACCAAGAAAAAACGTAAACCAAGCAACCATGGCATAATCGATCATATTTAAAATGTTGCTTAGCGCAATAAATCACCCTATTCGGAGAATCACATCATGCGTTTGATCCTGCTCGGCCCCCCTGGCGCAGGCAAGGGTACCCAGGCAAACTTTATCCGAGAAAAATTTGGCATCCCGCAAATTTCGACCGGCGATATGCTACGTTCCGCGATCAATACGGGGGCGCCACTCGGCCTCAAGGCGCGCACCTTCATGGACGCTGGCGAGCTGGTGCCAGATGAATTAATCATTAGCTTGGTCAAAGAGCGCTTACAACAACCTGACTGTGCCAATGGCTATCTGTTTGACGGCTTCCCACGCACCTTGCCCCAAGCGGATGCGCTGCGGCAGGCTGGCGTTGCGCTTGACTATGTGATAGAAATTGATGTGCCATTTGATGAAGTTATTTTGCGCATCAGCGGCCGGCGTGTACATCCTGCCTCAGGCCGGAGCTACCATATCAAATTTCACCCGCCCAAAGTCGAAGACCGCGACGATATTACTGGCGAGGCGCTGATTCAGCGCCAAGATGACGCAGAAGAAACCGTACGCAAACGACTTGCTGTCTATCTAGAGCAAACCAAGCCGCTAGTTGATTACTACGCGAATTGGGCAAAGCAAGGCAGCGTAGACGGTAAGCGCGATCACACCACCACGCCCGCCCAATATCGGCGCATTAGCGGACAGGGGAGTGTCGACGAAATCCGCCAGCGTATCTTTGATGCTCTGCAATAAGCACGGGAGCCACCACTCCCGCACAGACGCGGCATCTAGCACCGCGTCTGGCGCTTAAACCAAGCATATTTGAACCCTAACAACCACAATGTCGCAAAATAGACTACGGCCACAAGCAGCAAGCTAGCGGCGAGCAGCAGCATCCTTATGATGGGCGATGTACCAAGCTCAAGCCAGTCGAAATGCTGACGGAACCCCCACAGCACAATCGCTAATACGGAGCAAGCCAAAGTAAGTTGCACAAAAAAGCGTCCCCAACCTGGCGCCGGCTGATAGATACCTTTTTTATATAAACCAACAAAAAGTAAAAGCGCATTAATGCAAGCGCCAACTCCAATCGACAGGGAGAGCCCCGTGTGGGCAAAAAACGGCACAAAGATATAATTACACAGTTGCGTTATAGCTAATACAACCAAGGCAATTTTTACCGGTGTTTTGATGTCCTGCTTTGCATAAAAACCTGGGGCGAGAATTTTAACTAAAATTAGCCCGACCAAACCAACCCCATAGGCGCTTAACGCACGGCTCACCATCGCCACATCAAGCGCACTAAAACGGCCGTAATGATATAAGGTTGCAATCAAAGGCTCAGCATAAATCAAAAGTGCGATGGCGCTGGGCGCTGCGAGCAAAAATGTCAGCCTTAAGCCCCAATCAAGCAGTCCCGAATATTCAGCCGCATTCGCCTCAGCATGGGCTTGCGCCAAACTTGGCAGCAAAATAGTACCAAGCGCAACGCCTAACAACGCGCTCGGGAATTCCATTAAACGATCCGCGTACGACAACCACGATACGCTGCCGGCCGTGAGTCTTGATGCAATATTCGTATTAATAATCAGGCTGAGTTGCGCCACCGATACCGCGAAAGTAGCCGGCACCATCTTTGCCAAAACTCTTTTAACTCCAGGATGGGTAAACGCCTTAAACGGACGAGCGCTAATTTTGGGCAACATACCGAGCTTTGCCAATGCTGGCAATTGCACTGCAAGCTGCAACACCCCGCCGGCGATTACGGCAAAAGCCAGCGCATAAATCGGGGTGTCTAAATAAGGTGCAACCCACAATGAGGCAACGATAAAGCTCAAATTAAGCAAAACCGGGGCTGCCGCGGGCAGCGCAAAATGGCGATAGGTATTCAACACACCTGAAGCCAACGAGGCCAGCGAAACCAAGGCAATATAAGGGAACATAACGCGTGTCATAAACACCGCGGAGGAAAAGGCTTGAGCATCCGCTTGCAACCCCGTGGCAACCCCCCAAATCACCCATGAAGCCCCGCTCACCCCCGCGATCGACAACAACACAAGGATCCATGCCAGCACTGTAGCGCTTGCATCGACTAGCGCTTTGGTCGACACTTGGCCATGTTGGTTTTTGAATTCGCCTAAGATCGGCACAAAGGCTTGCGAGAATGCCCCTTCGGCCCATAAACGGCGCAGTAAGTTCGGAATTCTGAAAGCGATATTAAAAGCGTCGGTATATAGACTCGTCCCAAATGCGCGGGCGAACAGCATCTCGCGGACTAAGCCCGTGATCCTCGATAGCAGAGTAAATCCGCTCACCGTGAAAAGCGTTTTAAGTAGATTCATGCGACCACATTATACGTAGCCTAACGCGCCGATTTCGGCAAATTTGCTACTTTTAGGCGAGCCCTGTTATAATTCCGAGTTGTAAGAATTTCCGTCATTTTCCGATTCCATTTGTTTGCGTCGGAAATCATGACCGTTGAACAGACAAAAAAGGAATCGTCATGGCTAACTCTGCACAAGCTCGCAAGCGTGCTCGCCAAGCCGCTAAGGCTAATGCGCATAATTCAGCGCTGCGCTCAAAACTGCGCACAGCGATTAAAGCTGTCCGTAAGGCGATTGCCGCCGGCGACGCGACGCAAGCGAATGAAGTATTTAAGCAGTCCGCAAAAACTCTCGATATTATTGCTGACAAAAAACTCGTGCATAAAAACAAAGCAGCTCGTCACAAAAGCCGCCTTGCTGCCGCAGTGAAAAGTTTATCCGCACCAGCGGTTGCTGCTGAATAACGAGAAAATAAATAGAGCCGCTCTAAAAAATTAGAGCGCGCTGCAACAACTCCATTTATTTAGTGATTAGGTGAGAATCGCAACTCTCGCCTGATTCTGCATGGCGTTCGCGCTTTTCTGAGGTTGTAGGTTGCACAGGAAAATTGGGTAAAGAACAGGCTTGTGTCACAATAAGCTGATTATCCTTCGCAAAGCTCATGACGAAGTCGAACGCCGCCGGTTCAAGCGTGCGTAGCCGTTCATCCACAGCTACACATTTTAAATCGCCAACCATGACCGGCCGCACATAGAAAGAATATTTAAGCCGCGCGTTCGGCCCGCTTGCGCCAGGCCCAAATGACGACATCACGCCGCATAGCCGTTCCGGCCAATCGCTTGGCCGAAACCTCTGCCCATCTTCAGTTACGCCCTGGATAAAATATTCGCTCGGTAAAGCTTTGGTCATGGAAAGAACTGGCAAATTTCAGTGTAAAGCATTTGCAATTATAGCGTAGAAGCAAGCCGCGCCGCTGCCAGTCTTAAACCACGAAGACTCGTCAAACACCCGCGAATCCTTTATGCTTTAGTGTGCTTCTCAAAAAGGCGGCTCCGTCGCTACTGCGCTAGCGCGGTAAGCAGGCTGCTACATATGCTCTATGAACTCAAAAAAAATTCGTCATTACCTGCAATTTAAAGATTTTTCACGCGATGAATACATTTACGTGCTTGAACGCGCGCGCTATTTGAAACAAAAATTCAAAAGCTATGAAACCTACCATCCGCTGCATGATTGCACGCTGGCGATGATTTTTGAAAAAAATTCGACGCGCACCCGACTTTCGTTTGAAGCAGGTATTCATCAGCTAGGCGGCCATGCAGTTTTCATGAGCACCAAAGACACCCAGCTAGGTCGCGGCGAACCGATTGAAGATGCCGCTCAGGTTATTTCGCGGATGGTTGATATCATCATGATCCGCACGTTTGGCCAGGATGTGTTGCAACGTTTTGCTGATCACTCGCGGGTACCCGTGATTAATGGGCTGACCAACGAATACCACCCGTGCCAGGTTTTAGCGGACATTTTTACTTATTATGAACGGCGCGCACCCATTTCTGGCAAAACCGTGGCCTGGATTGGCGATGCAAATAATATGGCTTACACTTGGGCTGAGGCGGCTCAAATTCTTGGTTTTAAACTTCATATTTCTACCCCACCAGGTTACCAACTTGAACGCGCACGCTTGAGCGCTGAAACGCTGGATTGGGTTGAAGAATATGATGACCCATTGGCGGCCTGCGCAGGAGCGGATCTGGTGACTACGGACGTTTGGACCAGCATGGGTTTTGAGGAAGAAAACGAAGCCCGTCAACGCGCTTTCGCCAACTGGTGCGTTAATGCTGAAATGATGGCGCAGGCTCATCCAGATGCACTCTTTATGCATTGCCTACCCGCGCATCGCGGTGAGGAAGTAACCGCTGAAGTGATTGATGGCCCGCAAAGCGTGATTTGGGAAGAAGCGGAAAATCGCCTGCATGTGCAAAAAGCTTTAATGGAATTTCTCTTACTCGGCCGCATTGGCCATTAATCTATTTCTAGATAAACCATGAGCACTAATCCGAAAGTTGTACTCGCCTATTCAGGCGGCCTTGATACTTCCGTCATCCTTAAATGGTTGCAAGACAACTATCAGGCTGAAGTCATTACCTTCACCGCCGACATTGGCCAAGGCGAAGAACTGGAGCCTGCGCGTCAAAAAGCCATCCAGCTTGGAATTAAGCCCGAAAATATTTTTATCGACGATCTACGAGAGGAATTCGTCCGCGATTTTGTGTTTCCGATGTTTCGCTGCAATACCCTGTACGAAGGCGAGTATCTATTAGGCACTTCGATCGCGCGCCCCCTCATCGCCAAACGACAAATTGAAATCGCGCGCCAAACCGCAGCGCAATCCGTCGCCCACGGCGCTACCGGCAAAGGTAATGACCAGGTGCGTTTTGAGCTAGGCTATTATGCGCTTGAACCCAATATTAAAGTGATTGCGCCTTGGCGCGAATGGGATCTGCTCTCGCGTGAAAAACTTCTCGCCTATGCGGAGCAAGCCGGCATTCCAATTGAAATGAAGCACAAGCAAGGCGGCGCACCCTATTCAATGGACGCCAATTTGCTGCACATTTCTTACGAAGGCCGTCACCTTGAAGACCCTAAAGCGCAAGCCGAAGCTGAAATGTGGCGTTGGACCGTAGCGCCGGAGCAGGCCCCTGAGCAACCTTGCTACTTAGAGCTTGAATATGAGCAGGGCGACCCAATTGCGCTGAATGGCCAACGCTTAACGCCCGCCCAAATGCTTGCTGCGCTTAACCAGATCGGAGGCGAGCATGGCGTTGGCCGCTTGGATCTAGTCGAAAACCGCTATGTTGGCATGAAGTCACGCGGCTGCTACGAAACTCCGGGCGGCACAATTTTGCTCAAAGGACATCGCGGGATTGAATCGATTACCTTAGATCGTGAAGTCGCGCATCTAAAAGATGACCTGATGGCCCGTTACGCCACCCTCATTTACAATGGTTACTGGTGGAGTCCCGAGCGCCGCGCATTGCAAGTATTGATCGATCATACGCAGCAAAATGTGAATGGCTGGGTCCGCCTCAAGCTCTATAAAGGCAATGTCACCGTGGTGGCGCGCGATTCAAAAAACAGCCTCTTCGATCAAACGATTGCAACTTTTGACGATGACGGCGGCGCCTATAATCAGGCCGATGCGGGTGGTTTTATCAAACTCAATGCATTACGCATGAGAATTGCGGAAAATACGCGACGGCGGCGCGCGTCATAAAACATTCTTATATGACAGCGGGCTCCAATTCAAGCTGTACGCCGAATCGCGCCTGTACAGCGCGTTGAATTGCGCCCGCTAGCGCAAGTATGTCTGCACCATTAGCAGCGCCCGGATTGACCAATACTAACGCATGCTGCGCATGCACCGCCGCCCGCCCCAGCTGGCCCCCTTTCCAACCACACTGCTCGATCAGCCAGCCCGCAGCGAGCTTCATGCGCCGGTCGGGTTGACGATAGGCGACTAGATTCGGTTCATGCGCCAGCAATAAATCAAAATCTTCAGCGCTGATCACTGGATTTTTAAAAAAACTGCCTACATTGCCAATCTTCGCCGGATCAGGGAGTTTAGCGCGGCGGATCGCCACTACCGTCTGAAAAATCTCGCGCGGCGTCGGTTTAGCGCGCGGCATATCCGCTACCGAGAATTGTCGCGCAAGCTCTGCATAATCGCAGCGTGGCCGCCACACTTTGGGCAGACGAAAAGTCACGGAGGTAATCACAAAACGCCCTCGCCCCTGTTGCTTAAAAAAACTATCACGATAAGCAAAGCAGCAGTCATCCTTATCAAACACCCTGGTTTCGCCAGTTGCGATCTCAATTGCAGTCAGACGCGCAAAATATTCGGCTACTTCTAAACCGTATGCGCCAATATTTTGGATTGGCGCTGCGCCCACTACACCTGGAATCAACGCCAGGTTTTCTAAACCCGGCCGACCCTGTTCAAGAGTCCAGGCGACAAATTCATGCCAATTTTCACCCGCGCCGGCCTCCACAAACCAAGCATGCTCATCTTCATAGGCTAAACGCCGACCTTTAATGCCAATTAACCAAACAACTCCAGCAAAGTCGCCGGTTAACACGATATTACTGCCTCCGCCCAAGACTAAACGCGGCAAGTGCGCCGTGCGTGGATCCACTAACGCTGCTCTCAGCATGGCCTCATTCTCAATGCCTTGCGCATAACGCGCACGCGCATTAAAGCCGAATGTGTTATGCGCCTGTAAAGCGTAATCGGTCATCAATTCAGACATGATTTTTCAAATATAGGGAAGCGCGATTTGAGCAAAATGGACGGTCTCGGTAGAATGATGCTTTATCTGGGTTTGCTTACTTGATAAGCGACCGCACATTTTGCGAACAGGTGATTATAAAAGCCTATTTACGTGCTGTGGCTAACGCTGCAGTTTATACGCATTTTCTTGGAGAAATTCATGCCAACATTCGATGTTGTAAGCGAAGCTAATTTAATTGAAGTTAAAAACGCGGTAGATCAAACTAACAAAGAAGTTTCCACACGTTTCGATTTTAAAGGCTCGGATGCGCGGATTGAGCAAAAAGAACGCGAACTCACCGCTTACGCCGATGATGATTTTAAACTGAGTCAGCTCAAAGATATTTTGATTTCCAAAATGGCAAAGCGCCAAGTCGATGTGCGCTTTCTAGATTACGGCAAAACCGAAAAAATTGGCGGCGACAAAATCAAACAGCTGATTACGGTTAAAAACGGGGTCAGCGGCGAGCTGGCTAAAAAAATTGTCAAACTCGTCAAAGACAATAAGCTGAAAGCTCAAGCCAGCATCCAAGGCGATGCAGTACGCATCTCTGGTAATAAACGAGATGAATTACAAACGATCATTGCTATGTTACGCACTGAAATCAAAGATACGCCGCTTGATTTTAATAATTTCCGGGATTAGGCTCTGCGCTCAGGAGTTCAGCTTGGTTAAAGCGATTTGTCTTTAGACTTTTGACCAAGCCGGCCTTCTTTGCCCGCAAATAAATTCTGGATATTTGAGCGATGCCGAGAGATTAAGAGCAAACTCATCGCCAGCACGGCAATTGAATTAGAGTCAAAGCCAAACATCAATATCTCATACAACGGCGCAAAAATAGCTGCGACCAACGCTGCGAGCGATGAATAACGAAAAAAGAACGCAATAATCAACCAGCTAGCCGCCGTGGCCAGGCCGAGAATAGGATGTATAGCAAACAACACGCCAGCAGCCGTGGCGACCCCTTTACCCCCTTTGAAATGGAAAAATATTGGCCACAAATGACCTAAGAATACCGCCAGCGCAGCCAATCCAATGGCTTCATTACCCACCTCATATTGGCTACCAAAAGAGTGAACAAACTGTGCCGTAAGCCAGACGGCCAGCCAGCCTTTCAGCGCATCGCCGATTAAAGTAAGCACTGCCGCGAGTGTATTGCCACTACGCAACACATTGGTCGCACCAGGGTTTTTTGAGCCGTAACTACGCGGATCTTGCAATCTCATCGCAGCACTTACGACCACAGCGAACGAGATTGAACCAATACCATAAGCTAGAGCCGCGATAAATAAATAAGTCATAAAATCTTCTTAAAAAAGGAAGCAAAATTAACCAGAACCTGCTTTAGATAGAAGCAAGCTCTATTGTACTGAATTGACATCCTCATCGTTACAGGCACACGACTTGTATTTTGTGGAGGCGCCGCAATCAGGTACCCGCTGTTCCACACGAGTTTGTGGTCCAACTGGCGCTGAAATTCATACCAACCTTGACCGAATCTGAAATACGCAAGCATTGATTTAAAATAGCTCAACCATTCGCTAATCTCAGCTGAATGCCAAATTATAGAAACCTGACTAGCCCGCGAAGGATGAGCTCGCCACAACCTATGTACAGCACACACAACCAGGCAATAGACGCTGCGTCATGCGATTTTGGCGACCTCCAATCCCTGCCGACCCTGCTTGCTAATTTACCTAAACGGATTGATGAACTGCCCGCACGCATCGCTCAACGTCATCCCACCGCTCTTGCGCTGATCGAAAACCACCGCCATTTAAGCTATGCAGATTTGCGAGACGCGATTGATACCATGGCACAGCAACTGCGTCTAATGGGCGTGCAAGAAAATGATCGGATTATGGTCATCAATGAGAATTGCATAGCGCTAATTGTACTGATGCTCGCGATTACACGGCTCAATGCATGGCCGCTTCCCGTGAACGCTCGACTAACGAGCGCTGAAATTGACCGGATTCGGGCGCACGCAAACCCGCTACTTTCAATCTATACTCTTGAAGCCTCCCCTTCTGCGCAACAACACGCTCAACACGATCACGCACAGCCTCTTGATTGCGTAGCTGTTGACATTGGCGCTCTGGCTTTTACCAAGGCAAGCCTCAACCCTCGCTCTCTAGACAACCCGCTAAGGCTGCATGAAGCTCTGCCTGGGCCTCAAAATCCTCATACGGATGCCTCCCAGCAGTGCGCTGCGCTGCTCTATACGACAGGCACGACAGGCGCGCCGAAAGGCGTGATGCTATCGCATCACAATTTACTTTTTATTGCCGCAGTCTCAAGCACATTACGCCGCGTGACGGCTAGCGATGTCGTATATGCCGTGCTGCCTATCTCGCATGTGTACGGACTGGCTTCCGTCTGCCTCGGCACATTATTCGCTGGCGCAAGCTTACGGTTGGCGCCCCGTTTTTCACCTGAGAGCGTATGCGATGCGCTAGCGCATGAAAGCATCACGATTTTACAAGGGGTGCCAGCCATGCATGCAAAATTAATCGAATATGCACAAACGCACCCCGAGCGCTGGCATGCGCCACAGCTACGCTTTGTATACTCAGGTGGTGCGCCGCTCGATCTCACGCTGAAAAGACGCGCTGAAGCGTTCTACGGTATGCCGCTGCATAATGGCTACGGCATGACTGAAAGTAGCCCAACCATTGCCCAAACCAGACTTGACCTTCCGCCTGCCGATACTTCGGTGGGCCCTCCGATTCCAGGCATTCAAGTCCGCATTGTTGGGCTCGATGGCGCTCTTCTCAAAAATGGCAAAGTCGGCGAGTTATGGGTACAAGGACCGAATGTCATGCTTGGCTATTACCGCGACCCGCTTGCAACGCAAAACACGATTACTAAGGGTTGGCTTAAAACGGGCGATTTGGCCCGCCAGGACGAGAATCATGCATTACATATTGTGGGCCGCTGCACAGAATTGATCATTCGCGCGGGATTTAATGTTTATCCCGCCGAGATCGAACAGGTTTTAAATAGCCATCCAGATGTCATGCATTCAGCCGTGGTTGGACGCCCTTTGGCCAGCGATGAAGAGATCATCGCCTTTATCGAGCTGAAACCGGGTCTCCACGCCACCCCGCAAACCTTTGCTAACTGGTGCGCTGCACGCCTCGCGCCGTACAAACAACCGGCTGAGATCCACTTACTTGAAGCGTTACCTACAGCTCCCAGCGGGAAGATTTTAAAACGCGCCTTACAGCAACGCTTTACTGACGGTAATTAGCAACCCCTTCGCTAATTTCGCGGTGAGCTGCATCTAAGCCTTGCCAGCCTTCCACTTTCACCCATTTACCTTTTTCCAGCGCTTTATAGTGCTCGAAAAAATGCCGAATTTGATCTTTTAAATAGGCTGGAACATCTTCAATCGTTTTAAGATGCGCCGTCATTGGACAGACTTTATCAACTGGGACTACGATTAATTTTGCATCCACGCCGGACTCATCCGTCATTCTTAACATGCCAAGCGCACGGGCGCGCACCAGTGAGCCCGCCAGCAGCGGAAAAGGCGTAAGCACTAGCGCATCCACCGGATCTCCGTCACCGGCGAGCGTTTGCGGAATAAAACCATAGTTTGCTGGATAACGCATACCCGTGCCAATAAAACGATCGACCACCAGCAAACCAAGCTCCTTGTCGGCCTCATATTTGACTGGCTCGCTCTGCGCGGGAATCTCGATGATGACATTAAAATCAGTGGGCAAGTCTTTACCAGCGGGGATGTGATTAAAGCTCATGGATTTTCCTGTTTAATATTTGAAAGGATTCCAGCAATTGGAAATAGGATGGACCACCACAATACGCTTAACTTGTGGCGGCTGAAAAACTCAATTATAGCGATTAACCCCGCACTCAGACATCAGTTAGCCACGCGGATGATGCATGGCATGCAATACACTCAACCGCTCACGAGCGACATGTGTGTAAATCTGCGTGGTAGAAATATCAGCATGGCCAAGCAAAAGCTGCACCACGCGTAAATCCGCGCCATGATTCAACAGATGGGTAGCAAAAGCATGGCGCAATGTATGGGGAGATAACGGAGCATGGATCCCTGCTAGCTGCGCATAATGTTTAATGATGTGCCAAAATTGCTGACGCGTCATACCCGCGCCGCGTACCGTAATAAACAATGCGTCAGCTGCTCGATTTTGCAAAAGCGCAAAGCGCGCCACGTGCAGATAGCGTTCAATCCAGCCTTGCGCTTCCGCGCCAAATGGAACCAATCGTTCTTTCCCACCTTTACCCAAAATCCGCACGACACCATCGTTTAGACTGACCTCAACGGTTTTCAGCATCACCAACTCGGAGACACGCAAACCGCTTGCATACATAAGCTCCAGCATCGTCCTATCGCGCAAACCCAAAGGCGTGGTTAGGTCTGGCGCCGCTAACAGCGCTTCAATCTGCGCCTCAGACAAAGTCGAGGGAAAACGCATAGGCTGTTTAGCCGCCCGGATTTTCAACGTAGGATCAACCGTTAGCCGCCGCTCGCGCAACCCCCAAGCACAATAACGCCGGAAAACCGAAAGCCGTCGATTGGCGGAACTCGCTTTATCTGTGCTGCGGGCAGCAATATAGGCGCTTAACTGCGCCTCACTGACTTTATCCAGCATGGTTGCCTCACGCTCAGCAAGCCACTCAGCGAAAAGCCTTAAGTCACGCCGATACGCCTCAAGCGTATTTTTTGCCAACCCATATTCAAGCCATAAGGTATCGCAAAACGTATCGATCGACGCTAGACTGGCATTGAGAACGCACACCTCGGCTGCATTGGGTTTAGTTATTGCGTTTATTACCATGGGTTATTTATTTTTAAAAATAGAGCTGACTGAGTCAGAGTTATAGTTAACTCCTTCATGCGCGAGCAACCAGCGCTTCACCGTACGAAAGTATCCGTCGCCAGCATGATGGGCAAAGCCACCAATGCCATTTGCTCCAACCACGCGGTGACAAGGAATCACTAACGGAAAGTAATTCGAGCCACAGGCCTGCCCCACGGCGCGCGGCGCACTACCAATTAAGCGCGCAAGTTGTCCATATGTCTGCACGGTCCCTGGCGCAATCTCACTGATCGCTTGCCACACACGACGTTGAAAAACGCTCCCTACTGTAGCCAGTGGCAAATCAAAAGTGGCGCTAGGTTGTTTAAGATACCGTTCAATTTGACGCACAGCCTGGCGCGCCAACGCATTGTTGGGCGACACTTCCTGAACCGTGTTCGGCAAATAGACAATTTCACATATCGCATTCGCTTCCGTGCGCAGCCCCACTTTACCGAATGGCGTAGTAAATACGGCGTTAAATGTAGCAATCGGGTGCATTGGCTTAACCTTTCCTTTTAATACCTCATCAGAGTTTCTTTATAGCTCAGGTAGCCATGAAATTCACTTCTTTGAAGCTATAAAGCTTAGCAAAACTTATCAAACTATAGTGGCCGATCTAAAACTCTCTTACGAATCAGCCTTGCGTAGGTACCATAAAACGCAAATATGAATCCGCACGATTTTTTCTAAAACAATCCTAAAACTATTGCCAACGTCTGTTTTAATTTACTCCATCTAGCGACACTTTAAATATTAAAAAAACGCTTGAAATTTATCATTTATAGTTTACAATTAACCTATAAAAGTTAATTACAGTTGCTTTGTTACGGAGCAGCATCAACCTTATATCGACAGCAAAGGGATCAAAAAATTATTGGGTAGAACGGAAAAATGGCACACGTCTTAACTTTGAAAGAGCTGAAGGAACTCGCAATGTTTATTACCGCTTTTGATACTTTAAAATTAGTTAAACGCCTTATAGGAATCGGTGTTCCACAGAACCAAGCAGAAGCCGGAGCTGAAATTTTGGCCGAAATTTTTAACGATAATCTGCAAGAGCTGGTCACTAAAGAAGATCTGCAACGTGAAATAAGTGGCCTGCGTAAAGACACGGATGTTAAACATGAATCTTTGCGTAAAGACATGGATGCTAAACATGAATCTCTGCGTAAAGACATGGATGCTAAACATGAATCTCTGCGTAAAGACATGGATACTAAACATGAGTCTCTGCGTAAAGACATGGATGCTAAACATGAGTCTTTGCGTAAAGACATGGACATCAACCATGAAACTTTACGCAAAGACATGCACTTAATGGAGGAACGCTTTGACTCCAAATTGGAAAAATTTGGACTTAATTTAACCATCAAACATGGCTTGATCACAGCCGCTTTATTAACTGCAGTGCCAGCACTCAGTAAGCTTTTTTAGCTTTTATTGGCATAACGCCCACTGCACATGCTCACGCACCAACGCGGATGAATCCTGTGCGCGTTCGTGCAGCGCCTGAGTGAGTTGCCGATGTTCAAGATTACGGCCTGCTGCCCAAGCAGCACGCCGTGCATTGCCTAAACCCACAGCTAGGTTGCGTAACCAGCGTTGATAACCTATTCTACGGATAGCGCTACCTGCAAGCCGCGTCTCAAAGTCGGACTCACTCCAGGCAAACAGCTCAATTAATGACGCCTGGTCTAATTTATTACGTACAGCAAAGTCTCCCACACTACTTGGACGAGCGAACTTATTCCACGGGCAAACTAGCTGGCAGTCATCGCACCCATAAACGCGGTTACCCAGTAAAGGGCGCAGAGGCTCGGGAATACTGCCTTTTAATTCAATCGTCAGATAAGAAATGCAACGGCGCGCATCAAGTCGATAAGGCGCAACAATCGCGCCCGTTGGACATACATCAATGCAACGCGTACAACGACCGCAATACGCGCCATCCTCAGTTTGTTGCGGGTTGTCTGAGTTTTCTAGAGGCGCTGGCGCTGACGACTGCGGCACATCAACCGGCAAGGGTAAATCAACAAAAATTTCACCTAAAAAAAATAATGAACCCTCATCGCGGTGTAATAATAAAGTGTGCTTGCCACGCCAGCCGAGGTGGGCCTTTTGCGCCAACGCCACTTCAAACACCGGCGCAGAATCAGTAAAGGCTCGATAACCAAAAGGGCCAATTTCAACCTGAATCCGATCCGCCAGTTTTTGTAGCCGTTGGCGCAATACCTTATGGTAATCGCGCCCTCGCGCGTAGATCGAAATAACGGCCTGGGTTGGATCCTCCAGGCGAGCCGCTTCAATCGCACGCCAATCCGCCTGTGCTGCACCCTGCTCGGCTTCACTATTTAACGTAGTCTGCGCTGGCAAATAGGGCATGCGCACAGAAATCACGCGAACCGTGCCCGCGACTAATTCAGCGGGTTGTAAGCGTTGCGCGCGATGTTTCGCCATATAATCCATTTCACCGTGAAAACCTGCCGCCAACCACGCTAAAAAGCCTGGCTCAGCCGCCGATAAATCGGTGTCAGTAATACCTAGCGCGTTAAAACCCAACTCCTGCGCCCAGGCTCGAATCCGCGGCACGAGCGCGGCCAGTGCGCCCGCGTCAAGTTGAGAGCCGCCCAAAGGCGTCACTTGCTTAGGTTTGTCTGGTAAATTATCTACATTTGCATTCATCTGAATATTTTACGTATGCGCGCGACCGCAGTTAAAACCGTTTCATTACTTGAGCGCTCATTTGAATTACCCGATGAGGCGGCCACTGCGAAGTTTGGCGCAAGCTTCGCACACGCGCTAATGACACTGTACACCACAGATTTTCCAGGGTTACAAGTACACCTCTATGGCGAGCTCGGCATGGGCAAGACCGCGCTGGTACGCGCCACCCTGCGCGCACTGGGCTATACTGGCCGAGTGCGCAGCCCAACTTACACTCTAGTTGAACCTTACACGCTTGAAGTTGCCAAACTCGCAGCAGATTCTAGTCAGATCATTCAGTCAAATGTTGATTTACCGCTCAATATTTTCCATTTTGACCTGTATCGCTTCGCCCATCCAACCGAATGGGTGGATGCTGGGTTTCGGGAATATTTTAATATGCGCGCACTTTATCTAATCGAATGGCCGCAACAAGCAGGAGACTTACTGGGCGCGCCCGATCTTGAGTTTACGCTTGAACTCGCAGGCGCTGGGCGGCGCTTGCTGATCCGCGCACTGAGTCACACCGGAAAAGAATGCCTTGCTCGATGTTAATCAAACCTTTTCGTTCATTTGAATCTAACACCACTACGCCACCTATTTGGCGACGGCGTCAGCTTTTATGCGCTGGCGCTTCAGTTTTACTCCTCGGCTTATTGCCCAAATCTGCATATGCAGCATCAATTCTTGGCGTTCGCGTATGGCCAGCACGAGATTACACGCGCCTAACCATAGAATCAGATCAGCCGCTCGCTTACACTTCTCGGCTGTTGCAAGAACCCGAGCGAATTGTAGTTGATTTTAAAGGCCTTACGCTGGATACCACGCTAAAAGCGCTGGTTGCAAAAATCACGCCGAATGACCCGCAAATTCGCCAAGTACGCGTGGGACAATTTACGCCCGATACAGTGCGGCTCGTGCTTGACTTAAAAGACGCCGTAAAACCTCAGGTCTTTACGCTGCCACCCATTAGCAACTATCGCCATCGACTGGTGTTCGATTTATACCCAGCCATCCCACCCGATCCACTGCTGGATTTAATCGCTAAGACCGAAGCAAAGGCCATGGTGAACGCTCCCCATGCCCCGCCCGGCCTTACCGGGCCCAAAACGTCGGCCCCTTTAGATCCAAGCGATGCTTTTTTTGAGCGCTTTGCAAAGGGCGAGACTCCCTCCTCAGGAACGTCAGATCTACTCGCGCAACAGAAAAATCCCCAAGACACGGCTCGAGCGCCTTCCACGCGCGCGGGCGATGATAAATATAGCTTGAGTCAACAAACCCCAGCTAAAGCACATACAGTGCGCCTGCTCACGATTGCCATTGATCCTGGACATGGTGGCGAAGACCCTGGCGCGATCGGCAAAAAAGGGACTTATGAGAAAAATGTAGTGCTCGATATTGCCCGCCGCTTGCGCACAAAAATTGATGCGCTGCCGAATATGCGCGCGATGATGACGCGCGACGATGATTATTTCGTGCCACTGCATGTCCGCGTGCAAAAAGCCCGTCGGGTTGAAGCGGATTTATTTGTTTCAATTCACGCGGATGCCTTTATCACCCCCAAGGCCCACGGCTCTTCGGTCTTTGCATTGTCGAACCATGGCGCCTCTAGCACGACCGCAAAGTGGATTGCCAATAAAGAAAACACCTCCGACTTAATCGGCGGCGTGAATATTAAAACACAAGATAAAGCGGTATCACACGCCTTGCTGGATATGTCGACCACAGCGCAAATAAACGACAGTATGCGCTATGGCAATTACGTGCTTAACGAAATCGGACGGATTAACAAGCTCCATAAAAATGCGGTCGAACAAGCCAGCTTTGCTGTATTAAAAGCGCCCGATATTCCGTCCGTTTTAGTGGAAACTGCGTTTATCAGTAACCCCGAAGAAGAGGTTAAACTGAATACGCCTGCCTATCGTGAGCAAATGGCGAATGCGATTTTGCGCGGCATTAAGCGTTACTTTTCAGCCAATCCACCGCTGGCTAAAAACAAAATGCTTTAGCGCTTGGGTCGCAGCCATTGCCAAAGCCAGCCAACGAATACCGGCACGGCTGCGGTCGCCACACCAACCAATACGATCACATTCAAATATTGTTTGACAAAGGGCAGATTACCGAAAAAATATCCCGCTAACACAAGACTGAACACCCACAGCAGCGCACCTGATATATTAAATAGCTGAAACCGCGCTGCGCGCATTTTGGATAGGCCAGCAACGAAGGGCGCAAAGGTTCTTACCACCGGGATAAAACGCGCCAATACAATCGTTTTGCCGCCATGCCGTTCGTAGAAATTTTGGGTTTTCATCAAGGCAGCGCGATCAAGCCAACGGTAGTTCGAGGCAAATATTTTAGGCCCAATAAAATGACCGATGCGGTAGTTCAGCGTATTTCCAACGATTGCTGCGATCAGCAACAGCACGATCAAAACCGGTAGCGACATCGCCCCCATGGCGCAAAAAGCCCCGCCCACGAAGAGTAATGAATCACCAGGCAAAAACGGAAAAACCACCAAACCTGTCTCGCAAAATACAATCAAAAACAGTACAACGTAAATCCATGCACCATATTGCTGAATAAAAGTTCCCAAAAAACGATCGATATGGAGCAACATTCCAGCAAAATGCAACAGCGTTTCCAAGCCTTTCTCCTGAAATTTTCAAAGGACCAATCATACCGGAATTAGAGGGGTCAATCTGCGTCGAAGTTTCTGGGCCGGCCTCTGAGGCGCTGCAACTTTCTTGCATAACTCAAAATGGCAACGCGCATTCACCTGCGACATATCAACGAATTAAATAACTCTGCGTAAATATATCTATTTTTTCGCAGACGCAGACAACTTATAATTCCAATTATTCTCTTCGCTTTCGCCCCCTATGACAACTATACGCCCACGGTCTATCCTGCCGCTGCCCGATCAATTAATCAGCCAAATTGCAGCCGGCGAAGTGGTTGAGCGTCCTGCTTCGGTGGTTAAAGAACTGATTGAAAATGCGTTTGACGCCGGCGCACAATCATTGCGCATTTCACTTGAAGCGGGGGGCGTAAAACGTATTTCCATAGTTGACGATGGTAACGGGATTGCGCCAGATGAGCTACCGCTTGCGTTGATGCGCCATGCCACCAGCAAAATTCATTCTCTGGCGGAACTAGAAGCCGTGCGCACGCTGGGTTTTCGTGGCGAAGCGCTGGCTTCAATCGCCTCCGTAGCGCAAGTATCGCTCACGAGCCGCACCGCCGAAGCGCCACATGCAATGTCAATTGATGCGCAAACCGGCGCACTAGCCCCTGCAGCCGGAGGAATTGGCACGTCGATCGAGGTCCGTGAGCTGTACTTCAACACGCCAGCCCGCCGCAAATTTTTAAAAAGCGAGCAAACTGAATTCGGCCATTGCCTAGATGTGATTCGTCGCGCGGCGCTGGCGCGGCCAGAAGTTGCCATTTCGGTGCACCATAATGGCCGCGCCGTCGAGCATTGGAATGCTGGCGCGGCCTCGCTCCGCGTCGCCAAAATCCTTGGCGAGGCCTTTGCCCTAGCCCATTTGCCGCTGGCAGAACAAGCCGGACCAATTGCGTTGAATGGTTTTGTTGGCCTGCCTACAACCAGCCGCGGACGAGCCGATCAGCAATATTTTTTCGTCAATGGCCGCTTTGTGCGGGACAAATTACTTACGCACGCGGTACGCTCTGCCTATGAAGATGTCTTACATGGAGAACGCCATCCAGCCTATGTGCTGATGCTCGAGGTCCCGCCCGAATCCGTTGATGTAAACGTGCATCCATCTAAAATTGAAGTCCGTTTCCGCGATTCTCGCTCAATCCATCAATTTATCTTTCATGCTGTGCAGCGCGCGCTCGCACAGCAGGCGGGGATTTCGCAACCCACTACAGCAGGCGGACACGCGACACATCTTGCGCCACTGAGCGACTCAACGACCTCAAGCGCATCGGTAACCAATCCAGCTTGGCTACCGCAAGCACGCATGCGACAAGGTATGCTGCCAATTCAAACCCGGGTAGAACAACCTCTTGCCGTTTATGACGCGCTCTTTGGCCCGCGTAAAATCGACCCAAATACGACGCATCTTGAAACCACCTCTGCAGCACAGACAGAGTCCGCTCCGTCTGTGCGCCCAAATGCAAACGATGCGGCTGTTCACTTAAATCCAACCCATTTAACTGAGCCTGACACTGAGTCCACGCGTGGACAAATACCTTCTACGACTACCTCCTCTGCAAACGCCACTGCCGATGAAGATCATCCGCTAGGATTCGCACTCGGCCAACTGCATAATATTTACATTCTCGCCCAAAATAAGCTTGGCCTGGTGTTGGTTGATATGCATGCCGCCCATGAACGAGTGATCTATGAGCAATTCAAAACCGCACTAGCTGAACATTCGATTGCGATGCAACCCTTGTTGCTGCCATTATCTATCCCTGCCAACGAGGTTGAAATTGGCACCGTCGAGGAGAATCAAACGACGCTAGCCGCTCTGGGTTTTGATATTACGATCCAATCTCCGACAGCACTGGCTATTCGGGCCGTCCCCGCGCTGCTTAAAGGCGCTGATTTATCCGCCCTTGCGCATGCTGTGTTAGAAGATCTGCATGCTCATGGTGGCTCACGAATATTGCTTGAACACCAACATGAACTACTCGGCACGTTGGCCTGTCACCACGCAGTGCGAGCGAACCAACGCTTAACGTTGAATGAAATGAATGGACTGCTGCGGCAAATGGAAAGGACCCCGCGCGCCAATCAATGCAATCACGGACGACCTACCTGGTATCAGCTTTCACTCACTGATCTAGATCGGCTCTTTATGCGTGGACAATGAACTTAGTCACTCAACACCACGCTCAAGATCGGCCGCCTTATCCTCCTGTAATCTGCCTGCTGGGCCCGACTGCATCTGGTAAAACAGCCGCCGCGTTAGGTCTTGCTCAACACGTGCCGCTTGAAATTATCAGCCTCGACTCGGCTTTAGTGTATCGAGAAATGGATATTGGCACGGCCAAACCCTCTCGTGCCGAGCGCGCCCTGGTTACGCACCATCTGATTGATATTCTTGATCCTGCTCAGACTTATTCCGCCGCAGCTTTTAAAGCAGATGCGCAACGCTTAATTGGTGAAATTTATGCACGCAAAGCACGGCCGTTATTAGTTGGCGGGACGATGCTGTATTACAAAGTGCTGACCGCAGGGCTCGCTCTTTTGCCCGAAGCGAACCCGCAGGTGCGCGCAACGCTTGACCGTGAAGCCGCTCGTGACGGCTGGCCTGCTTTACATGCGCGCCTGGCCACCTGCGATCCCGCGCTGGCAGCTAGGCTGGCGCCCAATGATGCACAGCGCATTCAACGCGCACTCGAAGTATGGCTGCTGACCGGACAACCCATGTCTCAGTTACTGGCAGTTAAAGAGCATGTCAATGCGCCTTATGATTATTTGCCCATTGCACTTGAGCCGTCCGACCGGAGTGTATTGCATAAACGTATCGAAACACGCTTTGACGCCATGCTCGAGGCGGGTTTCGTAGCTGAAGTAACGCGCTTACGAGCTCGTGGCGATCTGCATCCAGACTTACCTGCTATGCGCTGCGTGGGCTATCGTCAGATCTGGGCGTATCTGGAAGACAAAATCAACCAGGCCACAATGCGCGAGCAGGGGATAGTTGCTACGCGTCAGCTTTGTAAAAGACAATTAACTTGGTTGCGTGCAATAGATAAACGCCTGGTGCTTGACTGCTGCGCACCTGATCTCAGCGCACAAGTCATAACAAACGTGATGCGTATTTGGGGTGCTTATCCTTTTACCGATTAATAGAATTAGAACATAGACTTTTCCGCAATTAGAACCTCGTCTGTCGCTATGTCAATTTGATGAATGCGTTAGCCGCGGGGTTGAACCTCACCAAAAACCAGTGTTTACTCGACCAAAGAATAGCGCGCCGCGCGTTTAAATACTGAACTTATATATAAAAGTATAAATTGGACATGTTAAATATGTCGAGCACTTAAACATATCGGATTTATATGTCGATGAAATGCGATAAAATCGACATATGATATTTGATACGCTTCCATCTATCTCAAGCAGCTATCTGATATTGGCTTATTGCAAGCAACCCAAGTTGGCCGAGAAAAGATTTTTATCAACCCGGCTTTCTTAAAATTGCTGCTCCAGCGTTAAATAACTATCGTTTGTGCTTCGCCTTCAACCCGCGCGCGAATTTTGCCAATCAGCCAGGCGGTTTCACCTGCAGCGGCAAGCTCAGCTAGCGCCGCTTGCGCGTGCTGCGCGGAGACCACCAGCACCATCCCAATGCCACAGTTGAACACGCGGTGCATTTCGTCATCAGCAACGCCACCCCGCTCCGCTAACCAACTAAATAAAGGCGGCAACGGCCAAGCATGCTGATCCAGCTCAGCGCATAAAGGATCGGCGAGCATGCGTGGAATATTTTCCAGCAAACCGCCACCCGTAATATGCGCGATGCCTTTGACCGTTATTTTTTCAAGCAAAGCCAGCACTGGTTTGACATAAATGCGCGTAGGCGCCATCAGTGCGTCAGCCAATGCATGGCCATCCAGCTGATCCGCTAAATCAACCTGCTCCTGCTGGAGAATCCGCCGCACCAACGAATAACCGTTTGCGTGGATACCGCTTGAGGCAAGGCCAAGCACGACATCGCCGGCCGCAATCGCGTGACCATCAATGATTTTGCTTTTTTCAACCGCGCCCACAGCAAAACCGGCTAAATCGTATTCGCCCGCCGGGTACATTTCTGGCATTTCAGCCGTCTCGCCGCCAATTAAGGCACAACCCGCGAGCTCGCAACCTGCCGCGATCCCTTGGATAACCGTCGCCGCGGTCTCAACCTCAAGCTTGCCGCAAGCAAAATAGTCAAGGAAAAAGAGTGGCTCAGCCCCTTGTGCGAGAATATCATTCACGCTCATGGCGACCAAATCTTGTCCGATTGTGTCGTGCCGATTGAGCTGAAAAGCCAGTTTAAGCTTAGTGCCCACACCATCCGTACCCGACACTAATACGGGTTCTTGATATTTTTTGGGCACCTCAAATAGCCCGCCAAAGCCGCCAATGCCGGCCAATACACCTGCGCGCAGCGTGCGTTTAGCGAACGGCTTAATGCGTTCAACCAGCGCATCGCCAGCTTCTATATCAACGCCTGAATCTTTATAGGTCAGGCCTGAGGGTCTAGCAAAATTTGATGAATTCATGCAATCCAACGCAACGGAAATAGCCGTTTCGAGAAGTCCGGTAGAATACGGATTTTAACCGATGTTCCCACTCCATAAATAACAGACTGTGGGTTTTATCTCTATTTTTTATTTTTTACCTTCTTTTTATATTTGTGTCGCGCCAGTTATTGCTTGATTTCGGGGACCCGCCTAGCGCTACGTTTGATAATTTCATCACCGGCGCAAATACCGAGCTTGTTACGCGGCTTGCCGCACTGAATGAAGCTCCAGGGAATGATTATGCCGCCGAGCGCTTTTTCTATCTATGGGGTGAAGCGGGGAACGGGCGCAGTCATTTACTCCATGCGCTGTGTCACCGCGCAGGCCCGGGTCGCGCTCGTCTTGCCGGACCATGCGCGAGCTTAGCTGCGTTTGAATTTGATCCAGCCTTGGCCCTTTATGCAATCGATGATTGCGATATGCTCTCGCCCATCCAGCAAATTGCCGCCTTCAATTTGTTTAATGAAATTAAGGCTCACCCGCACTGTGCTTTTGTCGCAACGGGCCAGATGCCGCCACGCTTACTCAAGGTGCGCGAAGATTTGCGCACCCGACTTGGCTGGGGGCTGGTATACCAACTTATGCCCCTCGATGATGTGGGCAAAATGGCCGCCCTGACGCGCGCCGCTCAAGCACGCGGCATCGCGCTCGCAGCAGATGTGCCGCCTTATCTACTGGCGCACTTCAGACGTGATATGAGAACCTTAATCGGCTTGCTCGATGCGCTTGACCGTTTTTCTTTGGAACGACACCGACCCATCACACTGCCGTTACTCCGCGCAATGTTATCGCATCAAGAAATGACGACACTCACCGCAACTCCGTGCTTCGAGTAAAATGCCGGTTATGATGAACCTTGCCCTATTTGATCTCGACCATACGTTGATTCCAGCGGATAGCGACTACGAATGGGGCTGCTTTGCCGTACGCCATGGGTTAGTCGATGCGACCCATTTTAAGCTTGAGAATGAACGCTTCTATGCAGACTACCAAGCAGGCCGGCTCGATATTCACGCCTATCTGCGTTATGCGCTAGCGCCGCTGGCGCGTTATTCGCGCGCGCAATTAGCCGCCTGGCATGCCCAATTTATGCAAGAAATCATTACCCCGCTGCTGCGCCCGGCTGCCTTTGCCCTCATCCAGCGCCACCAGGCCGCCGGTGATGTATGCTGCATTGTGACGGCAACCAATAGTTTTGTTACGGCGCCTATCGCTCGCGCTTTCGGCATTAATCATCTCATCGCACCTGAGCCGGCTACGCTCAATGGCGATCCAACGGCTGCCTATACAGGCGAAATTAATGGCTTGCCCAGTTATCGTGAAGGTAAAATCATACGCGCTGAAGCTTGGCTACAGTCGCTTGATAAAAACTGGACAAGTTTTAAACAAAGCTATTTTTATAGCGATTCACACAACGACATTCCGTTACTCGAAAAAGTCAGCACCCCGATTGCGACTAACCCAGATGACAAGCTGCGTGCTCATGCTCAATCGAAAGGATGGCGTATTTTAGATTTATTCAAAACCTCGTGATTAGAAAATTTATTCGCAAACTATTGGGCCAGTCTGAATTGCCCACATTAAGTCGTGCTGCCAAACAGGCGCCTCATAAAAAACTACCGGTGAGCGTACCGGCCCGTATCCATCAAATAGATTCTGCGTTAATCTCGCGTCATGCGCTACGCGTGACGAGTACCTTACAACAAGAAGGTTACAATGCATTTATTGTTGGCGGCGCCGTACGTGATTTGCTATTGGGCGTTGCCCCGAAAGATTTTGATGTAGCAACCGATGCCACGCCTGAACAAGTACAAAAACTATTTCGTCGAGCGCGCTTAATTGGTCGACGCTTCCAAATTGTTCATGTGCCATTCGGACAAGAAATTATTGAAGTCTCGACTTTCCGTGCAAGTTTAAGCACGCCCGCCGCACCGCCCGCGTTAACCAACGCAGCCTTGCCTGCACGCTCGGGAGCACGCGCGCGGCGTGGGGAGTTAGACCATCATCTCCATGCAATCGATGCCAGCGGACGCGTTCTGCGCGACAATCTTTGGGGCCTGCAACACGAAGATGCGGCGCGGCGCGATTTCACCATCAATGCCATGTACTATGATCCGGCCACGCAAACGGTGCTCGATTATCATAATGGCATGGCTGATATTCGCGCTCGGCTCCTGCGCATGATTGGCGATCCAGCTACTCGCTACCGCGAAGATCCGGTGCGGATGTTGCGCGTTGTACGCTTTGCGGCAAAACTCGGCTTCGAAATTGAAGAGGCTACAGGCAAGCCAATTAGCTCACTCGCCGAATTGCTCGGCAATGTACCCAGCGCTCGACTGTTTGATGAAACCCTCAAACTGTTGCTATGCGGTCAAGCGCTCGACTGTTTGCGCCAATTGCGTGCCGCCGGGCTGCACGATGATTTATTGCCCATGCTTGATGCCGGCCTTGAGCAACCGCAAAGTGAAAAATTTATTACTCTTGCGCTCCATAATACCGATGAGCGGATTCGTGCAGGTAAATATGTCTCCGCTAGTTTTCTATTCGCGGCCTTGTTATGGCACGAAGTACGCGAGCACTGGCAAAAATATAAAGAGGCCAATGAGTATCCCATTCCTGCACTCTACCGCGCAATGGATGAAACACTCTATGCGCAAATGAAAAAGTTGGCGATTCAACGACGCCATCTCGGAGACATGAAAGAAATTTGGGGCTTGCAACCTCGCCTTGAAAAGCGCGGCCGTAACGCGTTCAAGTTGCTGGAACACCCACGGTTTAGAGCGGCTTATGATTTTTTGCTGTTGCGTTGCGAATCAGGCGAACTCGATCCTGCCTTAGCACAATGGTGGACTGCTTTTATCGCAGCCGATTCCGCCCAGCGCGAAACCTTGCTCACAGAAGACGGGCCGGAATCCACTACTCCACGCCGCCGCAGACGTGGCCGCGCCAAGCCCAAAGAATCCTAAAATGCGGATAAGTCAACGCTTAATTAAGCGGAAAACAATTAGCTAAAAAAGTGAGTTATGTCGATCGCTTATCTTGGTCTTGGCGCAAACCTTGGCAATCCACGTAAAACGCTACAAGCCGCTATCGGCTGGCTGGCCCAGCAAGCGAATGTCACCCTGCGCGCCCAATCTAGCTTTTACCGTAGTGCGCCAGTACAAGCCAGCGGCAATGATTTTTACAACTGCGTGCTAGCGCTGGAAACCACGCTCTCGCCTTTCCAGCTACTCGCATTATGCGCGGCGGGCGAAGACTATTTTGGCCGCCTGCGCTCTTACCGTAATGCGCCACGTACGCTGGATATAGACATTTTGCTCTACGACCAGCTTTCGATTGACACCGCCAATCTCATTGTTCCACACCCGCGTTTGACTGAGCGCGCATTCGTGCTACTGCCCTTACTTGAACTGAATGCTGATTTTGAAATTCCACAGCGTGGACGAGCCGATGCCTTTTTGCCGGCGGTTGCCGCACAGCGCATTGATAAGGTTTTAGACAAAAATTTAATCCAATTTGATGCGCCCAACAGCGCTTTTTCTAGCTCAACTTTTATTCACAGACCCAATATGGACTATTTAGCAGAAAATTCACGTCAGGCGATTACTGTGCCGCACCTGCAAATCATGCGCGAAAAAGCGGAAAAAATCGCTGCGTTAACCTGTTATGACGCCAGCTTCGCCGCTCTCCTCGATCAGGCCGGAGTCGACGTGTTATTGATTGGGGACTCTTTAGGCAATGTAATACAAGGCCATGCTACTACGCTTCCCGTCACGGTTGCCGACATCGCTTATCATACGGCTTGCGTTGCGCGCAGTCAGTCCCGGGCACTCATCGTTGCCGATTTGCCATTTGGTAGCTACGCTACGCCCAGTGAGGCATTTGCCAATGCCGTCACCTTGATGCGCGCAGGCGCTCAGATGGTTAAGCTCGAAGGGGGGATGTGGTTAAGCGATATCGTGCGGTTTCTAGTTGAACGCTCAATTCCAGTCTGTGCTCATATTGGCTTAACACCGCAATCAGTGCATGCATTAGGCGGCTTCAAGGTACAAGGCAAAACTGGAGCAGCCGCTAAGCAATTGCTGTGCGATGCACAAGCGCTACAACAAGCTGGTGCTCAATTGTTAGTCATAGAAGCCGTGCCTACGGCGCTTGGCGCACAATTAACGGACGCCCTGCTGATTCCTACGATTGGCATTGGAGCCGGCCCTGACTGCTCTGGACAAGTGCTGGTACTATACGATTTGCTAGGCGTGTCCACAGGAAAACGCCCGCGGTTCGCAAAAAATTTCGTCAGCGAGCAAGCGCGACAGGCATCAAATCAGCCTATTTTGCAGGCTGCTGTCGAAGCTTATGTACACGAAGTTAAAATGGGCGTATTTCCAGCAGCCGAGCATACATTCTGAGCACATCAACCGGGCTGCTGACAAAAATGAAACGCATGGAGCGCCTCAAACAGAAATTTGAGGCGCTCCTACCACTTTAATTTTTTGACTAAAACTCAACTCTGTTTTAGATAAGATAAGAACCCCGATCTTTACCCACAATCCACTTAGGTGGCTTGCCGCGCCCGGACCAGGTTACACCGGTCTGTGGATCGCGATATTTAGGCGCAACAGGCGTACGCGCACGCTGCTTATTCATATGCGATTTTCTCAGATTGAGCTCTTTTTTGCTTAAGCCAAGCTCATCGAGTGTAATCCCAAAGATAGCAATTTTTTTCTTTATTTCATCGATGACTGCAGCACATTCTTTAGCTTTAGCTTCTTCGATTTGTTTTTCCAATTTTGCTTGTTGCGCAAGCAATTCTTCATATGAAGACATAGACATTCCCTTCACAAAGTTAAAATGCGAACGTCTAGACTTTTTTATGAGTCCAGCCATTCAAGTTATTAATTAGGCGATAATATACAGATTAATTCTGATTTTGCAAAGAAAAATAAATATTTTTTTATTAATTTTTGCGTCAATGAACTTCATATAATTCATCAACTGATTTTTTAGGTAGCTCGAGCCGCTTAACCAAGCATTTTTAATGCCTTCAAAATAAAAGCACTGCATTTCTTTGGGTTTTTACGTCGACTCCAACCTTACATCTAAAAACCGTTTCCGTACCTAGACGATTGCGAAAACGCTAATTCAAATCCACAAAAAAATCTCAAATACTTTAAGCTACACGCAATTTTTCTATCTACCAGCTGATTATATCTGTTTAACAGAATTATACCTCATATTATCTTTGCCTGGCGCGCAGGCACTAAGCTTATGCGCGCACAGGTAAGCCCGCCTGAAAAAATCACATCTTAACAGTATTTAGTAGAGTCTTTTTTCCATTTTTGTAATTGTAGAGGGAAATGACCGGCGCTTTCAAATCTCCCTTTTCATCAAATTTGGTTTCGCCAATCACGCCTACGCGGTTAGTAGCGGGCATCTCCATCAAAATTTTTGCGGGATCAATTGAATTTGCACGCTTCATCGCTTCAACGATAATGTACACAGCATCATAAGTAAATGGCGCATAAATCTGAATCGGCGTCTCAAAACGCTTTAGATATTTTTTCTCAAATTCAGCGCCACCCGGCATTTTTTCCAATGCCATGCCAGCCTGCGAACAAATCACATTATCTGTCGCGTCTTTCGCCAGATTGGCTAAATTCTCAGTACAGACGCCATCGCCCGCGAGCACTTTTGCTGTAATTTGAAGCTGCTTCGCTTGCCATGCAAAGAGTCCGCCGGTCGCATCCATCCCGCCATAAAAGATAGCGTCTGGACGCAACTTCTTGATTTTGGTCAAAATAGCTCGGAAATCAGTCGCTTTATCATTGGTTGCCTCATGCAACAAAACATGCAAGCCTTCCTTTTCCTGCGCGGCCTTCTTAAACTGATCAGCGAGTCCTTTGCCATAAGCGGTCGCATCATCAACCACTACTACCTTTTTTAACCCGGCACTGTGGGCGTAGCGAGCCAGCGCAGGCCCTTGTTGAACATCTGTGGCGACTACGCGGTAGGTTGTTTTAAAACCTTGCTGGGTATACTGAGGATTAGTTGAAGAAGGCGAAATTTGCACAATTCCGGCATTACTATAAATTTTAGAAGCGGGAATCGAAGTGCCTGAATTCAAATGCCCAACTACGCCTACAACCTCATCGTCGACAAGCTTTTGCGCAGCTTGCGTGGCTTGGCGCGGGTCAGCGCCATCATCTTGCGCATCAAGTTGCAAAATGATCTTTTTTTCGCCAATCATCAAACCTTTAGCGTTAATTTCCTCAACCGCTAAACGCGCTCCGTTTTCGTTATCTTTGCCAAGGTGCGCAATACTACCTGTGAGTGGCGCAACATGACCAATTTTAACCACCTGCTCCGCCGCCATCGTAGGTAAAGCGATAGACAGCATGACAGCAGTACTGATGGGCAACATCTTTTGAAATTTATTATGCATGTAGAAGCTCCAATTAGAGGTCAAAAATCCAGCGCCCTTACTCACTACGCAGACTAATTTAAAGTCCGCGTATTAAGTTAAACGCTTAAGATGGTAAAGCGAGATTCCAGACATTGAATCTATAGCGACTCAGTTATTGTTACTATTGTGACGCGCCCGTAACGGCAAAACGCAGCATAGCATAGTAGCTTTATTTATTATTCATTTGCGGATATAAGCTAATTCGCAGCTCAACCTTGAATAGAAAGGATTATGTATAGTTTCTCTCATAAAATACGGATGGCTTCCTTGTGTAGCCTGCTTTTTTGGGGTAGCGCACCCGTTTGCGCCCAGCCCTCAACCCCTATCGTGCATTGGGAACTACAGATTATCCAGGAAGGACAGCAGGTTGCCAGCTTCGCCGGCCAGACCCCACTCGGCCAATCGCATACTGAAACCAAACACTATTCAGATCAACCCAGGGTCGATTGCAATCAACCCGCGCTCGAATTATCCCGCACCATTACCATCACGCCCGATAACCTTAACCCGACCAAACAAGCGGTGACCTTTACTCTTGAGACGCGCGAAACACTCGCCCCCTCACACACATCAGCCGCCTTCGACTGTCCTGCGCTGGCGGTTCCTCGCGTCGTCAATGCCAGTCATCCAGCCTTCGTCGTGCCCTTAGATAACTGGGCGGACTGGCAAATTCTCCCACGCAACCCTGTGCTTATTTATCGATTGCGGGCTCGCCTTAACCATTCATGAAATCTCTATTTCCGTTACACACAGCGCCACGCGATCCGCATGAATTTGTTGCCGTAAGCTGGAATTTACACAAAGGCCGTTCGCCGCTAGGTTTTCAAACATGGCAAGCAATGCGGCGTTGGATGCAACGCATTCCTGCGGATGTATATTTTTTACAGGAAGCCATGGCGCAGCGCCGATCTGCGCCAAGGCCGACCACGGAGGGCAACAAGTCCAGAATTACAACCGCAGACGAAGATTGGCATTGCCACGCCACTGAAATATCCATCGCCTTACAACTGCATCTCGAGCTTGGGCCCAATGTGCAGAAACCCTCCTGGCGACATGGCAATGCGATTCTTTCCTCCTCCCCCCTCACTCGAGGCGAACGCTGGGATATTTCTGCCCATCGCTTTGAACAACGTGGACTATTGGTAGCACGCACTATCGTTAACCAACAGCCCGTCATATTATTGTGTGTACATCTTGCCCTGACCCGCGCTGCGCGTTTGCGGCAAATGGAATGGTTAGCTCACTGGATTGCCCGCGAAGCGCCTAGCGGCCCCCTCATTCTCGCCGGCGATTTTAATGATTGGAAAAGTGATTCAATTCCCATCTTTCATGCTTTAGGTCTATGCGAAGTCGCCATGACGCTAGGGCAAACAGCAAAAACATTTCCGGCTTTCTCGCCCGCTTTAGCGCTTGACAAAATGTTTGTGCGGGAATTTACGCCGCTGGAGCTCATGCCCGCTTCCAAAGCAGCTTGGTTATCCGACCACCTACCTTACATCGCGCGCTTGCGCCTCACTCCCCCAACTCCCATTCAGCAGAAAATAACGCTATAAAAACGCAGCATTAGGAACGAGAATCACTCTTATTTGGAATAAAGGGTAGAATGAAGGCTACCCTAATTGATAGGCTATTTGCTGCTACCTACGACCGATTTATCATGAGCAATTTAACCCCACAAACTGTATTAAGTATCCGCCATTGGACTGACACGCTTTTCAGCTTCACCTGTACACGCGATCCTTCTTTTCGTTTTGATAACGGCCAATTCACCCTAGTCGGACTTGAAGTTAACAATAAGCCATTAGTGCGCGCCTACAGCATGGCTAGCGCCAACTACGAAGAAAATTTAGAATTCCTTTCGATCAAAGTACAGGATGGCCCGCTCACCTCACGCCTACAACATTTGAAAATAGGCGACTCCGTCTATATCAGCAAAAAATCAACGGGCACTCTGGTGACGCATCATCTATTACCCGGCTCCACCCTTTGGTTGTTATCAACCGGCACGGGTTTAGCTCCGTTCATGAGCATTATCAAAGACCCTGAGATCTATAGTCACTATGAACGCATTGTGCTAACCCACACTTGCCGCTTTATTGATGAATTGGCATACAAAGAATATATTACGCAATCATTGCCGCAAAATGAACATATTGGTGAATTGATTCGGGACCAACTTATCTATTACCCAACGGTTACGCGCGAGCCCTTTCGCAATCGCGGCCGAATCACGGATTTAATTCAAGACGGCAAGCTATTTGAAGATACAGATTTACCCCCGTTTTCAGTTGAGCGTGATCGCTTAATGTTATGCGGTAGCCCGCATATGCTCAAGGATACGCGCGCTCTGCTGAAAGCCATGGGATTTAACGAAGGCACCCATTCACAACCCGGGCATTATGTGGTTGAACGGGCATTTGTTGATTAAACTTAACTCTCTCGGAGCTACATCATGCATGGCATTCATGTCCGCCGCGCGTTATCTCAAGCCCTCGCAACGGCCGTATGGCTGCCGTTTACGGCTCTCGCCAATGACAGCACCCCCCTGCCCAGTGCAGTGAACGTGAGCTCCGTAGGGCAGACGATTGCTTGGCTGATTGCCGTAATTGGGCTTGCCTATGGGTGCGCCTGGGTGGCCCGGCGCTTTGGCGTGCGGCCGCCGCTACGCCGCACCAGCTTAATCAAAGTCGTCAGCAGCACGGCGCTTACGTCAAAAGAAAAAGTGATAGTCGTTGAAATAAACAATACCTGGCTGGTGCTAGGCGTGGCCGGCGGCAATATACGCACCCTACATACCATGCCCGCCGCCAGCGATCAGCCAGTTACCGTAAATTAAATCCAACCCAGGAGCTTCCAGTAGGTTTGCGAGAAAACCAATAACAGCAAATAGCCAACCACCGTCACGACAAAACCGATCTTGGTAAATTGTCGCGTGGTAAAAGTATCGGTCGCCAAGCAAACCATATTCTGCGGAGCATTAATCGGCAAAATAAAACCAAAGCTCACGGTAAAGCCTAACAACATGGTCAAGCCGAGTCGATTAAAATCTCCTGGCAAGGTCTGCAATACCGCAATTAGGATTGGCAGCATCGCTGAAGTCAGCGCCGTCGCGCTCGCAAACCCCAGATGAATCACAATTAAAAACAGGCTCAGCACGGCGAATATCAGACCCGGACTCAACCCGTCCATACCCGTATGATGCACGACTTGATCCCCAAGCCATTGACCTGCCTGCGTGGTTAACAAAGCCGTTCCTAGGCTAATGCCCACGCCAAATACAATCAAAGTTCCCCAAGGTGTGCGGGCTTCAAGCGTTTTCCAATCCATCACGCCAATCCGTGGCATCAGCAAAAGAGCCAGCCCGACAAAGGTGACTGAAGTTGTATCAAATGAGTGCAATTTACCTTCGGTCGACCAAAATGCAAGCAGCATCAACGAAACCAACATTAAACGCTTTTGGGCGGCAGTCATCGGCCCCAACTCCGCCAATGCTCGGCGCACTGCCTCGGCGCCCCCGGGAATCGACTCCGTTTCTGGCGGCAACATTTTGCGAACGATATATAGCAGAATCAGCGACATCACAACCGCCCACGGCAAACCGGCTAGCAGCCATTCGCCCCAAGTTACGCGCTGCCCTAGGATCCGTTCCATAAAGCCGACCGTCAGTAAATTTTGCGCGGCGGCAGTTTGAATGCCGATATTCCAAATACTGATGCTTAACGCCACTACAATCATAATGCCAGCGGCAATATTAGAGCGTCGATCTAACCCAAAAGCGGACACGATCCCAAGCATAATCGGCACCATGCATGCCCCCCGCGCGGTAGCGCTAGGTACTACTAAAGAAAGCACTGCCGTCACCAACACCGTGCCAAGCATAATGCGCTGCGTGCTAGCGCCAATTTTAGACAGCGTGACCAACGCGATACGTTTATCAAAGCCCGTAGAAGTCATGCCAGCGGAAATAAAAAGCGCTGCCGCCACGAGCGCCAACGCGCGATCGGAAAACCCCGCCAACGCCATTGACAAAGCTCCGGCCGTACCATAAACCACTTCTGGATTGTCCACCCGCGGCGCAGCGCCAATCAAAAACGCGATCAGTACAGTAATTAATATCGCGCTGACCTCATAAGTCACGGCCTCTGTAATCCAAACAATCACCGCAAACGCTAAGATGGCTAACATTCGCTGCCCGGCTAGCGACAGACCAGGCAAAGGGGGCATTAAAACCAAGCCCAGCAATACGATAGAGGCAACAATTAAGCCCAAAGAAATAGGGAAAACCGACTTGTTAGGAGCGGCTACGGAAGATTTAGGCATTCTGTTTCCTTTTTAAACCATACGTCACAATCAACGTTAAATTTGGAGTGCAATCTATTACTCTGCATAGATGAATTTTATATCAGCTTATAGTTTTTGAGTTTTTCGGTACTTCACTGTGCCACTTTCTGCACACTGCGCGCGGCAAAATCTCGCGTGCGTCTTAACCGGCCCTGCCTTTTAACTCATTTTCCAGGGGACTTAATCGGCCTCGCCCCCAACACTTCCATCAGCCCCCTAACCAATTGATTTTAAAAGGTTTTTAATTTAAGCTCGGCATAAAAAAGTCAATTAAATCAATGGGTTAGACTTGCATAGAAGGAGGTGAACTTCACTCGCCTTCTTTGTATCAATTCCCAGAATAGGCTGCTTTGATAGCCTAAATTGCGCTAAAATACATCCTGAATTTGTAAGAGCGGTGCTTCGTTTATGAAAAAATGATTGCGCCAGCGCCTCGCAAAACCAGAATCCGCCTAAGCCTTTTAAATGTCTTTTGCTTAGGCTCTGTAAGTTTTTTCGTTGTTTTCTCGGCTCAGCAAGCGGCTCACATAGCGTAGCAATCGAGAAAATATTACAGTCAAAATTTCAACTGAACAGAATAATATGATTGCGCTGGATGCCTTAACACTTGCCCGGGTTCAATTTGGCTTCACTGTCTCGTTCCATATTATCTTCCCAGCATTAACGATTGGACTCGCCAGCTATCTAGCGGTGCTTGAAGGCTGGTGGCTCCATTCCCGCAAACAAGTTTATCAAGATCTCTATCATTTCTGGTTAAAGATTTTCGCTATTAATTTTGGCATGGGCGTGGTGTCTGGCCTGGTGATGGCCTACCAGTTTGGTACGAATTGGAGCTATTTTTCAGCCTTTGCGGGCAGTGTCACCGGGCCTTTGCTGACCTATGAAGTACTCACCGCTTTTTTCCTAGAGGCCGGATTTTTAGGCGTAATGATGTTCGGTTGGAATCGAGTCGGCCCCGGACTGCATTTTTTGTCGACGATCATGGTTGCGCTTGGCACCTTAGTCTCCGCCACCTGGATTATCGCCTCCAATAGTTGGATGCATACGCCTGCCGGCTATGAGATCGTGGCGGGCAAAGTTGTGCCAACCGATTGGCTGCAAGTTATTCTTAATCCCTCCTTCCCATACCGGCTAGCGCATATGGGCGTGGCCGCCTTTCTTGCCACGGCGCTTTTCGTTGCCGCCGTGGCGGCCTGGCATCTTTTGCGCGGCCGCCAGCAACCCGCGATTCGCAAAATGTTTTCGATGGCGCTTTGGATGGCATTGCTGGTAGCGCCGCTACAAGCGCTGATTGGCGATTTTCATGGCCTCAACACCCTTAAACATCAGCCGGCCAAAGTCGCGGCTATCGAAGGACATTGGGAAAATCACGCCAGCCCTGGGATGCCACTGACCTTGTTCGGCTGGCCCGATATGAAGCGTGAAGAAACCCGTTACGCGCTTCAAATCCCCCGTTTAGGCGGTTTAATTCTAGCCCATAGTTGGGACGGTCAAATTCCAGGTTTAAAAGAATTTGCGCCGGCCGATCGACCTAACGCCACGATTGTCTTCTGGACTTTCCGCATTATGGTCGGCTTAGGGGTTTTAATGATTGCGCTAGGCGTGTGGGGATTTTATTTGCGCTGCCGCAAGCGCTTATATCAATCTCGCGCATTTATGCACTTCGCGCTATGGATGGGGCCCACCGGGATTATCGCCATTCTGGCGGGTTGGTACACCACTGAAATTGGACGTCAGCCCTGGACAGTCTACGGGGTGATGCGCACCGCCGATGCCGTATCTACGCATAGTGCATTACAACTCGGCATTTCTTTGGTTATTTTTGTGCTTGTCTATTTTGCGGTGTTTGGCGCTGGCATTGTTTACATGATGCGCTTAGCTCAGCAAGGGCCGATTCTCAACGAGGGCAAAGAGACAAATCCAGGTGGACCAGGTCAACTGCATCAACCCATGCGACCGCTTTCTGCTGCCCCTGCAGTCTCGAAAGATAAAGAGCAAAACACCAATCCAGGAAATTAATCCAGCAACCTCTTTTTAATCTATGGGACTTGCCATGGGCATCGATCTTCCGCTCCTTTGGGCCGTAATTATTTTATTTGGCGTGATGATGTACGTCATCATGGACGGCTTTGATTTGGGTATCGGCATACTCTATCCTTTTTTTAAAAAGAAGGAAGACCGCGATGTCATGATGAATACCGTCGCACCCGTTTGGGATGGTAATGAAACCTGGTTAGTGCTTGGCGGGGCAGGTTTAATGGCGGCTTTTCCGATTGCTTACGCGGCCGTGCTGAGCGCCTTTTATTTACCGCTCGTCTTCATGTTGGTGGGCTTAATCTTCCGTGGCGTCGCGTTTGAATTCCGCTTCAAAGCAACCGAGCACCAGCAGCACTTCTGGGATAAAGCATTTATCGGCGGCTCCATCGCCGCCACTTTTTTTCAAGGTGTCACGTTAGGCGCATTTATTCATGGCATTGACGCGATAGATATTCATACCGGCGCTTACATAGGCAACGATATATTGCACTGGCTTACGCCATTTTCAGTGTTTACTGGTTTGGGCTTAGTGGTTGCTTATGCTTTACTCGGCAGCACTTGGCTCATCATGAAGACCGACGGCGAGCTGCAACAACGCATGCGCATACTCACCCGCCCTCTAGCTTGGATTCTGTTAGCGGTTATCGCAGTGATTAGCCTCTGGACCCCGCTTGCGCATGAGGCGATTGCGCACCGCTGGTTTAGTTTGCCCAATTTATTTTATTTCCTGCCCGTTCCATTATTGGTCGCGCTGACGATGTATCATCTGCTCAGAACCACCAAGTATGCTCATGCCGCCCCATTTTTACTCACCTTAGCCCTTATCTTTTTAGGTTACAGTGGGTTGGGCATTAGCGTGTGGCCCAATATTGTCCCGCCCCATATCACCATTTGGCAGGCCTCTTCGCCAAGCCAAAGCCAGGGCTTTGCGCTAATTGGCGTGCTCCTCATTTTGCCAGTGATCTTGCTATACACGGCATGGAGTTATTACGTTTTTCGAGGCAAAACCCGTCACGGCGAAGAGTATCATTAATGTCTAACAACGTCTCTGACCCCAACGAATCACCCACGCAACCTCCAGTCAGCAAACCGAACCTAAGCGGCTGGAGCAAAAAACTAGGCTGGTTTATTGGACTCTGGGCCATCAGCGTGCTTGCCCTAGGCGCTGTCGCCTATTTATTTCGCATACTGATGCACGCGGTGGGCTTAAGTCCGACTTGAAACCAGCGCAACCTCATCCTGGGCAGCAGAGCGGGAATTGGGCAGTGGTGGATTGCTCACGCCATGATAGGTAAAAACTAGCGAAAATTTTACCGCGTCGGTCTTATTTGGCCCTGCCGAATGCAAGGTATTGCAATGAAAAAACACCACATCCCCCGCTGCCAGCTCAGTCGAGCAAGCCGTCTGCATTAACTCAATATTTTCCGGCTGCTCGGCGCGAAAAAACTTAGCCTGATCAAAGCGCTCAGCGGACAACTGCAAACGATGAGATTTAGGCACAAACCAAAGAGCGCCGTTTTCGGCCTTTTCAGGACCGAGCGCCAGCCAGACAGAAATCAGGTCATCGCGCTCAAATGACCAATAGCGAGCGTCGCGGTGCCAACCCGTCAAGCTGCCGTATGCTGGATGCTTCGTCATGATGCAGTTATGATGCGCACGCGACAGCACCGCCGGCTCGCCCCAATACCTCTCCATCCAGGCTGCGATCTGTGGCGTTACAGCCCATTCTCGAAATAACGCATCACGACCATACGCATCTAGCAACCGACGCACGGTCTCGCCGCCTGCCGCTTGCCGCGATGTGGGTGCGCCGGGATAGCGCAAATCGGCTTCATACTCGAGTGGCGCTGCGCCCACGGCCAGTTGCGTCTCAGCGACATTTCTAAGCGCCGCGCAACGTTTAGCATCGACTAATCCACGCACCACTACAAAGCCCTCTTCACGCAGCACCGCCATCTCTTGCTTTAATTTCAAATTATCGACCATCGCCTATTCGCTCACCCAAAATTCAGATTATGACTACCCTTAGACATATTTAACCAAGCTATCAACTATACTGAAAAAGTAACCACGAAGGAACGGAGACGATCATGAATTACCCAACGCTCGATGACTTCATTCTGCTACTTCCACTGGCTTTGGCTGGCGCCATTATGCTGGGTTCGATTCCGGTCGCCTCCAAATTCAAATTAACTAGCTTACGGATCATGGGGGCAGTACTTGGCGCTTTATTTGGCTTAATTTTTATTGAAGGATTGCCTGCTTTAATGTAGCCCCTGATAATACTGGGCATGACTTCATCCGAAATACTCAAGACACCTTATTATCTAATCGGGATTGATGGTGGTGGGACTGGCACGCGCGTCTTGTTAGCGGATGCACATAATACGGTACTCGCCCAGGCACAGGGCGGGCCTTCAGCGCTTGGGCTCGGGGTGAATGCCGCCTGGCGGGAAATTATCATGCTATGTGCCGCTGTATTTAACCAAATCGGAAAATCCTTCGACTCGACTCAATGCGCACTGGGGTGCGGTCTAGCCGGAGCTGATAATCCAGGCTGGCGCGCCGAATTCATTGCGCAAGCGCCTTTATGCCAAACGCTTGCCGTTGAAACCGATGGTTATACAACCTTGCTGGGCGCTCATAGTGGCCAGCCTGGTGTCATCGTCGCACTTGGCACCGGGAGCGTAGGCGTAGCGTTAAATGCCGAAGGCAAACGCAAGATCATAGGCGGCTATGGCTTTCCTTCCGGCGATGAAGCCAGTGGCGCAGCCCTAGGTCTGCGGATAGCACAGCACGCTCAACGCGCCCTAGACGGGCGGGCTGTGCGCGATGCATTTGCTAACGCTATCCTAAAAGCGCTTGGCGTAGATGACCGGGAAAGCATGCTCACATGGCTAGGCAACGCTAGACAAACCCAATTCGCAGCGCTAGCGCCACTGGCTTTTGCTTATGCTGACCACCCGTTTGCCCAAACGCTGCTCACCAGCGCGGGCGCTGAAATCGCCAATATGATAGATGCGCTCGATCCAAGCCACACTTTACCGATTGCGCTATGCGGAGGGCTCGCGGCGGCTTTCACTCCCTATGTACCCATCACCCACAGCACCCGCTTACGGCCTGCGCAAGGAAACTCTGTGCATGGAGCATTAAAGCTCGCATTATGTAACAACCGCACTGATTTTCATTTTTGCAAATAAACTTTTTATGAGATCGTTTATAATTCGGTTTTGTTTTAATATCAAAGGGAAAGCAAAAGATGCCCACTTATCAGGCTCTACAACTCCAAATTGAACAATTGCAGGCACAAGCGCAAGAAGCTCGGAAAAGAGAATTGACTAGCGTTATTGCTGAAATTAAGCAAAAAATAATAGATTACGACTTAAGTTTGTCAGATCTAGGATTTACCAATTCTAAGCCGTCCCGAGCTGGCGCCAAAGCACCACAGCCGCCTAAATATAAAAACCCACGCACAGGACAAACCTGGAGCGGCCGTGGTAAGCCGCCGCATTGGATCGCCGGAAAAAACAAAGATAAATTTCTGATTTAATCTTAAAATAAGCGATAGTCCCATCCACTATGCACGCGCAATTTCGGGCATAGTGGAGATGTGCTCACCTCGCAAATGGCGGTGATTCGATGATAATGCCTCTGGATTAACAGCATTATAAATATCACCTCTTAGATAAGCCAATACGTTTTCAAACGCGGCGCGGAAATACATTTCATAACTTTCACGCTCTACATAACCAATATGTGGCGTGCAGATTACGTTTTCCATGCGCAGCAAGGCGTGGCCCTGCAGAATCGGCTCACTTTCATAAACATCAATTGCAGCCATCCCGGGACGGCCCGTCGCTAACGCGCGTACAAGCGCATCTTCTTCAATCAATTCCGCCCGACTTGTATTGACAAATAAAGCCGTTGGCTTCATTTCCTGTAAATCAGCATAGGTTACTATGCCACGTGTTTCGTGATTTAAGCGCAAATGTATACTGAGCACGTCGCTCTCGGCAAAAAACGCCGCACGGCTTAGTGCGACCTCCAAACCATCCGCCTGCGCCGCCTCAAGCGAAGCTTCGCGCCCCCAAATCACCACCCGCATCCCAAAGGCACGTCCATAGCTCGCCACCAGCTTACCCATTCGGCCATACCCCCAAACCCCCAGGGTCTGCCCGCGCAATACCTGGCCGAGTCCAAAATTTGGCGGCATTGCCAAGGTTTTTAACCCTGACTGCTGCCACGCACCTTGTTTCAAATTATTGACATAATGAGGAATCCGGCGCTGCGCTGCCATAATCAGCGCCCAAGTCAATTCTGCTGGCGCAACTGAAGCACCTTTACCTTCGAGCACAACAATGCCACGTTCAGTACACGCGGAAATATCGATATGCTCGCCAACGCAACCTGTTTGGCTGACGATTTTAAGCTTGGGCAGTTTATCTAACAAAGGTTCGCCAACCCGCGTGCGTTCACGGATAAGCACCAGCGCCTCAATTTCAGCCAAGCGGTTAGGAAGCTGCCCTAAACCACGCACCATGTGGTTAAAAATCTTAACATCATGATCGGCCAGCAATTGAAAGCAATCTAATTTTCGAACAGCGTCTTGGTAATCATCAAGAATAGCTATTTTCATGGCCGGAATGTAGAAGAAAAGGGTTAACGTTGAATATGACCAGGTACTGTTAAAACAAGTGTTAAACAGCTCCTTTTTAACAGGCTATTTATTGATTAAAAAGAAGCTAACTTCGGATGCCTTAACAGGGCGAAGTGTTTTTGACAGACATTTAGAATTAAGGTTGAGCTCCAATTATCTGCTCAGCATTTTCTTTCTCAATAATTATAAATTTAAGAGAATTACTATGGTAATGTTTTTCTTCGATTTTTTGATTGCCAACGCTGATTTCAGACCTTGAATATTCATGATTCTTACTAAATTCTGCTGATCCGATCTTTTGCTAGAAAAATAATCATTAAAGCACAGGTTAGATTTCGTAAAAACACGCTGTACGCTTTTTACGAAGCACCCTAGAATTAGGCGAAGTTACTCATCCCTACGGGATAACTTAGAATTTTTTTTGGCAAGAATTTTATCAACTAACGTTGACACCCATAATAATCAAATCGATTTAAGTTTAATTCTAGTTTATTGCTAGCTAGCAGGCATAGGAAAATCATTTACATTAACCCATTAATTTATAGTGCCACGCGTAAGTAGTTTAATTCGCATCTGATCATCATTCTGGCCTATAGCTATATATTTCGCGCTTAGCCGCTCACTAGGGCTCATTGTTTTGGCCAATATCTCCCGATCCAAGCCACTCTGTGGAATAAATTTTTTATGCAAATAGAGATTCTTCATGAATTGAATCGTTTGCTTGCTTGCCGATTCGTATGCAATTTGCAAAATTGTTTTTCCATCTAGATTAAGCGCATAAAAATCCACACCCTTTTTAAATAAGCGCGCTAGCACATCGACACCGTCTTTTGAGGCAGCAATATGTATTGGACGATTGCCAGAAATATCTTCCCTGTTTATATCCACGCCTCGATTAAGCAACAAACGAGTTATCAGACTATCTTTTTGGGCCACAGCAATGTATAGCGCCTCTTGCCTCTCATCAGTGGTCATATTTTGTACTAATGATAATTTCTGATAAAAATTAAGCAACAAACCCGTCTCATTAGACAAATAACACTGCTTTAGGCCAGAAATCTCTCTCGGTATCTCTTGAAAATTTTTTTGATGGTCCCTAGCCGCATGGATCTGCGAGTAACTTATTCGCGCTTGGCGCTGAGTCTCAAACGCCGATGAAGACACGTTCTTCATATTAGGCGCCTGAGATAAACCTGAGTCCACTTTTACCGATGAAGAAACCTCAGCAAACGAATGGCGACCACGCTTTTTACTACTTCCAGCTTGCTCTCCAAAGACACAGGCATCATCACCGCCTTCAAACGGTCTTTTCTGTACTCGTATCACAATAAACTCCAGCATCGTATGTACTAAGCAAAACTCTATAATTTGCTTAGCGTATTAAGCAAGCATTCGAGCACCAAAATAAACTTCACAAATTTTAGTTTATGCTTTCGATGACAAAATTTAAGTCGACGGTATACATACCAGTGTACTAATACGAAATAACTTAGCAGAGTTTATGTCGCCACGACTACCTCGCCTCCCCCGATCATCGAATGTCAAGCCAAGGCTGGTTTAATAACCGCGCCGCCTCAAATTGCTTAATCTTTTCCGCCTGCTGCAGGGTCAATCCAATTTCATCTAATCCATTGAGCAAACAGTATTTATGAAAGGCCGCCACCTCAAAAACATATTCTTGTCCGGCTGGCGTGCGCACACACTGCTTATTCAGATCAATGCTCAATTGATACCCGTGATTCGCATGTACCTCATCAAATAATTGGTCAACTTGCTCTTTAGTCAACACAATCGGCAACAGACCATTTTTAAAACAATTGTTATAAAAAATATCTGCAAAGCTAGGTGCAATAATGGCGCGTAGGCCATATTGCTGAAGCGCCCATGGCGCATGTTCACGCGAACTGCCACAACCAAAATTCTGGCGCGCGAGCAAAATCGATGCGTGTTGATAACGCGGCTGATTCAACACAAAATCTGGATTTAAAACTCGCTGCGCCGGGTCTTGTCCAGGCTCGCCTGGATCAAGATAGCGCCACTCATCAAACAGATTAGGGCCAAACCCGGTGCGCTGAATGGATTTTAGAAACTGTTTTGGAATAATCGCGTCCGTATCGACATTAGCGCGATCAAGCGGAACCACAAGGCCAGTGTGAAGAGTGAATTTTTCCACGAGTTATATCTTCCGAATATCCACAAAATGTCCTTCTATCGCTGCCGCAGCAGCCATCGCAGGGCTCACTAAATGCGTGCGCCCTCCGGCTCCCTGGCGCCCCTCAAAGTTACGATTTGAGGTTGAAGCGCAGCGTTCGCCCGCCTCTAGACGATCTGCATTCATCGCTAAGCACATTGAACAACCCGGTTCACGCCATTCAAATCCAGCTTTCATAAAAATTTGATCCAGCCCTTCTTGTTCAGCTTGCGCTTTGACTAAACCTGATCCTGCAACCACCATTGCCAGCTTAATATTAGGTGCTATGCGCCGCCCTAACCTTTGCACAACCTGGGCCGCAGCGCGTAGATCTTCAATCCGCGCATTGGTACACGAACCAATGAAAATTTTGTCTAACTGGATCGATTGCAGCGGCAAGCCTGGTTTAAGCGCCATATACTGTAAGGCGCGTTCAACTGCGGTGCGTTTAACTGGGTCCAATTCATCTTCAGGGTGTGGCACTTGGGCATCGATTGCCACGACCATCTCGGGAGAGGTACCCCAAGTGACTTGCGGTTTGATGGCTGTAGCGTCAAACTCAAGCACCCGATCAAACTGTGCATCCGCATCCGAAACTAACGTCCGCCAATGAACCGCCGCTTGCTCCCATTGAGCTTGCGCAGGTGCAAATGGACGGCCACGCAAATATTCTAACGTGGTCTCATCAACCGCCACCATACCAGCGCGCGCACCGGCTTCGATCGCCATATTGCACACGGTCATGCGGCCCTCCATACTGAGCGCGCGGATGGTTGAGCCGGCAAACTCGATGGCATAGCCAGTACCCCCAGCGGTACCTATTTTTCCAATTACCATAAGTACCAGGTCTTTGGCTGTACAGCCTGAGGGCAATTGCCCATTAACCTTGATCAGCATATTTTTGCTTTTCTTTTGCATCAGGGTTTGCGTCGCCAATACATGCTCCACTTCCGAAGTGCCAATACCAAACGCCAGCGCACCGAAGGCGCCATGTGTCGATGTATGTGAATCACCGCAGACCACTGTCATGCCCGGTAAAGTTGCGCCTTGCTCCGGGCCAATAACATGCACAATGCCCTGGCGCAGATCATTCATTTTGAATTGCACGATGTCAAAATCCGTGCAATTAGCATCCAGGGTATCAATTTGTAATTTCGAGATCGCATCTACGATCCCATGCGCTCTCTGTACCGTGGGTACATTATGATCAGCCACGCCCAAATTAGCGCCGATGCGCCATACGGGGCGCTGAGCCAGCCGTAAACCCTCAAAAGCTTGTGGGCTGGTGACTTCATGTAGCAAATGGCGGTCGATATAAAGTAATGCCGTACCCTCTTCTTCTGTATGTACGACGTGTGCATCCCAAAGTTTATCGTATAAAGTTTTAGCCATTTTTTTCAATCAGAACTGTTAAATTGCGACGCCGCGCTTTGTTAACATAAACACTATGAACTCATGCTTGCAAAGCGAATCCGAAATTTCCAGCTTCACTGCGCAGCAATATCTGTCAGCCCCTGGCGCAGATTAGCGCTGCATTAAGCCTTGCTCTTTTTAGTTAGACTGCTTGGCGCTTGGCCCAACGTCATGGCGCCTTAAACTTGCGCCAAGCGGTGCAGCGCTGCTTGCAACTCGGCCGGCTCATACGCAGCCAGGACTTCTTTCACCGACATTTCGAGCGTTGGTAGATGAGCCCGCAAGATTTCTTGCTTAACCACCAACAGTTGACTCAGATGTGTTGAGAATTCTGTTAAACCCATGCCAAGCAGTAGACGGGTAAACACAGGATCCCCAGCCATTTCACCGCATACGGATACCGATACGCCAGCTTGTTTTGCTTGGCGTAAAGTATGAGCAATTAAATGCAAGACGGCGGGATGCAAGGGGTCATACAAATGGGCCACCGCACTGTCCGAGCGATCAATCGCAAGCGTATATTGAATCAAGTCGTTCGTGCCAATCGACAAAAAATCAAAGTGCTTTAAGAAAAGCTGAACCGCAAGCGCAGCCGCGGGAATTTCGATCATTGCGCCAAGCTTAAGCTCTGAACTGTAAACCATCCCAGCGTCATCGCACTGGCGCTTAGCTTGCTTCAGCAGATCGAGCGTTTGCGCAATTTCTTGCGCGTGCGCCAACATTGGGATAAGTAGCTTAACTGGCCCAAAAGCCGAAGCCCGCAAAATAGCGCGCAGTTGAGTCAAAAACATTTGCGGTTCGGACAAACTCCAGCGAATTGCGCGTAGGCCCAGCGCAGGATTCACCGCAACCTCAGTATCTCCATCACGCAGATCAAGCGGTTTATCTGCGCCCACATCAATTGTGCGAATCGTGACCGGCAAACCTTTCATCGCTTCAACCACCTGCCGATACGCCTCAAACTGCTCTTCTTCGCCAGGTAGATCGTAGCGGTTACGCATGTACAAAAATTCTGTCCGAAACAGGCCAATGCCAACCACTCCAGCAGCCAGCGCAGCCGCGGCGTCTTCAGGTAACTCAATATTTGCGTACAGCCCGATGGGCGTGCCGTCTAGCGTTTGCGTAGGAGAGAATTTAAGCCGCTGTAATTTGCGTTGCTCAAGCGTTTTTTCACTCTGTCGGTAAGCATATTCTTCCAGCACCATTGGCGTAGGATCAACGATAACGATACCTTGTGCGCCATCTACTATGATCAAATCATCTTGGCGAATCAAGGAACTGGCCTGTTGCACGCCAATCGCTGCTGGAATGCCCAAGCTGCGCGCCATAATTGCCGTATGTGAGGTTCGCCCGCCTAAATCTGTGACAAAACCATGAAAGATTTTAGATTTAAATTGCAACATATCGACAGGCGCAATATCGTGCGCCACGATAATCATTTCATGATGGTTATCCACCTTTGCGGCTTTATCGGCAGCGACCGCGGCAAAAGATGAACCGGCCAGCGCTTTTAATACGCGCTCGACAACTTGTTCAATATCTGCTTTACGCTCACGTAGATATTCATCTTCAATCTCATCAAAATGGCGGCCCAAACGCTCGAGCTGTTCCATCAATGCCCATTCGGCGTTGTAGTGACGAGTGCGAATTAAATCAACGGCGGCTTCAGCCAACATCGTGTCACGCAGAATCAATGTGTGCAGGTTGACAAATGCACTCATTTCGCTTGGCGCATCGGGCGGCAATTCCGCGCATAAAATCTCAAGCTCGCGCTGCGCAGTATCTTGCGCCGCGCAAAAACGCGCGACCTCCGCTTCGATTTGGTCCGCATCAATGAAATAATGATCGACTTCAAGCCCGGTAGGCGCAATCAGATAAGCCCGCCCGATCGCGATACCGCTGGATATCGGAATTCCATGCAGCATGAAAGACACGAGGATCTCCTAAGATAGTTTTTATTCTTTAAAACGCTCTAACCACGGACTATCCTCCCTCTCCAAATTTGTCCGCGATCAACGCCAACATTGCCGCCATAGCGTCTATTTCATCGACTCCATCTGCTTCAATGAGTACGCTACTACCGAGGCCAGCAGCCAACATCATAACGCCCATAATACTTTTAGCGTTGATACGACGACCGTTACGGGTAATCCAGATTTGGCATTGGTAGCGCGCGGCAAGTTGCGTCAATTTGGCAGAAGCGCGTGCGTGTAGGCCCAGTTTATTAATAATGGTGGTTTCTTGTTGTAGCATGGCGCTCCGGTTGGTAAAGCTCAGATAAAGATGAGGCGCATGGCAACGAAGCTGAAGGACCAACGATAGCCTGAATGCCTTTTGCTCCACCCGCTAACGCCTTCTCCGCCAATTGGGCAAGCGGGGTGGTACGGTAGCAAACTGCCCGCACCAACATAGGTAAATTAACGCCAGCCAGCACCTGCACCTGTGGTAGGTGCGCCAACTGACTAGCGATATTGGCGGGAGTCGCCCCAAAAAGATCGGTCAACACCAACGCGCCATTGTCTTTTATTAAATCAGACAGTGCATGCTGCGCTGCGGCAAGAAGCTTTGTTGGATCGCTATCGGGCGTAACGTCAATCGCCCCAATCCGCGCTGGCAGCTCGCCGTAAATATGCGCCAAACAGGATTTCAATGCGCTCGCGAGCGGAGCATGAGCGACGATTAGAATACCTGCCATATTAGCCCAAGGTAAAAGACTTTATGACTATGCAATGCGTTGGTTGAATATACCATATCATGGCAACAAGATTAGCATATCCCAATAGAAAGATGTTAGTGCTGCTTCGCACCAATCCTTAAAGCGCATTCGCGCCCGTTTCGCCCGTCCGAATCCGGATCGCTTGCTCGATCGGCGCCACAAAAATCTTGCCATCGCCGATTTTTCCTGTGCGCGCAGCACGCTCAATCGTATCAATCACTTGCTCGACAAGCTCTTTCGGTACGGCGATTTCAATTTTTACTTTAGGCAAGAAATCAATTACATATTCAGCGCCACGATATAATTCCGTATGCCCCTTCTGTCGCCCAAAGCCCTTAACCTCAGTCACAGTAATCCCAGAAATACCAATTTCTGACAAGGCTTCACGCACTTCATCGAGTTTAAATGGCTTGATGATTGCGGTAATCCACTTCATGAGAAACTCCGTCAAAAAACTCCAAAATATTGATCTAGTCCAAATGGCCAATTCAAGCACAATAGCCGCAAGGACGGGAAACATTCATGCTACAGTCGCTCTATCTAAATGCAATGTATATCATTACGCCAATACCCAACCGTGACTAGTATGGCATATCATTGATTTTCATAGCGTAGCCATTGTCTCACGCATCTTTCGTTTTTTACGCACAGCTTCTGTGCATTGCTCCGAGGACACATCATGAAACCTAGCGAACTCTTTCAAGACTTGCAAACAAAAATTTCCGATTTACTCAAAAATTCACCTGTCAAAGATATTGAGCAGAATATAAAAACTATGCTCACACAAGGTTTTGCTAAACTAGACCTGGTCACGCGCGAAGAGTTCGAGATTCAAACACAAGTGCTTGCACGCACGCGAGCCATGGTTGAAGAGCTTGCACAACGGATTACTCAGCTTGAGCGCGAACTCAATGCGACCAAAACGAACTAAATTAGTATTGGGCAGCAACACATGTCGCTTGCCGTGGTCCGCAGCCGCGCGCTCACAGCGGCGAGCGCGCTTGAAGTCACCGTTGAAGTCCATCTAGCCAACGGCTTGCCGGCCTTTTCAATTGTCGGTTTACCCGAGCTTGAAGTTCGAGAAAGCCGAGAGCGGGTACGCGCAGCGCTGCAAAATTCTGGTTTTACTTTTCCTGTACGCCGTATCACGGTCAATTTAGCGCCGGCTGATTTACCAAAACAATCGGGCCATTTTGATCTACCGATTGCGTTAGGTATTCTGGCCGCTAGCGAGCAATTACCCGCAGAGGCGTTAAACACCCGCGAATTTGCCGGCGAATTATCTCTGACGGGTGCTTTGCGGCCGATGCGCGGCGCTTTCGCCATTGCATGCGGGCTGGCTGCCCAAGTCGCAGCTCATCCGTCGCGTCCAATCCCTGCGCAGATTTACCTACCGTTAGAGTGCGCCGCTGAGGCTGCGCTCGCGCCGCACATTATGGCTTTCGGCGCGCCTGATCTACGCACCCTATGCGCTCATTTAGCCGGTTTGCTTAATCCTCCGCTCCAACCGTTTAAACCGATTGCACCAGCAGTCCCCGCCCCTTTACCCGATATGGCCGAAATTATCGGCCAAAACACCGCTAAACGCGCGCTTGAAGTAGCGGCAGCGGGAGGCCATCATATTTTGTTAATCGGCCCACCTGGTTCCGGCAAATCGATGTTAGCCGCTCGTCTTGCGGGTATCTTGCCCCCCATGTCTGATGCCGAAGCGCTGGCTTCTGCAGCTTTATTAAGCGCAAGCGCGCTAGGCTTTGCGCCAACCCAATGGCGGCGGCGGCCGTTTCGCGCACCGCACCATTCTGCCAGCGCTACCGCCTTAATTGGTGGCGGCAATCCTCCTCGGCCAGGAGAAATTACACTTGCTCATCATGGGGTATTATTTCTGGACGAGTTACCGGAATTTAACCGGACTGCGCTTGAAATGCTGCGAGAACCCCTCGAAACCCATGCCATCACTCTTTCACGCGCTTCGCATCAGGTTGAATTTCCTGCTGCATGCCAATTAGTTGCCGCGATGAATCCTTGTCCCTGCGGCTGGTTTGGCGATACCAAAGGACGCTGCCATTGCTCGCCCGAAAACGCTGACCGCTACTGGCGTAAATTATCCGGGCCGCTTTTGGATCGGATTGATCTACAAATTGAGATGTGCGCGCTGACTCCCGCCGAATTGGCCGAACGCACTACACTTCCAGCTGAGACCAGCGCCACCATAGCCGCCCGTGTCAGCGCCGCACGCACGCGGCAGCTTGCGCGGCAACAGCAGCCAAACTGGCTCTTAACGAGCCGTGAGATCGACACAGTGTGCCGGCCAGACCATGCTGGAGAAACTTTATTGCATCAGGCAGGCTCTCGCTTCGGCTGGTCAGCGCGGACGTATTATCGGGTACTTAAAGTGGCGCGCACCATTGCCGATCTGGCAGACGCTAAAATACCCGATGCGTCCCATATCGCTGAAGCCATTCAGTATCGACGCGTGTGTAAATAAAGCGAAAAAATTATCGTTGATTTAAGGCTAATTATTCTTCACAATTTGCATTATGCGTATTTTTCAGAGCGCTTGCTCTCCTCACTGCCGGCTTATCGCCTATCTCATTGCATTGATCATCGCCACCGTCTTAGGCTGCGCCACATGGTTCACGTTCAATGCGGCGCCCCGCGCGCCCAATGTGACATTCACTCTTCTTTCAGGCCAAAAAATTTCAACCGAACAACTCGCCGGCAAGGTTTATCTGGTGAATTTTTGGGCCACAAGCTGCCCTAGCTGCATTCAAGAAATGCCCACGCTAGCGCACGCCTACAACACCTTCAAAGACCAAGGGCTTGAAGTCATTGCCGTAGCAATGAGCTACGATACGCCGAGTTATGTAAGAAATTACAGTCAAACGCGCCAGCTGCCATTCAAAGTAGCGCTTGATGACGGTAATGCCGCCCAGCAATTTGGCAAGATTCAACTTACTCCTACGACTTTTGTAATCGATAAAGGTGGACGCATTTTGAAACGCTATACTGGCGCGCCAGAACCACGCGAATTACACCAATTACTCGAAGCGGCGCTCCGCTCGGCGGATGCGCGCATACAGCCACTGCTGCGCAGCAAACCATAACCAATACATTGGCTAAAGCTCGCTTCTGGCTCCATCATCAAGCAAGCAGCCTAAATGAACGTCAGCATAAAGTGCTTAACCGTTTATTAGACGCTGGCTTAAAAGGGTTTGAAGGAGGCATGAATACCCGTAAGTATATGAGTCTGACTAAAACCAGCCGCGTCACTGCATACCGCGAATTAAGCGAGTTAGTGGCGAAAGGCTGCCTCGCTCCTACGGGCAAAGGAGGACGCAGCACCAGTTATGAAATCATCCATCCCAGCTACTACGATCCCCACCACTCAAGCGCCGGCAGCTAAAAACTCAGTTTAGGCGGGTTGAGGAACTTCACCTGCGCCGCCATTTTGGGCTTGTAGGCGTAAAACTATTTCTTTGCGGTAACGGTTTAATTCTTGCACCGTTTTAAACGTCCGCTCAAAAATAAGGGACAAGTTATGCAAAATTCGATCCACGACTTTGCCTTCCCAAGCGCCGTCAAATTGTATTTGGCCATCCAGCCAATGCTCAAGCCATTCAGGATCAGGCAAACGCGATTGCACTGTATCGCGCGGAAACAGAGCGCGATTCACATGTAAATTAGTGGGGTGCAACGGTTTTTCAGTGCGCCGCGCCGAGGCCATAAGCACGCCAATTTTAGCAAACGCCGCGCGCGCGGTGTCGCCGGATTGCACCAGCGCTTTTTTCATATAGCGCAAATATGCGCCACCATGTCTCGCTTCATCACGCGAAATAGTTTCATAAATATGTCGAATCACTGGCTCGGTATGCCAAGCAGCCGCACATCGATACCAATGATTTAAGCGAATTTCACCACAAAAGTGCAGCATTAATGTTTCTAACGGCGGCGCTGGGTCAAATGGAAAGCGCACCGCATGGAGCTCTTCTTCCGTAGGCAATAATTCAGGGCGAAAACGCCGTAGGTATTCCATCAATACCAAAGAGTGTTTTTGCTCTTCAAAAAACCAAATGCTCATGAATGCGGAAAAATCACTATCATGATGATTATCGCGCAAAAACATTTCGGTTGCAGGTAGCGCCGCCCACTCGGTAATGGCATTCATTTTGATGGTTGTCGCCTGCTCTGGCGTCAATAAAGAAGCATCAAAACTGTCCCATGGAATGTCTTTTTCCATGTCCCAGCGTACAGCTTCCAGCGATTTATATAATTCGGGATAAAGCATCGTGTCCATATATTGTGTTCCTGTGTCGCGCTATTTATAAAATGTTGAGCGAACGACTTCCATTAACTGCCCTATCCTTATGATAGCATGCTCCTAAGCGGGCTTGTTCATCGCTTTAAGTTTGCCCCATTTATAATCAGGCCAACCCCGACCAACTAAACCATGGGTTAATTGGGCCAGATTCGAGGTTTATTGAAGAAATCCTCAATAATTCGCATATTTTTCCCTATTTTGGCTAAAGCACGCTAGGATGGAGTAACTGAGCATTGATAAGTAGGCTGTCTATTGAATTTTAACCAAGCTGCTCCATATGCGTTGTGCATCACCGAAATTTCGGAACTAGGAGTCATATCATGCAAATGATTTATAACAGCCCAAACTATTGTATTGTCGAATTTCCGGCTCAGGTTGGCAGCTTTGCGCTCAAAACTGGGGGCTATGAAATCGTGGCGAAAAATCTGCAACGGGAGCTGTTTATTGATGGCGCTATGGCTGAGCAATTCCGGGAAAATGTGCAAAAATTGATCGAGCTACAGCCCACCACTGACGAAATAGACGATTTCCTAGGCCAATTCGACAGTTTAATGACACATCCAGTCGTTTTGCACTAAAGTAGCTTAGCGCCACCTTTCTCAGCTCTGACTCTAAGTACAAACGTTTTGTCCCGCACTCAATTTACGCGTTATACGCGCGGCGCAGCGCTGCCGGCAATATTGGCAGCGCGTATTCTCATTCTGGATGGCGCCATGGGCACCATGATCCAGCGTTATCGCTTCTCTGAGGCGCAATACCGCGGCGAACGTTTTGCTGATTTCCAACATGACGTTAAGGGCAATAATGAATTGCTCTCGCTAACACAGCCTGAGACTATCCGCACCATCCATGAGCAATATTTGGCCGCGGGCGCCGATATTATTGAAACCAATACTTTTGGCGCAACCTACATCGCCCAAGCGGATTACAAAATGGAAGCGCTTGCGGCCGAAATGAATTTAGCCTCAGCACAGCTTGCCCGGGCCGCTTGCGATAAGTATAGTCGCGCGAATCAACCGCGTTTTGTGGCTGGTGCGATCGGCCCCACCCCAAAAACCGCCAGCATCTCTCCCGAAGTCAATGATCCAGGGGCCCGCAATATTACCTTCGATGCGCTGCGAGAAGCCTATTATCAGCAAGCACAGGCTCTTTTAACAGGCGGCGTCGATCTCTTTCTAGTTGAAACGATCTTCGATACACTCAATGCAAAAGCCGCGCTTTTTGCGCTGGATGAATTATTTGAGGCAACTGGAGAAACTTTGCCGATCATCATTTCCGGCACTGTCACTGATGCTTCTGGCCGGATTTTGTCCGGTCAAACCGTTGAAGCATTTTGGAATTCATTACGCCATGCACGGCCGTTAGCTTTTGGCTTGAATTGCGCGCTGGGGGCGGCTCTGATGCGCCCTTATATTGCTGAACTTGCCAAATTGTGCGATTGTGCAGTGTCATGCTACCCCAACGCCGGATTACCCAATCCGATGAGCGAAACCGGCTTTGACGAAACTCCCGAAATCACCGCCAGCTTACTCGCGGAATTTGCCCAAGCTGGCCTCATCAACCTCGCTGGCGGCTGCTGCGGCACCACGCCTGAACATATCGCCGCGATTGCCCATGCAATTCAGGCTTTGCCAGCGCGCTCCTATTCATCCTCAGCATAATCCTCTATGACGGACGCCACCGACCTCAACCGCCGCGCCCCTCATCAAATAGGTCTTGAACCCGCGCTACGACTCGCTGGCCTTGAGGCTTTTAATATTGGCGCGCAAACGCGCTTCGTTAATATTGGCGAGCGCACCAATGTCACCGGCTCCAAAGCGTTTGCACGCATGATCTTAAACGATGAATTCGATGCGGCTTTAAGCGTTGCGCGCCAGCAAGTCGAAAATGGCGCACAGATCATCGATATCAATATGGATGAAGCCATGCTGGATTCAAAAGCTGCGATGGTACGCTTTTTGAATTTAATTGCGGCCGAGCCAGATATTGCTCGCGTGCCGATTATGCTCGACTCATCAAAATGGGAGGTATTAGAGGCGGGCCTTAAATGCGTGCAAGGCAAAGCGATCGTTAACTCCATCTCACTTAAAGAAGGCGTAGAGATATTTAAGCAACAAGCGCAGTCGATTCGCCGTTATGGCGCAGCCGCCGTGGTGATGGCGTTTGACGAGACAGGTCAAGCCGATAGTTTTGCCCGCAAAATAACGATTTGCGAACGCAGCTATCGGATTCTTGTCGAAGAAGTCGGCTTTGCCCCAGAAGATATTATTTTTGATCCGAATATTTTCGCCATTGCAACCGGCATTGATGAGCATAACAATTACGCGGTTGATTTTATAGAAGCAACGCGCTGGATCAAAGCTCACTTACCCTACGCCAAAGTCAGCGGCGGCGTCTCAAACGTATCTTTTTCATTTCGCGGCAATGATGCCGTGCGCGAAGCCATTCACACGGTTTTTCTGTACCATGCAATTAGTGCTGGCATGGATATGGGCATTGTCAACGCCGGGCAGTTGGGAATTTATGCTGAGCTGGACCCAACCCTGCGCGAACGCGTTGAAGATGTAGTGCTCAACCGCTCGGTACAAACCGCCAATGGCATGAGTGCAACGGAGCGTTTGCTCGAGATTACCGAACACTTTAAGCAAGGCGGTGGCGCAAAAAACCAAGAAGCCCTACTCTGGCGACAGCTGTCCGTCAAAGATCGCCTGGCTCACGCATTAGTCCACGGCATCACTGAATTTATTATTGAGGATACCGAAGAAGCGCGCCAACAATATGCACGCCCGATTCAAGTCATTGAAGGGCCATTAATGGATGGCATGAACCGGGTCGGCGACTTGTTTGGCGCCGGCAAAATGTTCTTGCCTCAAGTTGTCAAATCAGCGCGCGTGATGAAACAAGCGGTCGCCCATCTACTGCCCTTTATTGAAGCAGAAAAAAACCTACTCACCGCCCAAGGCGGCGATGCAAAACCCAAAGGCAAGATGGTCATTGCAACAGTTAAAGGTGATGTGCATGATATTGGCAAAAATATTGTCTCGGTCGTCTTGCAATGCAATAATTTTGAAGTCATCAATATGGGGGTGATGGTGCCTTGCAGTGAAATTCTCGCCAAGGCCAAAGCTGAAAACGCCGACATGATCGGCTTATCAGGATTGATCACGCCAAGTCTTGAAGAAATGGCTTACGTCGCCGCTGAAATACAACGCGACGAAATATTACGCGCCCGCAACATTCCTCTTTTGATCGGCGGCGCAACCACTTCGCGCGTGCATACTGCGGTTAAGATCGCGCCGCAATATGGCGGCCCCGTGATCTATGTACCGGATGCTTCGCGGGCGGTATCGGTTGCTTCCAGCTTACTTTCAGAAACCCATTCAGCAACTTATATTGCTGAATTAAAAACGAATTATGAGCGCATTCGAGAACAACACGCTAACAAAAAAACCCAACCGATGGTGTCGCTTAGCCAAGCGCGGGCGAATCGGCATCGCATTAATTGGACCACCACCTCCCCCACCAAACCCAAATTGATCGGCCGCCGCGTACTTAAAAATTACGACCTTGCCGAACTCGCGCGGTACATTGATTGGGGACCGTTTTTTCAAACCTGGGACCTAGCCGGCCCATTTCCAGCGATTCTTACTGACGCTATCGTTGGCGAAGCCGCACGGCGCGTCTATGAAGATGCGCAAAATATGCTAGCGCAACTGATTGCTGGCCGCTGGCTCACCGCACATGGGGTTTTCGCCTTATTGCCGGCCAATACCGTAAATGACGATGACATCGAAATCTATACCGATGAGACCCGCAAGCAGATTGCTCTAACCTGGCATACGCTGCGCCAACAAAGTGAACGCCCAGTTATTGAGGGCCCTAATCAAGAAAAAATCCGCCGGCCAAACCGCGCCTTAGCGGATTTTATTGCGCCGAAAGAAACGCAAATTGACGATTACATTGGCCTTTTCGCCGTCACTGCGGGCCTCAATATCGATAAAAAAGTACAGCAATTTGAACAGGCTCAAGATGACTATAGCGCCATCATGCTTAAGGCGCTTGCCGATCGTCTGGCGGAAAGTTTTGCGGAGCGCTTGCATGAACGCATCCGCACAGAGTTTTGGGGCTATGCGGCCGCGGAGCAACTCAGCCATAATGAGTTGATAAATGAGAAATACGTAGGCATCCGCCCCGCGCCAGGCTATCCTGCTTGCCCGGACCATTTAGTGAAGCAGGCTATGTTCAGCCTTATGCATTGCGACGAAATAGACATGCAGCTCACCGAGTCGCTTGCCATGCTGCCGGCGGCAAGCGTCTCAGGTTTTTATTTGGCGCATCCCGACAGCACTTATTTCTCCGTCGGCAAAATTGGCACCGATCAACTGGATGATTATGCCCGTCGGACCGGATTATCCATCACGGACGCACAACGCGCACTAGCTGCGTCACTTTGACACCAGGCCCTCTAAACAACGTGCATAGGTTGCCGTAAGTGCGTCTGGCTCAGACACAGCCATGCCAAGGTCACGTAAACGGCCATCATGCACCCCATATACCAAAGCGTGAACCATCAGGGATTGGCCCCGTGCCCAGGCATCTTGCACAACCGTAGTACCGCATACATTGACTGCTTGTTCAATCGCATTAAGCTCAATTAGAAGCCGATGCCGCTCTTCCCCGGCTGGCTTTTGCTCGAGCAGCGCCCGATGCTTATCTTGAACGTCCAGAATATGGCGCAGCCAGTTATCGGCAAGCCCTACACGCCGCTCAAATAGCGCAGCGCCCACGCCAGAGCAACCATAATGGCCCACCACCATAATATGCTTAACTTTAAGCAAATCAACCGCGAATTGAATCACTGATAAACAATTCAAGTCGGAATGGACAATCACATTTGCAATATTACGGTGAACAAATACTTCGCCGGGAGGCAAACCAATAATTTGATTTGCCGGCACGCGCGAATCGGAGCAACCAATCCATAGATACTCCGGAGTTTGCTGATCCTTTAAGCTTAAGAAATAATTCGGATTCTCAGCTAACATGCGCGCAACCCACGCTTTATTGTTATCAAACAGATGATGCAGAGGGTTAGATTGTTCATGCATCGGATGATTGATGTCTTGCATCACCTTATGGCCCTTTTCCAATTTACGCGACATGCTAGCCAACCAATTTAATTAACAGATACGGCCGTGAAATTCTGCCGCCCAAATGGACTCACACTGTATCCAGCAATGTTGCCACGCGTCAATGCGGTCACTTTAGGGTGGCCAATCGGAATCCACAGCGCTTCATCGTAAATGACTTTCTGCGCCGTTAGATACAACTTCGTACGTTGTGCTTGATCCGTCGTAACCTTGGCTTGAGCAATCAAACTATCCAATTCTGGCTGGCAAAAACGCGCAAAGTTGGTCCCCGAACGTACCGCTGCACAGCTAAATTGCGGCGTCAGAAAATTATCTGGATCGCCATTATCGCCAGCCCAGCCCATAAACAAGAGATCATGCGCGCCTTGTTTCGCCTCGCGGATTAGCTCGCCCCATTCAACGATCCTTACTTGCGCCTTAATGCCAATTTTTTCAAGATCGGCTTGCAATAATTCAGCGCCCGTTTGTGGGTTTGGATTCAACGTGCTTCCCGTTGGACGGGTCCAAATGACAGTCTCGAAGCCCTTCGGATAACCGGCTTCAGACAGCAACTGCTTTGCGCGTGCAATATTGTGCGGCCAGGGTTGAAGATTTTTCTCATAACTCCAGGTACCTGGAGGATAAGGGTTGCTAGCAGGTAAAGCCGTACCGTTAAATAGCGTATTCAGATAATTGGTGCGATCAAAGGCTAAATTAATCGCTTGGCGCACTTTTTTATTATCGAGTGGTTTGTGCTGCGTATTCAGAGCGACGAAGGCCGTCATGAAGCCCGGGGTCTCAACAATTTTTAACAGCTTATCCGCCCGCGCTGAGCTCACATCTTGCGGTCGTGGCGACAATGAAATTTGGCATTCTCCAGCATTCAGCCTTTGCGCACGCACGGCTGGATCGGGGGTAATCGCATAAATAAGCTGGTCAATCTGTGGGCGCGCCCCCCAATACTGAGGGTTGCGGTCATAACGGATAAGCGCATCCCTCTGATAACTACGCAGCTTGAATGGGCCTGTGCCTACCGGTTCTAAATTAAAATCCCCAAGGCGGTTAGCTTTGAGCAGTTGGTCTGCATATTCGGCCGAATAGATCGAGGCAAAACCCATTGTCAATACCGACAAAAAGGTAGCATCAGGCTTTTTCAACGTAAAACGGATTGTATTCGGGCCAAGTTTTTGGATGGCTTGCACCCGCTCTGGCAATTGCAGGGATTGCGCATGCGGAAAACCGCTAGGACCCGCCACCTTATGCCAAGGGTTGGCCGGATTCAGCATGCGATCAAAAGTAAACGCCACATCATCCGCATTCAACACACGGCTGGGTTTGAAAGTACCCCGTGTATGAAACTGAACATTTTGGCGCAGATAAAAAGTATAGCTTAGGCCATCCGTACTCACTTCCCACTTCTCGGCCAATGCCGGCACGACTTTGCTAGTCGTCTCATCAAAAGCCACAAGACCATTAAAAATAAGATCAGCGCTGGCATTCGTGGTCACTAATGCATTGTACTGAACTACATCAAAACCATCCGGGCTAGCTTCCGTACAAATGGTTAACGACTTAGGCGCAGCCGGTTTAGCTTCAGCCGCTAATGATGCGCTCAGCAATAATAAACTGGCACCGCAAGCAGCGATTAATTTTCGCTTCATAACGCCCTTCTCCATGATAGTTAGCATCTGGGTGCAACCTTCATACCGGCTCCCCGTTTGCAGGTTTTTGATTTTTTAACAGCAAACTTACATTTTTTTCGCGCGAATCTGGGCGATAACAAAGTCTAACACTGGCATGACCCCTTCCAAGCTATTCGTCAGCGCCGGAGAAACTTCATATTTCCCCTGCACGGCTAGCGCGGGTACACCCGTAAGGTTGTAATCCACCATCAATTTATTGTCACGCTGCACCTCTGCTGCGGTGCTAAAAGAGTGATAAATCTCAAGAAATTTTTTCTTGTCCACGCCATGCTGGGCCACAAATTCCGCTTGCGCCTCAGTCGTTTTCAAATAGTTTCGATCGACATGAATGGCCTTGAAAATTTTGGGCGCCATTTGCGTCGCAACCCCGAGCTTATCAAGCGCATGATACAGTTTCTGATAAACCTCAAGGCTGGCGTCAAAAGCAATCGGCACCCGCTTAAAAACAACATCAGGACCTTGCTTGCTAGCCCACGCTTCAATCAAGGGATCAAAATCTTTGCAATGCGGACAACCGTACCAGAAAAATTCAATCACTTCGATCTTGCCTGCTGGCACGCTCACAGCCTGCGGCGTTTTCAGCACTTTATAGTGTTTGCCTGCTTGCGGCGTAAGCGTCGAAGCATACACACCACTCACTGCAAAAAAGATAAAGGCGAGTAAAACACTAAGCGATTTTTTCATATCAATCTATAACCACTATCGAGTTAAAAATACAAAAATATATCATCTAGGCCAAGGCATTTCATGGGTTGTTTGACGGGCGAATAATCGCCGTATCAATCCCTGCTTCAGCTAACCGCTGACGCACCCGATTCATTTGCTCAAACTGCGGAAATGGACCCAAGCGCACACGATAATACAAAATACCGGCACCCTCATAACGCGTTATTTTAGATTCAAAACCTTGCAACGCTAATTTAGCCCGTTGCTGTTCGGCATCCGCTTTTGTCTTATATGCGCCGACTTGCAAAGCATAACTGCCGTTCGCTCCATTCGGCGCTACCTCCGGTTTATTTGCAGTTTGCCTATTTGGCGCAGTCGACGACAATGGCACTTCGACAATCTGCGGGTCGCCAGTAGGGTTTCGTGGCGACATCGGGCCCTCGGAAAATTGCCCAGCGGGCGCTGCTGGTTGGCCAGAAGAATTTCCTTGCAATAAACGATTGGGATCGGCCTGAGTTGGATTGCTTAAATTCTCCGCGTTAGGCGGCGTCCCATTCTTCGCCACAAAAGGCGTAGGCGCACGCGTCACATATAATGCAACCACAACCGCAATCGCCAAGCCAATGGTTAGGCCAAGCACAAGGCCCAAAAGCGTTCCTCCGCTTTGCTTAGAAGCACGGCGCTGCTTTTTCATCATTCAAACACTACCCAAATAATTCCAAAATAAGGCCCATTCATCATGGGGACTTTCAATTACATTTTGCTCGGCGCACTTACACCCAGTATGGTTAAACCATTCGCCAAAACTTGGCGCGTTGCCGCAATCAGCGCTAACCGCGCGTTGCGCTGCGCGGCATCATCCACCAAAACACGTTCGGCATTGTAAAACGCATGGAATTGACCGGCGAGCTCTCGCAAATAAAAAGCCACCGCGTGTGGCGCAAGTTCTGTCGCCGCGCGCGCTAGCATCTCCGGATATTCAGCCAGACATTTCAGTAATGCGTTCTCATGTGGACTGACCAGCGACGCAAGATTCGCTTGCGCTAGCGTCAGCGAATCTCCGCCCCACTGCGCCAGTACCGAACAAATGCGCGCATGTGCGTATTGCACGTAATATACTGGGTTTTCATCACTTTGCTGCAACGCCAGATCAATGTCAAACACAAACTCTGTATCGGCTTTACGGGAAACTAAAAAGAAACGTACGGTATCGCGGCCGCGGCGGATGATTTCATCATTCGCCAATGCAGATTGTAGTTTTTCTGACGCGCCTGACCCGCCCCCTGACCATTCAATCAAATCACGCACGGTCACATAACTGCCAGCACGTTTAGAAAGCTTTACTTCCTGGCCATTGCGCATTACCGTAACCATTTTGTGCAACACATAATCTGGGTAGCCAGGCGGTATATTCAGCCCTAACTGCTGTAAACCAGCGCGTACGCGCGCTACCGTCCCATGGTGATCCGAACCCTGCACATTAATGACTTTATTAAAGCCGCGCTGCCATTTTGTCACATGATAAGCAATATCTGGCACAAAATACGTATAACTCCCATCCGTTTTACGCATCACCCGATCTTTGTCATCGCCCTCATCTGTGGTGCGCAACCATAACGCCCCTTCTTGTTCATACGTTTTGCCAGCGGCCACCAACGCGGCGACAGTTGCCTCAACCCGACCATCGCTATAAAGCGATGATTCAAGATAATATTGATCAAACTTAACCCCAAACGCCTGCAAATCTATATCTTGCTCACGCCGCAAATACGCCACAGCAAAACACCGGATGGCGTCGAGATCACTCACATCAGCTAAGCCTTGTACCGGCTCGCCCTCTTGTCTCGTGACCGTAGCTCCAGCAAGATAATCGCGCGCAATTTCAGCGATATATTCCCCGTTGTAAGCCGTTTCTGGCCAATCTGCATGTCCCGGCGCCAAACCGCGCGCGCGCGCCTGCACCGACAATGCTAGGTTATGAATTTGCACACCTGCGTCATTGTAATAAAACTCACGATGCACGCGCCAACCTTGCGTGCCCAGCACATTCGCCAATATATCGCCTAACGCAGCTTGCCGTCCGTGCCCCACATGTAGCGGACCAGTCGGGTTAGCGGACACAAATTCAAGCAGCACGCGCCGGGCTGGCTGACCAGCCTCTGCCTCCAGACAACCAAATGCGGTTGTTTCATTCAGCACGGCCCACACCACCGCTTGCTTTGCCGCAGCCGATAACTTTAAATTGATAAAACCTGGCCCGGCAATTTCAGCGGACTCAATCAAACCTGACGCGCGAGGATGCGCGCATACGCTATCTGCGAGCTGCTGAGCAAGCTGGCGCGGATTCATGCGCCACGGTTTGGCAAGCTGTAACGCCAGGTTACTTGCCACATCGCCATGGGCGGCGACTTTAGGGCGCTCAAGCGTGATAGGCAAATCCACCTCATGCGCAGATGACGACGCTAAATTCTTAAGCGCGTCAATAAAAATGGATTCGATAATTTGTTTTTGGGCTGGTAACATGCAAGGCAAAGAAACGAAATGCGCGCGTTTGCGCAGAAACTAGGATTCTAGCAGTGATATAAAGCATTCGGTCTACCCTCCACCAAATTCAAGGACATCCTATGCTGATTACTTTTAAATCGAAAGCCGCCCCTGAAATTATCATGCTCGATAATCTTGCGCAGTTTTTACTCAGCATTATCGGCAAACAGCTTGATAAGCGGGGCGTCATTAGCCACGATGAACTAGCGCAAGCCATCGCTCGCTTAGAAGCCGCGATTCATGATGCACAACAAAAAGAGGCACTAGCGCGGGCGGAGCATCAGCATGACAAAAACGAACTCTCCGATGAAATACCGGTTGGACTTGCGCAACGCGCTTTTCCGTTGCTGGATATGATGCGTACCGCGCATAAACAGGATGCCGATATTATTTGGGGCATTTGAATGCAAGTCTAATGCTCAAGCAACATTGCTGATTCGAATGGTTGAGCACCATCCGGACACTGTAAATCGGCTCGCCTGACGCGCATCTATTTGTTAGAAGTAATTCCAGGCACGGGTTTCTTCGCGTTGCGCAACGCCTCGATATCCCGTCAGCAAACAATACAAAACATAAAAAATTAGTCTAAAGCCTTATGATTTCTAAGTATTCAGGTTTTTCTTTTTCAGCTTGGACATATTGAGGACGTGTCACTTCTATTCTAACCTCCTCCGTACAAAGCTCGAACCAGCGACCAACGGATTAAAAGTAATCGGGATATCTGTTCTGGTAGATGCTTAAATCTTCTAAAAACGCCTGTTTATAAAGAGTTTCTCTGAATAGCCCGCTATTCACTGTTCTATGTAATTCTTCATTTTTGTGTAATTTTCTACGGAGGGTGTCGCAAAAGCCAAGTTCACCATTCATTTTAGAGCGCAAACGAATTAGTACGACATAAAAAGTAAGATCGTGTTGGCGTATTAATAGCAAACTTGTGTGCGGCGTAAGTTATCTAAAAAATAATAAATGGTTGCAAGCAATAGCCTTCCCCATAGCAAGGCAACTGCTTTGGATAGATTGTAGGCGAGGATATGCAGCGCAAATTCGCGTTTAACTGCTTGTAACCCTTGTCGGCGAAAGCGGTCTAGACCACACCTACGCAAAGCACTAAATACCGGCTCGACCATAACTTTACGCTGGCTAAGGATACGGCGCGCTTGCGGATGCTGCATCACTATTCTGAGTGCATCCCGTGCTTCATCTTCAGGGTAGCGTTCAATGCGCCGTCCTACTGCTGATTTCGTGCAGCGCGTGCGTAAAGCACAACCCTCGCATGAGGTAATTGCATAAATGCGGCGTGCCCGCGTTAGTGCTGTCGGCTTGGTTTGTGTTATCACATGCAAATCCTGGATAGCGTCATATTGAAATTGTCCCTTACGAAACTTTTTCTCCCCTTCAACTTCTTCGGAGGACTTATCTGGCGAGCATAATAAGCTGATCTCTCGATCCAAAGTACATTGGATAACCGGATTATCAAAATACCCTGCATCGAGCAGCAGTTCTGCTGCATGCTGCCCTGTAGTGCGTTTGCTTTGTTCAAGCATTGTAGCCATGACTCGGGTTTCACTTGAGGCATGCAGCGCATGTGCAACCACAATGCGATCTTCATTAGCAAGCACCGATGGTTTATAGGAAGCTGCAAAGCCACGGCCTCGCTTTAAACGCTGTACCACCGCTTCAGGCTCTTGGGCACTGATAAACACTTCGCTTTTACCGTTATAGATTTTACGGGCGGCTAGACGTTCATCAAACAGTGCCTGGCATTGCCTGGCTTTCTCTAGCTCCTTTTGTCCAACTTTACTATCTGGCGCCTTCTCAAGTGCCTGGTGTGCCTTGATTACACGTTCACGCACCGCTTCTTCTTTCAATAATTTATAGTGTGAACACGCTGCTTCAATGATCGTTCCATCACCCGCTAAACGCTTTCCATTTGAGTGGCTCGCTTTCAAGATCGATCCTGTCAAGGACTCAAAAAAACCCTGTGTGAGTGACTCTTCATGCATCACGATGAAACGCCCGATATTGGCGTGATCTGGCGTAATTCCACCCGCAACCCACATACATCCCAAATCGAGTCGCGCGAGCTTCTCTAAATCTCGCAATGAGCTCACTCCTTGCATCACCCCATACAGAATCAAACCCATCATATAACGTGGACTATACGGAGCACGCCCCGTCGCAGCATATCTCTGTTCAAAAGGCTCCCAGTCCTGGGCATCCAGTAACTGCGATACGATCAGGGGTATGCGCTGATTGGCGTGCTTTAAATAATCTTCTAGTCGCATACTACCAAGGTAAATCTCTCGCGCACCGCATGCTACAAACCGGCGGCCCGTCTTCACCGACGTTTGTAACTTCACTCCTTTTGATGCAGCAGGTACCCCTTCAAATAAATCAAACTGCTTATTATCAGCAAAAGGTATTTTGCGCGATGTGCTCATCTTTATTGGATTAACTTAGAAAATTAAATTCTAACGCTCGAGAAGCTTTCGCGACACCCTCTACACACGATTACACAGAAATTACACAAATTTTTTAGTTGGTTCATCTTGATAGTTATACGTTATTTGCGAACACCATTTGGCTAAAATCGGACATTTTAAAATAGCTCTGGCACAAAAATGTCAAGGGTCGGATAAGGAAGGGCTATTACTAACCCTCCCTCTCCTAAGAACCGTGCAGGCGAGTCACCTCGCACACGGCTCAAGCCAAGAGTCCAGCGCTGGCTAAGGCACCGGGCAGTCTAACAAACTGGCTGCCTGAGCAATATACGCCTGGAGCCATTTCGCCCTTCTGGTAAAATCGAACCAGTTGACCTGGTTTCTTAATTCACCTGGGCGCGCAAGCGCACAACAAACCTAAACGGTCTGCCTCATCTGCTTTCCCGCGTATAACGGTTTGCCAAGATTTCTTGCCCACTCTGACCAAGAGCAAGTCTGCTCGCTTTCGCGCAAGAGAATGTTTCACTCTTTATCCCCCTCATTACAAGGCGGCCTTCGCTTTTTGCTCCTTCCTGTACCCGCAGCGCCAACAGCATTCCTCGCGGTTTGCCTACCATTTCTGGCAGCGTTACGGGCTTATCCTGTTCCGCTTGAATTTCAGTGCGAGTCGGATCCCTCTTCTTTGCCGGCGGTTGTTTGTCCATGTTGGCCGAACTTTGAGCGACCAAACCTAACCGCGTACCATTTTGGTTCAGGCCCAGCACCTTTGGCCTGTTCATTTTAACGACAATTACAGAGATTCACGTGTGTTGATCGTATTCGCACATCCCTAGCCCCTCTCCGCTTTAGTGCTAGCAGATTCGGCCTTGCCTCGCGGCTCGGCTTACCGATTACTCGGCGGTTACATTGTCATCGGAGCTTCACACCGGACCGTTGCCAGCCCCGCATGTCCGACTAGGGAACGATTGATGGAGCAATCGGTCTTATCTGGTTATATTTCTCCTGTAAGACAGAAATTCAAACGACTTTTCAGGTCGCACCAAAGTTCAAACGTCGCATCGCCAGCAAAGTTCAGATGTCGCAATTTACACTGCACACGGGTATAAAATGGACGGGTTTAGAGCAGATTAAGTTGAATGTAGCGACTTTTGACTATCGCATTAAACAGTTTTATGCATAATTGCTGCGTTTAAATCATCAGCCGTAAATTGGAGCGGCCGCTTCGTTCCCTTCTTACTCTTTGTTTGACGAGGCTCAGCACCCCGGTTAGTCCTAGAAGGGGCATATGAAGGCCTTCGGTCATCGCGTTGAGCCTGCATCAATTTAGCCACATGTAAAACATGGTCTAAACGCTTATGTTCAACAATCGTTCCTTGATTAATTTCAGACAGTTTGTCATAGCGTCGATAAGCAAAAGCAATGCCGTTAGCCCGCAATTCAATACGGCCATCAGGATACTCGTACACTTCAATATATCGATTGATGAGCTTGCGAGCCTCATCCGTGTCTTCAAGTATGTAAATCACCCGATCATATTGCACTGTTAGCGAGTGCGTCACACAACGCGACTGACGCCATGTCAAAATCTTATCGAGATCTTCATCTTTGCGCAGTGGCCGATGAGCATTGAAATCACTTTTAGGCGGCTTAGCGAAGCGCGCATTAAAGTCGGCAATAAAATGCGGTACAAAAGCATTGGCTGCTTCCATGGTGTTTATGCCACGCAATCGAAGTTCTTTGACCAGCCGATCTTGCAATGTCAGATTAGCCCGCTCAACACGTCCCTTGGCCTGGCTCGAGTTTGCACAAATACTTTCGATGTTCAGTTCATACATAGCGCGACCAAAGTGGGTCACACCTTTGCCGCCAGTTGTCGCATATTGCGCACTACGAAAAATGGTGGCCTTGTCACTGTAAAACGCAACGGGTTTCCCGTATTGTTCCAGATAGCTGCGCGTCGCTTCGAAGTAGCTGAAGGTCGATTCCGTCGCCGTGAAATGCAAGTGCATGATGCGACTCGTGGCATCGTCTATATACACGAGCAGTGTGCAGCTAGGGTTACGCTCCTCGAACCATCTATGATCACTGCCGTCAATCTGGATCAGCTCACCTAGGCACGCACGCCGGGCGCGCGGCTGATATACCTTGGCCAACCTCTGTCTACGCGGCACCCACAAACCCGCTTCTGTCATCAGGCGTCGGAGGGTTTCTTTAGAGACCATAACGCCGTGGCATTCTCGAAGCTTCTCGCAAGCCAGCGTTGGGCCGAAGTCAGCGTAACGGTCTCGTATCAAACCCAGCGCGTGGCTCGCAACGCCCTCCGGTAATTGGTTGTTGCTCCGACGTCCGTTTCGTTTCGATATCAGGCCTGAGGCACCTTCGATTCGATATCGCGCAACCATGCGTTCTAACTGTCGTCGACTCAACTCAAGCCGTTCTGCGGCTTTCCGCACCATCAATCCGCCGTCTACAACGGCTTGAATCACTTTTAATCTATCTAATTCTCGCATTGTCATTGTAATCGTATCTGGTGCTGCCATACCACGCTCCCATATTAAGGAACGCGAGCATGCCATGCGACATCTCAACTTTGGTGCGACCTGAAAAGTCGTTTGAATTTCTGTCTTACAGGAGAAATATAACCAGATAAGACCGATTGCTCCATCAATCGTTCCCTAGTCGGACATGCGGGGCTGGCAACGGTCCGGTGTGAAGCTCCGATGACAATGTAACCGCCGAGTAATCGGTAAGCCGAGCCGCGAGGCAAGGCCGAATCTGCTAGCACTAAAGCGGAGAGGGGCTAGGGATGTGCGAATACGATCAACACACGTGAATCTCTGTAATTGTCGTTAAAATGAACAGGCCAAAGGTGCTGGGCCTGAACCAAAATGGTACGCGGTTAGGTTTGGTCGCTCAAAGTTCGGCCAACATGGACAAACAACCGCCGGCAAAGAAGAGGGATCCGACTCGCACTGAAATTCAAGCGGAACAGGATAAGCCCGTAACGCTGCCAGAAATGGTAGGCAAACCGCGAGGAATGCTGTTGGCGCTGCGGGTACAGGAAGGAGCAAAAAGCGAAGGCCGCCTTGTAATGAGGGGGATAAAGAGTGAAACATTCTCTTGCGCGAAAGCGAGCAGACTTGCTCTTGGTCAGAGTGGGCAAGAAATCTTGGCAAACCGTTATACGCGGGAAAGCAGATGAGGCAGACCGTTTAGGTTTGTTGTGCGCTTGCGCGCCCAGGTGAATTAAGAAACCAGGTCAACTGGTTCGATTTTACCAGAAGGGCGAAATGGCTCCAGGCGTATATTGCTCAGGCAGCCAGTTTGTTAGACTGCCCGGTGCCTTAGCCAGCGCTGGACTCTTGGCTTGAGCCGTGTGCGAGGTGACTCGCCTGCACGGTTCTTAGGAGAGGGAGGGTTAGTAATAGCCCTTCCTTATCCGACCCCTTACAAAAAATGGGCCTGAATCGGACATTATGTTGAATTCAACCGGCCGAATCCCGACGGTCGACTCATGCTCACTCAGAGCACACCGCCTCATCCTGGGCGCCCCTCTGCTTCAACAGCGCTCGATTCGCCTCGCTTAAGCCTTGTACGCCTTCCAATAAGGCCCCCTTCACGGTCAGAACATCATGCCCTGAACTCCAGCACAGTTTCACCTTATAGGTAAGCGTTCAGCCACCTCACCTTGAACGGAGCATTAGCCTGGTGCAATCTCCCTAAATTTAAGGGGAGCCAGAATGGCAGAAGAGAGAGGTTTGCAAAGGCGAGAGCATTGGGCAAGGCATGTTAGGGAATGGGAAAGCAGTGGTCAAAGCCAGGCTGCCTATTGCGCGACCCAGGGATTAAAGCTCAATACATTCAAAGATTGGGCGACAAAGGTACGCAAGAGTGGGGGTTTGTCAGCTGAGCCAAAGCAAGGGTTAAGCTGGGTGCCTGTCAAAGTACAGGCAGATGAAGTATCGTCAGGGTTGGCCTTGCGGGGCGCAAACGGATGGCAACTGAAATTGCCCCCGAAGGTTTGCCCACATTGGGGTCTGCTCACGAAAATGAGAAAATCGTACGATAAGGCTAATTGAGTGTTCGTAGTGGCCGGAATTTGCCCTGTTCTAGCTATTGGCGTTGTGGCCAAATGTAGTCACCGGTGAGATTGATGTGCTCCCAGCCTAGCTGGTGACAGATGTTGCAGTAACTGGTTGTCTACGTTCTTTCCCGAATTGCGCAAAGCGTACACTGCTCGTTCTAGATAGACTGTATTCCAAAGTACGATAGCAGACACAACTAGATTGAGGCCACTTGCACGATAACGTTGGTTCTCGAAACTACGGTCGCGGATTTCTCCCAGCCGGTTTAGGAACACGGTGCGGGCCAGGGCATTCTTGGCTTCACCTTTGTTCAAGGGGTTACCTCACTAACGTACGATTTTCTCCTTTTTGTGAGTAGACCCCAAAAAGGTGGACGCCATGTTTGTTCTCCTTAATTATAGGGGGCAGCCCACGAAGCGGAAAAATCGTACGCTAGAAAACCGGCAATGAGCAAAAATATCGTCTTTCCAGTCAAGCAATATCTCCCTAGTTGGCTCATAACCCCAACCGGCTGTGATAGGCAGCGGCAGAGTCAGATGGGTTAGGCCAGAACAACTTGCCCACGCCCCGGATCGCACCACCACCCGATTGCAGCGCCGATAGCATGAGTGAAGCGGCAAATGGTGCCCTCGTCCGTGTTGTCATATCCTTCTCCGATCATTAGCTACTAAACAACACTTCTTGCGACGGGGTGGAATAGTTGTGCACATGTGCTTCAGCGTAAACATTTCACCATCATCCAGTCCGTTCGCTTCGTTGCTCCTCCCTGAATGAAGCTATCACTCATGTGATTTTCACATCGCACTCATGCAGCTTTAGCCGCCCACCTTTTTTGATTTTGAACAGCGCCACGTAACATAAGCCAATTGGCTCGAGGCCGCGCAGCCAAAATCTTATCAGGAATCGTAGCCAAGCTGCTCACTTGCTTTTCCAGTCGCTGAGTGCGTATCAGAGCGTTCTTGGCTTTCTGAATAGTAGCGTGAGCTTTGTCAGACGTTGCTCTCCCGGTTACCACATGGACAAGGCTTAATAGTGCATCGCAGTTAAAACAGGCGGGGAAGTCATCTCCAGCATTACCGAGACTATTTGTCACCAATCTTTTCGTGAAAATCACCGTGTCCGCCAGACTTGTATCTGTGCTCAGAGAATAACTGAGTGCTTCCACCTCTGCATGTAATGCTGGAATACCATGGAAGGTTGAGAACCTGCCCTGGTTGCTTCTCTCTGTATGCGCGATATGCAAATGGGTCAAAGTGCTAATGCCTTTATGCAAATCCTCTTGCCCGCCTTCCTCATATGTTTTTTCAATAGCACCCACAAATACTTTACGGTCAGGAATTGAATAGGCACCATCTTTTATCTCTTCTGCGCCACTAAAGGGGTTTGCTTGGGCAAGGCTTCCGGGCAAATTGACAAATCCACCCTGATATCGGTCTGTGCCGATATGGTATACGGCCGCCAATGCGTTGAATAATTTTAGATTGGAATTGCGAGGCAATAGATCATGGTTATTAACTGCTTTGTTCCTTTGCGCTGGCTTTAATTTGTTAAACTTCTTAGTGTTTTCCTGGGCTTTCGCCAAATAGGCTTCCGTTTCTTCCGAGAAGAGTACGTAAGCTGCTGAAACACCTGGGCGAGCTAAAATTGCATTCCGCACGCGATCTGGATCAGGTGCATCGGGCAAATCAAGCCAGTCAACAGTTCCGCACAGTCCCATTAGGTCGGACCGTGCAATTGGATTATTTCCGACCATTTGGTACAGATTAAGCCCATCCACCGTCCCTGCCGGGTCAGCGCTTAGCCACCGCCCTACCCACGGCTGATAATACCGAAAGCCATAGTAATATAGCCCAGTCTCATCCCGTCCCTTGCCCGAATAGCGCACCGTCTTGTAGTCGGCCTCGATTTGGCTTCTCGCTGTCCACACCGCTGTTCCCCCGTAGGGATAATACTCTTCTTGGCTGATGATCTCTCCTCGTCCATCCAGCTCTAGCCCGCTGCTGCCAAGCAAGTTATCGTAGCTGTAACGCGCCTGATTGTTGCTAATCCCGGAGGGTGGCGTACCTTCCCAATGCAGCACCCGCACCTGCGCACGGCCAGCTTCACCGACTGTGAGAACATGTAAGTCTTCGGTTGTGGTCGTTCCGTTGTGTGTCGTACGCAGTTCCAGCCCTGGCAGGTAAGTAACCCTCTGTATTTGTATGGCGTTCCTTGTTTGCCGCTCACGGATCTTCAGTACCCGCATCCCGTGACCACCGTACCGGTACCGCTCCTGGTCGCTGGCACCCTCCTCTCGATTTACTGGGATGATTTGCTGCAACTCTCCACGCGAATTCCAAACCAAGGGCTGGCCAGGCAACAGCGACTTCTGATGCCCTCCAGCATCAAACAACGCATCCACTCCGTCCGGCATCAGCCCAGGCTGACTGAGCACTGCTCGATTGCTCCGGTTCGATACCGTGATATCTGTAGTGTAGTTATTGTTAGTGGCCGGCGCGCTGTGCTGGATTTGGCTCAGGTTGCCACCTGGGTCGTAAGTGTAGGTGCGAGTGTAGTTGGTGTAGACGCTGTTATCAACAGGAAGGGGAGCCATCAGGGTAGGAATGTGGCTCCCCTGACGGCCGGTGTTAACCATCTCCCGGCCATTAGCGCGGGTAAGTTGGTACAGGGTGTCGTAGGCATACGTGCTCGCCGGCGCTACTTTCTGGTTGCGCCAGAACTGGGTTGCTTCCGCCTCATTACGAAGACTGATTATGTTCCCCACTGGGTCATACGCATAGCACAGATCTTGCAATATTTTCGCACCCGAAGGATGGCCTGACGGGCGACGGGTGGTGATGCCTGTTAAGCGCTGAGTCTGCGGCTCATAGGTGTATTCAGTCACTACCCCGTTGCCGTGTTCTTCACGTAACTTCTGGCCCGCTGCCGAGTACGTCAGGGATTTGACGATCACCTGTTCGCCCTCGTCGTCATCTGCCAAAGTCAGCCAACTACCCATCAATTGCCCGGCTACATCGTAGGCCAGCCGCTGTTGGTTCCCTATCGCATCGGTCTGGGTCAGCGGGGCGCCGGTTGCGTCAGTTGTGCTCTGTGTAAGGTAGACCTTTTCGGCCAGCATCGCCTGCCAGATGTCTTCACTGCCACCTTCCCAATGCGCTTCCTGGTCATCGGCCAGCAACTGCCGGGATTGAGACAGGGTCGCCCTCGTCAGCGATAGGCTATCGAGCCGGTTCAGGCCAGCCGTATCATAATGGCGCACGCACTGGCCGGCCAGGTTATGATCCTTCTCGACCTGCATGTTCCCGGCCCAGATGAAGCGTTCGGTAGTACAGGGTGTTGGCTGCTCAAGCGTTTGCTCGCTAACCGCCAGTGGACGTCCGGGTAGAGTGTCATCCTCATAGTGCCAGCGCTGAATGGCACCCATAGCCGTCACGGCCAACAGGGGACGCCCCTCGACGTCGTTAAGGGATATCGTCCGCCCCCCATCTACACTTTCGGTACGCAACGGGCTGCCGGCCAAATCATAGTGCCAGGTGAAATTGGGTCTAGCCGCATTATCGCGCTGCATAGCAGCGTATAAGCGCGGGTCGATGCTTTGCGCCAACTGCCCGTGAATATTGTATTGATGGCGGGTGATACGGGTATCCGTCATGCCGCCCACTGCCGTGCGATGCCAGGCGATTTCACGCACAGCCAGACCGCGGTTGCCCTGAATACTCACCGTGGGGGTGCCCGCATGAAGCTCCGGCAAAAAGGTGGATGCCATCTCTGGTTCCTTCAATTATAAAAATCTCAATACCTAAGCCAAGATGGCCCAGTGGGAGCAAAGCTACCCGACATGGGCCTAAAAGGTAGAATCCAACGATTAATCAATAGTCAAATTCCTGAATGATTCGAAATTATTCGTCACCTTCGTTCTTGCATGAAGGAATCCCTGGCCCGCACCATAGGCTGTAGATACCATAAACTCAGCACGTCCAGCTTTTTGCTGTAGTCCTAGACCTCTCATTGCCATATTATTGATTGCTTCCACAGGCTTAGGAATGTCTATCCCTGCCCATTTCGCTGCTGTAATCAAGTTTCCGTCCATCATTTTATCGATCTTTCTCCCTACTATAGCGCCTTCATTGGCTGCTATTGCTGCAATCTCCCCTGTTTCAGCGCTATATTCAATATGGTCCTCAAGACCTATCGCCGCAATATAGCCACTAACCGGGGCCGTGTACTTTGTCGCCGGTCCAGATTTGCCTCCATTCAACACAACATCCGTACCCGCAGCTGTGCCAGCTGCATTCGCTCGCGCTATTCTCGCGGCATCGGTGCTGCCCACTACTTTAGAAACCTTATCTCCGGTTAAAGTAACTGCCGCGGTTATTCCTGCTGATTGTGAATTTCCACCATGCACATAGTTTGCTGCCACCCCAGTTGCAACAGATTTATGAGCTGTTTTGCCTGGGAGTTTAGACATTAAGCTAGCAAATGAATTAGATATTTTATTACTAAAAAAGCCAACGCCTCCCCCCATCGCAAGCCCCGCTAATGCAATACCCGTAACCACCGGGATCGCAGCTCCAGCTGTTGCCGCAATTCCTCCAAGCAACATTGCACCAGCAGTGCCAAGCGCAATCGTTTTTAACAATCGACTATACTGCCGCATTCCTTTCTGTGAGGTATCCTTTTTAAACAGCTTTCGCGTCAGTTTTCGAATGCCTTTTTGATAAACTTTACCCACCACGAAAGAGGATATTGAGGAAGCTATACCAGCTGGCGTTGGTAAGGAAAAATCCCAGCCATTGACCGCAAAATCAACAATCCCTGCCACTGAAAACATCCCACCATAGTCGAATTGAGAAGCCGGGTTATTCAACACCATTCGATACAGGTTTAGTCCATCCACCGTCCCCATTGGGTCGGTACTCAGCCACCGCCCTACCCATGGCTGATAGTATCGATACCCATAGTAGTACAGCCCTGTCGCATCCCGCTCCTTGCCCGAGTAGCGCACTGCTTTGTAGCTGGCTTCGATCTGGCTCCTTGCCGCCCACACCGCCGTCCCCCCATACGGGTAATACTCCTCATGGCTAAGGATCTCCCCTCGGCCGTCCAACTCTAGCCCACTGCTGCCAATTAGGTTATCGTAGCTATAACGCACCTGATTGTTGCTGATCCCTGAGGGCGGCGTGCTGTCCCAGTGCAGCACACGCACCTGCGCACGGCCAGCCTCACCGACGGTGAGCACATGTAAGTCTTCGGTTGGGGTTGTTGTTCCGTTGTGTGTCGTGCGCAGCTCCAGCCCTGGCAAGTAAGTGACCCGCTGGATTCGCATCGTGCTCCTCATTTGCTGCTCGCTTATCTTCAGCACCCGCATCCCATCGCCACCGTACCGGTATCGCTCCCGATCGCTGGCCCCTTCCTCGCGGCTCACCGGGGCGACTTGTTGCAACTCTCCGCGTGAATTCCAGACCAGAGGCTGGCCGGGCTGTAGCGACTTCTGATGCCCCCCAGCATCAAACAACACATCCACCTCCCCCGGCGTCAGACCAGGCTGGCTGAGCACCGCTCGGTTGCTCCGGTCCGATACCGTGATCTCAGTCGTGTAGTTATTACCGGTGGCCGGTGCGCTATGCTGGATCTGGCTCAAGTTTCCACCCAGGTCGTAAGTATAGGTGCGGGTGTAGTTAGTATAGACGCTGTTATCCGTAGGAAAGGGAGCCATCAGAGTTGGAGGCTGGCTGCCCTGTCGGCCGATGTTGGCCATCTCCCGACCGGTAGCACGGGTAAGCTGGTATAGGGTGTCATAGGTATACGTATTCTCCGGCACCACTTTCTGGTTACGCCAGAACCGAGTTGCTTCTGCATTATTACGGAGGCTGATCACGTTGCCCACCGGATCATATTCATAGTGCAGATCCTGCAATACTTTCGCACCAGACGGATGGTCTGACGGACGACGGGTGGTGATATCTGTCAGGCGATGAGTCTCTGGCTCATAGATGTATTCAGTCACGACCCCGTTGCCGTGCTCCTCACGCAATTTCTGCCCCGCTGCTGAGTACATCAGGGATTTGACAATCACCTGCTCACCCTCATCTGCCAAGGTCAGCCAACTGCCCACCAATTGCCCGGCCACATCGTAGGCCAAGCGTTGTCGGTTCCCCATCGCATCCGTCTGGATAAGTGGGGCGCCGGTTGCGTCAGTTGTGCTTTGTGTAAGATAAACCTTTTCGGCCAGCATAGCCTGCCAGGTGTCTTCACTGCTACCCTCCCAATGAGCCTCCTGGTTATCGACCAGCAACTGCCGGGATTGAGATAAGGGCGATCCCGTCAGCGACAGACTGTCGAGCCTGTTCAAGCCAGCCGTATCATAATGCCGCACGCACTGGCCAACCAAGTTATGGTCCTTCTCGGTCTGCGTGTTCCCGGCCCAAAGAAACCGCTCGGTGATAGAAGGCATTACCTGTCCAGGCTTTAACTCGCTGGCCGCCAGCGGACGTCCAGGTAGCATGTCATCCTCATATTGCCAGCGCTGGATGACATCCATGGCCGTTACGGCCAACAGGGGACGACCCTCAACGTCGCTCAAGGATATCGTCCGCCCTGCATCCACACTCTCCGTACGCAAAGGGCTGCTGGCTAGGTCATAGTGCCAATTGAAATTGGGCTTGACCCGATCATCGAGTTGTTTAGCAGCATATAAGCGTGGGTCGATGCTTTGTACCAACTGACCGTGAATATTGTATTGATGACGGGTGATACGGATATCGGTCGTGCCGCCCACTGCCGTGCGATGCCAGGCGAGTTCACGTACGGCCAGACCACGATTGTCTTGGATACTGATGTTAGGGGTGCCAGTATGAAGCTCGGGCAAGAAGTTAGATGCCACGCCTTGTCTCCTAAGTCGAAGCGACGTATGTAAATCGCACACAAAAGTAAGCGTCAGAAATTGCTGTGATGATCAGCTCGAAAACTTCCCAAACGCCCCATGAAAGAACCTCGCCTGCTCAACTGCTCAGCAGCCTCGTGGGGCACACCAGAAAAAGATTCAGTTCTCCTTCTATTTAAAATATCCACTTTTTTACTCCCTGTAGCGAGAACAACAGGCTCTATAGCGCTCTGACCTGGAACAGGCATAAAAATAATCGCTTTTTTGTCTAACGTTAGTGAAGATGACACATTAGACTGGCCCTGCCAATTTATAACCCAATTCCCCGTAATTTCACTATATATAGCATATGCAAAACCTCTCGTATTCTCTTGATTTTGACTTATTCCGTAATCCTCATAGTTCATATTAGCAGCTAATCCAAGCCCCCACTCCTCTTTACTGTTAAGCTCAAAAAATTGCTGCCTTTCTTTGCTTCCTTCAACATGCCTAAATCGATAAAACTCGCGGCCTTCCTTTTGAATTTGATTGACCATCAATGAACATCCGCTAAAATCAGGTGTAAAAACGATTTTAGCTTCTTCCTTACTAGGGTGAATGGGCACATCAACGTAGCCTCCTTGAGGAGCCCAAAACGCGTTAATGAATTCCCTACCGTCTCCTCCACTGGCCATTTCCATGGATTCAGCTACCAAATTTCCCATATCCAGGCTAACGACAGAATGACCTGATTCAACGGTGTACTTAGATAAAGAAAATAGAAATACCTGACCTACCCCCGCCTTCAAATCAGCAAGGTATTTATTTTCAAGAAGTGGAGGTTTAAGCTTAAATCCGGATAAAACATTATTTTTTAAAAGTGAGGCGTCATCCCTTTTGAATTCACTCGTTACATCCATGATATTTGTGATTTTTCGCTTATCTGGCTCAGATGGTACTAATCCATCTTTATCATAAAACCTCACTGGGTTGTTTCTGACCATTTTGTATAGATTGAGTCCATCAATCGTTCCCGCTGGATCAGGATTCAACCACCGCCCCACCCACGGCTGATAGTACCGATACCCATAATAGTACAGACCTGTCTCATCCCGCTCTTTACCCGAGTAGCGCACCGTCTTGTAGTCGGCTTCGATCCTGCTCCTCGCCATCCATACCGCTGTCCCTCCATACGGGTAATATTCTTCCTGGCTGATGGTCTCCCCTCGGCCATCCGACTCTAGCCCACTGCTGCCAGTCAGATTATCGTAGCTGTAACGTATCTGATTATTGCTCACGCCGGAGGGCGGCACGCTTTCCCAGTGCAGCACACGCACCTGCGCACGGCCGGCCTCACCGACAGTGAGAACATGTAAGTCTTCGGTTGTGGTCGTTCCGTTGTGTGTCGTACGCAGTTCCAGCCCTGGCAAGTAAGTAACCCGCTGTATTTGCATGACACTCCTTGTTTTCCGCTCACGGATCTTCAGTACTCGCATCCCGTCACCACCGTACCGGTACCGCTCCTGGTCGCTGGCATCTTCCTCTCGATTGACTGGGGTGACTTGCTGCAACTCTCCGCGCGAATTCCAAACCAAGGGCTGGCCAGGCAACAGCGACTTCTGATTCCCCCCTGCATCAAACAACGCATCCACTCCCCCCGGCGTCAGCCCAGGCTGGCTCAGCACTGCCCGGTTGCTCCGGTCTGATACCGTGATATCTGTAGTGTAGTTATTGTTGGTGGCCGGCGCGCTGTGCTGGATTTGGCTTAGGTTGCCACCTGGGTCGTACGTGTAGGTGCGCGTGTAGTTGGTGTAGACGCTGCTATCAACAGGAAAGGGAGCCATCAGGGTAGGAAGGTGGCTCCCCTGATGGCCGATGTTAACCATTTCCCGGCCGGTAGCACGGGTAAGTTGGTATAGGGTGTCGTAGGTATACGTATTCTCCGGCGCCACTTTCTGGTTGCGCCAGAATTGGGTTGCTTCCGCCTCATTACGGAGGCCAATGACATTACCCACCGGGTCATACTCATAGCGCAGATCCTGCAATAACTTTGCGCCAGAAGAATGACCTGCCGGACGACGGGTGGTGATACCTGTCAGGTGCTGGGTCTCCAGCTCATAGGTGTATTCGGTCACGACCCCGTTGCCGTGCTCCTCCCGCACCTTTTGCCCCGCTGCTGAGTACATCAGGGATTTGACAATCACCTGTTCATCCTCATCCTCGCCCGCCAAGGTCAACCAACTGCCCATCAAGTGCCCGGCTACATCGTAGGCCAGCCGCTGTTGGTTCCCTATCGCATCGGTCTGGGTCAGCGGGGCGCCGGTTGCGTCAGTTGTGCTCTGTGTAAGGTAAACCTTTTCGGCCAGCATAGCTTGCCAGGTGTCTTCACTGCTACCTTCCCAATGAGCTTCCTGGTCATCGGCCAGCAACTGCCGGGATTGAGACAAGGTTGCTCCCGTCAGCGACAAACTCTCAAGCCGGTTCAAACCAGCCGTATCATAATGACACGCGCACTGACCAGCCAGATTATGGTCCTTCTCGGTCTGCGTGTTCCCGGCCCAAATGAACCGCTCGGTGATAGAGAGCGTTTCCTGCCCAGGCTTTAACTCGCTGGCCGCCAGCGGACGTCCGGGTAGAGTGTCATCCTCATAGTGCCAGCGCTGGATGACGTCCATGGCCGTTACGGCCAACAGGGGACGACCCTCAACGTCGCTCAAGGATATCGTCCGCCCTACATCCCCACCCTCCGTACGCAAAGGGCTGCCAGCCAAGTCATAGCGCCAAGTAAAATTGGGCTTGCCTCGATCATCGAGCTGTTTAGCAGCATATAAGCGTGGGTCGGTGCTTTGCACCAACTGCCCGTGAATATTATATTGATGGCGAGTGATACGGGTATCAGTGGAGCCGCTCACTGCCGTGCGGTGCCAAGCGAGTTCGCGTACGGCCAGGCCGCGGTTGTCGCAGATACTGACAGTGGGGGTGCCGGCATGGAGCTCCGGCAAAAAGGTGGATGCCATGTCTGGTTCCCTGAATTATAGAAGCCTCAATATCCAGCCCAGTCAACGCGCTGGGGCATGATTTATCGTTTAACATCCGCCGCTGTATCATTCTCATCCTCACTGACCGTAAACCAGGGGAATGCCTGATATCGACGCAGATCCCCCTTGGCCGTGAGCACTTTATATTCCCGCCCTAGTGGGTCATAAAAGTGCGTATCGGCAAATAGTTCGGTACGCGCACTATCATTGCTAACGTACTTCCAGTCATTTAGGTAATAGGGTTGATACACTCGCACAGGTTGGCCCTTATTATTGTGTTCCACTCGGCCAGTCACCGCCCAGCGAGTGTTGGTTTCCTCGACACAAGCAGCGCCCACGGGGTCGGCAACCAGATGGCCGTCTTCTGCCCGCTGATAAGCCAAGCCAGGCGCGTGGCGTATTGCAGTTTGCAAGGGGCGTCCGAACCCGTCGCTAAACGTCACCTGCTGACGTAACTGTTGCGCATCGTCAGAGTCATAACGGTCCGTCGTCACCAGACAGATATGGGGTGGTTGACGGAACAGCGCCGTCAGCGAGATCAGCGTTCTTTTGGAAACAGGTTGGCGCTTCACCCAACGCTGGTAAGCCAACTGGCATAGTTGCCCGCGATCCGTCATCACCTTATGATGTATTAAGGAACGCCAGGATTCTTCAGCGTTTTTCTGGAGAGACGTTATTTGCGCCTCAGAAAACTGAGGCATCCAGCTATCCGCTACAACGGTGAAGCTTTGCGCAACCGGAATGCCCGGTGTCAATGCCAAAGCGGCTTCAACGGTCGTTGGTGGGGTAAAGGGCCGCACTTGCGGTGTGGAATACCCACTGACTTGTCCAGCCTCCGTACCCCAGAAACGCTGGCTGGTGACCCGCCCTAATGCATCCAGCGTCACCGCCTGCCGGTTATCATTGGCATCCGTGAGCGTAATTGGAGTCAGAAAACGATAATCATACTCGGCCTGCGAGGTTAACCCGGCAGCATCCGTGACCGCAACCACGGCACAATAATGGGTGTCCCAGTCCAGTACCGTTTTGCCGGTTAGCAGAGTGTTGCGTTGGGCCATCGGGCGCCAGAACTGGGCAGCCGAGCCATAATCCGTATATCCCTGTCGAGCACACCAGACCTGCTCTGCCGAGCCCTCGTCATCAAACAGACGGGGGGAGTGTACATATCCGCCCTGCTCTAAAGCTTGACGCAGATCCGCCTCTGTCAGCACGCCGTCAAACGCCACCAAGGACATCTTATCCAAGACAGCTGACTCTGTGAAGGCAACCATTACCGGTACCGTGGGTTTATCAAGCACGATATCAGGCTTCCCGTCTGTGTAAAACACACGTTGCTGGCCCAGATACGTCCGTGGTTTTCCGTCTGCTACTAGGCTGTCTTCTTTCTGTAAGAGCTCCAGTGTCAACCCACCCGAGGGAACTGCACTCTCTGCATAGTCATAAGCATCGTTGCGTTGCCCATTGGCAATGCCTAACACCCAGTCCTCCTTCTCTGTCAGGTGATGCCAGCTGTTGCGTTGCAGCGTTAAGCACAACCGGCGTTGTTGGTCATCATAACTGTCGTCAAACAAAGATGCAGGCAAAGAGGACGGATAAGGGCTGGAAGCCGGCTTCGGCCGCCGAGGATAGGCGATCTCTACGCTGCGCATCGGAAAACCAAAGGCGTCCGACTCCAGCTGGATGCTGTGTGTACATTGCGGGTCGCTGGCGATACGCTCATACGCATAAATGCGGCTTTCAATTCCGGAGACCAGCACCACCGGAATGTCGCCGCCAGTGGGCAAACATCGGACTTGATACCGTGACTCACTGACCGTATAGGGAATCTGCGCATTGTCTGCGTCATCCAATCCATACAGTTCACTGCGTAATAACTGTCCTTTCAGCCCCCGCTGCAGCCAATAGGTTTGTTGTTCATCTTTCGGCTCAAAAGGGTCGTCTTCGCCATTTGACCAGCGGGTGAAGCGTGGAGTGAACCCGGTAAACGCGTCTATATCGCCACGCCAGTATTCTTCTACCAACGCCTCATCCACGGCCAACAGACCAGTAGCAAACCAGCTTTTGGTCAAAGTAGGCGGAGTGCGTTCTGACGCGCTGCCGGTCGCCAGTTCATCCGTGTCGCGTTGTTCAATATAGCCGAACCCCCGAAACTCACGTTCGCGGCCATCCCAGGCACCATGGGCATAACTCAGCGTGGCGACTAATCGGTTGCCGGTGATTTCGTCCAGTGTGTCGGTTTGCCATAGGCAATGGATCGGGAATGGCAGGTAACAGGCAGCAGTTTTTCCTTCGGCCAATGTCGACTTCTCATCCAGCCAGAACTGCGCCGAGCTGCGATAGCGCAGCACATGGTGCGTTCCCATATTGTTGTTGATGGTATTTAACAACCAGGGCTTGTCCTTCATCAAATCACAACGCCAGTGACTGGGAGCCATATGGGGCACCGTCAATACCAGACTGGCTACACCCAGCCCTTGGATATCAGCGATCTGCAGCAGACAGGTATTGTCAAAACGCACCCCGTCAGGTAAGAACACGATAAGCGGCTTGCTAAACCGGTTACCGCTCTCGTTGAGATAAATTTCGAGCCGGTCTGACAACGCATAAATCAAATCTGTCGTTCCAGAACCGTCAATGTCCGCGAGAAAAACAGAGTCAGGATTGAATAGCTCCGTAGGTGGGCCAAACCCGGGTATCGCCAGAGGCTGGCCAAAACGGCCATGTCCCAGGTTAGGCCAACACGTGACTCCTTGTGTGCTTACAGCGACCAAATGCTGCTGCCCGGAGCCCAACATATCGCTGAACGCCACCAGCGTATGCGCATTCGGCATCGGCAGGATCACCCCGTCAGGCTGCGGGACATCCTGTCCTCGGGCAAATCCGTTACGGCGGTTGGCATATAGACGCACGCTCTTCGGGCCAATCATTACCAGGTCAGACAAACCGGCACCCATCAAATCCGCCAATTGGGCTCGGGGATGGAAATATTCGACCGGCAAGGCCGCCAGCGGGGTAAAAGGTGTCCATTGTCCACCGGGCTGCCGACTGTAATATCCTTGCACCCCGGGCTGAGTAACCACCCAATCCATCTGACCATCACCATTGATATCCATCAATGCCACATTGCCTTGCAACGAAGGCATGGCTGGCAGCGACATCATCTGACCATAAGTGACATCATTTGGCCCACCGCCCTCTTTGCGTTGGGGCGCCTTATACCACCAGGCGCCCTTGTCCTGATACAATACCCCAGGCAAGCCTTCCCCCATGAGGTCAACGAGTTGATAAGGGTGTTGTGCGGTGAAATTGTCCAAAGACGCAAAGACTTGCCAGTCCGGGAGGGAGTCCGGTTCAAACCGCGCGTAATCGAATTCCAGCGGAGGCGTTGCAATCGGCATGCCATCTGGTTCATGTCCAACTTGCCTCACCGCAACCAGCGTTGTCGCGCAACCCAGCGGGTCATAGTCCAGTATCATACGAGACACCAAAGCGGGCTTCTCCGTCTTGAGTTCTTCACCGGCCAGGGCTTGCAGACGGTGATACATCAGCACCTGCCGGCACAGACGCCGAGTACGAAGCTCAAATCCATACCCATAGCGAGAAAAACTATCCGGCCGGCACGGCCAAGCATCGACTGCCGTAAACGGCGGAATATCATCTAGGCTGTCGCTACGCTCTCCATAGTCAAAGACCAGGTGGAATACCCAGCTGTCTGCGGAGGGTATCTCCTCTTCCAGAACGAACAAACTGTCCTGCGGAATAATATTGCCGTAATGGACCTGATACAGGTATCGTTGCGCCCCTACATTGGGGTGATGCTCTTTTTCATCCTCTTCGCAGCGTGCGTCATCTTCCGCTTTGTACTGGTAGTAAATGTGCTCTCCGGTAGGAGTGACGCTCTCCTCCAGTAACCACTGAGCAATCTGCGCCGTTTTAGCACCCTTCGGGAGATGGCTGATGCGGGCCTGTGCGGTTTTACCAAAAATATGCACCTGGCCATCGGGGGTACTCATTAGCCAGAACGGCGCCCCCTCAGCGTTCCCCGTCGGTTGCCAGAACTCCAATTTGCTGAAATCCTGTATCTGCCGGGGATGATAGCGAGTGACGGTATACATCGACGATAAGCGGATACCCTGCAGAGTATCGCTCTGGCGACTGTCGGGTTGCCCATCTTCGTCAGCCACCACCATCACTTCACCAGAGGGAGACAGAAACATATCTTGCTCAGTGTAGCGCGGCACACCATGTTGGGTACGCCGGCCAATACTCATCACGCCACACTGCCACCCCATGCCAAAAGGGCCATTGCCCGCGCCGCTACTATAAGTCAGTGACAGGCTCGGCGCCACCCCACGTCCAGCAGAAACCGGCAAAGGCAGGGATAACGAGGCCAGTCCATCTGGGCCCGCCGTATTGAGACTCTCCCCCATGCCATTGAGGGCTCCACCCCCCTTGGGTAACGACAGTGTTGTGACAGACAGCGTCTGTGCATTTTGCATAAAAACTCCATACACAGGCCCAAATGACCTATGGATATTCAAGTCAGAGCAAGGTTACGCATCGCTCAGGGTGCAATGAGGCGGTGCGTCAAGCGGACCCCCCATCCATCAAAAGCGTGCGATATGCCCGTGTTAATAACAGTGTCTGGCTCGCTATAGCAATACCCCGTCCTTCCGCTCTAAAGGGCAGGAAGGATGAGGAGAAGGTCAATGTAGCTTTTCCTTTTTCAGCGCCGCAACCGCTTGGGCAAAAGCTGAGCCACCCTCTTTGGCGGTATAGTGTATATGTACGATAATGTCGGTGAGCGTTGCCAGCATCGCCTGTTGTTCTTTTGAGTCGAAATTAGGGAAAGAGAGCTCCCACTTCGAAATCGCACCGGTCCCTTCGAAAGGCAAGTATCGCTCGTCCCCAAAGTTCAGAGAAAACAAGCCATTGTCGTCCAGCCCGCTTGACAAAGCAATTTGCTGGCTAGCGCGCAAATTCTCCTTGACATTAAGAACACTGCCACCATTAAGGCCCTTCAATTGCCTCACCGCGCTTATGTCTGGCGCAATCACCAAGCAATTTGAGGATTGAGTTAATACAGCGCGGACGTTCTGGTAGGGCCCGACTATGGCTGGTAACGAGACGCTGACCCACATAATGCGGCGCAGGTAATGTCCTGGATAGTCTTCCTCGAATAAAGACTCGTCCAGCTCGAAGGTCACTTTGCCGTCGCTGCCCTCTCTCTTTTTCCCGTCAGAGTCGATGAGTAGGTTGTCCAGTATTGCAGCCCATTCTTCTTCACCTTTAAGCGCTTTAAGAGAGACGGTTTTAGTAATTTCTAGTAGCCTCTCATTACGATTCAGATAAGCCGCTTCCATCTTCAAAAGGTTTAACTTGAGCCTTTCGCCCACCATTAGCCCATGATAGGTATCTCGCCAGCCGCCCGGCTGAACGAAACGCATGACAAAATCCGCCTGTTCATATTGCCAGCTGGCCTCGGCTGCCAGGCATAAAGACAAAACCGCATCGTAGGCTTGGCGGTAGACCGCGCATGTTTCGCCAATCAGCCATTCATAAAGAGAAGACTTAGTGAACCGCTTAACAGCCAGAAACTCATACGTCTTTTGCGCGCATTCCATCGCATAGGCGGACTGTTCTTGCTGTTTTTGGGTCAATTTTGCTTGTGCGTCATGCACAGCAATTTGCTTTTCAATTTGTTCCGCTTCTAGCTGCGCTTGGTCCCGTGCAAGTTCCCATTCTTGTCTGCGGCGGCGCCATTGCTCAGACAGCTCGGTAGAATCGGCTGTACTTTGCATGATGGTTGATGTAAACATTAATCCCATGGCAATCGCTTGCGGGGCGCCTTCCAGCCGATAGCCGCCGTTTGCCAGCCCAAACGTGTTAGGCGGAACCTTTAATATTTCTGCCGCAGTCAGTGAGGCTGACGAGGCGGCATCTATCACTCGGGCTTGAGTACGCAATTGCAATACGCTTCTCTCAGCGCTTGTGACGTTTTCCTGTATGAGCTTGTCGTAGAATTTCATCCGCTCATTGGCGACTTCTTGACTTTTGAGCAGGGCCGTTTTACTGGCCATATCCACCGCGATCGCTTGCTCATTCAGATACTTGACGAATTGGACCAGATCGTTACACACATCCTTCTGTTGGGATTCGGCGAATTCACTTTGCTCTTTTCTTTCAATAAACGATAACAGAGTAGTGCCAAATTGCATCAACGTATCGACTGCTTTGCTAGCCATCGCCAGCATGACGTTAAACCGGTAGTGTGGCGTAACGGCAGCCGCCAGGCGGAAATTCCCACCTGCGCCTGCGCCTTGCGCGAATCGGGCCAGCAGCTCAGAAGGGTCGAGCGGCGCGGCAAATAGCGGAAGAGATAATGCCTTGCCATCGATGGTTCTATTACTTCGCAGATTAAATAGCCGTGATTCCAGCCGATCCCATAGTTCTACTAATTTTGCATTCATTGGTAAACGAAAATACGCAGAATCTAAAGTGGAGAGTGTGGGATCCGGCGAGAATTTCGAAAGCGCAAGAGGCTCTGTTTCATAATGAATGACAGGCACATTGTTAGTACCCTTCAACAGTTCTCGTTCAACGCGAACCTGATCACGTTGGGCAATGCTGATCTCAAAGTCGCGCAGTGCGATGTTGGATGATCCCGCGAGGGTATTTAGGGTATGCGGTGCCCAGTTGTTCACCAGCTTGACATCTGGACGGGGTCCAAGTAGATCCAGCGCTCTTACATACCATAACTTAGCCTCGCCCAGGCTATCTGGGGTTAATTCGCGGTACGCTTGATCGCCTCGATCGATCAAATTACGAATATAGTGGAAAAATATCGCTTTTCGATAATGGATGGGCTCGCTGCTAGCGATGCCATCTGGATCGACGGGAGCCAGTAGCGCATAGCTCATCCTCCTTGTTTCGTCCGGATTTAATGGGCGTACCTGCCAATAGTCTGGCCGCCCAGTCTTATCTGCTTTACGGGCAGGGTCGAAGATAAAATTGAGCCAGTGGTCCGCATCGTCGAATTGCTGCTCGAAGTTAAGGCGGTGAGAAACCAGAAAGGGCAAGTGGAGGAATAATTCCCAAAAGTACAGACCATTGGCACCATGAAAGTCCATTTTCCCTGGCAAAGTTTCTTCGCCCATTGGCGGTTCGGCAATCTGCTGACATTCCCATGATAGGAGGTTTTCTAATGCGCGATTGGCTTTGTCGATCAACTCTTTGACGAATAGGGTGTTCATGCGAATCGGTGAGCGCTTGCCTATGACCTCGCTGTCTTCCGCGCCTGAGCCGGCAAAATCGATATATTCGGCGATACCATAGGTTGGGTGTTCGTTGGTACTGATTTTGGGGGAGACAACTGAACCGCTGAGCGACGTTATATATTCCAACTCAATTTTGGCCAGTTTCTTGGCTTGCCCGTAACTAGTCCATCCGCCATTGATTGTTTCTATCTCCGCAGCTACACCATGGATGAGGTAAAAATCTTTCTGAACCCCTGTTTGAGATCCTGGCAAAAGGGTTTCGACATTAATTGGCAAAGTATGATCGAAACCGAAATTCGCTGGTAAAGATGACTGATAGCTGCTCGCTTCCAATCGGGTGACTTGGCCGTCGGATGGCGTGCTATAGTTTTTCGGGCGGTCAAAAAATGCATAAAATCTTTTTTCTTTTAATGATGCTGACGATGTTATTGAGTTGATCCAAAAAGAGCAAGAGGAAGGACTAGACAAAAATGAAAGGAGGAGGTGCCTAGCCGGAATTCCATGGAACAACAGATCCGCCTCAAATTTGTTAATGTACTTCCCTTCAAGTGAACACGTTCCTCCAGACTCCGTGGAAGGTACCGAAAGCTTTTTATTAGTATTACTATTTATATCGTCACGAATGAAGTATAGAAGTACGGATAGGTCCAAAAAGACCTCGTAGGCCCCCCCGCCTGATGCAAAGTCATCTGTACTTGGCAATAGCTTTGACCCAGAGGTAAGACGGTAGTGATCTGCCCCAGCGCCGACGGGGATTGACTCAAATATCAAATCAAGCTCTATTTCGGTACCCTTAAGCACAATTTTTTTTAACGACTGGTTAGGTCCAGGTGCAATATCAAGGTTAACTGTTTTAACTGTTAATTTTGATGCATTATTATCAAACTGAACATGAGTATTTTTCACCATATCCACGATATTCTTTTGATTGGATTCGAAATTCCAATCAGAACTGCCAGGATACGGTGAAATGGTCGTAATACTTTTTACCCCAACGTAACGTGTCACGCGATATTGGAACCGCCCTTTATTATCGTGTGCAAACAACCGGCATATTTTTCGCACATAGGCTTCGGTTGACTCTGGTGTCGTCGGTAGTTCTCCTATAACTTGTCCGCGCTTTGGAAATACCGGCTCTATATTAAAGTTAGGATCCAGGCGAATATTATGGAGTAAAGAATATATGTCCTTTGATCCATCCGACGCCATGCCCGCCTGATACCCCCCATATATCCCCAGAAACAATTTATTCGGTTGAGTGGATGAATCATAAAAGGCAAAGCTATCCAGTTCAAGTGAGGCGCCAGCAGCTGCAGATAGTGCTGCCGCCGATGCATCAATATAAGTCTCTGGAACACTCCAGCTATCATCATACTTTTTATAGATCAAATTCAGTCGAAATTGCGATTTTGGCCATTTTGTGAATTTTCCATCTGCGTCCCGATAGGGTTTGTCTTCTCCAAGCGGAATCCAGTCCGCCCAAATAACATAAAGGCGGTTATTAAAATAGACGGGCCGGATGGTTCTTTCGACTGTGCTTTCAGAAACCGGGATATCAATTTTCTTCCAGTCCGACCATGCACCTGGGTTGATCATGTCTTTTTGAGGGCCGCCTGTCCCCTCCTGATAAGGGCGATCCGCCATATTGACGGTACGCCAGTAATAGGTATTTTCCGCACGAGATTTGCCAACGAAATAATATGTGCCGCTTTTAAAATCATCAGTGGTGATATAGCCATTGATGACCGAGAGGTTAGCCACCTCTTCAAATTGCGCGAGATAGGCCAGCACAGCATTTTGCACGGTATCAACGTGAATTTTGTTTTGGTTAAGCGCTTGCTCTAGCTTGGCAAAATAGGAAGATTTCTTGAGCCGGAGGTTAGGATTAATATAAACTTCCGGGTAATAAGCCAATTGTTGGCTAGCTGCCCATATCGGATATTGGCTTTTCTGGTCCCGCCACTGCGCCACCTCATGCGCTTCAGGGCCTTTGGTCTCGTAACCAGGCTCCATTCCCATCAAAATACCATTGATATATTGCTGGACGCTGCTAATGGCGGAAGCGACCGGGCTGGTTTGCACGGCCTGCGTCACTTGTGTATCGATCAGCAAAAATTCATATAAATCGTTGGCGGTTTTAAGTCGCCCTTGCAGATCGAGATCCGCAAGGGGCTGGTGATTCTTGACAACGTCATTCAAATAGTACGCGACTAGCGCATCGCGCAGCGATTCGTTCAAACGGCCTTCTATCGATTGAGTCATGAGCTTATCCTTAATTTTAAGCAATGGAGGCAGTGAGCGCTCCGATGTCATTCACGCTAATTTGGCAGTCCGACTAAGTTTGAGCCGATTGACTAGCACGTACCGCGGCCATCATTGCTTCTCCTGCCTGTTTCCACTCAAGTTCGCTGCTATTTGCCGTCAATGCAGCGGCTTGTTGTAAGGCGCGTACCGACAGTCCGGTTTGTTGCGATAAATCATGAAGCCGTCGTACCCAGTCAACCTGCTGCAGGGTACGGGCGATACCATCTGGTAGATCTTTAGTTGCCAACGTCACCTCGTCTGTTGTCCACACGAGCAAACGCGCTAGCGTGGCAGCGCTGGCGGCGGCTTGCTGGGCAGTTTTTTTGTTTGCTTTGACAGCGAGGTTGGCTGTTTGAAAATAACTGAGCACCTCATCCTCTGCTGCGCCTGTGCGTTCCCACCATGATTGATACCGGTTAAGGAGGTATAGGCAGGCAAACGAAAGCGTTAGCGTTTTTTCCGGTATCCCCAGCCATTTGGGTTTGACCAGCAGCATTCTTAATAGGGCAGCGCTCAACTTCTGTTGTGTGGTGGCTTCAGCATGCCGCGCAATGCAATATAGCTGCGCTATATAGGCTTCAGAGATGTCTTCCGGCGCCAGCGCGGCTGAGTTCTCACCCACCTCAGCCAAGGTCTTCGTGAGCAAATCATGAACGCTGCTGCCGGCCCATCGCAAGACCAGCGCAGTTCGGTCGTAAGCTAATCCTAGAGACTTATTAAGTACAGCGGCGACTAGGTTTTCTTGAGAGGCTTGTGCTTCTCCAATCAGCTGTACAAAAATAGGCACAATAGCCTCTATTACCTCCGGAGTTTGTTTGTGTGCCGTGAGTGCATTTTTGATACACTGACTCAGCGCACTTTGCGATGAAGCATCCAATTCAAGCGGGAGCGGCATTACTAAGCCCTCGCCATCTATCACGGTTTCGAGTACTACCAGCCAATCCAGTGCGGGCAAATCGGGGCGAGTAAACAAGTGTTGAGTAACACGGACCTGAGATATGCCCATGTGTAACTCTTGGATCAAGCCAATAAGATTTGGCGTTGCTGTCATTGATGGCACGTCATAACCGAGCAGTTTGCGCACGGACGGTACGGTGAGTTTAGCTTCTTTAAGCCAGCGCACGGCCCAATCGAGTTCCATCAAGATATCGAGAATGTCTTTGTGCCAGGGCTCTTTTTGCTGCTCCGCATTAAGATTATTTAGCTCCACCTTGGCAACCATCTTAATATAGTTCGGTCCTCCAAGCAGATCCAATAAAGCACTTCCCTCCTCGGCGGATAGTCCAAACAGCTTAGGTATGGCCGTTTGGCGATAAAGGGATGAAAGGGTATCTAGATCGCGTTTAAGTCCGCTATACTCCGTGCAAGTCTGCTGCGCGAGACGACCATAAGATTCTTGCGTAGCTTGCAGACCCAATGCTGCGCAAATTTTTTGGATGGTGGGTTGCGATGTCTCATGATTGGGATCTGGCTCAAAAGAACCTTGATCCAGAATTAAAGGGGTTTCGAAGAGAACCGGGCTATTGAACACACGATCGAATAACGGCTTGTTCTCGCCGGCAGAGTAGGGTGAGATATGATGCAAAAAAGCGGCAAATATATCGGGAGCCACTTTATAGTGCTGGTTCAAATAGCGGAAAACGCCAAGGGCGCGTAGCGTATTGGCGTTGGGCTTGAAGGCTAGGTTTCGCTGCCCTTCCGCTCTGCAGGCGGCGATAATCAAACAGTCTATTTGCTCGAAGGGAAGCTGTAACCATTTTTGTAGCCGGATCATACGCTGCAATCTGTCGAAGCGATCGAGCGACGTATTGGTCAGAGACCATAAAGGTACCTTTGCTGTGCGGAGATTTACCAGTCCTAAAGCCGGAGATAGGCCGGCATTGACATATACTGCCCCATAATGATAGGACGCAGGAAAAGGCGCTCGTTCCTTCGCATAAAGACCATTCACTGGGGGACAATTCGGCGACACCGTCGGTGCATTTTGGCCAAACGCCATGAGTTGATCGACCTCATCCATAGTGAGGCCAGTTTTTTCCAGAAATAAGGGTAAAGATGCTAAATTGGTTACTTCGTAATTCGTGGGCTCGGTGTCATAGTGGTCTTTGAAGAAGTTACTTCCTTCTTCTGTGAGATAGAAACTATATGGATCGCCTGGATTGAGCACTAAGGTGTAACTTGACTCAGCAGCGTTCGCAACGTGCCCTCTAATCCAGAATTTTCCAATAAACGAAGATGTAATATTTTCAAGTGTATCTTCAGAATGGCCCTTGAACTGAGGGATCCTTAGGTGAGGCCCGCTTTCAGTAAGCGCCGTGCTATTCATGGCTCGACTTTTAGTTTTATCAGAGTGATATCCTAACAGGCGATACGATGTCTCTGCATTCAACCCTGAGAGGTCCTCTAATGTTATCTCTGCTCCGGAAATTGAATCGCTGGAAGTCGTTGTATCGGGCCCAGTCGCTCCAGCCTGTGGAGGAACAATATAGGCTAAGCTTTCAGCGTTATTCCAAGGCATCAGTGATGCCGTATCATGATCCCCCCAAACCTTATCGTGAATATCGGACCAAGTAAGATAATACGTTGTAAATAGACTCGGTTGTATGAATAGCTTTTGCTGCTCGGGCCCTAATTCGCTGAGCATTATCTGAGCGTGGAGAGTGCTGATGTTGGGGTATGTCATGCTCGGAACCAGAGGCAAATCGAATCGAGCCCGGTAGTTCAGTGCGCCCAGCTGGATCTTCTTATTCTCCAATCCCAAGGTCACTTGATGATGTGGATAATTATAAGGAAACAGAAACGGAAAGCGCTTGGCAGCAAGCATAGCATAAATCGACTTATCTTTATCTTCAGTCGTATCTAGGTAGGCTTTGATCCCGTCCGCTACGACTTTATTGGCCAGTTGTAGTGCCGGAATAGGCTGATGGGTGCTTTGATGGTCGATCAATAAGCCGGGCAGATCAGGCCGGCGCACATCCAGCCGAATACGGTTGTCGCCAACGGCTTCATCTTCCCGCTTCTTCGCCCATCGGTAAATATCGGTTAAATAGAATACCGGCGAGTCAATCGCCTCTAGCGCGCCTACTTTGCAAAAAGTATCCCAGTTTTCTTTAAATAAGTTCGCATAGGTCGGGCCGACCTCAACTAACCCCCTCACTCCGCTACGTTGTCCAAGTGCTGGCATATGATCAGAAGACAATTGCTGCTCACGGAAAAGGCGCGCAATTTGTATGGCATAGCACATCGCGTTGTCGTAGGCGAGTTCCGCATCGCCCTCCCAGGCTTCGCGCAGTTTGGCAACGAACAGCGATTTGGGTTGACGAATAATGTCAAAGACTGAGTGATAGTCCTGCTCGGCCATAATGGCCGCAAAATCGGATCGCGCATCAGCCACAGCAGATGTGGAGTCGGCGGACTGGGCAGCTAACTTGGCTAGCAAAGGACTACTTTTTTTGTTTTCCATCATATATTTCCCGTTTCAGACAAAAGTGAGTAAATACTCCCGCTTAACACTACGGCGCAGGCCTTGCTATCGATCCATCCACATGATGAGTCTGCGCAAACTTTGATGCAATAAAGCTACTTCTGAGTCTTTTGCGTGCTTTTATGTCATAGCCTCGTCACATGCGCGGTCTTATTGGGTTTTGTCAGCTTCAAGACTGACTTCGAATGTAATTTTCTATGGCTCGCATCCGTCATATAAGTTAGGTATGAGCCAACTTGTTTTTTTACCTTCGCTTTATTTTCATATGCCCATCTCCAATGCGTATGATGACCTTGGACCCGGCGAACACCTCTGTCTTCCCATCCGGTGGGCGTCATCATCACGTGCGATAGCGGCGATCAACGCCCATGCGCCAGACGAGCTTTCACCCGGCACAAACTATCCGCCTATTGACTCATGACAGCCTTGATATAGCTAAGGAACCCTCCCCACCTGATGCGTTTCCAGCTGCTTCGCCGCTTTTACTTCTATTTTCAACGCTCTTCAAAAACCCTCTACAAATCCCACCTACTGCCAGCGTTGCTTCTTGATGTACGAATTGCTGCAACGCAAAATGTGATCGTAGCCTTAACTGCTCCTGCTCACCAATACTTATTATGATTTTTCATGACTCAGTTCCGTTCGGGCTGCTACGATCAAAACGCTTTCTCGCCCGCCCAAAACCATCGAATCAAGCTGATTAAATGTAGAGGAATAATTCTACATTTACAAGAAATTTTTTCTAATTTTTGTAAAAAAGTAAAAAACAATGAGCGAAATATGGGATGAACGCGTATCCAATATCCTTAAAATCCAATGCTTTAAGTTATCGACCGAGCTTTTTTCCTGCGCGCTACTATGCGTACCCTGCATCAGGTTTATCACAGACAAAAATCCAAAGCGTCGGTCAAGGCGCCCGTCATCCAGTTTTTTTCAGGCCTCTTGGGACGTCATCCGCTGAATTTCGAGAGGCAAAAATCAGCCCTTGGCCTTGTTTGTTAATTCGTACTATCCAACTTGCATTTGCTCGACCCAAGCCCATAAAAAAACGGACAACACCCTGTAGATCCCTTTGTATCCACACACGCTTTTCTTCCGTGCCCAATCCGATTTTTCGTCCCGTCATAGCCCAATTTAGAGGATTAAATCTAAACGTCACTCATGATAACTAGTAATATCAACAGTGCGTATTTCAACCCATCGTGACCGGTGATTTCAAAATTATCGTGACCGATTTCAGGTAAAATTTTTGAAATCGGAAAGCTAGAAATGATCAGCGATTTGATAAGGCTGCAGGGAAGCGAAGGTAATTTGAACGACCCAGTATCGTGATGCGCTCTTTAGGTATTGCGATGCCAAGTCGACGAATATACTTGGACATAGAGAACATAGGCTGTCTGTGTATCTAGTTAGACATTAGAAAAGCGAAAAATCCTATGTTCAATATAGTTTCCGGGCATTCTTTAGATTTCTCTGGAAGTCAAAAAACTACAATACAAAAGCTAGAGAAGTGGCGAAAAACCATATGAATTCTAGGGATTCATGTTTTTATTTTTCCATTTGGACATAAACTTGGACATATCAGGGGCATGTCACTCCTGTTTTGACATCGTCGCAGAACTCGAACGCTCGACCTACGGATTAAAAGTAATCGGATAATCTATTCTGGAAAATGCCTAACTCTTCTAAAAAGGTCTGTTTATAAGGGATTTCGCTGAGTAATGCATTACTTGGTATTCTATGTAATTCTTAATTTTTGTGTAATTTTCTAGGCACGATTACACAGAAACTACACAAACTTTTTAAAGTGAATGAGAAGTTAAAATCAAAATGACCTGTAATTTGGCAACTCTCATCCTACAGTCACTTATTTCTTCACAGTTATAAGAAAAAGCTATGTGGCTGAAGCCTCGATTGTATTTTCTTGAGAAGGTATTGTTCTGCCTTGTTCCAACATAAAAAGTAAAAGTTCGGTTTCGCTCTTATCAGAGATCTACGCTGGCTTGTCTTAATCGGCGCGAGGGCTAGATCGCAGCTAATATGTGGTTGTCCTTACTTTAGCGACTCGTCTAGGAGGAGCGCTCACTACGCCGCAATTATCTTACTAGTGCTGATTTCGTAGAGATCGGGGAAAGACTTGTCTATATCATTGATGATCGCGCGTGGCGTGCAGGCTGTTTAACAGCCCGCCACTGAATCGGAGCAACGATGAAATCCGGAGTATTAACCTTGTTAGCAAGCGAAAGTGCATTCATGAGAATAGCAGTTATTATGAGTGCGTTTTCCAGAAAAACCCCAAAAAAAGCACTTTTTTCGCTCTTGTCAGGAGCCGACTCAGGCGGGCGGCTTATCGGCGCACGCGCGTGCATGAATCGCTATTGAACGCCTCTGTGCCGTGCTTCAAAAGAGAAATTTCGCTTAGGGGCGCTCAAAAATCGTCCCTCCACGTTGAAAAATCACATTTTGGAAAGTAAGCGCAAGTCTGATAACAAGCAATTATCAGACTTGACCCGCGGAAAAAAAGGGGAGTTTGACTGGGGACAGGCGCGGAAATCAAGCACAAAAAAAGTGAATGTATGCGTCCCACACACTAGGTCGTCCATCCCTACGCCCTGATTTTTTGCAAAAATCATTTGCCCATCGTTACAATTCGGAAAAATTGTGGATGAAGACGATGCGGTCTTTGAGCGTAGTGTACAAAATATGCCCGCATTCCCGTTTTCAGACTTGACCTATTGTTAAAAATCTTAAGAAATTGGAATTCTCTACACTATTTGTCCACTAAACTTAAAGGGAGTGAGAAATACCGGTACAAGGGATACAATGTTTACACCTGTCAATAGCATGTTGTCGAGACCCCATCCTGTTGCCCAGGGACAGCTTCCTGTGCAAACTCCGCAGCAGATGCTTGAGCAAGCCGAACAATATATAGCTGTGGCGGATGAATATACAAAAAGCGGTCAGGTTGACGAAGCAGAAAAGCTTTATCAGGCGGTGCAAAAGCTTTTTGAAGAAGAAGCAGAAAAATTGTCTCTTGACTCTCAGTCGGGAAAAATAATTGAGTCTATTTATTTGAGTTATGGCTTATTGTTAAATGAACAGGGGCGCAGGACCGAAGCAGAGACGCTAGAACAAAAGAGACAGCAACTCTTTGAGCGATATAGACTCAATAACGCTGGTTTTTCTAAAAAGCGACCGGTTGAGGGTGGGTCAAGTAGTCTGCATTCAAATAAAAAAAACCATCCCGTTGCCGTTGAACGACTTGCCGGGGTGGATGCTTTTTTATTAAGCTATCCCAATACAAAGCTCGAAGCCCTCCAGGAGAGTTCGGCTGAAGCCCAAACCTTCTCTTTTAAACCGATATTAACCGATTCAGCCGGTACCGATTATATTGGGGTGGAGACGCTAGTGCAAAGCTGTCATGGCACGATTAATGCGCCAGTCCATGGCAAAAATAACACGGTCAACGTGCATTACTACTCACCGAATAGAGAACTTCTTCCTCAAATCCAAGAAATGCATACTGCTGTTGGAGAATTAAAAACCGCCTATCTAGATCGGTTTAAAGAACAGCAAGCGCTAGAACTACGCTCGAAGAAAGAACCGCTGGCCATCCTAGGCCGCAATATCGAGGCAGAATATTTCACCGCGTGGGAAGAGCCGGGGGAGATTCAGGATGGCCTAGCGATGTATGTGGCCCCGCAGGCTACAACTGTCACAGACAAAAAGACTCTTTTTGATTTAGACGAAGCGGTAACCGCCTTTTTGACTCAAGCCCAGGATTCTAGCCAGAAAACCCAGGTACTCCTACTACGGGGCGAAGCGGGTTTAGGTAAATCGACTTTTAATCGGCACTTAGCGCGTCGCTTATGGCGAGACTATAGTGCTGCTTCGGGAGAACGACCGATCCCGCTGTATATCTCCTTGCCGACGATAGACAGGCCCAACAAGAATCTCATTGGCCAGTATTTATCGGATAAATGTGGTTTCTCACCAGAGCAGGTCGACGCGTTGCGGGCAAGCCAACGCTTTATTTTCATCTTAGATGGCTATGACGAAATTCCTGCGGAACAACGAAATCTCTATGCGGATGAAAAACTTGACCAATGGCAAGCGAAAATCTTACTGAGTTGCCGGCCCGAGTATTTAACGGAAGGTTATAAAAACCATCTGCAACCGCGAGGGCGTTCACGTGTGCTGCTGGAGTATCAGCTCGCGCCGTTTTCAGAGCAATCAATCAAGACCTATATTCATCAGTATGTTCAATATACACAGGCTCAGTGGAGCGCTCAAGACTATCAAGACAGATTAGCGCAGATTCCCAATGTCAAAGAGCTGTTGGGCACGCCCTTTTTGCTCAAAATGGCCTTAAGGGTGTTGCCGACATTAGACGAAACTCGGCCCGGTCAAATGGCTTTAACCCGACTCAAACTCTATGAGCAGTTTGTACAGACGTGGTTTGGGCGTTCTTTAGCGCGTCTAGATGCGATTCAGTCTAAATTGACGGAGGCGGAGCAGAAGGCTTTCCGCAGTTTAAAAGACGAAGGCTTTATTGAGCATAGCCAAACATTTAATACCAACTTTGCGTTAGCCATGTCAGAGGCTCAAACCCCGGTAGCGGAATATTCCCCGATCGCTCGCCGCGGAATACCGCAGGATAAGCGGTATGAAGCCTTTCTAAGCAACCAGGACGAAGGAAAAAAGCTACTGCGTTTTAGCGCATTGCTGACTCGCCAGCAGCAACAATATCGATTTATTCATAAATCGATACAGGACTATTTAGTGGCGCGTGCAGTATGGGAAGAGCTGGAAAACTTCACGGAATTGGCGTCATCGAATCGTTCTACGCCGTTAAACTGGGCAGAAACATTGCGGGTGTTATGGGAAGGGCTCAGCCCTTCTGTTCAAGTGGATGCTGCGGCCTTATTGAATACCTTCAATGTTGTGGAGGATGTAGCGATTCAGCGGTTTTTGGTCGAGCGAGTTCAACACAATGGAGCACTGCTGAAACCGCTGCTGGCGTGGATCAAAGCATCAACGAGCCAGAAGAGCGTGCATAAGGCTGCGGCGAACGCGATCACGATCCTGATTAAAGCGGGGGTGCAGTTCAATGAACTGGATTTAAAGGGAATCCAGATACCCGGGGCCGATCTGAGCTTTGGGGTATTCGATTCAGCGCAGTTGCAAGGGGCGGATTTAAGCCAGGTCAATTTTCGTAATAGTTGGCTTCGCCATGCGGATTTAAGCGCAGCCAAGATGGCTGGTGTGCGGTTTGGCGAATGGGCTTATCTCCAAGAGGAAGACATGGTGTATTCCTGCGCGTATTCCCCGGATGGGAAAAACTGTGCGGTAGGGCTTGGGAACGGTACGATCAGCATCTATTCGACCTCGAGTTGGGAAAAAATCTACACCTTAGAAGGACATACCAGGCCTGTTAATAGCGTGGTGTATTCGCCGAGCAAAAAGCAGATCGCCGCGGGTGGGTGGGACAAGACGGTACGTCTGTGGGACGCGGAAAGCGAAGCGGCTGGTCACACCTTAGAAGGACATACCTCCACTGTTAATAGCGTGGTGTATTCGCCGAGCGGAAAGCAGATCGCCTCGGGGAGTTTGGACAAGACGGTGCGTCTGTGGGACGCGCACAGCGGAGCGGCTGGTCACACCTTAAAAGGACATACCTCCACTGTTAATAGCGTGGTGTATTCGCCGAGCGGAAAGCAGATCGCCTCGGGGAGTTGGGATAATACGGTGCGTCTGTGGGACGCGCACAGCGGAGCGGCTGGGCCCACCTTAGAAGGCCATACCGGCGGTGTTTTGAGCGTGGTGTATTCGCCGAGCGGAAAGCAGATCGCCTCGGGGAGTTCTGACCATATGGTGCGTCTGTGGGACGCGCACAGCGGAGCGGCTGGGCCCACCTTAGAAGGCCATACCGGCGGTGTTTTGAGCGTGGTGTATTCGCCGAGCGGATTGCAGATCGCCTCGGGGAGTGGGGACAAGACGGTGCGTCTGTGGGACGCGCACAGCGGAGCGGCTGCGCACACTTTAGAAGGACATACCGGCTCTGTCGTGAGCGTGGTGTATTCGCCGAGCGGTTCGCAGATCGCCTCGGGGAGTTTGGACAAGACGGTGCGTCTGTGGGACGTGGAAAGCGGAGCGACTGGGCCTACCTTAGAAGGACATACCGCCTCTGTTTTGAGCGTGGTGTATTCGCTGAGCGGAAAGCAGATCGCCTCGGGGAGTTATGACAAGACAGTGCGTCTGTGGGACGCGCACAGCGGAGCGGCTGCGCACACCTTACGCGGACATACCGACTGGGTTAATAGCGTGGTGTATTCGCCGAGCGGAACGCAGATCGCCTCGGGGAGTTCTGACAATACGGTGCATCTGTGGGACGCGCACAGCGGAGCGGCTGGGCCCACCTTAGAAGGACATGCCTCCACTGTTAATAGCGTGGTGTATTCGCCGAGCGGTTCGCAGCTCGCCTCGGGGAGTGATGACAAGACGGTGCGTCTGTGGGACGTGGAAAGCGGAGTGGCTGTGCACACCTTAAAAGGACATGCCGCCTCTGTTAGGAGCGTGGTGTATTCTCCGAGCGGTTCGCAGCTCGCCTCGGGGAGTTCTGACAAGAGGGTGCGTCTGTGGGACGTGGAAAGCGGAGTGGCTGTGCACACCTTAGAAGGACATGCCGCCTCTGTTAGGAGCGTGGTGTATTCGCCGAGCGGTTCGCAGCTCGCCTCGGGGAGTTGGGATAATACGGTGCGGCTGTGGGACGCGCACAGCGGAGCGGCTGTGCACACCTTAAAAGGACATACCTCCTTTGTTTATAGCGTGGTGTATTCGCCGAGCGGTTCGCAGCTCGCCTCGGGGAGTGATGACAAGACGGTGCGTCTGTGGAAGGTCGCTTCGGGTGAGTGTCTAAGAGAGATTCAAGATTTTACCGGTGGAGTCTATAGCATCGCCTGGAAAGCGACGCCGGAGGGTTCCTATTTGTTGACTGGCAGTGGCGATAAGTTTGTTCGTCAGTGGGAGCTGATAGGAGAGGAGGATGGAGTTCATGCGCACCTGCGTTGGATGTCGCCACCGGATAATAAGCTGATGGTGAAGGATACGTTATTGGAAGGGGTGGTTGGGTTAAGCGAGATGAATCGAGCGCTGTTGAAGCAGAGGGGTGCCAATGATGGGGTTGCCTTGTCGGATTTAGCGTGAGGAAAATGCGTTGAAAGCAGGATATTGACAAAGCGTAGCAAAAGCCTGCTTGGGAGGGTTTTTGCTACGGAAGAATCGCTGGATTTAACATAAGGCTTCACTCGAGACAGATTAGCTTTTAAAAGCGATATTTGTCTCATTTATTATTGTAAATTACTATGCCACAGCCATGAAGATAATTTGCAGAGGAAAATTATTTGGCCAATGTCAGCCTATCTCAGGATCAATAATACTCAAAACATGCGAGATAATTTCATTGGTCGTGACTTGATCCAAAGTCTCAATATAGCGAGCGGTACCGACTTTTTCACGAGCATTGAGATCAAATGACCTAACATGATTGCATACAGCCACGCCATTTGTATCATGTCCTGAAATGACAACTGTTAATCCATTATCTCGGGCAAATTGTCCACCACTGGTAATAGGTACTGTCATGGATACGCCCAACGCATTAATTTCTGGCGGAGTGATCACAACGAAACGGTGCCTGTCTTTCATTTCTCGTCCGGCCACTGGATTTGGATCGATCCAGTACACATCGCCAGGCTGAGCCACTTTGCGTCGGTTCATAAACATTCCCGACCCATGGGTTCGCCCTCACGAGCCCATTCGATTTGTTCGTTCAGTATAACCATTTGCTCTGGGGTGACCCCTCGTAGCAATTCGTGCAAGGAATAACGCTTACGCAAATGTTTTGTGACGGGTTTGGCGGTAAATGCACCTTGAACGACATCAATTTCTAGCTGAGCGCCAGCTTCAACGTTAAGCATTTTTAACACACTAGCAGGGATAGTCATCACTGCTGCGCCACCTTGTTTGCGGATGTTAACAGTAATCATAATCGTACCCTAACTCAAGTTTAACGTGAGACAAATATAGCATATGTATCACATTTATGCAACAAATAAACATTCTTTGAGAACGATAAGCATGGATATAGGCGTTATCAGACAAGGGGAGGCATTTTGGGGCGGCTCCGAAAGCAATAGCTTGCTGATTGCCATTTATTAAATGCACCATTTTTGCTCCCTATCCTGCAACCCCTTTGGTACTTGGCATCACTTTGCGTACAGAACTGGGCAAAATCCGACTTGCATAGTTTGCCAGTGGAAAATCAAACGTTCCCCGCAGGTTAATTCCTTCCAGATTCGTCGGTGCAATGCGACGCAAGTCTTCTGGCTGAAGTTTCTCACTACTAATCGCTTCGATTCGCTCAACGGCACGCTGCATGTGCTGCGTGTTCCAAGCCAACAAAGCGTTTGTCAGCAAAGAGAGGCTGGACGACACTGCTGCCAGTGTTTCCCATCGTTTGGCCAATTCCGTCGGAATTTTTCCGATGTGGACAGCGCGTTGGATCGTATGGACAGCTTCTCCACGGTTTAATGCATGTTGCAACTCGCGTCGAAACTCGGGATTTGTAAAATAGTCGATTAAGAAAATCGTTCGTAGCAACTGACCAAGCTGGACTCCGCCATCATAAACATCCTGACCGCGGGCGGCCGAGCCGAAACGTTGAAGCGCCTGCACGGCCGTGCAGTGCCCGCTATGAATCGACGCAACCACGCGTACAAATTCATCGTAGATTGCCACGATGGACTCCAGGTTCACATCACCTCTTATGACTGGCAGTAATTCCGCAGGGGCGCGGTGATCAATCGGCACGTGGAGCCGCCGATCACGCATATGCTGCAGACGAGGGCATATATCAAATCTCAACCCCTTGCCGATGGCAATCCCAAAATCAGTGTATCCATGCGTGTCAACCGCGAGTTGGGTCACGTCGTCAGCCTTGCTTTGTCGCACCACTCCCTCAATCGCAGCGCCGGCCTGCCGCTCCTTGAGCAGGATCGGTTGGTTGTAGAAAATCCCCCACCGATCCCGGACATGAGTGTAGATGCCAATCGATGCCGTGCGCCGGCGCGGATCAACACGCGCCTGCCAAACTGTGCGTGTTGTTTCCAGGCTCATCATGTCGGACGAAGCCAAATCATCGCGCCCCCAGTGGGCTGCAATTGGATGTCGATGCATGAATTCCAGGATCATATTGGATGCTTCACGTAACTTACGCTCGTCGGCAGTCATTCTCATCATCTGGCGGATTGCCTTGGACGATAGCTCTGGAATCATGCGTGCGATATCGGCAGCGGATAGGGACGTGCCGTGTGCAAGTACGGCTGCATAGACGAGCAATAATTCGCTGCGTGAACGTGGTTCACGCCCTAGCAAGATCCAGGAAAAGCGTACCTGGCTATCAATTTCAAGAATGATTTCTGGAAGCTGGCCCAGTGGTCGATCCTTGAAAATTGCACGGCGCAATGCGTCAAGATGAGCATCCTCACATTGCGCCGCAAACGACTCGACGTGGACACCATCAACATCAATCCGGACTTCACCGTGTATGACAGCATTATGCAGCCGTTCCAGACCTTGGTCGAGATGCTCGACAATCTGATCCAGAAATACTCTCGGATCCTGTGGCAAATTAAGGTGCCCGTAGTAGTAATTACGTTTGACCTTCCACTCTCCTTCTGGGATAAGCAAGGCCGTGGCGCTACGGAAAGAAAAGCTATGGTCGACATACCCTGACCCGTTGCGTAACGCCAGACGCAGTGCGAATAGCGTCGCCCACTCAAAGGCATGAAGTGCATTAACACGATCATAGCCGTTAATTGCATTACGCCATGCACGCCCGAGCTTGATGTTCACCGAATTCGGCAGTTCAATGCCGCCATTCTTGCTATACAGACTACGCAAAACAGTGATTGCATCGATCACTGGATGTTGTGTTTCCGACTTAAACGGCAATTTCACCAGTTTAGTGAACATAGCCCTAACTTGTTGGTTTTTGGTCATTAATTGCAGACGGATGAGGCTAAGCCGACTCGGTGCGTGGTACTGCAATACTTGGTCAGCCAGTTCGCAAATTTTGGTACGCAACGATACCAGTTGCAGGCTTTTGTCTTGGGCCAATGCTTTAATCGCCTCGGCGAGCTCTATTGTTGCTTTTGTTTCGTTGGAGCGATTTACATCAACTTGTTTGCCAGCTTCATGGGTAACATTCATGACCCAGCGCCGGAACATCCACAGCAGTTGATCTGTTGCAGCGCACAATGCGTAACGGATAAAGCAGGCCGCTTCAAGCTGGCGCGCCGGAAATTGGATGCGTTTGCTAATCGAGGGAGGACGCTTGGCGCAACGGCGCGCGTAGTGGCGCACCAGTGCTTCGTTCAATTCTATAGGCCAGTTTACGACTCCTTCTAACGCATATAGACATTCAATCTTGTCGAACAGCTCGCCCATCTGGGCCGTGGAATGTCGCAGAGGCACCTTCCAAAGCCATTGCTGCAGGTTACCACCGTATTTGCTTTCCGGAGCCAGGAGTTGGCGGCACCATTGCTCAATAACAGGGGTGCCGATGCGCTTAGAGAGTGTTTCTTCTAGGTAAGACTCGTGGTTACGGATCGCTTCTGCAATTAAGTGCTTTAATATGCGATCATGCGAGATCAGGATGCGATGATCGTAGAGCCAAACTTTAATTTGGGCAAGCAGCGTAGAGCTATCCGGACATCCAGATAAAATTTCTTTGAGCCAACGAACGAGGTAGCGTCGCTGGTGTTCTGTCATGATGGCAAAACCGAGTGTTTTATGAGCAAGTTGTTGATGATCAACTAGCGTGCGCGGCCGTGTCTGGTACAGGGCGCGCAATGTGCCAATGTCCGGTGCATGGATATTCAACTGTTTGCCTAGGTGGGCCCATAGCTCTTTGGGAACGTACTTGTAAGCATCCAATGTACGGCCAGCCATGCGTAGGTAACCAATATGCAGGGCCAGCGCCAAGCGGTAGAGACCTTTGCGGCGCGCATCGATTAGTGTACGTTCCCTGGTTGAGAATGTGAAAAAAATATTCAGCTCAAACTCGTTGAGTTCGGCCGGGATCTGTCGCAAACCAAGGTAAGGGACTCGCCAATGATCCATCGCTTTTCTGTTCAGGAAAAGAAAACTATGCAATCATAACGTGTCAAAAATGGTAATCAGCAAGTCATTGATTTATAAGCATATTTCTATGGCGAGCTCGTGAAAACCCTTATGAATACTAGAGACCGCTACCGTCGTTTATTGCACTGAAATCAAACGGACCCCATAACAGCGCGCTGGCGCGGGCGATCGACTACAGTTTAAGACGCTGGCAGGCGCTATCCCGCTTTGCCCATTCGGCCAACTTGCCCATAGACAATAACGCCATAGAGAATATCATCCGTCCCATTGCCGTGGGCCGCAAGAATTGGCTCTTTATAGGCTCTGAACGTGCGGGTCGGCGCGCCGCTGCGATTCAAAGTCTGTTTGCCACAGCCAAGCTCAATGGGCTTGATCCCGCTGCATGGCTCAAAGACACTTTGGAAAAATTACCTGCTTGGCCTCATCGGCGAATCGACGAATTGCTCCCTTTACCGCCTCCTTTATAACCTGTCAACAGTGGTCCGGCTGACCGCTTACGTTTCTACCGCCGTTTGATAACGATAAAATGTATCACGCGAAAATCCCATCACCTTACAGGCGCGAGACACGTTGCCAAGTTCTGTTGCCAAATTGAGCAGACCGACCTTGTGTTTGATGATATTTTGATGAACACTATACATGGGGTTATTCCTATGCGCTTACGCGCGGGTTTAATTAAGATTTGCACCTCTATCAAACCGGATAACCCCACCTTCTGGCAAGGCCTTACTGTACGATCAAGTCGGAACTAATACAATTCAGCCCATCCTTCGGAATAATCAATTATTCCAGTCGATTCTTCTGAATCGGAAAAGTCTTCTTCATCAGACTCTTCCGAATCGAATAATAAAGCCCCATCATTGGCGCCCCGCTGCTGCAACAGTGTCCGATTAATATCGCTTAACCCAACCACCCCTTCCAATAACGTATTCTTCACCATCAGCTTATTATCCGGTGGTAACATCCAACGCAGGTGCGCATGAACTCCCTCTCCTATCAGCTCCCACTGCCGAACAAACTTACCGCCATCGCCAGTCAACAGATAGGAACCCTCTGGCGTCGCTTTCCAGGCTACGCTATAGACTCCCCTAGTGAAATCTTGAATCACTCTTAGACACTCACCCGAAGCGACCTCCCACAGACGCACTGTATTATCATAACTCCCCGAGGCGACCTGCGACCCGCTCGGCGAATACACCACGCTCAAAACAGTTCTGGTATGTCCTTCTAATTTGTACACAGCCGCTCCGCTGTGCGCATCCCACAGACGCACCGTATTGTCATTACTGCCCGAGGCAATCTGCGTTCCGCTCGGCGAATACACCACGCTCCTAACAGAGGCGGTATGTCCGCGTAAGGTGTACTCAGCCGCTCCGCTGTGCGCGTCCCACAGACGCACCGTCTGGTCATGACTCCCCGAGGCGATCTGCGATCCGCTCGGCGAATACGCCACGCTCAAAACAGTTCTGGTATGTCCTTCTAATGTGTACCCAGCCGCTCCGCTTTGAGCATCCCACAGACGCACCGTACGGTCAAAACTCCCCGAGGCGATCTGCGACCCGCTCGGCGAATACACCACGCTCAAAACAGAGGCGGTATGTCCTTCTAATGTGTACCCAGCCGCTCCGCTTTGAGCGTCCCACAGACGCACCGTAGTGTCATCACTCCCCGAGGCGATCTGCGACCCGCTCGGCGAATACACCACGCTATAAACATAGGAGGTATGTCCTTTTAAGGTGTGCCCAGCCGCGCCGCTGTGCGCGTCCCACAGACGCACCGTCTTGTCAAAACTCCCCGAGGCGATCTGCGACCCGCTCGGCGAATACACCACGCTCCTAACAGAGGAGGTATGTCCTTCTAAGGTGTGTCCAGCCGCTCCGCTGTGCGCGTCCCACAGATGCACCGTCTTGTCTAAACTCCCCGAGGCGATCTGCGATCCGCTCGGCGAATACACTACGCTACTAACAGCTTCGGTATGTCCTTCTAAGGTACCCACAGCCGCTCCGCTTTCCGCGTCCCACAGACGAACCGTAATGTCACAACTCCCCGAGGCGATCTGCGCTCCGCTCGGCGAATACACCACGCTATTAACATCGGAGGTATGTCCTTCTAAGGTGTGTCCAGCCGCTCCGCTATGCGCGTCCCACAGACGCACCGTACGGTCAGAACTCCCCGAGGCGATCTGCGACCCGCTCGGCGAATACACCACGCTCAAAACAGAGGCGGTATGTCCTTCTAATTTGTACCCAGCCGCTCCGCTTTGAGCGTCCCACAGACGCACCGTACGGTCAGAACTCCCCGAGGCGATCTGCGACCCGCTCGGCGAATACACCACGCTATAAACATAGGAGGTATGTCCTTTTAAGGTGTGCACAGCCGCGCCGCTGTGCGCGTCCCACAGACGCACCGTCTTGTCAAAACTCCACGAGGCGATCTGCGATCCGTTCGGCGAATACACCACGCTATTAACAGTGGAGGTATGGCCTTCTAAGGTGTGCACAGACGCTCCGCTTTCCGCGTCCCACAGACGCACCGTAGTGTCCCAACTCCCCGAGGCGATCTGCGTACCGCTCGGCGAATACACCACGCTAGTAACATACCAGGTATGTCCTTCTAAGGTGTGCACAGCCGCGCCGCTGTGCGCGTCCCACAGACGCACCGTCTCGTCATAACTCCCCGAGGCGATCTGCGATCCGCTCGGCGAATACACTACGCTAATAACAGTGCCGGTATGTCCTTCTAAGGTGTAGGTTTTTTCCCAATTCGAGGTTGAGTAGACGCTGATCGTGCCGTTCTCAAGCCCTACCGCACAGTTTTTCCCATCCGGGGAATACGCGCAGGAATACACACTGCTTTTCTCTTGAAGATAAGCCCATTCGCCAAACCGCACCCCAGCCATCTTGGCTGCGCTTAAATCCGCATGGCGAAGCCAACTATTCCGTAAATTGACCTCGCTTAAATCCGCCCCTTGCAACTGCGCTGAATCGAATACCCCAAAGCTCAGATCGGCCCCGGGTATCTGGATTCCCTTTAAATCCAGTTCATGGAACTGCACCCCAGCTTTAATCAGGATCGTGATTGCATTCGCCGCAGCCCTGCTCACGCTATGCTTGCTCGTTGTCGCTTTGATCCACGCCAACAGCGGTTTTAGCAGCTCTCCATTTTGTTGAACTCGCTCGACCAAAAAGCGCTGGATCGCTAAATCCTCCACAACATTCAAGGTATTCAATAAGGCCGCAGTATCCACCTCAACAGAAGGGCTGAGCGCTTCCCATAACACTTGCACCTTTCCTACCCAGTTTAACTGCGTAGAACGATCCGATGACGCCAATTCTGTGAAGTTTTCCAGCTCTTCCCATACCGCGCGCGCCACTAAATAATCCTGGATCGATTTATGAATAAAGCGATATTGCTGCTGCTGGCGAGTCAACAACGCGCTAAAACGCAGTAGATTCTTTTCCTCATCTTTGTTACTCAAAAAGGTCTCATATCGCTTATCCTGCGGCATTCCTCTGCGGGCAACCGCTGAATATTCCGCTACGGTGGTTTTACCCTCTGACAGGGCTAACGCAAAGTCGGTATTAAATGTCTGGCTATGCCCGATAAATTCGTCTTTTAAACTGAGGAAAGCTTTCTGCTCTGCCTCCGTCAATTTAGACTGAATCGCATCTAAACGCGCTAACGAACGCTCAAACCACGTTTGCACGAACTGCTCATAGAGTTTGATTCGGGTTAAAGCCACTTGACCCGGCCGAGTTTCGTCTAACGTCGGTAATACACTTAAGGCCATTTTCAGTAAAAAAGGCGTACCCAAGAGTTCTTTCACATTGGGAATCTGCGCTAATCTGTCTTGATAAGCTTGAGCGCTCCACTGAGCTTTCGTATGCTTAACATATTGATGAATATAGGTTTCGATCGACTGTTCTGAAAACGGTGCGAGCTGATACTCCAGCAAGATGCGTGAACGGCCTCGCGGTTGCAGATGGTTTTTATAGCCCTCTGATAAATACTCGGGCCGACAACTCAGTACGATTTTTGCTTGCCATTGATCCAGTTTTTCATCCGTATATAAATTCCTCTGTTCCGCAGGAATTTCATCATAGCCATCTAAGATTAAAATAAAGTGCTGGTTTGCCCGCAACGCGTCGATCTGCTCGGGCGAAAAGCCACATTTATCCGATAAATACTGGCCTATGAGATTTTTGTTGGGCCTGTCTATCGTCGGTAAAGAGATATACAGCGGGATCGGCCGCTCGCCTGAAGCAGTACCATAGTCTCGCCATAAGCGGCGCGCTAAATGGCGGTTAAAGGTCGATTTCCCCGAACCCGCTTCACCTCGCAACAACAGCACCTGAGTTTTCTGGCCAGAAGCATTGGCTTGCGTTAAAAAGGCGGTTACCGCTTCGTCTAAATCAAAAAGTGTCTTTCTATCCGCAGCAGTCGTCGCCTGTGGGGCGACATACATCGCCAGCCCATCTTGAATTTCTCCAGGTTCTTCCCACGCAGTGAAATATTCTGCCTCGATATTCTGGCCTAGGATAGCTAAGGGTTCTTTCTTCGAGCGTAGCTCTAGGGCTTGCTGCTCTTTAAACCGATCTAGATAGGCTGTTTTTAATTCTCCAACGGACGTATGGATTTCTTGGATTTGAGGCAGAAGTTCTTTATTCGGTGAGTAGTAATGCACGTTGACCGTATTATTCTTGCCATGGACTGGTGCATTAATCGTGCCATGGCAGCTTTGTACTAGCGTTTCCACCCCAACATAATCGGTACCGGCTGAATCAGTTAATATCGGTGTAAAGGAGAAGGTTTGGGCTTCGGCGGAACTCTCCGGGAGGGCTTCGAGCTTTGCATTTGGATAGCTGAATAAAGAAGCACCCACCCCGGCAAGTCGTTCAATGGCAACGGGATGGTTTTTCTTATTTAAATGCAAACTACTTGACCCCCTCTCAACCGTTCGCTTTTTAGAAAAGCCCGCGTTATTGAGTCTATATCGCTCAAAAATTTGCTGTCTCTTTTGTTCTAGCGTCTCTGCTTCGGTCCTGCGCCCTTGTTCATTTAACAATAAGCCGTAACTTAAATAAATAGACTCAATTATTTTTCCCGACTGAGGGTCAAGAGACAATTTTTCTGCTTCTTCTTCAAAAAGCTTTTGAGCTACCTGATAGAGTTTTTCTGCTTCGGCAACCTGACCGATTTTTGTATACCCATCCGCCACAGCTATATATTGTTTGGCTTGCTCAAGCATCTGCTGCGGAGTTTGCAAAGGGGACTGTCCCTGAGCAACAGGATGGGATCTCGACGACATGCCATTGATCGGTGTAAGCATTACGTTCCTTGTACCGGTATTTTCTCACTCCCGCTGAGTTCAATGAACGAACGGTCTAGAAAAGCCGAATTTTTTAAGATTTTTAACAATAGTGGAGTCTACAAATAAGAGAGTACGCGCCTATTTTGTGCGCTACGCTCAAAGACCGCATCGTCTTCATCCACAATTTTTCCGAATTGTAACGATGGGCCAATGATTTTTGCAAACAATCAGGGTGTAGGGGTGGACGATCGAGCGGGTGGGACGTATCCATTCACTTTTTTTGCCCCTGATTTCCGCGCCGTCCCCCTGTCAAAAATTTCTCTTTTTCCGCGGGTCAAGTCTGATAATTGGTATTATCAGACTTGCATTTGCTTCGTAAAAACCGGGGTTTTTAAAGAATCGATTGATTTTGGTAAAGGTAATTAGCCGGATGGAAGAGAAGCTGCAATTACAAAAAATTTTTATAAAGAACACAGATCGCCAAGATATCTGAAAATGAACTATTTCGGGCATGCCTATTCATGGATGTACGAAAATCAGCTAAATGCATTTCGGATGTGAGCGATAATTCGTACCCAATTTTCGGACTAATTTAGAGCCATGCCACGCCTTTTTGCTCACTGGTAAACAGTTTGCAGATCGCCGATATTCAATGCTGCACAGGGTGCTATCGTTTTAGAGCGGCTCGATGCTGGTGTCAGCATTGCTGCAATCGCACACGAATTCAAGACGACTCGTCAAACAATTATGCGAGCAAGCGAGGCTGCTTTAAACTCTCCCTTGCAACAGAAAAATTGATACAGATAACACGATTGTTGGCATTGAAAATCTATATATTTATTCAGATGTTTATTATTTAAGTGCCTTCCGCAGCGAATTATTTATTCTGATCGAAACATGATTTTCAGTACCCCTGACGCGCCTCTATTGGTCAGGGGGAACAGCTAAAGTGAGTGGTCAATTCAGCAACCACTGATTAAAACGTTCAATGGTTGAGCTATGTTTATCTGCCCAGTACAAACCATCACTTGGTATCCCTTTTTCTAAGTTAGCCGGATAAGTGGCAAGCAGCTTGACATATTTGGGATCAATCTGGTTTCTTTGCAGAACTTCCTGGGTTAAAGCGCTAGGTTGAGTCGGCGCTACCCCATAAGGGATAAGGCGTGCCTGCCGCTCAGGGTCGGTGGCAAACTGGATAAGTTGACGGCAAGCCTCCGCATTCGGCGTACCTTTTAAAATTGTCCAGTTATCGTAGCCGTAGATATGTTGATCCCAGGAAAATGCAACGGGCGCACCCACTTCAATAGCCGCCAGGGCACCAAGTGAAAAGGCAGGGAGTAAATCGACTTCGCCTGTTTTCAAGAGGTGTTCAGCTTGGGGCGCATTTTGCCACCAGACGGAAATATGCGGCTTGATTTTATCCAGGCTGTGAAAGGCGCGGTCTAGATCATTGCAAGAATAAACTTCTTCTGGAGGCACGCCATCGGCCAGTAATGCTTCTTCTATCGTATCAAAGGGAATTTTGCGTAGAGCGCGGCGGCCGGGGAAATTTTTCACATCCCAAAGATCCTTCCACGTTCTCGGCGCTTGACGTCCTTTAAAAGCCTCCTCCCGATATGCGAGCACCGTAGAGTAGACGTTCATGCCAACGCTATACTCCGACAAAAAGCGCGGCATGATGGTTGAGACTACGGGATCATGCTCAAGCTGGTGCTTTTCCAAATAACCTTCCTTGCTCAAGATCGGAACAGCCCGATTGCTTAGGCACGCCATATTCCAATGATACGTCCCCGTATTGACCATCGTTCTAATTTCGGCGATAGGCTCCACATTGGATATAACGGCCTCTATCTCAATCCCTGTTTCTTTTGTGAAGGTTCGAAGAGTATTTTGGTATACGCAATATGATCTCTTCCGCCTGAGGTACGGATAATAATTTTTTGTTTTGGATTTTTGATGAGTTTAAGAGAAGGTTTGATGAGGGGTACGCTCACCACGGAGGCTACGCCCAAACCGGCTATCACGGTCTTAATCATATTACGGCGCCTTTCGAAAATTTGATTGTGCTCTTTCATTTAGTTTTCCTCCCCCGATCTGATGAGTAAATGATCGCTCACCTCTGCCTGATGCGTAAAAATAGAGAGACCTCTATGGAGCGATTTAAGCAATTGATGAATAGCGGGCAGCAAGGGCTTACCCCGCCTAACCACTAAAGCCAGTTTGGCTGACTGAAAAATGGGATGATCAATTTCGAGCGCAATCAGCTCCCCCTTTTTAATTTCTTCGCGGGCTGAAAAAATCGACATAAATACTGCGCCTAAGCTGTCACAAGCAAACTTTTTACGCGCTATCGTTGAATCACTTTCAAATATGCAAGGGGGAAGGGCGATTTTCTCCGTTTGGCAGGCGGCCTCGACCAGTTCTCGTGACACCCCCGAAGCCGGCAGTGAGAGCGAAGAACTCATCGCTTCTTTAAGTGTGACCTTCTGTTTTTGAGCAAGAGGGTGTTCTTTACTCACTAACATGTTTAAAGGTAACGGCACGCTTGCATACAGTTGAAGATCTGGTCTTTCAGGGCAAAGATGAATGATGCCTATATGCAAAATGTCGTCGAGAATTTGACGAATAATCTTACTCGGCTCGAAAATTTCTTCTATATTCAGACTGACATTAGGGCATTGACGATGAAACTGATTGAATACATCCATGAGTGGAGCAACAAATGTACTGGCTGTAGCGATATGGATACTGCCTCGTCGCATTTCATTCAGCGCTTGTACGTCAGCTTCAAACTCTGCTCGAGCCTCGCGGTTCTTGCGATAATATTCAAGCAATGATTTAGCCACCTCGGTTGGCGCAACACCGCGGGGACGTCGCTCGAATAATTTAAATCCGATCTCTTGTTCTAGCAGACCAATCTGCCGCGTAATGACAGAGCCGTCAGTATTCAAATAATCTGCTGCTGTACGAATTTTCCCGTGGGTGTAGACTGCATGGAAGTACCTCAGCCGACGTTGGTTAATTTCTCTCATTCCCGACTCCTTGAGTTTAGTTGGTCAAATTTTGCTTAAAAGCGAGTGCGGCTTTACCGCACTCTTCAAAATCAAGAAATTTTTGCCGGTAAGGAGTCGAAAAAGGAGCAAAAAGAGGGGTTGGCCGTATTAGAGGAAGGTGAGGCGCTTTGGGTTTAATTGTTGCCTCAATTGAGGAGTGAATCTGGGCGAGATCGGTGAAGTGAAAATAAAATGCGCAGAGGGAAGGAGCGAGTTTTTTAAGAGAGAACGAAGAGCGTTGTAAATGCCGTAAATCAACGGAGCATCTTTGAGGGCGCTGTTTAGGGGATACAGTTTGAGGAGATGAAGGGGAATACTTGGGCGGAGAAGGGTAAGACTCTAGACAATACATCGCATTGCTCCTTGTGTTTGGCTTTAAACTCCGACGCACCCCTATGTCAAAAGAGGTGGCGGAACCGAGCAGGGTTGACATACCGAAACACAAGAATCGGCGTACCCGAAGGTACCCCCACACGGCCCCGCCATAAGCGCAAGCCTTCTTTCTTGTGTTGCCGGGATGTCAAACCCAGGCCACTATTGTTTTAGTGACACCTAAAGTATAAGGAAATCAATCTTAATGTGCAAATTCAACTACGGGCAGCATCAAATTTATTAATGACGCAAAGCAGCAGGTCACTACACCTCTTCTAAGATTTTCCGTTGTTGATGTAGCAAAGCATGAATCCTTTTTAGCTGTTCGCGCCAAGCCTTAGATCGTCCGCCGTGCTTTAACGAATTAGCGGATGCCTTAGCTTTACCTTCATCCGTGAGCGGTCCTGTCGACTTTTCCCAGGGTCGCCATTGCTGAATCAAAGCCCGTTGCCGTGCCCGTCGCTCTGGTGTCCAGCCGCTGCTCATGTTGTTGCTCCAATAGTTCGTTTGACTGAATTGTTAATTTTTCCGCGTGCGCGAGGGGCGCTATGCTATTGTTCACCTGTTGATACCCGTGGGCGATGTTGGCTTGCTTGGCAAACACGACTGGCGGGTTTTTGATGGTTGCTAGCGTTTCAAGTGTCATCCGACATTGATTTTGCGCTTTCATCGCCATGCGAAAGAAGGATTCAAGATTTTTCTGAGATTCCTGACAGAGTGCCCGCCGGGAAAAATTCATAAAAATAGATTGCAGGGCTTGAGCTTGAGCCATCAACATGCCTTCACACCGCCCCATGTCGCCGCCTCGAACCTCGGTAATCGAGTTTGCCAGTGCTTGGGTCAGCTCGCCAAAGTTCTGCTCACCAAGGGGCGTGGCGTATTCGCTAACGATAGCGGCTGCATTGGCACTGGGTTTTAATACGAATTCTGCCAGAGCAGATGCATCAATTTTTGATTTTGTAGACTTCGCCACTGATCTTGGTTTCTTTTTATCTTTCACGCTTACTTTTTTTGTCATACCTCCTCCAATGATTTAATCGCCAGCCGTTCAGCTTCGACGCGAGATAACTCACCATCAAATTCCATGATCGCCGCCCTCTCCTCGAATGCCTCACAGTCAATCATGCGTTTTTGCGTGGGGACATCGGGGACAATGGGGAAAGCCTTATCCACACTGGCTTTATCTTGTCCCCAGCCGGTTTCTAGTTTTGGGGACAATGGGGACAAAATCGGGGAGCGTTGTAATACATTGTTCTCAGTCGATTGGGTTTGTCCCCAACTGTCCCCACTGTTTTGGGATAACTGGGGACAGCCTAAACCCTGAGGAATACTCGCTGTCCCCGGTGTCCCCAGTTGTCCCCGGCTAATTTCGATGGGTTGCGAGAGCCAAGTAAAATTCAGCTTCATTCTTCCGCCTCCCACATATTGGAGGTGAAGACATACACTCGGGTTGGGGTTTCGATGCCAGGCAATCTAATCTTTTGTGTGGTTCGATCTCCGCCTGGAGCCAGCCAACCTCGGGCAAGCAGGATGCGTTCAGCTATCTTAAGGTCGTACCCAGCACATAACTCACGCTTAAACACTTCAGGCAAGACTAAAAACTCCCGTCCTCCTTCCGCACGAGCGCGGCAAAATCCAGCGCGTTGGAAAATACGTTGTTCGCTAAGCGCATTTACATCTTCAAAACGACTGCTGCCATGCGTTTCAAAGAAAGCGCGGATTTGCGCTAACAAGGTACTCTCTTCTCGGTTGCCTATCGCGCCAAAGGCTGCAAACCAAGTCATAAAGCAAGTCTTGGCTGCGCGCTCTGCCTCATGCTCAGGCCAGCCGGTTAGGCCATAGTGGCTTGCTAGCTCACCCGCTATCGCCACTAAAGCAAAGCGCCGAGCCACGCGCTCTATTTGTCCGACTGCCTGGGCGGGCAAAACTTCTGCCATAAATTGCTGGATCCCATCGCGGATAAAACGGGTGAGCGAAAGTTGATCACTCACGATTCGTTTAAGCCATGCCAATCCTACCTCACCATACAGTTTCGTAGTCGCTTCCTTGATTGCCAAAGCCAACGCGCCTGGCGTATCGTAATGATGAAGTTGCTCGAATGCTCCCATCCCTGCACCTGCATCAATTTCTAGATCGGCTAGGCGAATTTCTTGTCCAGCATTGGTTTTCTTTCCGGCGCGGGCCATTAAGGCACTGAGAGACTCTTCTCCAGCACTTAAAAACATTAAACGCCAACGCTGCGCCGCTCGTGCTGTGCCATTGCGCGCCGCGCGCGCTTTGCCTTGCCCATTGGCGAGTAAATAAGCGGCTTGTCCAGCTTCTTTAGGGTCAATTTGGCTAAGCTCATCGAGAATCAGCAGATTATCGTTATGCAAGGCGGCGAGACCTTCTAAACCGTTGGCGGTGGCTCGCCATAGCCTTACATACGTCGATGGTTTGCCCCACACAGAAGCCGCCATTTTTAAAGCGGTTGATTTTCCTGAAGAAGAAAGGCCGCGCAAATGAAAGCCGCCAGAGTCTTCATCGACGAGATGCGCTAAGGTACCCGCAAAAGCGATGGATAAGGCAAATACTAATCTAGTATTTCCTCGGGCCAAAGATGCTATTCCCTCCCGCCATTCCTCGGCTGTGCCTGAAACTGCAAGTGCTGGCTCGATCGCGTGCGTATTCTGAAAGACCACATGCTCTTCGGTCTCTCCAATCGTATAAGAGGGGGTTAGGTAAACATTCTCATGCCAACCGAGACGGTCAACGCAACGTGCTCGCGTTTCTACTGACCATACTTTGAGATAAGCTGCGATCAAGTCGCGTGCGGCTTTGTTCGGAGATACTTGCAATCCTCGGCGTGCTAATTCACGACGCACATCTAGGCCATCTCCTTCCAGTAACTCAATAGGCATCGCCCATTGGTGTTGCACACCATCATCATCTTGCCACTTTAGTAGTCTGCCCCATTCACCACTCTTGGCATCACGCGTTTTTGCGACCACATACAAAAGAGAGCACAACCATAGTGGCGCTTTCTCGCGTCCATCTTTATCGGTACCAATAAAGATTAGGCCACGGGCCGACACTTCAAAACGTCCGTCGCCGTACTCGCAGGACAGCGAACTCTTACTCAAAGGATGATTTTCAGACTTTTCTACAGAAATTGGTAAACACTGCACGGCCTCGCTCAACTGAGGGACCTCCTTTGTTGCCGTCGCATGGAGTTTGATTGCCGTCTCAATGCAGCAGATAACGGCATCTGGCCCTTGCGCCTGGTGCAGGTCGTTGAAGTCGGTTGCGCCTTCAGGTCGGTCAGCTCCGAAGTCTGGCACGGCAACACACCCACCAACAACTTGTGCAGCTTCCTGGGCTTTATTCAGGCCAGGATTGCCAAGAGTAGCGTAGTCGTCATCGGCACATAGCACTAGCAGTAAGGTAGGAAACTTCTCCCGCAAGGCTTTTGCCACAGACATCAGGTTTCCAGCATCAAATGCCACTGCTATTGCATGGCCGCTTGCCTCTCGGATACTCATGCCGGTTGCAAAACCTTCGGTAATGCAAAGCACCTCCTCCGGCTTACCAACACCGAAATAACAGCCACGTTTGCGCCCACCAGTCACTGGTCGCTTGATACCGCCACTAGTTATGAATTGTAGAGAATGCAATATCCCTGCGGAATCACGCATCGGAATAACTAAAAGCTCTCCAGTCAATTCCGCCGAGAGGTTGGAAACTATCTGACGTGCTTTGTCTGCCGCAATAGTTTTAACGCCATAGGGAGCTATGCCCTTGCGGATTAGGTACCCATGGCTGGGGCAGGTGTAAGCCTCAGTCCAAAGCAGGTGCGCTTTCTCTCGCGCTTCTTGTTTACGCTTAGCATCCTCCGTTTCGCGCTTATATCTTGCAGCATTAATTCTTGCTTGGTGAGCAGTTTTTTCAGCTTGGGTTAAAGTGCGCGCCGTGTCTAATCGCCAGTTTTCCCAGCCCAATCCGTCCCGATGGTTCTCGAATCCGCCGGCAGGAATACCGTCCAAGTGCAACAGGTAAGACGCATCGCCCTTGCCCCCTTTGCCCTCGGAGTCACATCGGTGAATCATGCCATCAGTTATTACGTCAGCCGGTGGCATAATGCCGCGTCTAGCTAAGGCATCGCGAAATTGTTGAATAGGGTTATCCATTACTGCACCATCAAGCAGCATTTTTGCGGGCGGCGTGCAGCTTTTCCACCAGTGCGCGGATTTCAACGTTCGATTTGCCAGCAATGCGGGCAGCGTTCAAGGTAGCTATTTCGATAGACGGCCAGCCCACTGCACGCGCCCCAAGGCTCACGGGTTTTGTAAAAAGCCCTTCCGAGATTCGCAAATGAATCGTGGAGCGTGAGTAACCCGTTTCGCTTTTAACGGTAGGTAATCGTAAGATGGTTTGCTGCATGTTTGCACCTCTTTGTGCGTTGTTGAACATGCAGCAATGATTAAGGCTATCCTCTTGGAAAAATAGATAGACGGATTGCGAAAACTCGCCCCCAAAGCGCCCTCAAGGGTGGGTAGGTTCGACCGGTAAGGGGTGGGACAGCTTAGGGTGAAATACGTCCAAAAACTCAGTATTTATAAGGTTTTAATGGGTGGGTAGGTTACGCGCTGGGCGTCTTGGGCGCACCACCTCCCGGCTCCCAGTTTGCGACTTTCGCCACTTCCTCGATGCCGGTTTCGTTAGGATTGCCGTCATCTTTGGTCAGCCTAAAGGTGGCAGCGTTTTCCCGAAGCCACTTTTGCAATGCCTGTTTCGGATGCTTGCCGTTAGGCTCGGTCACTGCCTGCCATGCCCTCACTGCCGCTGCCAGCTTGGGAGCATAGCGGAGATTTTCGGGGTCAAGGTAATTAGGCGTATCACTTGTCACATTAGGGAAAAAGAAACCCGTCGTAAACCCTCGCTCTCGCAGCCAATTAACCAGATCTTGCCTATCAATGGTCGTTTTCCCCCAGTCAGGCGCTTCACAGTAAATTACATTTGGCTCAAATCCTTGGCGAATTTCCCCCGATTCCATTGGATATAGTTCTCGGATGGATTCACCCACGTTAGGAAACTCGTCCCAAGCTTGCATACGGGCATTACGCCGAATGATTGCTTTTAGCCTTCCTGCATTGATTGAATTAGCCAGAGCCGAAAGCACTATATTCACAGGCCCAATACCCCCACTATCGGTCAACCCGCTTTCCCTGTCTCTGAAATACTGACCGCTGGAGTCTACTGAATTCGGTTCGACTCCAGCAATCAACGCTGCGGCATCAGACACAGTGAGTATGTCTGCCAAATTCCAAAGCGGATTAATCTTTTTGAAGTCCAAAATGCGCTCCTTTCACATTTGCCTGTCCTGATTCGGATACTGCGCCAGCCAAGTAAGAAGCCTCTCTTCCCCCTCAGGGTAAGCGCAACAAAACAACATCATGCCGCTTTGTTGAAGCGACCAAGAATTACATTGTTGGCCCTCACCAGTTTTTCGATGAAGTCTGCCCAGAATTGCAGCATTTCGCGCCGTTTATCAGCATACTCGGCACGGTTATAGACACCCCGTACACCGCCGATGGTGTGATTCAGAGCCTTTTCCACCACGTCTGATGCCCAACCACTTTCATGCAACAGCGTAGAGGCCGTGCGCCGCAAGTCATGGATGGTAAAGGCTGGAATTTCCTGCCCTTGCAGCGCATTTTTCAAAGCCGTATTAATTGCATTATGCGCAAAGGGCTTGGTTAAGGTACCGCGCCCCGGCATGACAAGCTCACTGCCACCAGCTAAAGCTTTAAGTTCCTCAAATAGCACACCCGCTTGCCGGGACAAATACACAATATGAGGTTTGCCCGTCTTTGAGTTTTCAGCAGGGATATGCCACTCAGCCAGATCTAGATGCACATCCTTCCAGCGTGCAAGCAACAATTCTGACTTGCGTACCATCGTCAGCAGAATCAGGTGCAGGCCGATTTTGAATTGCCGCCGGATGTTGGATGTAAAAGCTGAGTTCAGGAAAACGCGGATTTCATCGGGCGACAGTACACGGTCACGAGACACTGATTTATGCACATGGCGCATGGGTAGCGCCAGCACAGGGTTATTTTGCATCAGGCCGCAGGTCACAGCGTAGTCACAAAGCCGCTTTAACACCCCGCGAATCTGCCCTGCCGCCGCATCAAACCCGTGATCTTTCTTGCGCCAGATGATTGAGCGCACATCCTCGGTGGTCACGTTCCGCATGGGCTTGTCACCGATGGAGGGCAGAATATCCTTATCCAAGTATCGGCGCGGGATAGTGTTATCTTTCCTGTCCTTGGTCTGAATTTCACGGAAAAACCTCTCGGCAAACTCCTTCACAGTCGTTGAATCCGCCGCCGCAACCTTGGCAAGTTGCTTTTGCTGGGCGGGCGATTCGCCCATAGCCACCAGTGATGCAGCCTCATCCCGCTTGAGACGGGCATTTTTCAGGGTCAGGGCAGGATACTTGCCCAGCGTCAGCTTTTCATACCTGCCACTGAACCGGTAGCGATAACGCCACACAATGCCGCCGGTCGGAAATACCTCAACGTATAGGCCGCGCTCATCGCTCACGGTGTAGGTCCTGTCCTTGGGCCTCAAGGCTTTTAGTGCAGTATCGGTCAGCGGCATAGCCCCTCCATATGTCCAAGCATACCCGATATTTTATGTCCAAGCAGTCACTTGGACGCATACTTGGACATAAAAATCATCGGCTGTTAGTGTATCTAACTGGACATTATAAGAACAAAGAAACCAGCATTCAATAGGGATACAAGGAGTTTTTTAGTTTTTATTGGACATTAAAAAACCTCATATCATTTGCCGATACAAAACCGGCTAAAAATCTCGCCCAATAAATCATCCGAAGTAAATTCCCCCGTAATCTCATTAAGTCGAAGTTGCGCTAAACGCAGTTCTTCCGCAAAAAGATCAAGCGCTTGCGCATTCTGCGCGGCCTGCTCCGCCGCATTCTGTAGATGTTGAGCTGCCGCACGCAGCGCAATCAAATGGCGCTCACGCGCCGAATAAATATTTTCAGTCCCTGCCCGCCAGCCTGCCAGCTCAAGCAACTGTGCGCGCAAATGCTCAATCCCAGCGCCCGATTTTGCGGATAAGCGCACGATGCGCATAGCCTGAGTTTCCGTAATGGCATTTACACCAGCCGGTGCCGCAAGCAAATCAATTTTATTATGAATTTGAAGCACCGTCACACCCGCTGGCAAGCTCGCAATAATTTCCTCATCCTCAGGGGTAAAACCTATGCGAGCATCCAGCAGATGCAAGACAATATCAGCTTGCTTAATCGCCTGCCAAGTACGCGCAATGCCAATCCGCTCGATCTCATCTTCTGTCTCGCGCAGACCTGCGGTATCGATAATATGCAGTGGAATTCCTTCAATCTGAATCGTCTGCGCAACTTTATCGCGTGTGGTTCCAGCAATCGGCGTCACAATGGCTAACTCAGCACCAGCAAGCGCATTCAATAATGAAGATTTACCGACATTCGGCTGGCCCACCAATACGACTGAAAGTCCTTCGCGCAACAATGCGCCTTGCCGCGCATCTGATTGAATCTGCGCTAATTCATGGCGCAGCGCAGCCAGTTTGCCATGCGCATCCGCTGCCTCCAGAAAATCAACTTCTTCTTCAGGAAAATCCAGCGTTGCTTCGACCAACATTCTCAGGCGAATTAAGTCATCCACCAGCCGCTCAAGCGCACGTGAAAACGCCCCATCCAGCGAGCGTCCAGCGCAACGGGCCGCGGCTTCCGTACTCGCCTCAATTAAATCAGCAACCGCCTCGGCCTGCGCTAAATCAAGCTTATCATTCAGAAAAGCACGGTGCGTAAATTCGCCCGGCTCAGCTAAACGCAAACCTGGCACCTCATGCACCGCCAGACAACGCTGTAACAATAGCTGTAAAACGACTGGCCCACCATGCCCTTGCAACTCAAGCACATGCTCACCAGTATAAGAATGCGGCGCAGCAAAATAAAGGCCAATGCCACGGTCCAAAACCTCACCCTGTGCACTCAGGAATGGCACATAAGTCGCATGCCGCGGCGTAAGCTCCTGGCCGCAAATCGCTAACATCAGCCGGGCCACCACTTCTGCACCTAACTTGCCAAACGATACGCGCACTACGCCAATCCCACCCCGACCAGGGGCGGTAGCTACAGCAATAATTGGATCTTGATGAGTTGTAGACATAACAGAACAATTTCGTGAGACCATAACGAAAAATCGAAGACACACTTTAGGGGTTGATCATGGCGACCGAATCCACCGAGAAGGCATCCAAAGTTGCGCTGGTCTGGTTGCGTCGAGATATAAGGTTATTCGATCACGCCGCACTGTATCATGCGCTGAAAGAATGCGATCAGGTGATCCCGGTTTTTGTGTTTGATACTGCAATTCTAGACACTCTACCCCGTGCCGACCGTCGGGTTGAGTTTATTCATGCATCATTGCGCGCGCTCAAATCTGAATTACAACGCGCAGATAGTGATCTTGTCATACGGCATGCAGATGCCGTTACAGCTATTCCAACGTTAGCGGCCGAATTTAGCGTCAGCGCTGTTTATACCAATCGTGACTATGAACCCCACGCGATCCAGCGCGACAAAAAGGTAGCAACGGCCCTTCGGCAGCAGGGAATCGCGCTGCACACCTTTAAAGATCAAGTCATTTTCGAGCAAGACGAAATCATCACCCAATCCGGCACTATGTATAGCGTGTTTACTCCCTATAAACGCGCCTGGCTCACGCAATTAAATGATTTTTATTTACGCTCTTATCCCATTAAGCGTTATTTGCATCGCTTAGCTCGTTTGGCTGCGCAGCCATTTCCATCGTTACAGGAACTTCATTTTGAGCCCGCCGGGTTGGCCGACTTATCTATCCAACCTGGCGTTATAGGCGGCGAAACACTATTTGAGAATTTCAAGCAACGCATTGAGCGCTATCACTTGACCCGGGATTTCCCGTCAATCAAGGGGCCATCCTATCTGTCAGTACATTTACGCTTTGGCACAGTATCGATTCGTGAATTAGCCGCTTACGCCTGGCACCAAGGAAGCCGCGGTGCACAAACGTGGTTAACAGAATTAATCTGGCGCGAGTTCTACCAGCAAGTTCTTTGGCACCGACCAGAGGTGGAGCATCACGCCTTTAAGCGGAATTATGATGCGCTGGCATTTCCTAACGATAAAACATTATTTACCGCCTGGTGCCAAGGTCAAACCGGTTACCCTATTGTTGACGCTGCTATGCGTCAGCTCAATCAAACTGGATATATGCATAATCGACTGCGGATGATTGCGGCGAGTTTTCTAGTGAAGGATTTACTGGTTGATTGGCGTTGGGGCGAGCGTTATTTCGCCGAACAATTGATTGACTATGATCTAGCCTCTAACAATGGCGGCTGGCAATGGGCTGCGGGTACCGGCTGCGATGCCCAGCCCTATTTCCGTATTTTTAATCCGGTCACGCAATCTACAAAATTTGATTCTGACGGTAAATTTATTCGCCGTTATTGCCCAGAGCTTAGTGCTTTACAAGGCAACAAAATTCATACGCCATGGTTGGCAGACCCAGCCACATTAAATGCGGCGGGCATTACGCTTGGGAAGGATTATCCGTCGCCAGTCGTGGACCATGCCGATCAGCGCCATCAGGCGTTGGCGTTGTTTAAGCGTTAATTTAGCAATATAAATACGTTCTTGCGATAAACTCATCGCGACGTGCAGCCATAGCTGGCTTCCCAATATTGGGTTTACGCGCCGTCTTGGTCAACTCCCTCTTTAAAGAACGCATAAGTATTCTGCTTCATCCGGCGCATCACTTTTGGATTTACCGCCACTTTTTCTTGCTTTAATTTCATTCAATTACAAGCTATTAGCTTGAATAATATACAAATAAATGGAAAATTCGCTCACCTTTTTCATGATCAGAATTTTGCTAAAAAGGCATTCCAAGTTAGGTGGCTGGATGAAAGGCTTCGCCTAATCTAAAGGTGTTTCGTAAAAAACGGGCAGAATCCTTTTATCAAATTTAACCTACGTTTTATTGGCAATAGCCTACTAAGGCAATCAATTAAAAAGTTATCGAATTTTTTAAAGCATAATTTAGGAGCTTTTATGTTCACCCCTCCTAGAAGAACTGTCACAGCACCGGCAAGCATAGACAATTCAGGATTGCCACAGACCACAAGCCCTTCGCCTACAGCTGCCTCGAACTCTAGGAGGCAATCAACTTCTTTAATTTCTGCGCTACCAGCAAACAATAAAAGCAAAGGAGCTAATTTAGCCCAAACTCAAGACTTAACCAAAGACCAAGAGGATATTTTTCTTTCTTTCGAGCCTAGGCCCCCTCGTTTATTAATCTCTGAGTTTAAACCTTCTCCCGAGGCTGAGGCGCGGGTTGAATTTAACCAGTCGTTCTACGAAAAAAATAGTTGGGCTAGGTTTATCAGTCAGGCAAAAAAATATCAGATATTTGATGCGCCGGGAGATGTAGAAAAATCTGTCGAGGCCTATAAAGAAAAATTTAAAGAGGCAAATTCAGAAAGACACGAGAATTACGCTAAATTTTATGAATTCGTCACATCAAAATGGGGAAAGATCAACAATGAAGAGCAGCACGAAGTGCTGCATTTGGCTATCTCCTATAACAGCACCGATATTCTAGAGTTTTTGTTTGCGCAGAAGATAGATGTAACCTCGCCCGATAGCAACGGTATTAGGCCGATACATGTTGCAGCCGCGCGAGGCAATTTAGCAATACTAAAAAGTTTAGTTAAGAAAGGAGCCAAGCTCAATGAACCTAATGCGTTTGGAGAAGCGGCTTGGCAAATTGCACTCAACAACAATAATAAAGATGTTATTCCTTATTTATTAGAAAAATCAGAAGATGATGAAGGCAATTTTCCTGTACATATTGCTACAGCAACATGTGATACGAGGATGCTCGGGTATTTAAGGGACCAAGGGGCGGATTTTCTTAAACTTAATGCAAATAATCAAACAGCATTGCAAGTCGCTTTTAGAAATGAAAGGGATGATGCAAACGAAACCGACCAAGCAAATAAAATAAACACAAAGAAGGAATCAATTAATTTTTTCAAAGAGCTATATAGTTATTTCTGGGGCCCTCTTATTTTAAAAAACGAAACGGACAAAGAAAATCTCGTAAAACATATGAGCCATGATGAACGGGTGCAAGCGGTATGCATAGCAGCAAATTCAAATGATCAGGAGATGATAAATATTTTGGCTGAATATAAAGCCGATATAAAATCACCTGATCGCCATGGTGACTTGCCTATACATATTGCTGCAACATATTCTACTGCTCATGCTTTATTTTATTTAGTGCAGGAAGAGGCAAAGTCAAGTATTAAAGCACAGATTGAAGATGGCAAAACCGTTTTGCAAACTGCAGATGTGTACAACAAAACTCTTAATACATTGACTATAAATGAAAGAGATAAAAGAACCGTTCTGCAAACCGCAGATCTGCACGAAAGTGAACAGGTGCTGGCTGGTTTCAAGCAGCTTTATTTAGCAGGCAATTATAACCCCCAACATGACTTGGACAAGGATTTATTAGCAAAACATATGAACCCCGACGAGCGCTCAAAAGAGCTCCATAAAGCCCTGCAACAGGATGATAACGTCATGGTGGAATCTTTATTGAGACATGGAGTCGCTGTAAATTCACGAAGTGGCAATTATGATTTGCCCATTCATATTGCAATAGCGAAAGGCGATGTGAATGCAGTGTGGCGTTTAGTAGCTGTGGGGGCAGACCTTAATCAATTAACGCTAGGTGGAGGATCAACCCTACAAATTGCAGAATTCTACGGAAAAGCAAACGTATGGGCTTGCATAAAGCAGCTTTATTTGAGCGGTGCTTATATTCCAACGCATGAATCGGATAAGAGTTTATTAACCAAGAATATGAGCACTGATGAGCGCTCATACGCGCTACATATAGCTCTGTCCCAAAACGATAGAGCAATGATGAATTCTTTATTCGAATATGAGATCAATGTAAATGCACGAGATGCCAATGGTAACTTGCCGATACACCTTGCGGTAGCGAATGATAATGTTTATGCCGTACAGCGTTTAGTGGCTATGGGTGCAGAGCTTAACGACTTGGCGGCAACCGAAGTAACAACTCTACAAATTGCAGAGCACGGCGAAAAAGCAAACGTGTTGGATTACATAAAGCAGCTTTATTTGAATGGCTCTTATGTTCCAAAGTATGATTTGGATAAAGATTTATTAGCAAGAAGTATGGGCCCTGACGAGCGCTCAGAAGCACTACATAGTCGCCCCTGAATAATTCGTAAGCCCTTATGTGCTAAGACTTTTTAAGCGAAATGTAGTGGCATAAATTGCAAGAAAATGGCATATTGAGAAAATAAAGCCTGCAAATTTTGATGAGAAAAGAATGAGACCGAAGGCGCAAGTGATTGAAGCAGATATGTTCAGACAACCGTTAAGAGAGCAGATCAATCTGAAACATGAGTTGGTAGGTTTAGGAGATTTGATCAATTGGGAGAAATTAAGCGAATCGATGAGTGAGAGTTTTACCTCATCGAGAGGTCGCCCAGCCAAGTCCCCTCGCCTGATAGCGGGGTTATTGTATTTGCAATATGCGTTCAACTTGTCTGATGAAGAAGTCGTTGGGTCGTGGCTAGAAAACCCATATTGGCAAGTATTCACGGGAGAGGAGTATTTACAAACAGAAGCGCCCATAGATGCATCAAGCCTAACGCGTTGGCGGAAACGTCTTGGCGAGGCGGGAGTCGAAGAGTTATTAGCCGAGACGATCGAAGCGGCGAAACGGAGTGATGTGATCAAAGCATCGAGCGTGAAACGAGTGATCGTAGACACCACCGTGATGGAGAAGGCGATAGCCCATCCGACCGATTCCAGATTGCTCGAGCGTTGTCGAGAGCATTTGGTGAAAGCGGCAGCCCAACATGGTTTGCAGTTGCGACAAAATTACAACCGAGTGGCGCCCCGTTTGTCACTCCAAGTCAGCCGTTATGCGCATGCGAAGCAATACAAACGGATGAACAAAGCGTTAGGCACACTGCGTTCTCGAGTGGGACGAGTGATGCGCGATGTTGAGAGACAAATCGAGTCGGTGGCGGAGAAAAGCCATGATGCCTTGCGAGAGTTGATAGCCCGTACGAAAAGAATCATTTCGCAAAGCCCCAAGGATAAAAACAAACTTTATGCCCTGCATGCACCGGAAGTGGAGTGTATAGCCAAGGGCAAGGCACGTAAGCCCTACGAGTTCGGTGTCAAAGTATCGATTACGACAACTCACCAGGAAGGACTTGTGTTGGGTGCGCGCTCGATGCCGGGAAACCCTTACGACGGTCACACGCTGGCTGAAGCACTAGAACAAGCCGCAATTCTGAGTGATGTGACGCCCGAAGTTGCGATCGTAGATCGCGGTTACAAAGGGGTTGAGGTCGATGGCGTAAAAATCTATCACTCAGGTATGCGCCGGGGTATCACACGTACGCTAAGTGCTATCATCAAACGACGCAGTGCCATTGAACCTATCATCGGTCATATGAAGACGGATGGGAAACTTGGTCGGAATTGGCTCAAAGGGGCATTAGGCGATGCCATACACGCTGTGCTCTGTGGCGCTGGGCATAACTTACGGATGATCCTCAGAAAGCTTCGGCTTTTTTACGTTTTACTTTTATCCGATTTCTTCCGCCCTACGTTTGCTGTTGGTTTCAGGTTTTGGTTCTAATTAGTTCACAAAACGATTTATTCAGCGACGACTAAATAATGTTTTTTTATTAGATTGAACACTCCTTTGTTTTTCATTTCCACTGAAATCTGCAGGGTTGTTTCTCCAAATTTATTTGTTGCATTAAGATCTGATCCATTTTCTAGAAAATAACTAAACATCTCAATATCTTTATGTTCCGAAACAGAATCGGCATATTCATGTCCCGCAATAAGATGTATGGGGAAATTATGATCATCATCAATTTTTGAATGGAGATCGTAATCATTACTAAACAAAATATCTATCATTTGCAGATCTTTCTGAATCACCGATTTAAATAGCGCTATCGCTCGCTCATTGGTATTCATCTCTTTAACCAATAAATCTTTATCCACATCATGTCGCGGCGTATAAGTCTCGGAAAAATAAAGCTGTTTTAAGAAATTCAGAACTTCCGTTTTTCCAGAATTTCTGGCAACCTGAAAAATCGTTTGTGTATGTGTATTCAGTGCATTTAGATTTGCACCCATCGCCATTAAATGCCGCAATATATCAATATCGTCATTCGCTATCGCATGATGTATAGGCGGGTTACCATTAGCATCTCGTGTATTTACATCGACGCCATATCTGAATAAATTCCCCATCATTAATTTATCGTTCTGGAACAGAGCTCTATGTAGTCGTCGCTGAATAAATCGTTTTGTGAACTAATTAGAACCAAAACCTGAAACCAACAGCAAACGTAGGGCGGAAGAAATCGGATAAAAGTAAAACGTAAAAAAGCCGAAGCTTTCTGAGGATCATCCGTAAGTTATGCCCAGCGCCACAGAGCACAGCGTGTATGGCATCGCCTAATGCCCCTTTGAGCCAATTCCGACCAAGTTTCCCATCCGTCTTCATATGACCGATGATAGGTTCAATGGCACTGCGTCGTTTGATGATAGCACTTAGCGTACGTGTGATACCCCGGCGCATACCTGAGTGATAGATTTTTACGCCATCGACCTCAACCCCTTTGTAACCGCGATCTACGATCGCAACTTCGGGCGTCACATCACTCAGAATTGCGGCTTGTTCTAGTGCTTCAGCCAGCGTGTGACCGTCGTAAGGGTTTCCCGGCATCGAGCGCGCACCCAACACAAGTCCTTCCTGGTGAGTTGTCGTAATCGATACTTTGACACCGAACTCGTAGGGCTTACGTGCCTTGCCCTTGGCTATACACTCCACTTCCGGTGCATGCAGGGCATAAAGTTTGTTTTTATCCTTGGGGCTTTGCGAAATGATTCTTTTCGTACGGGCTATCAACTCTCGCAAGGCATCATGGCTTTTCTCCGCCACCGACTCGATTTGTCTCTCAACATCGCGCATCACTCGTCCCACTCGAGAACGCAGTGTGCCTAACGCTTTGTTCATCCGTTTGTATTGCTTCGCATGCGCATAACGGCTGACTTGGAGTGACAAACGGGGCGCCACTCGGTTGTAATTTTGTCGCAACTGCAAACCATGTTGGGCTGCCGCTTTCACCAAATGCTCTCGACAACGCTCGAGCAATCTGGAATCGGTCGGATGGGCTATCGCCTTCTCCATCACGGTGGTGTCTACGATCACTCGTTTCACGCTCGATGCTTTGATCACATCACTCCGTTTCGCCGCTTCGATCGTCTCGGCTAATAACTCTTCGACTCCCGCCTCGCCAAGACGTTTCCGCCAACGCGTTAGGCTTGATGCATCTATGGGCGCTTCTGTTTGTAAATACTCCTCTCCCGTGAATACTTGCCAATATGGGTTTTCTAGCCACGACCCAACGACTTCTTCATCAGACAAGTTGAACGCATATTGCAAATACAATAACCCCGCTATCAGGCGAGGGGACTTGGCTGGGCGACCTCTCGATGAGGTAAAACTCTCACTCATCGATTCGCTTAATTTCTCCCAATTGATCAAATCTCCTAAACCTACCAACTCATGTTTCAGATTGATCTGCTCTCTTAACGGTTGTCTGAACATATCTGCTTCAATCACTTGCGCCTTCGGTCTCATTCTTTTCTCATCAAAATTTGCAGGCTTTATTTTCTCAATATGCCATTTTCTTGCAATTTATGCCACTACATTTCGCTTAAAAAGTCTTAGCACATAAGGGCTTACGAATTATTCAGGGGCGACTATTTATCTAATAATAATTATATTCCTAACAAGAGATCGGACAAGCAAGATTTAGCCAAAATTATGACCATTGAAGAACTGAAATCAGCATTAAAAATGGAAAAATCAAAGCAAAGTATTGCCATGACAACTATCTTGAGATTGGAATTATTGAAAAAAAGGGTGCTGCGCCAATAATTTATGCGGTAGGACCAAAGTCCGGCACGCGCACTTTAGTGCCTGCTCAATTTAGCAATAACACTTAAACGAATCAGTGGGCATAAAACTCTTGCAATGGTTGAGCGTTATGCGCACCAGAACGGACAATACATGCGGGCGGTAATGGAAAAATTTGAGCAGAGGATGAGAATCGCCTAGCTATTTTGCTGGCACGATTACACAAGAATTACACAAAGCTAAATTAGCCGATGCCTAGGAATTTGGCAAAATCCTTATGGCATATGGTGGGGCGTGAGCGGCTCGAACGCTCGACCTACGGATTAAGAGTCCGCTGCTCTACCAACTGAGCTAACGCCCCAAGAGAAAGCGTATTATAGCAAGCTGATTGCACACTCAAAATCGTATTTCTTATGCTGACTCATTTTGAACAAAAAATTCTAACCCGCGAACAGCTCGCGGTAAAGCGCCCAACCCTTTCAGCACCGGTTGTTTTTACAAACGGGGTGTTCGATATTTTGCACCGTGGCCATGTCAGTTATCTCGCTCAAGCACGTACATTAGGCGCATGTTTAGTGGTTGGGGTTAATAGCGATGCGTCGGTACGCTTACTGGGCAAAGGCGAGGATCGCCCAATCAATCATGAAGCTGATCGCATGGCCCTTATCGCCGCCCTTGCATGCGTAGATTGGGTAGTGTGCTTTGACGAATTTACTCCATTCACATTGGTTAACGCATTGCGGCCCGATATACTCGTTAAAGGCGGTGATTATGATATGGACGCATTGCCAGAAGCCAAGTTGGTGCGGGGCTGGGGCGGACAAGCACTGACGATTCCGTTTGAGTTTCAACGGTCAACATCTGCCTTATTGCGTAAAGTACGCGCCCCTTCTGGCTAAGGGATGCGCTAAACAGAGCAAGCTCAATCAATCGTAAACGATCATAAAACTAAGCCATACGAACTTAAATATGATTAGGCAAGCACATTTGCTCTCGCGCAATTAATGCAAGCCCGGTAAGCACTAAGTGCTCATGATATGAGTAGTCAATAGTCAATAAGCGCGCCACGTTATGCGCCGCCCCCCCACTTAATACGCATCGCACCGGAGCGCCTAGCCGCGTGGATAAATCACGCCAAGCACGCTCAATTAAGCTAGCTTGAGCAAGTAAACAGCCTTCATGCAACGCGGTCTGCGTGTCGGTTGCAAATAGCGTCCCAACTTGCTCTCCATCCTGCGGTGACTCACGCTCTCGAGTCATTTGCTCAGCCGTCGGCAGCAACGCGGTATGTTGGCCTAATGCGTGCATCATCATGGTTCCGCCAGGCGCGATTAAACCACCCGCAAAAGTGCCGTCGGCATAAAGGGCTTCCAATGTAGTGGCGGTGCCTAAAGTGGCAATTAATAGATGTTCCGCTGGATAAGTCGCGCGTGCGCCAATCAGGCCCGCCCAGCGGTCACTGCCAAGTTGCCGATAATCCCGATAACCATTGCGCACCCCACACTGATAAGGCTGCGCGTTTATCGTATGGCGCGGAGCATCTGGCCAGCGGGTGCTGGTTAAGGTTTCAAGCCGCCGCGCCGTACGTTCACCCGCCACATTTGCAATCCAAACGCTAGCAGGCGCTGGCAACATCGACCAATCCGGCTCTGGCAATGAAAGTAAGGCGCCGCGTTCGTGTGCAAAAGCGCCAGAGGCAAAACGTGCACCACCTGCATCGGCCAATGCCCATTTAATACGGCTATTTCCCGCATCGATTAAAAGAAAAGGAGCTGCTGATGAAACAGAAGACATTATGAGTTTATTGAAAAAAAGCCCTGTTATAGGCAAAGTAAGTAAAAACCGGCGATGTTACAGAATATGCACTCGCAAAGAAACATCGCCGCTGGCGAGGGTTTGAATGCCGTTGCCCGTATCAATCAACAATCGACCGTATGCGTCAACGCCCGTTGCAATACCCGTTAGAATTTCACGGCCACTCTCTAATACAAGTACTTTTTTGCCGGCATAAGCATGATTGTCATTCCATGCCTGCAGAAAAGGCGCTAAGCCATGCTCACTGAAACGCTCCAGCATGGCAGCCAGGGCATTAAGCAAATGCGCCAGCACATCGGTCATCGCTACCTGCGGCAATACTCGCGCTAAAGCTGCGGGCGGGTTGGCCTGCGCACTTAACTGCGCCGCCAGCGCTTCCTCACCCTCAAGGTTGAATCCAATACCGATCACCACGCTACTTGAAGTATGGCTGCTACGCGCCATTTCAATCAAAATGCCAGCCAATTTTGCGCCATCAAGCAAGACATCATTCGGCCATTTCAACGCCAAACGATGCATATCCGTGGGCATCAGGGCGCGTAATCCGGCCAGCACTGCAGTACTTACGGCCAAGCTAAGGCCAGCCAGTTCAGCCGGTGACCGAAGTATTTCACAGGCAAACGAAAAAAGTAATGCATTACCTGGCGCAGCAATCCATGGCCGCCCATGGCGCCCGTGCCCAGCTGTTTGTCGATACGCCACGCGCACGATGGGCAATCTGGGCTTATCCATCGCTTTTAAACGAGCGATTAAATCCGCATTCGTCGAACCCGTTTCGTCAACCACCTCAATCGTCAATTTTTGTAAAGAGGACGATAAAAGCATACGAAGCTGCTCACGATCAATACGCCGTGTGTTAGATAATACGGAAGTTAAAGAAGACATAGTGGGCGTATTTTAGCTGACCACACGCCATGCTATGTTGGTCTGCCGTACAATCACTCAAGTCATCAGTTATAAAATAACGCTATGTTGCGATCTATTCTCCGCCGTCTTGGTATGTTTGTGCCGACTTTTATCGGCATTACAGTGCTTACCTTTACGCTCATTCATGTCATTCCTGGCGATCCCATCGAAGTCATGATGGGCGATCGCGGCATTACTCCAGAAGCCCATGCTGAGGCGATGCGCCATCTCGGTCTGGATTTGCCATTACCCGTGCAATATTTGCGTTATTTATCGAATGTTCTGCGAGGTGATCTCGGTATTTCGCTCGCCACGCATACCAGCGTTATGGATGAATTCTTAGCGCGTTTTCCGGCTACGCTTGAGCTCTCGCTGGGAGCGCTTTTCTTCGCTCTTTTGCTTGGTTTGCCGGCAGGTATTTTGGCCGCGCTTAAACCTGGCTCGCTGCTTGATCGCGCAATGATGAGCATCGCGCTGGCAGGCTATTCAATGCCTATCTTTTGGTGGGGATTAATTCTCATTATGTTTTTTTCAGTGCAGCTTGGTTGGGTGCCTGTCTCGGGACACTTGGCGATTCAATATGATATACCCTCGGTTACTGGTTTTACGTTGATTGATACCTGGCTTTCTGACCAAGAAGGCGCTTTTCGTTCAGCGCTACATCATTTAATTTTGCCATCGATTGTATTAGGCACCATTCCGCTAGCGGTGATTGCACGCATGACCCGCTCATCCATGCTCGAAGTTTTGCGTGAGAACTATATTCGCACTGCGCGCGCTAAAGGGCTCTCGCCAAGCCGCGTCATCATCGTCCATGCGCTACGCAATGCATTAATTCCGGTAGTGACCGTGATTGGCTTGCAAGTGGGTTCGCTACTTTCAGGCGCAGTACTCACCGAGACGATTTTCTCTTGGCCCGGGGTCGGCAAATGGCTGATTGATGCGATCAACCGGCGCGATTATCCGATTGTGCAAAGTGGAATTTTAGTACTAGCTACACTCGTTATCATCGTTAATTTGCTGGTCGATGTGTTATATGGCGTGCTTAATCCGCGTATTCGCCATTCGAGGTAGCAATGAAGGAATCCAATTTAACAGAATTTTGGGCGCATTTCCGCACCCATCGAGGAGCGGTCTTAGCGGGCGTGCTACTTATCGCATTGATGCTTACGGCGATATTCGCTCCCGTGCTCGCACCGTATGATCCGACTGAGCAATATCGAGATGCGATTCGCGTCCCTCCGGCTTGGCAGGAGGATGGGTCTTGGCGTTTTATATTGGGCACAGACCAAGCGGGGCGTGACATTCTTTCTCGCTTAATATATGGTGCGCGCTTATCGTTTTGGATTGGCAGCATTTCAGTATTACTCGCGCTTTCGCTAGGGACCGTGCTGGGCTTATGCGCTGCGTTTTTTCAGCGCTGGCTGGATGCGCCCATCATGCGTTTGATCGATGTGTTGCTTGCGTTGCCTGCGCTTTTATTGGCGGTTGCGGTAGTCGCGGTGCTCGGCCCGGGACTCACCAATACGATGTATGCCATCGCGATTGTTACTCTGCCCGGTTATGTGCGGCTCACGCGCGCCTCTGCATTGGCTGAATTAAGCAAAGAGTATGTGGTTGCGTCCCGCGTAGCGGGGGCCGGCACTTTTCGACTCATGTTTTCTCAAGTATTGCCAAATTGCGCAGCTCCGTTAATCGTGCAAGCAACCCTGGGCTTTTCAACCGCGCTGCTTGATGCGGCAGCGCTAGGTTTTCTCGGCATTGGCGTACAGCCTCCACTGGCTGAGTGGGGTTCCATGCTTGCTTCCGCGCGCGACTATATGAATAGTGCCTGGTGGATGGTGACCATGCCCGGTGTGGCTATCCTGGTCACTGTACTGTCCATTAACTTGCTTGGCGATGGGTTGCGCGATGCCCTTGACCCCAAATTAAAGCAAATTTATTAACCTAGATGAAACCAAACCTTTTAACTATTCGCCAGCTTTCGATCAATTTTGGCGGACCGCCAGTCGTGGATCGTATCGATTTCGACATTGCGCCCGGCGAGGTCGTGGGGATTGTCGGTGAATCAGGTTGCGGCAAAAGCATTACTATGCTGGCCTTAATGGGACTCATTGATGCGCCTGGTCAAGTGCGCGCCGACAAGATTTTTTTTAATGGGCAAGATTTGCTCAATGCATCACCTCGTGCACGGCGAAAAATTATCGGCAAAGATATTTCAATGGTGTTTCAAGACCCATTGTCAAGCCTTAACCCAAGCTACACCGTGGGCACACAGATCAAAGAAGTCCTGCGGCAACATGAAGATCTACGTGGCGCGGCGCTCCATGCGCGTACGCTAGAGTTACTTGATCAAGTTGGGATTTCAGACGCTAAAAATCGTATCGACTCTTTTCCGCATCAACTCTCAGGCGGGATGAATCAGCGCGTTATGATTGCTATGGCGATTGCCTGCAATCCCAAATTGCTGATCGCCGATGAGCCAACCACCGCGCTTGATGTCACCATTCAAGCTCAGATTATGCAGTTGCTGGTGGATTTACAAAAAGAGCGCTGTATGGCGCTAGCATTAATTTCGCACGATCTTGCCGTGGTCTCGCAAGTTGCGCGACGGGTCGCGGTGATGTATGCGGGCGAGATCGTTGAAACAAATTACGTGCCCCAAATTTTCGAGCAACCGCACCACCCCTATACAGAAGCATTATTGACTGCAATTCCCGAGCATAACCGCGGGGCCAAGCGCTTAACCGCCTTATCGGGCGTTGTGCCAGGTCAACATGACCGTCCGCCAGGTTGCCTGTTTGCTCCGCGTTGCAAATATAGAATCGACGCTTGCGAACATGCGCGGCCACCATTGGCGCCTCTTAAGGTAGGCGCCGTGCGTTGCATTAAACCGCTTAATTTGCAATCAGCCGCCGATACACCTGCCGCCTCTTACTTTACATCATGAATGCACCAGACACCGTGCTTGTCGCGGAAGGTTTAACTAAACATTACTCGGTGCGCCAAGGATTTTTTGGGCACAGCTTAGTTAGCGCATTGAATCAAGTGTCATTTTCCCTCACGCGCGGCAAAACGCTTGCGGTGGTTGGGGAGTCAGGCTGTGGCAAATCAACGCTTGCGCGCCAAATTACGATGGTTGAAGAGCCCACTTCAGGCACACTTTTGATCAATGGTCATAACGCGGCTACCGCCAATCGCGCTACCCGTGCCATGCTACGCCGCTGCGTACAAATGGTTTTTCAGCATCCATTTGCGTCGCTTAACCCAAGAAAAACCGTTTACGCCACGTTAGCCGAACCCCTCATTATTAATACTGATTTCGATCAGGCAACCCGCTTGGCGCGTATCACGGAAATGATCGCTACAGTTGGCTTACGGCCTGAGCATATGAGGCGATACCCCCATATGTTTTCTGGCGGCCAGCAACAGCGCATTGCGATTGCCCGAGCGATGATTCTTGAACCGCAAATTGTAGTGGCCGATGAGCCCGTTTCGGCGCTTGATGTGTCTATTCAGGCGCAAATTCTCAACCTTTTCATGGATTTGCAAGACCGTTTCGGCATTAGCTATGTATTTATCTCGCATGATCTATCCGTAGTCGAACATATCGCGCATGACGTTATGGTCATGTATCTTGGGGGAATTGTTGAATTTGGCGACAAAAGCACACTTTTTGCGCGCGCCCGTCATCCCTACACGCGCGCCTTGATGTCTGCTACCCCAGCGATCCGTTCATCTGAAAGACGGATTCAAATTCGCCTTGAAGGAGAGCTTCCGTCCCCGCTTAATCCTCCGGCCGGTTGCACGTTTCACCAGCGTTGCCCTTATGCAATTGAGCGTTGTCGGCATGAAGCGCCCGTCTTGCGTGAAGTGGATAATCGCCAGGTTGCCTGTCATCGGGCCGAAGAACTAGAAATTTAATGGATTAAGTTCTAAGCGTTTAGCTAGGTTAAGGAGCAAAATATTCAAGCACCTACTTGGCCTAGCCTCCATTCGTTAAACCGTTCGATCATCGAGCTATGCTTATCCATCCAGTACAAACCATCATTAAACAAACCTTTTTTTAAATTGTCTGGGTACGTTGCGAGTAGCTTTAGATACTTAGGATCAATATCATTTTTTTTCAAAATACTGGGTTCTAACGCGGCAGGCTGAGTGGGTGCAATTCCATAGGGTATAAGACGCGCTTGCCTCTCAGGATGCGTAGCAAACCGGATAAATTCACGGCAAGCATCAGCATTAGGCGTTCCCCTTAAAATAGTCCAACTATCATATGCGTAAATGTGTTGATCCCAGGAGAATGCAACGGGTGCACCCGCTTCCATAGCAGATATGACAGAAGTGGTAAATGCAGGAATCAGATGAACTTCCCCGGTTTTTAATAGATGCTCAGCGTGCGGATTATTCTGCCACCAGATAGAGATATGCGATTTAATTTTATCTAGACTGCGAAATGCCCGGTTAATTCCATCCGCACAAGAATATACTTCGCTAGGCTCCACGCCATCAGCCATCAACGCTTCTTCAAGCGTATCAAACGGGATTTGACGTAGACCGCGCAAACCCGGAAATTTCCCTACGTTCCAAAAATCTTCCCAGGTTCTCGGTATAGAACGACCTTTAAAAACATCTGTCCGGTAGGCAAGCACAGTAGAATAAACATTCTTCCCAACGCCATAATCTGATAAAGCCTGCGGAATCATGTTTTTGACGACATGATCATTCATCAGCTCATGCGGTTCTAAATAACCTAACTGACTAAGGATGGGTATTGCTCTACTGCCTAAACACGCCATATTCCAGTGATATGTTTGCGTATTGACCATCGTTTTAATTTCTGCGATAGGCTCCACATTTGACGGAATGCCCGTTACTTTAATACCCGTTTCCTTGGTAAAAGGTTCAAAAAGTAGTTTGGTATAAGCGATGTGGCTTTTCCCGCCTGAGGTGCGGATAACAATTTGACAGTAAACCCAAATAGGTTAAGTGTTTAGTTAACTTAGCATCCACTGGCTATAGCGCTCGATAACTGCATTCTGATGATTCTTCCAGTACAAGCCGCTACTGGGCAGGCCTTTTTTGAGGTTGTCTGGATAAGTTGCAAGCAGCTTGGCGTGCTTTAGATCAATATAGCCTGGATTTAAAACGTCGGGTTGGGTAGGCCCAATCCCGTACGGTGCAAGCAGAGCCTGCTGCCGCGGATCTGAGGCAAATTTGATGAACTCACGGCAAGCATCAACGTTAGGCGCACCTTTTAGAATGGTCCAATTATCATATCCATAGATATGCTGATCCCAAGAAAATGCAACCGGCGCACCAGCATTGATGGCAGCTAGCACGCGGTCAGTAAAAGCCGGGATTAAATCTACTTCGCTAGACTTAAGGAGTTGTTCGGTTTCCGGGGCATTTTGGTACCAAACGGAGATGTGCGGTTTAATTCTGTCCAAACTGTGAAAGGCACGGTCGAGATCGCACGGGTACACTGCGTTTGGCAATACGCCATCCGCCATTAATGCTTCCTCGATGGTATCAAAGGGAGATTTACGCAATCCGCGGCGGCCAGGGAAATTTTTCACATCCCAAAAATCCTGCCATGTTCTCGGCGCTTGGCGCGCTTTGAAAGCATCAGTGCGATACGCAAGCACGATAGTGAATACGTTCGTCCCAACGCTGTAAGGTGAGATGAATTGCGGCATAATTGTTGAGACCACAGGATCATGTTCGAGTCTATGAGGTTCTAGATAAGCTAGACCCAAAAACTGGATCGCCCGATGGCTAAGGCACGCCATATTCCATGTGTAAGTTTTGGTTTCGACCATTGCCTTAACTTCTGCAGTGGGCTCGGCGTTTGATGGAATGCCGATCACTTCAATACCGAATTTTTGCTTAAAAGGTTTGAATAGTATTTCTTCGTATGCTTTCTGAATATAGCCGCCCGAAGTGCGGATGATTATTTTTTGCTTAGCACTTCCTTTTTCAGTTCCCCTAGAAGGGGTAATGACAAAAGGCGAGGCCACAACTGCTGCGCTTAAAGCAGCCATTTTTTTAATCACTGCTCTACGTTTTTCGTTAGGCTGATGCTGATGATTCATCTGAAGTCCCCTCAATGTATTGGGCTATCGCTAGCCTCTGGCTTAAGCTGGCTGAACATAGGTAATCTTGAAGAAAGCAATCTAAGCAATTGATCAGTGCAAGCAAAAATTTTCCGAGCTACTGTTGAGTTGCTGACGAACACGGGAAGAGGCAGTTCAATTTTCTGCCTACCGCATGCAACTCATGCCATTTGCGCAAATAACGACTCGCTTAGGCGGCACGCTATAGACGATGAGCTATCCCTCACGTCTGTGACACTCGCAGGCGTGGTGTATACGCTGTATGCACTAAGCCAGAATTAATTGTCGAATCAGCACCGCTATTCCATCAGCGTCTCCAAAATTATAATTTTGCGCTTTTTCCTTTGCTCAACGGCATTATGCCTTCGCTTGATCTAGCATCCACTCATTAAAACGTTGGATCACGCTATTTTGATTTTTCAGCCAATAAGTCGCATCAATGTGCTGCCCTTTTTCAAGATTCGTTGGATAGCTTGTAAGATGCATAGCCTGCTTAGGTTTAATATAATTGAAAGCATCTTGCTGTGTTGGACCAATCGCGTAAGCTGCAAGCAGTGCCTGCCGCTTAGGGTCTGAAGCAAATTTGATAAATTCACGGCACGCGTTTGCATTAGGCGCGCCTTTTAAGATTGCCCAGCTATCATATTGATAGATATGCTGGTCCCAAGAGAATGCCACTGGCGCTCCCTCATTTATCGCTGTTTGCGCCCGGGATATCCAAGCTGGCGTTAAATCTATCTCCCCAGATTTCAGCAAATGTTCAACTTGTGGCCCGCTCGTCCACCAGACATTAATGTGGCGCTTAATTTTATCAAGGCTACGAAACGCTCTATCAAGATCGCACGGATAAATATTATTCGCAGTTACGCCATCAGCCATTAATGCAACTTCTGTCGTATCAAGCGGATGCTTATATAAGCCACGACGCCCTGGAAAACTCTTTATATCCCATAAATCTTTCCATGTTTGCGGCACCTGATGTTTTTTGAATGCATCAGTGCGATAAGCGAGAACCGTGGAATACACATTTGTTCCTACTCCATAAGGCGACATAAACTGTGCGCCAATTTGTGAAATAACCGGATCACGCTCAAGTTCATGCTTTTCTAAAAAACATCGATCGCCAGCGCCAATAGTTAGCATTGAAATAGCCATTTCACCCAGAGCCGCCATATCCCATAAATATTGCCTTGATTTAACCATCTCCTGAATCTGTGCGACAGGATTTGCACTTGCCGGAACACCAATAACTTGAATACCCGTTTCTCTAAAAAAAGGTTCGTAAAGCACCTCTTTATATGCATGATTAATTACGCCGCCGGCGTCCCGAACTAAGATTCGCTTTGGGGAAGATCGAGAAGATGCCATAACAAACGGTGCACAAAGGGAAGTGAGTGTAAAAAATGCCGCATTTTTAATTATTTTGCGGCGGCCGATAGAAATTTGGGTTTGATTATCCATAAATGGTGGTGGAAGGAATGTAATCTCTTTCATCATGCGTAAAAAGCGATAATTTATTTTTGAGTAATCCTAGCAATTGCTTAAGTGCTGGCGAAAATAATTTACCTCGCTTGGCAATTAAGGAAACTTCTACGCTGGCCAGAACTGGGAGATCAATTTCAAGCGGAATCAGTCGGCCCTCTCTAATTTCTTGGTAAGCGCCAAAAGCTGTCATGATCGTTGCGCCCTCTTTGGCACAAGCGAATTTTTTTTGAGCACAAGCCGAACTCGTAGTCAGTGCTGTATTTAACTGAATTTTTTCTGAATGTTCCGCGGATTGCACTAACTTTCTAAAATTAAAAGAATTAGACGGCAAGGCGAGTGGATAACGAGATAATTCTGCGAAGCTAACCTTTTGCTTAGTAGCTAAAGGATGATTTCGACCTACTAACAAGCGTATGGCTAAAGGTCTACTCGTATAACAAAAGATATCTGGATTAGGTATATTATTAAAAATGATCCCCGCATCTGAAGATCCTTCTATAACATTATTGGTTATTTGATAAGAATTATTAATTTCTTCGACAACAATATTTAAGCCATGGTATTCGTAACAAAAGTCAGTGAACATGTCTTCCATAAACCTATCGATATAAACAGCAGGTAGAGCAAGGCGAATGTTTCCCCTCTTCATACTACGTAGCTCCTCTAAGCAAGATTCCATACGATCTTGCTGCGCACGAGACGCTTGATAGTATTCCAAAACGACCTCCGCGGCTTCAGTGGGCTGCATTCCGTGGCGGCGACGCCGTTCAAACAGTCGGGTTCCTAACTCCTCCTCTAAAGATTGAATTTGTCGTGTAACCACCGACGCAGAAGTATTTAAGTTATCTGCTGCGGCACGTATCGAGCCAGTCGAATAGACCGCATAAAAATAGCGAATACGGCGTTGATTAATGCAGTCCGACAAAAGATGCCTCATATTTTTTACTCCGCAGTGTTTCCCTCATTACGAATACAAACAGCGCAGAAGATCTCTCTGCTACCTCTGAAGTTTAGAGGATGATGAGAAAATTAGGTGATTTTTTGAGAATTAATCTATCTGATCATAGGTAGAAATTGTTGTGATAAAAGCAACAACGAATACAAAATCAATGTAAAGATAGTTTATTGCTGTTCAATATATTCTGTTTATCATACAAAGCAGATAAACATCATTTTTATTTAACTGAATTCGTAACAATAAAAGATGGTGATTGATCTTTTATAAACGGTTTTTGCCAACCATACTAACTCTGGAATCAGTTTACTAGAGACAGATACATTTTTGACACAACAAAATTTCGTGTGCATCTCTTCTTCAAGCAACGGCAAGTGTCGTTGCTTTTTTTAATGAGCTATAAGCTCTAAGGATAAAAGTGCTTAAAGGTCATATTTGATACGACAGATAAATTGACACTTAAATTTAGGAGGTGAGGCAAATGAACATTTCATCTGTCGGCAGCAGTGTTTTGGCACTCAAAAAGCAGCGATATCTTCTACGGTGGAAACAAATGGGTAAGTTTAGTTTTTTATTTAGTCACGCTCACTGGCAGAAGCTCATGAACATAAAGGTCGGCATTATTCCGTTGCCGCTATATTTCGTTATGCTTATTTGCTTAGGCATCCTTCTGGCTTTAAAAAAAGTTTCTGGCGACATTTCAATTATGATCGCGCTGCTTGCCACATGCGGCTTTACCTGTGCCGAAATAGGCGAGCGTACTCCAGGTCTACGACAAATAGGCGGGCCAGTTATCGCTACCATTTTTCTCCCTGCCTGCCTGGTTCATTACAGACTTTTACCTGGTGAATTGATTACGGCAATCAATGACTTCTGGCACTCGACCAAATTTGTCTATTTATTTACTGCCTGTGTCATCGTTGGCAGCATCCTTAGCATGGACCGCCAAGCCCTTATTACGGGGATCGTTAAGATTTTTATTCCCCTTGCCACAGGCTCTGTTATTGCAATGATCGTTGGGACACTGACCGGTATGGCCTTTGGGTTAAGTGCGCACTACACCTTCTTTTTTATCGTTATCCCCATTATGGCGGGCGGCATTGGTGAAGGCGCCATTCCTCTCACCCTTGCTTATGGCGAGATTTTGAATACTCCACAAGACCAGATATTTGCCCAAGTCGTACCGGCGATCGTGCTAGGGAATTTGGTAGCGATTGTCTGCGCAAGCGTGCTTAATCAATTGGGCAAGCGTTATGCACGCTATAGCGGGCAAGGTCATTTATATGACATTAAAGATAACGTACCCGCAAAATCCATCAATACCTCATCGGCCATGGTTGAACATATTGCAGTCGCGGGTCTGATTGCAATCTCTTTCTATATCGTAGGCATCATTGTACATAACCTGATTGGCTTACCTACTCCCGTCGCCATGCTATTTCTTGTAGTGCTTGTTAAACTCACTTATACGATCTCGCCCAAATTAGAAAATGGTGCTCGTACTGTTTATCGCTTCTTCTCAAAAGCCGTGACTTATCCCTTACTCTTTGCGATTGGGATTACTACAACTTCGTGGGCTGATTTAATGGCTGCGTTCAACTTAGCCAATATCGTTACAATTGTAGTAACGGTCGTTATGCTTACCACGGTCGGCTTTTTTGTAGGGAAATGGGTAGGTTTATATCCAATTGAAAGTGCTCTGATTAATACTTGTCACAGTGGCATGGGAGGGGTTGGCGATATTGCAATCCTGACTTCTGCTCACCGCTTGCAACTCATGCCATTTGCACAAATAGCGACGCGCTTAGGCGGCGCGCTAACGATTACGGTTGCAATCGTTTTAATAGGGGCGGTTTCTTAATACTGCAACTGCAAATAACAAGGCGATGATGGGCATGTTGCACTCCTGTTCCATTACTTTAATAGCATATGCGGGTGAACTGGTCTGAATTCCATTCATAAAAAAATTTCTCCAAAAAGACGGCTTTGGATTAAAAATAACTTAATTGAGATAAATTATCAAAGGTCGGATAAGGAAGGGCTATTACTAACCCTCCCTCTCCTAAGAACCGTGCAGGCGAGTCACCTCGCACACGGCTCAAGCCAAGAGTCCAGCGCTGGCTAAGGCACCGGGCAGTCTAACAAACTGGCTGCCTGAGCAATATACGCCTGGAGCCATTTCGCCCTTCTGGTAAAATCGAACCAGTTGACCTGGTTTCTTAATTCACCTGGGCGCGCAAGCGCACAACAAACCTAAACGGTCTGCCTCATCTGCTTTCCCGCGTATAACGGTTTGCCAAGATTTCTTGCCCACTCTGACCAAGAGCAAGTCTGCTCGCTTTCGCGCAAGAGAATGTTTCACTCTTTATCCCCCTCATTACAAGGCGGCCTTCGCTTTTTGCTCCTTCCTGTACCCGCAGCGCCAACAGCATTCCTCGCGGTTTGCCTACCATTTCTGGCAGCGTTACGGGCTTATCCTGTTCCGCTTGAATTTCAGTGCGAGTCGGATCCCTCTTCTTTGCCGGCGGTTGTTTGTCCATGTTGGCCGAACTTTGAGCGACCAAACCTAACCGCGTACCATTTTGGTTCAGGCCCAGCACCTTTGGCCTGTTCATTTTAACGACAATTACAGAGATTCACGTGTGTTGATCGTATTCGCACATCCCTAGCCCCTCTCCGCTTTAGTGCTAGCAGATTCGGCCTTGCCTCGCGGCTCGGCTTACCGATTACTCGGCGGTTACATTGTCATCGGAGCTTCACACCGGACCGTTGCCAGCCCCGCATGTCCGACTAGGGAACGATTGATGGAGCAATCGGTCTTATCTGGTTATATTTCTCCTGTAAGACAGAAATTCAAACGACTTTTCAGGTCGCACCGAAGTTCAAATGTCGTAGGACGAGCAAAGTTAGAATATCGTAATTCATTCTAAATATAGCTTTAAAAACGATATATGAGAGCCACTGGCACGCCGATTATCGCGTTGGGTTATAAGTATTTACGATGCGCTGTGGCTGGCTTTCTAGCAGTCAGTTTTTTGATTTCGACGGTTCAAGCCAAAACAATTTGTACGGCTATTGCCGATGCTAAAACTGGTGAGATAGTTCTGAAAGAAGGGAATTGCAGTGACCGATTCACGCCTGCATCGACATTCAAAATCGCCTTAAGTGCGATGGGATACGATTCTGGTTTTCTCAAAGATACCCATTCGCCAACGCTTCTATTCAAGAAAGGTTACGTGGAATGGGGGGGTGATAACTGGCGTCAGCCGACAGATCCAAGCAGGTGGATGAAATACTCGGTGGTTTGGTTCTCACAACAGATTACGCAATTCCTCGGGCAGGATCGTTTACAGCAGTATGCGATCCAATTCGGCTATGGAAATGCCGATTTTAGTGGAGACTCAGGTAAGAATAATGGCCTTGAGCGAGCTTGGATCAGCTCTTCATTAAAAATATCGCCATTAGAGCAACTTGTATTTCTTCGGAAATTGGTTAATCGGCAGCTTCCTGTGAGTGCGGTTGCTTTCGATATGACGAGCCGCATTGTTGAAAAAACCGCACTATCAAGCGGTTGGGATGTACACGGCAAAACGGGGATGGCATATCCGCGGCAAGCTAATGGTGATTTTGATGAGGAACACCCTTGGGGCTGGTTCGTTGGCTGGGCGACAAAAGGCGATCGCACCTTAGTGTTTGCGCGGCTCATTCAGGACGATAAAAAAGAGTTAGGTACGGCTGGAGTACGGTCACGCGAGGCCTTTTTGACGCAACTACCCTCTTTGGCGGATTCTTTCATCAAGTAAGCAAAGTAAAGGGCGCTCGTACGACGATTTATTCACTCTAAATACAGCCAGAAAAACGATAAATTAGCACTGCTGGAAAGATCCCGATTGTGCATAGCCAATCCCTCCTTCTGAAAATTTTTTATATAAGATTCTTCAGAAAGCACATCGAAATCTATGCTGGAGCAAAAAATGCTGCGCGGAGTGTTATTGTCATAAACGTTGCAAGCAGCAAACCTATACACATGCAAGAGTTCTTTGCTATACTCTCGGCTTTGTGGCCTGGTAGCTCAGTCGGTAGAGCAGCGGACTGAAAATCCGTGTGTCGGTGGTTCGAACCCGCCCCGGGCCACCAGTATTTCAGGACTTGCCTATTAGCAAGTCTTTCTTTTGTCCATAGGTTCCATGACAGGAGACTAAAGTGGCGGCGCAAACAAACCCTCATAGCCGTGCACTCGTACTTTTCTCCGGTGGACAAGATTCGGCGACCTGCCTGGCATGGGCACTGCAGCGTTTTCATCATGTTGAAACCATCGGCTTTGATTACGGCCAACGCCATCGGGTTGAACTTGAATGTCGCAGCCATTTTCGAACACGCCTAATAGAAACTGAAGCATTCGCGCCTTGGCGCACCCGCTTACATGGTGATCATCTGGTCGATTTGTCTGTATTTGGTGCGATCAGCGACACGGCGATGACACGCGACATTCAGATTGAGACGCTTGCTAACGGTTTACCCAATACCTTTGTGCCTGGCCGCAATTTGCTGTTTTTGACAGTCGCCGCCGCACTCGCGTATCGACGGAACTTGCAGGTGCTTGTAGCCGGGATGTGCGAAACTGATTTTTCTGGTTACCCAGATTGCCGCGACGATACTGTCAAAGCCTTGCAAGTTGCCCTGAATCTGGGGATGGATCGCCGCTTTGTGATTGAAACCCCTTTGATGTGGCTTGATAAAGCGCAAACCTGGCAGCTTGCTTATACGCTTGGCGGTCCGTTATTGGTTGACTTAGTTCGGCGTGAAACACACACCTGCTATCTGGGCGAGCGTAATACGCTACATGACTGGGGCTATGGTTGCGGCGAATGTCCATCTTGCGCGCTGCGTAAACAGGGTTATACTGCCTTCGTAACCGGCCTAAGTTAAAAACAGGCTAGCCCTAAGCCGGTAAAATATTGGTTATGGCTTCTTATTCGATTAAAGAAATTTTTTATACTTTGCAGGGCGAAGGCATTAATGCTGGGCGTCCTGCTGTGTTTTGCCGCTTTGCTGGCTGTAATTTATGGTCTGGCCGCGAGCAAAATCGCGCGCAAGCGGTTTGCCGCTTTTGCGATACGGATTTTGTTGGGACCGATGGCGAAAATGGTGGGAAATATCAAAATGCTGCGTCATTGGCCTCTCAAATTACTTCGCTATGGCCGTCAGGCGCAATGCATCGTTTGGTTGTCTGTACTGGCGGGGAGCCTTTACTCCAGCTTGATGATGAGTTAATCCAAGCGCTGCATGCTGCACATTTTGAAATTGCGCTTGAGACCAATGGCACGCTACCGATACCGGCAGGCATTGATTGGGTTTGCGTTAGCCCCAAAGCGGACGCGCCCTTAGTCGTGACGCAAGGCGATGAGCTAAAAGTTGTGGTGCCACAGGCTAATCAGCAACTTTTATCCTATGAATCACTCGACTTCAAGCATTTCCTGGTGCAACCGATGGATAATGCAGCGCGTGCATTTAATACGCAATTTGCAATCGATTGGTGCAAACAGCATCCGCGCTGGCGCTTATCGATGCAAACCCACAAATATTTAAACATTCCTTAAATTTGTACTTCTGTGTTAACGATTACTCGCAAACTTGAATTTGATGCTGGCCACCGTATCCCAGACCACCGCAGCCTATGCTGCAATTTGCACGGGCATCGTTATGTACTTGAAATTACGCTAGAAGGCGAACCCATCATTACTGAAGGCGCGCCCGATCGCGGTATGGTGATGGATTTTGCACAGGTAAAAGCGCTCGCTCTTGCGCACTTGGTTGAGCATTGGGACCATGCTTTTTTGGTGTACGCTGGCGATACGCCAATACGGGATTTTCTGGCGACGCTACCCAACCATAAAACTGTTGTTCTTGAACATATCCCTACCGTCGAAAATCTTGCGCGCATCGCTTTTGATCGGCTTGCTGCTGCATATAACCATCACTATGGCGCAACATTAAAGCTTAAGCGGGTGCGTTTATATGAAACGCCAAATTGTTGGGCCGAGGTTGAGCGCCCAGTTAATTGAAACACTGTCTGAATTCAGCTCTGGATTAGGCTTTTTTGCCGCCCCATACTCAGCACCAAACCCACCGCTATACCCAGCGTAACCAGGGCGGTTCCTCCGTAGCTCATGAATGGCAATGGCACGCCAACTACGGGCAATAAACCAACCACCATGCCAATATTAACAAACGCATAGGTGAAAAAGCTTAAGGTGAGAGAGCCCGCCAATAAACGAGCAAAAAGCGTCGCGCCATTCGCGGCAACATATAATCCGCGCACAATTAGACATAGATACAATAAAAGCAGCGCGATACTGCCAACCAGGCCAAATTCTTCTGCATACACGGCAAAAATAAAATCTGTATGCCGTTCAGGAATAAATTCGAGATGGGCTTGCGTCCCTTTTAGCCAGCCCTTGCCGAAGATGCCTCCTGAGCCAATCGCAATCACGGCTTGAATCGTATGAAAACCTTTGCCAAGCGGATCTGTGGTCGGATCAAGCAATGTGCAAATACGATGCTTCTGGTAGTCATGCAACAACGGCCATTGGGTTTGCGGCTGACAGATCTTATGCTCAAATGCAATCAATGAACCCGCCGCAATCGTCACGGCAAGCAAGATCGGCAAAATCAATTTGAAGCTCAGACCGGCCAAATAAATTACAAAAAATCCGGCGGCAAAAACCAGCACTGCCGTACCCAAGTCAGGTTGCTTAGCGATCAAGCCGACAGGGATGGCGAGCAGCGCGAATGCCGCAATATGATCGTACCAACGCAGCGCACTTTCGCGCCGCTGGTAATACCACGCTAACATCAATGGCATGGCGATTTTCATGATCTCGGAGGGCTGAATCACAATCCCAATATTGATCCAGCGCTGCGCGCCTTTGCGCACCAAACCAAAAATCGCGACAGCAATCAGTAAACTAATGCCTATCGTGTACAAGGGGATCGCCAAACGCATTAATATTTGTGGCGATAAATTGGCAATGCCCCACATTAGCACAAAGGTTAATAAGACATTACGCAGTTGGTCTGTTACGCGCACCGGCAGATTAAAACTCGCGCTATATAAAGTCAATATACCCACTGCAATTAACAACACAACAAACAGAAGAAAAGTCCGATCAAAACCGGTGAAAAATGGTTTAATGCGTTTTGAGTAAGTTTCAATCAACATTCTAGTATTTAAGCCAGAAACACAAAGAGCCTTGCGTGATTATTGGATGACCGGTTTTTCAAGCATAACACCAGGCAGAGCTGGGATTGCAGCGGCGCTGGCCTTTGGTTTGAGACGCTCTACCAAATAATAATCCAGCACCTTGCGCGCAATCGGCGCAGCCGCTTGCGCGCCCCAACCGCCATTCTCAACGACTAGCGCAAGCGCAATGGTGGGCTTGTCCGCCGGAGCGTAAGCCACAAATAATGCATGATCGCGCCGATTTTCAGCTAGCGTATGCGCGCGATATTTTGCGCCTTGCAACGAGAAGACTTGCGCAGTACCCGTCTTGCCAGCCACTTGGTAGCGTGCCCCTCTAAAAGAATTTGCAGCGGTTCCTTGCGTGACCACGCCGACCATAGCGCGCTTAACAAAATCAATATCCTTTTGATCCACATTGATTTGGTAACTCGCACTTGGCACGGTTAGACGGGTTTCATGAGTGCGTGGGTGTTCGATGGTTTTTACCAAGTGAGGCTTCATCACCACACCATCATTGGCCAGAATCGCAGTTGCATGAGCCAGTTGCAACGTAGTAAATGAGTTATACCCTTGCCCGATTCCTAAGCTGATGGTGTCACCATCGTACCATCGTTGCTGGTCGGGGCGTCGATGGTACGCTTTCTTTTTCCAGTTAGTCGAAGGCAAAACGCCTTTCATCTCACCCTCAATATCAATCCCGGTTAACTGGCCAAAACCCCATGGCGCCATAAAGTCAGCCATTGCATTCACACCCAAATCACGCGCTAACATATAGTAATAAGTATCGCATGATTGCACGATTGAGCGATACATATCCACCCAGCCATGACCACCTGGCACATCATCACGGAAGGTATGGCCCGCCAGAGTATAAAAACCAGGATCTTGAAAACCCCACTGCGGAGTGCGTTTTCCCAAGGCTAGCCCAGCGAGGGCAACAAATGGCTTATAGGTTGAGCCTGGCGGATAAGCGCCCTGCAATGGACGATTTAACAGTGGCCGATCCGTTGAGGTATTTAACTCATCCCACGTTTGCTGATCAATCCCATCGACAAAAGAGTTTGGATCAAAGCTCGGCGCGGAAACAAAAGCCAGTACATCGCCCGTAGCCGGCTCAATCGCCACCAGCGCCCCGCGCCGGCCGGCAAAAGCCTGCTCGGCAATTTGCTGTAAATTAGTATCTAACGAGAGCACAAGGTTATTGCCGGCAATGGCTTGGCTGCGCGACAAAGTACGCACTGGGCGTCCGCCCGCGGTGACTTCAACCTCTTCAAAACCCGTCTGGCCATGTAACTCTGTTTCATAGCTCTGTTCAACACCGATTTTGCCGATATGGTCGGTGCCTTTATAATTGTCCGCATCGAGCCGCGGGTCATAAGCTTTAACCCCGCTATCATTGAGCTCGCTAGCGTTTCGAATGCGCTCTTGGTCACGCTGCGAGAGCCGGCCAATATACCCAATCACATGCGCCGCAGTCGTGCCAAGTGGGTATTGGCGCAGCCAGCGAATACGCACCTCAACGCCTGGAAACCGAAAGCGTTGTGCGGTAAAGCGCGCAACTTCCGTATCTGAAAGGCGGATACGCAGGGGCAGACTCTCAAAGCTTTTTGAATCTTCTAAAAGCTTTTTAAAGCGGCGTCGGTCGCGCGCGTCAATCACCACAATTTGCGATAGGCTATTGATTACTTCGTCTAGCGTACCGTTAATTTTTGCAGGGGTAATTTCGAGTGTATAAGCAGAATAATTTTGGGCTAAGACAATCCCATTGCGATCAGTAATCACTCCACGCCTTGGCACCATGGGCGCGACCGAGATGCGGTTTTCATCTGCCTGTAGTGAATATTGTCCGTAGCGCCAAATCTGCAAATATAGAAAGCGCGCCGCCAATAGGGAAAAACACAGAAATACAAACAACGCCGCCACCACCACGCGCAAGCGGAATTGATGTAACTGCTGCTCAGTATCTTTAAATTCAGGCATAAATTTAGGCCCAGGCAGCCATTAGCCCAAATTAAACGCGTGCAGAAACGCTAAGCAGCGGCCAGATAAGCGTTCTACGTTAAAACTAACCGGCTGTATCATATTGGACGCGTATCATCATTGTGGGCGGAACGTTTTTGCGGAGCGAGCAGTAACAAACTTGCGACTGGCCAAAGCGCAGCTTCGACCAAACCATCTATCAAATATCCCCACCCCGGAAAAGCTGCGCCAGTCATTAAACGAATCGTAAATGGCACAATCTGCGCCAGCAGAAGCAAAGGCAATACATGCAGCGCCTGGCCCAGCAGCGAAAACCACAGTACCCGACGATGGATCATTATCGCGCCGTATGAAAGTAACGTATAGGCTAGCGCATGCTCTCCAAATAAGCTGGCGTCATGTACATCCATTAATAAGCCCAATGCAAAGGAAATCCCCATGCCTACTTTACGCGGCTGATGGATATTCCAAAACAAAACGACCAAAGCGACAAAATCGGGCATGCCTATCAACCGCCCCCAAGGCAGCAGATTTAAAACAAAAGCCACAACCAGGCTCAATGCGATAAATAGCGGATTCACCGGCAATAAAATGTGATGCAAGCGATTCATCGCGCATCCTTGTTGGTTGTATCTGGCGCAGTAGAATTTTGCTGCGGACTTTTAGCGCTGATAGGCGGTTTTATATTTTTTCGCTTAGTTGGTTCGGTTGGGACTGTATTAGCGCTTGCTTTAGCTTTAGCCTCGGAGTTGTCGCCAGTTGCTTTTGCAGGATTTTTTAAGCCATTATGCGCCGCGTCATTTAACTCCAGCGGAGGCGGGTCTTCATAATGCAGTACGAGTAACTGGCGCGCGCCACGGACCGGAGTATAGGGTACGCAGATGACACGCGCGAATTCAGCTCCATCTTGACGATCAACCCGTAATACTTTCGCCACCGGCAAGCCTGGCGGGAAAACTCCGTCCAAACCGCTCGTCACTAATTGATCGTCCACTTGAATATCCGTGCTGACCGGAATATAGCGCAATTCAAGCAAATCGCCGCGCGGCGTCCCATAAATAATGCTTCTGACTCCCGTGCGCACCAATTGCACTGGCACAGCTTGGTCTTTGTCGGTCAATAAAGTGACCTCAGCTTGCAGCGGGTAGACACGCGTTACTTGACCAATCACGCCTTCGTCATTAACCACTGGCGCGCCAGCTTGTATCCCCTGCCGCAAACCACGATCAATCACCACTTTTTGCGTAAAAGGATCGTGCGCATCGTACTGAATTTCAGCTAACACAGCACTCATTGTTTCGCGTTGTTCAAATTGCAGCAGGGCGCGTAGATGGGCGTTTTCAGAGCCAAGTTGGACAGCTTGCAGCGCTTGTAGCGCGAGTTTTAAGTTGCGCGTTTTGAGTTCCTGGTTGTCAGCCCGCAACGTATTGAGCGTGACGAAGAACCCCGAGATGTTGCGCACCAAATCACGTGGCGCAAGCGCTACGCGTTGCAATGGGTAAAGGCCAATCCCAATCACTTGACGTAGCGCCTCAAGCTTACGATAGCGGGCATCGCAAATCAGCAGCCCGAGTGCTAACGCAACAAAAATGATAAGTCGCGCAATGGCCGACGGCCCCTGCTTGAAAAGTGGCGGCGGACTATATTCCATGGTCGGCGCCAATCATTAATTATTTAGGCCACGCCGGCGTGGCGCCCATACGCTCAGGTTGATTAATCATGTGAGAAAATACTACCCAGCTTATCCATCCGTTCTAGCGCCATGCCTGAACCGCGCACCACGCAGGTCAACGGATCTTCGCCAATCAGGACCGGCAAGCCAGTCTCTTCAGCTAATAGACGGTCAATATCATGTAACAGCGCCCCACCACCGGTTAGCATCATGCCGCGCTCAGCCACATCCGCACCTAATTCTGGCGGGGTTTGCTCGAGTGCAATTTTGACCTGCGACACAATTTGATTGAGCGGCTCAGTGAGCGCTTCAAGCACTTCATTACTAGAGACGGTAAAGCTGCGAGGAATGCCCTCTGACAAATTACGTCCTTTAACTTCCATTTCTTTGACTTCAGAACCGGGAAAAGCCGAGCCAATTTTCTTTTTAATGGTTTCTGCCGTTTGCTCGCCAATTAACATGCCGTAATTGCGACGGATATAATTGACAATGGCTTCATCGAATTTATCGCCGCCAACTCGCACCGACCCTTTATAGACAATACCACCTAGCGAAATCACACCAACCTCGGTCGTACCGCCACCAATATCAACCACCATCGAACCCGTGGCCTCAGAAACCGGCAAGCCCGCGCCAATCGCCGCGGCCATTGGCTCTTCAATCAAATAAACTTGCGACGCGCCTGCACCATGCGCGGCTTCTTTAATCGCGCGGCGCTCAACCTGAGTCGAGCCGCATGGCACACAGATAATGATGCGCGGCGACGGTGACAACATCCGTGATTCATGCGCCATTTTGATAAATTGCTTTATCATCTGCTCGGTGACCGTAAAATCTGCGATCACGCCGTCTTTCATGGGGCGGATCGCCTCAATATTGCCCGGCACCTTACCCAGCATTTGTTTGGCCTCTTTGCCAACCGCCTGAATGGTTTTTTTGCCATTCGGCCCACCTTCTTGGCGAATCGCCACCACGGACGGCTCATCTAAGACAATACCTTTGCCGCGCATATAAATCAGGGTATTTGCGGTACCTAGATCAATCGCCAGGTCATTAGAAAAGTAACTACGCAGAAAACCAAACATTCAAGGATCCTAACTGACTCAATAAAATAGCTAATCATACCTTATAATTTGCCCTCCCTTGCAGGAAAACTATTTTTGTGCTGCAAATGATTTTCTATAAAACTTCGCTTTTTAGTTAAGTTTTTCTGAACGATAGACTTTTTGGGTTATTTCTATGGCTTTGACCTTAACAGATGTTAAAAAAATTGCTCAGCTCGCGCGCCTGGAGCTCGCTGCCGGCGAAGATGAGCGTACGCTGATAGAACTGAATAATTTTTTTGATTTAGTGGCCCAAATGCAATTGGTTAATACAGACGGGATTGAACCACTGGCTCATCCAATAGAGCAAATTCAAGAAGCTCGCTTGCGCTTGCGTGACGATACCGTAACCGAAATCCCAACGCGCGATGAATATCAGCGTAACGCACCCGCTACGCAAGACGGCCTTTACCTGGTACCCAAAGTAATCGAATAAACGCGAGCCAGCCTTTATACGCTCACATTATTTGTTTTTTTACCTATTGCACTGGCTTTTTCCGGAAAACCGCACGATGCATCAAAAGAATTTAACTGAACTGCGCCTGGCGCTCGATACCAAAGCCGTGTCGGCGGTCGAGCTTGCGCAGCATTTTTTAACGCGCATTGAAGCTGCCAATGCACTGAACGCCTTTCTTGAGGTTAACCCAGAAGCTACGCTTGCCGCCGCAACGCAAGCCGATGTATCGATAGCGCGCGGACACGCAGGACCGCTAACCGGTATCCCCATTGCCCACAAAGATGTCTTTGTAACCCGGGACTGGAAATCCACCGCCGGCTCAAACATGCTCGCGCAGTATGTCAGCCCATTCGATGCCACTGTGGTTGAACGGCTCGCCCATGCTGGCATGGTTTGCGTTGGCAAAACCAATATGGATGAATTCGCCATGGGGTCCTCCACGGAAAATTCTTTTTTTGGTTTGACCCAAAATCCATGGGATCTGGCGGCCGTGCCAGGCGGTTCATCAGGCGGCTCTGCCGCGGCTGTCGCAGCTCGTTTAGTTAGTGCCGCCACCGGCAGCGATACCGGCGGTTCGATTCGCCAGCCCGCCGCATTCACTGGCGTCACTGGCATTAAACCCACTTATGGCCGGGTCTCACGATACGGTATGATCGCCTTTGCCTCCTCATTGGATCAAGCTGGCCCAATCGCTGTCAGCGCAGCAGATTGCGCGCTGCTCTTGAATGCGCTAGCGGGCTCTGATCCACGCGACTCAACCAGCCTGGCGCAGGAAACCGAAGACTTTACCCGCTATCTTGGGCAGTCATGGAACACTCAAGCCAACCCGAGTCAAGCCACGCCAACTGGGCAAACACAAGAGCGGCCCAATTTGAAAGGGTTACGCATCGGTTTACCCAAAGAATATTTTAGCGCAGGGTTAGCCGCGGAAGTACGCTCTGCGCTCGAGACTGCGCTCAAGGTATATGAATCATTAGGGGCCACTCTGATTGAAATTTCATTGCCCAAAACCGAGCTTTCCATTCCAGTGTATTACGTGCTGGCTTCAGCGGAAGCTTCTTCTAATTTGTCGCGCTTTGATGGCGTGCGCTACGGACATCGCGCAGCCCACTACCGCGACCTCGCCGATTTATATCAAAAAACGCGTACCGAAGGATTCGGCGCCGAGGTTAAACGACGCATTCTAGTTGGCGCCTATGTGCTATCGCATGGTTATTACGATGCGTATTATGTCCAGGCTCAGAAAATCCGCCGTCTTATTGCCCAAGATTTTCAACAAGGCTTTGCTCAATGCGACGTTATGATGGGTCCGGTCTCACCCACCGTCGCCTGGAACCTAGGCGAAAAAACCGATGATCCGCTGCACATGTATTTGGCTGATATTTATACTTTATCAATCAGTTTAGCCGGCTTGCCAGGCATGAGCATCCCCTGCGGTTTTGGGCAGAATGCTCATGACTCAAGACCGGTGGGCTTACAAATTATTGGCAACTATTTTAGCGAAGCGCGCATGTTGCAAATTGCGCACGCCTTTCAGCAAGTGACAGACTGGCATACCCGTATGCCAGAGGGAGTTTAATCATGCAATGGGAAGCCACGATTGGCCTTGAAACGCATGCGCAACTAGCCTGCGCATCTAAGATTTTTTCTGGTGCTGCAACCCAATTTGGGATGCCCCCGAATACGCAGGCTAGCGTTATAGATCTCGCCCTACCTGGCGTTTTGCCGACCATGAACCGAACCGCGGCTGAACTCGCAATTCGCTTTGGCCTGGCAATTGATGGGACAATTACGCCACGCAGTATTTTTGAACGCAAGCATTACTTTTACCCAGATCTGCCCAAAGGCTATCAAATTAGCCAGTTCAAGCTTCCTGTCGTACAGGGCGGCACGCTGACCATCCACGTTCCGGCGCAAGAAAAAACTCAGCAAGCAGCCTATCAGAAAACCATTCGTCTGACGCGCGCACACCTTGAGGAAGATGCAGGAAAATCGTTACATGAAGATTTTTCTGAGATGACCGGCATTGATTTAAATCGCGCCGGCACACCACTCCTCGAAATTGTGACTGAGCCCGAATTACATAGCGCAGCCGAAGCGCTCGCCTATGCTAAAACCTTGCACGCGCTAGTAGTATGGCTTGGCGTTTGCGACGGCAACATGCAGGAAGGATCATTCCGTTGCGACGCGAATGTATCGGTGCGTCCCGTCAACCAACCAGAACTCGGCACTCGCACGGAAATCAAAAATCTAAACTCTTTCCGCTTTTTAGAAGAAGCAATTAATTACGAAATCAGACGCCAAATCGAGTTAATCGAGGATGGGGGTACGGTTAAACAGGAAACCCGTTTATACGATCCTGAGCGGCGCGAGACGCGTCCGATGCGCAGCAAAGAAGATGCTCATGATTACCGTTATTTTCCTGACCCAGATTTAATGCCACTGGTGATCGATACTGCGTGGATAGAACAGGTGCGTAGCACATTGCCGGAATTGCCGGCTGCCATGCAAACTCGCCTGATTGAACAATATGGACTGACCAGCTATGACGCCGATGTACTGACTTCGTCAAAAGCGCTGGCCGCTTATTACGAAGCGGTGGTTGCACAAATTTGCGTATTACAAAAAAAATCCCCGATTGAACAAAATTTAGCCAAAGCGGCGGCCCATTGGGCGACGGGCGAACTCAGCTCACAGCTCAAACGCGACAACATTGAAATCAGTACTTGCCCAGTCTCCGCCATGCAGCTCGCGCGGCTACTTGTGCGCATTGCTGACGGGACCATTTCCAATAAACTGGCGAAAGAAGTATTCCAGGCCATGTGGGATGAAAAATCTAACGATGAACAAGCAGCAGACCGCATCATCGAAGCTAAAGGACTCAAGCAAATCTCTGATACCAGCGAACTCGATGCCATCATAGATGCGGTACTTGCAGCCAATGCAAAATCCGTTGAAGAATTTCGCGCAGGCAAAGAAAAAGCCTTTAATGCGTTAGTCGGTCAAGCGATGAAAGCCACGCGCGGCAAAGCTAACCCACAACAGGTCAATGAGATTTTAAAGAGAAAACTGGCTTGATTCGCTTTCAATAGGAAGGGCTGGCTAATTTTCGATACCCCAAAATTTAATTTAATTTAATTTAACTCAAATGCTAAGAATTATTAGCGCCAACCTGAACGGTATTCGTTCAGCGGCTAAAAAAGGCTTTTTTGATTGGTTTGGCAAACAGCAAGCCGATATTGTTTGCGTACAAGAATTGAAAGCGCAACAAGGCGATATGACGCCTGATTTTTTAGCGCCGCATGGTTACTTTAGTTGCTTTCAGCATGCGCTTAAAAAAGGCTATAGTGGGGCGGGGCTTTATATGCGACATGAACCCGATGACTGCATTATTGGCTTTGGCAATCCTGAATTCGATGCTGAAGGGCGTTATGTCGAAATTCGCTACGGCAAGCTATCGGTCGTATCTGTTTATGCCCCCTCCGGTTCCAGTTCAGATGAACGGCAGCAGGCAAAATATCGTTTTATGGAAGCCTTTATGCCGCATTTGACTGCATTAAAGCAGCAACGCGAAGTCATTCTGTGCGGCGATATTAATATCGCACATAAAGAAATTGATATTAAGAACTGGAAAGGCAATCTAAAAAACTCTGGTTTTCTGCCTGAAGAGCGCGCCTGGCTTACTCAGCTTTTTGATGAAGTTGGTTATGTAGATGTTTTTCGCAAACTTGATCCGCGCGCGGATCAATATACTTGGTGGAGTAACCGCGGGCAAGCTTATGCAAAAAATGTAGGGTGGCGCATCGATTATCAGATCGCCACTCCAGCCATTGCTGCACAGGCAACCCGCACTTCAATTTTTAAAGACATCAAATTCAGCGATCATGCCCCGCTGACGATCGATTATGCTTACGCACTAAGGTAACCCCAATTCAGGATAAGGAAAAGCGCTTCTATATCCATCGTTGTGCCCTCCATGATAAATCTTTTAAAGGCAGCCTATCCGTGTCGCTTTTGATGTTCTAAAAGCCCATCGGCCCGCTGATTTCTATCGTTGAGGGCGAGACTTAACTTTAATTGCTGAGGCTTTATAGGGCTCCAGCGTCTCGCCTGTTTTGCCAAGCGCTTTTGCATAAAGCGGCAATAAATCAGAGATACGAATTTTTATTTCACGTATGCGCCGCTCAATGAATGGATGTATTTTGGCATACTTTAGAGGCTTGGCCCGATCAATGGCGGCAAGCCGCTCCCAGAGTGAAATAGCCGCACGCGGATCATACCCGGCGCGAGCCGCAATATCATTACCAATCACATCTGCTTCAGCCTCATCCTCTCGCGTATAAGGGATAGCCGGCTGCAGATTAGCGAATTCGCTGGCATGTCCGCGTAGCGCGTGAGCAATTTCGTGAGCGAGCAACACGGCCATTTCATGGTCATTAAGCTGAAACTGATTAAATATCCCGCTATTCATCAAGATTTTACCGCCCGGTAAGCAATAAACATCGGCACACGCGCGTTGCACGACTTGTACTTCCCATTGCCAATTTTTTACGCGTTCATTCCATCTAAAAGTGTAGGGGATTAGTTTGTCCAGAATCGCCTGCGCACGCTGCACGCGCTCGTCTGTTGGCGCCAGCAAGCGTTTTTGGCGCTGAGCCTTGGCGATTAATTGTTTATATGTCTCCAGCGCTTGCAGCTCTAGAGCATCGATTGGCACGGCATCAAGCGGGGCTATCGCGCTATTTTGTTGAGAGGGCGAAGACACCGCAGGGCTTTCTTTATTTTCACCTGCACTTGCAGACCGTAAAGTGGTCCCCACTACGACCACGCCAATACAAATAGAAATACCCAGAGAAAAAACTTGCTGTAGCATCGTAAACCAACTCCCGTTTAATATCCTGCAACTCAGCTAATTTTAGTTGGCTCTTGCCGCGCCTTCCACGGCGCAATCCAAGGTAACAATAACATGCCCGGCAAAGCCAAGGCAGTACAGATAAAAAAGAATTCCAACCAGCCTACCTGTTCAACGATATAACCCGCACCCGCATTAGCAAAAGTGCGCGGCACGGCGGATAAGCTGGTGAAAAGCGCGAATTGGGTCGCCGTGTAACGTGGATTCGTAGTCTGCGCGATATATGCAATAAAGGCGGCGGTGCCAAGTCCAGTCGCAAACATTTCACAACTAATCACAAACGCAAGCCACAGTTCGACCGGTCCTATATGCGCGAGCCAAGCAAAGCCTAAGATAGCCGCCATTTGAGCCACCCCAAAAATCCATAAGCCACGCGCAATGCCAAGCTGCATCAGTAGCACGCCGCCGACTATACCCCCGCCAATACTGGCCCAGAGTCCAACCGTCTTAGCAATCATGCCGATTTCGGTTCTAGTAAATCCCAAATCGAGATAAAAGGCCGTCGCGAGCGAAGTCGCCATACTATCGCCGAGCTTATATAAAAATACAAAAGCTAAAATCAACAGAGCATGCCGCCAACCGTTGCGCTGCATAAACTCCTGGAAAGGCAGCACGACAGCATCTCGCAAGCTTTTGGGTGGCGCAACGTGCACCGCAGGTTCACGCACCACCAACGCCAAAATGATGCCTGGCAACATAAAGACCGCCGTAATAACAAACACCGCTGACCACTGCAAATGGTCTGACAAAATTAGCGCTAGCGCACCTGGCACTAAACTAGATATTTTATACGCGTTGACATGAATCGCGGTCCCCAGCCCCTGTTCACGATCATCTAATAACTCGCGCCGATAAGCATCCAGCACAATATCCAGACTCGCGCTAAAAAAGGCCAGCGCCGCCGCCAGCACAGCCACGACCCATAGCGTATCGTGTGGCGAAATAAAACCTAGCGCAGCAATCAGACCCGCCACCCCTAATTGGGTGAAAAGCATCCAAGCGCGCCGCCGCCCTAATCGCACCCCCAGCAACTGAGGGCTAAAGCGGTCCATGATAGGCGCCCAGATAAACTTCCAGGTGTATGGGAATTGAATCAGAGCAAACAGCCCAATCGACTCCAAATCTACTTTTTCAGAGCGTAGCCAAGCTTGCACCAAATTCAGCAAAACGAAAAGCGGCAGACCCGAGGTAAAGCCTAAAAAAAAGCAAATCAAGATACGCATGTTGAAATAGGCATGCCAGCCGTGTTTAAGCTTCATATAAGAACCTATATTTCAGTTAATGACGGCGCTTTTTGCCTACTAGACAAACCGCTATTTATCTATAGCGTTTAACACGATAAACTGCAAGACTACCACGCCAATTTTGGCCCCAATCTATCACCCGCCCTTTGTGCAGGATCACACGGTCAATAATTTGAATGCCCGCAGCATGCGCATGAGCATCAAAGTCATGGATCGTTAAGACTCGAACATTAGGGGTATTGTGCCATTGATAGGGTAGCGACTCGGACACCGGCATATATCCCTGCATAACCGCCAGGCGATGCCGCCAATAACCAAAATTCGGGAATGAAATAATGCATTCGCGCGCAACCCGCACGGTCTCCGATAGAATTGCGGTGGTGCGATGAATAGTCTGTAAGGTTTGTGACAAGATTGCGTAATCAAAGCTTTGATCTTCAAATAAACGCAACCCTCTTTCAAGGTCTTGCTGAATTACATTGACGCCCTTTTGCACGCAAGCCAACACGCCTTTTTCATCAATTTCAATGCCAAAGCCACGCACTTCTAGTTCATTGCCTAATAAAGCGAGCAATGAACCATCTCCGCAACCTAAATCCAGCACGCTTGAACGCGGTTCGACCCAGCGCGCAATCGCGCGAAAGTCATCTCGCGGCGTCAACGCGCTAAAAATTTGCGGATCAATCTGTGGCCTCAAAAGTGTCATGCACACTCCTGAGCGATACGCGCATAGTACGCCCGCACCAGATTATGATAACGGTCATCCGTCAGCAAAAATGCATCGTGTCCATGCGGCGCATTAATTTCTGCATAAGTCACCGCGCGCTTATGCTCAAGTAAGGCTTTGACTAACTCTTGGGAACGGGCAGGCGGAAAACGCCAATCCGTGGTAAACGATACCACCAGATAGTTTGCACGGGTGTTAGCCAATGCAGCAGATAGGTCACCGGCATAAGCCTGCGCCGGATCAAAATAATCTAGCGCGCGGGTTGCTAAGAGGTAAGTATTCGCATCAAAATATTCAGCGAATTTACCGCCTTGATGGCGCAGGTAGGATTCGACTTCAAATTCAATATCGAAATTAAAATTGTATGTATTTTTTTTCTGGCTAAAGCGCGCCCGCCCAAATTTAGCCGCCATATCTTCATCGGATAAATACGTAATATGACCGATCATGCGGGCCAAGCGCAGCCCTATGCGCGGCTTTACGCCATGGGTGTAATAATCGCCCCCATGGAAGTCTGGATCGGACAAAATAGCCGAACGAGCAACTTCATTAAACGCAATATTCTGCGCAGATAATTTGGGGGTAGAGGCAATCGCCAGACAATGCGCAACACGCTCTGGATACGTGATGCTCCAAGCTAAAGCCTGCATCCCGCCCAGGCTGCCGCCCATGACCGCGGCAAAACGCTCAATCCCCAGCGCATCAGCAACGCGCGCTTGAGCATTCACCCAATCTTCAACCGTCACAACGGGAAAACGCGCGCCATATGGGCGGCCCGTCGCCGGATCTAAACTCATAGGTCCAGTTGAACCAAAACACGAGCCGAGATTATTAATGCCAATAATGAAAAAGCGCTGAGTATCCAGCGGCTTGCCCGGTCCAACCATATTGTCCCACCAGCCTAGGCTCTGCGGCTCATGCAAATAGTGACCAGCAACGTGATGGGAAGCATTCAATGCATGACAAATCAGGACTGCATTTGAACGTTGTGCATTCAATACCCCATAGGTTTCAACCATCAAGTCATAGTCAGCCAGCGACTGCCCGCTTTGCAACAAAAGCGGCGCAGAAAAATGCATTTTTTTCGCAGTGACAATGCCAATTGATGATTCCATATTGGGCGAGATAGGCCACCTAATAGTAAAAGAAGTTTAGAAAAACCCGCAGCGCTTAAGCTGCCGATTGTTTTAAGCAACTCAATGCGAACGAATCACCGTGCCAAGCGATTGCTCAGTCAGAATCTCGAGCAGCAGCGAATGTTCGATGCGACCATCCATAATATGCACCGCAGGTATACCGCTTTTAGCAGCATCAAGCGCTGCTCTAATTTTGGGCAACATGCCGCCGGAGATTGCGCCGTCAGCGAAAAGCGCATCGATTTGACTCGCACTTAAATCCGTCAACAACTCGCCTTGTTTATCCATCACGCCAGCGATATTTGTCATGATCAATAATTTTTCAGCGTTCAAGATCGTTGCCAGTCTACTAGCGACCCAATCTGCATTTAAATTATAAGATGCGCCGTCATCATCAAAGCCAATCGGCGAGATCACTGGAATAAAAGCGCCGCTTAGTAAAGCCTTAATCACGGCAGGATTAATTACTTCGACTTCACCCACGTGCCCTACATCTAGGAATTCGCCCACGCGCTCTTGATCTGGCGCTAACATCTGGCGCGCTCGAATGAGCCCCCCATCTTTGCCGGTCAAGCCCACTGCTTGGCCACCATAATGGTTAATTAATGAGACAATTTCTTGTTGAATTTCGCCGGCCAACACCCATTCGACGACACTCATGGTTTCCGCATCGGTCACCCGAATACCTTGCACAAAAACTCTTTGCTTGCCAATTTTTTGCAAAGCTCGATCGATTTGCGGCCCGCCACCGTGAACTAAGACTAAATTAATGCCTAACAATTTGAGCAATACAGCATCGCGTGCAAAACCTTGCTTTAGCCGTTGTTCAGTCATCGCGTTCCCCCCATACTTAACCACCACGGTTTTACCGTGATAGCGTTGGATATGGGGCAACGCTTCTGCAAGAATATGGGTCTTTAATTCATTCGAGATTAAGGATAGGTCCAATTTTGGGGACATAGCAGTAGTCACTGAGCAGTAGAGGTTGTAATGTGCACAAGTTTCAATCGATACGCTTACAGAATATAGCGTGACAAATCTTCATTTTTAGCGACGTCGTTTAGCGCCGCATCCACATAAGCCGCATCAATTTTAACGTGCTGCTCGCCTTGACTGCCGGCGACAAAGGCCACTTCTTCTAGTAATTTTTCAATTACCGTATATAGGCGGCGTGCGCCAATATTTTCGGTCTTTTCATTCACTGAGAAAGCAATTTCCGCCAAGCGACGAATGCCATCTTTAACAAAATTTAGCTTTACTCCATCCGTCTCTAAAAGCGCTTGATATTGTTTCACTAGACTTGCATCAGTGCCATTCAAAATAGCTTCGAAATCCTCAACCGACAGCGAGTCGAGCTCAACCCGAATTGGAAAACGCCCCTGTAACTCAGGAATTAAATCGCTGGGTTTAGAGAGATGGAAAGCCCCGCATGCGATAAACAAAATATGGTCCGTTTTAACCATCCCATATTTGGTACCAACCGTCGTGCCTTCAACCAGTGGCAATAAATCACGCTGTACGCCTTGGCGCGACACTTCAGCTCCACTCGCTTCGCTGCGTGAAGCGATTTTGTCAATTTCATCCAGAAAGACAATACCGTTTTGCTCAACGCTTTGCACTGCTTGGGATTTAATGTCATCGTCATTCAGCATTTTTGCCGCTTCTTCATCGGTCAAAAGCTTCATCGCTTCTTTAATGCTGACTTTGCGGCGCGTCTTGCGCCCGCTTCCCATGCTTGAGAGCATACTGCGGATTTGCTCAGTCATTTCCTCCATCCCAGCCGGACCCATAATATCCATCGTGGCGGCTGACGACTCTAAATCTAGATCAATCTCTTTATCATTGAGTTTGCCTTCACGCAAACGCTTACGAAAGGTTTGGCGCGTTGCATTTTCTTCCTTATCGCTCTTAACTTTAATGTCCGTTTCTGGATTTTCTGGCTCAGCCGCAGTTTCATGCGATACGTTTACAGACGGCGTACGAGGGGTCGGCAATAAAATGTCAAGAATTCGCTCCTCAGCAAAATCCTCTGCTTTGGTACGCACCTTATGCATTTCAGATTCACGCGTTTGCTTAACCGCAATTTCGATTAGATCACGCACGATACTATCCACATCGCGGCCGACATACCCCACTTCGGTAAACTTAGTGACTTCAACCTTGATAAAAGGCGCCTCCGCTAACTTTGCTAGACGTCTAGCAATTTCTGTCTTGCCCACACCAGTTGGGCCAATCATCAGAATATTTTTGGGGGTAATTTCCTGGCGCAATGGCTCAGCCACCTGCCGCCTACGCCAGCGGTTGCGTAAGGCAACGGCTACCGCGCGCTTAGCTTTTTCCTGGCCAATAATATGTTTTTTCAGTTCCGAGACAATTTCGGCAGGGGTCATATTGCTCATATCAAAATGCTCAATCGAGGGTCTCGATAATAAGATTGTGGTTAGTATAAATGCATAGATCGCCGGCAATGCCGAGCGATTTTTCAACAATGTCACGTGGCGCTAGCTCAGTATTTTGCGCCAGTGCGCGAGCCGCCGCCTGCGCATAGGTTCCGCCTGAACCAATTGCGCAAATGCCATTTTCAGGGTCTAGTACGTCACCATTGCCGGTTAAAATGAGCGTCGTTTCAGTATCGGCCGCGATCATCATCGCCTCCAAACGGCGCAACATGCGATCGGTACGCCAATCTTTAGCAAGTTCAACGGCAGCGCGCATTAAATTGCCCTGGTATTTCTCAAGCTTACCCTCAAAACGATCCAGCAACGAAAATGCATCCGCTGTGCCGCCAGCAAAACCGACCAATACTTTATTGTTATAAATGCGCCGAATTTTTCTGGCGCTGCCTTTCATAACCACATTGCCCAACGTGACTTGCCCATCTCCGCCGACGGCCACTTGCTTGCCGCGCCGCACCGAAACGATTGTGGTGCCGTGATATTGTTCCATATACATTCCCTCTGAAAACGCTACACCTCCAGCCGCTTGTAGCTCATAGCCGAAACCCCAACGGCAACGATGGGGCCAGGCAGGCATTATCTCAAGCGTGAATGCTTGTATTTTAGGGCATCATGCCAATTATCAAGAGCAACACAAAACACTTTTTAATACGCTATCTGTATTGCCACTCAACGATTGGATTTAGAAGCGAGATGCGGCGGGCGCTAATTTAATTAATCACCAAAAAGTTTTTGACGCAGCTCGCGGCGCTCTTGCGCTTCAAGCGACAAAGTGGCGGTAGGTCGAGCAAGTAAGCGCGCAAGGCCGATAGGTTCGCCCGTTTCTTCACACCAACCATATTCGCCCGCTTCAATGCGCTTAAGCGATTGTTGAATTTTTTTGAGTAACTTCCTTTCTCGATCTCGGGTACGCAACTCTAATGCATGCTCCTCTTCGATGGTGGCGCGATCAGCCGGATCAGGCACAACCACTGTCTCACGCAAATGCTCCGTAGTTTGTCCAGCGTTATGCAAAAGCTCCTCTTGCAATTGCTCGAGACGACGTTTAAAAAACTCGAGCTGCGCTTCACTCATGTAATCCTTTTCGCCCATCTTCAGGATTTCAGCTTCTGTCAAAGATTTTTTTGTGCTCATTTAGCGGGTGCTTTCGATAATAATACGATGTAAATCATGGCTCACCTGCTCGGCGCCATGCACAAAAATGAGTAGACTGCGGCAGTTTTTCAGCAGAGTGACGCATTGCATAGCGCACATCGAGACAAGGCGCTTGCCATTCTACCTCAACTTTTCCTCTCGTTTGCTCATTTTGGCGGCGCCCCCGCCAATACCCAAGCAACGATCGTTTGCGCATCCGTTTCGCTCAAGCGCGGATGAGATGGCATGGGAATCGCGCCCCACACCCCCGCACCACCTTTTTTAATTTTTTCAACTAATTTCGTTAATGCCTCAGGCTGATCTTTGTATCTAGCCGCCACGGCTAGATAAGAGGGCCCGATTCTTTTTTGGTCCGTTGTATGGCAACCCATGCATGCATTACGCCGAACTAATAACTGCGCCTGCGTTGCATCGCTTGCATATACAGCATGGCTGCTCACCGCACAGGTGGCGACGCTCAACACCATCGCCACTGTGCGTATGACTTGACATGGAATTTTATTTAAATTGACAACCAACATTTACGTTTTAAATAAGCCTGGGCTACTTTTGCTGCGAAGACGTAGGCAAGGTTTTATTCACTTCGCTGGTAGGCGCATGACCAGGCTGTGGTGGCGCGCCAAGCGATAGTTTTTTAGCTTCCGCGTCAGAAATATATTGGAACACTTTCACCACTTGCAGCACACCCGGCACACGACCTGCCAGCTCAGCCGCGCGCTTACCTTCGCTGTTGGTCACTAGGCCCATCAAATATACGATCCCGCGCTCAGTCACCACTTTGATAAAAGTAGCGGAAATATCCGGTGCATTCACATGAGAGGCTTTGATTTTGGCGGTCAAGTACGAATCATTTGAGCGCGAGGCAAAGGAGCTTGCGCCTTGAACCGCTAGCTCATTGACAACTTCTTGTACATTGCCGATCGCGCGCACAATCGTTTCGGCTTTTAATTTGGCGCTCGCATTGGGCGCTTCGCCAGTCAACAATACACGCCGGTTAAATGCGGTAACGCTAATATGCGCTTCATTGGGTAGCTCGCGCTTAAGCTGCGCTACGGCTTTAACTTGAATCTCGCGATCCTCTGTCTGCGCGCCTAAGGTACGACGATCTGAGGCCACTAACGCGCCGCCACCGGCAGCTCCTGCCACTAATAAAGGACATCCCTGTAATGAAGAAAGTAAACTCAAAGCTAGTATGGTGCGGCCAACTGTTTTACCGATCTGCGTTGCAATCATGTCCAACTCCTTTGATTAACATCATAAAAATGCAATTACTTATCGCCGAGCAACATTGCATCAATGCCATCGCATAAGCAATGAATTGCCAACGAATGAACTTCTTGGATCCGTGCGGTGCGCTCGCTTGGCGCACAGAGATGTAAATCGGTATCAAACAAGACCTCTTTTATGCGGCCACCGCCTTTACCCGTTAACGCAATCACCAGCATGTCTTGCTCATGTGCGCTTTCAATCGCAGTTAATATATTTTCTGAATTACCAGAAGTAGAAATCGCAATCAATATATCGCCCGGTCGCCCCAACCCAGATACTTGTCTGGCGAAGATTTTTGCAAAACTATAATCATTGCCAATCGCCGTTAAAATAGACGAATCGGTGGTAAGTGCAATTGCCGGCAAAGCGGGCCGCTCTTGTTCAAAGCGACCGACTAACTCAGCCGCAAAATGCTGCGCATCTGCAGCAGAACCGCCATTTCCACAAATCAGTACTTTACCGCCATTAGCGAGCGCCGCAAAGACTGTATCGACAGCAGCAGCAATTGGAGTGGCAAGCTCTTCAAGGGCAGCAAGCTTAGTTGACGCGCTATCTCGAAAGTGCTGCTTAATTCTTTCAATCAACATTGAATTTTCCGTTTGCAATCAGCCATAGTTAAAACGTTACGGCCGATTCTATCGTATTTGCTTATAAACTTGGCGCCCGATCTCCAATCATTTTCATTTACTTATAGCACAAACCAACATCGAAGGCCTTAACCTTAACTCTAATCATCATCAACGCCAAATATATTCATCAGCCAACTTATCTGCTCACCATCAAATATTACCGCATCAAAACGACATACCGGCAATCTTCCGCGCCAGGCGGCAAGGTAGCAGCGTGCCGCTAAGATTAAACGCGTTCTTTTAGTTTTGCCAATACTCGCCGCAGCGCCGCCAAACCGCATACTGGCGCGCGCACGCACCTCGACAAATATCAGCGTGTTTTTTGCGTCGCGCATAATCAGGTCTATTTCACCTCTATGATAAGCCACATTGCGCGCGATCAGCGTCATGCCGCGCTGCTGCAAATATTCTAATGCGCGCGTTTCAAACTCAGCGCCAAGCTTTTTTGCACCTTTCAATCTAGGTTGTTCAGCAATTTTATGCATAATCTATCGATCGTTGCATGGCACAATGGCTCTTGCCCCAAGATTTAAATGAATACTGAGGACATGCATTGGTTGATTTACTCTCACTCGCTCAACATCAGACCTACCCGGCCTCAGCGTTATATGTCGTTGCCACCCCGATTGGCAACGCCGCTGACATCACATTACGCGCGCTCCATGTGCTCACACAGGTCGATCGAGTCGCGGCTGAAGACACTCGGAACAGCGCGCAATTACTGGCCCGCTACGGCATCGCCAAACCCCTGCTAGCCGCACATCAACACAATGAGCACGAAGCCGCTGCGCGCATTGTGACGCATCTGCAAGCCGGCGAACGAATTGCTTATATATCAGATGCAGGTACTCCTGGCATCAGCGACCCAGGCGCAAAAATTGTCGATGCGGTGCGCGCTGCCGGCTTCGCTACGATACCTATTCCTGGCTGCAATGCGCTCGCAGCAGCCCTTAGTGTGGCTGGCGAAGGGTTCAGCCACGAGGTTGCCAATACGCAAGGGGGCTTCACTTTTATTGGCTTTCTCCCGACTAAATTTAAGCAACGCGCAGTGCAACTCCAGGCACTCGCGCTTCATCCTCACGCAATGGTATTTTACGAAGCACCGCACCGTGTATTGGAGACAGTGAGTGCGCTTTCAACTATATTGGGCAGCCAACGGCAATTACTCATCGCGCGCGAATTAACAAAGTTACACGAAAATGTGCACTGCGCCACCCTAGCCGAAGGGCTAATATGGCTACAGGCAGATCCCAACCGGCAGCGGGGAGAATTTGTACTTGTAGTGGAAGGGGCAAACCCCGCTCAGCAAAGCAGCGCGAGCCAACATGATGAGCTCTTGCAACTGCTATTGACGCATATGCCGGTTAGCGCCGCAGCACGGCTTGCAGCCGCGCTTACGCACACTTCACGCGCGGCGCTTTATACACGCGCGCTGGATTTACAGGAAAAAAACTAAAATGAAAATAGCGCAACCCATTCTCTTCTTCCATCGAAGAGCTACAAAACAATCTCGATAAGTGGCTGAGTTATTGCAACAACCATCGCTCAATGAATCGCTTTATTCTATACGCCGTTTCTTTGAAACAGGCTCATCAGATGCGCTTCTTTGCTTTAGCAAGCTCTCATTCATTGAACTTAGACCTTGCACATCTCGACACCCTCAACGGACGGCACCGCTGGCAAGTCACGCAAGACGCAACAACAAACATATGTAATACTCCAGACCATTGGCCTTAGCTGTTTCTACCAACGAATAAATAATGTGTGTAAATCGCACAATTAATATCTACATAAATAGAGCATGCATTTTCTTATGCCATTAAAAAATTATTTAATTTAATTCTGCACCCAGGTTCCTTGCTCTCTCTGCATTTTTTCTAGCGATAACTTCCCGACTTGCTTTGCCTCTGAGAAGACGTTAAATTCTGTATTATTGAAATATTTTTTATTCCGCAAAACCAAATCCCGCAATGTATTAATCTGAAGCCCCAATTCATACTGTTCTTTATAACTGATCTTTTGATTCCCAGAAATAGCTTCTTTTAAACTACCCATTGCACTTTTTAAGTGCTCACTCACCCTCCCCTCAAATTCCTGGTCAAATTTAACATTTTCCTTTCCTTTTAATTCCTTCGCTTTCCCTTGAAATTCTCCAATTAATTCTTGATATTGGCTAACCGTTTTCCGATTATTATTCCCCAGGGCTTTAGGTTTTTCCGTAGGATTATTAGCTAAATCAGGCGATGAAAGACTGCTTGCCCTTTTATTTTGATTTTGCAGATTAGGTACAGAATAACGCTCCTTTTGCTTTATTTCTGGTGAATCCACGGTTCGAGTGAAATTGGATTGAGGGGATACGTAAGTGGGTAGGCTTGACCGGGGTTGAGCAGACTTTTCTGAAATACTAGACCGCCGAGAATCTACACTGAAATATCCTGAATCCTGCCTAGCAAACGGTTGCATTCTTCCGTTTTGAGTTTTACTTTCCATCTCTTCTGCAGGGATAAAGGGCCGAGTTAAAAAAAGCCCTCCTTCTATTGATTCTTTAGGTAGTTGGAGGCTTGGGAAAGCAACATCAGACTCCCTAAGCGGCTGATGTTGAAAAGTTGCAGCCGGTTGAGATTGAAGATGCGCTGGAGAGGACTCTACTCGCCGAGGTTTCAGCGGTGCAACTACCTGAGATGCGGGATGCGCTTGTGAAAGCTCTACGCGCCGAGGTTGCAAAGGTGCAACCCCTTGAGATTGAGGATGCGCTTGAGAAGACTCTGCTCGCCGAGGTTTCAGCGGTGCAACTCCTTGAAATGGGGGGGGTGCTTGTGAAAGCTCTGCTCGCCGAGGTTGCAAAGGTGCAACCCCTTGAGATTGAGGGTGCAATTGACGAAGCTCAGCCTGCCGAGCTTCCAGAGACATCATCCATGTAGGCTTAGGGCGCGCTGGAGAAAATGTTTGAGGCCCATTTCTTGGAGATATATTCGTTTGATTATTCGCAGCTAAGTTAACTCTTTTTGGCAATGATAAAGCTCCTTCAGAATTTTTTCTGCTGTTTTGTGAAGTGCTTGTTGTTGATGTATTTTGAGTATTGCTCGGTCTCTCTATAGGTTGCGCAAAATTGCTTATCTTAGAAGATTTCATGGCGGCACCCTTTCGACGAAAAAATCAAAAGCGAGGTAAGTTTACTTATTGATCAACTGTATCCTCCCCAGCTATTTCTATTTTTATCATTTGCGCTAAGCTATTTTTTACAAAAACGAAAATGTGTAAAGAAGTACGGACTACGGGCAACCATACGCAATGAATTGCCCATTTTTAGCCGCGCAGCTTGTGCCCCCGCTTAAATACACCTCACGCGCTGGATGGGTAGTCAAAAAGCCAAGATAAAAACGGCTAAATACACAAGCTACTCAATTTTTGTAGTTGGTTTGGGCTATGTTTGAGGTTAGCCAGAGTGGGACTCACATACTCACCTGGGTTCGAGGCTGTTGCGCAACTCGCCAGCAAGATGGCGATAAAAAGCGCTTGGCAATATCGAGTCAATCGAAATTTCTTTATATCTGCACGCATTGTTTGTCCTGCTCTAGTAGCTGCACAGCATGGATTGTAGCGAATTTCTGGAGATTCGGGCAAAGCCGTAACAGTCCGTGCATCAATCGCAACTAAAAATAGCCATTAGGTCAATATGCGCAGTAAAACGTCCATGGTCCCCAACCATGAGCGACCCAGCGCGCTACCTCGCCAACTATCACCGCTCTTATAGCCGCAACGCTCCGAGCGCCACCTAGCCAATGTAACATCGGACCTTTTAGTTGCTCGTTTCTACACCCATTTCTTATCCTGCGCTAATAGCTTATACTGACCCTGCCCCAGAATTAGTTTCATTCTAAAATAGAAAAATGCGGCTCCTGACCCTGCCCCAAAATTAGTACCATTCTAAAATAGAAAAAAGCGGCTCTTAGACGTCCTCTTTCGATGGCCCATTCCTGCATTGACGGGCGAACTCAGCGGGCGTCATCCATCCGTGTGCAGAGTGGGGACGATCCTCGTTATAGTACTGCCGCCAGGCCTCGATTTTTTATTTAGATAACCTATTTATGCTATTGCATTTAGTACGTTGTCTACCTTAATCGTCTTTGGCAGCCCACGGGTCCTGCAGAGTTGCTCAAGAACCCGCACCACATCTTCTCCCTTCAAACTCTGCCCCACATCAATTGCCAGGCATTCGCTCGTGTAGTTATTAACAATCGGTAAGGTCCGTAGCCGACGACCATCAAACAGCGCATCGGCCACAAAGTCCATGCTCCAGATTTCGTTGATACCGCTTGCCTGTTGCTTGGGCTGCCTCAAGCGTGCGGCTTTGTTCCGCTTCGGGCGATAATGTCGTAATGACAATCCCATTTGCTGGTAGAGGCGATATACCCGCTTGTGGTTGTCCTTCCAGCCTTCACGCCGTAGTAGCACATGCACGCGTCGATAACCGTAATGCATTCGTGACAAGGTAATATCTTTGATACGCATCATTAAGGATGCGGCATCCCTGGTCTGAGAGCTGTATCTATAGACCGAGCTGGATATCTTCATCACCGCACACGCCTGACGCTGACTCGCTCCATACCGACTGATTAGATACTCAACCAGCGATCTACGGCAAGAAGGCTTTAAAGCTTTTTTGAGAGTACGTCCTGTAGCATAGCCTTATCTAGCGATAGGTCAGCCACTAAGCGTTTGAGCTTACTATTCTCCTCTTCTAATTGCTTTAAGCGGCGTAATTCCGATGGCCCTAACCCTCCGTATTTTTTGCGCCAGCTATAAAATGTCGCTTGAGATATCCCCATCTTTCGGCATACTTCATCTACCGATATCCCTACTTCCGCCTGTTTTAGACCAAACGCTATTTGCTCTTCCGTATATCTCGATTTCTTCACCGCACAATCTCCTGATCAATATCAAAATTGGGCCGCTTTTTCTACTTTTAAATGCACCGAAATTTTGGGGTAGGGTCACTGTACTAAACTGCTATAGCATTAGCTATATTCCCGCTTGCTAGTTTCAGCATAAGGGCTAACAAAGCCTAATTCATCCTTTGCTATTTTCTTTTATATTGATTATTATGTTTTTGCCATTTATACAAAAATGGACAGGCTGGAATATGGAAAAGAAATAGGCGCAAATTGGCCGCACTTTTTATAAGAACGGCTTTACGGGTGCGAAGAAAGGCGGCGCAATCAGCACAAAGTGGAATATTCCAAAAAATGCAGCGGCTTAATGAGTTTTTACTGGATCGTTTAATTGACCTGGACCCAGAAGTACAGGCAGAGATAAACGAGTATCGGGTGGGATCACTGCCCGCGCTGAACGCCAAGTGGTTAAGGTCGTTTGCCTGCCCGCTAGGTGACCTCGTAGATAAATCGGCGTAGGGCGTAGTCTGAAGCCAATTTATCTGCTGTCATAAAAAGCGGATATTTTTATTTACTCTCAACGCGTCATTAGGAGCTGTTTTTATGTCTGATGCATTCGAGATTGATGTTAACGGGATTCCGCTTGTCTTCGAAAAAAACGAGTGGGGGTTTGTGGGGTATGTGGAGCAAGAGACGTGGAGACAAACGGAGGAGTGGTGGGAATTGGCCAATGAGGTTAATAATGGGAGGGAAATAGTCGCTTTCGACTTTCGGCAATTTGCAGTTTGGCCTAAGGTAAGTATGTCGATAGAGTCCTTCGGAGATGGAAATCTAAATCTAGATCCCAGGCGAAGCCTCCGGGAAAAAGCGCCACCGATGGACAATATAACGGGAAATATAGAAAAATTGCTCGATTTCCAGAAGTATCGTAACGATATATATCAATTGTCTAGTCCATGGCTATTCGACTTGATGAAATACGCCAGTGAAGCAAGGAAAGACGGTCAAGGAGGAACAACAGATCCACAAATAGCTTGCGATGCGCTTGTTATCGGTTGGGCAGACGAGAGTCTATGTGTAGCCCTCGGATGGTACAAGAATTCCGGCCACGCTGAAATGAGAGCCTTACAGGCATTTATGGTTGGCACAGGCGTTTCCCTAAGAGAATTGAAAAAGCATATATGTTCCATAACGATACAGAAGCCTCCTTGTCAATTCTGTGGCTTTGCATTGGAAACACTGGGGCTTATCGGTAAAGTAAATAGTCAAGGCTGCTATGAGGCTAATAAACTGTACGGTTGGGAAGAACCAAAGGATCCATACAACTTATATCTTACACAGTGTCCTGCCTTCCACGAATCAATGGAACATCTAGCAAGCGTCTATAATGGTTTTTTTATGACCAACCCCAATGTTGAGCTGGCTAGTGCCAACAATAATATGTTCGTAGACGTTGAGTGGTACAAAAACAACATCATGGGTCTTAAAAAAAAGACTTCATACTCGCATATGCTAGATCAAGGGACGATTGAAAAACGCATAAATGACCTATTATTGGGGCATATTTGAGACTTTGCAGGCGTTGGCTCAAATCCGCTAACAAGCTCTGTGTTTCCGGATATTTGTCGGGCTTCAGTTCTGTTGTCATTCCCTTAACCATCTGCCTCATCACCGTCAAGCGCATAGTGATGTGAAACCAGTCAAGCAAGTGCTCGGACTCCGGACTGAGATAGTACTGTAGATCACGCACGGCATCCCCTCCATCCGATAGAAGCACGATCTGCTGATTCATTTGTAGACCCTGCGATTTCAGCACCTCGTACAGCCGCCGTTTGAGCTTGGTATCGTACTGGTTGACGAATGCAAACACTTTATCGCTGCCGTCAGGCAGAATACTTTTGCCGGTCAGGGCTTCAAACCACCCTTCGTTTTTCGAGCGCTGGTCAGACGCACGCACATAACAGCCATCCAGGCCGACCGTCAAGGGTGGTCCCGGTGGCGGTTGCTTTGCCCAATCTCGAGGACACCTTTCTATAAACTGGCATTGCTCCTCGCCCAACTCACTCTCCATACGTTCAGCAACGCATTGCTGATGGCGTTGCATAGACGTACGGTTGATATTCCCCGAGAGCGGCAAGATCCCCATCAACAACTCCATGCTTAGCCCATAAGACATCAACGAAGCAAACTTGGTCTGCAGATACAGCCGTTCTGGAGCACAGTGCGTGCTCAGCAGCGCTGCCGGGGGACTCGCTAGGACGGCCACGATGATGTTGGCATCGGCAATCGTAAAAACGAGGACTGTTGAGGTTGAATTTGCCGAACAGTGTCCGATAAATGAGGTCATGCTGTCCTTTTCGCGCCCGGCGCATCCCACGGTCCGGACAGATTTCAAATGACTTGAGGTCTTGCGCGATCTGTTCGCTGACCATAGCCTGCTGCATACTGTGCAGCAACGCTTTTGCCTCCGCCAGCGTTAGACCCAGCTCCTCTTGCCGCAGTGCACCACGCTCTAGTCGGGCAATTTCTTCGACTTTCTCCGGCTAGCCGTTTTCACTTTCAATGACCACTTGGATTCGTACTTTCATCGCCAACTCCTGTCTATTAACACCTCCAGGCTTCATCATGGGCCGTATACTGCCTGAGCCGGCGGTTGAGCGCACGCCGGTCAAATTCATCCAACCCCAACCACTCCTGTAATGCCTCGAGATCCTCGCTGCGATCCCGAACGGCTCCGAAGTCGCCAGCCGCCCAATCGTCCTGGATAACCTCAAGTAAATCTGCCACATACAACGAGAGTGTATCCCGGCGCACTATGAAAGCTAAAGGGCCACCACACTCTTCTGGCAGTGCTCGCCGCTTGCCGCCAATGCAGTATGGGTAAGTACGCTTTTCATCTTGCGCCAGACGTGCTTCAATGCGCACCTCATGTTGCCAGCCGTCTCTAAAAACATACTTGTAGAGAAAGCGCTCATTGATACGGAATTTGAACTCGCATAGCCGAACCTGATCGGCATCGGTTGAAAAGCTGATGCCGCCATCGTGGTAGATGCCATAGTCTTACCCATAGATGTGAAATCGATTCAAGTGAGCATCGCTCCAGCCAAAAGCAATTTGCAGCGTGTCATGGCAGTTCAGCAAGACAGCAAGGACCGGGACTGGCAAGGGAAATCAACATACCATCGTATCTGACCGCCGGAAAAGGGTTAGAAACGCCAGCCCCCGGAATGAAACACTCTCGTCACGATGGACTGAAATACGCAGTAGCGGTTGATAATACTGATTGGCAATGAAGGTGAAGATGAGTTGCTAGATCGTATTATTGCAAGCCGAGAACCATCACGAAAAATAGGAGCAAGTTATGTCATCCAAAGCCTTATCAGCGCTTGCTAGATGCAATTAATGCACCAAAAGACAAGCAAGCGGAAAAATTAAAAAGCTTTATCACCAAATGGTACCCTGAGTTAAACCGTCCTCCTAAAAATGGGATGTCAGAGATAACCGCTATGTATGCTCGGCCTTATTGGTATAAATATCATACCCTGGAAGGGGGCTATTTCGGTTTCTGGTGCATCGAAGCTTTAGCTGTCGTCAAAGCCTTTGGTTTAGATGATTCTTTATGCTTAGGCCATCCCAATTACCCAGGCGATTTACTCCGGCCCAAAGGCCCTTCTGCAAGTAGCAAATGATCGCGCCGCCAAAGAAGAACAGACCAATGAATTGCCAGAAAAAAATCCTCGTCATTTTTGGTCGAGAATTTTCAACAAAGCAAAAATTTACCTAAAAAGTGAGTGATCTTTTGGCTTTGTATTGGATCGCTAAACTATCGCTCCCGCATTGTGCTTTTGCCTGCTCAGCGTGGGATTATCGGCCCGGCGATAGTTTAAATGAGGCTATGGCTTTAGACCATTTAGCTGTAGGGCTACGATCCGATCAGACAAATACCCGATTTGAAAGATGTAGCCATCAACCCACCACCCCAGCACTATGCGCTTGCTCATCCGCATGGTAGCTCGAACGCACCATCGCCCCCACTGCCGCATGAGTGAAACCCATTTTGTAGGCCTCTTCTTCATACATCTTAAAGGTATCTGGATGAATATAATCGCGTACCGGCAAATGATGTTCTGAAGGTTGTAAATATTGGCCAAGCGTGAGCATATCTACATTATGCGCACGCAAATCCCGCATAACCTGCAAGATCTCTTCTTCACGCTCCCCCAGCCCAACCATCAGCCCAGATTTAGTAGGGGTATTGGGATGCACAGCTTTGAATTCTTTTAGCAAATTCAGCGAGTGCTGATAATCTGAGCCAGGCCGCGCCTCTTTATATAAACGCGGTACAGTTTCAAGGTTGTGATTCATCACATCGGGCGGCGCCGCATTTAAAATGGAAAGCGCGCGATCAAGCCGGCCGCGGAAATCTGGCGTCAGAATTTCGATGCGCGTTTGCGGAGAAAGCGCCCGTACCCGCTCAATACAGGCAACAAAATGGGCTGCGCCCCCATCACGCAAATCGTCACGATCAACGCTTGTAATTACCACGTATTTAAGTTTTAAAGCCGCAATCGTCTTAGCCAGATTTTCTGGCTCGTGTGGATCAAGCGGATCTGGGCGACCGTGGCCCACATCACAAAATGGGCAGCGCCTGGTGCATTTATCTCCCATAATCATAAAGGTCGCCGTGCCTTTGCCAAAGCATTCGCCAATATTGGGACAGCTTGCCTCTTCGCAAACGGTATGTAACTTGTGCTCGCGCAAAATTTGCTTAATCTCGTAGAAACGTGAGTTTGAGCTGCCAGTGGCTGCTTTGACACGAATCCAGTCTGGTTTTTTTAATTTTTCAGCAGGTACGATCTTAATTGGAATGCGCGCTGTCTTAGCTTGAGATTTCTGCTTAACAGTAGGATCATAGAGGGGTTGCACACCTTCTATCGTGGACGAAGCGGCAAATTGGCTTACCGGTGTTTCTGCGGTCATACGACTATCCTATTCAGCAACACAAGCGGCAGGTTGGTTTTTTGCCAGGCCGAGCGTGTGCATAGTAATATGTTTAGTTAACTGGGTAGCAAGCGTCTGAGCAACTTCGCACCAGTCGGCGACAACGCCCAACGTAGCCATATCGACAATTTTTAAACCTGCATAACCGCAAGGGTTAATGTCATGAAATGGCTGTAAATCCATCTTTACGTTTAAACTCACGCCATGGTAGCTACAGCCGCGGCGGATTTTGAGTCCTAGTGCGGCAATTTTTGCGCCATGCAATAAATCAGCCGTTTCCTGCTCTGCGGATCCCGCATAGTAAATCCCTGGCGCCCCAGATTTACGCTCACCGACGATATTATACGCTGCCAGCGTATCAATCGCCGCTTGCTCAATATAGTTAACGAGTTCGCGCACCATTAACTGACGGCGGCGCAAATCGCACAACAGATAAGCGACCACTTGACCCGGGCCGTGATAAGTAATTTGCCCACCACGATCAACCTGCACCAGCTCAATGCTTGTATTAGGCGACAATAAATGGCTAGGTTTGCCGGCTTGCCCTAAAGTATAAACGGGCGGATGCTCGACTAGCCAAAGCTCATCCGGCGTATTGAGCGTTCGTGCATCCGTAAAAGCACGCATTGCAGCAAAGCTGGCTTGGTAAGGTTCAACGCCGCGCCATTGCACATGCATTTTTAAAGCATCGATATTTGTCAGCATTTATTCGGCCCCGCATTTGGCCTGCACAAACTAGAGAACCACCGATACCATCGGGTGCGAACTCAACGCGCGATATATCTCGTCCAAATGAGGACGATTACGTGCATGCACAGTACACGTCAGGCCAATGTAGTTGCCATTGCGTGAAGGACGCATTTCAATCGATGCGCCATCAAAATTAGCATCAAATTCTTTAAGCAATCGCTGTATCGCTTCAGCAAAACCGGGCTGGGTTTTACCTAATACTTTAATTGGGAAAGCGCACGGAAAATCGATCAATGATGCGTTAGCCGAGTCCATGCATGCACCCTTTGATTAAGGCCAAGAAAGTCATTGTTGCGCCGCTCAATGTTTGCCATCCAGCTTGTTTGCGCTTTCGTATGCAGCAAGCTGTTTCTCTTTCGCGCGCTGATAACCGGCATAAAGCGCCGCAAAAACAGGCCCAGGCCGGCCAGCGCCAACGGGACGATCATCTAGCCGAGTAATCGGCAAAATTTCTTTGCTAGCTGAACTCATCAAAATCTCATCGGCTGAACGCAACTCGGCCTCAGGAATCGGGCGCGCTTCAAATGTAATGCCGGCTTCTGCCGCCAGTTCCTCAAACAAGCGATAACGAATGCCTTCTAAAATCAGGTGATTAGCCGGCGGAGCATAAAGTCGACCGGCTTTTACTACCCAAATATTAGATGAGGAACCCTCCGTCAGCTCTCCATTACGTAACTGGATTGTTTCGAGTGCATCGCGTTCAGCCGCATACTGGGCCATCAACACATTGCCTAATAATGAGATGGATTTAATATCACAATGCAGCCAACGCTCATCCAACGCGGTAACGGCGGCTACCCCTTGCTCACGCTTAAGCGCACTAGGCGGGGTAAACGAATTGGCCATCACCATTACGGTTGGCGTACTGTGCGCCGGAAATACCTGGGCTCGGGCGGCAACGCCACGAGTTACCTGAATATAAATCAGGCAATTTGCATCATCCGCGTGCTGTTGAGCATGAAGGGTAATGGCTTTTTCGATAAGAGCGCGCCAGCCAACCTCATTAAATGGATCATTAATGCGAATTTTAGCGAGGCTGCGGGCAAGTCGCGCCAAATGATGCTCGATCCGAAACGGCCGCCAGACATTCACCCCTCGTTCAGAGATGCGATAAACTGGAATGACTTCATAGACGCCATCGCCAAAGATAAACCCCCGATCTAAGACTGAAATGCGCGCCTCAGATAGAGGCAACCATTCACCATTTAGATAAACTGTTGAATCTTTGATAGAGTGCAATGTCATACCCACTTCCGCCACATTTTTGACAACCAGAGTAAAGCCGTATCCCACAGTCGACCCAGCAAGCCCGCTTCTTTAACCTCTTCAAGTGCAACCAGTGGAAAGACCGCGATTTCTTGGTCATTCGCCATAACCTTCACCACGCCAACAGCTTGCCCGTCTTTAATCGGAGCCAGCAAAGGCGCATCTAATTGCACTATAGGCTTAATCTTTTCTCCAACGCCGCGCGGCACGGTGATGAATTTATCCGACTTTACGCCCACTTTAAGCGTATTAGAGACGCCCTTAAAAAGCCGCGGCGTATCGACGGGCTGCGCCCCTGCGTAAAGCTTGACCATATCATAAGCCTGATAACCGTAATTAAGCATTTTCAGGCTATCTTGCACGCGGTCATGCTCTTTGCGTTCCCCCATCATCACCGTTACTAAGCGGCGGTTCACGTCTGACGCTTGCGGCAATGGACGTTTCGCTGATGCCGCCAAGCAAAAACCCGCCGCTGTAGTATGGCCTGTTTTCAAGCCATCGACAGTGGAATCAAGCCATAACAATCGATTCCGGTTAAATTGTCGAATCTTATTGTAGGTATATTCTTTAAGCTCAAAAAGCGGATAATACTCTGGAAAATCTTGTATCAAATGCGCCGATAACAAGGCGACATCGCGTGCTGAAGTATAGTGTTGTGGATCAGGCAAACCATTCACATCTGCATAGTGCGTGTGTTTCATTCCTAAGCGCTGGGCCGCCTGGTTCATTAGGTTCACAAAATTAGCTTCATTGCCACCGATTAACTCAGCCAGCGCGATGGCCGCATCATTACCTGATTGCACCACCATCCCATGCAATAAATCAGAAATCGTAACCGGTTTATGCGCTTGAATAAACATGCGCGATTCATCCGGCTTAGCGCGCCGCACTGCCTCACTAGGAACGATAGTTTGCGCCATATCAATCTTTTTGGCTTTAAGCGCCTCGAACACCAGGTAAGCCGTCATCAATTTGGTTAACGAAGCCGGCTCAACGCGTTCATCTGGATTGCCCGCAGCAAGCACTTGATTACTCGTTACATCCATTAAGATCCATGAGCGCGCTAACACGGTAGGAGGCGGCACTTGCGCCTGCGCTAAAATAGACGTTAAAGCTAGCCAAGCGCCTAATAAGGATGAAATGAAGTAAGAGGACAAAATCGGAAATCGCATAGTTTGCATAAAAAAATAAAACTGAGAAAGGCGACGGAGAAGGGGCACTGGATGCTAGCTATGGCACTTTACTATACGCGCCAGCTCTCGACAATAATTCGTTTAAGTAGATGAAGCTTGCGATGAAAGAAATGGTCAGCGCCTGGAATAATGGTTACCGGCAATTCCTGCGGACGCGCCCAATCGAAAACCGCGGTTAGCGGAATCGTCTCATCTTGCTCCCCATGAATCACGATCGTATCTTCTGGCACTGGGGCCACAGCCCAACGGCCGGCGGCGGTGCCAACCAAAACTAGCCGCTGCACCTGGATATTATTTTGCGTCAAACGTTGCGCAAGATGCGACAATACAAAAGTGCCAAACGAAAACCCCGCTAATACAAGTGGCCCATCGGCGCAAAGTGGCTGTGCGCGAATATGCTCAAGCACCGCCAACAAATCATCTTGCTCGCCGTGACCATGATCATGCTCGCCTTCGGTGCGCCCCACCCCACGAAAATTTGAACGAACCGCAACGTAGCCCAGTTGCATGAGGGTGCGCGCTAAGGTATGGGCGACCTTATTATCCATCGTCCCCCCGAGTAAGGGATGCGGATGCGCAATCAACGCTACGCCACGCGCCGGAGGATTCTGTGCGCCGGTCTCTGGCGGCCAATCAACCGTTATTTCGATTTTGCCAATCGGCCCATCAATTAAATATTTTTTCGGGTCTGCCATTTTTTAATTTAAACACCTCAATCAATTGCTGCTCAATATAATCCCCGCTCTTTTTAAGTAACCAGAGAATTTTCTTGCGGAATCAATAACCGCTCAACAATCTTGCCGCCCACCAGATGCGAATCAATGATTTCATCAATATCAGCTTCATCGATATAGGAGTACCAAACGCCTTGCGGATACACCACTACGACTGGACCTTGCTCGCAACGATCCAGGCAGCCCGCTTTGTTAATACGAATTTGCGCCGGCCCACTCAAGCCCAGCTCGCGCACTCTTTTTTTTGCATATTCCTGCATTTTTTGCGCATTGCAATTCGCGCAACTAGGGCGCGTATCGTTAGTGCGCTGATTGGTGCAGAAAAAAACATGATGCCGATAAAAAAGAGTCATGATTCAGCCCGATTTCTGCATAATTCTATGCCCAGTTGTTTTAATTTTCGGTAAAGATGCGTACGCTCCAGACCGGCCCGTTCAGCAATGCGCGTCATGCTACCGTTGGCTTGTTTCAGATGGTATTCAAAATAGGCGCGCTCAAAAGCATCGCGCGCATCACGCAGTGGCAGTTTCAGAGAAATCGTCACGCACTCGCTCGGTGATGCTATGGCAGTTTCTGCCACACTGTGGCTCGCAATTGACAAGGCCACGGCCCCGATTGACGGCATGGTGGCTAACTCTGGCTCGGGCTGTGTGATTGGCCGTGGTGTGAATTGAGTATTCGCGCGCGCATTCATTTCCGCTGCGCGCACCAGCCCCTGCTTAACCGCCTGCAGCAATTTTTGCAGCGCAATCGGTTTTTCAAGAAAATCAAATGCCCCAATCCGAGTCGCCTCAACCGCGGTATCAATGGTTGCATGTCCCGACATCATGATCACGGGCATTGTTAAGCAACCCTGTGCGGCCCACTCTTTGAGCAACGTAACGCCATCGGTATCCGGCATCCAAATATCTAGCAAAACCAGGTCAGGCGCTTGACGCATACAGTACGCGCGTGCTTCCTGCGCATTTTCAGCGACATCTACCAGATGACCTTCATCGTTCAGAATTTCCGAGAGAAGCTCTCGGATACCCATTTCATCATCTACTACTAAAATGGTTGCCATTTACACTACCTTTGTCTGCTGTCTCGCTATCTGCTCGATTTTGCTTGAGATTAACTTTCCTGTATGCGGTTCTAACTCGCTATCCGCCAATTGAAGAAAAAGAATCGAAATTTGCGCGCCGCTCGCTCCTGTACTTGCCCCATCCGCTGGTGGGCGGTTGCGAATACTAATGCTAGCAACATGCTCATCAATAATTTTTTTAACCGTGGCAAGCCCTAAACCTGTACCTTTGGTCTTGCTCGTCACATAAGGTTCAAAAGCGCGTGTGAGAATCCGTGCCGGAAAACCAGAACCATTATCCATTACGCTGAGCCTCACCGCTAAACCGTTTTTACTGGGTATGTCTGGGTGCTCATATTCTACTGCTTTTGTCTCAATCAGCACACTCGGCGCAAAGACTTCCGCCACGGCATCTTGCGCATTTTGCAGCAGGTTATGAATCACCTGGCGCAATTGCGTTGGATCGCCGCGGATCATAGGCAACGGAGCTAAATCCGCTTGGATAAAACTTTTCTCTTCGCCGACCCCATACAGTGCGAGTACCTCTGTGATCAAATCATTTAATTGCAAATCATGTAGCACCGTCGGTGGCATCCGCGCATATTCTCGAAAATCGTCAACCATCTGCTTCATCGCCGCAACCTGGTTAATAATCGTAGTTGCTCCCCGCCGCAAAACCTCAGCGTCTGCAGGAGCCAGTTTATCGGCTAACTTCATCTGCAGCCGCTCGGCCGAGAGTTGGATCGGCGTAAGCGGGTTTTTGATTTCATGCGCCAAGCGGCGCGCAACCTCACCCCAGGCGACCGAACGCTGTGCCGAGATAATATCTGAAATATCATCAAACACAACTACATAACCCGCCGTTACGGCACTTTTCGCCGCTGCCATGTCAGCGCTCGCTTCAATTGCTGGCAAGAGTAAACGCGTCCCCCGCGCGAGCAAGGTGAGCGGCTCGGCTTCCCCCTGGACCTGGACTTCAAATTGTTGTTGCCAGTGCCCTAGATCTCCCTCTGCTGTAGCCAGTTCAGCATCTCGCACCGCAAAAGCCTTGCGCACCATCGAAGCAAAACCTGCCAACGCGGTAATTTCTTCCAGCAAACAATTTAAGTGTCCTTGCAACGGTTGACGAAAAATCCGCTCAGCCCCGACATTCGCAATCGTGAGACGGAATTTTCGATCAAACACAAATACGCCCGCGGTTAAATTCGCTAATACACTTTCAAGATAGGCTTTTGAATTCTCTAGGGCAACCCGATTACGTTCAACGGCTGCACGCGCTTCCGATAACTGCCGAGTCATTGCATTAAACGACTGCATCAAAAAACCCAGCTCGTCGTTAGTGTTGGTTTCATATTTTTGCCGATAATCGCCACGCGCTACTTCGAGCGTGCCTTGCGCCAGTAAAAAAAGCGGGCGAGCAAGCTGGTTGCCTAACCCAAACGCCAACATCATTGCGATAAAAGTTGCCAAAAAGAGGGCCAACGTCAGCGTGCCAATATACATTTTGCGCAACCCAGTACGGCCCAAGGCCTTTTCTTGGTAGTCACGCCAAGCGCGTTGCATCTCAGCCGCGTTACGCGCCAACTGGGGTTGCACGGAACGAGTTAACTGCAAAAAACGCTCATCTTGACGCGCTAAGTTTTGATAATCAGCCGGTATCCGCACCACGACACGCAAACGGAGAGCGCCTTTGGCGTTCTCCGTGAATTGATTCGTAGATTCAGCATCGAGTTCGCCTTCAAGTCCGGCATAACCGGTGGTCCGCGCTTGACGCAGCATCATAGGAGTCGGCAAATCATCTGGCACCAGGGCCGTAAAATTAGGGGAGGCTTGCGCCACCACCCGGCCCGTTGAAGCTACGATAATCGCTTCTTGAACCCCGAATTGCTCGCGTAAGCGCAATAAAGTCAGCGTCAAATTTGCTTCATCCGCGGCAGCGAGCTGACTGGCTATCAAGCGGCCGTTATTATGCAGGTCGGCTAAGGAGTTATCGAGCAAGCCGCGGCCAAGATCAAGCCCAGAAGCCAGGGCCTTTTCAACATTTAAATCAAACCACGATTCGATACTGCGTGAAACAAATTGCAGCGAGACCAAATAGAGGATGCCACCTGGCAACACTCCAACCAACGCAAAAAATATGGCAAGTTTCGCTAGCAGCCGAGCACCAAATTTACCTTGACGTAAACGGGCGACGATAATCCATATCAGACCACCAACGATTAGCATGAAAATCAGTGCAATCGCAATGTTGGCTGAATATAACCATGAATAATAACGATCGAAAAATTCCGTATTGGCGCTACTCGCTAACGCCAGTAATACAAGCAACAATAAGGCTAAAATCGCTATAGTTGTGAGAAGCGAACGAACAACATAACGAGTGAAGGCAGCTTTACTTGGCATGTTGACTCATCACAAACTCGAATCGTTTCCAATCGGAAGAAAGCCGCCAATCACGATTATTCACCGCATCAATTTGAAAGGGTTTGGGCATCAGCGCAGTATCCAACTGCATTCGCACTGACGCCGTGTAGACATACCCAGGCACAACTGCCGCGCGGTCGATGGTATGCCATACATTGACATGTTTAATCACCTTGAGGGCATCCGCAAGGCTTGGGAAACTCAGTTGTAAACCACCGCTTGAGAGTCGATATTGGCGCGTGAGCGGTTGGTATGACAACCGTATGCTTTGCGCAGCGCTCACGGTTTCCTCATCAAACCAATACCAGCGCGCGCGCGTCAATTCAAAATTAGTGGTGAAATAAAGAGGTATGCCCCGATTGATAGCACCGACCAGGCTCTCGTTTAAAACAAACTCAAAACGCGCATCCAGCGCCCAGCCCAGACGATCGGCTTCAAGCGAGGCGCGCCGCACATGAATCGTATGCGCCTGCGCCAAGGCGAGTTCAGGCCAGATAAGCCCGATAGCCACGATCCACTTGAGTAAAAAAAGACGCAAATCAATCACTGTTTACGAAAACGTGCATAAAAAAATCCATCCCGATCATCCGTATTTGAGGCACAACCTGGTAGTGCGGTAGATGGCAAAAGTTGGCCCGGAGCGCTCAATCGTACCGCATCTTGTTGCTTGCCTTCAAACCATTGCGCTTGGCGCTCACCTTCTATAGGGAAAATCGAGCAAGTAGCATAAACTAATTCACCGCCTGGTTTTAACAATGGCCAAAGCGCCGCTAACATACGCTGTTGTTCACGCGCGAGCGCGGCCAAGTCGGCGGGACGTCTAAGCCAGCGAATATCAGGGTGACGACGCACAATGCCTGAACCTGAACACGGTGCATCAATCAGCACACGATCAAATAGCCGCCCATCCCACCATTCGTCAGGAGAGCTCGCATTCCCAATGCAGACCGTCGCCATTAACTGCAAACGACTTAAATTTTGCTCGATCCGCATGGCGCGCGCCTGATCCACTTCAAGGGCCACTAAATCTATCTCCGCTAATTCAAGCAAATGTCCGGTCTTACCGCCAGGCGCGGCGCATGCATCCAGCACCCGCATCCCAGGGCGAATCTCAAGTAACGGAGCGGCCCTCTGCGCGCTCGCATCTTGCACTGAAACTACACCTTGCATAAAGCCCGGCACACGCTCCACTGGCAATGCGCGCAATAACCGTACGGCGCTTGGGCCTGCCGCTACGGCTGGAATCTGCGCAGTATGTAAGACATCAAGATATTCAGCAACTGTCGAACGGCGTTGATTAACGCGTAAAGTCAGCGGCGCATGCGTATTGCCGGCCGACAAGATCTCTTCCCAAGCAATAGGCCAGGCGGTACGCACCTCATCAATCCACCAACGTGGATGATTCCAACGCGCGACTGGGTCATGCATAATTTGCGCCAATAACGTAGCGCGCGAGCGCAAAAAATTACGCAATACCGCATTCACGAGCCCTTTCATTGGACGAGTTGCGGGTTGTACGTTAGCCGCGCAAACGGCCTGGTCAACTACGGTGAAAGGCGTATAAATAGCAGATTCAGGCTCATCGCTTAACAAAGCCAAAGCACAAGTCAACAGATTTGCAACTGGCGCCGGAGGAGGTTTACGCACAAGCGCCGCAAGCAATGCATCCGCCCGGCCTAAGGCGCGTAATGTTCGATAGGCGATATCCTGAATGGCCCCGCGCGCGGCGGGAACGTCAATTTCTGCAAATAATGCGGTCAGCGCAGCCGGCAACGCCGTCCCAGCGCGGACCGCAGCCAGCGCGCGCGCCGCGTTATTCAGGGCGAAAGCAAGCGAATCTGGAGCCGGCTGCATAGCAAAATGGGAGGTGGTCTGGGTTGCTGGCATTAAATGGGTGTAAATGGGTGCGTTATTGGTTATAGGATTCGGTCCGATAGTATCGAATAAGCTAGATTTTTAGAATTTTAACGCTGATTGCTACGGAACTTTAGCCTTATGCTCAATAAAAGGACGCAAGCGCTCTTGTTTTTTTAAGAATGAAGTTTATTAAACGGCAATTCCAAGAGCTAAGGAGGCGCTGATTTAATCGAGAATTTTTCGTAGGCAAACTAAAAAATGCTGAATCGAACCAATTGAGCACAATTTTTTGCACCAGAGCGGCCATTTTATTCTGAGTTTCCTATTTCCCCCTCATTTAGACGGATTGAGCCTGCAATCTACGCTTCGCAAGCTGGATATTGGCTAACGCGAACAAAGCAAATAATTGCGCGGTATTCTTGACCAAACCCCGGTAACGTACCTTTTTGTGACGAAATAGGTTCTTGATAATGTGGAATGGGTGCTCAACCCGCACCCGAATCTACGCCTTGACGTGCTCTCGTCGAACGAAAATTTTTGCATCAGCATGGCAGTGGCCGCGGAGTTTGGTATGAAATTCGTTAAACCGCAAAACACTGCCCTTCTCGCAACGCAAAACCCTTTAGAAATTCACTCACCGCAAGCCTTTTGCCGCCTGGTTTTTGCCACTGCGTAACCGTTAGCGCATCAGTGCCACATGCAATGGTTACCGCATCAGGTGTGATTTGAATGATTTCTCCGGGCATAGCCGTTTGCGGCGCGGCAACCGGCGTTGCCGCCCAGATTTTGAGGGACTCGCCATCTAGCACGGCTAGCGCGCCGGGGAATGGATCAAAAGCCCGCACTTGGCGCGCTAGCGTCCCAGCCGGCAATTGCCAATTAAGGCGCGCTTCCTGCTTGCTGATTTTTTCCGCATAAGTCACGCCTTCGATGGGTTGTGGCGTTGCCTGTAATGCGCCGCGCTCAGCAAGCATTTGAAGTTCTTCAACAATTAGTTGCGCGCCCAAGGACGCCAACTTGTCATGCAGGGATGCTGTGGTATCGGAAGTTAAGATGGGGATAGATGCGCGCTTTAGCATGGGGCCTGTATCAAGCCCTACATCCATTTGCATTAAGGTAACACCGGTTTGCTCGTCCCCGGCGGCAAGCGCGCGTTGGATTGGCGCCGCCCCACGCCAGCGCGGCAGCAAGGAAGCATGGACATTAATACAACCGTGCGGCGCAATCTCAAGCACCGCTTGCGGCAGCAATAAACCGTATGCAACCACTACCATAACATCGTGCGGAGTTAAATGCAGATGATCAAGCGCAGCAGCCGCTTCCGCCGGAAAGCGGCCATCCGTGCGGAGCGACGTAGGCTGGATAAGCGGTAAACCCTGTTGAAGAGCGAGTTGTTTAACCGGACTTGCCGCCAGTTTCATGCCGCGGCCAGCCGGTCGATCCGGTTGTGTCAGCACCAACGGCACCACGAAACCTGCTGCCTGAATAGCTGCGAGAGTGGTCGCAGCAAACGCTGGCGTACCCGCAAAAATAACCCTTAAATTACGCGACATGAGAATAGCGCCTTGAGATGTTCATTCTATGCTGAGCGCCGGCGGTTATGCTTCTCATTCAAATTGGATAATGCCCGGTGCGCGTCATTTCCATTAAGCGCGCTACCCTCTCCTCAACCTCTGGGTGAGTTGAAAAAAGACGAGAAAGCGACCCACCTAAAAGGGGATTCATAATCATCATCTGAGCTGTCGCTGGATGAGATTCAGCCGTGGCAAAGGGGATTCCCTTTGCATAGCGATGAATTTTCTCAAGCGCTAAAGCCAATGCTTGCGGCTCGCCAGAAATGAGAGCACCGCCCCGGTCTGCTTCAAATTCACGCGCTCGAGAAATAGCCATTTGAATCAGCGCTGCCGCTACAGGCGCAAAAATGGCCACCGCCAGGCTCGCCAGCGGATTAGTCGGACGACCATTTTCATCGCGCCCGCCAAAGAACATAGCAAAGTTAGCCAACGCTGAAATGGCTCCCGCCATCGTGGCGGAAAGCGTTGATAGCAAAATATCTCGATGCTTCACATGCGCTAGCTCATGCGCCATGACGCCGCGAATTTCGCGCTCGGATAAAATCCGCAAAAGCCCAGTGGTCGCAGCTACCGCAGCATGCTGCGGGTTACGCCCGGTCGCAAAAGCGTTGGGCGCAGCTTCATTAATTAAATAGACACGCGGCATCGGCAGTTCAGCGCGGATGGCTAATTCACGTACCATGCGATAGAACTGGGGCGCGCTGGTTTCATCAACTTCTTGCGCGTTATACATGCGCAACACCATTCGGTCGGAGAACCAATAGGAAAAAAAGTTCATGACGAGCGCAAATAATAAAGCGATCAGCATTCCCTGCTGCCCGCCAATCATAGCGCCAACGGCAATAAATAGGCCAGTAATGGCGGCCATCAGTACAGTTGTTTTAAGCCAATTAAACATAACTAAATCCTACTCTTCGCACATCTTAATGCGCTCGTTTTGCACGGTACTTAAAGCGTCGTCATTCTTCTAAGAAGATATGGGGACGTATGCATGCTTTGCAAGAATACTGCAAATTTTACCTTTTTCTATTTATTCCGATGCAAACTAGGTTCTCGCCGCACATATGCGCGAAAGCGCTCATTTTCATCGCCCATTCTGCCGCCGCGCCAAATTTCCTGCCACGCCTGCGGCGGTAAAGCAGAAAAACGATGGTCGGATTTATCTAGAACCAGAGCAACCTGGCAGGTCATTGCATTTAAAGATGCGCTTTGCACGGGCTTTACACCGATGAAATAATGCAACAGCGCCCGCTCCGATTCGCCCACATTAAACACGGCCAGACAATCATACTGCTGAGGCAAAACTATTTTTAATGCGTTAAACGCGCTCCGATAACTGCGGGCCTCATTCAACCAAGGCAGCAACACGGTATGCAAGAGCCCCCAGATGAGCGTTATGCCGGCAAAGCTCATGGCAATTGCGCCCAGGCGCGCACGCCAAACAATAGCGCAGATCCATAATCCGGTTAAGCTCAGGCCAGCTAACAACCAAGCCAAATTAAACGGCAATACGTAATTTAACGGCAACCAGCGCGCGAATACAGACGGGATTAAATGACCGGCGCCAGCCAATAACGCTCCCCCGCAGAACCATACCCAAATACCGCAGGCCGAGAAAAAAATCACGGAGACCTTACACCAAACGCGATCTAGCCGTATTGGCAAAGCAATGCTAGCGCCCAATAGCGCCAATGCTGGGTATACCGGCAGCAGATAAACTTCGCGCAGCGAGGCGGACATCCCCAACAACACCGCATAAAAAATTACTACATAAATCCAAAGAACCGCGCGCGCGGATTTAATTTCGCCCTTCATGCCGCTGAAGACGGCGACGCTGTCCATATTTGCTGCGGCGGAATAACTGCGCCAGCGTTTGAACAGTTCTGCTACGGCTAACCAGCCCGCCGGAAATGACAGCGCAATAGCCAAACCTATATCTTGCCCATAATTGGAGCGCGACTCGCCGACTTCACTAAAGCCGAAAAAACGGCCAAAATTATTATTCCAGAACCATTCAATAAATAATGGCTCCGAGGCCCGCCAGAATAAATAAGGCCAAACTAACAACCCAGGCAATGCCGCTAAAACCGTCCACAACAACAATACAACAGCCCGGCGCGTGCGAAATACAGGGAGCAAGACAACCGAAGCTAAATAAGTCAACGCCAGCAGGGCAGGCACCAAAACGCCTTTGCTCATAAACGCAACGCCTGCGCCCACTCCTAGCATTAGTCCAGCTTTCCAAGTTGGCGCTTGCGGCGCCACCACAAAGCGCACCAGCCCAGCCAGCGCCAACACGGTGCCAGCCAATTGCGGCACATCTGCAATCAATTTATGCACATGCACAACCACACCTAGCGTTCCGAGCAAAAGCATGCACGCCAGCACACCATACCGGCCACCATACAGCCAACGCGCGGTTGCCGATAACGCAAACAGCGCAACCGCCATCCAGGCAATAACCGCTAACTGCGCGCCTTCTTGCATCGGCAGAAAAGCCGAGCTTAAGTGGGCCAAGAGCGCCGCCGTCCAATACATTAATGGTGGTTTCTCAACGAAAGGATCCGCGCCAACGTGAGGCACAACCCAATCCACACTCCAAGCTAGCCCTTGCAAAAAATTTAAGACCATCCCGAATGAATAAGGCTCATCCGCTTTCCATGGATCGCGTCCAAATACGCCTGCCAGTACATAGGCAATCACCAACCCTAGAAGAAGCCAGCGCATAGATTGCGACTTGGATTGGCTAAAAGAAAACAATGCGAGATTTTTTTCTACGGATACAGACTTGTTTGGCATTGAATTTTGAGCTTGATTAGAAGTACGGCGAACTACATTGCTTTTGTAAGTTTTTTCATTTTTGTTTTGATGCGGGTTTGTTTAAGCGGCGATAAATATTCAATAAACACTTTACCCAGTAAATGATCCATTTCGTGCTGAATGCAGACCGCCAGCAGGCCCTCCGCATTTATTTCAAAAGTTTCACCGCGCTCATTGAGCGCTCGCACGCGCACCCGATCCGCCCGCTCCACTTTGTCGTAGATGCCAGGTACGGACAAACAACCTTCCTCATAAATCTTTTTATCTTCGCTTAACCAAATCAGCTCTGGATTAATAAATACTTGCAGTTGGTCACGCGTCTCAGAAACATCAATCACCACGACACGCTCATGCACATCCACTTGAGTTGCAGCCAAGCCAATGCCCGGCGCAGCATACATAGTTTCAGCCATATCGCGCACCAGTTGATGGATCCGCTCATCGATGGCCTCAACCGGCTTAGCTTTTTTCTGCAGCCGAACATCAGGATAATTTAATATATTCAATAAAGCCATAATCCATCCATTTTATAGCCAAATAGCCAGCTTGCGAGCAGCGTCAAGTCCATGCACAATCCAGAAAAATATTTGTTTGCTTCTGCAAAACATCTTTTAAACGCCTCAACCTGACTTAATAAATGACACCATATTAATTAGCAACTGATCTTAACATGGCTAATTGACCGAGGCTAGCGCCTCGAGCCGCCCATCTAAAATGCAAACTCTGGCTCTCACTGACGATGAAATCGCTGCATGGCTACGCCTTATCGGCACGCGAGGCGCGGGTTCAGTTGCAATCCGTCGTTTGTTAGGCGTTTATGGATTACCGCAATATATATTTAAACAATCACAAACGGCGTTAGCACAAGTCGTCGGTGCTAAGCTTGCAGAAGCTCTCAAGCACGTCAATTCTGAGTGCCTTGCTAAAAACGTTGCGCGCGTGCGCAACTGGATGAAGAGTGCCGGCAATCATTTTGTCACCTTGGCCGATCCAGCTTATCCACGCATGCTACTAGAGATCGCGGATCCGCCTGCATTCCTGTACGTAAAGGGACGACTCGAATTATTACATGCGCCCTCGCTGGCGATTGTCGGCAGCCGCAATGGCACCCCCCAGGGACTCGCAAATGCTAAACAACTTGCGCATACCCTCGCTCACGCAGGCTTAACCATTGTATCCGGGCTAGCGCTAGGCATCGACGGTGCTGCACATCGGGGGGCATTGAGTAGCCCTTGCAGTACAATTGCCGTCGTAGGCACCGGCATCGACCTAGTTTATCCAGCACGCCATCATGCGCTAGCACATGAAATTGCGACACACGGCGCGCTGGTCTCTGAATGGCCACTTAGCGCAAAGGCGCGCGCGCAGCATTTTCCGCAGCGCAATCGATTAATTGCTGGGTTAACACAGGGGGTACTGGTGGTTGAGGCTGCCCTCCAATCTGGCTCTTTGATTACCGCTCGTTTGGCCGGCGAAATGGGGCGCGAGGTGTTCGCGCTACCTGGCTCGATCCATTCGCCTCTTACCAAGGGCTGCCACCGGCTCATCAAAGAAGGGGCAAAGCTCGTCGAGTGCGCACAAGATATACTAGATGAGATACGGCACACAGACCTGCTCAGCCCTGCCATAAGCGCAAAAGATTACCGCGACTCAACCCAGGAAACGCCGTCCTTATCCGCTCAGCCCATGGATACCGATCATCCGACTCAACCGCATATGCATCACAACCTGAATTGGTCAGAACGAAACTTGGAGGGAGCCCAAATTATCTCTCAGGCCAGCCCGCTGCAAACCGATGAGATGTCAGCTACACTTAATGCTAACGCGCATTGCGTACTGGCGGCACTGAATTATGATCCAACCTCGCTCGAGTTACTTGCCACGCGCACCAAGCTAAACAGTGCAATACTGCAAGCAACCCTATTGCAATTAGAGCTAGGTGGTTGGATTACAGCATTGCCTGGTGGCCGTGTAGAACGCATCAAGCGTGATGCGGCAAGCCGCTAAAACTGTTCCATCGCAAAGGAGAAACACGCCCATGCCCGCGTTTAACCTCGACACGGAAGCCCACGCCATCGCTGCCCGGTTAACCCAGCCAGATATTCTACTGGTGGCTTGTCTTTGCGCTCAGTGGTGCGACGCTTGCCGAGCTTATCAAACACTTTTTAATTCGCTTGCCGACACACATCAATCTATATGCTTTGTTTGGATTGATATAGAAACTCACGCCGATCAACTTGATGAAATTGAGGTTGAGGATTTCCCGACAATTTTAATCGAAAATGCATACAATACCTGCTTTTTTGGTACCGTACTCCCCTATGCGGCCGTGGTTGAGCGCTTATTAGCCAGCCTAACCTCGGGTAACAAAGTGACTACCGCGCCTAAGTTAAGACCTTTACTTACCGCGCATTTGCCCTAAACTGTGCTATAAAACAGCCGTTTGCAAGACCCAACTCTATATTTTTCATGCCTAAAGCTCTGATCATTGCCGAAAAGCCTTCTGTTGCAAACGATATCGCTCGAGTTCTAGGCGGCTTTACTAAACACGACGAATACTTTGAAAGCGAACAGTACGTGTTATCGTCAGCCGTCGGTCATTTGCTAGAAATTGCTGCGCCCGAAGAATACGAAGTCAAACGTGGCAAATGGAGTTTTGCCCATTTGCCCGTGATTCCACCACGTTTTGACTTACAACCCATCGCCAGAAGCGAAACACGCCTCAAGCTTCTAACTAAGTTGATTAAGCGCAAAGATATTGATACTCTGATTAACGCTTGCGATGCGGGGCGCGAGGGCGAATTAATTTTCCGTTATATCGCACAACATGCGAAGGCCAAGCAAGCGGTGCAACGACTCTGGCTGCAATCCATGACGCCACAGGCGATTCGAGAGGGTTTCGCGCATTTGCGCAGCGATCATGAGATGCAACCGCTGGCCGACGCTGCCCGCTGCCGCTCCGAAGCTGATTGGCTCGTCGGAATTAATGGCACACGCGCAATGACCGCCTTCAACAGTAAAGGAGGCGGCTTTTTCCTAACGACGGTTGGGCGTGTGCAAACCCCTACGTTATCTGTTGTAGTTGAGCGTGAAGAAAAGATTCGCCGTTTTGTACCGCGTGATTACTGGGAGGTTAAAGCTGAATTTGTGTGCGCTGCCGGTTTTTATGAGGGCCGTTGGTTTGATCCCAAATTTAAGAAAAATGACTTCGATCCAGAACAACGCGACTCACGTCTGTGGAGCGAAGCCGCGGCTGAATCTATCGTGGCCGCATGCCGCGGCAAACCGGGTCGCGTTAGCGAAGAAACCAAAACTTCAACTCAGCTCTCTCCATTATTATTTGATCTCACTAGTTTGCAACGTGAAGCCCATGGGCGCTTTGGTTTTTCTGCAAAAAATACTCTAGCGTTGGCCCAGGCTCTATATGAAAAACATAAAGTTTTAACCTATCCGCGCACAGATTCGCGCGCCTTGCCTGAGGATTACCTCAGCACCGTTAAAAGTACGCTTGAAGTATTAAAAGAAAGCCATAATTATCTGCCTTTCGCAAAACAGGTTCTCGATAAAAATTGGGTCAAACCCAATCGCCGAATTTTCAATAATGCGAAAATCAGCGACCATTTTGCAATTATTCCAACCTTACAAGCGCCTAAAAATTTATCGGAAGCAGAACAGAAATTATATGATCTTGTAGTTAAACGCTTTTTGGCCATATTTTTTCCGGCAGCGGAATATCAACTTACCACGCGCCTGACTGAAGTCGTTGGCCACCATTTCAAAACGGAAGGTAAAGTACTGGTTACACCAGGCTGGTTGCAAGTATATGGGCGCGAGGCACAGGATGAAACTGCCAACTTAATGCCTGTAGCCAAGGGAGAAACGGTTAAAACCGATAAAATTGCAGTGCATTTGCTCACCACTAAACCGCCCGCTCGTTATAACGAAGCCACCTTACTATCCGCCATGGAAGGTGCTGGGAAATTGGTTGCAGATGATGAGCTGCGCGTGGCAATGGAAACCAAAGGCTTAGGAACGCCGGCAACTCGCGCCGCAATTATCGAAGGGTTACTCACAGAAAAATACCTGATTCGCGAAGGAAGGGAATTGATTCCTACCGCTAAGGCGTTTCAGTTAATGACACTACTGCGTGGACTCAATGTCAAAGAACTCACTGCAGCCGAACTGACCGGAGAGTGGGAGTTTAAACTCACACAGATGGAGCATGGCAGCCTCACACGCGACACCTTCATGCACGAGATTGCGCAAATGACGCAACTGATCGTCAAACGCGCAAAAGAGTATGATTCAGACACCATACCAGGCGACTACGCCACACTATCTACTCCTTGCCCACATTGCGGCAACCAAGTAAAAGAAAATTACCGGCGCTTTGCGTGCACCCACTGCGAGTTTTCAATTACAAAAATACCCGGGGCGCGACAATTTGAAATTGAAGAGGTTGAAAGCTTACTCAGCAATAAATCAATTGGACCTCTTTCTGGTTTTCGCAGCAAAATGGGGCGCCCCTTTGCCGCCATCTTAAAGCTTGTGAAAGATCCAGAAATAGACAATTACAAACTCGAATTTGACTTTGGTCAGGAGCAAGGCGAGGACGATAGCGAGCTACCTGATTTTTCTTCTCAGACGTCACTCGGACCTTGTCCAAAATGTAACAGCGCCGTTTTTGAGCATGGCTTAAACTATATATGTGAAAAATCGGTCGGCAACCCGAAAAGCTGCACTTTTCGCTCAGGTCAAATTGTCTTGCAGCAAGAGATCTCCCGTGAGCAAATGGAAAAGCTATTGAACACCGGCCGCACGGATTTACTGATACATTTTAAATCAGCGCGTACTGGCCGCCTGTTTAAAGCTTATCTGGTTAAGCAAAACGATGGCAAGATCGGGTTTGAATTTGAAAAGAAAGAAAAGGCGGCTAAAAAAACCACTGTAGCAAAAAAAACCAAAAAAAGTTAAGTGCGGACAAAGGAACGCAGTAGTTGTATATCTCCTTTGTCCGCCACTCTTAGTGCGTCTAGATAACGACTGCGAGCGTCGCCCTTTCCTACTAAGTGGGGGCTTCCCCATGAAAAGGGTTGCTTCTGCTGCTCGTATAACAAAGCAGCCGCCATGAGTCGCGCGCAACGGCCATTGCCATTCTCGAAAGGATGAATATAGACTAAGAGATGATGCAAACGAGCCACAAGATCATCTATTGAATAGATACTACATTTGAGCCAAAATTGAGCGTCATCAAATAAGTCACGCAGTTTTACACTAATGTAACGCCAATCAACACCAATGTTTTTATCTGTTTGGCGAAACCGCCCAGTACATCGTCCTTGCGTAACTGATCGAGTAGGCGGTTGAGTTCGGGACGATCCCAACGGCCTGCCGACGCTTTCTCTTCGAAGATCCGTCCGCATCCCGCCGCACTCAACGCCGTGATCTGTGCCGCGTTGTCCTGATCCTGAGTGGAGACACGAGCATAACCGATGCGCATGAGCGCGCTCTTTACTTGACTTTGATTGCGGTCGGGCCGAGCTGATTCTCCAGCCGCGTCTTGGATAGCGTCACCGCCTCATGCAGCTTTTTCTCCAGCAATTGCCTGGACGGCAAGCCGGTCAGGTATTCGGCGACATGGATGCCGCTTTGATCAAGCTCCAGCAGTTCTATCTGTTCACGATTTTTTCCCGTACAAAGGATAATTCCCAGCGGCGGCGCTTCGCCAGGCTCTTGTTCATTTTTGGCCAGCCACCTCAGATAGAGCTCCATCTGACCTTTGTCAGCCGCCTTGAATTCACCGAGTTTCAGTTCGATGGCAACTAGACGTCGCAAACGGCGGTTGTAGAACAACAAGTCGATATAGAAGTCATTATTATCAATTTGCAGCCGTTTTTGGCGAGCTACAAAGCTGAATCCAGTTCCCAACTCCAACAGGAAGTTTTCTAATTCGCGCAGGATGGCGTCTTCGAGATCTTTTTCAAGGTAACGATCACGCAGCTCCAGAAAATCCAGTACATAGGGATCCTTCAGGACAAGATTTGGGCCGAACGCCCCTTGATCTCGTAAGGTTGCCAGTTCGCTCCTCAGCAATTCGTCGGGCTTGCGCGAGAGTGCTGTGCGCTCGAACAACATGGAATCGAGTCGTCCTTGCAAGGTGCGAGTGCTCCAGCCCTCGTTGCGGCACATTTCCAGATAAAACTCTCGTTTGAGGGGGTCTTCGATATAGATCAGGCTGCGCAAATGGGTCCAGCTCAATTGTCTACTCAGCGCGTAGACAATTTCCTCGGCCTCGAACACCTCACCAAAACGCAGCATATGGTGCAAGTTCTTGGCGCCAAAGCCGCGCCCATGGTCGGCTTCCAATTGTCGTGCCAGAGAGGCGACAATCTGTTCGCCGTAGCCGGCCCGCTCTCCCTGGAGCACCTCGGCGCGTATGCGCCGACCAATGCGCCAGTAAAGCATAGTCAAGGCCGAATTAACCGTAGTGGCCAGTCCGGCCCGCGCTTCTCCGATCAAGACGCGGATGTCGCCGACCAGCCCGGTTGTCACTGCTGCAACTTGCACATTTTGCGGTTCCACCAGCTTGCTCCTCGATACGGTTTGTTTAGCGCAAACCTGTTGCCAACGTCAATCATTATGCACAATGTATTTACGCATCAGGCAGACGCCATAAGAATAGCGTGCGGCCGCGTCGTTGCGCAAAGATCATTTGCTCCATGTTCTGATAAATTGAGCACCTTCTACATGATGCGCCTCAGTCCAAAATAAAAACTCTCGGCGTAAGCCGAGAGTTCAACAACTCACAAGAATCTATACAAACCTATCGATTGATTTGATCATATTTATCCAACAACCTCTGAGCGGCTTTAATCAATGGTGTGCCAATCAAAGTACCGTCTAATAAATAAGCATTGCCCTCATTTTCCTGAGCAGTGGCCACGATGCGCCTTGCTCTATAAAGCTCAGCCTCATCCGGCTGGAATATTTCATTAATATGTTGGATTTGTAATGGATGAATGGCGGCTTTTCCGGTATAGCCAAGCTCCCTGACTCTGAGTGAATCCGCAATCAAACCATCGAAGTCACGCGCATCAAAATATGGCGTATCAATAATTTCAAGCTCAGTTATCTTAGCCGCATTCAAGACCTGCGCTCGCGCAAAATAAAGGCTATCCCAGGTAATCGCACTCCCTATACTACTGGCAAATCAGCAGCGCCGAAAATAAGCCCTTTCAGCCGTAAAGAGGCCCGCGCAATTTCTTTAGCATTAGCGACGCCTTCTGGCGTTTCAACCGCCGCTAAAAACTGAATGTCATTCTCTTTTTGGCCCAGTATTTCCTCAGTAATAATGATCTCCTGTGGATTTTCCACTTTGGACAAAATAATATAATCGGGTGACTTCGTTTGTCGGAAAATTTCCAGCAAGTCTTTCAGACCATCTTGAGTACGCAACGAATTGACTCGTACGGCAAATTTAACTCGTTCAGAGTGCGGGGTAGCCAGGCATTGAGCAAGTTTTTCTCTAGCCTCATGCTTTAAATTAGGAGCCACAGGGTCTTCTAAATCAATCACACAAACGTCCGCTCCACTTTGCGCTGCCTTAGCAATACGCTCCGGTCGTAATGCCGGTGTAAATAATACAGATCTGCAATAAGTGTTGGAAGTCATAGCCGCACTCCTTAGATTGAGTTGAAAATAACCTGATTTGCGCACAGCCACGAAAGTGAACTGTGCACTAGGCAGATTGGATGAAATTAAATGAATTGGATCGAGCTTTAATTTAAAAAGCCAATTGCTAACAGGGCGATAATGACCACAATAACGCCCCCAATACGCGTGGAAATTTGCGCAAACGGCATTAACGATAGGCGATGTGCGGCAGATAAAATAGCTATATCGCCGCTGCCTCCCATACCGCTATGACAGCCCGTAACAATAGCCGCTTCAATTGGGAATAAACCCACTTTACGGCCAACGAGAAATCCAGTCGCCATTAACGAAATTACGGTTGCAAAAACCGTCACAATAAACGGCAGGTTAAATGCAGCGGTGAGCTTGTCCCATGGAATAATCGTCATCCCAGCCGCGAATAGCAAAGGATAAATCGTGACCTTTACAAAAAAATGATACAAGCCAATCGCACCTTGATGCATGGCGGGCGACACTAGATTCAACAGCTTGACTAGGATCGCAATCAAAAGCATCGCGATTGGCGCTGGCCAGCCAAACAATTGATGCGTAAGCACCCCAATTAAATAAAAAGAAATTGCCGTCATCCCGGTTGCCGCCACTTCTGTGAGCAAAGGCCGGGCATCTTCATGCGAATTCTCTGCTTTAACGGTATCGTCTTTTTCTTTATCCGTTTTTAACAAACATCCATCCCCTGAAAAGCGTGGGTAATAACGCCCCAAAAGATTCAGTGCGGCCGCCAATATAATGACAAAAAGGTTGGCGAATATAATTGCAGGTAGAACTTGGGCTAATAAATCACCCTGAGGCTGACCTAGGATTTTTGCATAGCCGATTGATAGCGGAATCGCGCCTTCGCCGAGCCCACCAGCCATGATAGGGACAACAATAAAGAAAATAATATGGAATAAATCAAGTCCTACCGCTAAGCCCACTAAAGTGCCCGTTATTGCGGCCACAATCGAGCCCATCAATAGTGGAGCGAAAATTTTTATAAATCCCTGGATCAACACCTGGCGATCCATGCTCAGCACACTCCCGACAATCACGGCAACGATAAATAGATAAATCGGGTGGTTATTTTCCCAAAAGGCTTGAATAGGGAGCACAAAATCCGCCGGCAGTAACTGGTGAGCGACCAAATAGGCGGGGACAAAAGTCACGATAATGACCGAGCCCCCAATGCGGCGAAAAAAAGGAATTGCTTGACCAACTGCAGAGCAGGTATAGCCACATACCGCCAACAAGGCAATCATTGTGCAAATATTGTTACCCATGAGCTGATGGTTCAGCACCATAGTCGCTAAACATGCCACCAAAATTAAATAAACCGGCAATGGAATAATACCGATTGATTTACGCGATAGGGCTTGCAAAGTTTTAAGCGAAAAATATTCTTTATAACGCTTAAGTACTAATTCTTTAAAAGTCATAGATTGACGTTTATTCATCAGTAAGTCTCCTTTTTCAGAGGCTGTGCAAAGTTGCGTAGACGGTCACAGCACCTACGGTTTATGCCCGCGAAAGAGCCTGTACTCGCGGTCTAATAGCGTTATCAACGCTCTTTTCTAATTCCAAAAAAGATAAAAATAACCCAATTGATGGATAATGTAAACTATTTTAGTTAAATATCTCATAAAAAGTTTAGCCTAAAGGAGAGATGATGCGGCAGAATCGCTTTATGCCAACCAATCAAGAAAGAAGTAGTTTTTCAGAGCGTTTGCGACTCGCATTAAAGCGAGGTCATAAGCCTGTAAAAGGGGCGACGGATTTAGCACGCCTTTTTAATCTACAGCATGACGGCACAGGTGTTTCAGTGCAAACTACGCACAAATGGTTAAGCGGCCGCGCCATTCCAACTACGGAAAAAATCAGAACGTTAGCTGAATGGCTTGGCGTTAGTGAGCATTGGTTGCATTACGGGCCGCCACCCGATTCAAGCTTATTAAAGGTCAAAGAAACCAAACTTCAACAAGCTAAGTACCCAACTTCGCCTGAGACCATTGAGCTGGCTAAAAAAAATTGAGGCATTGCCCGAACATCAAAAATACTTGGTAGAAGAGTTAATCACTCAGTTTTACGGGCAAGGACCAGAATAAGTCAGCTGGCGTTTTAGAACACGAGAAACGGCGGAGCGGAGCCCTTCCGAGGCCGCCATCATAAAATCCATACGTTGTTGCCACCACACTGCCATAACTTAGCTTTAGTTATTCTATTTGAAACGCTGAAAGGACAGCATACGGATATTTCTATTGTAGCTTCCACACCTACCTTACATCATTTTGTCTGTGCTGGTTAGTTCTTGAAAGCCGGTTTTAGCCTATCTTAAAGCCGGGGCATCATCACTCAAATTCAACTCTTCATACCGTCCTTTCGGCCTACATAATATCGAGTAAACGATTACGCAGCCTCTGGTAAATCGGCTACGTATGCTATTGGGTGGCCTAAATGGGTAAACTCGCTCATCTTTATTGCGGCGTACTTAAATCGCGCACGCCTCACAATGAAAATTTTGGAAATAGCGTTTGTGCCCATATGCAAACCCACTCAAACTCGAGCCGCGAGCTTGTCGCACGCAAACAAATTCAGCCCTATTTAGCGTTGCATTTAGCTCAATAAACTCGCTAAATTCCAAAAAATACCTGTTATAAGCAAAACTCTAAACTAATTTAGGTATATCTATCATAAAAGGTTGAACCATAGGGAAATATGATGAGTCAGAATTCCCATATGCCATCCAATCAAGAAAGATCCGCCTTCTCAGAGCGTTTACGGCTTGCGTTAAAGCGAGGCCCTAAGCCTGTTAAAGGCGCTACAGACTTAGCGCGCCTGTTTAATCTCCAGCACCGAGACGGTGCTGGCGTTTCGGTGCAGACCACGCATAAATGGTTAACCGGCCGTGCCATTCCCACTGCAGATAAAATCAAGACGCTGGCCGAATGGCTTGACGTTGGCGAGCATTGGCTGCATTACGGGCCACCACCCGATCCAGCGCTCCTAAAAGCCAAGGAAGTTAAGCTTAAACAAGCTAAATATCCGCCTTCTCCAGAAACGGTTACGCTTGCCAAGAAAATTGAGGCCCTGCCAGAACATCAGAGGTATTTGGTGGAAGAACTGATTACACAGTTCTACGGGAAAGTGCCGGATTGACATACTCATCCTCCTAAAGGCCTGTGACTCCTACTCGCGCAACATAGCATCGAGCCGAATGGGGTTATTTCGGTGCGCTCCTGCTGCTGGCGGCATGACTTCACGGGGGCGTTCCGCCCTGAGAACATTGAGCGCATCGCCCACATCGGAATTTTCTTCAAAGCCGTAGTGCGCACAAGAAAACATTCCTACTATTTTTCGATACATAGTCGTAACGCACACAGGTACAACTTGTGGGCGGACACTGTAATCAGGCATTCACCGTTCCCCGCGAGTTTATAGTCCTACAGGCGGCGGAATGTGCGCCAACGATCTAAGATAGTTTTGTTCAACTTAGACATATTTCTCGCCTATTGGTTCACTTATCCGCCAAATATGTCTGTGTCGGCGCTGATGAGCGGTCTAAAAGGGCTTCCAATCGAGGGTTCGAAAGAAACACCCTGACATCGCAAAACAATCCTACTAGAAGTAGCCTTGCTATATCATCTTCCTACTTCGCCGCCTCTTGCAACGGTACGCCAATTAGCCTCGTACGACAGTACATTGAGCAACATGCCACCCACAACTGACGTAAAACGGCCACCTACGACCTCCGTGGCTATCCATCCGCCCCATGTGAGCAAGCGTACCCACACCTTCGGGGAATGGGCGTTTGAGGGAGTTACGAGGGCGGCGTGGCTTGCGAGATGATGACGGCTACGCCCATTATTGCTGCGGAGCGCTTGGTAGAAATATATTGCGGTGGGTTCGCTCAATTGGGTGCTGATAAGTTAAATATGTACATCATTTACTCAAGCTTAGCGAGGACGCATCATCGATGCTTGGCGCGATTGTCGTCTTTGGCTTCCCGTTTATAGTCACGCTTGCATGCAGGCGGATTGCTTAATCGCCCGCATACAAGTCTGCCATCAACCCCGCGCTCTTCTTGTGCTGGCCGGCATCCAGCTCGGCAATAGCTTTGCGCATAGCCGAATTAGGCGCCTTCACATCGAAGGGTAAGCGACTTGCCTCAGCTAGCGCATACTTCAAAATTGACCCTCTGATTGCTCAGAGCGCGTTGCTAGCGCGCTCCTGGATACTGCTATCAATGCGAGATTACCGCGCAACCCGTTTTGTAATATACCATTGCTGCAAAATAGACAGCACATTATTCACTACATAATAAAGCACTAAGCCAGCCGGAAAGAAGAAGAACATTACCGAAAATGCGAGCGGCATAAACATCATCATTTTGGCCTGGAGCGGATCCGGTGGCGTTGGATTTAAGCGCGTCTGCACAAACATCGAAAGCGCCATCAAAATTGGCAAGATAAAATAAGGATCTTGCTGCGATAAATCATGAATCCAGCCAATCCAAGGAGCGCCTCGCATTTCTACCGACGACAATAACACCCAATACAGCGAAATAAAAACGGGGATTTGGATGACGACCGGCAAGCACCCTCCCAATGGATTGACTTTCTCTGTTTTATAAAGCTCCATTAATGCTGCATTCATTTTTTGCGGCTCGCTTTTGAAGCGCTCTCGCAATGCCTGCATGCGCGGAGAAATTTCTTTCATGCGCGCCATTGAGCGGTAGCTAGCGGCCGACAATGGGAAAAAGACCGCCTTAATGAGTAAGGTCAAAGCAACAATTGACCAGCCCCAATTACCGAGTAGATTGTGAATTTTTTCAAGCAGCCAGAACAATGGCTTGGCAATAATCGTCACCCAGCCATAATCCTTCACCAACTCAAGGCCTGGCGCAATATTTTCAAGCATGCGCTCTTCTTCCGGGCCCGCAAAAAGGCGCGCCGGCACTTGGACCGCTTGCCCTGGCATCAGAGTTTGTACAGCTTGCTTAGTTCCGACTCGATACAGTGATGAATCCACTTTCTGTATATAGATATCTCGCATCACGCCCTGCGGCAACAGCCATGCCGAGGCAAAGTGATGTTGCACCATGGCGACCCAGCCATTATCGGCTTGCCTAACGTAGCTGGCTTTATTTTTATCAATATCGCTAAAACCGACTTTCTGGAAATTCTGCTGCGAGGTATAAACAACTGGCCCAATATAGGTGTACGAGAAACGTGGCGTTTCAACGGGCGCACTATCACGCACCAATTCCATATACAGCACAGGCTGCACCGGCACTGAACCGGCATTAACGATTTCATGCTGAACGCCAATCACGTAACTGCCGCGCGTGAAAGTGTAACGCTTTACAAACTTAACACCATTTTTCACCGGAGATTCGAGGCGAACCTCAAGCGTATTTGCGCTGCTCGTCAGCTCACGTGGACCAGGCGTGACGCGAAAAATATCATTATGGTTCGGGAAACCGCCACCAATCAGACCCGTACGGGCTAAATAAACATGACTGGGAGTCTCGTCAAAGAGGCTAACGTAGTGATTATCTTGTTGTCTATCCGCGTGCCGAGTCAACGACAATTTAGACAATGTACCGCCTTGCGTATTAATCTCTGCTTCATAAACATCTGTTTTTATATGGATTTTTTCGCCATTCACCGCCACCTGGGTATCCGGAGCCGCCGCTGTACCCAGCAATGAGGAAGTCGTAAGCGATGGATCAGGCGTGCCTTGGTTCACGGTCTGCACCGGCACAGGATCAGGAAAGAAACTCGCGGGACGCCCATTGTAACGCTGCCAATTATCAAACAGCATCACCAGTGAAATCACTAAAATAACCCACAAAATATTGCGTTTAATATCCATTTGATTTTGTCTCGTCTTGATACTGGGGGGCGGCGTCTGCGCCTGAAAGATTGAGCGGTAGCGGCGAATCTATGCCGCCTGCTGCAAACGGATGGCAACGACACACTCTTTTGAAGGCAAGATAACTGCCACGCGCCGCACCATAATATTGGATAGCCTCGCGCGCGTAATCTGAGCAAGATGGCATAAAACGGCAGCGATTGCCAAGGTATGGACTGAGCATCAATTTATAGCAACGCAGCAACATAAGCAGTATTTTTTGCATAAAAATCACACACCTCATGTCGAGCGTTTGATGCGGCTACAGATAGCCTCGCTGAATAATGTTTCAAGCTCGTTACTGCATACGGCTTTAAGCGCCTCGGATGAAGCGCTGCGCCATATTTTCCGGTCCAATTTGACATGTAACCGTAACAAAATATCCCACCCATAGCACTCAGCGCGCTGATGGCGAAATATTTCACGGGCAATGCGTTTAATTAAATTACGGCTGACCGCACGCGACGCATACTTGCGCCCAATCACCAAGCCCAACCGTGCTGCTTGGCCCGTGCGTCGTCCATATAATACAAAATGCCGGCTGCGCCCCCAAGGGCGCTCGCGGAAAACCGATGAAAATTCATCCGGTTTTAAGAGTCGCGCGGCTCTCGGAAAGCCGACGTCTGCGGCCCGCAAGGAAATAACGGAATGCGTATTAAACGCTAACGCGTTAAACGGCTAGACGCTTACGGCCTTTCGCCCGGCGTGCGTTAAGAACGTTACGTCCCCCTACAGTTTTCATGCGAACACGAAAACCGTGAGTCCGTTTACGGCGTGTGACAGAAGGTTGATAAGTACGTTTCATGATTAATTGCTCTCACAAGCTCCGCCCGCTAGGACGGCGTGTTGATTATTCTCTTGCTCAGTTAACATTCAGATCGGACAAAAAGCGCCACTTAAGGCACATTAAGCCTTATCCGACAGAATCTCTCGCTAAATTTTTTGCGCGAACCCTCTATTTAATCTGTTTTTTTGTTTTCCGTCAACACTTTACAATCGTGTCAGCAGGGCGCTGGCGCTATAAAGCTCTTGCATAGGAGATGAAAAAAGAGCGCTGCGCAAAAAATTTAGAAGCTCGAAAAAGATCTCTGGCGCATTAAAATTCGCTACCAACGAGCGCCCCTAAAAATTTGGCGCTTATGTGACGCGCAGCCCCAATTTACATTAATAAGATCCTTTTGACTTGCGCATTAGGCACCGTAAAATGCGCGCTTTAACTCATCTTGATTATCGAGAGAAGTTACTTTTTAGCCAGCCGCGTACATAGCGCAATTGCC